>CAWBLW010000003.1:0-811821 GCA_963789745.1 uncultured Acidobacteriota bacterium | reverse complement strand
TCTGGGGTGGTCGAGGCCGTGCAGGCGCTGCGCGGCGTGCAGTTTCTTGTCGCGATCACCGTCGTCGCCGAGCTCGGCGACCTCACCCGCTTCACCAACCCCCGCCAGCTCGCCGCGTTCGTCGGGCTGATTCCGTCCGAGCACTCCAGCGGCACCACCCGCCGCCAGGGCGGCATCACCAAGACCGGCAACGGCCGCGCCCGCCGTGTCCTCGTCGAAGCCGCCTGGGCGTACCGCTTCAAGGCCAAGGTGTCCGAGGAGATTCGCATGCGTCTGGAAAAGCTGCCCGTACCCATCCAGGCGATCTCGTGGAAGGCCCAGGTCCGGCTGTGCGCGCGGTTCCGCCGCCTCGTCTCGAGGGGCAAGGACGCCAACGTCGCCGTCACCGCGATCGCCCGCGAACTCCTCGCCTTCATGTGGGCGATCGCCAAGGAGGTGCCGCTGCAGGCCTGAGGAAACGATCAAATCAACCTGTCCGGCAGAGGCGCGGCCCCGGTCTCGGCGCAACCCTCGGCGGCGTTATGAGGCGGCTGTGGCCGACCCTCGTGCCTAGAGTGAGGAAGGCGCTCGACGGAACAAATACGGTGGTACCCAACCCACGGATCTCAGCAGGATCAACCGTCGGCTGTATTGGCCCCGCCTCTGCCCGGACTCTGTTTCACGGAAAGGACTCGAACGTGTAAAGCGACGAACGACCCCCTCACTTGACTTCGGAAGTCATATCAACGCTGCGCTTCAGCGGCACGCCGGCTGACACTTTGAACTTCAGCATGGCACGATGATGGACCGAGGCAGCCCGCTGCACAAGCACACTGGCCGGCGTGCTGCCGCAAGCGCTTGTTAGGCTTGACCCTCGGTCGGGGAAACCAGCACCAGCGCCTTGGCGAGCAGCTCATGGATTGCGCTCGCAGGAAGTGAGCAAATGTACTCGGCCTTCCGAGCTCGCCAATCGAGGCTCTTGATCTGATCAGCAAGAACGACCCCGCTCACTGGCAACCCCGCAGGGACTGCGACCTCGAACGGATAGCCCTTCTGTTGGCTGGTAACCGGACACGCCAAGAGGAGCCCAACCTTCCCGTTGTACGACTTGGGCGACAGCACGACGGCGGGGCGCCGACCTGCCTGCTCATGACCCGCTTGGGGCGAGAACACAAGCCAAACCAGATCGCCACGTTCCGGGACATAAGGCATGGCGATTACCAAGCTTCATCGCCCTGAGGCTGGCCTGTGGCAGTCTCGTGGTGGAGGTTTGACCGTCGAACCCCGGCTAGGAGTTCGGCGAGTCGATAGGCATGACCAACGACCGGCGTGATGACAAGCGTGCCATCACTGACGCTCAGCTCCACGGGCGCATCCTCTCGCAGGCCGACCTCCGACGCAAAGGGCTTTGGGATCCGAACTGCCAAGCTGTTTCCCCACTTCTGGACCCGCGATTCCACAATGCACCTCCCGTATCAACAATGAAGATACATCCCATTTCGCTCGCCGTCAAGCCTAACGCTGCCGTTCAGCCGCCCGCCGGCTGGCGCGCGGCTTGCCCCCGCAAGCCGCGTGACAGACGCACGGGGGATCTTGACCCGATTTGGTTGACACTCCACAGAGCAATCCTCACGCTGCGGCACGTTCATAGTCAATGGGTGTCCGGTTCCCGAGGCTCGAGTGCAGTCGGCTCCGGTTGTATCGGCAGATGAAGCGCCGGACCGCGTGACGGAGCGCACCTTCGGTCGAAAAGGTCTTGGCATGAATCGCCTCCCCCTTCATCGAGTGGAAGAACGATTCAATGAAGGCGTTGTCACCGAGCTCCCGCGGGCGCTTCATGCTCTGGGTGATCCCAAGCGCCGCCAGCCGGGCGCGGAAGGCATACGCGCCGTATTCGGAGCCGCGGTCCGAGTGATATGTCAGTCCCTCCACCGACCGCCGGCGCCGCACGGCGTGGTTGAGCGCCGCCAGGGTGAGCTCGAGGTCCCGCCGCGCCCTCAGGCTCCACCCCAGAATCCGCCGGGAGTGGCGGTCCATGACCACCGCCAGGTACCACCATCCCAGCCCGGTCCTCAGAAACGTCACGTCACCCACCCAGATCTGATTCGGCCGGCTGGTCGTGATCCCCAACACCCGGTTGGGGATCTCCGCGTAGAACGCCCGCGTCCCTCGCGTGCGCCGGTAGATCCGGGCCACGCGCGCCTTCAGCCCACCCTCCCGCATCAACCGGGCCACCCGCTTCCGGCCCACTCGGTGCCCGGCCTCCTGCAGTGCGGCGTGGATCCGCGGGCTGCCGTAGGTGCCGTCGCTCGCCCTCCACACGGCAGCGATCCGCGCCGACAGGCGCTCGTCCACCCGCTCGTGCCGCGAGATGCCACGCCGCCGCCACGCGTAATACCCCGCCCGCGTCACCCCGTACCGCTCGCACAGCCCCTTCACCTCGAACCGGCCCTGCTCCGCCCCGATGAACGCGAAGACCTCGCTCTTCGAGCGGAACAGAACCGAATGGCTTTTTTTAGCAGCTCGTGCTCCTCCTTCAAGAGCGCGTACTGCCGCTTCAGCTCCGCAAGCTGCCTCACCTCCCGCTCCGCTCGCGCCGCGGGCGCCACCGCAACCCGCGCCTTCAGCAGCCCCTCCCGCGCTTGCTTCCGCCACTTCGAGAGCATGAACGGGTGGATGTCCAGCGCGTCGGCCACGTCCTGCACCTGGACGCCCTTGAGTTGGCTCAGCTTCACCGCTTTGAGCTTGAACTCCACGCTGTACCGCTGGACCTTCTTCGGACCGAGGATCTTCGCCATTCTGACCTCCAACCCCTGTTAGGCCAGAGTGTCTACTTTATCGGGGCAACGTCCCGGGCGGCTGCAACGGCTGGTTAGGCCCCGTCGACCGGACGACCGAATGAGCTAGGGCTGGGTTGATAGGAGAGGGCACTTGTACGCCTCGCCGATTGCATGCACACCGGAGGTCGTGACAAAGACCACGTTGCCACCCAGCTTTGCCGTCTTGTTCTGCAGCGCCTTCTCCGTATTGGAGGTACCTAAGCCCGTGCCGGCTGGGCCTCCCCAGCCCGAGGTTGCCTTGACGTTGCCCAGGAACTGGCAGCCCTTCACCACATCGGGATTGCTTGTGACTCGCACAGCCGAGCCTTCGGGTGTTGTCGACACGCACGCAGCGAGGAGGAAGAGGAGGATTCCGAAGGACACCAGCCTCATGGTTGGCTCTCCTTTCAGGGGCCTAACGCTCGCGCTGACCAGCGGGCCGGACTGGCGCGCCCGTTGCGCCGCTGCAACGGGCGTGACAGGACGGACCGCCCGGTCCAGCGCGCTGTTAGGCCGCAACCTACGGCGCGACGAGTTGCTCATGAGACAACTCGGTGTCGCGAAGGATCTTGGCCATCAGCCCCCGACCGATAGTCTCCCCCGCGTGAACGGGCACCACCGTGGCACGCCCGTCGGGATGACGCAGAAACTGATGACTGCCTCGGGTGCGGATCACCTCGAACCCATGAAGCTTCAGCGCGGCGACGATCTCCTTGCCACTAAGCGCTCGATAGGGGTTCATGCGGGGATGCGAACGCGCTGCACACCGATAAAGTCGAGCGACTCCGCGGGCTCGCCCTCGACCTCCAGGCAGAGCCGGATCGCCTCGCGGGCCCGCTCCATGAGTTCGTCCAGCGAGCGCGCTTGCGTGTGGCAGCCACGCAGCGAAGGAACGGAAGCCACGTAGAATCCGTCCGCGTCCCGCTCCACGATGACGTCGAATTCCCGCTCCATGCTGTAAGTCTACACCCTTCTTCCCGCTTGCGGCCTAACGCCGCCGTTCAGCCGCCCGCCGGCTGGCGCGCGGGTTGCGCACGCAAGCCGCGTGACAGCCGAGTGGGGCGGCTGCAACGGCTTGTTAGACGGCAGGCTACGAACGCTCATGCCGGATAGCACGATCGACCAGGAGATAGACGGCTGCCAGTCCAGCCCCAACTCCACACGCAAGGCCAGGGCTGACACGTTCGGGGCTGACCGCAGACCACGCCAGTCCAGCGACCGCGCCAGCGGAGACGAAGAGCATCGAGAAGAACCCCCTCGTTCGCCTGCCGATAAGCAGACCGCTGATGACCATAACCCATGCAAATGCAACCCCTGCGGCACAGGCGGGCAAAAGGAGGGCAACGCGGCGAGGGCCGTAGACCAAGAGTGTGATGCTGCCTAATAGGACTCCCCGAGAGTCGCCCCGGCAAGGCTCTCAACCACGGATGAGCGGTTCGGTCGGTCGTCGGTCATTTAGCCTTGGCAGGCTCCTGGAGGCGCTACTGCCGTCTAACGCCGCCGTTCAGCCGCCCGCCGGCTGGCGCGCGGGTTGCGACCGCAAGCCGCGTGACAGCCGAGTGGGCCGGCTGCAACGGCTGGTTAGGCGTCATGCGACCACCACAAAGTCCGGTATGTGGGCCTCAAGGTAGCGTTCGAGATAAGCCTGGAGTTCTTCCGGACAGGAGTGAAAGCGCTCGTCGAACTGCTCGTATTCAGCCTCTAGCGCTCCCTCGACAGACTCGTCCACGTCCTGAGCCGGGGAACGGGGCTTGCTTTGGAAGACAGCAACGGCCTCGGTGAGGACCTGAGCCTGTTGGTGTGCGCCGACTTGGCGGAGGGCCGCTATGGTCTCAGGCACACGAGTTGTTCCTTGATTCTCGAAATACTGAAAGTGGCCTCCGTTTTGGACCTCCGACTCGTACCAGAAGATCAGGTGAGCTGCGCGCTGGATGGGCGTGAGCTGGCTGTAGGGATTGAGTGAGACAACGTCTACGAAGGCGTTCCATGGAAGGTATGGCTCGGCATCGACGGCAAGTTTGGTGAGGAGGATGGGCTTTACCACTGCGGGCCTCCTAGGCTGGCCTAACGGCGACCATGACGCCTAGACATCATGACTTCCGGTTGAGAGAGAGGCTGACCCCCGGCGGTTTCGCGGGTTGGCCGTGTGAGGGCCAGAGCCGCACGCTGCGCAGCAGCGAATACTGTGTCCCGGAGGTCAGCCATGGCAAAGTCTACGACTCTTTTCGTCGGTCTGGACACCCACAAGGACTTCAACACGGTCGCGTACGCGGAGGGGGCGACCACTGATCCGCCGGTGTTCGTCGGGCCGATCGGCACGCGACACGCGGACATCGACAAGCTCATTCGCCGGCTGCACAGCAAGGCCTCGCACCTGGTGTTCGCGTACGAAGCGGGCCCCACCGGGTACGGGCTCTACCGCTACCTGGCAGGGAAAGGCGAGGAGTGTCACGTCGTCGCCCCCTCGCTCATCCCCAAACGCTCCGGCGTGCGGGTCAAGACCAACCGCCGGGACGCGGTCGAGCTCGCCCGCTTGCTGCGCTCCGGGGATCTGGTCAGCGTCTGGGTGCCCCGCGTCGAGGACGAGGCGATCCGCGACGTCTGCCGGGCGCGGGACGCGGCGCGCATCACCCTCAAGGCCGCCAAGCTTCGACTGAAGTCGTTCCTGCTGCGTCTCGGCCTGCAGTACACCGGACGCGCGACCTGGAACGACGCTCATCGTCGCTACCTCGCCAGGGTTGTCTGCCCGACGCCCGCCCAGCAGATCGTCTTCCAGGAATCGCTGCACGCGGTGGACGAGCAGGTCGAGCGCCTGGTCCGCCTCGAGCGCGAGCTGGTTGAGCTCGCGCCCTCCTGGCGCTTGTCTGGGGTGGTCGAGGCCGTGCAGGCGCTGCGCGGCGTGCAGTTTCTTGTCGCGATCACCGTCGTCGCCGAGCTCGGCGACCTCACCCGCTTCACCAACCCCCGCCAGCTCGCCGCGTTCGTCGGGCTGATTCCGTCCGAGCACTCCAGCGGCACCACCCGCCGCCAGGGCGGCATCACCAAGACCGGCAACGGCCGCGCCCGCCGTGTCCTCGTCGAAGCCGCCTGGGCGTACCGCTTCAAGGCCAAGGTGTCCGAGGAGATTCGCATGCGTCTGGAAAAGCTGCCCGTACCCATCCAGGCGATCTCGTGGAAGGCCCAGGTCCGGCTGTGCGCGCGGTTCCGCCGCCTCGTCTCGAGGGGCAAGGACGCCAACGTCGCCGTCACCGCGATCGCCCGCGAACTCCTCGCCTTCATGTGGGCGATCGCCAAGGAGGTGCCGCTGCAGGCCTGAGGAAACGATGAAATCAACCTGTCCGGCAGAGGCGCGGCCCCGGTCTCGGCGCAACCCTCGGCGGCGTTATGAGGCGGCTGTGGCCGACCCTCGTGCCTAGAGTGAGGAAGGCGCTCGACGGAACAAATACGGTGGTACCCAACCCACGGATCTCAGCAGGATCAACCGTCGGCTGTATTGGCCCCGCCTCTGCCCGGACTCTGTTTCACGGAAAGGACTCGAACGTGTAAAGCGACGAACGACCCCCTCACTTGACTTCGGAAGTCATATCAACGCTGCGCTTCAGCGGCACGCCGGCTGACACTTTGAACTTCAGCATGGCACGATGATGGACCGAGGCAGCCCGCTGCACAAGCACACTGGCCGGCGTGCTGCCGCAAGCGCTTGTTAGGCTTGACCCTCGGTCGGGGAAACCAGCACCAGCGCCTTGGCGAGCAGCTCATGGATTGCGCTCGCAGGAAGTGAGCAAATGTACTCGGCCTTCCGAGCTCGCCAATCGAGGCTCTTGATCTGATCAGCAAGAACGACCCCGCTCACTGGCAACCCCGCAGGGACTGCGACCTCGAACGGATAGCCCTTCTGTTGGCTGGTAACCGGACACGCCAAGAGGAGCCCAACCTTCCCGTTGTACGACTTGGGCGACAGCACGACGGCGGGGCGCCGACCTGCCTGCTCATGACCCGCTTGGGGCGAGAACACAAGCCAAACCAGATCGCCACGTTCCGGGACATAAGGCATGGCGATTACCAAGCTTCATCGCCCTGAGGCTGGCCTGTGGCAGTCTCGTGGTGGAGGTTTGACCGTCGAACCCCGGCTAGGAGTTCGGCGAGTCGATAGGCATGACCAACGACCGGCGTGATGACAAGCGTGCCATCACTGACGCTCAGCTCCACGGGCGCATCCTCTCGCAGGCCGACCTCCGACGCAAAGGGCTTTGGGATCCGAACTGCCAAGCTGTTTCCCCACTTCTGGACCCGCGATTCCACAATGCACCTCCCGTATCAACAATGAAGATACATCCCATTTCGCTCGCCGTCAAGCCTAACGCTGCCGTTCAGCCGCCCGCCGGCTGGCGCGCGGCTTGCCCCCGCAAGCCGCGTGACAGACGCACGGGGGATCTTGACCCGATTTGGTTGACACTCCACAGAGCAATCCTCACGCTGCGGCACGTTCATAGTCAATGGGTGTCCGGTTCCCGAGGCTCGAGTGCAGTCGGCTCCGGTTGTATCGGCAGATGAAGCGCCGGACCGCGTGACGGAGCGCACCTTCGGTCGAAAAGGTCTTGGCATGAATCGCCTCCCCCTTCATCGAGTGGAAGAACGATTCAATGAAGGCGTTGTCACCGAGCTCCCGCGGGCGCTTCATGCTCTGGGTGATCCCAAGCGCCGCCAGCCGGGCGCGGAAGGCATACGCGCCGTATTCGGAGCCGCGGTCCGAGTGATATGTCAGTCCCTCCACCGACCGCCGGCGCCGCACGGCGTGGTTGAGCGCCGCCAGGGTGAGCTCGAGGTCCCGCCGCGCCCTCAGGCTCCACCCCAGAATCCGCCGGGAGTGGCGGTCCATGACCACCGCCAGGTACCACCATCCCAGCCCGGTCCTCAGAAACGTCACGTCACCCACCCAGATCTGATTCGGCCGGCTGGTCGTGATCCCCAACACCCGGTTGGGGATCTCCGCGTAGAACGCCCGCGTCCCTCGCGTGCGCCGGTAGATCCGGGCCACGCGCGCCTTCAGCCCACCCTCCCGCATCAACCGGGCCACCCGCTTCCGGCCCACTCGGTGCCCGGCCTCCTGCAGTGCGGCGTGGATCCGCGGGCTGCCGTAGGTGCCGTCGCTCGCCCTCCACACGGCAGCGATCCGCGCCGACAGGCGCTCGTCCACCCGCTCGTGCCGCGAGATGCCACGCCGCCGCCACGCGTAATACCCCGCCCGCGTCACCCCGTACCGCTCGCACAGCCCCTTCACCTCGAACCGGCCCTGCTCCGCCCCGATGAACGCGAAGACCTCGCTCTTCGAGCGGAACAGAACCGAATGGCTTTTTTTAGCAGCTCGTGCTCCTCCTTCAAGAGCGCGTACTGCCGCTTCAGCTCCGCAAGCTGCCTCACCTCCCGCTCCGCTCGCGCCGCGGGCGCCACCGCAACCCGCGCCTTCAGCAGCCCCTCCCGCGCTTGCTTCCGCCACTTCGAGAGCATGAACGGGTGGATGTCCAGCGCGTCGGCCACGTCCTGCACCTGGACGCCCTTGAGTTGGCTCAGCTTCACCGCTTTGAGCTTGAACTCCACGCTGTACCGCTGGACCTTCTTCGGACCGAGGATCTTCGCCATTCTGACCTCCAACCCCTGTTAGGCCAGAGTGTCTACTTTATCGGGGCAACGTCCCGGGCGGCTGCAACGGCTGGTTAGGCCCCGTCGACCGGACGACCGAATGAGCTAGGGCTGGGTTGATAGGAGAGGGCACTTGTACGCCTCGCCGATTGCATGCACACCGGAGGTCGTGACAAAGACCACGTTGCCACCCAGCTTTGCCGTCTTGTTCTGCAGCGCCTTCTCCGTATTGGAGGTACCTAAGCCCGTGCCGGCTGGGCCTCCCCAGCCCGAGGTTGCCTTGACGTTGCCCAGGAACTGGCAGCCCTTCACCACATCGGGATTGCTTGTGACTCGCACAGCCGAGCCTTCGGGTGTTGTCGACACGCACGCAGCGAGGAGGAAGAGGAGGATTCCGAAGGACACCAGCCTCATGGTTGGCTCTCCTTTCAGGGGCCTAACGCTCGCGCTGACCAGCGGGCCGGACTGGCGCGCCCGTTGCGCCGCTGCAACGGGCGTGACAGGACGGACCGCCCGGTCCAGCGCGCTGTTAGGCCGCAACCTACGGCGCGACGAGTTGCTCATGAGACAACTCGGTGTCGCGAAGGATCTTGGCCATCAGCCCCCGACCGATAGTCTCCCCCGCGTGAACGGGCACCACCGTGGCACGCCCGTCGGGATGACGCAGAAACTGATGACTGCCTCGGGTGCGGATCACCTCGAACCCATGAAGCTTCAGCGCGGCGACGATCTCCTTGCCACTAAGCGCTCGATAGGGGTTCATGCGGGGATGCGAACGCGCTGCACACCGATAAAGTCGAGCGACTCCGCGGGCTCGCCCTCGACCTCCAGGCAGAGCCGGATCGCCTCGCGGGCCCGCTCCATGAGTTCGTCCAGCGAGCGCGCTTGCGTGTGGCAGCCACGCAGCGAAGGAACGGAAGCCACGTAGAATCCGTCCGCGTCCCGCTCCACGATGACGTCGAATTCCCGCTCCATGCTGTAAGTCTACACCCTTCTTCCCGCTTGCGGCCTAACGCCGCCGTTCAGCCGCCCGCCGGCTGGCGCGCGGGTTGCGCACGCAAGCCGCGTGACAGCCGAGTGGGGCGGCTGCAACGGCTTGTTAGACGGCAGGCTACGAACGCTCATGCCGGATAGCACGATCGACCAGGAGATAGACGGCTGCCAGTCCAGCCCCAACTCCACACGCAAGGCCAGGGCTGACACGTTCGGGGCTGACCGCAGACCACGCCAGTCCAGCGACCGCGCCAGCGGAGACGAAGAGCATCGAGAAGAACCCCCTCGTTCGCCTGCCGATAAGCAGACCGCTGATGACCATAACCCATGCAAATGCAACCCCTGCGGCACAGGCGGGCAAAAGGAGGGCAACGCGGCGAGGGCCGTAGACCAAGAGTGTGATGCTGCCTAATAGGACTCCCCCGAGAGTCGCCCCGGCAAGGCTCTCAACCACGGATGAGCGGTTCGGTCGGTCGTCGGTCATTTAGCCTTGGCAGGCTCCTGGAGGCGCTACTGCCGTCTAACGCCGCCGTTCAGCCGCCCGCCGGCTGGCGCGCGGGTTGCGACCGCAAGCCGCGTGACAGCCGAGTGGGCCGGCTGCAACGGCTGGTTAGGCGTCATGCGACCACCACAAAGTCCGGTATGTGGGCCTCAAGGTAGCGTTCGAGATAAGCCTGGAGTTCTTCCGGACAGGAGTGAAAGCGCTCGTCGAACTGCTCGTATTCAGCCTCTAGCGCTCCCTCGACAGACTCGTCCACGTCCTGAGCCGGGGAACGGGGCTTGCTTTGGAAGACAGCAACGGCCTCGGTGAGGACCTGAGCCTGTTGGTGTGCGCCGACTTGGCGGAGGGCCGCTATGGTCTCAGGCACACGAGTTGTTCCTTGATTCTCGAAATACTGAAAGTGGCCTCCGTTTTGGACCTCCGACTCGTACCAGAAGATCAGGTGAGCTGCGCGCTGGATGGGCGTGAGCTGGCTGTAGGGATTGAGTGAGACAACGTCTACGAAGGCGTTCCATGGAAGGTATGGCTCGGCATCGACGGCAAGTTTGGTGAGGAGGATGGGCTTTACCACTGCGGGCCTCCTAGGCTGGCCTAACGGCGACCATGACGCCTAGACATCATGACTTCCGGTTGAGAGAGAGGCTGACCCCCGGCGGTTTCGCGGGTTGGCCGTGTGAGGGCCAGAGCCGCACGCTGCGCAGCAGCGAATACTGTGTCCCGGAGGTCAGCCATGGCAAAGTCTACGACTCTTTTCGTCGGTCTGGACACCCACAAGGACTTCAACACGGTCGCGTACGCGGAGGGGGCGACCACTGATCCGCCGGTGTTCGTCGGGCCGATCGGCACGCGACACGCGGACATCGACAAGCTCATTCGCCGGCTGCACAGCAAGGCCTCGCACCTGGTGTTCGCGTACGAAGCGGGCCCCACCGGGTACGGGCTCTACCGCTACCTGGCAGGGAAAGGCGAGGAGTGTCACGTCGTCGCCCCCTCGCTCATCCCCAAACGCTCCGGCGTGCGGGTCAAGACCAACCGCCGGGACGCGGTCGAGCTCGCCCGCTTGCTGCGCTCCGGGGATCTGGTCAGCGTCTGGGTGCCCCGCGTCGAGGACGAGGCGATCCGCGACGTCTGCCGGGCGCGGGACGCGGCGCGCATCACCCTCAAGGCCGCCAAGCTTCGACTGAAGTCGTTCCTGCTGCGTCTCGGCCTGCAGTACACCGGACGCGCGACCTGGAACGACGCTCATCGTCGCTACCTCGCCAGGGTTGTCTGCCCGACGCCCGCCCAGCAGATCGTCTTCCAGGAATCGCTGCACGCGGTGGACGAGCAGGTCGAGCGCCTGGTCCGCCTCGAGCGCGAGCTGGTTGAGCTCGCGCCCTCCTGGCGCTTGTCTGGGGTGGTCGAGGCCGTGCAGGCGCTGCGCGGCGTGCAGTTTCTTGTCGCGATCACCGTCGTCGCCGAGCTCGGCGACCTCACCCGCTTCACCAACCCCCGCCAGCTCGCCGCGTTCGTCGGGCTGATTCCGTCCGAGCACTCCAGCGGCACCACCCGCCGCCAGGGCGGCATCACCAAGACCGGCAACGGCCGCGCCCGCCGTGTCCTCGTCGAAGCCGCCTGGGCGTACCGCTTCAAGGCCAAGGTGTCCGAGGAGATTCGCATGCGTCTGGAAAAGCTGCCCGTACCCATCCAGGCGATCTCGTGGAAGGCCCAGGTCCGGCTGTGCGCGCGGTTCCGCCGCCTCGTCTCGAGGGGCAAGGACGCCAACGTCGCCGTCACCGCGATCGCCCGCGAACTCCTCGCCTTCATGTGGGCGATCGCCAAGGAGGTGCCGCTGCAGGCCTGAGGAAACGATGAAATCAACCTGTCCGGCAGAGGCGCGGCCCCGGTCTCGGCGCAACCCTCGGCGGCGTTATGAGGCGGCTGTGGCCGACCCTCGTGCCTAGAGTGAGGAAGGCGCTCGACGGAACAAATACGGTGGTACCCAACCCACGGATCTCAGCAGGATCAACCGTCGGCTGTATTGGCCCCGCCTCTGCCCGGACTCTGTTTCACGGAAAGGACTCGAACGTGTAAAGCGACGAACGACCCCCTCACTTGACTTCGGAAGTCATATCAACGCTGCGCTTCAGCGGCACGCCGGCCAACCCTCTGAACCTCGGCATGGCACGATGATGAACCCCGCGAGGGCGCCGCACAAGCATCCCGGCCGGCGTGCTGCTGCAAGCGCCTGTTAGCCAGCCTAGGTAATGATGATGGAAATACCAAACGGAATCTCCAGTCGGGCAAACATCTCCAGTGAGGTGTGAGGCACCTCGACACCGGCATGATCGAGGTTGGATCGGTAGCCAAGAACCACGTCGACGATAGCGACACCCTTGAGACCGAGGAGGAACGCCTCCGCGTGTCGAATCTGGGACCACAGGGCGTCAATATGCTCCGAGAGCGGTCGATCTTCGGGCACTGAGGGCGTGTACGACCACATGTCAGTCGGGAAACCAGAGGACCGTGGCCCGGGTTTGTCTCCCTTGCGATGGGCATGGGTTGGCTCCAACCCGAGTGCCCGGGTGATCTCCCCGAAGTCGAGCCCGTCTCCGGCAATTCGAAGCGAGGCGCTGTGGGCAAAGTAGGCCTGCTCGTCTGCCTCATCGCCCGACAGGGCTCCTCTCAGCGTACGAAATGTTCTCATCTGGTCTGGCTAACGCTCGCGCTGACCGGCGGGACGGACTGGCGCGCCCGTTGCGCCCCTGCAACGGGCGTGACAGGTCGGACCGTCAGGTCCAGCGCGCTGTTAGGCCGCGCCTTCATCTCGTCGGCAGCGCCAGCCGCTGCACAACCCACACCCTGTTCCCATCTGGGTCCTCGAGTTCGCACCACCTGATACCCCAACCGCCGTCAACCTGCGTCCGGAGGATTTGCCCCTGCTGACGCAGAGGCTTAAGGACTGCGTCAACGTCCGGAACCTCAACGCCGAAGCGATAGATGCCCGTCAGCGAGGCTGGATCCAGGGGGTTTGGCAACACGCTGTTCCTGTTGGTCGGATGGTCAACGCTGATGAGCGAGAGATAGAAACCGTCGAGCTCGAGCGTGGTCCGAAGGGGTTTGTTGTGGCCAATGGTCGGGTAACGAACTCGGAACCCGAGAGTCTCAACGTACCACTTGGTACTCGCGTCAATGTCGGTGACAGACAGCGCCACGATGAAGGGCCTTGCGCTACCAGCGCTTTTCGGTGGCGGCGGCGTCGGCCCGACCTCGGGAGCAGCCGCACTCGGCACTACGGTAGCGGCGAGGATGGCGCCGAAGAACGCACTGGCGACAAGAGCGCGTAACATCTATATCTCCTCCCTCGCGAATGCGTCGGCCTAACGCGAATTAGACGGACTATTGAAAATGAGGAAATCGGGAGGTGGAGGCTTGGATTGCATTTTCCCTTAGCGGCCATCTGGCTTCGGAACCTCCTTGTAGAATTCATTATGCGCCTCTCCGGGGACGTTGCTTCCGCCCGGGATAGGCGGCGGCGAAGGCGGCCTAATCCGTCCACAGGTGGAACTCGGTCCCCTTTCCTGTCGCTCCCCATCGCGTCTGCCGTCGGGTCGGTCGAGGCACTTCGGCCTCTCCTGCCGCGTCGCTCACAGACCGTCGACCGGACTCCGGACGCCCCGGCCACCTGCCTTGTTCAGCACGTGGGTGTAGATCATGGTGGTCGAGACGTCCTTGTGCCCCAACAGTTCCTGGATCGTCCGGATGTCGTAACCGTCCTCCAGCAGGTGGGTCGCGAACGAGTGCCGCAGGGTGTGGCAGCCGACCGGTTTGGTCAGGCCCGCCTGCAAGGTGGCTGCGCGCACGGCCTTCTGGACAGCGCTTTCGTGGAGGTGGTGGCGCATGAGGGCGCCGGTTGCCTCGTCCCTCCACACGGTCGTCGCCGGGAACACCCACTGCCAGGGCCACTCCCGTCCCGCGTTCGGGTACTTGACCGCGAGCGCGCCCGGGAGCCGCACGGTTCCCGCTCCGGCCGCAAGGTCCGCGACATGGAGCGCCCGGACCTTGGCGAGATGCTCCTCGATGGGCACTCGCAGCGAGGCGGGGAGCATCGTGTGCCGGTCCTTGCCTCCCTTGCCGTCGCGGATCATGATCTCGTTGCGTTCGAAATCCAGGTCCTTGACGCGAAGCTGCAGCCCTTCGAGCAGACGCATGCCCGTCCCGTAGAGCAGCCGGCAGACGAGGTTCGGCGTCCCGCGCACGCCTCCCAGGAGGCGTCGTACCTCGTCCCGGCTCAGGACGACCGGCAACCGGACGGGTTTCCGCGCGCGAACCAGGCACTCCAGCCACGGGACTTCGAGGGCCAGCGTCTCCCGGTAGAGGAAGAGCAGCGCCGAGAGCGCCTGGTTCTGGGTGGAGGCGGCGACGTGGCCTTCGACGGCGAGGTTCGAGAGGAACGCGTTGATCTCGACGTCGCCCATCTCCTTCGGGTGCCGCTTGCCGTTGAAGAGGATGAAGCGGCGGATCCAGCCGACGTACGCCTCCTCGGTGCGCGGGCTGTAGTGGCGGGCGCGCAGCGCCTCGCGCACGCGGTCGAGCAGCCGGGGGGGCGATGCGTCGGTTGTCGGTTGGAGCATCTGGACGATCTTCACGCTGATCGGGCGGTCCATGCGAGTCTCCCTTCCCGAACCGGCGTGAACGATGGTTCCAATTTCGGGCCGCTCGTTGGCGGCGTCAAGGGCCGTGGCGGCGCCTCCGCGAGGACCGATGGGGCGCCAGGGGCACGCTCCCGCCGGTGGATCGGCCGCCAACATATTGGACGGAAATGACCTTTGCTTTCATGACGTAAAAGTGGGCGTCGTCTGAGCAATTCTACGCCCGCCGCGGCTCAGGCGCACCAGCGCCCCGCGTTGGCAAGGAGGGTGTGATCATCGGTCGCGCCGTCGGCGGCGGACCTACCGCAGGCGCGCCGCGGCCTTGTCGGCGAGCAGCTTCACCTTCAAGACGCCGAGCAGGTCGCCGACGCCGGTCGAAGACACCGAGACCGAGTAGAACGAGCGGCCCTTGACGCCGCCGCACGTCGTCCCGAACGCGACCGGCTCGTCGCCGTGGGCGGCGGGCGGGGTCATCGTCCAGCACGTCGTGGCGCCGAGCGTGGTCTCCTTGACCGCGTAGCCCATCCTCCGCAGCCTCTCCTGCGGGGCCTTGAGCCTGATCCGGGCCTGGGCTTTCCCCTCCGGAGTCGCCGGCTCGGTGCCGTAGACCACCGTCACGCTGCGCGTTCCGGCGCTCCCCTGGCATGTCCACAAGGCCTCCCCGGCGGGGTGCGCCGCGTCCTTCTTGACCGGCACTTCCATCCCGGCGAGCGGGCGGGCGAGCTTCGCGCCGACCGCCGCCTCGATCTCAGACGGGAGCAGAAGCGCGCACGCCTTCTCGGAGGTTGGGCCTCGTCTGGGCCAGCAACGGTCCGGCGACAAGACAGGCGACGGCGAACAGCACGTGCGAACGTTGGTTCTTCATCGGCGACTCCCCTGCCCTCGGCTCCAGCAAACTACGGAATGCGGCGGACGATTCCTTCCCGCGAACGTGTTTGACTCGTCCGCCCCCGGCGGCGACGGATCATACCGTGCTCAGGTCTCCAGCAGCACGCCGAGGCGGTTGCGGTAGCCGTCGTAGTCCGGGAGCAGGCGGTCGTACGCCTCGTCCATGAGCGGCGACGAGATCATGAAGTCGGCCGAGGCGCGGTTGCAGGCGACCGGGATGTTCCACACCACCGCGATGCGCAGCAGCGCCTTGACGTCGGGGTCGTGCGGCTGCGGCTCGAGGGGGTCCCAGAAGAAGATCATGAAGTCGACGGCGCCCTCCGCGATCTTCGCGCCGATCTGCAGGTCGCCACCGAGAGGACCGCTCTGCAGCTTGCCGACCGGCATCTCCAGCTCGCGCTCGAGGAGCGTGCCGGTCGTGCCCGTGGCGAACAGCTCGTGCCCTGTGAGCAGGACGCGGTTGAACTTCGCCCACTCGAGCAGCGCCTGCTTCTTGTTGTCGTGGGCGACGAGCGCGATCCGCTTCTTCGGCCCCATCGGTCTTGATTGGTCGGTCATGCGCCACCTCCCTGGCGGTCGGCCTCCTCGAGCAGCGCCAACGCCTCCGCGACCCGCGACTGCGGCACGAGGAGGCGCGTGCCGGTCCCGAGACCTATCGCCGGGTACTCGCCCCCGGCGTCGTCGGCCATCACGACCGCCTCGAGGTCGCGGGCGAGGAGGTACGAGACCGCGAGATCGGCGTCCTGCCGGTAGCCGAACGACGCCACCTCGACGAGAGGGTCGTCCTCGCGGCCGTCCGCGCCCGGGCGTTCGCCCCCCGTGCGCTCGGGCGGTTCCTCGGGCGGGGAGCCGGCGACGAGGCGGGCGCCGCACTTCGGGCACACCGACACGGTGTCGACGTATTCGCCGTGAACGCCGTCCTGCACGAAGTCGAGGCACTCCGGGTTGGGACAGTACATGGGTCGCCTCCCTCCGCTATGGTCTCACGCCTCCGGAACCGGTGCAGCGGCCGGCGCTCGCATCGGGCGACTGGCCGGGTTGCGCCCGCGGAAGACCGGCGTTTGCGAGCAAACGCCGCTACAGAGACAGCGACAGCGCGCCCGGCGGTCGCGCCCCACATAGAGACGGCGTCCCGTTGCTCCAATGCAGGGCGGGCGCGCGTGGGTGCGCGAGGCCGGCGCTACGGTGTCAGGCGGTAGAGGTCCACGTGGTCGAGCTTGATGGCGTCCACGCTCGCGAAGCCGGCCGCCGTCGCGAGTGTGCGGACGGCGTTTCCGTCGAGGCGGTGCGCCAGCGGCGGACCGTGTTCCTCCTCGCGGTAGGGCCACTCCAGGACCGTGACGCGGACGCCCGCGACCCGGCGCGCCTCGCGCAGCGCGGCGACCGCGTCGTCGGTCTCGTGCAGCACCAAGCCGAGGAACACGAGGTCGAACGACCGGTCCGCGAACGGCAGCGCCTCGGCCGTCCCCTCGCGGAAGGCGGCCGCCGGGACGAGGTCGCGGGCGATTGCGAGCAACCCAGCGTTGGCGTCGAGGCCGGTGACGGCGATCCCGAGGCCGGCGAACGCCTGGGCGAACACGCCGGTACCGGTCCCGACGTCGAGCGCGCTCGTGACGTGCGCTCCTTCGAGGGCCAGCGCGACGACGCGCTCGACGTCGAGGCGGGCCACCCGCTCGGGCGCCCGCAGGCGGTTGGCATCGCCGCTGAAGCGGCGCTCGTGGGGGTGCTCGTCGTGCATCGGTCCTGCCTCCTCGTCGGCGCGCCGGATCCACTCGACGCATCCAACGGCAACGGCGGCGCCATCGTACCGATTCCCGGTGCCGTGGCGCCAGCCGCACCCGGCACACGCGCTCCCAACCTGCTGCGTCACCCCGTCGACCGCGGGAATGGCGAAAGCGTTCCGCACTCCTTTCGTCTTCGAGCCCCGAGCCCCGAGCCCCGTCTCCTCCCCGCCCTCAGTGGAAGTCCCGCGACGGCGGCACGGGCGCTTCGGCGAACAGCGGCGCGCAGCGGCCGGCGAGCACGGTGACGACGCCGTCGCGCGCCTGGGCGCGGCCCTCGATCTCGAGCAGCGCGCTGCCCGTGATCACCGCGCGCTGCAGCTCGAAGGCGACGGGAGTCACGGCGATGTTGGCGAAGCCGGTCTCGTCCTCCAGCGTCATGAAGCACATCCCTCGTGCGGTGTAGGGGCGCTGGCGGACGATGACCGCGCCGCCGACGCGCACGAGCGCTCCGTCGCGGGCACGGGCGAGCTCGGCGGCCGAGAGGATGCCGCGCGCGGCCAGCTCGCCCCGCCGCATCGCGAGCGGGTGGCGGCCGACGGTCATGCCGGCGCCGTTGTAGTCGGCGACGTAGCGCTCCGGGAGGGTCATCTCCGGCAGCGGGCTCTCGCCGGGGTCGGGCTGCATCGCCTGCGCCAGCGGCGGGCGGCGGCCGTCGAGCGCGGAGACCTGCCAGAGCGCCGAGCGCCGGGTCGAGCCGAGGGAGGCGAACGCGCCGACTTCGGCGAGCGCCGACAGCTCGTCGTTGCGCAGGGCGCAGCGCGCCGCCACCTCGCGCACCGAGGCAAACGACGCCCGCGCCGCCTCCTCCTCGATGCGCGCCGCCGCTTCCGCGCGCAGCCCCTTGACGAAGCGCAACCCGAGACGCACGGCAACTACCGGGTTTCGGGGCTCGGGGCTCGGGGCCCGGGAAACGAATTTCGGGGTTCGGGGTTCGGGGCTCGGGGTTCGAACTACCGGGACTCGGGACTCGGGAGTCGGGGGTCGAAGGAGGCTCTTGTCGTTCCCGACTCCCGAACCCCGAGCCCCGAGTCCCGGTCTCTGAACCTGGAACACAGGTCCGTCCTCAACCGCCTCCAGCCGGCACTGCACCGGCGAGTGGTTCACATCGATGGGGAGCACGCGCACGCCGTGGCGGCGGGCGTCCTGGACGAGCGTCGCGGGGTGGTAGAACCCCATCGGCCAGGCGTTGAGGAGCGCGCACAGGAACGCCGCCGGGTGGTGCGCCTTCAGGTAGGCGGAGGCGTAGGCGATGAGGGCGAAGCTGGCGGCGTGCGACTCCGGGAAGCCGTAGAGCGCGAACGAGGTGATCCCCAACACGATGTCGTCGGCGGCCTTGCCGGTGATCCCGCGCGTGGCCATCCCCTCGCGCAGCTGCGTCTCCAGCTTCGCCATGCGCTCGACCGAGCGCTTGGCGCCCATGGCGCGCCGCAGCTCCTCGGCCTGCCCGCCGGAGAAGCCGGCCGCCACCATCGCGACCTTCATCAGCTGCTCCTGGAACAGCGGCACGCCGAGGGTGCGTTTGAGCACCGGCTCGAGGTCGGGGTGCGGGTAGACGACCGCCTCGCGCCCCTGCCGCCGGTTGAGGTACGGGTGCACCATCTTGCCGACGATCGGGCCGGGGCGGATGATCGCCACCTCGACGACGAGGTCGTAGAAGCGCGTCGGGCGCATGCGCGGCAGCGTGGCCATCTGCGCCCGGCTCTCGATCTGGAAGACGCCGACGGTGTCCGCCCTGGTCAGCATGTCGTAGACCTCGGGGTCGTCGGGCGGCAGGTGGGCGTAGTCCACCTCGACCCCCTCGTGCGCGCGCACGAGCGGCACCACGTCCTGCAGCACCTGCAGCATGCCGAGGCCGAGCAGGTCCACCTTGATGATGCCGAGGTCGGCGCAGTCGTCCTTGTCCCACTGGATGACGACGCGCCCCGGCATCGCGGCGGGTTCGAGCGGCACGACGTCGTCGAGGCGGCCGGCGGCGAGCACCATGCCGCCGGAGTGCTGCCCGAGGTGGCGCGGCAGGTGCATGATGCGCGCCACCAGCTCGACGAGCAGCCGCGAGCGGCGCTCCTCGGGGGCGAGGCCGGCGATGCGCAGGTGCTCGGGCAGCTCCTCGCGCACGTGCGAGGCGAACTCCCAGCTCCCGGACAGCGCCGCCAGGCGCCCGAGGTGCTCCGCGGAGAACCCCAGCACCTTCCCCACCTCGCGGATCGCGCTGCGCCGCTTGTAGGAGATCACGTTGGCGGTCATCGCGGCGCCGCGCGCGCCGTACGTGCGGTAGACGTGCTGGATCACCTCCTCGCGCAGGTCGCCGGAGGGGAGGTCGATGTCGATGTCCGGCCACTCGCCGCGCTCCTCGGAGAGGAAGCGCTCGAACAGCAGCTCCATCGCGACCGGGTCCACGGCGGTGATCGAGAGCGCGTAGCACACCGCCGAGTTGGCCGCCGAGCCGCGCCCCTGCGCGAGGATCCCCCGCGCACGGCAGAAGCGCACGATGTCGTGGACCACGAGGAAGTAGCCGGCGAGGCCGAGCTTCGCGATGAGCGCGAGCTCGCGGTCGAGCTGCGCGCGCACCTTCGCCGTGACCTCCCCGTAGCGCTCGCGCGCCCCCTCCGCGACGCGGGCTGCGAGCTCCTCGGCCTCGTCGCGCCCGGCTTCCAGCCGCGCCGAGGGGAAGCGGTACGGGAGCTGGTGCAGCCGGAACGGGCACGCCTCGGCGACGAGCGCGGTGTTGGCCACCGCCTCGGGCAGGTCGGCGAACAGGCGCGCCATCTCGCCCGGCGAGCGCAGCCGGCGGGCGCGGTTGGGCTCGAGCAACCGCCCCGCGGCGTCGAGGGTGCGGTGCTCGCGGATGCAGGCGAGCACGTCGGCGAGCGGGCCGTCGGCGGCGGTCGCCACCAGCGCGTCCTGGGTCGCCACGACGCGCACGCCGGCCGCGTGAGCGAGGCGCACGAGCGCGGCGTTGCGCGCCTCCTCGCCGCGGCGCTGGTGGCGCTGCACCTCCACCGCCACGCGCTCGGGGCCGAAGATCCCGGCGAGGCGGCGCAGGACGACGGCGGCCGCCTCCTCGCCGCCCTGCTCGAGCGCCCGCACCAGCGGTCCGCTCGTCCCGCCGGTGAGCGCCACCAGGCCGGCCGCGTGCGTCTCGACCAGCTCCCAGCTCACCCGGCCCTCCCCCTTGCCCGGGGCTCGGGGCTCGGGATCCCGACTTGTCTTCCCAACCGCCCGCGGGCGGCCGCAAGGGCCGCCCCTACATCGGCCGCCGGCAGTGTGGCCGCTACGGGGGGCACCATCGCAATCGGGTCTGTGTAGGGGCGGGGCTTGCCCCCGCCCGCCACCGCACTGATTCGGTTCGGCATTCACGGTCCACGGTTGTCCAAGGGCGCCATCGGTGAGCAGCCGGCACAGGTTCGACCAGCCGCGGGCGCTCTGGACGAGCAGCGGCAGGCGGGCGCCGTCCGCGAGCACCGCCTCGGCGCCCACGATCGCCCCGAGGCCCGCCGCCTGCGCGGCCTTGTGGAAGCGCGGGATCCCGTACACCCCGCCGCGGTCGGCCACCGCCACCGTGCCGAGCCCGAGCGCCGCCGCCCGCTCCGCCACCGCCTCCGGCTCGCTCGCCCCCTCGAGGAACGAGAACGCCGTGTGCGCGTGAAGCTCGCAATACCGGGGCTCGGGGTTCGGGGTTCGGGGCTCGCAATGCGAGTTTCGGGGTTCGGGGTTCGGGGTTCGAAGATAGGCCTTGGCGTTCCCGAGACCCGAGCGCCGAGCCCCGAATGCAGGCTTCACCGGTGTGACTCTCTCGGCTTCGATGGTCGGGAAAGCAATTACAACTTTGCTTCCAGCCTTCTGATCAAACCGGACAGCGGCATTCCCAGGTCGGCGATTGCCTCCTCGACTTGGCTCACAACTTCGCGAGGAAAGAACTCCAGGCGTTCCGCTATCAACAGAAGGGTGTGGAGTTCCGCCAGGCTTGCTCGCGCAATGGAGAGATGTTGCAGAAACTCTCTCGTATGTCGGCGCGCATGGCCCTCGGCGATGTTTGCCGGAACGCTCACGGCCGCCCGACGGATCTGGTCTGCCAGCCCGTGCTTCTCGAACGCCGGCAACTTGCTGACAAGTTTGTAGACCTGTGGGACGAGTTCCATGGCGCGTTGCCAAATCCTCAGATCCTGATAGCTCTTCACTTCGGTACTCATTGTTGCTCCTCCTCTGACCCGAGTCCCGAACCCCGAGCCCCGAGCCCCGGTCTTCAGGTGAAACCGCGATTCGGGGTTCGGGATGCGGGATTCGTTCCCCCACCCCTCCACGTCGCTTCTTGATTTCCGAGCCCCGAACCCCGAGCCCCGAGCCCCGGTCTTCAGGTGAAACCGCGATTCGGGGTTCGGGATGCGGGATTCGTTCCCCCACCCCTCCACGTCGCTTCTTGATTTCCGAGCCCCGAACCCCGAGCCCCGAGTCCCGGTCTTCAGTCATACACACCGTCCGCGAACCAGCGCCGGGCGAGGCGGTCGAAGTGGACGCGCAGCAGCGAGCCGTCGGTGGTGGCGACGTCGAAGTCGTCGCGCGCGAACGGCTCGCCGCCCCACCAGTCGCCGGCGGACCGATAGGGGCCGGCCCAGGAGACCACGATGCCGCCGATCGCCTCCACCCACACCACCACCGGCCTTCCGTCGAGGGCGTCCACCCGCGCCTCGCGCGGCGGCCGGAACGCTCGCAAGGCAGGTGGAACCGGGGTTCGGGGTTCGGGACTCGGGGTCCGGAAATGATTATTGTCGCTCCCGAGCCCCGAGCCCCGAGCCCCGAGTCCCGGTCTCTGAGCCCCGAACTCCGAACCCCGATGTTCAGAGAGCACGAACGGGGCGACGCTCCAGGCGCTGGGGCGGTGGGTGTCGGGGACGGCGGGGGCGCCGACACGCTCCGGCCCCACCAGCGCCGCCAGGCGCGCCAGCGTCGTGGAGAGCTTCCCCGGCGCCGGCATCGGGGCGCCGAACAGCGACCCCTGCGCGAGCCGCACCCGGCCGGGGGTGACCAGCGCCGTCACCCCCTCCACCGGCGCCCCCGGCGGGTGGGCCTCGAGCTGCAGCCGCGCGAGCGCCAGCACCGCGGGCACGTCGCGCGTCGGCGCCACGAGCGCGAGGGGGAGCTCGCGGCGCCCCGCGTCCTCCAGGCGCAGCTCGAGCAGGACCCCGGCGAACCCCTCGCCGCGCAGCTCCAGGCGTTGCGCCAGGCGGGCGAGGATGCCGCTCGTCACGAACAGGAACGGCTCCAGCGCCCCGAGCGGGTCGTCGAGCTCGACCCCCTCGCGCAGCACCTCGCGGATCGGATCGGGGACGAA
The DNA here is from genome assembly GCA_963789745.1 of uncultured Acidobacteriota bacterium. Lineage (GTDB taxonomy): Bacteria > Acidobacteriota > Thermoanaerobaculia > Thermoanaerobaculales > Thermoanaerobaculaceae > RBG-13-68-16. The sequence continues at coordinate 789,256 of CAWBLW010000003.1, read as the reverse complement.
CGCGCCCGCTTCCTCCCCGCAGGCGAGGCGGTGGAGCGTCACCCCGGCGGGGCCGAGCCGCAACCCGACCTCGCGCCGCGCGAGGCGCGCCAACTCGCCAGCGGTGGCGAGCCCCCAGCGCGCCAGCATCGCCGCGGCTTCCGGGGGGGGCTCGAGCAACGCGAGCGGCAACGCCGCCATGAACGCGCGCTCGTCGCCACTTCGGACCACGACCGCATCGCCGCGGCGGGCGGGGGCAAGCCCCGCCCCTACATCCGGTCGGGTGGGGGCGAGCCCTGATCCACCTGTTGCGGGGGAGCCGGCGGCCCCACGCCCAACCTCCACCGCCTCGTGCCCCCCCGTGCCCCCCGCGCTCGCGGGAAGTGAATGCCCGCTCGCGCAATCCGCCCCCGGCGAGCGCCCAGCGCGGCGCGCGGCGACTCTGGCCACGCCGACGCTGGATGCGATGCCGGCCCGCGCCTCCAGCCCGACGCGCCGGCAGGCGCGCAGCAGCTCGTGCGCGATCCGCTGCTCGCTGCCGAAACGCGGGACGAGGCCGCCGACGTCGAGCACGACCTCCCCCGGCAGGTGGCGCGCAAGGCGCGGCGAGAAGCCGCCCGCGACGTCGGCGAGCGCTTCGTCCGCCGCGGCGGCGGCCGCCGCGGGCGTCACCCGCACCAGCGCCGCCGGCGCCACCTGGCGCGCCTGCGCCGCGGTCATGCCGGGGCGGACGCCGAGTTCGGCCGCCTCCGCGGCGACCGCCACGAGCACGTCCCGCGGCGAGGGGCCGGCGGCGACGGCGAGCGGCGCCTCGGCGAGGTCGGGGGCGCTGCGCCGCAGCGCCTGCACCGGGAACTCCGGGACCCAGAGGGCGGCGATGCGCACGGCTCACGCCCCCAGCGCCTCGCGCTCCTGCGCGATGTGCGACAACGGGCGGGCCCCGGCCTCCGCCCACCCGCGGGCGGCCGCAAGGGCCGCCCCTACATCGGAATCGTCTGCCTCAACGGTGTAGGGGCGGGGCTTGCCCCCGCCCGATCTGGTCCCGCCTGCCGTCGCACCGACACACCTATCCCCATCGCGGGCGGCCGCAAGGGCCGCCCCTACATCGGGATCGTCTGCCTCAACGGTGTAGGGGCGGGGCTTGTCCCCGCCCGATCTGGTCCCGCCTGCCGTCGCACCGACACACCTATCCCCATCGCGGGCGGCCGCAAGGGCCGCCCCTACATCGGAATCGTCTGCCTCAACGGTGTAGGGGCGGGGCTTGCCCCCGCCCGCCGCCGCGCGCTTCTCGCCCGCACCCCACTCGCGCCCGCGGCCGCGCTCCACCTGCGCGCGCAGGGTGAGCCCTGCGAACCAACGCGGCCCGTCCTGCGCACCGCCCCAGCGCGCCTCGCCGCGCGCGAGCGCCACCGTCACCCCGGCCAGCGTCCCCGCCCACGGGCGCCCCGCCAGCACCAGCGCCACCGCCCCGGCCCGCTCGGTCGCGCGCGCCAGCCGCAGGGCGAGCGCGCCCCGGCTCGCGCCGTTGCGCTCCCGGGCGATCGCGGCCGCCGCTCCGAGGTCGAGGACCACGACGGTGAACCCGCCGGTCCCGAGCACCAGCTCGGCGGCGCGCACCGCCTCCCCGATGCCGCGCGGGCGCACCCACAGCACCCGCTCGAGGTCCACGCCCGCGGCCGCCGCCGAGGCGGGGTCGAACGCGCCGTCCGGGTCGATCCACGCCGTCACCTCGCCGCGGGCGGTGGCCGCCGCCGTCGTCGCCACCGCCGCCGCCGAACGGCCCGACGAGGCCGGCCCCACCAGCTCGCCCACCTTTCCCTGCGGCCACCCTCCGCCCAGCGGCGCGTCGAGCGCCGCCACGCCGGTGGCGATCCGGGCCCGCGCGCGCTCCCGCTGCACCCAGCGCTGGCTGGCCTGCCGGAGTCCCGCGAGGTCGGGCGCGAGGTCATAGGCAACCATCATGGTCACCAATCAATCTACGATTGACCTCGATCGTTGTCAACCCCTGAAGTTGACAACCTGCGCGCTTCGTCCTACATTGACAACAGGAGTTGTCGAATGGGCCTCGAAGAGCTTGGCGCCGTCCTGCGCGAGACCCGGGTCCGCCGGGGGATGAGCCAGCAGGCGCTGGCGGACAAGGCGGCGCTCTCGCGCAACTTCGTCGCGCAGATCGAGCGCGGCGAGTCCACCCCCACCGTCGCCACCGTCAGCCGTCTCGCCGCCGCCCTCGCCACCACCGTGGGCGAGCTACTCGGCGAGGGACCCGCGGCCGGCGAGCCCGGCGACGCCGTTGCGGTCCCGCTGGTGGCGGACCGCATCGCCGCCGGCCCCCCCCTCCTGCTGGCCGACCACATCGAGGGGCACGAGCCGCTGCCGCGCGCGCTCCTGCGCAGCCTCGGCGTCGACCCCGCCCAGGCGATGCTGGTGCGGGTCGGGAGGGACCAGGACTCGATGGCCGACACGATCCCGCCGGGCGCCACCGTCCTGCTCGACCGCGCGCCGCGGCGCGAGGTCGTGCCGCAGGGGATCTACGCGGTGCGCGAGGACGCGGCGGGCGAGCCCGGCTGCACGATCAAGCGTCTCGTCCTCGACGCCGCCTCGCGCGTGCTGATCCTGCTCTCCGACAACCCCGCCCACCTGCCCCGCGCCATCCGCCTCAGGGCCGGCCAGTCGCTTGCCGACGTCATCGTCGGCCGCGTCGTGTGGTGGGCTCCGCCCGCCCCGCCCCGCCGCTGAAACGCGGACCGCACCGCCCGACTCCCGCGCGGGCGCGCACACCAACCTGGGCGGCGGACGGATGTCGCGACCCGGGCGGGCCGGCCTACGGGCTCACCCGCGTCAGCACGCCTCCCTGCAGCTGGAACGTCGTGGTCTGGAACAGCGAGTTCAGCGCCGCCGGGTCGCCGTAGTGGTTCGTGCCGATCTGCGACGCGTCGATGTGATAGTAGGTGGCGGTCAGCGCGTCGGGCGCTGCCGTGAGCACCACGCCACCGTGGACGTTCGGCCACTGGGCGAGGATCTTCGCCGGGCTCACGGCCGGGTCCTGCGACGACACCTGCATGATGTCGCCGATCGACTGCACCAGCTGTTCGATCCCGGGGACCTGGCTCAGCGCCGGGTCCGCCATGACGATGCCGAGGACCTCTTGTTCGAGCGTCTGCGAGCTGACGGCGGCGCCGGTGAACTCGTACAGCCCGTCGCCGTGGTCGGTGACGAACGAGCCGTGGATGTCGCCCGAGATCACGACGCTGCCGGGCACGCTCTGCAGGAACGACACGAGCTCGGCGCGCCGCTGCGGGAACCCGTCCCACTCCTCCGCGTCAAGGAGCAGCCGGGCCCGGTACTGCGCGGGGAGGTCGGGGGGCAGCAACGGCGCGATCTGCGGGTTGAGGAAGTCCAGGATCATCGGCGTCATCGACACCGAGCTCGCGAACACCTTCCAGGTCGCCGTCGAGTGCGAGAGCGTGTCCTTGATCCACGCCTCCTGGGTCTGGCCGTACACGTCCTCCGCTCCTCCCTGTGTGGTCGCCCAGAGGAACGCGGAGAGGAGATCGAACGAGTCCTTCGCCACCACGTAGCGGGACCCGCGGGAGTCGTACAGGTTCTGCTTCCCGAGGTAGAGGTACGAGAGGCCGCGGTCCATCGCCGCGAGATCGGCGTCTCCGAACGGGGCCGCCAGCCCCGCACCGGTGAACAGGGCGTTGAGGTAGGTCGCGCTCACGTTGCCGCTGGCGGCCGCCTGTGCGGCCGCCGCGGCCCCGGCGGCGTCGAGAAACGGGTTGGAGAGCTGATAGAGCTGGGTCAGGATCGCGGCCGTAGTGGCCTGGAGCGTCGGATTCGCCGCGATCGGGACGTACGGGTCGAGGCTGGCCGCGACCGCGGCGTAGCCCGGTGCGCCGAGCATCGACTCGATCGTGGCCCTGTCGAGGACCACCGCGCCCGGGAACGAGTTCTCGGGGATCAGCACGTCGGAGCGGAACGAGCGGTAGTCGGAGAGCACGAGGTCGAGGTTCGCACCGAACTTGAAGTCCTGGTAGATCACGGCGTTCGGGTACAGGATCGAGTCGTCGATCTGGAGACCGCTCCGGTAGGGAGCGGCGCCCTGCCCGGCCGTGATGCCGATCGCCGTGGGCATGAACTCGAAGAACGCCTGCTCGGCCCGTCTGCGCCGCGCCGGGTCGTTCTCGTCCTTCCGCTTGTCGAAGTAGGTCGCCACCGCGCCGTGGCAGTCGTTGGAGTACTCGTGGTCGTCCCAGGTGGCGACCATCGGGAAGTTCTCGTGCAGCGCCTGCAGCATCGGGTCGGACCGATAGGTGCGGTAGAGCTGGCGGTAGTTGTCCAGGCTCGAGGCGGCGTAGTACGGGTGGTCCGGCGTCCCGAGCAGGATCGCCCCGGCCTTGTCGTCGAAGTCGATCGCGCGGCCCGGGACCGGAAGCTGCGACCCGGGATCGCCCGCCGTTTCGTAGATGTAGTCCCCGATGAACGCCACGAAGTCGATGTCGTCCTTGTGGTCGAGGAGCAGCTTGGCGTAGGTGTTGTAGTAGCGCCCCTCGTAGTCCTCGCAGGAGAAGAACGCGAAGCGGACCGGCGCCGTGTCGGTCGAGGCGGGGGCCGTCTTGGTCCGCCCGAGGTGGGAGAGGTAGATGAGGCCGTTCTTGTAGTACACGAAGAAGTAGAGGTAGGTGGTGCGCGGCGCCAGGCCGGTGAGCTGCACCTTGACGCAGTGGTCGTACGCGGCCTGTGCCGTCACCACCTGGTTCAGCACCACGTGAGCGAAGTACGGATCCTGCGTGACGATCACCCGAACCGGCACGTCCGCGCCCGCCAGGTCCGGGTCGGCCACGCGCGTCCACAGCACGACCGAATCGGGGCGTGGATCCCCCGACGCGACCGACTGCGGGAAGAACTGCGGCCCCAGGACGACGCCGGGCACCTGCGTGCCGCGGACCACCGCCGGGGCGAGCTGGGTGCGCACGAACTCATCGTTGATGTCGGGTGCTCGGCTGATGTGCCGCCTCGCGGCCGGCCCTCCGGCCACCGCACCGGCGGCGCCGACGAGTATCACCAAGCTTGCGGCCGCGACAACTGACCTGCTGCTCATCGTGGACCTCCCTTTCGAATGCGCCGCATCGCCCCCCGGCCCGCATCCGTGACCCGGGCACCACGGCGACGCCGCGCGCACACCAACCGGTCTTTACCATCCGACCACTTCTCTCGACGTTGCCTGCGTCTCGATCGATTTCTGGTCTTCTGGGTCTTCTAGCAACGAGGTTGGACGGGATATTCCAGCTGATCCGGAGCCGTCACCGGGGAACGTCGTCGGCACGGTCCGAGGCGGGACGCCTCGTCGGTGCGCGCCTCGCCGGCGCCCGCTCGCGACGGCACCACGTCCCCGGGCGAGGACGGCGGGGCGCGATCAGAACCCTTCGAGGATCGTGACGACGAGGCCGCGGGCGAAATCGCTGGACAGGGTGTCCATCGCTTCCACCGACTGGTCGAAGTAGTTGATGGCGTTGACGTCAACCTGGTAGGCCGTGCTGCGGGAGAAATGTTGATCGCGCCAGATGATCACGGGCTTCGGGCCGGTCCGGTCCACGAACTGGATGTCGGCCATGACGGTGAGCTGGTACTGGGTGGCGCGCCCGACCGAGTCGAACTGCACCGGCGAGGTGGCCGCCGCGGTGATCGTGCCCGAGAGCACGACGTCGGCCTGCTCGCTGCTCGAGACCAGCTGGAAGCGCCCGCGGCGCACCCACTCCTGGGTGACCGCCTGGGTGAGGCGCTGGTCGAGCTCGGCCCGGCCGGTCCGGTTCACGAACGGCGCCACGTAGAGCTTCTGCAGCCGGGCCGGCAGCGTGCTCGACGCCCCCACCAGGTGGTACCCGCACCCCCCTGCGACGAGCGCGCCCAGCGCGATGAGGCAACCACGGACCACGGACCGCGGACCACGGACCACGGTATTCATCCCTTCACCACGAACGAGACCATCCGGTCGGGGACGTGAACGACCTTGACGATCTCCTTCCCCTCCAGCCACCGGGCCGCCGCCTCCCTGGCCGCGGCGGCCGCCGCGTCCGCACCGAGGCCGGGTTCGGTCTCGACCGTGCCGCGCACCTTGCCGTTGACCTGCACCGCGAGCGTCACGCGCTGCGCCGCCAGCAGCGCGGCGTCGTACGCCGGCCAGCCGGCCCGCAGCAGCGAGCCGTCGTGGCCGAGCGCCCGCCACAGCTCCTCGGTGATGTGCGGCGCGAACGGGTGCAGCAGCTTGAGGAGCCTCTCGAAGGCGTCGCGCAGCGCCTGCGCCCCGACCTTCGCCTGCTCCTCCGCAATCGCGTTGAGGAGCTCCATCATCGCCGCGATCGCGGTGTTCGGGTGGTAGCGGGCGAGGTCGTCGTGTACGCGCTTGGTCGCGCGGTGGGCGGCGATCCGCAGGCGCTCCTCGGCGGCCACGTCGCCGGCGCGCCCCTCGGCGCCCGCGACCATGTCCTGCACGCCCCAGACGCGCTGGAGGAAGCGGTGCGCGCCCAGCACGCCCTCGTCGGTCCACTCCGCTTCCTTCTCCGGCGGCCCCATGAACAGGGTGTACACGCGCTCGGTGTCCGCCCCGTAACGGGAGATCAGGGCGTCGGGGGCGATGACGTTCCCCTTCGACTTCGACATCTTCTCGAGCTTGCCGGAGACCTTGCTCTTGGCCGTGATCATCCCCTGGTTGAACAGCACCGTGAACGGTTCGTCCCCGGGTACCATCCCGAAATCGTGCAGCACCTTGTACAGGAAGCGCGCGTACATCAGGTGGAGGATCGCGTGCTCGACGCCGCCGATGTAGAGGTCCACCGGCATCCAGCGGGCGACCCGCGCCTGGTCGATCATCGCGTCGCGCACGTGCGGGTTGACGAACCGCGCGTAGTACCACGACGAGTCCATGAACGTGTCCATCGTGTCGGTCTCGCGGCGCGCCGGCTTGCCGCACTTGGGGCAGGTCGCCGCCGTGAACGAGGCGCTGCGCTCGAGCGGGTTCCCCTCGCTGCCACCGAACTCGATGTCCGTGGGGAGCACCACCGGGAGCTGGCCGTCGGGCACCGGCACGATGCCGTCGTCCGCGCAGTACACGACCGGGATCGGAGTGCCCCAGTAGCGCTGCCGGGAGATCAGCCAGTCGCGCAGCCGGTAGCGCACCTTGCGGTCGCCGAACCCACGCTCCTCGGCGAAGACGCCCATCTTCGCCTTGGACTCCTCGCTCGCGAGGCCGGAGAACGGCCCCGAGTTCACGACGACCCCCGGGCCGCTGTACGCCTCCGAGAGCACGGAGTCGGGTCCCATCCCGGGGCCGGCGATCACGACCCGGATCGGGATGCCGTACTTGGTGGCGAAGGCGAAGTCGCGCTCGTCGTGGGCCGGCACCGACATGATCGCGCCGGTCCCGTACTCCATCAGGACGAAGTTGGCGACCCAGATCGGGACGCGCTCGCCGGAGAACGGGTTGACCGCGTACGCGCCGGTGAACCGGCCTTCCTTGTCGCCCCCTTCGGACTCGCGTTGCAGGCGGGTCTGGTTCTTCAGGTTGTCGACGAACTCGCCGAAGTCGGCGTCCGGCGCCTTGGCCCTGAGACGGTCGACCAGAGGGTGCTCCGGGGCGAGTGCGACGAAGGTCGCCCCGTAGATCGTGTCCACCCGCGTCGTGAACACCGTCAGGGGCTCGGCGACGCCCTCGACCGCGAACCGGACGTCGCACCCCTCGGAGCGCCCGATCCAGTTGCGCTGCATCAGCTTCACCTTCTCCGGCCAGTCCGGGAGGCGGTCCAGCCCTTCGAGCAGGCGGTCGGCGAAGGCTGTGATGCGCAGGAACCACTGCTCGAGGTCGCGCTGCTCGACCGGCGCCCCGCAGCGCTCGCACCCGCCCGCGACCACCTGCTCGTTCGCCAGAACGGTGCGGCACGACGGGCACCAGTTGACCGGCGACTTGCCCCGGTACGCCAGGCCCTTCTCGAGCATGCGGTTGAAGAGCCACTGATTCCAGCGGTAGTACTCGGGCTCGCAGGAGGCGATCTCCTTGTCCCAGTCGTAGAGGATCCCCCAACGCCGGAACTGGTCCTTCATGCGGCCGATGTTGGCCACGGTCCACTCGTGCGGGTGGATGTTGCGCTTGATCGCGGCGTTCTCGGCGGGCAGGCCGAACGCGTCCCACCCCATCGGGTTGAGGACCTTGCGCCCCTGCATCAGGAACATGCGGAACAGGCAGTCGCCGAGGATGTAGTTGCGCCCGTGCCCGACGTGCAGGTCGCCCGACGGGTACGGGAACATCATCAACATGTAGAGGTCCTTCTCGCCCGCGGTGTCCACGGACGCGAACGCCTCGCGCGCCCAGAACTCCTGCCATCGCGGTTCGACCTGTTGCGGATCGTACGGTAGAGCCATCAATCCCCTCCGCGCGCCGATTGTAGCCGACTGCGAGAGACCGGGGCTCGGGGTTCGGGACTCGGGGTTCGGGGCTCGGGGTTCGGGGCTCGGGGCTCGGGCACAGCGAAGGCGTGGTCAGTTGTCCGAGGCGGCTGCGCCGGCCGCAGGCCGCGCAGCCTCCAGCTCCTCCCTCGAAGACGGATCCCCCGCCGTCAGGCAGGGCCTCGCCACTCGGGGCGTGTAGCCGCGCCGCCGCCGTTGGGCCTATCGCAAGGCGCGCAAGCCGGTCGCACCGGAGCGTAGCCGGAGGCTACGTGAGGATGCGAACCGGCGCAGCGCAACGCAGCGAGAGGTCCGACGCCGGCGGCGCCCGAGGCGATACTACGGGGGAGGCTTACTTCGTCGGCGTGAGGCCGAGGAGTGACCCGCTCCGTGCCAACACCCCCGCCAACGCCTCCGTCCCGCCCCCCTCGCCCAGCGGCCGGTCGCCGAGGAAGAGCGCCATGCACTCGCCGCCGGCGAGGACCGGCAGCACCTCGGCGCGGTCCAGCCCGTCGCGGGCCGCGAGGACCTGGGCGAGCGCGACCCTGCCCCCCTCCGGGTAGGCGTCGAGGCGGACGCCGTGGCGCTCGACCACGACGTCCTCCAGCACCACGAGGCCGCGCGAGACGCGCACCGGGTTCGCGAACGCGAAGCCGTAGCCGCCCACCGATTCGAACACCGCATCACGGATCGCGAGCAGCACCCCGCGCGCGAAGAACGTGCCCGCGAACCGCAGCAGCGAGGCGCGCACCTCCGCCGGGTCGGCATCGACCTGGAGCGCGAGGAAGAAGTCGCGGAACGCTTCCGCCTCGCCCACTCCGCTCTCGCCCCGCCGGCTCAGCAACCGGTCGGCGAGCAGCGTGAGATCGTCGCGGAACCAGCGGGCGGCTTCGCCCGCGTCGCCGGCCGGCGCGGGGAGCAGGAACTCCACTCCGGCGGCGATCGCCTCGTGCCGCAGCCGCGGGTCTGCGAGCCCTCCGACCCAGAGCACCGGCACCGGCGGGCGCCACGCCGCGGCGCGCTCGGCGAGAGCGAGCCAGTCCTTGTCCTGGCCGGCGAGCGTCGCCGTCACAGGCAGGTGCACGACCACCAGGCGCGGCGGCGGCCCCTCGGGCCAGCGGGGCGCGTCGTCCAGCACCACCTCCCAGCCGCGCTGGCGCCAACTGGGGATCAACGTCCGGTACGGGCGCGGGTCGGCCGCCGCGATCAGGATCCGCGCGGCTCCGAACGGGATCGGGATCTCGGACAGCGAGTCGCGGAGCTCGGCCAACGGATCGCCGGTACCGGCCTCGGTGCCGCGCATGACGTCGCTGCGGGTGGGTGAACCCGCCCGTGCCGTCTTCGCCTCGGCGTCGAGGCGGGCGAAGAACTCCTCCTGCGGCAACCACACCTCCACCGGTCCCGTCCCTCCCGGGCGGAAGCAATAGGTCCCGTTGCGCACCGAGTAGGCAGCCAGGAGCGCTGGCGAGGTCTCGCCGGCGAGATGGCCGTTCTTGAACGCGAGGCGGGCGGGCCCACCCGGCCCGTCAACCTCGAGCACCCCCTCCGCGCCGGCCGCGGTGAGCAGCTTGCTGATCTCCCGTAGCCCCAGCTCCGACAGTCGCCCGAGAATCGCCTTCACCGTCCCGCCTCTCCCCCGGCCCCCAACTCCACGAGCACGTCCGGGACCCCTCCGAGGACCAGGTCCAGCGCGGCCGGAGGGCCGCCTGCGCGCCACAGGATGCGGTACCGCCCCGGGAGCATCCCGCGGAACACGACCTCGCGCCCGCCGCGGCGCGCCCAGCGCGATCCGTCCGGGCCGACCAGCAGCGCCGTGACCTCCGCCGCGCCGGCCGGCGCCACGCACCGCAGCGTCACGCCCCCGACCGGCAGGACCCGCAGCCCGGCGCGCACCGGCACCCCGAGGTAGCCGCGCTCGTCGATGCGCTCCAGGCGGACGCCCGCGAGACTCGCCCCTTCGCCGGAGCCGACCAGCGGGAGGTACCGCACCGAGACCAGGCCCACCGCCGCCCCGGGGTCGAACGGCGTCCAGCCCAGCGGGCCGAGCCACGCCTCACCCCACCGGTGCCACCGGGCGCCGCCGTCGCCAAGGAGGAGACCGTGCACCGCCCGCGCCGGGATCCCCATCCGGCGCAGCAGTCCGACCGCCGCGTTGGCCCGGCCCGAACAGCGCCCGCGGCCGCGCGAGAGCACCGAAACCGCGTCCTGGGGGCCGGCGTCGTCCTCGTCGAGGACCACGGTCCGCGACACGAACGAGACCGCCGAGACCAGCCGCACGACGGCGGAACCCGGCCGCTCCGTCAGGCGGCGCAGTTCGAGGGGAAGCTGGAACGAGGCGGGCACCACGAGCGCGTCGGCGTCGCCGCACGCGGTGGCGTGCACCAACGGATATGCGGGTGCGGCGGGAAGCGCGCGGGCGCTGCGACTGACGGTGACCATCGCGCCGGCGGCCCGCGGCTCGAGGCCGACGTCGAGTCCGGAGCGGCGGCCCGTCTCGACCCTGGCGGCCAGTGCCGTGGGGACCGCGATCCTCGACTCGTCCGCACGGGCGGCCGTGGCGGCCAGCACGGCCAACGCCAGAAAGCCGGCCGCGCGCCGCATCACGCCCCTCCCGCCGCCCTTCCGCGGTGGAGGAAGCCGTCGAGGACGCCGTTGACGAACTGGCTCGACCGCTCGCTCCCGAACCGCTTGGCGATCTCCACCGCCTCGTCGATCACGACCGCCGCCGGCGTCTCGCCTGCGAACAGAAGCTCGTAGAGCGCGAGGCGGAGGATGTTGCGGTCCACCGCGGCCATGCGCTCGATCCGCCAGTTGTCGGTCTGGTCGACCAACCGTGAGTCGAGGTCGGGCAGCTTCGCGATCACGCCGCGCGCGAGGCTCACGGCGAAGTCGCGGGTGGCCGGTGGCGCCTGGGCGAGTTCCTCGAACGAGGCCACCATGGCTTCCACCTCTGTCCCCGCGATCTCGTGCTGGTACAACATCTGGAGCGCCAGCTCTCGACCCCGCCGCCGCACCCCCATTCGTCACTCCCCGAGGCGGCGGTACAGCTGCACCATCTCGATCGCGGCCAGCGCCGCCTGCCACCCCTTGTTCCCGGCCTTCGAGCCGGAGCGTTCGAGCGCCTGCTCGAGCGTGTCGCAGGTGAGCACGCCGAACGACACCGGGATCCCGCCCGCGAGTCCGATCTGGGCCAACCCCTTGGCCGTCTCGGCCGCGATGACGTCGAAGTGCGGCGTCGCCCCGCGGATCAGGACGCCGAGGCCGATGACGGCGTCCACCTTGCCGGAGCCGGCGAGGCGGCCGGCGACCAGCGGCAACTCCCACGCCCCCGGGACCTTGACCACCGTGATGTCGTCGTCGCTCGCCCCGTGGCGGAGCAGGCAGTCGATGGCGCCCTCCACCAACCGGCCGGTGAGCAAATCGTTGAACCGGCTCACGACGAGGCCGTAGCGGGCCCCTTTGGCGTCGAGCATTCCCTCATACGTGCGCGGCATGCCCTTCTCCTTTCGGGCATTGTATGCCGCCGCCGAGCCACCGACAAGCCGAACGACACGGCCCGCCTCCCCCGGGGCTTGCATTTCGAGATGTTCGGTGTTAGCTTGCCCTTGTGAAGGCCTTCACGTTGCGTTGCAACGACAATTGAGACGTGAGGGCCGGCGTTTGATTTGAAAACCCGGACCTTCCCCGGTGGGGCGCCCCGCAGGGTACCGCCGTTGGATCTCCCCCCCAAGTCATCCGACTTTCGGTTCCCACCGCCCCGCCGGGGGGTTTTTTTGTCTGGCGCGCTGGGCGCGGCACCGCGGTCCGCGCGTCACCGCCCGGCACCGCAGCGCCGTCAGCCGTCGCCGGGTAGAATTGTCACGGCGGCGACGCACCGGGACCCACCCCCGTGACGGACCCCCACGAAGGAGCGTTCATGAAGCGCATGCTCTCTGGGAACGAAGCGATTGCCCGCGGCGCCTGGGAGGCGGGGGTCCACCTCGCCGCGGCGTACCCCGGCACCCCGTCCACCGAGGTCCTCGAAGAGCTGTCGCGGTTCCCGCGCGTCTACTGCGAGTGGTCCACCAACGAGAAGGTCGCCGTTGACGTCGCGGTCGGCGCCGCCTATGCGGGCCGGCGCGCCCTTGCGGTCATGAAGCACGTCGGCCTCAACGTGGCGGCGGACTCGTTCTTCTACGCTTCGTTCACCGGCACCGAGGGAGGGCTGGTGATCGTGTCCGCCGACGATCCGGGGATGCACTCGTCGCAGAACGAGCAGGACAACCGCCGCTACGCCCAGTTCGCGCGCGTGCCCTGCCTGGAGCCGTCCGATTCGCAGGAGTGCAAGGACTTCACCATCGCGGCGTTCGGCCTCTCGGAGAAGTTCGACACGCCGGTGCTGCTGCGCACGACAACGCGGACCAACCACTCGTCGACCCCGGTCGAGCTGGGCGAGAGGACCGACGTCGAGCCGCGCCGCACCAAGTTCCCGCGGAACCCGGCCAAGTACGTGATGATCCCGGGAAACGCCCGCGCGCGCCACCCGCTCGCCGAGCAGCGCGTGCTCGACGTCGCCGCCTGGGTGGAGAAGACGCCGCTCAACCGCATCGAGTGGCGCGACCGGAGCGTCGGGATCGTCACCGCCGGCATCGCCTACCAGTACGCCCGCGAGGTCCTGCCGGAGGCGTCGGTGCTCAAGCTGGGGACCGTCTACCCGGTCCCGGAGAAGCTCATCCGCGCCTTCGCCGCCGGCGTCGAGCGCCTGATCGTCCTGGAAGAGTTGGACCCCGTCCTCGAGGAGGCGATCCGCCTTCTCGGCATCGCCTGTGAGGGCAAGTCGATCTTTCCGCTCTGCGGCGAGCTCGACCCGACCGTGGTCCGCCTCAAGGCGGCCGCGGCCGGCCTCCCGGTCGACAGGCCTCCGGTCGCCGCCGCCGCGCTCGATCTTCCCGAGCTGCCGGCCCGCCCGCCGGTGCTGTGCGCTGGGTGCCCGCACCGCGGCGTCTTCCAACTCCTGTCGAAGAAGAAGGTCGCGGTGAGCGGCGACATCGGGTGCTACACGCTCGGCCTGCTGCCGCCGCTCTCCGCGATCCACAGCTGCGGCTGCATGGGCGCCGGGATCGGCGTGGCGCACGGCGCGGCGAAGGCCGGAATCGGCGAGCGCATGGTGGCGGTGATCGGCGACTCGACGTTCTACCACACCGGCCTCCCGGCGCTTGCCAACGTCGCGTATAACCGCGCCAACGTGCTGACGATCATCCTCGACAACCGCACGACGGCGATGACCGGCCACCAGTCGAACCCGGGCACCGGCATCACGCTCCAGCACCAGGAGACCGACGTGATCGAGTTGGAGCCGCTGGTGCGGGCCCTCGGCATCCGCCACGTTGCCACGGTGGACTCCTACGACGTCGCCGGCCTCGAGAAGGCGTACAAGGGCCTGATGGCGCACGACGAGCCCGCGGTCCTGGTGGCGCGCCGGGCGTGCGCGCTCCTGCCCGAGATCCGCAGGCGCTGGGTGGCGCTCGAGGTCCTCGAGGAGGCGTGCACCGGGTGCGGCATCTGCTTCCGCATCGGCTGCCCGGCGATCCTCAAGAGCGAGGAGATGGACAAGAAGACCGGGAAGCCGTTGGCGCTGATCGACGCCGACGCCTGCACCGGCTGCGAGGTGTGCGCGCAGGTCTGTCCGCACGACGCGATCCTCACCCGCGACCAGGTGCGCGAGGCACAGGAACACCAGCCCGCGAGCTGCTCCACTCCGACGGAAGGGGGGAACTGAGCCATGGCCAGCCAGGGCACGTACTCGTTCGTCCTCGTCGGCGTCGGCGGCCAGGGGACGCTGCTCGCCAGCAACATCCTCGCCGAAGTCGGGCTCGCGGCCGGGTTCGACGTCAAGAAGTCCGAGGTGCACGGGATGGCGCAGCGCGGCGGCAGTGTGGCCTCCCACGTGCGCTGGGACAAGGACAAGGTTCACTCGCCGCTCGTCGGACGCGGCGAGGCCGACGTCCTCCTGTCGTTCGAGAAGATGGAGGCGCTGCGGTTCGCCCAGTTCCTGCGCCGGGGAGGCACCGCCGTGGTCAACGACATGGCGATCGTGCCGGTGACGGTTTCCTCCGGCACCTCCGTCTATCCCGGCGACGAGCACCTGGGTCGCGTCTTCGGCGCCCTCGACGCTCAGCTCGTCATGGTGCCCGGCGAAAGGCTCGCCCTGGAGGCCGGCAACGTCAAGGCCGCCAACGTCGTCCTTCTCGGCGCCATCTCCCGCCTGCTCCCGCTCGCCGAGGAGGCGTGGTGGGCGTGCATCGCCGAGCGCGTCCCGAAGAAGTTCCTCGAGTTGAACCACGCGGCGTTCGCCCTCGGCCGCGCCACAACGGGGGCCGGGGCGCCCCTTGGCGCGTAACGGGGTCACGCCCCCGGCGCGGTCAGCCGCCGAGAGCGTACCGAAAGCGCCGCTTCGCTCGGCCCCCCTATGGCTCCTGGTGGGCGCCATGCTCCTCGCCGCGCCGGCGTCCGCGCTCAACCCGCCGCCCGAGCGCAGCGCGTGGGTGGAGGTGAGGACCCCGCACTTCGTGGTGACCTCGGACGCCCGGCGAGGAAGGGTCCGCGACGTGACCCTCGAGCTCGAGCGCATGGTCTCGGCGCTGGCCCAGGTGGTTCCGCTGGCCCCCCGCTCGCACCTGCCGACCGCGGTCTACCTGTTCGCGTCCGACTCGGAGTTCGAGGACTACTGCGGCGCGACGGCGGGACGATCCTGCGCCGGGCTGTCCGGACTGTTCCTGCCCGGGCAGTACGGCGATTACCTGCTGGTTTCGGGAGGCCGTTCCCAGGAGGTCCGCGGCATCGCGTGCCACGAGCTGACCCACGCCTTCCTGCGCAACAGCTCGGCGTACCTCCCGGTCTGGCTCAACGAAGGGATGGCCGAATTCTGGAGCTCCTTCTCGGTGGTGGGGAAGGACGTCCGCATCGGCCGGCCCGACGAGCAGCACCTCGCCCTCCTGCGCACCCAGGGGCTGTTGCCGCTCGCAAGCGTCCTCGCCGTCACCTACGAGTCGCCCGAGTACAACCTCCCCTCCCGGCGGCCGGCGTTCTACGCCCAGGCCTGGCTGCTCACGCACTACCTGCTGCTCGGGAAGCCGGACGGCCGCGCCATGCTCGGCCAGTACCTGGCGCGCCTGCAGGCCGGCGAGGCGCAGGAGGAGGCGTTCCGCGCGGCGTTCGGCGAGAGCAGCGAGCAGCTCAACAAGGACCTCTACGGCTACCTTCAACGGAGCCGGATGGCCGCCATGGAACTGCCGGTCGCGAAGCTCGCGGTTGCCGAGCCCGGGGCACCCCGGCCGCTGCCCCGGGACGAGGTCCTCGTGCGACTGGCGCAGCCGATCTTCGACTGCCCGAGGTGCGACCCGCAAGCGTGCCGGCCGCTGCTCGACGAGGCCCGGCGCCTCAACCCGAGATCGCCGCTGGCAGGCGCGTTTCTCGCCGCCCTCCTGGCGAAGGCGGGGAGCAGTCGGGAAGCCGCCACCGTATTCCAGGGGATCGCCGATCGACCAACGGCGCAGCTTCTGCCGCTCGTCCTCGCCGAGGACTTCCTCGTTCAGCAGGGTATGGCCCAGGCGGCGCGCGGCGCCGCCGCAGACCCGGCTCGGGTGGTGCAGGCCCGCGACCTCGCGCACGCCGCGCTCGCCATCGAACCGAAGTACGTCCCCGCCCTCATCGGCCTCGGCACGTCGTACCTCATCGCGCCGGCGGACGACCCCGCCCCGGGGATCCGCGCGCTCGAGCGGGCGCTGGATCTCGACTCCTCCCGCGCCGACGCGGCGGTGACGCTGGCGCAGCTCCTGGCGCGCTCCGACCAGCCCGCGCGCGCCCACGAGGTCGTGCAGCGTTTCGTCGCGAACTCGCCGGACCCCCGGGTCCGCGCGCAGGTGCCCGAGCTGCTCGCGACCGTCGCGTCGGCGACCGCCGACCTTGCAGCGACCCAGGGGCGGTACGAGGAGGCAGCCAAGGGCTACGAAGCCGCGCTCACCGCCACCAGGGATCCCGACCGGCAGAGCAGGATCCGCGCCACCCTCAAGCGCCTCCGCGACGCCGGCGCCTTCCGGTCGGCGGTCGAGCTGTACAACCACGGCGACTTCGCGGCCGCACTGGCGGCGGTGGAGACGCTCATTCCGACCGTCGCGGACCAGTCGCTTCGCGCGGAGGCGGTGCGCCTCCGCGACCGCATGTTGTCGATGCCGTCCGGGCCCGCGGCTGGGGGCAAGGCCGGCGTCGTCGAGCAGGTCGCCCCGAGCCCGGACTCGGCCAGGGCGATGGCGCTGCGCCGCGAGGCCGACGCGCAGCGTGAGGCGGAGCGCTACAACCAGGCTGTTGCCCTGGCCAACCGGAGGGAGTTCGTGGCCGCCCTGGCCATCGCCGAGGACCTCGCGGCCAACGCAACCACCCCCGCGGTCAAGAGCGCCGCCGCGGGGCTGCGCGACCGGCTGCGCGACTACATCGCCGGAAGGCGGTAGGGGCACAAGGAAGCGCCCGGGTTGCCCCGGGCGCCTCGTTGTTCGTTGCCGTCGGTCGAAACCGCTGGCCGAACGTCGCAGCGTTCTTCGCCGGCCGCCTACTTGGCCTTGGCCGCCTCCGTCGCTGCATCCTCCAACATCTTTGTGGTGAGCGACTTCGGACGCTCGATCGGATACCCGAGCGCGCGGTCCCAGGTGATGTTGGCGAGAACGCCGATCGCCCGGCCCACGCCGAACAGAACCGTGTAGAAGTCCCACTCCTTGAGGCCGTAGTACCACTGGATGACGCCCGACTGCGCGTCCACGTTCGGCCACGGGTTCTTGGTCTTGCCGTGCTCGGTGAGCACGCCCGGCGCGACCTTGTAGATCGTGTTGACGACCTTGAACAGCGGGTCGTTCGGCAGGTGCTTCTGGCAGAACTCCATCTGGGCGACGTAGCGCGGGTCGGTCTTGCGCAGCACGGCGTGCCCGTACCCCGGGATGACCTGTCCGGCCTTGAGCGTGTCCCAAAGCGCCTTCTTGACGTTCTCCTCGTTGGGGTCCTGGCCGCCGAGCTTCTCCTTGAACTTCATGATCCAGCTCAGCACTTCCTGGTTGGCGAGGCCGTGGAGCGGGCCGGCGAGGCCGTTGATCCCGGCGGAGAGCGCGTAGTAGGCGTCCGAGAGCGCCGAGGCGACGAGGTGCGTCGTGTGCGCCGAGACGTTGCCGGACTCGTGGTCGGAGTGAAGGATGAAGTACATCCGCGCGACGTCGTCGTACGGCTTCGGGATCCCCATCTGATGGGCGAAGTTGCCGCCGAAGTCGAGGGCGGGGTCGGGAGCGATCTGGGCGTCGCCCTTGTACTTCAGGCGGTAGATCATCGCCGCGATCGAGGGCAGCTTGGCCAACAGGTTGGTGGCGTCCTCGTACGTCGGATCCCAGTACTCGTCCTTCTTCATCCCCTCGTTGTAGCGCTTGACGTAGACCGACTCGCGCTGCATCGCGAGGATCGCCGTCGAGAACATCACCATCGGGTGCGAGTCGAGCGGCATCGCGCGCAGGATGTTGCCGACGTACTCGGGCACCGCGCGGCGGGCCTTGAAGTCCTTGACGACCCCGTCGACCTCCGCCGCCGTCGGGATCTCACCGGTGAGGAGGAACCACCAGAACCCCTCGACGACCGGGTAGTCCGTGGGCCCCTTGGGAAGGGCGGCGAACGTCTCCGGAATCGTCTTGCCGCGGAACCGGATCCCCTCGAGCGGGTCGAGGTACGAGATGTCGGTCACGAGGCAGCGGACCCCGCGCGCGCCGCCGATCGCCTGCCCGATCGTCACCTCGCCGAGCTTGACGTCGCCATGCTCCTTGAGCAGCTTTTGCGTCCGCGGGCGGTGCTCCTCGATCTTCGCGCCCAGCTTTTCCTTGAGTGTCGCCATACGTTCCCCTTTCACCACGCGCACCGGGCCACCAGGCCCGGAGGTTCCGACGCTACAACCCGCCGGGGCACGGGCACGTGCGTCAATACGGGTTCGACTCGGAGTTGCGGCCTCATGGCATCCCCCCCGGAAGGCTACCGGCCATCCCGCGAGAAAACTTTCACGACGAACGCATCATACCTCGAATCGGTGTCAATTGTGAAAGCCTTCACGGCCAGCTTACGGCGCCTGGCAAAGAGGGGTGAGCGCGTCGCGTTCGTACGCTTCGACGCTGGCGAACATGGGGACGGTCGCGCCCGGCGCGAGTACCGCCGCAGGCGACACCGGCGCGCCCGCGCCGTCGGCGATCGCCTGCACCAGGTGCCGGAACGCCTCGAGCCCGGACATCTCTGGACGCCCCAGGAGGGCCCGCGGGTCGAGCGCGGTGCTGAGCAGGCGCTCGACTCGCCGCGGCTGGCCAAGCCCTGGTTGCAGCAGGAGATCGAGGACGAGGTACGGCCTCGGCGTGGAGGCGATCCCGGCTACGGCGATCTTCTCGATCTCCCGGAACGGCAGCAGCTCCGCGCCCCCCGCGGGCCCGCGCAGGAGGAGGCCGTCGGCCTGCAGACAGTCCACGGTGCAGCTCTCGATCTCCGGCGCCTGAGGCGGCTCCCAGAACGGCGGCGGCGGCGGGAGGGCGACTGCCGGCGCCGTCCCCTCTCCCACGACCGCTTCGGCTCCTCCTCGGGCCACCGCCGCGCCGGGCGGCCTCGCAGAGACGCTGGCCGCCGCGGCCACGGCTCCGTTCGCCGGACCGGACGGTGCCGGCGCGCCGAGCAGGTCCAGGCGCCGGGCCGCCTTCTCGGCCAGGATGCCGGCGGCGGGGTCGGCGGCGAGGCTGCCGAAGATCTCCACCGCGCCGTCGCGGTCGATGCTCTCCAGGGCCGACGCCAGACGCCAACGCAACGCCGGGGGGGCGCTTTGCCGGGCGGCCGCCACCAGCTCGCGCCAGTGGTCGAGCGCGAGCGCCGGCTCGGCGCGGCGGACCTCGTCCTCGATCACCTGGACCAGGTGGGGCGCGCCGGCTTCAGGTGCGTCTTCGAGGCAGTGGCTCTGCCAGACCCCGAGGTGGGCGTCGGCGTTGCGCGGCTCGGCCGCCAGCACGGTGGCGAACGCCGCACGCGCCGCGCCTGTCTCGCCCCGCAGCAGGAGGTCCATCCCCTCCTCGAGCGCCGGATGCTGGGTCACCGAGATCTCCTGCTCGATCTTGGGCGCGACGAAACGCTCCTCGATCCGCAGCGCCTTGATCGCGAAGGCGGCGAGAAATCCGAACGCGAAGCCGCCGACGTGGGCGCGGTACGCCACGCCGCTCTCGCGGGTCAGGCCGGCGAAGAGGATTTGCTCGCCGAGCCAAAGCGGCAGCACGAGCCACGCCGGCAGGTCGACGGTGCCGGTGCGGAACAAGAACAGGAAGTAGAAGTAGAAGAAGCGGACTTTGCGGTGCGCGAAGCGCACCAGGAATGCGCCCATCAAGCCCGCCACCGCACCCGAGGCCCCGATCAGCGGGGCGTTCGAGTGCGGGAACGCGGCGATGAACACGAGGCTGGCCACGACGCCGGAGGCGACGTAGAGCGCCGCGAACAACGGCCGCCCGAACGCGTCCTCGAGGAACGGCCCGGTGAGGTAGAAGAAGAGCATGTTGCCGAGCAGGTGCAGCCACCCGGCGTGCACGAACATGCAGGTGAGGAACGCGAGCGGCTTCGGGTCGGAGGGGATCAACCCCCAGGATCTGAACGGGTGGTGCGCCGCCGCGTCGCGGAAACGCTGCACCAACCCGTCGAGCTCGTCCTGTTCCTGGGCGCGCTCTTCCGAGGTCGGCGCTCGCCGGCCGGACACGCCGCTCATCGCCTCGCTCAGCAGCCGCAGGCGCTCGCGGTCGGCGTCCGACAGCCCAGGCGTCACGGATTTCGGCAGCGTGAGGTAGGGGTGGCGGCTCCAGTACTGCATCACCTCCCGGCCGCGCTGCCCCGCCTCCTCGCCGACCTGCCGGACCGAGACGCCCATCGCGAGGAACACCGCCAGGTTGGCGGCGATGATGCCGATGCTCACCCACGGCAGCCGCCGGACCGACGTCTGATCGAGTCCGATCGGGATGAACACCAGGGCATACCTTCCTTACGGCAATGATACGGGGGTCCCGGGCGCTCCGGAACCCCCGCCGGACGCCTCGATGGCCGACCTGTGCTAGTTCTTCGCGATCGCCTTCGCTGGCGCGGGCAGCTCCCAGCTGTAAGGCTGCGAACCCGGCCCGACATCCGAGACTTGCCTCCAAAGCAGGCCAAAGTCAGGCACCGAGATGTCCGCCGAACCGTCGGGCCGGAGCAGGTACGAGAGCGGCTTGGCTGTAAACGGGTCGGGTTGCACCGCCTCCGGGTAGGCATCGAGCGTCGGCGGGTAGGCGCCCGTCCGCAGCCCGCCGATCCTGACCTTCAGCGCCACATCGGCGAGTTTCCGCAGCGACATCGTGCTCTGCACGCGGCCGCCCGCGCGCGCGAGATTGGGAAACATGATCGCCTCGAGCACGCCGAACGCGGACGTGGGCTTTGCCTTGCCGCGATCGGCCCAGCGCGGACTCGAGCCCAGCGGCTGATCGACGATTTCGACGAGGTCGACGTAGAGCTCCCGCTGCCGGGCGGTGAAGATGTCATGGCAGCAGAGCTCAAGGGCCCGGCCCTTCAGAAGGGTCCAGGCACCCCCCTGGCCGTTGGGCTCCGTCCGCCGGGATGCGACGCGCCGGTCGATGCCGTACGCGTCTGCGAGAAGAGACCGCCTCCAATCGGCACGGAGGTCGTTGGCCAGAAGCATGCCCTGCAGCTTCCTCAAGGTTTGGGCCGGGACCTCGGGCTGCGCGGCGGCTTCGCGAACCGTGGCGAGGAAGATCTTCTCCGCCGCAAGACCGATGATCATCGCGATCATCGGGCTCTCGCGATCAAGGGACGCGGCCATCGTCGCCATCGAGCCGGCATCGGCCAGGATTCGCTCCTGATCGCCGTCGCAGATCGCCACCCGAGAGTCGAGAAAGAGCAGACGTTGCGCCCAGAGCAGCTTGAGAAGCGGCAGCCTGGTCTTGAGTTCCTCGACTTCCGTCCCCGGATCGAGAAGCCCGAAGCTCGACCTCGTCATGCCCGCCGCGCGATGGAGCAGTTCGAGCGCCGGACGGTTGCGGGCGAGAACGCCGCGCAGAAACTCCCATTGCTCCGGCGTCCAGGTGGTGACCGGCGACATCGTCAACTCGCCGATCTGGGCATGGCCCTTCGGCATCAGGAACGCTTCCGCGCCGGCGCGCAGGTAGACCGCCGCGTTCTCCTCGTCGGGGACCCGCTGCGAAGCGTAGGGGTTCCCGGCCATCGGTCCGACCTTCGACGCGAACACCCGCTCGGCGGCGGCAAGCCTCCGGTTTCCGTAGATCCGGAGCGCCAGCAACCCTGCCAAAGCCACCACCAACGCGACCCCGACCACCCGCACCGTCCGGCGTACCGCTGTTGACATCGCCATCACCGCTCTCCCTTCGGTCCTACGACACCCCTGCCCGCGACGCACTCTCAGAGAGGTTCGAACGCGGGATCGTCCAGCAACTTGCGCAACTCCTCGCCGGCGTTGGGCCGGGTCGGGGGGCGTGCGGCCGCGATCAGCGAGGGGCTGACGCCCAGTTCGCGCGCCAACTGGCGGTCCTCACGACCGCGCCGCATCGCCGCGGCCGCATCCTGTCCGCCGGCCGCCACGACACCGTTCGAGCGCCCGCGCCCCGAGAGCATCAGGTTGCAGGCCAGCAGCAGGAGCAGCGCCGCAGCCCACGCCAGATCGAAGCGCGTGAAGCCCACGCCGGCACGCGTTGCACGGCAAGGTCGGCGTGCCGCGGCGCGCGCGGCGCGGAGCGTTCGCTCCCGGAGACCCGCCGGCGCCTGTGCGGCCTTCATGCCGGAAAACAGCTCGTCGTTCATCGCACCACCCCCATCAGCTTGCGCAGCCGCCCGATCCCGAGGCGGTACCGGCTCGCCGCCGTGAACGTCGGCACGCCAGTCACGTCGCCGATCTCGGCGAACGAGAGCCCGGCGAAGTGGCGCAGGTAGACGGCCTCGCGCTGCGCCCCCGGCAGGCCCAGGACCAGGCGTGACGCCCTCGCCGCGTCGGAGGCGCTCACCGGATCGGGAAGGACCGCCTCCAGAACGGCGTCGTCGGCCTCGATCGTGAGCTTGCGGCGGCGCAGCACGTCCACCGCGGCACTGTGGCCCATGGCCAGCACGTAGGCCCGCGGCTTGCGCACCCGCCCGAGCCCCGACGGCGCGCTCGCCAAACGGACGAACACTTCCTGCACGACGTCGGCCGCGTCCTCGCGCGAGCCGGTCCGCCACAGGGCGAGGCCGAACAGGTCCGCCGCGCACGCGTCGTAGATCGCCGCGAGCGCGTCGAGGTCCCCGGTGACCAGCGCCGCGAACGCCGCCGCAAGCGACGCGGCTGCGGAAGGGCCGGCTCCCAGCTCAGCTCCCATCGGGGCATCGACCGGCGACATCGCCGCCGCCGTGCAGGAGAACTCCACCACCCCGGAATCGTCGCTCACGTCTCAATGGACGGATCACGGGGGCAATCTTGTCACGATTGTGGAAGGAGCAGGTCAAACGGGAAAGGGGAGAAGGGAGAGGCAAGGCAGCGTCGGACAGCCTTCGTCTTCCGTCTTCCGTCTTCCGTCTTCCGTCTTCCGTCTTCCGTCTTCCCTATGACCTTTTCCCTTTCCCCTTTTCCCTCAACTGATCCCTGCCAACCGCTCGAGGTTTAGCGCATCAACCAGCTCGGCCTCGGGCAGGACACCGAGCCGGCGAGCGGCGTCGAACACGCTCTCCCGCGCGGATTCGGCGGCCTTGGCCACCTCCGCAGCGCGCTCGTAGCCGATGCGCGCTGCCAGCGCCGTGGCCAGAGCCGGGCTCGCCGCAGCGAGGCGCCGGGCGCGCTCGACGTCCACTCGCAACCCGTCGAGGCAGCGCGCCACCAGGAGGTCGCAGGCGTTCGCCAGCAGCCGCGCCATCGTGTCGAGGTTCCAGGCGAGGAGCGGGTTGGCGTGCGAGAGGTCGAGCTGGTGCAGCGCCGCGCCGGCGCGGCACGCTGCGGCGAGCCCCTCCACCTCGAGCGCCACCTGCGCCACCGCCTCGGGGATCACTGGGTTCACCTTCCCGGGCATGATCGACGAGCCCGGCTGGACCACCGGCAGCACCAGCTCTCCGAGACCGCCGAATGGCCCCGACGCGCGCAGGCGGATGTCGTTGGCGACCGGGAAGAGAACGCGGCCGAGGCCGGCGAGGGCGTCGGCAAAGGCGATCGGGGCGTCCTGGGCGGCGATCCCCGCGGCCGGGTTCGGCTCGAGGGTCAGGTCGAGTCCCGTCGCCTGCGAGAGGAGCGCCATCGCTCGGGCGACGACCGCGGGGGTCGCGTTGATGCCGGTCCCCACGGCGGTGCCGCCGAGGGGAAGGCGCAACAGGTGGCGGGCGCTCTCGTCACCCCGGTCACACGCTGCCTGCAGCCGGTCCGCCCACGCGCCGAAGACGCGGCCGTACGTCGTCGGCACCGCATCCATGAGGTGGGTCCGACCCAGCGTCACGGTCGCGCGGTGCTCGCCGGCCAGACGCCGCAGCGCGGAGCCGACGCCGGCGGCGGCAAGGCGCAGCCGGTCGCGCCAGGCGGCGGCGGCGGCGATGCGCAGCGCCGCCGGGACCGCGTCGTTGGAGGACTGCCCGAGGTTGACGTGGTCGTTGGGGTGGACCGGGCGGTGCGAGGCGGGGTCGCCGCCGAGGGCGAGGTTGGCCAGGTGCGCGACCACCTCGTTCATGTTCATGTTCGTCGAGGTCCCCGAACCGGTCTGGAACACGTCGATCGGGAACTGCTCCAGGTGCTCGCCTCCCGCGACCTCGCCCGCCGCCGCCACCACCGCCCGCGCGATCTCGGGGGGCAGCAGCCCGTGCTCCCCGTTGGCGCGCGCGAACGCCGCCTTGATCCGCGCGAGCGCGACGAGAAAGCCGGCCGGCAGCGGCCAGCCGCTCAGGGGGAAGTTCGCCACCGCCCGCGCGGTCTGCGCCCCGTACAGCGCCTCCGCCGGGACCTCCATCGCCCCGAGGGTGTCGCTCTCGATCCGCACCTTCCCGCGCGCAGGCTCTCCGGCCATCGCCACCTCCCTTCCCCCCAACGCAACCCATTGTCCCCCGCTTCCGCCCGCGCGGGCCGGCAGGCCGCCGCCCGACGTCACCTCCGCGCGGGCCGCCGCGTGCGTTCCGGCAGGAGGAGCGACGCCGCGGTGGCGGCGGCGAGGATGAGGGCGATGACCCCAAGGGAGATTTCGGTTGGGACGGCGACGATCTCGGCGAGGAGCATCTTGATGCCGACCAGCCCGAGGATCACCGCGAGCGCCGGCCGCAGGAAGCGCAGCGAGCGCAGAGCGCCGGCCAGGGCGAAGTAGAGCGCCCGCAGGCCCAGGATGGCGAAGATGTTCGACGTGTACACGACGAACGGGTCCCGCGAGATCGCGAGCACGGCCGGGACCGAGTCCACCGCGAACATCACGTCCGTGCTCTCGATCGCGAGCAGCACCAGCAGGAGCGGCGTGAACCGCCAGCCGCGCTCGGTCCGAACCGCGAAATTGTCGCCGTGAAAGCTCGTTACCATCGGCAGCACGCGGCTCGCCCAGCGCACCACCAGGTTCTTCTCGGGGTGGACGTCGTCGCCCCCCGAGAAGCCGAGCTTCGCGGCCGTAACGATCAGGACCACGCCGAGGACGTACGCCACCCACTCGAAGCGGGAGATCAACGCCACGCCCGCGAAGATGAACGCCCCGCGGGTGACGATCACGCCGAGGATCCCCCAGAACAGCACCCGGTGGTGGTGCTCCGGCGCGACCGAGAAGTACGCGAAGAGCGCCACGAATACGAACAGGTTGTCCACCGAGAGCGACTGCTCGATCAGGTAGGCGGTGAGGTAGGTGAGCGCCGCGTCGTGGCCGCGCGCCAAGTCGACCACCAGCGAGAACGCAAGACCCAGGCCGATCCAGAACACGCTCCAGGCGAGCGCCCGCCGCGTCCCTTCGCGGCCGGACCGGCGGTGGAAGACGAACAGGTCGAGCCCGAGCAGGAGGGCCACGACCCCTCCGAACACAACCCACCACCAGTCGCTCACGGGTCGATCTCCATGGCCGGCATCGTAGCAGTCCGCCGTTCGCGGAGGAGAACCGGTCAGTACGCCGGGGCGAAGAACACGGCGTTGGCGAGGATCAGCATCGCGGCACGTGTGAGGCCACGCGAGACGGGGTCCTCCGCGAACGCCACCACCCGGCCGCGCTTGCACGCTTCCGCCATGAGGTACGCCTTGAGGGGTAGCTGCTCGCGCGACGCGGGGAGCACGAACCCCGCCTGCACGAGGTTGTCGGGCCCGGCGTAGACGCCGACGTTGCTGCCGCGGTCGAGCTTGAGCGGCGTGAACACCCTCCTCGAGTCCACCAGCACGTCGAGCTGGCCGTCGGGAAAGCCGGCCGCGAGAATGTCCTCGGGGTCGAGCTCGACCCGGAGGATGGCGCCCGGGACCAGCGGCGGCTCCTCCTGTGCGGGCTTGACCGCGTTGTCGTAGTTGAACGCCCGGTCTCCGGTCGTGGACGCATCCTCGTCCTTGCCGGTCTTCCCCTTCTCCGACGCCGCCTCGGAGCCGAGGCGCTTCTCGAGCTTGGAGGCGAGCAGGCCGACCTTCTCGCCGGTGAGGAACGCCGCCCCGCCGCCGACCGCCACGATCGTCCCGCCCTCGTTGACCCACGCCACCAAGCGTTTGACGCCTTCCTCGCCGAGCTCGCTCGCGTACGACCCGCCCCGTTCCGACGAGTCGGGCAGCACGATGACGTCGAAGTGGGTAAGGTCGGCGTGTGCCAGGGTCGAGGTCCGCACAGCGCTCACCGGGTAGCCGAACGCCCGCTCGAACGCCCAGCGCAGGCCTCCGGCGGAGAGCGCCGAGGTCGGGACGTCCCACGCGATCGCCACGCGCGGCGCCTTGAGCGGGAAGACGTTGGTGGAACCGAGGTCGATGCCGGCCTCCGCGTAGCCGGTCTCGGCGCCGACGAAGTCCGCCCCCGTGCCGCGGGCGATCTCCTCGATCCGCTGGCGCAAGCCGGGCTCGTTCCCGGCACGGCGCACCACCACGGTGCCCGGCGCGAACTCGCGCCCCGCGACGGTGAAAGCCTTGGCGGCCACCGAGGTCTTGACGCCCAGGCGCAGCAACCGTGTCAGCGCCCGGACCGACGCTTCGTCATGCCAGGGCAAGAGGAACGCGACCCTCCCCTCGCCCGTCACGGTGCCCTGCGGCCGGTCGCTCGGCTTCACCGCTTCGAGACCGACCCCCTGGGGGACGGCCGAGAGCGTACGTGCCGGCACGTTCCACAGCAGCGGCAGCGACCATGCGGTGATGTCGTAGATCTCGTCGCGCAGGCGCTTGGCGTCGCGGCGCGCCTGTTCCTTCTCGAACGCCTTGCCCATCGAGGCGCCGCGGTCCAGCAGGATGCGCGCCAGCCGGCCGAGCGGCTGGGCAAGCGGCACGATGACGCTCCCCGTCGGCACGCCGGCCTTGCCTGCCGTCACGCGGAACGTCTCGATCCCCTGCCGGGCGAGCAGCTCGCCGAGCTCGTCGACGGCGGCGACGTCGCCCCCGTCGCCGAGGACGTACGCGCGGGCCGGGCCGCGTTCCCCTTCCGTCACGGCCATCTGCCGGAACGCGAACCAGCCGTGGAGGAAGCGCTCACGGTTGTCGGCCGTGGTCAGGCACGTGGTGAACGCCGCGAGCAGGTGGTGCGTCACGCCGTCGGCGTAGGTGAGCTTGCTCCCGTCCTTGAGGAGCGTCACCAGGCCCCGGCTCGACGCCTGCTCGAACGTCATCCCGACCGCACCGGTGAGCGCCGGCCACGAGTCGCCGTAGCCGGGGTAGAACGCGTCGAACACCTCGCGGGTCCAGTAGCGGAAACCGTGGGCGTCGAAGGCGGCGGCGTTGCCGCGGCCGAGCAGGTCGAGCAGGGCGTCCCCCTCTCCTTCCAGCAACGGGTGGCGCGGGATCGCCGGGGGCGCGAAGTAGTACCCCTCCTCGGCGCCCATCTCGTGGAGGTCCGCCGTCACGGTCGGGTGGTAGCGCAGCATCGCCGCGACCCGCGCCGCGCTCTCCGGCTGGCTGAGCGCGAACCAGTCCCGGTTGAGGTCGAAGAGGTCATGCGAGACCCGTCCGCCCGGCCACGGCTGGACGTGCTCCGCGCTCGCGGGCTCGGGGTCAGGGGCCGGACCGCTGGCCTGCCGGTTCGAATCCACGAAGCGCGCGCGCCCGTCGGGGTTCTCGACCGGGTCGACGACGACCACGGTGTTGGCGAGGATCCGTCCGACCTCCGGCCCGCTGCCCGACGCCAGGTGGTACGCCAAGGCGAGGCCGGCATCGGCGCCGGAGGCCTCGTCGCCGTGCACCGAGCATTGGATCCACACCACGGCCGGCAGGTCGCGGATCAGCTCGGCCGCCTTTGCCGGCGCCAGGGACCTCGAGTCGCCGAGCTGGGCGAGACCCGCCTGGATCTCGTCCCACCGCCCGAGGTTTTGCGGGGAGGCGATCACGAGCAGCACGAGCGGGCGCCCTTCCCGGGAACGCCCGTACTCGAGCAGGCGCACGCGCGACGGCGCGGACGCCGCCAACGCCTGGGCGTAGCGCACGACCTGCCCGGGGTCCGTGATCCCCTCGCCCCAGGCGAATCCGAGGACCTCTTCCATCGCAGGGACTTTCGGGTCACGCACCACCCTCGGCAGGACCTCGAACACATCGGCCGCGTGCGTCCAACCCGCCGAAACCACAAGGACCCCCACCGCAAGCACCAGACCTCGCCTCGTCATCCGCCACCCCCAGCGCAACCAGCCCGCATTGTACGGCCACCCTCTGGTCTTGGGGTGCCACCGCCGGCACACCGTCGCGTCCGGATTGAAGTGCCTCTGGGACACGCCCCTTGACACCGTCCCCGCGCAGGGTAGAATCGAACGAAATGGAAAGGCGTCTCTGTCGCATCGTTGGCGCACCCGCGGTGAGCAGCGGTGCGGAAAGGGGAAACGAGAATGCGTAACGTCCTGCGAGTCCTATTGATGACGGCGGTCGTCGCGAGCCCGGCCTGGGCGGGCGTCGAGTTCACGATCGTCACGAAGTCCGAAGGCGGGCGCGGCGCCGAGGCCGGCGACATGGTCGCCAACGTTGCTGCGGCGAGCGAACAGGCCCGCATGGACTGGGTCGAGACCAACAACCCGATGTTCGCCAAGGGCACCTACATGCTTGTGAACTCCAAGGGCGAGATGACGTTCGTCAATCCCGAGAAGAAGACGTACGGGAAGTTCGACCTCGCCGCGATGATGGAGGGTGTTAACAGCATGATGGGGGCCGGCGCCAAGTTCGGCTTCAGGATGGAGATCGAGAACCCGAAGGTCGAGAAGGTGCTCGAGGAGCCCGGCGGCGAGATGCTCGGATATCCGACCACCCACTACCGCTGGCACACCACTTACACCATGGTGATGCACATGCCGAAGCCGATGCATGACCGGTCGACGAACGCGGACATGATGGAGGACGTCTGGACGACGACCGCCCTCGGCCTGCCCGCGCCTACGGTCAAGGCGCTCGAGGGCATGGGCCAGGGCCAGATGACGGGCGAACTCAAGAAGCTGATCGACGCCGCCAGGGTGAAGATGACCGGCTTCGCGCTCAAGCGCGTCGTCGTCTCGAAGGGCGAGGGCGCGCGCGGCCAGACGACCACGACAACCGAGGTCACGAAGGTGCGCAAGACGGACGTCCCGGCGTCCACCTTCGTGGTCCCCGCGGACTACACCGAGACCGACATGATGCAGCCGCAGCGCGGCCCAGCGATGCCGAATCTGAACCAGAACTAGCGCGGCCGCGCCGCCGGCAGGCCTCGGGGGGAGGGCCTGACGATGCGCACCAGAACGTCCCTGATCGCACCTGCGGCGGTACTGGCTTCCTGTCTGCTACTGGCCGGCCCGGCGCACGCCGGTGAAGGGGCCCTCGCTGCCCTGCTCGCCGACGGCTCGCTCGCCAAGACGCGCAACCCCGTCGCGGCGAGCTTCCTGCTCAACGAGGGCGGGAGCCACCTGACCGCCGAGCAGCGCACCACGGCGCTCGGTCAACTGCGCGCGGGCCTGAAGGCGCAGACCAACGCCATACGGCTGATCATGCAGGGCGGCGCCGGCGCGATGAACACCGACGAGGTACAGAAGCAGGAGGATTGGGCGAAACGGAACAGCGGCACCGGCTCCGTCATCAAGAGCCTGTTCGGCGTCCAACAGCAGGGCCCGCAGGTCAACGCGCAGAAGATGCAGCAGGAGTTCAAGCAGGCGATGGTGGACCCCTGGGTGCGGGGGATCGAAGCCGCCCACGCGCTCGAGAAGGCCGGCGATGCCCAGGGGGCGGGCTCCTTTTACGTCAATTGTCTCCAGTACCTCCAGGCCGACTGGGTTCCCGACGCCTGCGTCGACGGCATCGTCGACCTCGGCCCGCGTCGCGCGTCTCTACTCTTGAACTGGATGCTCGACAACGCCGACACGGTTTCGATCTCCAGCGGCGGCGGATTCGCCCCGCCTCCTCCGTCGCCCCGGCGCGGCACCCAGCCTCCGGACCCGGGCGCTCTTCAGCTGCGGCTCGGCGCTCTCGAGGGCCTCGGCGCTCTCGCCGCGCCCGGGCAGCTCGAGGGGGCGGCCCGCGACGCGGCGGTGACGAAGATCCTCTCGTACTCCGGCGGCAAGGAGAACAGGCCGTACTTCCGGGGCGCGGCGCTCGGTCTCGGGCGTTCTCGCGACCCGCGCGCCGTCGACTCGCTGCGGAGCATGGCGAAGGACTCCCGCCAGGACGTGCGTCTGGCCGCGTTGCGCGGGCTCGCCGTCGCATTCCACGACGAGTCGGCGATCAAGGCGCTGCGCTCCGACCTGGGCGCGCACGAGCTCGAACGTCAGCTCGAGGCCGCGCAGGTCCTGTTCGAGGTCGGCGACGACCCGGCGTTCACGTGGGCGGTGGAGACGATCGGCCACCGTCGCACGAGCGACGCCAAGCAGGCCGACATTCGCCCGCAGGTCGTCCGCAGCCTTGTCGCCCTCGGAGGGGAAAGGGCTCGGCCCGCCCTGGAGCGCGCGCTCGCAGCCGGGGCCGGCAACGACTGGCTGGAAGCCTGGGTCCGCGTCGCCCTCCTGGAGCTCGGCGACACCAGCCAGATGCCTGCGGTCCAGGCGGCGCTTGCGAAGGACGACTGGGCGCTCGACCCTCGGGGCTTCCGTTCGGTCTGGCGCGCGATCAAGCCGCTGCTCTCGGCCGTCGCGCAGACGATGGTCTCAGGGGGCCTCGCCGCTCCGAGCGCCATCCACCAGGCGGAACGCGCGATCCAGGTGATCGGCAACTTCGCCTCAGGAGAGCGCGGCCGCTACCTCGCGAACGTCGATGCGCGCAAAGCGGCAACCGCGCAGCTGCGCTGGCAGACCGCCGACGCGCTGGCGATCTCGCACCCCCCGGGCGCCGCCGCGGTTCTCGTGCGGCTCCTCGACGACGACGTGCCCGCCGTCCGACTTTCTGCCGCGAAAGCCCTCGCCTCCCTCGACACGCCCGAGGCCCTCGACGGAATCGTGGCGGCGTTCGGAAAGGACTACGGCGAGGAGGGCGGCGTCTCGCGCACCGCCGAGGTGCGGGGCGCCCTGCTCCGGGCAGCGCTGATCCGGTTCCCTCACGATGGGCGGCTGAAGAAGGTCCTCGCCGCGGCGAAGTCCGACGCCGACCCGGGTGTCCGATTCATCGCTCTTGCGGCGATGCAGCCTGCGGCGTGATCGCGGACGCCATCCGCTGTGCCGGTGGGACGGCAACGGCAGGAGTTGGCGATCCTGAAACGGCGTCGTCTAGCGGGTCGGCCCGCGACGCCCGCCAAAAGGCTGACCTCGGGCCGCCGGCGGCGCCGCATACCCATTGAAGCGTCTTCCAAATCAGACGCTTACGACGCTCCGGATATCCGGTACGCGCTGCTTCAGCCGCTCCTCGACGAACCCGACGAGCGTCATCGTGGCCATCGGACACCCGCCACAGGCGCCGAGTAACCGCACCGTGACCACGCCGCCGTCGACGGCGATCAGCTCGACGTCGCCACCGTCCATCTGCAACGCGGGCCGCACGTCCTCGAGGGCCTCTCGCACCTGCTGCTCCAACGTCACGACCGCTTCCGTCATCCGGCCCTCCCCGTGGCCCCTATTGTGCCATGCTTCACAACAACCTTCCAGTCCGCTTCCTTCCCGGCCCGCCGGGGGTTGTGTGTTCTGTTACCGTTGAGGACTGGAGCGGAGAACCGAGGGGCGCGGTTTTGCGTTGGACAGAGCGATGAGAGACGAGACACTCGAAGGCGTCGTGGAGCGCTGCCGGGCCGGCGACGAGCGGGCGTGGGAAGCGCTCGTGGACGCGACCGCCGACGACATCTTCCGCATGGCCGTCTCCTTCACCCGCCACCGCGGCGAGGCCGAGGAGCTCACGCAGGAGGTCTTCCTCAAACTGTGGCAGAACCTGCATCGGTACTCTGCCGACACCTCGTCGTTCCGCGCCTGGGCGTACCGCGTCGCCCGCAACCTCTTCGTGGATGCGTACCGCCGCTCCCGCGAGCAGCGCAAGGCCACGTGGGTCGACCCCGAGTTCCTCGAAAGCCTTCCGGGCGGCGAGGACCCGCACACCCGCGCCGTCCGCCACCAGCGGCTCGAACTCGCGAAGGCCGCGCTCGAGCGGCTGCCCGAAGAACTCGCCCAACTGATCATGCTGCGCGACTTCGCCGACTGGAGTTACGAGGAGCTCGCGGAGGAGCTCGGCCTCCCGCTGGGAACCGTCAAGTCGCGCCTGAACCGGGCGCGGCGGGAGCTTGCGGCGACGGTGGCGGTGCAACTCGCCCCCCGTATGCGGGTCGCGCCCGCGGGAGCCGGCTCGTGACCAGCTGCGAGGCCCTTCTCGACCGCCTCGATGCGGCGCTCGCCGGCAGCCTCCCGGCCGATCTGGCCGAGCACCTGGCCGGCTGTACCTCCTGCCAGTCCGCGGTGGAGCGCGCGCGCGGCATTTCCGAAGGCGGAAGCGCGTTGCGTTCGGTGCGCGCGCCCGCGGCGCTGGTGCGGCGCCTGAAGGCGCTGCCACGGCTGGCGCCGGCGTGCGAGCAGGCGCTCGATGCGCTCACCACCGCGCTCGACGGGGATGTTGCCGAGGCCGACCGCAGCCTTCTCATGGAGCATATGCGCGCGTGCCCCGCCTGCCGGGCGGCGTGGGAGGCGTTCGCCACCCTGCGCGAGGTCGGCGGAGCAACCTGCGCCACCGGTCGACTGCGGGCGGCGCTCGCGCTTCCGCCGCGCCGGCACATCGAACTGCGCCGGCAGCGGGCGCGCGTTTTCGACCTCCGCCTCGCGACCGCCGCGGCGTACCTCCTGGCGGCGCTCACGGTATTTCTCGTCTCCAACCCGGCCGAGGTCGCCCGAGCGTCCAGCGAGCGCATGGACCGGGCGGCCGTGTACGCCCGCGCGGCGGTGGAGAACCGGGTTTCGAGCTACTCCGAACGGATCAGGAGTTCGATCGTCGCCGCCGAGGGCTGGGCGCGCGACCACGCCGTCGAGATCTGGAACTCCGCGCGCTCGCTCGTCGGCAGCCAACCCGCGAACCCCAAGGCGGGTGAGCACGTTGTAGAAGGTGGAAAGGGAGGACGGTCATGAACGAACAGGAAACCTACCAACAGGCACAGCCCAGCGGGGCTCCAGGCAATCCGGGCATGCCGCCGCCCGCGCCCCCGCTGCCGCCGGCCGCACCTCCGGCGGCCCCGGTCCCGATCCGGCGCTCCCCCGGCCTTGCCGTCGCGCTCTCGTGCTTCCCCGGCCTCGGCCACCTCTACCTCGGCCTCTACCAGCGCGCGTTCGCGGTCTTCATCTCGTTCGTGGCGGCGATCTGGCTGAGCGAGCACTCGAGCCTCGGCATCCTCGTGGCGGGCGTCGTTCTCTTCGGGCTCGTCGACGCCTACCGCCAGGCGCAGGCGCTCAACCTTGGGCTGGTCGCGGAGCCGGTTTCGGCGGCGGCGCCGGGCGCTGCCCCCGCTCGCGGCGGCCGCCTCGGTTTCGGCGTCTTCCTTCTCGTGGCGGGCGTGTTCCTCCTCTACAACCAGTTCTACCCGGTTGACTTCACATTCCTGGAAGACTGGTGGCCCGCGCTCCTCGTTCTCGCCGGCGTGTACATGGTGCTCGCGCACTTTCGCGACAAGCGTCGCCAGGCCGAGCGCGCCACCGAGGCCGGCGCGACCTCCAGCGATTCGCTCAAGGGGTTCTGACCGGCCCACCCGTTCCCGCACGGCTTTCCCCGCCAAACGAAGACCCCGCCGGATGACGGCGGGGTCGTTGTTTCCCACCCTGCTCTTGCTTCAGATGAACAGCGGGGCGAGCACCAGGGTGATCGTGGACAGCAGTTTGATCAGCACGTGGAGGGAGGGGCCCGCGGTGTCCTTGAACGGGTCGCCGACGGTGTCGCCCACGACCGCGGCGCCGTGCGTCGGGTTCTTGATCTTCTTGCCGTCCGGCCCGGTCAGGTACTTGCCGCCGTGGGCGCCGCTCTCGATGTACTTCTTCGCGTTGTCCCACGCCCCGCCGCCGTTGTTCAGGAACAGCGCCATCAGGATGCCGACGATCGTGCCGACCATCAGCAGGCCGGCCACGGCCTCGGCGGCGATGAGCGTGTCCTGCGGCGTGATGAAGACCTTGAACGTGACCCCGACGACGATCGGGGTGAGCACGACGAGCAGCCCCGGCGCCACCATCTTGTGCAGGGCCGACTTGGTGACGATGTCGACGCACGTCCCGTAGTCCGGCTTGAAGTCCTTGGGAAACTGGATGATGTCGTTGATGCGCGGGAGCTTGGCAAACTGGCGGCGAACCTCCTCGATGATCGCCTGCGCCGCCTTGCCCACCGCCCGGATCGCCATCGCCGAGAACAGGAACACCAGCGCCGCGCCCACCAACCCGCCGACGAACACCACCGGGTTGGCGAGGTTGACCGTCTGCATCGGGCGCCCCGCGTACTGCGCCACCTCGTCCATGTACGCCTGGAACAGCAGGAACGCCGCCAGCGCCGCCGACCCCACCGCGTACCCCTTGGTCAGCGCCTTGGTGGTGTTGCCCACCGCGTCCAGCCGGTCGGTCTTGCGCCGCACGTCCTCCGGCTGCTCCGACATCTCGACGATGCCGCCCGCGTTGTCCGTGATCGGCCCGAACGTGTCCATCGCCAGGATGTACACGGCCGTCGCCAGCATGCCCATGGTCGCCACCGCGGTGCCGAACAAGCCCCCGTTCATCCCCGAGGAGGCCGGAAACGCCGACTTGCCGAGGAAGTACGAGACCAAAAGCGCCGCACCCATGACCAGCGTCGGCATCCACACGCACTCCAGCCCGACGCCGACCCCGGCGATGATGTTGGTCGCCGGTCCGGTCTCCGACGCCTGGGCGATCGACTGCACCGGCCGGTACCGGTACTCCGTGTAGTACTGCGTGATGTAGACGAACGCCACCGACATCAGCACGCCGACGACGCCGCACAGGAAGAAGTGCCACCACGCGTCCGGCGCCGACGGCGAGTTCAGCAGCCAGTAGCTCGCCCCCCCGAACGCCGCCATCGCCAGCACGACGGCAAAGTAGTACCCCCGGTTGAGCGCCTGCATCGGGTCGAGCTTCTCATCCTTGTCCATGTGCACCATCATGATGCCGACGATCGAGGCGATGATCCCAAACGCGCGCGCGATCAGCGGGAACATCATGACCCCGATGATCCCCGCCGAGAAGCCGAAGTTCGCCTTCTCCGCCGTGACCGCCAGCGAGGCGCCCAGGATCATCGCGCCGATGTTCTCCGCCGCCGTCGACTCGAACAGGTCCGCGCCGCGCCCCGCGCAGTCGCCGACGTTGTCCCCCACCAGGTCCGCGATGACCGCCGGGTTGCGCGGGTCGTCCTCCGGAATCCCCGCCTCGACCTTGCCCACCAGGTCCGCCCCGACGTCCGCCGCCTTGGTGTAGATGCCGCCCCCCAGCTGCGCGAACAGGGCGACGAACGAGGCGCCGAACCCGTACCCGACGATGAGCAGCGGGATCTTGGTCGGCTCGACGTTGCCGAACGCGTCGACGATGGCAAACAACCCCCCCACGCCGAGCAGGCTCATCGCCACCACGAACAACCCCGACACCGCCCCGCCCCGCAACGCGATCCGCAACGCGTCGTTCAGGCTCGTCAACGCCGCCGTCGCCGTCCGAATGTTGCTCCGGATCGACACCCACATGCCCACGTACCCGGCGAACACCGAGCACAACGCCCCGAGCACGAACGAGAGGGTGATCCAGAACGCAAGCTGCAACGAGCTCCCCACCGGGTCGAACTCCCGGTGGCTGCGCACCACGCCGTACCCCAGGAACAACATGGCCGCAAACACCATCGCCAGCAGCAGAATCGTCCGGTTCTGCCGGCGCAGGAACGCCTGCGCCCCCTCCTTGATGGCGTCCGAGATCTGCCGCATCGCCGCACTGCCGGTGGAGAACCGCAGCACCCACCGCGCCAGATACACGGCAAACAACAACCCGAACACCGATATCCCAATGACGAGAAGAATCAACTCACCCGTGCCATTCATTGGCTCTCCCCCTCCTTCGAGCGGATCGTTCGTGAAGCCGCAAGTTGGCGGGGATGATACACGAAGCCGCGGCGGGCCGGACAACCCACCCGGCCGCCGGCAGACCGGCCCGTCTCACCACCCCAGACCGCCGACGCGGCGGCAGTCGGCCATGACCGACGAGATCACTTCGCGCGCCCGGTCCCGGCCGTCGCGCAGCACGCCCTCGACGTAGCCCCGGTCGGCATCGAGCCGGTCGCGGCGCGCGCGCGCGTCGCGGAAGGTGTCGAGGATCAGGCCCAGCAGCCGCTTCTTGATCTCACCGTAGCCGGTGCCGCCATCGACGAACAGCTTCTTGGTCTCCGGCCACTCTGCATCCGGGGTGAAGACCTTGAGCAGGTCGTAGAGCGTGTTCCCGCGGGTCGGCTTGGGGTCGGCCACCGGCGTGGAGTCGGTGACGATCGACATCACGCGCTTCTTGAGCTCGGCCTCGGGGGCGAAGATCTCGAGGGTGTTGCCGTACGACTTCGACATCTTCTGGCCGTCGACACCGGGCACCACCGCGACCTCCGGCAGGATCAGCTCCTCGGGGACGCGCAGCACGTCCTGCCCGTACGTCTGGTTGAACGCCGCCGCGATGTCGCGGGTCATCTCGAGGTGCTGCTTCTGGTCCCTCCCGACCGGCACGCGGTCGGCGCGCACGATCAGGATGTCGGCCGCCATCAGCACCGGGTAAGCGAAGAGCCCGTGGTTCGGCGTGATCCCCTTGGCGACCTTGTCCTTGTAGGAGTGGCCGCGCTGCAGCAGGCCCATCGGGGTCACCGCGGAGAGCATCCAGGCGAGCTCGGCCACCTCGGGCACGTCGGACTGGCGGTAGAGCACGGAGCGCTGGGGGTCGAGGCCGAGCGCGATGAAGTCGGCGGCGACGCGGAAGGTGTTGTCGCGCAGGACCGCGCCGTCCTTGATCGTCGTCATCGCGTGCATGTCGGCGACGAAGTAGTAGCAGTCGTTGGCCGCGTCCGCCTGCAGCTGCACGAACTGGCGGATCGCTCCGAAGTAGTTCCCGATGTGAAGCTTGCCCGAAGGCTGAACGCCCGACAGGATACGCATGGAACCTCCCGGGCGGGAATACTACCAGTTGGCGGGGTTCGCCCGTCCTGCTCTCAGCGCAAACCGAGGGGCCGCGGCAGCGCCGCCTCCCCGGGCCGGTGCACGTTGGCGATCAGGGGCAGGCCGTCCTCGGCGGAGAGCTCCACCGGCAGGGCGCGGCCCGCAGGTTTGCCGAAGCCGCCCGTGAGGATCGGCATGCTCGCGTCGCCCCGGTACGCCAACAGGATCGCCTTCACGTAGTTCTGCGTCTCGTCGTACGGGGGAACGCCGCCGCTCCTCTCCACCGCCCCAGGACCGGCGTTGTAGGCGGCCAGGGCAAGGGCGACGTTGGAGTTGAAGCGCTGCAGCAGGTCCTTCAGGTAGTGCACGCCGGCGCGGATGTTCTGCAGCGGGTCGAAGACGTTCGCGACGTTGTACAGGCTCGCCGTTTGCGGCATCAGCTGCATGATGCCGCGGGCGCCCTTGGGGCTCACCGCCCGCGGGTTGTACCCCGACTCCATCCGGATGACGAGGTCCACGAGCCGGGGGTCGAGGCCGTGGGTGCGGGCCACATCCTGGACTGCGGGCCAGAGTTCCGTCCGGCGCGCCGTGGCGCCCTCCGGGATCCTGATCGTGCCGGCGCCGCGCGCCGGGATGTTGACGATGCGGCGCGTGCCGTCCGGGGCGGTGAAGATGAACACGCCGGCGGAGCGCTCGGCCGCAGCAGATCCGGCCACCAGCGCTGCGATCGCAACCAAAACGGCCAACCGCTTCATCCCAGCAACTCCTCCACCACTCCGGGGGCGAGCTCCAGCGCCTGCCCCAGCTTCCCGGGCGATTTGCCCCCGGCCTGCGCGAGCGACGGCTTGCCGCCGCCGCGTCCGTCGACCACCGGCGCCAACCTCTTCACGATCTCACCGGCGGAGATCCGGCCGACGAGATCATCCGTGACCGCCACCAGGAGCGTCGCCGCGTCCCCGGTCGCCATGCCGAGAACCACGATACCGGTCTTGAGTTTACCACGCAAGGCGTCGGCCAGCGAGCGGAGCTCCGGGGCGGCCATCTCGGGAGCCTCCCGAACCAACAATTTTACGCCTTTGACCTCCAGCGCCTCGGCCTCGCCGCCGCCGCCGCCCGCCGCCAGCCTGAGCCTGAGCCCCTTCACCTCCTGCTCCAGCTCGCGCACCCTCCGCTCGTGGGCTTCGATCGCAGCCGGAAGCTCGGCGAACGGGACGTTCGCGCGGGCCGACGCCAGGCGCAGCGCGCGGTGGTAGTCCTGGAACAGTTCGACCGCGGCGCGTCCGGTGACCGCCTCGATCCGGCGAACCCCGGCGGCGATGCCGCGCTCGGCAACGACCTTGAAGGCGCCGATGTCGCCGGTGCGGCGCACGTGGCAACCCCCGCAGAGCTCCCGCGACACCGTCCCGTCGGCCACGGCGACGACGCGGACGACCTCGCCGTACTTCTCCCCGAACAACGCCATGGCGCCCGCCGCCCGCGCCTCCTCGAGCGGCATCTGCCGCGTCGAGACCTCGTAGTTGGCGCGCACGTTCTGGTTGACGAGGGTCTCGATCGCCTCGATCTGCTCTGGGAGCAGCGGCTGCGCCCACGAGAAGTCGAAACGCAACCGCTCCGGGTCCACGAGCGAACCGGCCTGCTGCGCCGACGGGCCCAGCACCCGGTGCAACGCGGCGTGCAGCAGGTGGGTGCCGGTGTGGTTCGCCTGGGTGTCGTGGCGACGTCCCGGGTGCACCTCGGCGCGCACCGTCGCCCCGCGGCGCAACGCCCCCTCCTCCACGGTCAGGTGGTGGACGACCAGGCCGGGCGCCGGCCGCGTGGTGTCGCGCACGACGGCGCGGCCGCCGTTCCACACCAGCACGCCCTGGTCGCCGATCTGCCCGCCCGACGCGGCGTAGAAGGGCGTTCGGTCGAGCACCACCTCGCCATCGCCCGAGAGCACGTCAACCTCGGCGCCGGGCCCGAGCAGCGCCAGCACCTTGGCGCCGTCGAGCGCAAGCTCGTGGTAGCCGACGAACTCGCTCGCGACCCCCCGCCCGGCGAGCTGCTCGTACTCCTCGCGGAAGCGCGCCATCAAGTCGCCCTTCCAGCTCTCCTGGCCGCGTTGCCGCGCCGACTCGAGCCTCGCCTCGAAGCCGGGGCGGTCGACGGCGAGGCCTTCTTCCTGGGCGAACTCCTCGATGATGTCGATCGGGATGCCGTGGGTCTCGTAGAAGTGGAACGCGGTCTCGCCCGGGAGCTGGGTGCCGCCGCCCCTCTTGATGCGGTCGAGCTCGCGTCCGACGAGGTCGGTCCCGACGTTGAGGGTGCGCGAGAACTTCTCCTCCTCCGCGCGCAGCAGCGGCTCGATGACCGGCCAGCGCGCCGCGAGCTCCGGGTAGACGTCGCCCATGGCATCGATGACCGCCGGCACTACGTCCGCGAGGAACACGCCGTCGAAGCCGAGCTGGCGGCCGTAGCGCAGGGCGCGGCGGACGATGCGGCGCAACACGTAACCGCGCCCCTCGTTCGACGGCACGACGCCGTCAGCGAGCAGAAACGCGGCGGCTCGCGCGTGGTCGGCGATCACGCGGAACGCGGGCCCGAGCTCGCTCGCCGGGTCGTACGGCCGCTGCGCCATCTCGACCACGCGGGCCAGGATCGGGGCGAACACGTCGGTGTCGAAGTTGCTCGGAACGCCCTGCATCACCGCGGCCAGTCGCTCGAGGCCGGCGCCGGTGTCCACGCACGGCCGCGGCAGCGGGTGGAGGTGGCCGGCGGCGTCGCGCTCGTACTGCATGAACACCAGGTTCCAGATCTCGACCGTGTCGCCGCCGGGGCCGTTCACGAGCTCGGGGCGGTTCTTCTTGAGGTTCTTCCCCTGATAGTAGTGGATCTCGCTGCACGGGCCGCAGGGGCCGGTCTCCCCCATCGCCCAGAAGTTCTCCTTCTCCCCGAAGCGCAGGATGCGGTTGGCGGGCGCGCCGGCCTGCGCCCACAGCTGCGCTGCTTCGTCGTCGTCGGTGTACACCGTGAACCAGAGCCGCTCCACCGGCAGCTTGTAGACCTGTGTGAGCAGCTCCCACGCGAAGCCGATCGCCTCGGCCTTGAAGTAGTCGCCGAACGAGAAGTTGCCGAGCATCTCGAAGAACGTGTGGTGGCGCGCCGTGTAGCCGACGTTGTCGAGGTCGTTGTGCTTGCCGCCGGCCCGCACGCACTTCTGGCACGAGGTCGCGCGGGTGTAGTCGCGCTGCTCGCGCCCGATGAAGACGTCCTTGAACTGGTTCATCCCGGCGTTGGCGAACAGCAGCGTGGCGTCCCCGGCGGGGATCAGCGACGAGGAAGGCACCACCCGGTGCCCGCGGGCGGCGAAGTACTCAAGGAAGGTCGAGCGGATTTCCCGCGTCGTCGGTTTGGTCGCCATGCGGCTCGTCTCTCCCGTTCTCGCGCAGGGCGCGGTTCACCAGGTCGAGGCTGAAGCCGCGCGCGAGCAGATACCGTATCACTTTCCGTCGCTCTCCCGGAAGCCGGCGCCAGAAGGGGTGCTTCGCCGTGACCTTGGCGAACGCGGCGGCGAGCGCGGCGCCTTCGCCCTCCCCGGCGGCGAGTTCGGCAAGCGCCGCTTCGGCGGCGTCCTTCGCGACCCTCCTCCGCTTGAGGGCGGCGATCGCGGCGCGCCGGCCGCGCCCCGCCCGCAACTGCGCCTGGCAGACGGAGTGCGCGAGGGCGCCCTCGTCGAGCAGGCCGGCGCGCTCGAGCCTCGCGACCTCGGCCGCAACCAGTAGCGCCTCGCCTCCCCGGCGCGCGAGCCGCTCGGCGAGCTCGGCGTGCGACAGCGCCCTCCGCGCGAGCATGGCGAGCGCAACCTCGTGGAGAGCCGCCGCGCCCGGAGGGGCGGCGCCGTCACGCGCACGACGTGCGGGGCGCATGCCCGGTTTCCGCGGCGCTACCGCCCGGGGGTCTCCGTGTTGCCGAACTCGAACGGGCTGTTGCCGACGAACGCCTCGGCGCCCGGGCTGCCCTCGAGCGTGTTCTCCATCTCCTCGCGCGAAACGTCGGAGGTGGACTGGATCCCCTGGATGCGGAGCTTGAACTCGTCGGGGTTGGAGGCGCGGCGGATCGCCTCATCCAGCGTGATCAGGCCGGACTTGTACAGGCTGTACAGCGACTGGTCGAACGTCTGCATCCCGTACTGCGAGGTCCCGGCGGCAATCGCGTCCCGGATCAGCTTGGTCTTCTCCTTCTGCTCGATGCACTCGCGGATGTAGGCGGTCGAGATCAGGACCTCCACCGCCGGCACGCGGCCGAGCCCGTCGGCTCGGGGCAGCAGGCGCATCGAGACGATCGCACGGAGGACGACCGCGAGCTGGATCCTGATCTGCTTCTGCTGATGCGGTGGGAACACCGAGATGATGCGGTTGATCGTCTCTGTGGCGTCCAGGGTGTGGAGGGTGGAGAGAACGAGGTGGCCGGTCTCGGCGGCGAGCAGCGACGTCTCGATCGTCTCGTAGTCGCGCATCTCGCCGACGAGGATCACGTCGGGGTCCTGGCGCAGGCCGGAGCGCAACGCCACCGAGAAGCTGCGCGTGTCGACCTCGACCTCGCGCTGGTTGATGATCGCCTTCTTGTCGCGGTGCAGGAACTCGATCGGGTCCTCGATGGTGACGATGTGGCAGTTGCGGGTGCTGTTGACGTGGTCGATCATCGCCGCGAGCGTGGTGGACTTGCCCGAGCCGGTGGTCCCGGTCACCAGGACGAGGCCGCGCTCCTCGTCGGCGATCTTCTCGAGCACGGGCGGGAGCAGCAGCTCCTTTACCGTGAGGATGCGCGCCGGGATCAACCGGAGCACCAGGCCGACCGACCCGCGCTGCTGGAAGATGTTGCAGCGGAACCGGCCCAACCCCGGGACCGAGTACGCGATGTCGATTTCGAGAAACTGCTTGAACTTCTCCTTCTGCTGCGTGGACATCATCGAGAACGCCATCGCGATGGTGTCCTCCTGCATCAGCCGCTTGAACTCCACCAGCGGCACCAGCGTGCCGTCCACCCGGATCAGCGGGTGCGCCCCGACCTTCAGGTGAACGTCGGACGCCTTCCGCTCCGTTGCCGCCTTGAGGATGTCGTTGATGTGCATGGCCGTACCCCCTTGCCGCCGCGTGCGCTCTTGTACTCTCCAGACACACTAACCCGACGGGCCGGAGGTGTCAAAGCGGCGGGGTGGCGCGCCCGCCAGCCGACTCACTCCAGCTTCAGCAGCCCCCGCAGGGCGTCCTTGTCCACGGCCCTGGCGAGCGCCTCCATGGCGTCCACCTGGCCGCCCCGGACCAGTTCGGCGAGGGAGTCGTTCAGGGTGCGCATCCCGAGACGTTTGGCGGTCTGCATGACGGTGGGGATCTGGAACGTCTTCCCCTCGCGGATGAGGTTGGCGACCGCGGGGATCCCGAGCAGGATCTCGTAGGCGGCGACCCTTCCGCCGCCGATGCGCTTGAGGAGGATCTGAGCGATCACGCCCTTGAGCGACTCCGCCAGCATGACCCGGATCTGCGCCTGGCGGTCGGGGGGGAACTGATCCACCAGGCGCTCGACGGTGGAGACCGCGGTCGTGGTGTGCAACGTCGCGAACACGAGGTGGCCGGTCTCGGCGGTCTCGATCGCGATCGCCATCGTCTCGAGGTCGCGCAGCTCGCCAACGAGCACGATGTCGGGGTCCTCGCGCAGCGCCGCTCGCAGCGCGCGCTTGAACGACTCCGTGTGGGTGTACACCTCGCGCTGGTTGACAAGGCACTTCTTGTTCTCGTGGACGAACTCGATCGGGTCCTCGATGGTGATGATGTGGTCGCTGCGCGTGTCGTTGATGAGGTCGATCATGGCGGCCAGCGTGGTCGACTTCCCCGACCCGGTTGGCCCGGTCACCAGCACCAGCCCCTTGTTGAGCGAGCACAGGCTGCGCACGCACTCGGGCAGGCCCAGGTCGTCGAAACTCCTGATCTGATTCGGGATCTGGCGGAAGACTGCGCCGACGCCGTGGCGGTCGCGGAAGAGGTTGGCCCGGAACCTCGCCACGCCAGGGATCTCGTAGGCGAAATCGCTGTCGTTCTCCGCACGGAACTCGGTGCGGTTGGCTGCGGCCGCAACCTCGTCGCACATCAAGAGGACGTGTTCCGACGACAACGGCGTCGTGAACCCCGGCATACCCACCATGTCGCCTTGGAGGCGCATCAGCGGCGGCCGCGACGCCGTCAGGTGCAGGTCGGACCCCCCCAGTTCGACGAGGCGGCCCAACATCCGGTCGAGGGGTCGTTCGAGCGCCGGCGTCACCGCGGTCCGGGCCGGCGCCGGCTCGGGTGGCGGCACGAGCGCAGCGACGGCCGGAGGCTCGACCGGCGCCAGTTCGAGGGTGGCGCGGGGTTCTCCGCCGGTTCGCCCGGCGCGCAGCGTCAGACTCGCGCCGGCCACCTCGACCGCGGCGGTGATCTCCTCACCCAACTCGAACGCCACCCAGCGCGCCGGCCCGACGGCGCTCTCGATCCAGCGCTCCAGATCCTCGCTGGCGACGACGACCTTCCCCGCCTGGAGCAGGGCGCCGCCGGCCACCAGCACCGCCGGCTTGCCGCCGCGCAGGTCGAGCCGCTCGCCGCCCTTCTGGCGCGCCGCTTTGACGAGTCTCTCGATCATGCTCGAGTCGGTCACGGCCCAATGGTAGCCCGCCCCCCCGGCGTACACCAGGGGATTATTCCGGCGCCGCCGTTCCTTCTCGCCAAACGGAGGGACCGATGGACGCTCCAGCTGCTCTGGTGCCCGCCGGCGATTGAGCGCAGGCCAATGACCCCGACGCACCCTGCCAACCGGCTGATCGAAGAGTCGAGCCCCTACCTCAGGCAGCACGCCCACAACCCGGTGGCGTGGTACCCGTGGGGGGAGGAGGCCCTGACCAGAGCGCGAGAGGAAGACAGGCCGATCTTCCTCTCGATCGGGTACGCGGCGTGTCACTGGTGTCACGTCATGGAGCGGGAGTCGTTCGAGGACCCGACGATCGCGGCGCTCCTTGCCCGCTCCTTTATCGCGGTGAAGGTGGACCGCGAGGAGAGGCCGGACCTGGACGCCGTCTACATGAGCGCGGTGCAGGCGATGACCGGTTCCGGGGGCTGGCCGCTCTCGGTGTTCCTCACCCCCGGACTCGAGCCGTTCTTCGGGGGCACCTATTTCCCTCCCGAGCGCAAATGGGGGACGCCGTCGTTCCGGGAGGT
Source organism: uncultured Acidobacteriota bacterium (assembly GCA_963789745.1). Lineage (GTDB taxonomy): Bacteria > Acidobacteriota > Thermoanaerobaculia > Thermoanaerobaculales > Thermoanaerobaculaceae > RBG-13-68-16. The sequence continues at coordinate 744,897 of CAWBLW010000003.1, read as the reverse complement.
CCTCGCCGCGGTCGCGGACGCCTGGATGAGCCGGCGCGGGGAGCTCGACGGCGCAGCCGCAGCGCTCGCCACCCGACTGGCGGCGGACGATGGGCCCGCCCCCGGCACCCTCGACGCCGCCACCGCCGCCGCCGGCGCGCTCACGACGCTGGCGGCTCAGTACGACCCGCGCTGGGGCGGCTTCGGTGCGGCACCGAAGTTCCCGACCCCGTCGCGGCTGTTCTTCCTGATCGCGCAGGCGCGCGGCGACGAGGCGGCGCGCGGTCTCCTTGCCGGTACGCTCGACGGCATGGCGGCGGGTGGGGTGTACGACTGGCTCGGCGGCGGCTTCCACCGTTACTCGGTCGACGAACGGTGGCTCGTGCCCCACTTCGAGAAGATGCTGTACGACAACGCGCTGCTCGCCCGGGCGTACGGTGAGGCCGGCCTTGCGTTCGACCGCGACGAGTGGGTGGCGGTGGCGCGCGCCACCGCCGACTACATGCTGGGCGAGATGCGCGGGGCCGAGGGGGCATTCTTCTCCTCCACCGACGCCGACAGCGAGGGGCAGGAAGGCCGATACTTCACCTGGACCGAGGCGCAGGTGCGCGAGGCGCTCCCCTTCGACCAGGCGGAACTGGTGATCGTTCTGTGCGGACTCGGAGGCGGAGGCGGCCCGGAGGGCGAGGCGCGCGTGCTGCGGCCGGCGCGGCCTCTGGAGGAGGTCGCGGCCGGGCTGAAGCTCCTGCCGGGCGTTGCGGCGGCCCGGCTCGCCTCGGCTCGCGAGGGGTTGCTGGCGGCGAGGCGGCTGCGCGTGCCTCCGGCGACCGACGACAAGCGCCTCGCCGGCTGGAACGGGATGGCGGCGTGGGCGCTCGCCTTCCTGGGGGCGGCGCTCCCCGAACCCCGCTACCTCGACGCGGCGAGCGCCGCGGCCCGCTTCCTCCTCGCCCGCACCGCCCCCGACGGCCGACTGGAGCGCTCGTGGCTCGACGGTACGGTCTCCGGCGTCGAGACGCTCGAGGACGTCGCCTGGGTCGCGGCGGCGTTCGTCCAGCTTTTCGAGGCCGATGGTGAGACGGCGTGGCTGACCGCCGCAAGGGCGCTCGTCGAGCGGCGGCTGCCGCACTACCAGACGCGCGTGGGGGCGCTCTACGACGCGGCGGACGACGGGCCGGCGCTGCTCCTGCGCCCGCGGGCGCCGCACGACGGCGCGACGCCGGCGCCGGCCGGCGTGCTGGCCGGCGTATTGCTCCGCCTTTCTGCGCTCACCGGAGAGGAGAGCTTCCGGGCAGCGGCTCGGGGCGGCGTCGCGGCCGAGGCGGAGCCCGCGGCAAGGGCCCCGGGGGCGTGCCTGACGCTCGTGCAGGCGGCCGGAGCCGCCGCCGCTCCTCCGATGACCCTCGTCGTCGTCGGGGATCCCGCGTGGGAGTCGACGCGCGAGTTGCTCGCGGCCGCCTGGCGCCACAAACCGGCCCGCTGCGTTCTCGCACCCTCGGGTTCGGTCCCGGTGACCGCCGAATCCGTGCGAACCGTGCCTCTGTTTTCGGGCCGGGAAAGCGCTTCGCCGGGCCGCGCCCGCGCCTACTTGTGCGAGGGCGGCGCCTGCCGCATCCCGGTCGAGGAGCCGGCGGCGCTCGCGAGCCTTCTCGACGCTGCCGGAGGTTGACTCGAGGCCGCGCGCGGGCTAACCCGGGGGCGCCTTGCCCGGCAGCAGGCCGCGCAGGAACTGGTACAGGGCGAACGCCGCGAGCGCGAACGGAGCGAAGCCGAGGAACCCGAATACGGGCATCTCGTACACCTTCACCGAGCCGAGAAACGGCACGGTGTAGCGCCAGCGCGCCGACGCCAGCATGTTCCAGCTCTCCCAAAGCAGGCCGCACGCGATCCCGGACGCCAGCAGGGCCAACGGCCGCGAGCGCCGCCCCTGCTCGAGGTCGCCCAAAACCGACGGCCGTCCCATGCGGTGGTTGATCGGGTCGAGGAGGAGCGGCCAGGCCAGCCACACGTCGGCCGCGAAGAACGGGGACGGCCACAGCAGGGGGATCGCCGCAAGGATGGCGCCAACGCACACTATCCCGGCAGCGACCTCCCCGGGGACCTTGCCGCCGGCGCCGCGGCCGCCGAGCCTGGCCGCCGCCGGCTCGAGAAACTCGGCCAGCAGGACGATCGCCGGGGTGATGGTGGCGAACGACCAGGCGTAGCCAAGGCCGCGCCATGGCCACGGCGGCAGCCCCGAGTAGTGCCACCACAGCTCCGGCCCGCCTCCGGTCCAGAACCGGGGCCGGTCGTAGAACTCGAACAGCAGCCACGACGGGATGGAAACCGCGGCCATGAGCGCGAGTTCGAGCGGCGCGTTGCGCAGCCACGAGCGGCCGCGCACCGCCAGCAAGCCATCCAGGGCCACGATGAACCCGGTCCAGCACAGCGGCGTGAGGTTCTGTGCCACCGGCGCGATGTGCGCCGCGGCGAGCGCCATGCTGGCTGCGATGAGTGCGACGCCGGGCCAGAACCACAAGGCGGGTCGTGCCATGCGTGAATTCTACCGGTTCCCCAGCGGGCACTGGGGCCCCGGACGCCGCGGAGCTAGCGGCCCCCGGCGCAACCGGGTCGCGGGACCGCCACGTCGGCAAAGGCGCTGGTGCACGGCGGCCCAGGCGCAAAGCGGTAGGTCATGACCTCGGAGCCGCCCAGGGCGAGGACGGACGAGCACACCGTGCCGTAGGTGTCGCCGTGGCGGCAGAGCGGGTCCCGGCCCTCATGGTCGGCGAGCAGCCGCTCCAGGTTGGACCGGAGGGGGTCCGCGGGAAGCTCGCTTCCCGCCATCGCGCGCTCGGACGCGCGCACCACCCGGTCTCCGGGCGCGTCCAAGGGATCGTTGCCGATCGCCACGACCGGCGCGTGCGCGCGTTCGACCCTGGTGGCCGGATGGTTCGTCGCGAGCCAGCGGTCGCGGCTGTCGCCGAGGAAGAGGTTGAAGAGCCCGTAGCGGGACAGGTCCAGCTCCGAGAGCAGCGCCAGCGCCTCCGGGAGCGTGCGTTCGGCGGCGAGGTCGACGACGAGCGCCCCGCGCGAGCGCTCGCTAGGGAGGGCGCCGCGGCGCGCGTTGGTGACCGCGACGACGAACCCCGCCTCGAGGTTGACCGCAAGCCAGCTTCCGCCTCCGACCACGTCGCGGCCACCGAACACCGGCGGGTCGGGCAGGAGAAGCTGCGGCGGCTCCCAGGGACGGTCGAGGCGCTCGTCCCGGTTGGCGGCGACCCAGAGCTCCCCATCCTCGGAGCCGCGCGCGAGGGCGAGGAGGATGCACACGGCTCGGTCCTAGCTCACCTGGCCGAGCGTGCGGGTGAACTGGAGGTGGCTGCCGTCGCCCGCCTGCTCGGCGAAACCGAGGCTGCGCAGCATGGCCGTCGCTTCGGCGTACTCCGCCGGCACCGAGCACGAGAGCGCCAGAGCCCCCGCGCCCTGAGCGCTGCGCATCGCCTGTTCGACGAGCGAGCGCCCGAGGCCGAACCCGCGCCAGTCCGGTGCGAGGTAGAGCGAGTGCAGCTCCCAGCCGCCGTTGGCGCCCTCGCGCACCCCGCAGCAGCCGACGATCTGGCCCCTCCCCGCTTCGACGACCCACATCAGGTCGACGGACTCTCGCCCGCCGGGTGCCTCGGCGCCGCGCACGGCGAGGTGGAACTCCCGCCGCACACGCCGCGCCAGCTCCGTGACCGCCTTGCGGTCCGCCGGCCGGGCCGGGCGAACCCAGTAGGAGGTCATGGCTTCTCGGCCAGCTCGTCGAGCAACGCCATCAGCAGGCGGACGCCGAAGCCGGTCGCTCCCGGGGGCAGGCCGTTGTGGCTGCGTGACACGTACGCCACTCCGGCAATGTCGAGGTGCGCCCACCGCGCCTTCTCGGGGACGAAACGGGCGAGGAACGCCGCCGAGGCCGGCAGCGACCCCCAGCGCCCGGCACTGTTCTTGAGGTCGGCCCACTCGCTGCGCAGCAGGTGGCGGTACTCGGGGAGGAGCGGCAGGCGCCACACCCGGTCGCCTGTGGAGTGGCCGAGACGCTCGAGCTGTTGCGCGAGGAGGTCGTCGTTGGCGAACATGCCGGCGAGCTCCGATCCGAGCGCGACTTTGCACGCGCCGGTCAGGGTCGCCAGGTCGACGACGATCTCGGGGTGGAAGCGCGCCGCGTACGCCATCGCGTCGGCCAGGAGCAACCGCCCCTCGGCGTCGGTGTTGTCCACCTCCACCGTGGTGCCGTTGACCATCGTCACGATGTCGCCCGGCTTGAGCGCGCTCCCGGAAGGCAGGTTTTCAACCAGTGGCAGCAGAGCCACGACCTTGAGCGGCGGGAGCTTCTCGGCTACGGCCCGCATCGCCGCCACGACCGCCGCAGCCCCGGCCATGTCGTGCTTCATCTCCGCCATCTCCGCCGCGGGCTTGAGCGAGATTCCGCCGGCGTCGAACGTGACCCCCTTGCCGACGAGGACCAGCGCGGCGCGCGGCTTCTTGGCGCGGTACTCGAGCCGCACCATCTTGGGCTCCTGAGCGGACCCCCTGCCGACGGCGAGGATCCCCCGCAGGCCGTCCTTTTGGAGCTCCTTCGGTCCCATCACGGTGACGCGCACGGCCGAGCCCGCGAACATCGCGCTCGCATCCGCCGCGAACGCCTCCGGCGTGAGGTCGTTGCCGGGCCGGTTGCCAAGGTCCCGCGCCAGCCTGACCAGCGTGTCCAAGCGCCTGGCCCGCTCCACGAGCGGACCCAGCCCCGCCTTGTCCTCGCCCGCCAGCGGCACCACGTGCACGGCATCGACCTTGGTCGCCTCGTCGGGGCGCGAGCGGAAGCGGTCGAAGCGGTAGTCCGCGAGAGCCAACTCTCCGAGCGCGACGGCGCGGGCCTGATCCGGGGCGACGTCGCGGGCCGCCACCGGGAGCGCGACGGCGATCTGATACTCGCGGTTGCGCCCCGCCTGTTCGAGCACCCGCCGCAGGAGCGTACGCAGCGAGTGGACGGTGAACTCCTCGGCCTTGCCAATCCCGAAGCACGCGATCCGGCGGAAGTTGCGGCTCGGGCTGGCGGTTACCAGGACCTCGCCCTCGAGGCCACGCACACCGAGCTCCGCGGCCGTGTGGCCGATGGCCTTGCGGTCGGCGCCGGGGAGAATGATGCCGTCGAGGGGATCTCCGCCTTCGCGGGTCACGAGGTAGAGGCAGTCCAGCGGCTCGTCCGGGGCGTTCCACAGCTGTACAAGGTCTGCCATCGATACCCCCCGCGTGAGATGGCGCCCGAAACGGGCGCGCCGGTGATTCTACCACGGGCGCCGAACCGCCGCGAGGAAGTGCGACGCGGTCTCCTCGTCGATGCTCACCAAGCGGACCTCGACGACCGTTCCCGTGGGGCCGCCAAGATGCCGGGCGGCCTCCTCGGCGATGACCCGACAACCCGGTCCCTTCGGGTAACCGAAGATCCCGGTCGAGATCCCCGGCATCGCAACCGAGGTGAGGGCCAACTGCTCGGCCCGCGCCAGGGCGCTCGCGACCGCGCGGCGCAACTTCGCCTCCTCCTCCCCCTCGCCCCACACCGGGCCGACGGCGTGGATTACGTAGCGGCACGGAAGCCGCCCGGCCGCTGTGGCGACCGCCCCCCCGACCGGGACCGGAGCCAGTGCGTCCGACTCTGTCTGGATCCCGCGCCCTCCCCGGCGAACGATCGCTCCGGCGACGCCGCCGCCGTGGGCCAGCGCGGTGTTGGCGGGGTTGACGATGGCGTCCACCCGCTCCTCGGTGATGTCGCCGTTGACGACCGAGATCGTACCGCGCCCGACTGCAACCGTTGCGAGCACCGTCGCCATGGCGCCTCCGCAGGTTAAGAGCCTAGCACCGCTGGCCAAACGGCGCCGCGCACCGTAAACTCCTCGCGTGTTTGCGGCCCTCATCCCCGCCGTCGCCGCCGTCTGCTTCGCTCACCCCGCCGCCCTCGACCGCGAGGTCGGACGCCGTGCGCTGCCGTGGCTGCCGCCGGACCTCGCGCGCCAGATTACGCGCTACGAGCCTGAGTTCGCGGCGGGCGCTGCGGCTGCGGCGAGGTGGCCGCGCCCCTACCACCTCCCGGCCGGACGTCCGGGCCTCGAGGGCGCCATCCGCACGCAGTGCGAGCGGCTCGCGGCGGCGCTGCGCTCGCAGGCCCCATTCGCCGAAGTGGTCGCTGGCCTGGGCGCACTGGCTCACCTCGCTGGCGACCTCGAGACCCCGTTCCTGGCGGCACACGCCGAAGACGCCTATGCCCGCTCGTTCGCCAGCTACCTCCCGACCGCCTCCCCCCGAATCCCACTGGTCTTCTACGGTCAGCAGCACGCGGTCATCACCGGCCCGGTTGACGGCTTGGGCGCCCTCGTCGCCGCGCGCAGGCGCGACGCCGATGCGCTGGCTGGGATCGTGCGCGACGACCTCGACCGCCTGGGCGGCCCTGGGGCGTGGGCCCGGCTCGACGACCGTTCCTCGAGCTTCGGAACGGCTTCGCTGGTGCTCAACCACGCCGCGTCCGACTTCGCCAACCTGGCCTCGTGGGTCTGGTTCCACGGCGGCGGCCTGGTGCCGGGGCTCCCATCGCAAAAGGGTATGATTCTGGTCTGGAAGGGAGAACCTCAGCCCCGTGAAGCGCCAAGCCCTCGTCTCGGTTTCCGACAAGCGCGGCCTTGAAGGCTTTGCGCGCGGTCTCGTCGCGCAGGGTTTCGAGATTATTTCCACGGGCGGAACAGCCCGCGCGCTGCGCACCGCCGGCATCGCGGTGCGCGAGATCAGCGATCTGACCGGCTCGCCCGAGGTGCTCGGCGGCCGCGTCAAGACGCTTCACCCCAAGGTCTACGCCGCCATCCTCGCCGACCTCGACGACCCCGCGCACCGAGCCGTGCTCGACGAGTGGGGCGTTTCGCCCATCTCCATCGTGGTCGTGAACCTCTACCCGTTCGCGGCGACGGCCGCCCGGCCGGGCGTGACGGCCGCCGAGGTGATCGAGAACATCGACATCGGCGGTCCAACGCTCCTGCGCGCCGCGGCCAAGAACCACCGCCACGTGACCGTCGTCGTGGATCCCGACGACTACGCCCCAGTGTTGGCGGCGCTGCAGGCCGGCGAACTGGACGAGCCGTTCCGCCGCCGTCTCGCGGTCAAGGCGTTCCGGCGCACCGCCGCCTACGACGGGGCGATCTCGCAGACGCTCCCAACACACCTCGGCCTGCCGGGAAGCCTGCTCTTGGATGGGATCGCGCCGTGGCTCGGAGCGGAGGAGGTCCCACTTCGCTACGGCGAGAACCCGCACCAGGGCGCCGTCTTCGTCCGCCCGCGGACGCCGGCGGGGCTGGCCGCGTTCGCGCAACTCCAGGGCAAGGAACTCTCCTACAACAACCTCATGGACGCCGACGGCGCCTGGCGCCTCGTGCACGACCTTCCCGGCCCGGGCGTGGTCATCGTCAAGCACGGCGGCCCATGTGGCGCCGGCCTCGGCGACCGGCCGACGACGGCCTACGTGCGCGCCCTGGCCTGCGACCCCATCTCGGCGTTCGGCGGTGTCATCGCGTCATCCCTCCCGCTCGACGGCGAAGCCGCCGCCCGCATCGGCCAGTTGTTCGCGGAGGTAGTCGTCGCCCCGGCCGTCAATCAGGAGGCGCGCGAGGCGTTTCTCGGCAAGAAGAACCTCCGCGTACTCACCGCCCAGCGCCCGGCGGCGCCGGCCCCGCGCCTCCGGGCCATCGACGGCGGCCTGCTCGTGCAAAGTGCGGATGTCGGGTGGGACGAGTCGTGGCGCGTCGTGACCGACCGAACCCCGAGCGAGGACGATCTCGCAGCGTTGACGCTCGCCTGGCGGGTCGCCAAACACGCGCCGTCCAACGCCGTCGTGATCGCCAACGCCACCGCGACGGTCGGGATCGGCGCCGGCCAGCCCAGCCGCGTCGACTCGTGCCGGATCGCGGTCGAGAAGGCCGGTGCTGCCGGTCTCTCGCTCGCCGGCACCGCCGCAGGCAGCGACGCCTTCTTCCCCTTCCCTGACGGGGTCGAGGTGCTGGCGGCGGCGGGCGTCACGGCCGTGGCGCAGCCCGGCGGATCGGTGCGCGACGTCGAGGTGGTCGAGGCCGCGAACCGGCTGGGCCTCGCGATGGTCTTCACCGGACGGCGCCATTTCCGCCACTGAGCCTGTCATGCCGGTCGCGCTCCTCCTCGTGCTCCTCGCCGCGAACCCGGCGCCGGACGCCCTCGACCGCCTCGCCGCCGCGCTGCGCGCGAGCCCGGGATGGCGGGCGGCGTTCGTGCAGGAGTACGTCCCCGAGGGGTTCGACACCGGAACCTCCGAGAGCGGAACCCTCACGCTCGCGCCGCCGGCGCGCCTCCGTTTCGACTACACCTCCGGCGCTCCCCGTATCTTCGCGACGGACGGCTCGGTCGGCCGTCTCGTCGACCTCGGCGCCGGCACGTGCGACGCGGTCCGTCTCGACGCGGGGGCCTGGGCCAGGCTGCCCCTCTCGGCGGTCCTCGACCCCGGCGCCGCCCGGCGCGCATTCGACATCGAGGCGGTCGGCCCGGCCATCCGCCTGATCCCGAAGGAACCGACGCCCGACCTCGCGCGGGTAACGGTGACCGTCGGCCCCAAAGATCTCCCGTACGACGTCACGGTGTGGGACGCCAGCGGCAACCGCAACCGGTTCACCTTCAGCGACTGGCGCCCCGAGCGTGAGCCGCCCCCCGGCTTCTTCCAGCCCTCCCTCCCGGGCTCCGCCACCTGCGCCCCGGAAGAGTAATGACATGGCGCCGCGTTGCAGCTACGATGGTCGCCGCCGCCGCGTGCGGCTGGAGGACGAAGCCCTGAACGCACCGCGTCCGTCACCCGACCCGAACGCAGCCTCGCTGGCGGCCAGCTTCGAGGCCGTGCGCCCCCGGCTCGAGCTGGTGGAACGCTTCATCGCCGAGCAACTCAGCGGCGGCCCGGAGCTCGTCCGGGAGGCGGGCGGGTACGTTCTCCAGGCCGGCGGCAAGCGGCTGCGCCCCGCGATCCTGCTGACGGTCTCGCGCCTGCTCGGCTATCACGGCGACCTCGATCTCCGCTACGGCGCGATCGTCGAGATGATCCACACCGCCACGCTGGTCCACGACGACATTATCGACAGCGCCACGGTCCGCCGCGGCAGGGCGACCGCCAACCACCGCTGGGGGAACCAGCTCACCGTCCTCCTCGGGGACTGGCTCTACCTGCGGGCGATCGACCTCGCGCTGCAGGTCGCGGACATCGCAGCGATGCAGCGCCTCTCGTTCGCCACAACCCAGATGACCGAGGGCGAGATCCTCGGACTCGCCCTGCAAGGCGTGATCGGCGTGACCCGCGAGCAGTACCTCGAGATCACCCGACGCAAGACCGCGGAGCTCTTCGCCGCGGCGTGTTCCCTGCCGACCCACTTCTCGCCCGCGTTCGAGCGCTACCGGCGGGCCCTCGACGAATACGGGCGCAACATCGGCATGTGCTTCCAGATCGTCGACGACATCCTCGACATCGTCGGCTCGCAACAGCGCCTCGGCAAGCCGGTGTTCTCCGACCTGCGCGAAGGCAAGCTCACGCTCCCGTTCATCCTGGCGCTCCCCCGCATGGCTGCCGCCGAGCGCGCAATGGTGGAGCGAGTTCTCGTCAACGGCGAACTCCCTGACACGGACCCGGGGAGCCTGCGCGCGCTCCTCGACCGCATGGGGGTCGTGGACGAGGCCCGCGAGATTGCCGACGAGTTCGGACGACGCGCCACCGCCGCTATCGCCGCGTTGCCTCCCGGGCCCGAGCTCGACGCGCTGGCGGCCGCGCCCCGCTTCGTCGTCGAGCGCGAGTTCTGACCCGCGAACCCCTTTCGACCCGATGGCACAAGGGAACGCAGAGCGAGCGGCGGGACCCGAGCCCGTCCCCGACAGGCATCCCCCCTGCCCGCGTGCCCTCTCACCACCTTGCCAGTTGACAATTCGGGTGTTAGATTACCGATTGAACATGGTAGCGGCGATCTTGCGGCAGGTGGTCGGGCGGGAAAGCGAGTCCCAGGCGGACAACGCGCTCGTTTCGGCCTTTCGAGCGCAAATCGTGCGCGCGCTCGGTGAGGGTCGCTGGCGCTTCGCCGACCACTTCTGCGACAAGCTGCTCGTCGAGGAGCCGTCCAACCTCGAGGCCTGGCTTCTGAAGGGACACCTGGCTTGGCGCCACTTCCACGACACCCGGGGCGCTCTCAACTGCTTTCAGCGCGTCGTCATCCTGGGGGGTTTCGAGTCGTCCAACGAGTACGTGGCACGGGCCCGAAACTCCCTGGCACAACTCCTGGAGCAGTTGAGCTGAACTCTTCCGGTACCGGCCATACCTCGGCGCCGGTCGGCCGCTGCACCCCGAAAACGTAGACCCTCGCGATCAGCCGCGGCTCCGGATCGAGCCAGCGACGCTGGCCCCTGACGCGGGCCACCGGTTGCGCTCCCTCGCGCAGCGCCCACGGGTCGCCGGCGGCGTCGCCCGCGGTGGCGACGAACGCCGCGCCATCGCCGGAGAACTCGAGCCACAGATAGCCGAAGACCGGACGCGGCAGAGGAAGCTCCCACCCGCCGTTCGGAAGCGCCCGAATCGCCCCCGCCCCGACTCGGACCGGCTCCTCGACGACGGTCTCGTCCAGCGTCCGGGGGTGAGAAAGCGGCTTCGGATACCCCCAGGGGAAGTGCGGCGGCCGCCCCCAGTCGACCGGCACGCGCGTGTCGAACGGCTCGTGCGCCGCGAGCGAGAAGCGGGGCCGGGCCGCGAACGCCGGCCCGCTCACCAGCACGTTTCGGCCGACGCCGTCAACGTCGAGCGCCAGTAGCATGCCGCCCACGGGCGTGGGCGAGCGAACCTCGGCGGCGATCACGTTGGCCCCTTGTCGCAGCAGGTGGCCGACGTCGAAGAGGTCGAGGCGGAAGCCGGGACGGCTCCAGCCGCACGCCGCCGCGGTCCCGTTCACGTACACGACGTATTCGCGGTCGCCGCAAACCTTCAGGAGGGCCCCTCGCGGCGGCGTCTCGAGGTGCACCGAGGCGACGAATAGTGCTGCCTGGGGGTGGACCTCGTCCAACTCGTCTGCGACCCAGATCCAGCGGGCGGCCCCGGTGAGGTGGGAGAGCTCCCGCTCCCAGAAGCCGTGCACGGCAAACGCCGCTGCCGCGACACCGACGGCGAGGCCGAGGAGTGTGAGGTGTTGCCGGCGGCGGGTCGGCTCGCGCACCGGGAGAGTGTAGCAACCCCGCCACGGCCGCCCCTCCGCCGTTTGACACCCACCGGACGATGCCTTAGTGTGCCGCCACAGGATGGACAGGAACCGCGTCCTTGCCGTGATACCGGCGCGCTACTCCTCTACCCGCTTCCCCGGCAAACCCCTCGCCCCCATCGCGGGCAAACCGATGGTGGCGCACGTCGTGGAGCGGGCGCTGGATGCCAGCTGCTTCGACGAGGTGATCGTCGCCACCGACGACGAGCGCATCGCGAAGGCCGCGGCGGCTGCCGGCGCCCGCCCGGTGATGACCGGCGAGTGCCGCAGCGGCACCGACCGGGTCGCCGAGGCCGTCCGCGGCCTGCCGGCGGGCGCGGTGCTCAACGTCCAGGGGGACGAGCCGGCCGTGCCGCCGGAAAACCTGCGTCTGCTGGCCGCGTTTCTGCGCGCCAACCCTCGGGCGCCGATGGCGACGCTGGCCCTCCCGGGCACGGCGCAGGACCTCGACAACCCCAACGTCGTCAAAGTGGTGTGCGACCTCAAGGGGCGGGCGTTGTACTTCTCGAGGGCCTCGATCCCGTTCCCGCGCAACGCGGTTGCGGGCCTCGTCCGCCGCCACGTCGGGCTGTACGGCTTTCAGAAGCACGCGTTGCTGGCGTTCGCCTCCTGGGAGGAAGCGGGCGTCGAGAGAGCGGAGGGACTCGAGCAGCTGCGCGCCCTCGTCCACGGCATGGCGCTGCACGTACTCGACGCCGCCGCCGACTCCGTGGCGGTCGACGTCCCCGGCGACATTCCCCGTGCCGAGGCCGCCCTGGCGGCGCTGATGCGCCAGCGCGGAGGCACCGCGTGAGTTCGCGATCGTTCCGAAGCGTTGGGTCCAAACCGGGGCTCGGGGCTCGGGGCCCGCGACTCGGGCCGACACCGCGGACCTGCCTTGACCGCGGGGCTTGCCGAACCCCGAACCCCGAACCCCGAATCCCGGCCTTGAAAGGTGGTGGTTGATGGCAACGAAGTACGTCTTCGTCACTGGCGGGGTGGTCTCGTCCCTCGGCAAGGGGATCACGGCGGCGTCGGTCGGCGCGCTCTTCGAGGCGCACGGCCTCAAGGTCACGTTGATGAAGTGCGACCCCTACATCAACGTGGACCCGGGCACGATGTCGCCGTTCCAGCACGGCGAGGTCTACGTCACCGACGACGGCGCCGAGACCGACCTCGACCTCGGCCACTACGAGCGCTTCACCGACGTGGTGACGTCGCGCAAGAACAACCTCACCACCGGCCGCGTCTACCAGTCGGTGATCGAGAAGGAACGCCGCGGCGATTACCTGGGCTCGACCGTCCAGGTGATCCCCCACATCACGGACGAGATCAAGGATGCGATCCGCGACGTGGCCGGGGACAACGACGTCGTCATCGTCGAGATCGGCGGCGTCGTCGGTGACATCGAGTCGCTGCCGTTCCTTGAAGCGATCCGACAGTTCCGCCAGGATGCCGGGCGCGGCAACGCAATCAACGTCCACGTCACCCTCGTGCCGTACCTCGCCGCACCCGACGAGCTCAAGACCAAGCCCACGCAGCACTCCGTGAAGGAGTTGCTCTCGATCGGAATTCAGCCCGACGTGCTGGTGTGCCGCGTGGACCGTCACCTGCCCGAGGAGATGCGGCGCAAAATCGCGCTCTTCTGCAACGTCGAGGAGAGCGCGGTGATCCCCGCGCGGACCGCGGACACGATCTACGACGTTCCCCTCCGTCTCGCGGCCGAGGATCTCGACGGCTTGCTGTTGTCGATGCTCAACCTGCCGCGCGGCCAGCGCGACCTCTCCAGATGGCAGACGATCGTGGACCGCCTTCGCAAGCCCGTGCGCAAGACCCGGATCGGGATCGTCGGAAAGTACGTCAACCTCGTCGACAGCTACAAGTCGCTCAATGAGGCGTTGCTCCACGGCGGGATCGCCAACGACGCCAAGGTCGAGCTCGTCTTCATCGACTCGGAGAAGCTCGAGGAGGAGGCGTACGTCGAGGAGCTCTTCCAGGTCGACGGAATCCTCGTGCCGGGCGGCTTCGGCAAGCGCGGCATCGAGGGGATGATCAAGGCGATCGAGTTCGCGCGCGGCCACAAGATCCCGTTCCTCGGGATCTGTCTCGGTCTGCAGACCGCGGTCATCGAGTTCGCCCGCAACGCATGCCACCTCGAGCGCGCCAACTCCTCCGAGTTCGCCCAAGACCCCCCGTACAAGGTGATCTACAAGATGCGCGAACTGCTCGGCGTGGACGCGATGGGCGGCACGATGCGCCTGGGCAAGTACCCGTGTCAGCTCAAGCCCGGTTCCCGCGCCTGGGAGGCGTACGGCGCCGATACGGTGTGGGAGCGGCACCGCCACCGTTACGAGGTGAACCAGGACTATGTGCAGATTCTCGAGCAGAACGGAATGCTCGTGACCGGGCGCTCCCCCGACCGCATCTTCGTGGAGATGATCGAGGTCCCCGACCACCCCTGGTTCGTGGCGTGTCAGTTCCACCCCGAGCTGAAGTCCAAGCCGTTCGCGCCACACCCGCTCTTCGTCGCCTTCATCAAGGCGTCGCTCGAGTACCGGGCGCGGCGGTCCGCCGCCGAACAGGCCGATGCCGCTCCGGCGCCGGCCGAACCGGCCGAGGCGCACGCCGGTGAGTGACGGACCCGACCCAGTCGTCCTCGCGCCCGGTCTCGCGGTGGGCCGCGAACGCCCGCTCGCCTTCATTGCCGGGCCGTGCGTGATCGAGTCGCCCGAGCACCTGGTCCGCATGGCCGTCCTGCTCCGGGACATGGCGGCGGAGCTCGGCATCCCGCTCGTGTTCAAGGCCTCGTTCGACAAGGCCAACCGATCTTCTCTCGCGAGCTTCCGCGGGCCGGGCCTCGAGGCGGGGCTGGCCGCACTCGCGGAGGTCAAGAGGGCCACCGGGCTGCCGCTGCTTACCGACGTCCACGAGCCGTTGCAGGCCGAGGCGGCCGCCGCCGTCGTGGACGTGCTCCAGGTCCCGGCGTTCCTGTGCCGCCAGACCGACCTGCTGCTCGCCTGCGGGCGGACCGGCAAGCCGGTCAACGTCAAGAAGGGCCAGTTCGTGGCGCCGCACGACATGGGCAACGTCGCGGCTAAGGTGCGTTCGACCGGAAATCGGGCCGTGACCCTTACCGAGCGCGGGACGTCGTTCGGTTACAACAACCTCGTCGTCGACCTGCGCGGCCTGGCGATCATGCGCCGCGTCGCGCCGGTCGTTTTCGACGCAACGCACTCGCTGCAGCTCCCCGGCGGGCTCGGCGACGCCACCGGCGGTGCGAGGGAGTTCATCTTCGACCTGGCCCGCGGCGCCGTGGCGGCGGGCGTTGACGCGGTGTTCGCCGAGGTGCACGACGAGCCTCGGCACGCGCTCTCCGACGCGGCGACGCAGCTCTCGCCGGCCGAGTTCCACACGCTCGTCACGCAACTCCTCGCCATGCGGCGCGCATACGATGAGGCAACGACCGACTGAAGAGTTGAGAGTTGCCGGAGATGGAAGAGGGTAGAAGGTAAGAGGAAGAGGGAAGACAGGGTCGGACTCAGCTTTCCGTCTCCCATCTTGCGTCTTCCTTCTTCGTTCAACTTTTCACTCTTGACCTTACCGCTATGCTAGCCTTCGGATTGCGACGCACCGGAGGTCCCATGGATCTGACCCCGAACGACATCCTCGACGGCTTCCGCGGCGAGACGAAACGGTACGGGACGGACGACCCGATCGCCGGGGTCGAGATGCTGCCGCTGCGCAGGATCGTCGACGACCGCGGCCTGTTCATGGAGATCTACCGTAACGCCGCCACGCATCCGGGCAGCGAATCGCTGGCCGGCTTCTTCGCAGGCATCGATGTCGCACAGCTCAACTTCTCCCTCGTCACCGCCAGCGACCACGTCAAGGGCCTGCACTTCCATCTCAAGCAGAGCGATGTCTGGTTCTGCCCGCCGCCGTCGAAGCTCAAGGTCGTCCTTCTCGACGCGCGCAAGAACTCGCCGACCTCCGGCCATACTCAGACCGTCGTCCTTGGCGAGGGGCGAGACGCGTGGCTGAAGATCCCACCGGGCGTGGCGCACGGCTACCGCCCGCTCACCGTGCCGTGCGGTCTCCTCTACGTAGTCACGCGTTGCTTCGACCTCACCGACCCAGACGAGCGCCGCATCCCGTGGGACCACCCGGCGGTGAAAGACCTCTGGGCGGTCAGGAACGAGTAGCGACGCGAATCGCGGCCAGCCGCCCCTTCACTCCGGCTTCCACCGGTCGAGCAGGACGGGCTCCCCGCCCCTGGTACCGGTCAGGGGCGCCACCGCGATGTCCCAGTTCAGCGCGCCGATGCCGTAGCGGGGGACGCGGAAGAACAGCAGCTTGCCGTCAGCCGACGGCACCGCCTCCAGCAACGGGCGCCGCTGCGCGCCGGGCAACCTGACCTCCTGGACCACGCCGCCGACGAAGAGGAGTTGGCGGTCCGCCCGGCAGAAGTACAGGCGGTTCTTGAGGCCGACCCGTGGCGCGTACTCCGGGCCCATCGTGTTGATGCGCGGCTCGAGCGCTTGTCCCGGCTTGCCTTCGGTCGACAGCCAGAGGTCCGAACTCCCCTGGTCGTACACCGTCCACACCAGCGCCTTGAGCTGTCGGCCGAAACGCTGGGCGTCCCCCACGCTCGGCCCGCCGGGAACGTCCACCTTTACGAGCGCCGCCCATGGGGCCTTCGCATCCGGCCGCTGACTCGAGTAAAGCCCCCGCACTCCGTTGCGCTGCATCACCTCGACCAGACACGCCGTCTCGCCGTCGTCGATCCAGGTCAGTCGGGCGTTGACGTCGGGCGCAAGGCCCGGCAACTCCACCGGCCTCGGTGCCGTCCAGGCGCCGCCCTCCCACGACGTCCTGTACGGGCGGTACCCGCCGACCGCCCACGGGGCCAGCGCACCGGCGGCGTCGCGCATCCCGGGCCGCACCGCCCCGACCGGAGGTGCGTCCTTGCCGGAGATCGGGACCCCTGCGAGAAGGCCGGCGGCGAAGTACACGACCTTGCCCCCCGCGGCCGGGAGCGGGGTCATCTCGAGGCCGGCCGAGTTGACCAGCTTCGGGTCATCGGGGGTGAACGCGTCGGCGGGGACCGCCTGCAGCGAACGCGGGAGGAAGCGCATCTGGTAGACGGAGAAGAGGTACATCTCGGCCGCGTCCGAGAGGAGCAGCTTGGTGCCGACCATCGCGGTGGTGCCGGGAACGGGGTTGACCGCGACCTCCTGCCCGACCCGGAAATCGTCGAGACCGGACGCCCGCTCTCCCGCCACGCACACGGTGTCGGCGGTGACCCTGACCCGCACCTTGACGTCCTTGTCGAGGTGGGGCACGGATTTGCCCTCGCGCCGCATCGCACCCTGCATCGTCTCGGGGAGGCCTTCGTTGACATCCACCTCCCAGACACCCTTGTCGGCGGACTCGCGGATCGCCGCGATCCGCCCCAGGATCAGGCCGTCCGGCTGCGGCACCGGCGCGGTCGCATCCTGCATGCTGCAGCCAGCAAACACCAGGACGGCAAGTCCCAGCACGGAGACGTTGCGGTTGATGGTCATCGTTCCATCCCTTCTCTACAGCAAGATACCGGCGATACACGCGCTCACGCAGCTCACCAGCGCGCCGCCGACGAGTGCGCGCACGCCGAGCCGCGCGAGGTCGTGCTGGCGGCTGGGCGCGAGCCCGCCGATGCCGCCGATCTGGATGCCGATCGAGCCGATATTGGCGAACCCGCACAGCGCGTACGTCGCGAGCACCGACGCGCGCTGCGAGAGCACCGGCACCGAGCCGGCCGCCTTGACGCCGCCGGCGACGAGCTTCGCGTTGTCGATCAGCGTCTTCATGTCGAGGTAGGCGATGAACTCGTTGAGGACGGTCTTCTTGCCGAGGAGCACTCCGACGGTCCCGCACTCGCTCCAGGGGATCCCGATCAGCCAGGCGACCGGAGCGAAGAGCCTCGCGAAAAGCCACTCGAGCGAGAGCTGCGGCATCCCGGCCAGCCCACCCGCCCACCCGAGCAGCGCATTGACCAGCGCCAGCAGCGCCAGGAATGCGATCAGCATCGCCCCGACGTTGAGGCACAGCTTCATCCCGTCGGACGCGCCGGAGGCGGCGGCGTCGACGCCGTTGACCCACGGTCGCTCGACGTGGGCTCGGACCGTTCCCGCCGTCTCGGGCTCGCCGTCCTCGGGGAAGAGGAGCTTCGCGATCGCGAGTGCGCCCGGGGCTGCCATGACCGACGCGGCGATCAGGTGGACGGCGGGAATTCCGAACGAGACGTACACCACCAGCACGCCGGCCGCGATGTGCGCGAAACCGCCGACCATGATCGCGTGCAACTCCGACTGTGTGAGCGTCGCGAGGTACGGGCGGATCATCAGCGGCGCCTCGGTCTGGCCAACGAATACGTTGGAGTCGCACAACGACTCGGCGCCGGACGTGCGCATCGTCTTCATCATCAGCCAGGCGATCCCCTGGACCACCCGCTGCAGGATTCCGTAGTAGTAGAGGATCGTCGTCGCGGCGGACACGAAGATGATCGTGGGTAGCACCTTGAAAGCGAAGAAGTGATCGGTGAACTTCTCGCCGAACACGAAGCTCGCGCCGGCGTCGGAGAAGTCGAGGAACTTCCTCGCGAGGTGGCCGAGGAAGCTGAACACGTCATAACCCCACGAGGTCCGAATCACGATCACGGCCAGCGCGGCCTGCAGGCCGAGACCCCATAGCACCGTTCGCCAGCGCACGCCCCTGCGGTTGTTCGAGAAGAGGTAGGCAGCACCGACGAAGACTACGAGGCCGAGCGCCGAGATCGCACGTTCCATCCACCCTCCTGCCGCTCCGGACGACACCGCGTATCATAACCCCATGTTGCGCATGAGCCGCGAGCTGTTCGAGCGCGCCGTCGCCGAGGCGCTCGACGGCCTGCCCGAAGAGACCGCCTCGTTTCTCGACAACGTCGCGGTCGTGGTCGAGGACGAGCCCACCGACGATGAGCTCCGCGATGCCGGCCTCGACCCCGAAACCGAGACCCTGTTCGGCCTCTACCAGGGGACGGCGCTCCCCGACCGCGGCGGCAGCTACGGCAACGCCCTTCCGGACCGGATCGTGATCTACCGCCGCCCGCTCCTCGCCGAGTGCAGCGACCGGCGGGAGCTGGTTCGCGAGATCCAGGACACCGTCGTGCACGAGGTCGGCCACTACTTCGGCCTCGACGAGGAAGATCTTCCCTAGCTCGCCTTGGGCGCCCGTCCCTCCTTGCCCCACCCCAACGCCCGCTCCTTCCACTGCGTCGAGAGCTTCCTGCTTGCCGGCCCCGCTGGGGATGGTCTCCGGTTCTTGACTGAGTGAGGTCATCTTCCTTTGCCCGCAGCCTCCTGTCCCGACTCCCGGCCTGCAGCAGGACCTCCGATAGGTGGGCGGGGGGGTCGTCCAACCCGCCGGTGCCGCGTGTGGCCATCGGCTCCTGCGCCCGCGGGACCGGCAGGGAAGACAGCCTCCACGCAGTGAACGAGGAGCGCGTGGGGCGGGGCGCGGCCCGCGATTACCGGCGGCGGGAGGAATCTGGCAGAATGTCTCGCCGCGGGGCTCGGCTCCCAACGCCGGAGCCGGAGCATCCGTAGGCGGATTGGGAGGAAGTGCTTTGAGCAAGGAGCAATCGGCCCAGCGTGGGAGCAGCGGCGCGGCACCCTCCGAGGGACTTCGCCCGGTCGAGAGCATCACCCCGCCGCTGATCCTGGAGGCGCTCAAGGGGGGCGTCCTCGGGCAGGACGACGCGCTTCGCTTCGTATCGGTGGCGATCTACAAGCACACGACGGGCAAGGTGCCCGGCAACATCATCCTCATCGGCAACTCCGGCACGGGCAAGACAACGATCATGAACAACATCCAGCGGCTCTACGACGAGCTGCCGGAGTACGTTCCGTTCCGGGCGATGGCGCTCATCAACGCCAACCTGCTGGTGGACTCGGACCGCATGGAGTTCCGTCCGGAGCGACTGCTCGCGGCGGTCGAGCAGCGGGCGCGGTCGGTGATCGGCCACGCCGCCACCGCGGCCGAGCTGAAGGAGACGATGGAGCGCGCCACCATCTGCGTGGACGAGATCGACAAGATGTCCTCGATCCTCGCCGGGAGGCCGAACGCCATCGGCGTCGCGCTGCAGCAGGGCATCCTGACGCTCATGGAAGGCGAGAAGATCCCGATCAAGACGCACGTGACGGTGGACGGCGAGGACAGGCCGATCACCCTGGAGATCGACACCAAGGGCATGATGTTCATATGCGGCGGCGCGTTCGAGGGCCTCTACGACCAGGTGTTCTCGCGCGTCACCAACCCGAGCAGCGGTGAGAGCTTGCGCTCCGTGGCGGTCCGCAGCGCCGACGGTCAGGTCACGATCGAGGTGCGCTTCTCGCTCGCCGACTACTTCAAGATCGAGGACCTTTTCACCTACGGCATGGTCCCGCAGTTCATCGCGCGCCTCGACAACACCGTCCTGCTCGCCGACCTCGGGGTCGATTCCCTGAAGCAGATCCTCCTGTCCGCCTTCGACTCTCCGTTCGTGCGCTCGCGCCGCTACCTCGCCGTTATGGCTATCGACCTCGAGATCGAGGACCTGGCGGCATCGATCGTCGCCGAACAGGCGGAAAAGCACTCGCGCACGGGCGCCCGCGCGCTCCGCGTGATCTTCTCCAAGATCGTCAACCCGATCGAGTTCGACCCCTGGACCAACGGCGTTCTCGAGGACGCGCCCAACGGGCGCAAGAGGCTCGTCGTCACCGCCGCCATGGTGCGCCGGTCGTTGGGGCTGTGACCCGGAAGGACCCGCGGCCACGGGGCCGAACCCGCGCTGCCAGGGGAGCCAGCGCTCGGGAGCGCCGCCGGTCCAGTTGTCACCCGCCGGCCCTCAGGCTATCCTCGCCTCCAGAGGTTCGGCTCGGACCCATGTCCGGGGATGGCGCACCGGCCTCGCGGCTCCGGCCCCAGGCCCGCCGCCACGAGTAGGAGTGCAACGGTGTCTGCACATGACACCTGGGAGGGCGCAGCTTGGACGCGATCCTGACGGAGGCGGTGCAGCGCGGCAATCTGCAGGAAGTGCAGGGCCTTCTCAAGGGTGGAATCGACTTGCGGGAGCGCGACGAGGAGGGCAGCACCCTTCTCATGATCGCGGCGGCGGCCGGTCAACATTCGATGGTCAAGCTGCTTCTCGACGCCGGCGCCGAGATCGACGCCCGGAACAACGTCGGCATGTCGGCGCTGCTGCTGGCGACGGCGATGCGCCACCAGGAGATCGTCAAGTTCCTCGCCCAGCACGGCGCCAACATCAACGCCGCCGATGAAGAGGGGCACACGGCGCTGATGATCGCGGCGCGCACGGGCTCGGCACCAATCGTCGAGTGCCTTCTCGCCAGCGGCGCAAACCCCAATGCGGCCAACCGCTGGGGGACGACGGCGCTCATGCAGGCGGCGCGCTCGTGGAACAACGCGGCCGCGAAGGCGTTGCTGACCGCCGGTGCGGACGCGTCGGCGACCGATGTCCTCGGCAAGCGGGCGCTCTCCTACGCAAAGGAAAAGGGCCCGCCGCCGCCGTTCCTCGTCCGGCTCCTCAAGGGCGAAGCGACCGGCAGGAACGCCCCCCCCGCTTCCCGCAACCCCGCCAAACCCTGGTGGCGCTTCTGGGAGCGCTGAGCGCCTGAGGCCC
Source organism: uncultured Acidobacteriota bacterium (assembly GCA_963789745.1). Lineage (GTDB taxonomy): Bacteria > Acidobacteriota > Thermoanaerobaculia > Thermoanaerobaculales > Thermoanaerobaculaceae > RBG-13-68-16. The sequence goes on along the minus strand of CAWBLW010000003.1, from coordinate 723,942 downwards.
CCTGGCGCGACGTTCGCCGCCAAGACCGCCGGCGAGGCGTCTGGCCGCTCGACGGAGGCGGCTCAGTCGTCGAGATCGAGGCTGGCGACGGGCAGCGGCGCGGGCGGCATCAGGCTGCGAACACCCAGCTCGTGTACCAGTCGGCCCCCGTTGTGTGCCGTGTTGGCGAGCAGCACGGTGCCGGCGCCGTACACGCCGAGGAACAGGAGCGTCAGCACCAACGCCGGGACCTTTCCCAGCTGCCGCTTGAGGACGGCCGGCCCCCACAGCAGGCCAGCGAAGACGACGGTCAGGACCGTGAACGTGAGCCTGGTGCGTTCGGCCAACTCCTCGTGGTGCTGCAGTACCTGGTTCACCTCGGGCGTGCGATCGGCGAGCTTGCCGGCCGCCTCTCCGGTCGACACGGCCACGAAGCTCGCGGCGGTACCGAGGACCATCAGGACGAGCGCGGATGTCATGAACCATTTGTTCCGCCCGCCGACGATCAGGCCGAGCACGATGAACACCGGGGCGACCAACAGCAGCGCGATCGGGAAGTGGATGATCAGCGGGTGCAGGCTGTCCCACGTGGGGATGGGGGGAAGCTCCAACATTTTTCTGACCTCCTGGACTTCATCGGAGGGACCGCCCGCCAGACGGCAGGCCTGACGGGCGGCCCGGGGAATCAGTCGAAACGGCTCGCGCCGACCGTCAGCTCACCTGAACGTACTTGTCCTTCGGGTTGAAGCACACCGGGCACTTCTCGAAGTTCATCTGGGTCGTGGTGAAGCCGCACACGGTGCACACGTAGTAATCCTTGGCCTGGCTCCCCTTGAGAGCGCCGAGCCCGTCGAGAGCGGCCGCGTAGAGCTTGGCGTGCTCCGCTTCGGCGCTCTTCGCGAAGTTGAACGTCTCGATGGCGTCGCGCTGGCCCTCCTTGCGGGCCTGTGCCAGGAACTCGGGGTACATGGTGTCGCGCTCGTACGACTCGCCCTTGATCGCCGCCTCGAGGTTCTCCTTCGTGGACTTGACCTCCGGGGCCAGGATGTCGGCCTTGGGGACGGCGCCGAGCTTCTTGATCACGGTCGCGTGGTTGGCGGCGTGGATCTCCTCGGCGCGCGCGGCCGCGCGGAACAGGCTCGCAACCTCACCGTACCCCTCGTCGGCCGCCTTCGCTGCGAAGGCGAGGTAGCGGGCGTGGGCGTTGCTCTCTCCGTTGAACGCGGCGTTGAGGTTGTCCACGGTCTTGCCTGGGGACATGGCCGGAACGGCCTCGCCGCTGCGCAGGCCGAATCCGGCCAGGACCATCACGGCGACGAACAGGGCCAACGTGGCAGGACGGACGAAACGGGATGTGGTCATCGGTTCTTTCCTCCTCTTTCTTCTTTCGTTTGTGGTCCCGGTCCTCCGGCACCGGACTTCTCCGAAGCAAGCGGGATGCCAAGTCCGATGACGAGGCGCATCTTCTTATTTATAATTGAGTTACGAAATTCACTCGACGCGCAACGGACCGACGGCGTCAAAACCCTTGAACGCCAGACGGAGCTCCGTCAAGGGATCGATACGATGGCCCTCAGGGCGACGCCTTGCCGCCCCTCGCCTTGGTCTTCAGCTTGTACGCGAGGTGGCTGCGGGAAACCCCGAGCCTGCGGGCGGCCTCGGCCTGCACGCCGCCCGCGGCCCCGATGGCGCGTCGGATCAGCGCCTCCTCCACCGCCGCCATCGTCGCCGGCAGGTCGAGTGGGTCGGGCAGCCCCGCGACCATCGCCTCCAGCCCGCCTTTCCCCCAACCCGGAGCGCCGGCGGCGGCTCCCCCCTCCGCGGCCGCCAGCGGCACGTCCTCCGCCTCGATGCGGGGACCCACGGCCAGGATTGCAGCCCGCTCGATCAGGTTGCGCAGCTCGCGGATGTTGCCCGGAAAGTCGTACGCGAGCAGCTTGGCCATCGCGTCCGGCGACAAGGCGCGCGGCGCAACCTTGAGGTCCCGGGCGACAAGGGCGAGGAAGTGGTCGACGAGGCGCCTGATGTCGCTCCTGCGCGACCGCAGTGGCGGGACGGCGATCGGCACCACCGCAAGGCGGTAGTAGAGGTCCTCACGGAACAGCCCATCCCGTACGCGCCGATCCAGGTCGCGGTTCGTCGCTGCGATGATCCTCACATCCACGTGCCGGGGCACGGTGGAGCCGACGCGAACCACCTCGCCGTTCATCAAAACACGCAACAACTTGGCCTGCAGAGGGAGCGGCATCTCCCCGGCCTCGTCCAGGAAGAGCGTGCCGAGGTGGGCGGCTTCGAAGACCCCCTGCCGGGACCTGTCCGCGCCCGTGAACGCGCCCCGCTCGTGCCCGAAGAGCTCGCTCTCCAGGAGCGTCTCCGGGAACCCGGCACAGTTGACCGCCACGAACGCCTTTCCGGCGCGCCCGCTCGCCGCGTGGATCGCGCGCGCGACCAACTCCTTGCCGGTGCCGGTCTCGCCGCTGATCAGCACCGTCGCGCCGGTCGGCGCCACGCGGGCGATCAGCCCGAGGAGCCTGGCCATCTCGGGGCCGTCCCCCACCAGTTCCTCGGAGCCGGTGAGGCGGCGGACCTGGCCCCGAAGGCGCTCGTTCTCCCGCAGCAACTCGGTGCGCTCGCACGCCCGGTTCACGACAGCCCGTACGGTCTCGGGCACGAACGGCTTCGGGACGACGTCGAACGCCCCTTGGCGCATCGCATCCACCGCCAGTTCCACGGTGGCGTACGCCGTGATCAGGACCACCGGAACGGTCGGATCGACCTCCCGGCAGGAGATGAGCAGGGAAAGACCGTCACCGTCGGGCATGCGCTGATCGGTCACCACCAGGTCGAACGGCGAGGCGGCGAAGGCCCGGCGGGCCTCCTCGACGCTCGCGGCCTCGACGACCTCGTGGCCGTCGCCGTTGAGGATGGCGCTCAGGATCCGGCGCATGTTGAGCTCGTCATCGACCACGAGTAGACGCGCCACCGTGCTAACCCTCCTCCCCTTCCGCCGGTCCCGCGGGAATGCGGAGCGCGAACCTCACGCGGCCAGGTTCGTTGGCCTCGAGCACGAGGTCGCCGCCGTGACTCCGAGCGATGGCGCGCGAGATCGCGAGTCCGAGGCCGGAGCCGCGCGGTTTCGTCGTGAAGAACGGTTCGAACAGTTTCGGCGTGACACTAACCGGAATGGCCTCGCCGCTGTTCTCGACAAAGAATTCCACGCCACCACCGGTCGCCCGGCGCGCGCCTACCGTGATCCGTCCGCCGCTCGGCGTGGCGTCGCACGCGTTCACGACCAGGTTCAGGAGGGCCTGGTGGACCTGGAACGGGTCGAAATCCGCCACCAGCTCCTCGGAGCATTCCACTGCGGCCTGGAGGCCGGCCTGCGTTAGGCGTGCCTGCGCCAGATCGGCGACGTACCCCACCGCGGTCGCGACCGGCGTGCGGCGCCTCTCGGGTTTCCTCTGGCGCGCGTACAGCAGGAAGTCGCTGGTCAGCGTCTCCAACCGGCGAGCCTCACCGGCCGCAATCTCCCGCCACTCCTCCCTCTGGGACGGATCGGCGGTCCCGTCCTTTGCCAGTTCCAGCGAACTCACGATCATCGCCACCGGGTTCCGCACCTCGTGGGCGATCGCGCTCGCAAACCGTCCGACCGCGGCGAGCTTCTCCTCGGAGACCAGTCGATCGCGAGCCCGCTCGAGCTCGACCAGGGAGTCCCGCAGCCTTCCCTGCTCGCGGCGTAACCGGCCGACGAGCAGCGCCACGACCGGAGCCACGACACCGTAGACCAGCACGACGTTGGTGGCCTCGAAATACTCCGTCGTCCCCATGGGGACGTGTCTCCGGTAGTAGATCCAGACCTCGAGGAAGGTCAGCCCCGTCGTTGCAGCCACGACGACGGCAATGCCCGCAACGCCGTACCTGAACGCGGCCGCAATCACCGGGATCACCATCAGCACGACGTAGTGGGTCTCCTCTTTCCCCCCCAGGAGGGCGATGACGAAAGCGAACCCGATGTTCACCCAGATCGAGGCCCCGCCGTAAGCTTTTAGCGCCTGGCTGCTGGGCGGCGTCTGGCCGCCGTTGAGCCACGCGAGCTCGAGCGTCTGCATGAGGAACCGGCCCATGAGAACCGCGAAGAACGCGCTGTTCGGCGGGCCCAACGCGGGCCCGAACAGGACGTGGACCACCGCGATCGCGGTCAGCAGGCCGAGGTTCAGCAGGACAAGGATTGATTCCTGGTCGCGCAGGGTCTTGGGGTCCTCGTGGTTTGCGGCGAGCAGGTTTGCGGAGTGGTCCTCGGACATCGCAGGCTCGCCGCGAGTTTACCATCCGGGAACCGAGGGACAGGCGCCGCGTACTCGTGGCGCAGCGCCTCGATCGGGTTGATGGCCGCCGCTCTTGTTGCCGGTTAGGCCCCCGCCGCGAGGCCGACGGCGATCGAGACGCCGAACGATGGGGCAACCGGCCACGCGGCGACCACCGTGGCGGATCCGGCCGAGGCGTTCGCTCTAGATCCCGACGCCGGGATGATCGAGGTCCTCGGGGGGCGCCTCCCGGCTTTCCCGCGACAGCGACAGCAGCAGGAACATCGCCGCGAGCACCAGGTAGGCGAGCGCGAACTGATACGGGACCGCGCGCTGCAGCGGACTCGCGAGCGACCACGGCAGGTACATGTTGCCGTCCGGCGACGAGGAGTGGATCACACCGAAGAACGAGAAGAGCGCCAGGATTCCGAGGTAGAGCGCGGAGCGCTTGAGCCGGCGGTCGATCAGCTCGGCGAGAAAGGCGCCCCAGAGCATCGCGGTAAGGATGAAGCCGTTCCCGAGGGCGACGGTGACCAGCGCCTCGGGCAGTTCCTTGCTGGCGGCTGCAAGTAGCTGAACGAACTTGTCGGGGGGGATGAACGTGCCGTACTTGATCGCCAGCAGGCGCGCCACCGTCGGGAAGTACGCGAACGCCACCGCGGGGGCGTGTCGCGCCGGGCACGCCAGGAACGCCTGCACCATGATGTCGAGCGCCACGAAGATCAGGATCGGGGCGAGCACGCCGCGCGGGATCAGCTCGACGATGTACCCGATGTAGCCCAGGATGCCGCCAAGGCCGATGAACACGCCGGTGAGCACGGTGTAGCCGGCGCGGGCGCCCATCCCCTTGTACGCCGGCTGGCCGATGTAGGGCGTGGACTGTGCGACGCCGCCGCACACGCCGGCCACGAGCGTTGCGATCGCCTCGGTGAGCAGAATGTCGCGGGTCTTGAAGTTGTCGCCGGCCACGCGGGCGCTCTCGGTGACGTTGATGCCGCCGACCACCGTCAGCAGCGCGAACGGCGCCGCCAGCGGCAGGTACTTCAGCGCCGCCACGAACCCCTTCACGAACAGCAGCGTCGGGACCGGAAGTCCGACGTGGAGTTGGGCGGAGGGGAGCGGTTGGTACACGCCGCCGACCCATCCGTGCGGCCCCAAAAGGTAATAGAGAGCCGTGCCGATGGCGATCGCCGCCAGCACCCCAGGGACGTTCTTCGGCAGCCGGATGCGCGCCACCAGGTTGTAGAGGATCAGGCCGAGCGCGACCATGCCGACGAGCGGCATCCCGAACACGTCGAGCAGGGGGACGAAGCCGATCAGCGCCAGGCCGATGCCGGCGAGCGAGCCGAGCAGGCCGGCCTGCGGCACCACCTTCTGCACCCACCCGCCGCAGAACGAGAGCACCAGCTTGATCAACCCGATCATGACCATCGTCGCCATGCCGATGTACCACGTCATCATCGCCGCCTCGTGCGGCTCCATCCCCTGCGCCTTGAGTGACACGAAGGCGGGGCCGAGCACGACGAGCGCGATCCCGATCGTCGAGGGGGTGTCGAGGCCGAGCGGCATCGCCGTGACCCTGGTGTTTCCGGTCTTCCTCGCGAGACGGAACGCCATCCACGTGTAGACGAGGTCGCCGAACAGCACGCCGAACGCCGTGCCTGGGAACATCTTCGTGTACACGATGTCGGCCGGGAAACCGAACGCGAAGACGAGGATCCCCGCCAGGAACGAAAGCACGGTCACGTTGTCGAACATCAGGCCGAAGAACCCGTTCACGTCGCCGATTGCGAACCACTCGTACTTGCCGCGGCTCTGGGTCATCGCTGTCTCCCTGGGGGTGGGGGGCCGAGCGGCGGTGCGCCCGTCGCCCGCTGGGGGCCGATGCGCACACGGTTCGATGATGCTCGCCCGATCATCGGCGAATACTAGCAAGAAAGCGGAGCGGCGCGCGGAGGCTCAGCCGCGGACGAAGTCAGGGTTCGGCAGCCCCGGGATCAGACCGGCCTCATGCGCGCGGCGATAGAACAGATCGACCCCCCGCCGCCCGCGCTCGCCGTAGTCGAGCGTGGACTCGTTGACGTACATTCCGACGAAGCGGTCGCCGCGGGCGGGGTCGAGCCCGCGCCCGAAGGCGAGCGCGTGCGCCAGCGCCTCCTCGCGGTGTTCGAGCGCGTACCGGATCGAGGCCTCGAGCACCCCGGCGACCTGGCGCATCAGCGACTCGCCGAGGTCGCGGCGGATCGCATTGCCGCCCAGCGGCAGCGGCGTGCCGGTTTCGCCCGTCCACCAGTCGCCGAGGTCCGCGACCTTGGCGAACCCCTCGTCGGCGAAGAACAGCTGGCCCTCGTGGATGACCACGCCTGCGTCCGCGTCTCCGCGGCGCACCACGTTCATCACCTCGTCGAACGGAACGTCGACGCAGCGCGCGGCAGGCTGCCAGAGCTGAAGGGCGAGATGGGCAGAGGTGAGCGTGCCGGGTGTCGCCACGGTCAGGCCGGCCAGTCCCTCCCGCGTCATCGGCCTGCGGGCCAGGACCACCGGGCCGTAGCCGTCCCCGAGCGAGGCGCCGGAGTTGAGCAACGCGTAGCGCCCGTCAAGGTAGGCAAAGGCGTGCAGCGAAACCGCCGTCACCTCGTACAGCCCCTCCTTGGCCTTCTGGTTCAGGGTCTCGATGTCGGCAAGGGTCTCGGTGAACCGCAACCCTTCGGCCCCCACCTTGCCGTTCACAACGGCGTAATGCATGAAGGCGTCGTCGGCGTCCGGCGAGTGCGCGATCCGAATGAGCGTTGACATGGGCCTCCCTCGACTTCAGGGAACGGATTCTAGCCGGTGACCCAGGTCCCGTGCACCTCGGCTACCGGCGCGTCCGTGAGCAGGGCTTCGAGGGCGCCCCTCGCGCACCCTTCGGCCACGACTCCCGCGGGCAGATACGCGACCAGCCAGACGCTCAGGGTGGCGGGCAGGACGCGGACGCGCTCGCTGTCCGTGATCGGGGTGCCGAACGGACCCGCCGAATCCGCGAGCAGCGGCTTGCCGTGCAGCGCGAACGGGCCCCGCAGCGAGACCATCGCCTCCCCTTCCCCGCCGGCCCGCAGGACGAACGGCGGCGCGACCGAGCCAGCCGCAATCACGCACGCCGGGACGACGAGCTCGACCGACAGGCAGTTGTTGAGATCCACCAGCGGGTGGATCGCGGGGAGCTCCTCGCCCCTGAGGATGCGCCGCAGCAGGGCCTCGGACGACGGCCGGTGGCGAGTCGGGTCGCACCCGGCCTGACGGAACAGGCGCCGCACCGCCGCCGCCGTCGGGTGCTCCGCGAGGCGGTCGAGCGTATGACTGGCGCACGCCCGTTCCGCCACGGCGGCGCGAAGCGAGGCGAGCGCCGCCTCGCCGCCCGCCCGCAACTCGAGCTGGGCCCAGAGCAAGGTCCACCCCGGCAACTCGTGTCGAACCTCGAGGCGGAACCCGTCCACAGCGGAATCCTGCCATAATCGGGCTCAGGACGCGATGCCGGTCATGCGGTGCCTTTTCGCCTCCGACCTTCACGGCCGACCGGACCGTTACGAGAAGCTGCTCGCGGCGGTGGGGCGGGAGCGACCGGCCGCGCTTTTCCTCGGGGGCGATCTCCTTCCCCACCCGTTCGCCAACGGCGGCCCTGACGGCTTCTTTGCCGACGTCCTGAGCCCGGGCCTGACATCGCTCCGCGACACCCTCGGCGACGAATACCCGTCCGTTTTCGCGATCCTCGGCAACGACGACCCCAGGGCAGACGTGGAGGCGCTCGAGGCGTTGGCCCGCGACGGCCTCCTCGAGCACGTGCATATGCGCCGCGTCGACATCGGGGCCGCCGTCGTCTTCGGCTACGCGTGCGTGCCGCCGACGCCGTTCGCGCTCAAGGACTGGGAGCGGTGGGACGTCTCGCGCCACCTCGAGCCGGGGTGCGTGGCGCCGGAGGAAGGGTTCCGGTCGACGCCGGCGGACCCCTCCGAGGTGCGGTACGGCACGATCGCCCGCGACCTGGCGACGCTCAGCGGCGAGGAGGACCTGGCTCGCGCGGTGATGCTGTTCCACGCGCCGCCCTACGGGACCGACCTCGACCGCGCCGCCCTCGACGGGCGCGCCGTCGAACACGTGCCGCTCGACGTGCACATCGGCAGCATCGCCATCCGCCGGTTCATCGACGAACGCCAGCCGCTCGTCACCCTGCACGGCCACGTGCACGAGTCGGCGCGCATCACCGGCTCCTGGCGCCAGCGGATCGGCCGCACCTGGTGCCTCTCAGCGGCGCACGACGGCCCGGAGCTCGCGCTGGTGCGGCTCGACCTCGAGGACCCCTCTTCCGCCACCCGCGAGCTGATCTGAAGGACCGTGGCCCGTGGTCCGTGGTCCGTGGTCCGTGGTCCGGGGTTCGGGGTTCGGGACTCGGGGCTCGGGGCTCGGGGCTCGGGGCTCGGGGTTCGGGGTTCGGGGTTCGCGGTTCGGGGTTCGGGGTTCGAAGGGGACAAGCCAAGTTCCCACGGCCGCATTTCCAAGGGGCAGGGCCTCGGAGACCGGCGTGTAGCCGCGCCGCCGCCGTTGGGCCTATCGCAAGGCGCGCGAACCCCGACGCACCGGAGCATAGCCGGAGGCTATGTGAGGATGCGAGCGGGGCGAGCGCAACGCAGCGAGAGGTCCGACGCCGGCGGCGCCTCAGCGGCGCAACGGCAACTCCCACGCGGCGTCGGTGACGTTCCCGATCTTCACCGCATAGCTCGACCGCGCCGCGATGTCCTCGTCGGTGATCAGGTGCACATCCAGCAGGCCGCCGCTGCGAAGGCCGGTGCGGAGGAAGTTCATCTCGTCCAGGCACAGGCTCCACCCCTCGAGCCACGTGGTGAGCGCCCCGCGCTGCGCTTCAGTCCCACGGATGTGGACGAGGAGGTCGATGTCGCTCCCCGGCCCCGCGGACGCGTTCTTGGCGCTGCCGACCACGTACATCGCGACGACGCCGAACCTCGCGGCGTCCACCTGGCCGGCGATCCGCTCGGCCATCCGCAGCCGCCACCTCCAGTGGCCTTCCCGCGGCGCGTCACCGGACAGCGCCTCCTCGGACGGCATGTCGGGCGGCCGGCCGGCCGGCACCAGAATGCCCACCGCGCGGTCCTCGTCGGCGTTCATGAGCACACGCAGGACCATGCCGTGGCACGCCTTCGGCACGTCGATGACGCGCACGACGTCGCCGAGGTACCCGAACTCCGGCGCGAGGCTCGCCAGCTCGTTCTCGGATTCCCGCAGGAAGCGTTCGTTGAAGACGGCGCCCGGGTCGTCTGGGTAGAGCGGGAGGTAGCGGATCCCGGCCTCGACGAGGTCCTGGAAGAAGTGCGTCCCGAACGACAGGTCGGGCACGTAGTTCCCGCGCTTGCGCGCGATCTCCGCGAGCATGGCCGTGTTGCTGATGTCCGAGTAGGTCACGTTCACGCCGAGCCTGATGTCGCCGCGGCTTCCCCACCGTCCTGGCCCGATCAGGATGAACTGCCTCTTCGGCAGCAGGGCGTTGAGCCGGCTGACGGCGCGCCCCACCGCCTGCAGGTCGGCGTGGTCCGCGAGCTCGTTGTAGCGGTCGGGGTCCACGTAGACGATGTGGGTAAGGTCGGGGATCCTGCCGTTGGAGACGTAGCGGTTGGCCGAGAATAGAACGCTCCCGTCGGGCACGTCGTGCGGAATGGCGGCCGCGACGTTCTCGCGGTTGAAGCTCTGCGGCCGGCACTGGAGCAGGTAGAAGTCGGAACCGTCCGAGGCGAACTCCATGTCCACCGGGTGACCGAGCGCCCCCTCGAGCAGTGCCAGCATCGCTCCCACCCGCCTCACGAGGCTCGTGTCCGAGATCAACCCGTCGAACGTCACCACCGCCTCGCCGTGTTCGAGGTCCACGAAGCGGCCGAGTGGTTTGACGATCCTCCCCTCCTGCAGCAACGAGACGATGCGGTGGAGTTCCGGGTATTCCCGGCCGCACTCCGCGAGCAACGTCCGCACCGGCATCGTCTTCAGGCTGCGCGCCTCGAGGTCCACGACCTCGATTTGCTGCGGGGAGTACCTCACCACTTCGTCCGGCGTGACGTTGACGCGCAGTCCCGGCTGGCCCGGGGCGACGAGAACGGGGTAGTCCTCGCGGACGCGGTCCACGGCGCGCGTGCCCAGACCCGGCACCATGCGGATCAGCCCGTCTTCGCGGCGAATCCGCTGCGACCAACGGAATTCGTTGCGCGAGAGAGCGACGCCGGCGTAGGCGGGGAAGAAGAAGCGGCACACCCTCGCCCCGACGACCTCCTGGATCATGATCCCCATCTCCTCCTGGAAGTCGAGCAGTCCGCGCTCCGCCCGGTACTGGATGGGGTCGGGACCGTGGATCGAGGCGTACACCTCGGCGATGGCGTCCATCAGCGCGTTGAGGCGCTCGCGTTTCGTTCCCTGGTTGGCGAGGAACAAGCTCTTGTACTTCCCCGAGAACACCGCCCCAAAGCGGTCCTCGAGCAAGCTCGAGGAGCGCACGATGATCGGCGCGTCGGGCAGGTCGTCGAGCGCCAGCGACAGCCCCTTGACCAGCTCCGGGGGAAACTCCGAGTTCTTGAAGACCTGCACGAGCTGCGGATACTCGAGGCGAACCTGGTCGATCGGCTTGTACTTCTGCTCGTAGACCTCCTCGAGGTTGTTGTGGCGCACGAAGCCGCGCACGGCGTCCGACGCGACGTACCAGGCGCGCGGCACCCGCACCTCGCCGATCTCCGGGTGGTTCTTGCCCATCCTGCGAAGGGCCTGCTCCGCCAGGAACACTCCCGCCAGCTTCCCGCCCAGCATGCCGCGGCTGCCGGGCAGGCAGACCAGGTGATCGAGCAGGAGGAGGATGTCCTCGAGGTCGACGAACTGCTTCGCGACCCGCAGGTACGCGGGCTCGCTCGAGAGGAAGCGCCGGATCAGCGAGACCCGAGCGATGCTCAGCGTCGGGGCCGCGAGGCCGGCGCCCTCCGGAACCAGGTGCAGGTAGCGACGGATGGCGTTCGCGACCTCCTCCGGCGACGCCTGCACGTTCGCCACGGTCTGAACCAGGAACGCCGAGCGGTCCTCGTGGATCCAGCGCTCGATCCGCTCGAGTAGCTCGCCGCCGGAGAGGCGCGCCTGCGCGAGCGCGACGACCTGGTCGGCGAGCTGCATCGGGTTGCCGAGCGGCAGGCGATGGCTCGGCTCGTTGCTCTCGCCGGCGCCGCCGTCGTCGCCACCCCGGTCCTGGCCGAACCCCTGCAGCAGCGCCTGCGCCTCCCCGATGCCGCTCCAGGCAAGGTGCGTGGCCATCTTCCGCGAGATGCGCACGAAGAGGTCCTGGTCGGTGCGGCGGAGCAGGTTGAGAACGACGCGCCACTCCTCGGGTCGGTTCTCCGCGAGCGAGGCGCGGGCGTTCCGCCACTCCTGGACCACGCCGCGCAGCTCCCGGTGCAGGATGAAGTGCCCGACGCGGTCCGCGATGGTGCGGATGAGCTTCCCCTCTTCATTGAGAAAGGGCCCCTCGTCGGCGTCCGGCATCCCCTCCGTGTAGAAGACGCGGATCGTGCCGACCTTCTTCTCCTGCACGACGATGTCGGCGCTCTGCGACCACGGCGTGTCGACCAACTCGGAGGGGCCGAACGTGCGCCCCTGAAACTCGATGGTCGCCACGCAGATGTTCGGGTACTGCCAACCTGGGGGTATGGCCTCGACGATGCCGGCGAACACCTCCTCGAGCGCTTTCTCCGCGTCGCCGAGCAGCTCCTCGACCTCGTACAGGCAGGCGAGTTCCTTGGCGCGCTCCTGCAGCGCCCACAACAGCCTCTCGTTGCTCTTGACGGGATCAGTCATGGCGCTTGATCACCCCCATTCCGGACCGGCCGTCGACCCTGATGGAGAGGGGCGCTTCGAGCCGCACGTGACGCAGGTAGCGGGTCTCGGCGACGGTCGGCTGGGCGTCCAGCCAGCCCCAGTCGACACTCCGGCTCTCTGCGCCGTCGAGCGAAAAGTACAGCACCGAGAAGCTCGTCAGGTTGTGGAAGAAGTGCGAGCCCTGCGAGAGGTCCGCGTGCAACCGCGAGGTCGTTGCCTCGAGGATCGCCCGGGCGCCGCAGATCTGCGCCCACTGCACCGGCACGCCACCCCACTGGTCCGAGGTTCCCCAGCGGCCGAACCCGGCGAGCAGGTAGGGTCGCCCCTCACGCATCAGCCCGTCGTTGACCGCCTCGACCTCCGTGGCGATCGCGGGCGTCGCCGCCGGGTCGAACGGCGCCGCTTTGAGGTAGACGACGTCCCGGATCGAGGCGTCCGCGCCGTTGCCGAGGGCGCGCCGTGAGGCAGCCAGAACGTTCGGACCCTCGAGTTCGGCGTCATCCACGACGACCGCCTCACGCACCACCACCAGCGGCCTCACCTGCAGGAACCCGAGTCGAGCAGCGCCGCCGGACTCGGCGGCGAGGGCGAACTCGATCTCCACCGGCTCGCCGGCCGCATCCTCGCACACCTCGAGGAGCTGCCGCACCGTGTCGTTGAGGGGCAGGTGGTTGTAGGAAAGTAGCGGCGCGAAGTTGACGAGGCGCGGCCCCCTGGCCCCGATCCCGGCGACGATCCGTTGCGCGTTCGCGTCGAAGGTCGATGCCGCCAGGCGCAGGGTACCGTCCGCCTCGGCGTCGGCCAGCGAGCAGCGGACGAGGTGCTCGGCTTCCCGTCCGGGGTCGTACGGGGCCGTCCCCATGTTCACGGCCCAGAACTCGCGCTGCGTGGCGTCGAGCAGCTCGCCGATCGAGTTGTACGGTGGCGGCGCCTTGGGGTAGGCGGGCGAGTAGCTCCAGCAGGGCTCGCCGTCGACCACGGTCTTTCCGAGCCCGAGCGCGAGGCTCGCCACCCCGTCCGCCGGTGTGGCGTTGCCGGACGGGTAGTAGTTGTACGACCGCGCCACGCCCGAGACGTCTGGATAGAAGCGCTCCCCATGCCGGAGACCGACGACCTCCTGGACGATGACCGCCATCCTCTCGTCGCCGGCCGACCTGTTCACGGTCTTCAGGTACCCCTTGGCGTCATGAAAGAACGTCGAGGCCCACACCAACTTGACCGCCTCGACGAGGCGGAGAAAGCGGGCATCGGCGTCGAGCTGGTTGTTCGGGGTCATCTTGGTCGCGTAGACGCCGGCGAACGGGCGCCCGATTGCGTCCTCGAGCAGGCTCGACGAGCGCACGGCGAGGGGCCGCTGGACCGCGGCGACCAGGGCCCGCAGGTCGCCCAGGAGCTGCGTGGGCAGGTCGCCGTGAAGGAACCGGAGGGCCAAACGGTCGTCCGGCATGTCCGACGACGCGTCCTCCTCGAGGCCGTTGAGCTTCAGGAACGCCTCGAAGTACTCGGTGGTGATGACCGTGAGCTGCGGGATCGCGACGGCAATCTCAGCTCCACCCGTGAAGCGCTCGGCCAGTGTGCGCTGGATGAACGCCAGTCCTTGCGCCTTGCCGCCCAGCTCGCCGCCGCCGATCGCCGTAAACGGGACCGACGCGTCGAAGAAGTCGCGATCGAACCGCGCGACGGTGTCAGGCGCCGCCTTCATGCGCTTCCCAGCCCTCCCCATTGTTCCTGCCTCACTCGGACCACGGACCACCGACCACGGACCACCTTCTTCACAGCCACCCTCTCGCCTTGCACGCACCCGCGACCCGAGTGACGGCGATGACGTACGCCGCGTCGCGCATCGAGAGCTTGCGGCTGCGGGCGAGGTCGCTCACCGCGACGTACGCATTGGTCATCCTCACGTCCAGCTTGCCGAGGACCTCGTCGCGCTCCCAGAAGTAGTTCATGTTGGACTGGACCTGCTCGAAGTACGAGCAGGTGACGCCCCCGGCGCCGGCGAGCAGGTCGGGGATCACGAGCACGCCCTGCCCCGCAAGCGCCTGCTCGGCCTCCGGCCTCGTGGGGCCGTTGGCCCCTTCGGCAACGATTCGCACCCGTGGCCGCACCGACCCCACGTTCTCGATCGTGATCTGGTTCTCGAGCGCCGCCGGCACCAGGACGTCGACGTCCTGCTCGAGCCACGCGCCGCCGGGGAGGATCTCGTAGCCGGCGCGGGCCGCCTCCTCGCGATCGATCCCCCCGAAGCCGTCGGTGACCCCGATGAGCTCGTCCACCCTGACGCCGTCCTCCTTGCGCACTGTGACTGGCTGGCGCTCCCTTCGGTCGAGCGCCGCCACCGCCACGACCTTCACCCCGAGCTCCGCGAACAACCTCACGGCGTGTTGACCGACGTTGCCGAACCCCTGCACGCTGGCGAGCGCGTTTGCCGGCTTCAACCCGATCTCCTTGAGCGCCTCCCGGACGCAGACCACGGCGCCGAACCCTGTGGCCTCCTTGCGCCCGAGCGAGCCCCCCAGGCCGACCGGCTTGCCGGTGAGGGCGCCCGGTGCGTGCCGCCGCACGATCACCTCGTACTCGTCCAGCATCCAGAGCATCTGCTGCGGAGTCGCCGCGAGGTCCGGCTCCGGCACATCCACGTCGGCCCCGAGATCGCGCGCGGCGAAGCGCATGAACCCGCGGCACAGGCGCTCGAGCTCGGCCGAGCTCAGGTCGTGGGGGTCCACGACGACCCCGCCGCCGCTCCCGCCGAGCGGGATGTCCACGACCGCGGTCTTCCACGTCATCCACATCGCGAGGGCGCGGACGACATCGAGGGTGCTCGCCGGGTGAAACCGCAGGCCGCCCTTGCCCGGGCCGCGCGCATCGTTGTGCTGGATGCGGAACCCCTTGAACACCCGCACGCTGCCGTCGTCCATCCGCACCGGAATCGAGAACACGATCTCGCGCATCGGCTCGCGCAGGAAACGCGCCGTCGCCGCGTCGAGCTCGAGCAGCTCCACGACCCGGTCGTACTGCGACTGCGCCATGGCGAATGGGTTGAATGCTGAGGCGGTCACGGGTCTGGGCCCTCCCCGATGTGAAACGAGTGTGTCCCCGCCCGCCTCGCGGTGTCAAGGAAGGAACGAGGAGAACGGTCCGGCTACGAGACCCCGCTTCACCGCAGCCGGCGTCCGGCGCCCGTGGCGGACCTGGCCGGCTGCTATCCTGAATTCATGGCGAGCCAGTCGGACACGGCGCGCGCCGCAACGGCCGGGCGCCCACGGAAGCCGGTGCGCGGGCGCCTCACCGATCTCGGCCCCGACGACGTGAGCGCACTCTCGTACCGCCTCCTCCACGCCGCCGACAACGGGCTGCCTCGGAGCGCCTACATCGCCCGCATGCTCGCGACGATCATCGAGTTCTCGGGCGCCAGCGCCGCCTCACTCTGGCTTCGCGAGAGGCCCAAGGTCGTGCGCTTCAGCGCGACCGCGGGTCGGTCCACCTCCGTTCGCGTCGCAACTGGGGACGACGGCCAGCAGGGGGACACGCGTGCCGGCACGCCGACCAGGCCGGAGCGGCTCGCCCGCCGCCTCCTCCTTCGCTCCGACGGCGAAGCGCTCCCCGGCCTCACCGCCGGCGGGAGTCTGGTCACCGAGGACCCTGGTCTGCTCGGACCTGCGCCGGGCCGCTGCCGGGTGCTCGCCCTCGTCCCGATCCGCGTCGGCGGCGAGAAGGTCGGAATCCTGGAGCTGCACGGCGCGCGCAAAGGGGCCTTCGACCCCGCAGCGATCGAGGCCTTTGAGCGGCTCGCGCCGATCCTCGGATGCGCGCTCGTCAGCCAGCGGGCGCAGTCGGCCGTGCAAGAGAGGGTCAAGGAGCTCACCTGCCTCTACGGGATCACGCAGCTCACCCAGAGCCCGGAGATGCGACTGGAGCGGGTCGTCGACGGAATCGCGAGGCTCCTCCCGCCGGCGTGGCAGTACCCGGAGGTTGCGGTCGCCCGGGTCGTACTCGACGGCCGGAGCTTCTCCACGCCTTCGTTCCGGCGAGGGCCGCAGCGGCAGTCGGCCGAGATCGTCGTCGGTGGGGTTCGTCGCGGCTCCGTTGAGGTGTCGTACACGCGGAGGTGCCCGGAGGCCGACGAGGGGCCGTTCCTCAAGGAGGAGCGCAACCTGATCGATGCCGTGGCTAGACAGCTCGCGGCTGTCGTCGAGCGTCGCGAGGCTGCGGCCGAAAGCGCCCGGCTCCAGGAGCAGTTGCGTCACGCCGATCGCCTCGCCACGATCGGCCAGCTCGCGGCTGGCGTCGCCCACGAGCTCAACGAGCCGCTCGGCAACGTCCTCGGATTCGCGCAGCTCGCCAAGAAGGAGGGCGCCGGCGGCGCCCGGCTCGCGGGTGACCTGGACAAGATCGTGGCGGCGGCCATGCACGCGCGGGAGATCGTCAGGAAGCTGATGCTCTTCGCCCGCCAGACCCCGCCGACCAAGACGAAGGTCAACCTCAACACCGTCATCGCCGATGGCTTGTACCTCGTGGAGGCGCGCTGCGCGAAGGAAGGCGTCGAACTCGTTCGCCGCCTCGAGCCCAACCTGCCGGACATCGTCGCGGACGCCTCCCAACTCCACCAGGTGCTGGTCAACCTCGTGGTCAACGCTGTCCAGGCGATGCCGGGAGGCGGGGCGCTCACGATCCGGACCGGGCGTGCGGACGGTCACGTCGCCCTCGTCGTCGAGGACACCGGTTGCGGGATGACCGACGACGTCCGACGCCAGATCTTCATCCCGTTCTTCACGACAAAGGACGTGAACGAGGGAACCGGCCTGGGTCTTTCGCTGGTCCACGGCATCGTCTCGGCGCACGGCGGCACGATCACGGTCGCGAGCGGCCCGGGCCGCGGCACGCGCTTCGAGATCCTGCTTCCGCTCGCCGGCCTCGCGACGTTCAAGGAGGCAGACCCCGATGCGGTCTTCTGGTGAGAAGGAGCGCATCCTCGTCGTCGACGACTCGGCGGCGACCCTCGAGGTGCTGGAGCGGAACCTGCGCGCCCAGGGCTACCGGGTGACGACTTCGGCCAGCGTTGCCGAGGCGCGCGGC
Source organism: uncultured Acidobacteriota bacterium (assembly GCA_963789745.1). GTDB lineage: Bacteria > Acidobacteriota > Thermoanaerobaculia > Thermoanaerobaculales > Thermoanaerobaculaceae > RBG-13-68-16. Next base: position 706,693 of record CAWBLW010000003.1, on the reverse strand, counting down.
ATCCTGGACGCAACCCCGACGGACCTCGTGATCACCGATTTCAAGATGCCTCGGGCCTCCGGAATCGAACTCGTGCGCCATGTGCGCGAGAACCTCCCCGACACCGAAGTGATGATGATTACCGGGTACGCCTCGGTGCAGGGCGCGGTGGACGCCGTGAAGTCGGGTGCGGAGGAGTATCTGGCCAAGCCGTTCACCGACGACGAACTCTCGGACGCGGTTCGCCGAGCGCTCGGCAAACTTGCCATCCGTCGCGCCGTCCGTGCCCGCGGCCCGGCGACGCCGCGCGCCCCCTTGGGATTGCTCGGGGGGTCCGACGCGATGCAGCCAGTTTTCACCGCAACGGCCAGGGCGGCGCTGACGCCCGCGAACGTACTCATCTCCGGCGAGAGCGGCACGGGCAAGGAGCTTGTTGCTCGAACCATTCACTATGCTGGCCCTCGTGCGTCCGCGCCGTTCGTTCCGGCAGACTGCGGGGCGATCCCGGAGCCGTTGCTCGAGAGCGAGCTCTTCGGGCACGTCAAAGGCTCCTCGACCGGCGCTCGCGAGGCGCGAGCCGGCTTCTTCCAGATCGCGGACGGGGGCACGATCCTGCTCGACAACGTCGGCGAGACCTCCGCGGGGATGCAACTCAAGCTCGTGCGGGTTCTTCAGGGCCGGGAGGTCTGTATGGTGGGGGCGACTCGCGCCCGCACCGTCGACGTTCGCGTGATCGCGGCCACCGACAGGGACCTCCCGGCACTCGTCCGAAAAGGCGTGTTCCGCGCCGACCTCTACGACCGTCTCAACGGGATCGCGATCGGGCTCCCACCGCTGCGGGATCGGGGCGACGACGTGCTCCTCCTGGCCCAGCATTTCCTCGCGAAGTTCGCCGCCGACGTCGGCCGCGCGACTCCGGCGCTGTCCGCCGCAGCCCGGCGGGCGCTGCGCAATTACGACTGGCCGGGAAACGTGCGCGAGCTCGAGAACGTCGTGCAGCGGATGATGGTCATGACCGACTCGGAGGTCATCGACGCATCCGATCTCCCGTCGCTCATGCGTCCTGCCCCCGCCCGCGACGGCGGCTCGTATTCGCTGGCCACTGTGGAGGCCGAGCACATCCGTCGCGTTCTGGCGGTGGCGGGCGGCAACAAGACCCGTGCCGCCGAACTGCTCGGGATCGACCGCAAGACACTTCGGGAGAAGCTCAGGGACTCCGACGCGAACAGGGACTGACGCCTGCCGGCGCGGATCGTGCCTCTCCGGCGGGCGAGCGACGCGTGCAAGGCTGGCGGGCGCCCCGGCAAACGCCGAGGGCGCAGCCCGGCCCGTGATTGCTTCCCGAAGACGCCCACCGACCTTGAAATCGAAGGGCGGGGGTCACGTGCCCCCGCCCTTCGCGCTTCGTGCCCTTTGCGCTGCAGCTACACCACGCCCTGGTCGATCATCGAGTTCGCGACCTTGATGAACCCGGCGATGTTGGCGCCGAGCACGTAGTTCCCCGGATCGCCGAACTCGACGCTGGTCTCGAGCGACGCCTTGTGGATGCTCGTCATGATCCCGTGGAGCCGTTCGTCGACCTCTTCCCTGGTCCAGGAGAGGCGCAGGCTGTTCTGCGACATCTCGAGGCCGGAGACGGCGACGCCGCCTGCATTCGCGGCCTTGCCGGGGCCGTAGAGGATCTTCTTCTTGAGGAACACCTCGACGCCCTCGAGGGTGGTCGGCATGTTGGCACCCTCCGACACGCAGATGCAGCCGTTGGCCACCAAGGCCTTGGCGTCCTCGCCGCTCACCTCGTTCTGCGTCGCGCACGGCAGCGCCACGTCGCACTTAACGAACCACGGCCGCTTGCCCTCGAAGTACTCGCCGTGGAACTTGTCGGCGTACTCCTTGATGCGGCCGCGCTTGACGTTCTTGAGCTCCATCAGGAACTCCCACCTCTCGCCCGTGATCCCCTGCTTGTCGACGACCGTGCCGTTCGAATCGGAAACCGTGACGACCTTGCCGCCGAGCTGGTTGACCTTCTCGATGGCGTACTGCGCCACGTTGCCGGAGCCCGAGACCGCCACCGTCATCCCCGCGAACGACTTGCCCTTGGTCTTGAGCATCTCCTCGGCGAAGTAGACGCACCCGTAGCCCGTCGCCTCCGGGCGGATGAGGGAGCCGCCCCAGTTGAGGCCTTTCCCCGTGAGCACGCCCTCGAAGGAGTGGGTGAGCTTCTTGTACTGGCCGAACAGGTAGCCGATCTCACGGCCGCCGACGCCGATGTCGCCCGCGGGGACGTCGATGTTGCCGCCAATGTGCCTGTACAACTCGTTCATGAAGCTCTGACAGAAGCGCATCACTTCCCAGTCCGATTTCCCCTTCGGGTCGAAGTCGCTGCCGCCCTTGCCGCCGCCCATCGGCAGCGTCGTCAGGCTGTTCTTGAGGATCTGCTCGAAGCCCAGGAACTTCAGGATGCCGAGGTTGACGGTCGGGTGGAAGCGAAGCCCGCCCTTGTACGGGCCGATCGCGTTGGAGAACTCGACCCGGAAGCCGCGGTTCACCTGGATCCGCCCCGCGTCGTCGAGCCACGGGACCCGGAAGATGAAGATACGATCAGGTTCCGTCATCCGCTCGAGGATCTTGTGCTCGACGTACTCGGGGTGCTTCTCGATGCATGGGACCAGAGAATCCACCACTTCCTTCACGGCCTGGTGGAACTCGGGTTCGGCTGGGTTCTTGCCGACGACGCGGTCCATGAACCCAGCCACGTACTGGTTCACACTCATGCCTTCCTCCTTTTGTTCGGGCGTTCTGAGGAGCGCTCCGACATGGAGACATTCTCCTCACATTTCCCATCGATTTGCAAGCACGCGAACGCGCTCACAAGCACCAGCTCTGACAGAACGCCGTATAACTATCTTTTCGTGAGTGTCTTATACCCATCACCCCTCTTGCGCCACGGGTTCACAAAGTACTCGCTTCAACCTCGGCACGTGGGGCGAAAATACCCGGCCGGTTGTCCTGCGAGCAGGTCTCAGCGTTCTCGTGCGCCGTGTTGGCCCTGCCACGCCGCACAGTCAAATCTTCCCGGCGCCGTCCGGCGTCGAATCCACGTGGAGGCGCTGCAGGACGTGGTGAATCACAGGGGCCAGCATGACGCCCGCCAGCACGAGGAAGACGACGCCGGCGAACAACGCGTACAGTCCTGCCAGCCACTTCCCGGCCGTCGTGTGCAGCGGGTCCACCGGACCCATCCCACCGAGCAGCATCGCCGCGTTGAGGAACGAGTCCGGCCAGGCGAGCCCCTCGACCCAGTGATAGATCGCCATCCCGAGCCCGAGCGTCCCGAGGGCCAGCGGCAGGAGCGCGAACGCCCCGGAGATCATATGCCCGGCGAGGTGCCACGGCCGGCGGTGGAATTGAACTCCGTCCGATTTCATCGAGCCTCCCAGGGCGCGGCGGCCGCGGGCCGAGCCCTGCCGCTGCCGCACCTCCCACGAGTCGGGGTTGCGATCACTGGGGATGCTCCGCCCACCGGCCCCCGGCGCGCCGGCGCTATTCCCACAGCAGGTGCAGAGCCCGGGCCTGGGCCTGCAGGCGCGCGTGAAGTCCGCCGAGGGCGGTCCAGACTTCGTCCGCCATTCGACGCGCGGTGGGGTGAAGCCCCCAGCTCAGGCGCGCCGGCGCCCCGAAGTACACCCCATCCACGAACACGCTCGCCAGCGCCTCGCGGCCGGCGAGCAGCGGCGGCAACATCAACCCTACCGACGACACCCCTGGCCCGACGTACGGCAGGTGCCCGAGGTCGCGCACCTTGAAGTTGCACTCCCGTGCCGCTCGGCTGAGCCGTTCCGAGCGATCCCGGTCCGGCCTCGCGACGTCGTCGAAGGCGACGACGTCTCTGCTGTGCGGCCCGTAGGCTGCTCCGACCCTGGCAACCGCATCGCTCCAACCCAGGCGGCGGGCGGCCGCGAGCGCGCGCGCCCACATCACGCCCAAACCCAGGCCTGCGATCCGTTCCGGCGCGATCCCCCCGCCGACGAACCGTTCCTCACGGTCGGAGTTGCTGTCGAAGAACGCCGCCTGGGCCAGCCACTCCACCGGGTCGGAGACGACGAGGAACAGGCCGGCGAACTTCGCGCGCCGCGCTTCCGCGAGGAATCGGCGCAGGATCGCCCGGTTGGGCGCCAGTTGGACCATGCGCACCTCGCCCCGGGTGCCCAACGGCGGCACGCCTTCGGTCGCGGCGAAAAGGAAGGCGTCGCACCGCTCGAAGATCTCCCTGGGTCCGGCGGCCCGCACGACCGGCAACTCGCCGCGCCCGCGCCAGCGCGCGATCGACCCCAGCTCCAGCAGCCAGCGCTGCTGGTTTGCGGCATCGACGTCGTGGATCACCAGCTCGCGGATGCCCGACAGGTGGGTCGGTTCCGCCGCCAGAACGGTCGCGGCGACCCCTCCGACCCGGCCTAGTCCGGCCAGTCCGACGGACCAGCCCCGTGCTGCGGGTGGCTCGGCAAGTCTGGCGATATCCCGCACCACGCCCGGCACCCGGGCCAGGTAGGTCCACTGCGGCCGGCGCGCCGGCCGGCGCCGCAGCGCCTCGAGACCGAGGGACGGCCGGTACCACGGCGGCGCGACCCACGGCTCGCGGCGCGGATCGCCGTCTCGCGGCGCCAGGATCAGATCGGGCTCGGGGAGCCCGCGGCGGCGTACGCCCCAACCGAGCCGCTCGGCGGTTTCGGCGTCGTCCGCTACGGCGGCCCTCCCCTGCCCGAACAGCTTCACCGCTCCCTCCAGCGCCCGCGGTGGGCGGCGTGCGTCTCCGGGTGCAACCTTGCCAGCGCCTCGATGTCCTCGGCGACCAGATCGCTGGGGAAGCGGTCCCTGGGCGGCAGGAACCCCTGCGGCATCGGCGGGCACCTCGGGGTGCGCACGACTGCACTCAGGTCCTGTACCGCGAGAAGCCGCCCCTCGCGCTCACGGAACGTCTCTTCGAGCGCGAGGAGGAGCGAGCGGGCCTGGTGGAGCGCCATGCGCGAGAAGTCGAGCGCGTCGGAACCGGCGAGGCCGAGGTGATGCGGGTGGTGGTACGGCAGGCAGTCGTTGAGCGAAGGGAGGAGCGAGCCGGTCTCTAGCGGGTCCCGCCCCACGATGCTCCACCCCCCGACGTACGGCGCCATCGCACTCTCGCGCAGCACCCCCTGCCAACCAGGCACGACCGCTCCGCAGCGGTGGGGGATGCCGCGCAACTGGAGCGTCGCCCGCACCGAGGCGCTGGTCACGCCGATCAGCACCTCCCGCACCGAAAGGCCGACGGCCTCAGCCGCTTCGCTCACTTGCACCACCGCGTCGGCGCTGTCCAGGAACGGGGCGAGCACGATGGCGTTGCGGGCCAGCTCTCGCGCGACCGCGAGCTGAAGCTCCAGCGACGGGCTGCCGACGAGAGGAAACGTCCCCCCCTCGTACCCTTGCCAGGTCAGAAAACGCTCGAGGTCGACCGCGAGGGTCGGGCAGTTCCCCACGATGTCGCGCGAGAACTGCCGCCCGAGGCCGAGCGTCACCCAGTGCCTGCTGGCGGGCTGGTCCCCCAGGATCTCGATCGCCAATTGCACGACGCGCCGCTTGAGCTGGTCCTCGTGCAGGTGGAGCAGCGCGTTGCCCGGCGCCATGGCCGCGAAGAACTCGGCCATCGCCGTACGGCTGCCGGCGAGCGCTCGGCGCACCGCGGGGGCCGCCGCGTAGGGGGGCTGCAGCACGCTCTCGACGTCCCACACCAGCACGAGCGGGTCCTCGAGGCGCAGAACGGCCAGCTCATCCGCCACCGGCGTCCCGCCGCTGGCGGGGAGTGCAGCCCCGAGGCGCCGCAGCGCGTCCTTGAGCGCGCCTCCCTCGCGGTCGAGGGGCACGAGGCCGAAGAGCAGCCCGGCGTCGAGCCAGCGACCGAGCGCCTCCGAGAGCAAACGCTGCACCGCCCCGCCGTCGTCGGTCGCACCGGCAACCTCCACCGCCTCGACGAGCGCGCCCTCGCCGAGCAGCCGGCCGCTCCCGGCGAGCTCCAGTTTCTCGTCTCCCAGGACGACGGGAAGCGTCGCCGCCGACACGTTGCGCCAAGTGACCGACGCGAGCGGCTGCGGCTCGGCGCCGCCCCCGAGGAGCGTGCACACGCTCGCGCCGTCGCGGCCGGCCGCGGCCAAGCGCCCGGGGGAGAGCTCCGCCACGCGGTGCAGCCCGGCGGGCCCGCGCGCTTCTCCCTCGCCGCACACGATCCGGTCGTCCGGCGCCGGCACCTGCTGCTTGTACGCCGGGTAGTTGACGTACAGGCGCCGATCCAGCAGCGTTCGCGCCACCAGCGGATGGCAGAGCGCCTCCAGGCCGTCGCGACGGTCGAGCGCCGACCGCAGCGCAGTGGACGACACCCCGCGCACGTGCTCGGAAACCGGCACCACCGCAACCCCGCCCCGGAAGTCGCCGATCCTGTCCAGCAACCCTTCGGGTTGGGCGTCGTCCCGCATCACCACGATGTGCGGGATGTCCCAGATCTCGCTGGCGCCGTTGGCGTATGCGCTGGCCCCGACAAGGACGTCCGACCCGACGACGAGGAGCAGCTTGCGCCCGCCGAACGCGTGGCGCAGCTGCCGCACCCCGGAAGGGCGCGCCAGGTTGACGGGCGGGCGGAACGGCGCCAGGTACGCGTCGGGCATCGCAGCCAGCGCCATCCATGCCAGCTCTTCCCTGAGTTGACGCGGCAGCGCGTGCTTGCGCCACGAGTAGTCGTCCATCTGCACAACCACCTCGGAGGCGCTCTCCAGCGCCTTGACCACGACCGCCTGGTGGGCGCTGGTGAACGGGTCGTAGGTACCGGGGATGAACGCAACCGTCGGGTGCTCGGGAAACCGAAGCGCCGGATGCAGCGTCGCGAGCGCGAGAGAGAGGTGGTTGAGCGCCGAGCCTGCGAGGAAGAAGCGAACCCTGTCCCCTGGCCGATGGGTGATCAGCGAGAAGAACTTCTTGCTGGCGAGGAGGAGGAATGCGCGCAGGCGGCCGTCGTCGCGCCGCTCCGCGAGCCGCTCGAGCACCATCGCGATCTGGGCGAACCCTTCGACCGCCGTCGAGGAGCGCGACTCCGCGAGCGAACCGAGCAACATCCCGGCGAGGCGGTGCAGGACATCGCCCTTGAGGAGGCCGGACTCGAGCGAGAGCAGCAGCCATCCGACGGTCTGGAGCAGGAGGCGTTGCAGCCCTTCGCTTCCGCGCCCGACGTTGACCTCGACGTCCTCGAGGGCCTCGAAGAACTCCTGGTCGGGGAGGCTCGCGAGGACCGCGGCAAGGAACCTCGGGATGTAGCGCGTGACCGCTTCGAGGTCGAGCTCCAGCGAGCGCAGCAACTCGACCATGAGGTCGTTGCGCTGCGGCACCTTGAGGAGCGGCAGCAGGTCGAGCAGGCAGCGGCCGGCGTGGAAGCGCGTCCCCTCTACGCGGCTCACCTTCAGCAGGTTCGCGAAATGCGACGCGACCTCGTTGGCGAAGTAGGAGCCCGGGTCGCGGTTCTCGGCGTTGCGCGCGGCTGCGGACGAGACGAGGTAATCGCAGTTGACCTTCTTCTCGACCCAGTCCACGCGGCTCTTGAGGTTGCGCAGGAACACCTCGCGGACCGGGTCGCGCCCCTCGAGCTTCCGCCTCCGGCTCAGCTCGGCGATGTGCGGCAGCCCACACGCCTCGGCAAGGTCCTGGAGCAGGAAGAGCTCGGCCACCGAGTACTTGCCACCGACGCGCTCCGCCAACGTCTCGACGCGCCGGGAGAACTCCGCGATCGCGTCCGGGCGTCCCTCCGCGTCGCGGGCGAGCGCGAGCAGCAGCCGCCACGCCATCAACCGGGTCGCGGCCACCTCGTGGTCGCACCACGCATCCGCGAACGCGACGAGGCCTGCGCGGTCCTCGGCCGGGACCAGGTCCAGGCTGACCTCCAGCGCCTCGCAGACGTAAAGCCCGACGAGCGGACGCTGGTCGCCGAGACGGCCCTCGAAGCTGGTCTTGACGCGGTCCCAGGCCTGGCGCCGGACGTCGGGCTCGGCCCGGCGAAGCAGGCGGCGCAGCACGATCGGCACGGCGTACAGGACCCGTTCGGTCGCGGCCATGTCGTCTTCGGGTTCCGGTTTCGCCCGGTCGAGCAGGGCGAGGACCCGGCCCAGTTCGTCCAGCATCACCCGCTCCGGGCGCAGCACGATGCCGTCCGGGAGGTCCTTGCGCCAGAAGTCCTCGCGCCCGGCGATCAGGTCGCCGATCCCGTTTGCTGCGTGATAGCGGATGTCGTCGTCGCGGTGCCCGAGCAGCTCGATGAAGAAGTCGAGCGCGAGCGCTTTCTGCTCGCGTGACAGCGCCGGCGCGTACTCGCTCAGGATCGTCAGGTAGGTGCGCAGGTCGCGCCAGCTCTCGAAGGAGCGCGCCTCCTCGAGCAGGGCTCTCAGCGCCGGGAGGTCGCGCAGTCGCTCCATTACCCCGAGGTTGTGGGCGGAGACGAGCAGCCGTCGCACCGTCGCCAGGTTGCGGCCGGTCGCCAGCACCACGGCATCGGGCCGCGCCCGCCCCGCCAGCACCGCCACGATGTCGAGTTCCTTCGGGCACGACGGCCGCGGCGGCGTCGGGCACTCGAACCCGGGCGGGTTGAGCTCGACCCCGAGGAATTGCAGGTACTCCTCCAGGTTGCGCAGCTTGCGGTAGACGCCGCGGTAGCGCCGGATCTTCTCCCGGTCCAGGTTCTCGAGCTTGTTGCGGATCGTCGCGAACGACTCGGCGAGCGAGATGATCCCCATCCCCTCGCCCGGACCGGAGGATTCCTTGACGCGGAAGTCGGCGTAGATCAGCAGCAACGTCTCGACCGGCAACCGCACCAGCTCCAGGTCCCAGACCGAGTGGGTCGTTGCAATGTGGCCGATGCTCAGGAGGTTGCGGTCCTGGTACCAGGTGTGTGTGTAGTAGTAGTGAAGCCGCGGGATCCTCCGCACCTCGTCGCCGACGCAGCCGAACTTGCCGATGTCGTGGCCGACCGCCGCGCCGTGGAGCAGCGGCAGGTCCACCGGCACCTCCCGCGCGAGCTGGCGTCCGATCCAGAGCGCGAGCCCGGCGACGCCGAGGATGTGCTGGTACGTGGAGAACCCCTGCCACGCCTCGACCATCGCGAGGCAGAGGAGGACCCCGTCGTCCTCGATGTGGCGGAGCATGCGACGGTACTCCTCGCCGGACGGCCAGCGTGCGATCTCCTCGTCGCGCAGGGGCTGAAACGGCAGGCGGGCGACGATGCCGTCGCCGCAGCGCGACTGCTCGACGAGCACCGCCTTGGCGAGCGGGACGAAGTACCCCGAAACGGCCTCGACCTCGCTTGTCGGCTCCGGGAACGTCTCCGGGTAGAGCTTGCGCTTGGCCTCGGTGATGAGCGGCTCGTGCCACCTGCGGACGTCGCCCTCGCCGCAAGGCTCTCCCGCGAGGTCGAGCGCCAGGCGCAAAGCGGTGTCGAGGTCGCACGGCGGCAGCGCGGCGGCCGAGCCCGCCAATCGCCCAAGTCGCCACCCGCTCGCAGATACCGCATCGAGAAGGGCCGACGTCGTCCCGCGCACCGTCTCCATCGGGAAAAAGTATACAGCCCGGCGCGATCGCGCCGGCCAGGCCGCCGCCCTACTCGATCCCGAGCCGGCTCCAGAGCGCGTCGACCTTCGCCTTCACCTCGGGGCTCATGACGATGTCGCCGGGCCACGGCCGGCTGAACCCTTCCGTCGGCCACTTGCGAGTTGCGTCGATCCCGACCTTGCTCCCCCACCACGGCATCGCCGAGGCGTGGTCGAGCGTCTCCGCCGGCCCCGTGACGAACTCGAGGTCGCGGCGGGGGTCGATGTTCCCGAGGGCGCGCCACGCCACCTCGGCGGGGTCCTGGACGTTCACGTCGGCGTCCACCACCACGACCACCTTGGTGAACGCCGCCTGTCCGAGCCCCCAGATCCCGTGCATCACCTTGCGGGCGTGCTGCGGGTAGCGCTTGTCGATCGCGACGATCATCAGGTTGTGGAACACCCCCTCGAACGGCATGTGGTAGTCCACCACCTCGGGGAGCATCTTGCGCATCAGCGGCAGGAACATCCGCTCGATCGCGTACCCCATGAAGCAGTCCTCCATCGGGGGACGGCCGACGATGGTCGTCGGGTAGATCGCGTCGGCGCGGTGCGTGACCGCGGTGACGTGAAAGACCGGGTAGTCGTCGGCGAGCGAGTAGAACCCTGTGTGGTCGCCGAACGGCCCTTCGCGGCGGCGCTCGTCGGGGTCCACCCACCCCTCGAGCACGAGCTCGGCGCGCGCCGGGACCTCGAGGTCCACGCTGACACAGCGCACCATCTCGACCGCCTCGCGGCGCGCGAACCCCGCGAAGAGCATCTCGTCGATCCCCGGCGGGAGCGGCACCGCCGGCGCGAACATCGTGGCCGGGTCGCCCCCGAACGCCACCGCCACCTCCGTCCGCCGGCCGGCCTGCGAGGTGTCGCGGAAGATGCGCGCCGAGTCGTGGTGCAGGTGCCAGTGCATGCCGGTCGTGTTGCGGTCGAACAGCTGCAACCGGTACATCCCGCAGTTGCGGCCGCCGGTCGCGGGGTCGCGCGTGATCACGTTCGTCAGCGTGAAGAAGCGGCCGCCGTCGTCCGGCCAGCACTGCAGCACCGGGAACTCGTTCAGGTCTACCTCGTCGCCGGTCTTCACGACCTCGTGCACCGGGCCGTCCTTGACCACCTTGGGGAAGATCCCCGCGACCTCGGCGAGCTTCGGCAACGTCCTTACCTTGTCGAGCAACGAGGTCGGCGCCTTGGGCTCGAGGAAGAAGTCGAGGCGGTCCGCCCACTCCTGCCACGAGGCGACGTCGAGCGCGCGCATCACCCGCGGGATCGACCCGAAGAGGTTCACGGCGACCGGCATCGCGGCGCCCTGGACGCGCTCGAAGAGCAGCGCGGGGCCTTGTTTCTTCACGACGCGATCGGCGATCTCGGTGATCTCGAGGACCGGCGAAACCTCGGCCGCGATGCGCCGCAGCTCGCCGTCGCTCTCGAGCGCCTTCAGGTAGTCGCGCAGGTCGCGAAACGCCATGGCCGCCTCCGTGCCGGCGATTGTCTCACGGGTCGGAGCGGCGCGAAGGAACGACGTGGTCAGTGGTCAGTGGTCAGTGGTCCGAGAAGCACGACGGCTCCCCGTCGTCTGCGCCATCCCAACCGCCTGCGGTCATTCGGAGACGAGGCGGTAGCCGACGCCAGGCTCGGTCCGCAGGTAGCGCGGGCGCGCCGGGTCCTCCTCGATCTTGTGCCTGAGCTGGGCGACGTAGACGCGCACGTAGTGGTTCTCGTCGCCGTACTCGGGACCCCAGACCTGATGCAGGAGTTGCCGGTGGGTGAGGACCCTGCCGGCGTTCTTCGCCAGGACGGCCAGGAGCTTGTACTCGATCGGCGTGAGCCGCAGCTCCCGCGCCCCCACGAACACCTGCCGGCGGGCGAGGTCGATGCGGAGGTCGCCGGTCGCGAAGATCGGCTCCTTGGCGCCGCCCCCGGCGGTCGACCCGTGCCGCAACGCGACCCGCAGGCGCGCCATCAGCTCCCCGACCCCGAACGGCTTCGTCAGGTAGTCGTCGGCGCCCGCCTCGAGTGCCGTCACCTTGTCGTTCTCCCGGTCGCGCACCGAGAGCACGACGATCGGCACCTGCGACCACTCGCGCACTTCGCGGATCACCGCGACGCCGTCGCGGTCCGGCAGGCCGAGGTCGAGGACGACGACATCGGGGCGGAGGGTCGCGACCTTCTCGACCGCCTCCGCCGCGTTCCCAGCCTCGGCGACGCGGCACCCCTCCCCGGCAAGGCTCGCCCGGAGAAAGCGCCGGATCGGCGTTTCGTCGTCGACGATCAGGACGAGGGGTTCGGCGGAGACCATGGGCGAAGCCTCTCTACGGCGCGGCTCTACGTGATCGTAGCATCGCGTCGAACCTCGGCGGGCAACTCGGGCGGCGGTCCCCCGAGCGGCAGCGTCAGCGAGAACACCGCGCCGCCGCCCGCTCGGTTGGCGGCGGCGGCCTTCCCTCCGTGCGCCGCCGCGACCGCCTTCGCGATGGCGAGGCCGAGGCCGGCCCCGGGCTGTCCGTTCTCCGAGGCGCGCCGGTAGAACTTCTCGAAGACGCGCTGCTCCTCGCCGGCTTCCAGGCCGGGGCCGCGGTCGCTCACCTCGATGATCATCGAGTCGCCCTCGACCCGGGCCGAGACCTCGATCGGCGAGGCGGGGGGGGTGTACTTGAGAGCGTTCTCGAGGAGGTTGACCAGGGCCTGGCCGATCAGCGTCGTGTCGAGCGGGACGAGCGGCAGAGAGTCCGGGACCCGGGTGCGGAGCTCGCGTCCGGAGAGGCGCCCTTCGATCTGCCCGAGGGCGGCGCCGACGACCTCCTCGACCGGCTGCCACTCCTTGCGGATATTGACCGCCCCGGCTTCCAGCCGGGTCATGTCGAGCAGGTTCCCGATGAACCGGTTCAGGCGCTCGGCCTGGTCGTTGATCGACTGGGCGAGCTCCCGGCGGGTCTCGGCGGAAAGGGACCCGGAACTCCGCAGCAGCGTGCTCGAGGCCCCGGCGATCGCCGCCAGCGGCGTGCGGAGGTCGTGCGATACGGAGGCGAGCAGCGCGCTTCGGGTCCGTTCCGTCTCCGCCAGCAGCAGGGCCGCCTGGGCCTCGGCGGCCAGGTTCGTCCGCTCGACCGCCTGTGCGATCTGGCTCGCGAACGCTTCCAGCAGGTGGAGGCGCTCGGAGTCGAGCGGCCCCCCGCCCGGACTGATGCCGATCACGCCGACGGCGCCGCGCGCGACCACGAGGGGGACGAAGAGCGCGGCGCTGCCGGGGAGGGTGGCGGTGCCGAGACCGGCCCGCTCGGCGTGGTCAAGGCACCACTGGGCGACCGAGAGCTCTTTGGGTTCGAGGGCAAACGGGGCATCCCCGGAAAACGCGGCCTTCAACTTCCCGTCCCGGTGCGGGAGGAAGATCGCGACCTGACTCTCGAAGACCTCCGCGAGGTGGCGGCCCGCGACCCGCACGACCTCGTAGGTCTCCCCGGCGCTGGCGCAGGCGCGGCTGACGGCGTACAGCGCCGCCGTCCTCCGCTCCTGCGCTCGCGCGGCCTCGGCCTGGTCCCGCACGCGGGCCGCGAGGTTCGAGATGACGAGCGCCACCGCGAGCATCACGGCGAACGTCAGCACGTACTGGGTATCACCGACGGCGAACGTGTACCGCGGAGGGACGAAGAAGAAATCGAACGCCGCGACGCTCAGGACCGAGGACCAGACCGCGGGGCCCCGCCCGGCCCGCAGCGCCACCACCAACACCCCGAGCAGGTACACCATGATGATGTTGGCGAGCGCGAGGCGTTCCGCCGGGAGCGCTGCCAGGAGCGTGCAGAGGGTGACGACGACGGCGGCAAAGCCGTAGGCGGGCCAACCGCTGTGAATGCGGCGCGACACCGGCTCTTGCGATGCCTCCTCCTCGGGCTTTCCGCTGATGACGAAGACGTCGATGTCCCCGCTCCCCCGCACCAGCCGCTCGACGAACGACCCGTGCAGGAGCGTCCGCCAGCGGGGCTCCGCCGGCTTCCCGACCACGACCTTGGTGACGTTGCGGCGGCGCGCGTAGGCGAGGATTTCCTCCACCTCGTCGCCGCCGGTCAACCTGGCGGTCTCCGCGCCGAGCTGGTCGGCCAGCCGCAACGTCCGCTCGAGCTGTTCGCGGTCCGCGTCTGCGAGGTGATGCTGGGACGGCGTCTCGACGTACACGGCCACCCACTCGGCCTGCAGGCGCGCCGCCATCCGCCGCGCCGCCCGGACCAGGCGGGCCGCGTACGGGCTGGGCCCGACGCAGACGAGCACCCGTTCCGAGGTTGGCCACGTTGCCCGGACCGCATGCTCGTGTCGGTAGCGTTGCATCTGGGCGTCCACGCGCTCCGCGGTGCGGCGCAGCGCCAGCTCGCGGAGAGCGATCAGGTTGCCCTCGCGGAAGAAGCTCTCGGCCGCGCGCCCGGCGATCTCGGGGACGTAAACCTTCCCCTCGGCGAGACGCTTGCGCAGCTCCTCCGCCGGCAGGTCCACAAGCTCGATCTCGGCGGCCCTGTCCAGGATCGCGTCGGGCACCGTCTCCCGCACCGTCACGCCGGTGACCTGGGCCACGACGTCGTTGAGGCTTTCCAGGTGCTGCACGTTCAAGGTGGTGTAGACGTCGATCCCGGCACGCAGCAGCTCCTCGACGTCGCGGAACCGCTTCGCATGGCGGGAGCCGGGAGCGTTCGTGTGGGCGAGCTCGTCGACCACGACGAGGGTCGGCCGCCGCTCCAGGGCCAAGTCGATGTCGAACTCCTCCAGGCGCGTCCCGCGGTAGGAGAGCTGCCGCCGGGGTAGGATCTCGAGACCCTCGAGCAGCGCCTCGGTCTCCCTGCGGCCGTGGGTCTCGACCCAGCCGACCGCCACGTCGACGCCGTCGGCGCGCAACGCCCGGGCCGCCTCCAGCATCGTGTAGGTCTTCCCGACGCCCGGGGCGGCGCCGAAGAAGACCTTGAGCCTGCCCTGCGCCTTGCGCGCCTCCTCGTCCTGCACACGGGCGAGCAGCTCGTCGGGATCCGGGCGCCGGTTTTCCATGCTCCCCCCTACGATACGCCTTCCTCAGGGACGGAGGCGGTCGAGTGCCAGGTTCAGCTCGAGAACGTTGACCCTTGGCTCGCCGAGAAACCCGAGCGTCCTTCCCTCTGTGCGTTCCCGGATGAGTTCCGTCACGGTACCTGGGCGCAGCCCCCGGGCGGCCGCCACCCTCGTCGCCTGGTAAAGCGCCGCGGCCACGCTGATGTCGGGGTCGAGGCCGCTGGCCGATGCCGTGACCAGGTCGGCCGGGATCGGGCCGTTCGCCTGAGGATTGGCGGCGTGGAGCGCGGCGACGCGGTCACGAACGGCGTCGAGCAGCGCCGGGTTGGTTGGGCCGAGGTTGGATCCGGCGGAGGCCGACGCGTCGTACGGCACCGGCGAGGTCGCGGACGGCCTGCCCCAGAAGTAGCCGGCCGTCGAGAACTGCTGGCCGATCAGCGCAGAGCCGCGTGGCCGGCCGTCGACGGTAATGAGAGAGCCGCCGGCCTTGCCGGGCCAAACCACGTTCGCGACACCCGTGACCAGGAGCGGATACACGAGGCCGGTCAGCACCTGGAGCGCGACCAGCAGAACCAGAGCGGGACGGAGTTGGGAGGTCATAGAAGTTCTCCTCATGCCAGGTGCAGCACCCCGAGCAGCATGTCGATGGCCTTGATGCCGACGAACGGCGCCACGAGCCCGCCGAGGCCGTACACGAGCAGGTTGCGCCGCAGGAGCGCGGCCGCCCCGATCGGCTTGTACTCGACGCCGCGGAGTGCCAGGGGGATCAGCGCGATGATGACGAGCGCGTTGAAGATCACGGCCGACATTACGGCGCTCGCCGGGGTCGCCAGGCGCATGACGTTGAGCGCCCCCAGCTGCGGGTAGGTGGCGACGAACATCGCCGGAATGATCGCGAAGTACTTTGCGACGTCGTTGGCGATCGAGAAGGTCGTCAGCGACCCGCGCGTCATCAGGAGCTGCTTGCCGATCTCGACGACCTCGAGGAGCTTGGTGGGGTTGGAGTCGAGGTCCACCATGTTGCCGGCTTCCTTGGCCGCCTGCGTGCCGCTGTTCATGGCGACCGCGACGTCGGCCTGGGCCAGCGCCGGGGCGTCGTTGGTGCCGTCGCCGGTCATGGCGACGAGGCGGCCGCCGGTCTGCAGCTCCCGGATCAGGCCGAGTTTCGCCTCCGGCGTGGCCTCGGCCAGGAAGTCGTCGACCCCCGCTTCGGCCGCGATCGCCGCCGCGGTGATCGGGTTGTCGCCCGTAATCATCACGGTCCGTATCCCCATCTTGCGCAGCTCGGCGAAGCGCTCGCGGATGCCGCCCTTGACGATGTCCTTGAGCCGGATCACGCCTAGGACCCGGGGGCCGTCGGCCACGACCAGAGGCGTGCCGCCGGACTTGGCCACGTCGTCGACCGCAGCGCGGACGTCCTCGCCGAAATCCCCGCCGCGCTCGGCGACGAACCGAGCGACCGCGTCGGCCGCTCCCTTGCGGACCTGCCGCCCGTCGAGGTTGACGCCGCTCATCCGGGTCTGGGCGGAGAACGGCACGAACGTCGCTCCGAGGCCGTGGACCTCGCGCCCGCGCAGGCTGTACTTCTGCTTCGCGAGCACCACGATGCTGCGGCCCTCCGGGGTCTCGTCGGCGAGCGAGGCGAGCTGGGCGGCGTCGGCGAGCTCCTCCTCGCCCACGCCGGCGGCGGGGATGAAGGCGGTCGCCTGCCGGTTGCCGAGCGTGATCGTCCCGGTCTTGTCGAGCAGCAGGACGTCGACGTCGCCGGCCGCCTCGACAGCCCGCCCGGAGGTCGCGATCACGTTGGCCTGGACCATGCGGTCCATGCCGGCGATCCCGATCGCCGACAGCAGCCCTCCGATCGTCGTCGGGATCAGGCAGACGAGCAATGCAGCCAGCACCGTGACGCTGACCGGCTCGCCCTGCCCCGCCGCCGCGACCGAATAGAGCGAGAACGGGAGCAGTGTCGCGACGGCGAGCAGGAAGACGATCGTGAGCGCGGCCAGCAGGATCGAGAGGGCGATCTCGTTGGGCGTCCGCTGGCGCTTCGCCCCCTCGACCATGGCGATCATCCGGTCGAGGAACGTCTCGCCGGGCTCGGCGCTGATGCGCAGGACCAGCCAATCGGAGAGCACGCGGGTGCCGCCGGTGACGGCGCTGCGGTCGCCGCCGGACTCGCGGATCACGGGGGCGCTCTCGCCCGTGATCACGCTCTCGTCGACGGAGGCGATCCCTTCGACGACCTCGCCGTCGCCCGGGATGATGTCTCCGGCTTCGACCAGCACCGCGTCGCCGGCGTGGAGCATCCTCGACGGCACCGGCGCCCACCCCGCCCCATGGCGCGGCTGCGAGAGGAACTTCGCGACCAGCTCCTGGCGCGAGCGGCGCAGGGCGTCGGCCTGCGCCTTGCCCCGGCCCTCGGCCATGGCCTCCGCGAAGTTCGCGAAGAGCACTGTGAACCAGAGCCATACCGAGACCGCGAGGATGAACCCGGGTCGGCCCTCGCCACGACCGAGGACGGCTTGCACGAACAGGCCTGTCGTGAGCACGCTGACCACCTCGGTGACGAACATCACGGGGTTGCGGGCCATGTGGCGCGGGTCGAGCTTGCGGAACGATTCGGCCATCGCCCGCCGCACGATGGCGGGCTCGAAGAGCTTGAGGGCGTGAACTCTGCTTGTCATCGTCGGCCCCCTACTTGGCCATCGCGAGCATCTGCAGGTGCTCCACGATGGGGCCGAGCGCGAGCGCCGGGAAGAAGGTCAGCGCCGCGACGAGCAGCACTGTGAAGACGAGCAGGGCGACGAACAGCGGCGTGTGCGTCGCCAGCGTGCCGGCGCCGACCGGGGTGGCCTTCTTGGCGGCCAGGGAGCCGGCGATCGCCAGCACCGGGATCTTGGTCCAGAAGCGGCCGAAGAACATCGCCAGGCCGAGCGTGAAGTCGTAGAAGGGCGTGTCGGCGCGCAGGCCCGCGAACGCCGAGCCGTTGTTGTTGGCGGCCGAAGAGAACCCGTAGAGGATCTCCGAGAACCCGTGCGCACCCGGGTTCGTCGGCCCGAGGCGGCCGGCTGCGGTTGCCGTTGCGATCGCCGTACCCAGGAGAACGGCGGCCGGTGGAACGAGGATCACGAGCGAGGCCATCTTCATTTCGAACGACTGGATCTTCTTGCCGAGGTACTCCGGCGTGCGGCCCACCATCAGCCCGGCGATGAACACCGCCACGATGACGAACGCCAGCATCCCGTACAATCCGGAGCCGACGCCGCCGAACACCACCTCCCCGATCTGGATGAGCAGCAACGGGACGATGCCGCCCAGCGGCGTGAACGAGTCGTGCATCGAGTTCACGGAGCCGTTCGACGCCGCCGTCGTGGCGGTCGCCCAGAGCGCCGAGCCGACCGGCCCGAAGCGCACCTCCTTGCCCTCCATGTTTCCTCCCGCCTGCTTCGCCGAAACCCGCTGATCCACGCCGAGCCTGGTCAGCAATGGGTTGCCGTGCTGTTCGCTCGGGATTGCGACCACGGCGGCTGCGAGGAAGATGACCGACATCGCCGCGAGGACCGCCCACCCCTGGCGGCGGTCGCGCACCATTTCACCGAACGTCAGACAAAGGGCGGCCGGGATCAACAGGATTGCGGTGAGCTCGAGGAAGTTGGAGAGCGGCGTCGGGTTCTCGAACGGGTGCGCCGAGTTGGTGTTGAAGAACCCGCCGCCGTTCGTGCCGAGCTGCTTGATCGCGATCTGCGAAGCGGCCGGACCGAGCGCCAGCGTCTGCTCGGTGACGGTCACGTTCCGGGTGACCGGATTGCCCTGCGCGTCCTTGACCGGGGCGCCGGAGGCGTCGAGCTTCGGCTCGGCCACCACGACCGGCTGCACGAGCGCGACCCTCTTGTACGGCGCCAGGGTCTGGACCACGCCTTGCGACACCAACGCGAGCGCGAGGACGAGCGAGAGCGGCAGCAGGATGTAGAGCGTGCCGCGCACGGTGTCAACCCAGAAGCTGCCGACCGTGGAGGCGCTTCGCCGCGCGAACCCGCGGATCAGCGCCACCAGCACGGCCATTCCCGAGGCCGCGGAGAGGAAGTTCTGCACCGAAAGGCCGAACATCTGGGTGAGGTAGCTCATCGTCTGCTCGCCCGGGTAGCTCTGCCAGTTGGTGTTGGTCACGAACGAGATCGCCGTGTTGAACGAGAGGTCGGGTGCGACCCCCGGGAAGTGGGCGGGGTCCGCGGGGAGCACGCCCTGCAGCCGCTGCAGCGTGTAGAGCAAGAGGAAACCCACGAAGTTGAACGACAGCATGGCGAGGGCGTACCGCTTCCAATCCATCTCGTCATCGGCCTTCACCCCCGCGATGCGGTACAGGAAGCGCTCGGCGGGCCCGAGCGCGCGGCCGAGCAGCATGGGCCGACCCTCATAGACCCTGGCCATGTAGATTCCGAGCGGCCTGGCCAACGCCAGGAGCACGCCCAGGTAGAGCACGAGCTCGACTGCGCCCGGCGCGGTCATCCGAACTCCTCCGGTTTCAGCAGTGCGACCAACAGGTAGAACAGGAGCCCCACCGCGATCAACCCTGCGACGACGTAGAGCCAGTTCATGACGCTCTCCCGCCGCCGAGGCGGCTCACCGCCTTCACCATCCAAAGCGTTGCGCCAAACAGCACGATCACCAGCAGCACGATCGCGGCATCCACGTCGCACCTCCGACGCCGGCATTCGAGCACCGGGGACGTCAAGAGCGCATCAGCGCGGCTCCTGCCCACGTCAAGGAAAGGTCAAGACCACGGCTCGGGCCGCCGTTCTCTCACGCGTCAAGACCGCATAAACCTAATGGCAAGCGAGACCAAGGACCGCTCACGGCAATCGAGACGGCGCAGGGGTTCGAGGCTCGAGCGCATGGGTGATAGTCTCTTCGGCAGCGATGAGCGCCCCGGACGCCACCCCCGCCCCCGACCACGGCGACGCCCCCGCGATCTCCTCGCGCCGGGACCTGGCGCGCCTCGCGCTGGGGGCGCTGGGCGTGGTGTACGGGGACATCGGCACCTCGCCGCTGTACGCGATCCGCGAGTGCTTCAACCCGGTTCACGGCATCGAGTCCAACGTCCCGAATACCCTGGGCATCCTGTCCCTCGTGTTCTGGGCGCTCACCCTGGTCGTCGTCGTCAAGTACCTGACGTTCGTGATGCGAGCCGATAACCACGGCGACGGCGGCATTCTGGCGCTCCTGGCCCTGGTGATGCCGAAGCAGGACGGCGGTCGGGCACGGCGCGGGCGTCTCGCCCTGATCCTTCTGGGCCTTGTCGGCGCGGCCCTGCTCTGGGCCGACGGCATGATCACGCCCGCCATCACCGTGCTCGGGGCGATCGAGGGGCTCGAGGTCGCCACGCCCGTGTTTCGGCCGTTCGTGGTCCCGATCG
Organism: uncultured Acidobacteriota bacterium; assembly: GCA_963789745.1. GTDB lineage: Bacteria > Acidobacteriota > Thermoanaerobaculia > Thermoanaerobaculales > Thermoanaerobaculaceae > RBG-13-68-16. The sequence goes on along the minus strand of CAWBLW010000003.1, from coordinate 686,638 downwards.
CGCTCGTCATCCTGGTCGGGCTCTTCGCCGTGCAAAAGCGCGGCACGGCGCGGATCGGCGCGATGTTCGGCCCGGTCATGCTGGTGTGGTTCGTGGTGATCGGCGCGCTGGGCGTCCCCTGGATCGTTCGCGAGCCGCGGGTGCTCGGGGCGCTGAACCCGATTTGGGCGGTACGGTTCATGAGCCAGTACCACTGGCACGGGGTTCTGGTCCTGGGGGCGGTCGTCCTGTGCATCACGGGGGTCGAGGCGCTCTACGCCGACATGGGCCACTTCGGGATCCGACCGATCCGGACCGCGTGGTACGTCGCGGTGTTCCCCGCCCTTCTGCTCAACTACTTCGGGCAGGGGGCGCTGCTGCTGCGGTCGGGGCCGGCCGCGGACGCCAACCCGTTCTACCTGCTCGCACCGGGCGTGTTGGTCTATCCGCTGGTCCTGCTCGCCACCGCCGCGGCGATCATCGCGTCGCAGGCGTTGATCTCGGGCGCCTTCTCACTTGCCCAGCAGGCCGTCCAGCTCGGCTATTCGCCGCGCCTGACCATCGTGCACACGTCCGACAAGGCTCGGGGGCAGATCTACGTGCCGGAGGTCAACGCCGGGCTGATGGTCGCGTGCTGCGGCCTCGTCCTCGCGTTCCAGCATTCCACCAACCTGGCTGCAGCGTACGGGATCGCGGTGGTGGGCACGATGGCCACGACCTCGGTGCTCCTGTACGTCGTCGCCCGCGAGCGCTGGGGGTGGGGCCGGCCGACCGCCGCCCTGGTGATCGGCCTCTTCCTCCTCGTCGATCTGACGTTCCTCTCAGCCAACATCACGAAGATCCGGTCCGGGGGTTGGTTCCCGCTGGCTGTCGGCGCCATCATCTTCACCGTGATGACGACGTGGAAGCGAGGCCGGGCCGAGCTCGCGGCCAAGCTCGCCGCCGAGTCGCTGCCGATCGACCTCTTCCTGACCGATCTGGAGGAGCACAGCCCCCACCGGGTCTACGGCACGGCGGTGTTCATGACCTCGAACGAAGGCATCGCCCCGATGGTTCTCTTGCACAGCTACAAGCACAACAAGGTGCTGCACGAGAAGGTCCTCCTGCTCTCGGTGCGGACCGTGGCCGTGCCGTTCGTCCCCGCCGCGCAGCGCCTGGAGATCCGCGACGTCGGATCCGGCTTCTACCAGGTCCTCGGACGCTTCGGGTTCATGGAGACGCCGAACGTCCCGAATCTGCTGCGCCAGGCGGGGTCGGCGGGCCTCCAGGTCAACCCGGCCGGCGCCAGCTTCTTCCTCGGGCGGGAAACGTTGCTCACCACCGGGTCGTCGCGCATGTGGAGGTGGCGCAAGGCGCTGTTCTCGTTCCTCTCGCGCAACGCCCGCCCGGCCACGGCGTTCTTCGGCATCCCGCCGAACCGGGTGCTGGAGCTCGGCACGCAGATCGAGCTGTAGGACGAACGCTTGCCGTACGCCGCCGGCGGGCCTAACGCCCGGACAGATGGCGCCGCACCCGATGCGCGGCCCCAACCGGCGGGGTGATGATCTTCTTGATCACCACGTTGTCGACGTAGGCGCCTTCCTTCTGCGTCGTGGCGTCGGACAGGAACAGGAACGCCAAGTATACCTTCGACTTGCCAACGACCGGCGAGCCGTCGCTCATCGTCATTTCGGATAAGTTGACGGTGACGTGCTCCCATCCGGACGTCGCACCGGACGTGCCGTAGCCGGAATAGCTCTTCCCGTCGAGCGACCACATCCAGTACACGGCGTCGGCCGGATCGTTCGGCGTGCCGCCGTCGTCGATGTCGGTCCACAGGTCGAAGTCCCAGGTTCCGTCCACGGCGTCGCTGAGGTCGAACGGCCCGGAGATCAGGAACGTTCCCTCGCCCGGCGCGTACTGCGTGCACGCCGGCTGCGCCGCTGCGCCGCCCCCCGCGCACCAGGCGGCGCCGTTGCCGTCCTTCGTCTTGCAGCTCACGGTCCCCCACGCGGTTGCGCTGGCGCCCGTCGTGGTGGCGAGCTTCCACTTCGAGAGATCGCCCTCGAAGTCGTCGGAGAAGATCGTGATCCCGTCGCTCGCGGCGCCGGCGCTGAAGGCCCACGTTCCCGACGCGGGCGCCATGATCTGGCCGCAGTTGTTCTTCGCCGCCACCCGCCAGAAGTACGAAACGTTGGCAGCCACGGTGACCTGGAGGCTCGTCGCCGTCTGGTTTCCGAGGAGCGGGGGGTTGCCGGCGTCCGTTCCGAAATAGACGTCGTAGGACGTCGCTCCGGCAGCCGGGTTCCACGTCAGGGTGGCGGAGGTCGTCCCGCCGAGGCTGGCGCCGTTGGCGGGGGAGGCGAGAGTGAACGCCGCGGGTATGCACGCCTGTTGGATCGCGACGTGGAACGAGATGGTGTCTCCCGCCGTTCCGATGTTCGAGATCGAGAGCCCGCCCGGGAGCCCGTTCGTGAGGAACGGCGGCGGGTCGGTGGAGTCGTCGATCGCCGTCCGGTTGACCGTGGGGTTGGCCGAGAAGTTGGCGTGGTTGATGTTGCCGTCGTCCGTCAGGGTCCCGCCCGGGCGGTAGACGTAGACCTCGTCCGGCGGGCCGCACCGGTCCCCTTGCCCGTCGGCCTCGGTGTCGATCCGATAGACGAGGAGACCGGAGCCCGGCACCGTGGTGTCGAACACCTTGGGCTTGCGGTACTCGACCACGAAGTACTCGCTCGTGGAGTTCGGCGAGACGATCTTGTAGCAGTTGTCGGTCCCCGAGGTGAGCGGGTTGAGCGTGTAGTCGCCCGTCTGGGTGATCGCCGGGATCGTGGCGATGAAGCCCAGGTAGCGCCACTTCAAATAGGCGGTCGTGTGCTGGGGCGGGTCCTTGTCCTCGGCCATGAGGTCCCAACGGCCGACCGGGACGAGGGTGTTGGGCTCGTCGCAGTTGCTGTAGTGGTAGAGGTCGGGCGCGCCGAGGGTGTGCGTCATCTCGTGACACAGCACGCCCACCTCGACGTTGCCGTTGAGCTGGAGGTTGTAGTCGCCGAGCTGCTTGCCGTTGACCCGCGCCGGATAGTGCCGTTCGTCGATCGCCCAACGGTGCGGCCAGAGCAGGTTGCTCCAGTCGGCGCTGCTCGCCGTCCCGCTCACGACGAACACGACGCTGTCGACGTAGCCGTCGCGGTTGGTGTCGAGGTCGAGCGACGCCGGCACCTGCGACGCGATCGAGTTGACCGCGGCCTGCAACAGCGTCCACTCGCGCCCGTTGCGCTCGTTGTCCTGATAGCCGTCCGGGTTCGTTGCCGCGTTGTAGGGCCTGTAGTACGAGCGGTTGTGCCCATCCCGGAACGACACCACCGTGGTCCCGGTCGGCGCCGGGTAGAAGGTGCTCGAAACGGTGAGTTGGCCGTAGGAGACCTCGAGGAAGTAGTTCTCCATGGACGAGGGGCCCGAGTTGAACCACGCCTGATAGGTGTCGGCGGGCCAGAACGCCGGGGTCGTTTCGTCCGCGAAGCTGACGAACACGACGAGGTTGTTGATCGTGGAGAACGCCGGAGCATTGGCGAGGCCCATGGTCCGGACCCGGGCGTGCCGCTCTCGAATCGGGAACAGCTCGTCCGGCGAGGGCAGCGTGCGCGGGTCGGGCATCAGGTCGGGCGCGAGGCCGGCGGCGGCCGGATCGTCGGTGCCGGCGACGAACCCGGTCGGCTGCAGGCGCCCGTCGATCTTCATCGCGTAGACGAGGTACCCGGTGTCGGGGTCGCGCACCACGGTGAAGCCGTTCGCGTCGTGCAGGCGGTTGTAGTACTCGTCGCCGGTCGCGAACAGGTGCACCACGGCGCCGTCGGGTTGCGTGAGCGTCTGCGGCACGTTGCGCAGCGGCGCAGCAACCGCCACGCCCGCCGCCAGCAAGGCGACCGCGATCCCCGCAAGCAACCCACGTTTATCAATCGAGCAAGTCAGACGCATGAACCCCCCTCAAGGTGCAATCTCACCCACCTGAGTCTCGCCGCGAAGGGTAAGCGATCACCGCCGTTTTGCAAAGGCGGCGCGCCGGCGGCTACATGCCGTAGTACAGCTCGATCTCGTACGGGTGCGGGCGGTTGCGGACCTCCCGCTCCTCCCACCGTTTGCGCGCGATCCAGCGCTCGATCAGGTCGGCGGAGAAGACGCCGCCCTCGAGCAGGAACGTCTTGTCGCTCTCGAGGGCGTTCATCGCCTCCCCGAGCGACGTGGGAAGCGCTTTGATGCCGGCGCGCCGCTCGGCGGGCAGGGCGAAGATGTCCTCGTCGACCGGGCCGAATCCCAGTGCCGTCGGGTCGAGGTTCCGCCGGATCCCGTCGATCCCGGCCATGAGCTGGGCGGCGACCGCGAGGTACGGGTTGCAGGTCGCGTCGGGGGGCCGGAACTCGAACCGGGCGCTCTCCGGGCGGTTCGCGTACTTGGGGATGCGGATCGCGGCGGATCGGTTGCCGAGCGAGAACACCGCCGAGACTGGCGCTTCGTAGCCCGGGATCAGGCGGCGGTATGAGTTGGTGGACGGGTTGGTGAACGCCATCACCGCGCCGCCGTGGAGCAGCACCCCGGCCACGAACGAGCGCCCGGCGGCGGAGAGCGTGCCGTAGCCGTCCGGGTCGTAGAACAGGTTGACGCCGCCCTTCCACAGTTGCTGGTGGAAGTGCAGCCCCGACCCCGCCTCGCCGTACAGCGGCTTCGGCATGAACGTCGCGGTCATCCCCATCGCCGCCGCGGTCATGCGCGTGACGTACTTCACCAGCATCGTGGTGTCGGCGGCGACCAGCGCCGGCATGAAGCGGGTTTCGATCTCGCACTGCCCCGGGCCCCCGACCTCGTGATGGTGGTATTTGACCTCCACCCCCATGCCCTGGAGGTTCATCGTGATGCGCGTGCGGGCGTTGTGCAGGTGGTCCTGCGGCGGGATGGCGTGATAGCCGCCGTGGCGCGGGATGTTGTAGCCGCTGCCGAGCTTCGGCGAGCACCAGTCCGCCTCCGCCGACTCGACGCGGTACGAGGCCACGTTCATGCCGTTCTCGTAGGCGACGCCGTCGAACAGGTAGAACTCGAACTCGGGCCCCCACCGGCTCCAGTCGGCGATGCCGGTCGCCCGCAGGTGCTGCTCGGCGTTCCGGGCGATGTTGCGCGGGTCGTACGGGAAGAGCTGGCGGGTGTCCGCTTCGAGCGTCGTGCAGACGAACGAGAGCGTCGGCACCTCCCAGAACGGGTCGACGAAGCCGGTCGCGAGGTCGGGGACCATCACCATGTCGCCCGCGCTCACGGTCTTGAACCCGACGCTCGAGCCGTCGAAACCGACCCCCTTCTCCATCGTCGCCGGGTTGAAGCGCGCGGCCGGGATCGTGACGTGGTGCCAGCGCCCCCACACGTCGCAGAACTTCAGGTCCACCATCTCGATCCCGCGTTCGCGGACGAACGCTTGCGCCGACTCGAAGTCCTTGAACATGTCGCTGCCCTCCGGGCGCCGCAACCCCCGCCTCCCCGGCCCCGCGGCGCAAACACCCCGCCCGCGGCGGGGTGCGTTCGCGCGCATTGTACCCGACCTTCACAAGCGGGCCGGCGGAACCCTTCTCCCGAGAGGACGCCTGTCCCGACGACGCCGGCCCGACCCCGATGCACGACGCCGATCTCCCCTGCGCACCCGGCTCGGGCGTCACATCCGGGGTGTCAGCCGCAGGCGGTGCTCCGCCGGTCCCGGGAGGAGCGGCGCCGCACGGCCGTGGGCCCAGTCCTCGTGGCCGGCGCCGTGGTAGGGCGACAGCGGGTGGTCGCTCTGGCCGCCGGGCATGTGCAGGTAGCTGCGCCCCTCCTGTCCGGGAACGATCCCGAAGCGTTCGGAGGCGCCGAACTCCGGGCCTTGCACACGCGGCATCTTGGCGTCCCCGGGGAGCTGCTCGGCGGGCATGTCGAGTGCGCCCCTCAGGATGCTCGGCAGCGCCGGGGAGAGCGGGTGCCGGATCTCCGTGGTGTTCAACTCTCCCCAGGTCCTGGCGGCGAGGCCCCCGGGCCGGCTGCCGAGCGTGTCGACGACCTTCCGAGCGGCGGCCAACAGCAGGGCGTCCCACTGCGAGAACGCAGGGATCGAGCAGGTGCGCCGGGCGGGCCTCGACCAGCGACCACACGGGGGCCTCGCCGTCGAACATAGGCGGGAGCCTGAAGTCGGGAAAGCGCGCTTTGACCCGCGACACGAACGGCGCCAGCACCGCCTCGCGGACGTGGAGGCGGAACGCCCGCACCAAACGATAGTCCACGCTCTCGGGGCTCGCTCGCCCGCTCCACGATCCGGTCAGACGCTTGAGCTCCACGAGCCCGGGGTCGTTCGCGTGTTCCAACGTCTCCTGCAGCAGCTTCTGCCACCGCGCCAGGAACAGCGCCCGGTCGTCGAGCTGGACCGCGAGAGCGTCGGCCGGAGCGAAGTGATCGCGGGCAAGGAGGTCGTCGCGGATCTGTTTCGCGCGCGCCCCGTTGTCGTAGCCGCCGTCGCCCAACAGCGCCAGCCAGGCATCCGACGTCGTCCGGTCGTTGGCAGTCCACAACCGGCCGCTCGGCGGGTTCTCGATGCGGGGGAACCGCTCCGGCGCCGCGAACCCGATCCAGCCGGTTCCCGGCCGCGACCAGTCGGCGGGAAGCGCCGGGTCGAAGCCCGCGCGCAGCGGCAGGGCGTTCCCGGTCACGGTCCAGCCGATGTTGCCCTCGGCGTCGCCGACGACGAAGTTTTGCGGCGGCATCCCGATGGTCGGGGCGATCGCCAGCGCCTCGTGCACGCTGCGCGCCGTCTCGAGCCGGGCGAGGTTGAAGTTGTGGGTGCGCGGCAGGTGCGCGATCCATGCCAACGCCAGCGGGACGCCGTCGACGTCGCGGCCCATGATCGGGCCCCAGATCGTCTCCTCGACGCGGAGCGCGCGCGGCGGGCCGCCCTTCACGCGAACCGTCTCGAGATGCGTCTCGATCTTCGCCCAGCCCTCGGGGATCCGGTAGCGCGACGCATCGCGAGGGTCGCGCACGACGCGCACCCAGTCCAGCCAATCGCCGTAGCTGTTGGTGAAGCCCCACGCGATGGAGCCGTTCGAGCCGGCCACGAGTTCCGGCAGGCCGGGCAGGCTGACTCCGTTGAGGTCGATCGTCCTGCCGGGGGCCTGGGGGTCCGGATAGCGCAGCCGCACGCGGAACCAGATGTTCGGCACGCGCAGGCCAAGATGCATGTCGTTCGCGACGACGGCGCCTCCGCCGGTGAGCGCGCCCCCGACGGCGAAGTTGTTGCTGCCCGGCCGAGCCTCGGACGGCACGGCGGCGGCTGGCGCGGCGGTCCCTATTGTGCGCAGGTCGAGGACCCCGGGGCCGGGGATGGCCGGCGGTGGCGTGACGTCCCCCTGCAGCGGCGCTTCCCAGGTCCCGTCCCTCGCCAGGAGAAAGTCGACCGCCGCCGAGGGCAGCGCCGCGCGCATCTGCGCGAACCGCAACTCGCGCTCGTCGGTGCCGTCCTCGTTGAGGTTCAGGAACATCGCATCCGCGACCAGCAGGGAATCCTCGTCGCGCCAAGGCGCCGGGGACGCGCGCAGGAGCAGGTACTCCCACGGGCGGACCGTGAGCGCCGCGAGGCCGGCGTTGACGCCGTCGCGGTACGCGTCCAGCAACCGCCGGTCGTCCGCGGGCAGCGCCGCGATCACCGCCTGCGCGCGTGCTCGGAAACGGTGGCAGCGATGGTTGAGATCCGCGTCCACCGCCGGCGGGCCGACCAACTCCGCAAGCTCTCCGGCAGCCAAGCGCCTGAGGAGGTCCATCTCGAAGAACTCCTCCTGCGCGTGAACGAAGCCGGTCGCGTACGCGAGGTCAGTGCGGTTCGCCGCCTCGATCTCGGCGATCCCGAGGTGATCGCGGCGGATCTCGACGGGCGCCGAGAGCCCGGCCTCGGTCAGGGATCCGTCGAGCCGGGCCCGACTGCCGCTCAACAGCAGCCAGCCGCCCAGGCAGACCGCGAACACCACGATCAGGAGCGTGAGAGAGGTGCGCCGCAGCCATCGCATGTGGGTGCCTCCTGATCTTCAGCCGGCCCATTGTAGCGGCCCCCTCGTCGGGCCCGCAGTCGTTCCGGGGCTCGGGGCTCGGGGTTCGGACAACGCAGAGACGTGGTCCGGGAAAGGGCGTGCAGCCGCGCCGCCGGAACGACCGTGGTCAGTGGTTCGTGGTCCGAGCCGAGTGCGCCGGCCGCAGGCCGCGCACTCTTGAGCGCCTCCCTCGAAGGCGGAAGGGTCAACGACAGGCAGGGCGTCGCAGCTTGGGGCGTGTAGCCGCGCTGCCGCCGTTGGGCCTATGGCAAGGCGCGCGAGCCGGGGCGCACCGGAGTGTAGCCGGAGGCTACATGAGGATGCGTACCGGCGAGCGCAACGCAGCCAGAGGTCCGACGCCGGCGGCGCCTCTATCGGTAGGCGAAGAGCATCGCGTAGATGATCCACAGCACAATCGAAAACCCCGTGATCAGCGCCGCCCACCCGAACAGTCGCACCGCCCGGATGACGACCGGCTGGTACGGCTCGCCCAGGTGCTGCTCGAGTGTGCCTGACGCCACGAGCTTCTCGTACTCCGCCGGCTTGTCGCGCTTGAGTTCGTCAACGGGCATGCGGCCGGTGAAGACGACGATGTCCATCGGGAACTTCTCCGGCCGCAGGTGGGTGTTGAAGAAGTGCACGGTGAAGATGAACCCCACTGCGAGCAGCGCCTCGTCGCTGTGGATGATGGTGGCGATGTTGATCAGCCAACCCGGAAGCAGCCGCGTGAACAGCTCCGGGAACCAGAGCATGAGGCCGGTCGAGCCGATCACGAAGACGCCCCAGAACACCGCGAAGTAGTCGAACTTCTCCCAGTACGTCCAGCGCCCGTAGGCCGGGCGCGGCCCGAAGCCGAGGAACCACTTGATCGATCGCCACGCGTCCTTGGCGTCCTTGAGCGTCGGCAGCATGGTGTCGGGGCCGGTCAGCATCCCCTTCCAGGAGAGACCTTCGCGCTTCTTCCGGCGCACCAGGTCGGTCAGGTGCGTCACGAAGATGGCCACCATGAGCAGCGCCGCGGCGCGGTGGATGTACCCGGTGGTCTGGAACCCCCCCAGGATGTGCGAGAGCGTCGATGCCCAGGCCGTGTACGAGAACTTCAGCGTCAGGCCGGTCAAGGCGAGCGTCATGAAGCTCACGATCATCGCGATGTGCAGCGTCCGGTTGAGGCGCGAGAAGCGAACGTACTGCATCGCCTTCGGATCTTCCGCGACCTCGTCGCGCTTGTGCTGGCGCCGCATCTGGACCGCCCGCGGCAGCCACAGCAACGTGTGCAACCCGCCGAGGATGAACGTGCCGATCAGCAGCCCCGTCATCCCCCAGAACGTCCAGAAGAGCCACGGGTACTTTGCGGGGTCGTGGTGCGTGGCGTGGGTGAGATACCCGGCGAAGCGCCGCGTCGCGCCCGGGTGGCACTTCTGGCAGGTCGCCACCACGTGCTCGCGCGACAGGTGCGAGCGCGGGTCGGACGGCGGCAGGATGTCGTGGGCGCCGTGGCAGTCGTAGCACTTGGCCGTCTTGCCGTAGCCGAGCCGCGAGACCTTGCCGTGGTAGGTGTCGAAGTACGACTTGGTCACTGCGGGGTGGCACTTACCGCAGGTGTTGATGATCCCGAGCTCGAACCCGAGCGTGTCCGTCCTGCGGATCGAGTGGGCCGTGTGGCAGCTGTTGCAAACCGGCAGCGGCTTGGTCGAGTGCGAGATCTTGACCGAGTGAATGCTCTGTTCGAACTGCCGCTCGACCCCGTAGTGGCAGTGGCCGCACGTCGCCGGCAGGTTCTTGGCGTTCACGCTTGAGGCCGGGTCGGAGGCGGGCAGGATCGAGTGCGCCGTGTGGCAGCTGGTGCACATCGCGGTCACCAGCAGGCCGCTCTTCATCAGGCCCTTGCCGTGAATGCTTTCGGAGTACCGCTGCGTGATGTCGTGCTCGGTGCCCTTGTAGCGGACGGCGGCCTTTTCGCCCTCGCGGTGGCAGCCGCCGCACAGCTGCGGCACGTTGCCCGAGAACGTGGGCGAGGAGGGGTCCGTGTGCTTCTTGACGCCGTGCGTCCCGTGGCAGTCGCGGCAGCTCGGGGCGTTGGGGTCCCCCTTGGCGTGGAGCTTGCCGTGGATGCTCTTGCCGTACTGCGCCACCGTCTCCGCGTGGCACGCGGCGCAGTCCACCTTGTGGGTGATCGCGGCGCAAGGCCGGGTGAGGGAGGGCCGCACCTCGCTGTGACACTGGCTGCACGCCCGGCTCGCGTGCACCGACTGCGCCAGTTCGGTGGCGTCCACGTATAGGGAACGCCCGTCGTCGGAGGCCTTGATCCCCGGCTGTTCGTGGCAACTGAGGCAGTCGCGGTCGGCCATCCCCTGCTCGTAGAAGACCTTGCGGATCTTGTGGGGTTGGTGGCAGTCTGGGCATGCCGGGATGGAGTTGGGCGCCTTCTCCCAGAGCTCGCCGCGGATGATCTTGCGGTGCACCTGCTCGATGGCGCTGTGGCACTTCATACACGTCGCCGCGATGTTCTTGCGGGCGATCGACGAGCGCGGGTCGGTGTGCGGCAGCACGAGGTGCTGCGTGTGGCACGAGACGCAGGTGGGTGCGACGGTCAGGCCCTTCTTAAGCAGCGCCTGCCCGTGGATCGATTCCGAATAGTTCTCGAAGATGTTGGACTCGGGGATGTTGAACGCACGGCTGACCGGCGAGCCCTCGTGGTGGCACTTGCCGCAGAGGAAAGGAATCCTGAGCGGCGCCACCGGCGAGCGCGGGTCGCGCGCCGGCACGATGTAGTGGGGCATGCCGTGGCAGTCGAGGCACTTGGGCGCCACCGCCTGGCCGCGCGCCTCGGCGCGCCCGTGCATGCTCTCGGCGTTGTCCTTGACCTCCTTCTCGTGGCAGGGGGTGCAGGTCGGCGCCTTCAACGTCTCGGCGTGCGGGAAGTCCGACCCCTTGAGGTCGGCGTGGCACCCAATGCAGGGCACCTTGCCGTGGACGGCGGCGGTGAACCTCTTCTCGTCCACGAACGCCGACACGGTCCTGCCGTTGAATTTCGCGGTGAGGGTCTTGTCCTCGTGGCAGGTGAAGCAGTCGCTGTTCTCCTGCGCAATCGCCCGCGAGGGCGTGGCGGCCAGCGCCAGAACCGCCAGCAGACACGCGCCCGAAAAACGGAAGCGGGGCACCCGCACCGGACGTAACGGCGCCACCCACAGAAGCCAGCCGGACGTAGGAATCCCCGACATACCCCCCCAAACTGCAACGGGAGGGTAAAGATTTGTCGTAGATATGTCAAGACCACTAACTTGGTTTTCACGGCGGCGGACGGGCCGCAGTCGCGCGACGCCCTGGCGTCGCGGTCTGCGACGGTCCGACCCGCGCCAGCTACTTGATGAAATACCCCGTCACCCGCCAGGCGCCGTCACTCTCGAGCACCGTCGTGACGGTCTCCACCGCCTCCGCCTTGTGCTCGAACGACGTCTTGAACCGGACCACGACATACTGGCCGTCTGGCGCCCCGGGCAGGCTCGACGCCGTCTTGCTCGCCGCGAGCTCGCGAGACAGGAGCTTTCCGAAGGGACCGCGGGCACTGGCCGCCATTCGCTCCCAGTCGGCCCTGGTCACGGAGTTCTTGAACGCCGAGGCGGCCGCATCCCAGCTCGGGCCATACTGGCCGGCATCGACGAGCGCCAGCCATGACTTCGCAACCACGACCGCCTTCGTCTCGGCATCGCCCGCCGCACGTACGGCCGTCGCCGCCAGGAGCAACACCAACGCCCCGCACGCCACAGCTATCGCCCTCGCTCGCATGCCACACCTCCGAGACTCCACGATAGCGCAGTCCGCCGGCCCGGGGGTCAGCGCGGCGTTGCGCCCGAAGGGCGATAGAAGACAGCCTGGCCTGAGAACGGCGACCTTCGCTGCCCTCGTCGGCGGCGAGCCGAAACGGGCGTTCTCAAGTAGAATGGCTCAAGCGCGCGCCGCCGCCGCAAAGCTGCCTGCCTCCTGCGTGCGCCGGGAGGTCGCCATGGCCAACGATCACGACGACAGCGACGACGGGGCCCCCAAGGGCGTCAGCCGGCGAGGGTTCTTCACCGCCGTGGGGGCCGGCGCCGTCGGGGCCGCGACGCTTGCGACGGCGCAACCGGGCGCCACACCGCCCGCCGCCGCGAAGGACGAGCCAGGCCCGATCACGCTCCTCGTCAACGGGCGCCGGCGCCGCCTGCTCGTCGAACCGCGTTGGACGCTGCTGTTCGTGCTGCGGGAGAAGCTCGGCCTGACCGGCACCAAGGTCGGTTGCGAGCGCGGCGAGTGCGGGGCGTGCACCGTGCTGATCGACGGCACGCCCCGTTACGCGTGCATGACGCTGGCGCTCGAGGCCGTCGGGCACGAGGTCACGACCCTGGAAGGTCTTATGCGCGGCGAGGATTTGGGGCCCGTGCAGCAGGCGTTCCTCGCCGAGGACGGCCTGCAGTGCGGCTACTGCACGCCGGGCCAGGTGATGGCGGCGGAGGGGCTGCTGCGCGCCAACCCCGCGCCGACGCTCGAGGAGATCCGCCTCGGCATGAGCGGCAACCTCTGCCGCTGCGGCGCCTACGCCCACATCTTCAAGGCTGTCGAAAAGGCCGCCGAGCTGAAGAAAGCCGGGGGGAGGTGAGCCGTGAGGACGCCCGAGCTCTACTTCGTTGAAGGCGCGCTGCCCGAAACGCCGGTCCCGGATCAGCGCCCCCGGCCATGGGGCGAGACCCGCGTCGTCGGCAAACCGGAGGCGCGGATCGACGGCTACGAGCGCCTGAGCGGCGCCGCGGTCTACCCGTCGGACGTGGTCCTCCCCGACATGCTCTACGGCGCGATCCTCCGCTGCCCCCACGCCAACGCCACGGTCACCAAGGTGGAAGCCGGCGCGGCGGCGAAGATGCCCGGCGTCCGCGCCGTGATCACCGGAGCAACGCCCGCAGCCGACCTGCGCTGGTACTACAGCCGCTCCGTGTTCACGAAGCTGTTCGACCCGCACTGCCGCTTTGCGGGCGAGGCAGTGGCCGCCGTCGCCGCCGAGACGCCGCAGCAGGCGTGGGACGCGGTGCGTGCCATCGCAGTCGAGTACGACGTCCTTCCCTTCGTGGTGGACGAGCACCAGGCGCTGGAACCAGGGGCCGCCGCCGTCCAGGCCGGGGGCAACCGCGTCGGCGAGCCGGAGCGCTACAGCCGCGGCGACGTCGCCCAGGGTTTCGCCGAGGCCGACGCGGTGCTCGAGGCGACCTACCGCACCGCCGCCGAGGTCCACACCCCGATGGAGCTGCACGGCTGCGTCGCGAGCTGGGACGGCCCCCGCCTCACGATCTGGGAGTCCACTCAGGGCGTCTACCCGGTGCAGCAGCGCGTGGCGATGCTGCTCGAGATGCCGCTCGCCAACGTGCGCGTGATCGGCCGCTACATGGGCGGCGGCTTCGGGTCGAAGCTCCAGGCCGACAAGTACGACCTCGTGGCCGCCGTGCTCGCCAAGCTCTCCGCCCGCCCGGTCAAGCTCTTCCTCACGCGCGAGGAGACCTTCGTATGCGTCGGCAACCGTCCGCCCTCGACGATCCGCTTGAAAGCCGGCGTCAAGAAGGACGGCAGGCTCACGGCGCTCGAGATTTCCGTCCTCGGCAGCGGCGGCGCCTACCCCGCGGGAGGGACGTCGCTCGTCGACTGGCTCGTCCGCGACCTCTACCTGTGCCCCAACGTCCGCACCGAGATGACCGACGTCTTCATCAACGGCGGCCCGTCGCGCGCGTTCCGGGCGCCCGGCCACCCGCAGGGCGCGTGGGCGCTCGAGCAGATGATGGACGACCTCGCCGCGGCGATCGGGATGGACCCGGTGGAGCTGCGCCGGAAGAACATCACCACCGTCAGCCAGGCGCGCGGCGGCCAGCCGTACACGACCACCGGGCTCGATCGCTGCCTGGCCGAGGGCGCGGCCGCCTTCGGCTGGCGGGAGGCGCGCCGCCGCCCGAAGGGGGACGGGCCGGTCAAGCGCGGCGTCGGGATGGCGGCGGGCCTCTGGATCGCGGGCGGCGGCGGACCGCCGTCCACCATCGTCGTCAAGCTCTTCGCCGACGGCAGCGCAAACCTCAACATGGGGGCGTCCGACCTCGGCACCGGCACGAAGACCGTGATGGCGATGGTCGTGTCCGAGGAGCTGGGGGTGCCGCTCGAGAAGATCCAGATCGAGAACGCCGACACCGGCACCACCCAGTACGCGACCGCCTCCGGCGGGAGCAAGACGGTGCCGACCGAGGCGCCTGCCGTGCGCGACGCGGCGCTCGCCGTCAAGCGCCAGCTCTTCGAGATCGCAGGCGCCGAACTCAAGGTCGGAGCCGGCAACCTGCGAATCGAGGGTGACGAGGTCGTCTCGAAGGACGATCCCAAGGTGCGCCGGAAGATCGCCGAGTTGGAAGGTGTGCGCCGGCGCGGCCTGCTGATCGGCGTCGGGACGCGGGGTCCGAACCCCGAGGGTAAGGTCGTCAACCCGTTCGTCGCGCAGTTCTGCGAGGTCGAGGTGGACACTCGCACCGGCGAAGTCCGAGTGATGCGGTTCCTCTCGGCCAACGACAGCGGCCGCGTCATGGACCGCCTCACCTACTCCAGCCAGGTGATCGGCGGGATCACGATGGGGATCGGTTTCGGCCTGACGGAACAGCGCGTGTTCGACCGCCAGACAGGCACGATGCTGAACGCCAACTGGCACGATTACAAGATTCCGACCGCCATGGACGTCCCGGCCGAGATCATCTCGCTCCCGATCGAGGTCCCGGACGACGAAGCCAACACGGCCGGCGCCAAGGGGCTCGGCGAGCCGGTCACGATCCCGACGGCCGCGGCGATCGCCAACGCCGTCCACGACGCCACCGGCGTGCGCGTCACCGACACGCCGATCAGCCCGATGCGCCTTATCGCTCTGCTCGCGGCGCGCGGACGAGGGGGTGAGCGATGATCCCCGCCTTCATCTACCTTCGGCCCGCGAGCCTCGCCGAGGCCTGCGTCAAGCTCGCCTCGCCGCGAACGCACGCCCACGCCGGCGGGACGGACCTCCTCGGCTGCCTTCGCGACGGCGTGTTCGCGGCCGACACCGTCGTCAGCCTCTCGGCCATCCCGGACCTGCGGGGCGTCAGGAAGAACCTGGACGGCGGCCTGCTCATCGGGGCGATGACCACGCTCGCCGAACTCGCGGCCGACCCGGCCGTCGCGGCGGGGTATGCGGCGCTGGCGGAGGGCGCCCTTTCGGCGGCCAGCCCGCAGCTCCGCAACCAGGGCACGCTCGGCGGCAACCTTTGCCAGCGCCCGCGCTGCTGGTACTACCGCGGCGACTTCCACTGCGCCCGCAAGGGTGGCGACAAGTGCTACGCGGTCGAGGGGGAGAATCAGTTCCACTGCGTCTTCGGCGGCAACGTGTGCTTCTACGTCCACCCTTCCGACCCCGCCCCGGCACTGGTGGCGTTCGGAGCCACCGTGCGGGTGACCGGCAAGGACGGGAGCCGCTCCGTCCCGGCCGCGCAGTTCTTCGTCGGTCCCGAGACCGATTACACCCGCGAGACTGTCCTCGCTCCCGGCGAGCTCGTCACCGAGATGGTCCTGCCGCCGCTGCCGCCGGGGACGCGGAGCACCTACCGCAAGGTCCGCGCGCGCGGCGCGTGGGACTTCGCGCTCGCCGGCGCCGCGGTCGTGGTCACGCTCGCCGACGGCCGCGTGACGCGTGCCCGGATCGTGCTCTCGGGCGCGGCGCCGGTCCCCTGGCGCGTGCCGGAGGCGGAGCGCGCCGTCACGGGCCAGCGCCTCACGGCGCAGGTCGCCAGCAACGCCGCGGCGGCCGCCGTCAAGGGCGCCGAGCCGCTCGCGCAGAACGGCTACAAGGTCGAGCTGTTGCGCGGGGCCGTCGAGGAGGCGCTGCTCCGGCTCGCCTGACGAAGGGCTGCTCCCGCCGCGGCGGTACCATGCGCCAGGCGATGCGTGAGGCGCCTCGCCGCCTGTCGGCGAGCGCCAGCGGCTGGGCTGGCGCATTCTGCAGGAGGTCGAGCAAGGTCGGGACGGGACGCGGGACACGGAGGAAGCCGATGCGGGTTCTGCTGGTCGAGGACGACGTGCGGATTGCCGAGTTCCTGAGCCGGGGGCTGCTCGAGCGCGGCTACACCGTCGATCACGCAACCTCCGCCGAGGACGCGCTCGACCTCGTCTCCGAGGGCATCCACGACGCCTTGATCGTGGACGTCGTGCTGCCGGGGATCGACGGCCTCGAGTTCATCGAGCAGTGCCGCGGGCGGGGCGTGAGCGCTCCGGTGCTCATCCTCTCGGCCCGCCGCACCGTGGACGATCGCGTGCGCGGTCTGCAGCGCGGCGGCGATGACTACCTCACCAAGCCGTTCGCTTTCGCCGAGTTGCTCGCCCGGCTCGAAGCGTTGCTCCGCCGCTCGGCGCCGCAAAGTTCCGAGCCGAACCGGCTGGGGGTTGGCGACCTCTCGATCGACCTCTTCCGCCACGAGGCGCGGCGTGGGGCGCGCCTGCTGGCTTTGTCGCAGCGTGAGTTCACGCTGCTCGAGTACCTGTGCCGCAACGCGGGGCGCGTAGTCACACGCGCGATGATCCTCGACCACGTCTGGCAGATGCGCTTCGAACCCGCCACGAACGTCGTCGACGTCCACATCCACCGGCTGCGCGAGAAGGTTGACCGCGAGGCCGATCAGAAGCTCATTCACAC
The DNA here is from genome assembly GCA_963789745.1 of uncultured Acidobacteriota bacterium. GTDB lineage: Bacteria > Acidobacteriota > Thermoanaerobaculia > Thermoanaerobaculales > Thermoanaerobaculaceae > RBG-13-68-16. The sequence continues at coordinate 669,892 of CAWBLW010000003.1, read as the reverse complement.
GATCCGCGGTGTTGGGTATGTTCTCAAGGCTTAGAGCCCGAGTCCGCCACACGGCGGCATGGCGGCTCTCGGCCGTAGCCACCGCTGTGTTCGCCCTCGGGACCGCCGCCGTGTTCGCGGCGGCGTACCTGATGCTCGCCGCCAGTATCCAGCAGCGCGGCGACAGGTGGCTCGACGCCGAAACCGCCTCGCTGGCCGAGATGGCCGCCACCGCGCCGCGGGAGGCGCTCCGACAGGAGTTCGCCCGTGAGGCTCGCGAGCTGACCAACCACCGCCTTTCGGCCCCCTCGGAGTCGGAGGACGCCAAGGAGAGCGTGGTGTTCTTCGCCCTTCTCGACCGCCGCGGAACACCCGTGCTCGTGCATGCTTCGCCCACATGGCGCGAGATCCTGCCGGAGCTCGACACGCCGCACCTCGTGCCGGGCCCGCCGCGGTCGGTGGCGGTCCCCGGCTGGGAGTACCCGATGCGCGTCGCCTCCCGCGCCCTTAAAGATGGCAACGTCCTGCTCGTCGGCGAGTCGCTGCGTGGTGACCAGCAACTGCTCGACGAAACCTCCGAGAGCCTCGCGTGGATGTGGGCCGGGGTGACAGTCTGCGGTTTCGCCGTCTCGTGGTTCAGCATCCATCGCGTCCTCACCCGCGTCAACGCGATCACCGAGGTGGCGACAGCCATCCAGCCGGACCAACTCGGGCGGCGGCTGCCGGAGGAGAGGCACGGCGACGAGATCGCCCGCCTCGTCGCGACGTTCAACGTCATGCTCGACCGGATCGAGGCATCGATCACCCAGATGCGGGCGATCGGCGACTCGGTTGCCCACGATCTCCGCAGCCCTGTGACAGCGATCCGCGGCTCGCTCGAGATTGCCCTTACCACGCCCGACGGCGGTCAGCTCCGCGACCGCGTCGCGTCCGCTCTCGAGGGCCTCGACCAGCTCTCGGCGATGCTCGACGCGACGCTCGACGCCACCGAGGTGGAGGCCGGCGCGCTGCGGCTCCGTCGCAAACCGGTGGATCTTTGCGAGCTCGCCGACGGCCTCGTCGAGCTCTACCTGCCCGCGGCGCAGGAACGCGGGCTCGCCCTGGCGCTGCGGGCGCCCGCGCCAGTCGAGGTACAGGCCGACGAGGCGCTGCTCCGCCGCGCTCTCACCAACCTCCTCGACAACGCCCTTGCCCACCTGCCCGCGGGATGCAGCGTGGAGGTCTCTCTTCGCGGCGAGGCCGGATGCGCGGTGATCGCGGTAGCGGACGACGGTCCGGGCTTCCCGCCCGAGATCCGGGAGCGGGCATTCGACCGGCTCGTGCATGGACGTAGGTCCGCCGGCAGTGGCCTTGGGCTGGCGCTGGTGCGGGCCGCTGCGGTGGTGCACGGGGGTCGCGTTCGTCTCATCCAACCTTCCGGCGCGGGCAGCGTCATCGAGATCGAGATCCCCACTGCCGCGCCGGAGGGTTCCGCATCTACCTGACAGCATCGTCACCTGCTTGACACGCGCCGTTCATACCGGTTCGCCGACAATTGATATAGATGTGTAACCCATTCCTTGCTGGCTTCCTCTTGACATCCGTGGGGCGGCCCAAAATGTCTGCACTGCAAAACCCGCTGGGTCCGGTCCGGTCGCTGTCGCGGACACCCCCAGTTCGTGCAGCGGCATCCTGGCGGCGGCGCCAGGTCGTAAGCCTGGTGGGGCACGACGTCGCGGTGCCGTCGTTTCGCCGTAGGATGGCGGCGCTGCGGCCCCTGCTGGAGGCGAACGGGTTCGACACCCGCGTCGTCGCCATCGGCCGGGGGCGCGAGTGGTTCCGCGTGTTGCGCCAGACCGGCGCCTGGCGCGCGAGCGACGTGCTGGTGTTCCAACAGGTCAAGCTGCTCGCCGGCGAGCGGGCATACGTCGAAAGGCTCTGTAACCGGTGGGTACTCGACGTCGACGACGCCATCATGTTCCGTCGGCCGCGGAGGACCGGCGGGGATGCCGCAACGGCCATGTGGCGCCAGCAGCGCTTTCGCAGCATGGCCGGACGGTGCCGTCTGGTGGTCGCCGGCTCGCAATCGCTGGCCGGGATCATTGGCGATGCAGCCCGGAGCCTCTCGGTGCTCCCCACCCCTGTGAATCTCGACACGTATCCGGTAGCGCGGCTGCCGGAGAGGAACCATGTCCGCTTCGCGTGGATCGGGCTTGCGAGCAACCTCCGCTACCTGCGGGAGCTGATCCCCGTCCTCGAGCGACTGAGAGCCGACGGCACGAGGTTCGAGGTCCGCGTGATTTCGGATCTCTTGCCCGACCTTCGTGGGCTACCCTGCACCCTTGTCCCGTGGTCGGAGGCCATGGAGGGGGAGGCTCTTGCCGACCGTGACGTCGGTCTCGCGCCGCTCCCCGACGACCCTTGGACCAGGGGAAAGGCCGGCTACCGCTGCATCCAGTACGCGGCGGCCGGGCTGCCAACCGTGGCGTCCCCGGTCGGGGCCCAGCGCGAGATTGCCCTCGACGGCGACACCGGCGTGTGGGCGAGCACGCCCGAGGCCTGGGGGGAGGCGCTCCGCCGGATGTGCGAGGACGTCGGCCTGCGCCGCCGGATGGGCGCCGCTGGGCGTACAGCAGCATCCCGCTGCGCTCTCTCGACCTTCGGCCAAAGCTATCTCGAGCACCTGCGGCACCTTCCGGCTTGGCCCGGCGGCGGTCTCAGACGCGCTGCCCGTGGACAGGGTTCGCCAGGCTCAGGAAGAGCAGTCGCCTGACAGCATTGTCATCCCCACGACATTCGCGCGTCATTGATGCAAGCCAGAATGCCATCAGTGGAGAACCCGCGGAGTTCTCGTGAGGCGACAAGGCCAAGCACACGGCCGTTGGTGCGAACGGTTCTCTGTTGCGTGGCGGCACTTCTAACCGGTGAGAGGGTGCTCGCGCTGGCGCTGTCGCGGGGGCCGTACCTCGGGCGGCCATCGGACAGCTCGGTGGCCGTGATCTGGAACACCGACACGGCGGCGGACTCGCGGGTGGACTACGCGACCCCGGACGGCGTCTGGCGCACAGCCACATCGCCCGATGTGGGCACGCGCCACGTGGTCGCCATCGCAGGATTGCCATCCGGCGCCGAGATCAGCTACCGCATCTTCTCGGGCGGCGTTCAACTCGCACCGGAAAGCTCGTTCCGCGCCCCCCGAGACGGCACGGAAACACGCTTCCGTTTTGCCGTCATCGGCGACACGGCTGAGGGCGGGTCCGTGCTCACCGAGATCGCGAACCGGCTCGTCGAGAGCGGCGCCGACTTCGCGGTGCACACAGGCGATGTTGTCTACCCGACGGGCGCGCAGAAGAATTATGACAAGACCTTCTTCCTCCCCTTGGCGCACTGGTTGCTTCGCGGCCCGGTCCTACCCACCCTTGGCAACCATGACGTCATGACGAGCCGAGGCGCGGCCTACATCACCAACTTCGTCGTGCCGCCGAACGGAGTGACACAAGACTCGCGCTTCTACGCCATCCGGCAAGCAAACGCGCTCTTCGTCTGCCTCGACGTGGAAAGCTCCCCGTACGGCGCCGACTCGCCGCAGTACGACTGGCTCGTGCGTACACTCTCCGCTTCCTCCGCGACGTGGAAGTTCGTGTACTTCCACGAGCCGCCCTACAGCTCCGGCCACCCCAACCATCTTGTCCGGCTGATCCTCTGCCCCCTGTTCGAGCACTTCGGCGTGGACATCGTGTTCTCCGGTCACGTCCACCTCTACGAGCGCACCTGGCCGATCCGCGATTTCGTGCCCTCGGGTCGCGGCGTGGTCTACGTCACGGAGGGCGGCGGCGGGTCCCCCCTCAGCACCTTCCACCAAGAGGACTACACCGCCTTCGTCGCGGCGCGCTTCGGCTACACCGAAGTCCAGATCGACGGCGGCGCGCTCAATCTCACGGCGCACGACCCCAGCGGAGCGGTGTTCGACTCGCTCGTCCTCGACAAGCCGCAACCGGCGCCGAGCGCCACAGTCAGGATCCACAAGGGGCAGCTGCGCCGGCACCTGGGGCGGCGATGACGGCGCCCGTGCGCCGTCGCTGCCTGGCAACGGTGGTCGCGCTTTTGGCCGGCACCGGCGTGAGCCAGGGTCAACTGCTTACCCCCAACACTTCGATCGTCGTGCCTCCGGTCGGACACGCCCGCGTGGAGACCGAGTACTCCCTGTACGCCGCCGACTCGTTCGTGGGCCTCGAGGGGTACGAACAGCGGTTTCCGGGGTCGCTCGATTTCGCCCTTGCCGTCCTCCGCGTCTCCTACTCGCCGCTGCGGAACCTCGCGATCGGCGTGGAACAACCGTACCGGAGGTCCACGTTCGACGAGCCCGGGATCGAAGCGTCGTTCTCATCAAAGGGGATCCCCGGGGTCGGCTTCTTCGTCGACTGGGCGCCCGGCGGCGACCGGCCGCACCGGTGGCGTCCAGTGCTGCGGCTCGGGTACTTCCGGGCGCGCAACGAGACCGACCGGGTCCTGACGATCAGCGATGGCGCCAACCGCTACTCGGCCGCGCTCAGCCTTGACTCCCCGGCGCGTCCCGGAGGATCGGGCTGGCGTGGGGGCGGAACGTTCCAGGTCCAGTACGGACCACCGCTCGAGGCCGAACCCCGGTTCCTGGAGTCGCGGGTCCAGGTCGAGGCCGGCCGGCCGGTCCTCCACGTCTTCGGCTCCGATATCCGTGCGTTCGGGCTACTCGGGTATCGGTCATCCACATCGGCGCGCCAGGAGGGGATGTTCTTCCACGACCGCACCTCCCAGGGCGCATTCTCCGGGTTGCGCCTCGACTGGCAGCCGGCGGCGCGGACCATGATCCCGAGCGTGCGCCTGTCGGTCGTCAAGGACCTGCGCCCCCGCAACGCCATCTCCGGCTGGAGGACCACGATCTCCCTCGCAGTTACCTTCTGAGCGGCCGGCGTCATGGAGGGGCTAACCTCGTGCGCCAGGCGCCCGAACCTGCCCCGATGACAGGTTCGTCATCCGCGATCCATGTTCGCTTCACCTCCGCTTGCTACAAAGCTTGAAGAGATGTGCGCCGGGCAAGGCGCACGGGAGGACACATGAACCGTTTGACTCGGATACTTCCCATTGTCGTGTTGGCCGCGACCGGCGCGGCGCTGGCGGCCACGCTGCCGTGCTCGGTGCACCCGCCCAAGAACGCAACGAAGGAGGAGCTTGTCAAGCTCGCAAAGGTGAACCAGGCCGACGCGGAGCACACTGCCAAGGCGGTTTTTAAGAACCCATCTGACGTCGCTGTCGCCGATTCCGAGCTGGAGGCCGAGCATGGCTGCCTGATCTGGTCGTTCGACCTCAAGGTGAAGGGCAGCGAGGGCGTCCACGAGGTCCAGATCGACGCCGGTAACGGCAAGGTCCTGTCGTCAACCCACGAGAGCCCGGCCAAAGAAACCGCCGAGAAGAAGAACGACCAGAAGCAGACTCCCACGCCCAAACCCTAAACGCCACGGCCGGGGTGCAGCCGATCTGTCATGGCTGCACCCCACCCGTGTGTGATTCCGCGTTTCCCTCCAACGGCGTGTTTTCGTTGTCGCTTGAAGGGTTCGGTGCTCGGCATGAGGTTCCTGTGAACTTGCCGTAGGCGAGACTGCGCCCCGCCGCCGGTCCCGCCTGCGGTCGGACTCCCAGTGACAACTGAATTTCGACGAGGGATGATGAATTGGTCTGAGTTATCATCAAAAACCGTGCGAATGCCCCGGCCTCTTTTCGGCCTGATCGTGATGCCGCTGCTGGCGGCGTGCGCGACGTATCACGCCGCGCCGCTGCCGGGACGGGACGCGCTCGCCAGCCCGGCACCGCTCGATCTCCCGCGCCTGCGGGTCGCGGCCATCGAGCTGCACCATCCCCTCCTCGCGCCGATCACCCTCGATCTCGCGCACGGTCTCGACCCCGACCAGGCCGCGGTGCTGGCGGTGTTGCTCAACCCCGAGCTTCGCGCCGAGCGCGACGCCCATGGCGAGGCCGAGGCACAACTCGTCGTCGCCGGCCTCCTCCGCAACCCCGACTTCAGCTTCGAGGTCACGCACCCCGCCAGTTCCGATCCGGTGCCGCTCGTCAACACCGTCAACGCGAGCCTCGCGTTCGACCTGCAGTCGTTGCGCACGCGCGGCGCCAAGCGCGCCGCGGCGCAGGCCGAGCTTGCGCAGGTGGACCTCGGCATCGCCTGGCACGAGTGGGTGGTGGCGCAGGACGCGCGCCTGCTCACGGTGCGTCTCGCCTGGCTCCGGCGCCGCCTCGCCATCGTCCGCACCGAGCTTGCCTTCCAGGAGGAGACGGAGAAGTTCCTGGAACGAGCGGTGGCGGCCGGGGACGCGACGCTGCCGCAGCTCGGCGTCCAGCGCGCGTCGCTGGAGACCGTCCGCCGCGAGGCCAACGGCCTCGAGCAGGCGCAATCGGAGAGCGAGAACATCCTGCTCGCCCTCCTCGGCCGCCCCACCGGGTTGCGCCTCGATGTTGCCCCTGTATCGGCCGCCGTCGCCGAAGCGCCTGTCGCCCAGGCGGTCGCGCCCGACATGGCAGCGTGCCTTGACCACCGGCTCGACCTCGATGCCCTGCGGCGCGGCTACGACGCGCAGGAGGCGCGGCTGCGGCTGGCCGTCCTCGAGCAGTTCCCCGCCCTCACCATCGGCATCTCGCGGCAGCGCAACGAGAGTTCGGTCCGCTTTCTCGGCGGCTTCGTCTCGCTCGCCCTGCCGATCTTCGACAGCGGCCGCTCGGGCGTCGCGCTCGCCGACGCCACCCGCACCCGCCTGCGGCACGAGTTCGACGCGCGTGCGGCCGCGGCGCGGGATGAGATCGCGGGAACCGGGGCGATGATCGCCCTCCTCGAGCGTCAAATCCCCACCGTCCGGGCCTCGCTGGCGCCGCTTGCCTCGATCGAGGAGCGGGAGCGCGCGGCCGCGGCGCGGGGCGACGTCGACAGGCTCTCGTACCAGACCGTCCGCTCGTCGCTGCTCGACCAGCGGCTGCAGGACGCGGCGCTGTCGCAGGCCCTCGCCGAAGCCAACGTTGCGCTCGACGCCGCATGCCCGGGGGCCGTTCAGGCGGCTGCGACCAAGGGAGGTTCAGCGCAGTGATCACCTTTCCGAACTGGGTAAGGAAAGCCCGGCGGCTCGCACGGCTCGCCGCGGCGGTGGCGTTCGTCCTCACGCCGGCATGCTCCGGGCCGCAGCCCTCCGACGCGACCAAGGCGGAGCCGAGCGCGGCGGTCGCCACCGCCGAGGTCGCGCGCGGCCCGGTGGAGGAAACCCTCGAGGCGTTCGGCACCGTCGAGTTCGATCCCGCCAAGGTGCGCACCGTGACGCTCCTCAAGGCCGGCCAGGTCGTGGACGTCCCGGTTGTGGCCGGCGAGATCGTGCGACGCGGGCAGCCGCTCCTCACGCTGGGGCCGGTGCCACAGGACTCGCTCGACATGCAGCGGGCGCGCATCGACGTCGAATTCGCCGCGCGCGAGGTGGAGCGGATTCGCCGCCTGCTCGGCGAGAAGCTCGCGACGAACCAGGATCTTCTCAACGCCGAAAAGCAGCTCGACACCGACCGTGCGGTCCTCGCCAGCCTCGGCGACGGCCGCGGGCCGGCCCCGGCCGTGGTGGCCGCCCCGCAGGACGGCATCGTGGCCCAGGTGCTGGTCACCCGCGGCCAGGTGCTCGCCGCCGGTCACGAAGCCGTGCAGCTCGCCGCGGAGAACGCGGTCGCGGTGCGGGTCGGCTTCGAGGTCGGGGACGTCCCCCGTCTCGCAGTCGGCCTCCCAGTGCTCCTCGACCCGGTGTACGCCGAGGCCGGCGCGGCGCCGGTGCGCGCGGCGCTCTCGCGGTTGCACAGGATGGTCGATCCGAGCACGCAGCTCGTCGAGGGACTGATCCAGCTCCCAGGACCGCCGGCGTGGATGGCGGCCGGGATGAAGGTCCGCGTCCGCGTGGTCGTGCGCTCGGCCCCCGCCGCGGTCGTGATCCCCCGCTCAGCCCTCCTGGATCGAGATGGCCGGACGGGGGTCTTCGTCGTCGCCCAGGGCCGCGCGAGCTGGAGGCCGGTCGTGCTCGGGATCGGGGGCCGCGACACCGTCGAGGTCGCCCAGGGACTCGCCCCCGGCGAGACGGTCGCGACGACAGGCCGGACGAGCCTTTCCGACGGGATGACCGTGCGACCCGAGCCCACCCCGGAGCCCGCCCGCCCATGAACCTGGTCGCCTGGCTGCAGGAGCATCGCCGTTCGGTTCTCTTCCTCATCTTCGTCCTCGCCATCGGCGGCGCCGTATCGGTCGTCCGCCTGCCCGTTGGGCTGTTCCCGCACGTGTCGTTTCCCCGCATCGTCGTCAACGTGGACGCCGGCGACCGGCCCGCCGACCGCATGGTGATCGAGGTGACGCGACCGCTCGAGGAGGCGGTCCGCAGCGTCCCGGCCGTGCGCAGCATCCGCTCCAACACCAGCCGGGGGAGCTGCGACATCGCGGTCAATTTCGCCTGGGGCACGGACATGATCGCCGCGACGCTGCAGGTTGAGTCCGCGGTCGTCCAGGTCTTGCCGGCGCTCCCGCCAGGGGTGTCGTACAAGGTGCGGCGGATGGACCCAACAGTCTTCCCGGTGATCGGACTCTCACTCTCCTCGCAGGCGCGCTCCTCCGTCGCGCTGCGCGATCTCGCGCTCTACGATCTGCGACCTCTTTTGTCCACCGTTGGCGGCGTGGCGCGCATCGATGTCCAAGGCGGTGACACCGAGGAGTACCAGGTGCTCCTCGACCCCGCCCGCCTGGCCGCCGTTGGCCTCACGGTGGACAACATCGTGCAGACGGTGTCCGCTGCCAACGTCGTGCAGGCGGTCGGGCGGCTGGAGGAGAACGAGAAGCTCTACCTGATCCTCTCCGACACCCAGTTTCGCACCCTCGGCGAGCTCGGACACGTCGTGGTGCGCCGCAGCCCCGAGGGGATCGTGCTGTTGAGCGACGTCGCCGACATCCAGGACGGCGTCGAGCCGCGCTGGAACCGCGTGGTTGCCGACGGGCACGACGCCGTCGTGGTCAACGTCTACCAGCAACCCGACAGCAACACCGTGCAGATCGCGTCCGACCTCAAGACGCGCCTCGCCGAATTCCGCGCGCGCGCCGGCTCCGACCTCGACATCCGCACCTGGTACGACCAGGCCGATCTCATCCTGGCCTCAGCCAAGTCGGTGCGCGATTCGATCCTGATTGGCATCGGCCTCGCGGTGCTCGTGCTCTTCCTCTTCCTGCGCAACGTCCGGGTGACGCTGGTCGCCTCCCTGACGGTGCCCGTCGTCCTCGCCATCACGCTGCTCATCCTGCAAGCGCTCGGCAAGAGCCTCAACATCATGACGCTCGGCGGCATGGCGGCCGCCGTCGGCCTCATCCTCGACGACGCCATCGTCATGGTGGAGCACGGCATCAGGCGCCTGCGCGAGCAACCCGAGGAGCACGCCACCATGCTCCTGCGCGCCGGGCGCGAGATGGCGTCGCCGCTGACTGGATCCTCCCTGGTCACGATCGTGATCTTCGCCCCGCTCGCCTACCTGAGTGGCGTCACCGGGGCGTTCTTCCGCGCCCTCTCGCTCACCATGGCGATCGCGCTGATCGTCTCCTACGTGGTGGCGTTCCTCGGCGTGCCGATCTTTGCCCACCTGCTGCTGCGCCGGCGCGATGCCGAGACCGAGGACGTGCGCCCATGGTTGGCCAGGGTGCTCGCCGGCTACGAGTGGTTGCTGCGGCGCCTCCTCGGCCGGCCGGTCTGGGTCCTCGCCGGTGTCATCCCGTTGCTGATCCTGGGCTGGTTCGCCTACCGCCACGTCGGCACCGGGTTCATGCCGGCGATGGACGAGGGCGGTTTCGTGCTCGACTACCGCGCCCCCGCCGGCACCTCCCTCGCGGAGACCGACCGGCGCCTGCGCCTGGTCGAGGGGATCCTGGCGCGGACGCCCGAGGTGACGTCGTACTCCCGCCGCACCGGCCTCCAGCTCGGCGGCGGCATCACCGAGGCGAACGAGGGCGACTACTTCATCCGCTTGCGGCCGCAACCGCGCCCACCGATCGAGGAAGTGATGAACTCCGTGAGGCAGCGCGTGGAGCGCGAGGTGCCGGGTCTCCAGATCGAGTTCGCCCAGCTCATGGAGGACCTGATCGGCGACCTCACCGCGGTGCCGCAGCCGATCGAGGTCAAGCTTTTCGGCTCTGACGCCGGCATGCTGCGCGAGCAGGCGGTCCGTGTCGCAAAGGTGATCGGTACGCTTCCCGGCGTCGTGGACGTGAAGAGCGGCGTCGTCCTCGCTGGCGACGCGGTACGAATTCGCGTCGACCGGCTGAAGGCCGAGATGCTCGGCCTCGACCCCGACACCGTCACGCGCCTCGGACGGATCGCCTTGGAAGGCGACGTCACCACGACGGTGCAGCGCAACGTGAAGACCGTCGGCATCCGGGTCTGGACGGCCCAGAGCGTCCGCACGCGCCTCGATCGGATCCGCAACCTGCGTCTGTTCACGCCGGCCGGGGCGTTGGTGCGACTCGGTCAGGTCGCAACGCTCGAAACCGAGATCGGACAGCCTCAACTCACCCGCGAGGACCTCAAGAGCATGGTTGCGGTCACCGGCCGCATCTTCGGTCGCGACCTCGGCTCGGTGATGCGCGACGTGCAACACGCGGTGGCGGGTATCGCGCTGCCCGCTGGGGTCTACGTAGAGTACGGCGGCCTCTACCAGGAGCAACAGGCGTCGTTCCGTGGCCTGATGGGCGTGCTTCTCGCCGCGGCGATGCTCGTATTTCTCGTTTTGCTCTATCAGTACGAGTCGTTCGCCGCCCCTGTTGCCATCCTCGCGGCCGATTTGTTTGCCGCCACCGCCGTGTTCTCCGGCCTCTGGTGGACCGGCACCGAGCTCAACATCTCCTCGCTGATGGGTCTGACGATGATCATCGGTATCTCGTCCGAAGCGGCGGTATTCTTCATGACCCTGTGGAAGGAATCCGTCCAGACGATGTCGTTCCGCGAGGCGCTGGTCGAGGCGGGGCGTGTGCGTTTCCGCCCGATCGTCATGACCGCCCTGGCGGCGATCCTCGCGCTCCTCCCGCTCGCTCTCGGCATCGGCCAGGGCGCCGCGATGCTGCAACCGCTCGCGATCGCGATCATCGCCGGCCTCGTCCTGACGCTGCCCGCCGTGCTCCTGCTCCTGCCGGTGCTGTTCAGCCTGCTGCGCGGCGAACGCCACGCCACCGAGGCAGCCGAAGGCTGACACCGTCGGAATCGGCAACTCCCGTCCCCTCATCCGCACATGGAGTGCAATTGCCGCCCTAGTTGCACGGACTGATGACGTAGGTGTAGGTGTCCGCCAGGGTGTACTCGAACGGCTTCGGGCTCACCTCGGCGAGCACCGCGACGAGATCGGTGTCCTTGGTGACGATCGAGATGCCGATTCGCACCCCCTGCTTCGGGTGCTTGCACTTGGTCGAGTTCGGCTTGGTCCAGTTCTCCCAGGCGAGCTTATATCCCTGGGTGCCGTGGTCCCACATGACATGACCCCTCAGGTACGGCGCGAACGCGCGAGGTTGCTTCCCCGGCTTCACCTCCGGGGGGAACTCACCGGTGTCGATGTAGTACTGGTGCGCGGCCACTTCGATCGCCTGGAAATCGCCCACGATGGCCTGCGCATGTGCGCGAACGAGGATGTAGCGCAGGGCCGGGACGGCCACGTTGGCGAGGATCCCGATGATGGCCACGACGATCAGGAGCTCCAGCACCGTGAAGCCCTGCGCCGCGCGCGCCCGGCGAATTGTGGGCGTGGCCCTCACCGCGGCCCGCCTCTCGGTGAAGGCATTCCCGCGCCGATCGAGGCAGGGGTCTGGAACGCCGAGTTGAACGTCGCCTGCTTTCCGCGGACGGTTGCGGACAGCGTGTAGTGCATCTGATCTCCTTGCGGGGCATACGCCCACGAGACCGTGTTGCCGAGGCCGAGATCGTCGACCGAACGCGGCAGGCGGCCGTGCGCCTCTCGGTACGCCTCGACCTCCTCGACGGCGAAGCGCAGGGCGATCTCGGCAGCATCCCCGGCGGAGGGGTTCAGGCGAGGCGGGAGCTTGACCCCCCAGGGAGACGCCCCGGTCACGTTCAGGAGGGTGAGGAGACCTGCAGTCGCGGCGAGCACCCATGCGAGCGCCCACAGGCGGGAGGGGAGCCCGGCCGTCGCAGGCTCATGCCGATGCCATGGGCGTGACCGCGGCGCAGCACCCCTTTTGAGCTCGCCCCTCTCTGCGCGCGCCAGCAGCCGGGCGACGTCGGCGAACCCCCCGCGTACCGCGAGGTCCGTCGCCGTGAGGCCGGCCTTGTCGCGAAGGGCATGGTCGGCGCCGCCGAGGAGGAGCGCCTCCGCGGCCAGCATTCTTCCGTTCTTTGCCGCGTGCATCAGCGCGGTCGTTCCCTCTTCATCGGCCAGGTCCACCGCGGCGCCGTGCTTTAGGAGTGGGGTCACGCTCCCCACCCGACCGTCGCTCGCCGCCACCATGAGGGCCGTCTGCCCCTTGTCGTTGCGCTCATCGACGGGAACGCCGCCGGCGAGGAGCGCTTCGAGGGCCGCCACGTGCCGCGCCCACAACGCGGCCATCAGTGGCGAGTAGCCCACGCTGTTCCGAACCTCGGCGGACGCGCCGGCCCGGAGAAGAAGGGTCACGATCTCGCCCTGGTCGAACCGGACAGCGGCGTTGAGCGCGACATCTCCGTGCTCGGACACTGGCGTATCCGCGGGCATGCCGGCTTCGAGGAAGAACCGCACCGCATCGACGTCGCCGCTCTCGATGCGCTGGAGCAGCTCCTCGGGGGTGAACGCGATTCCGCGCGCCTTCAGCGACAGACGAGCCGCCGCCTGCCGTTCGTTGACGGACTCCGCCGCACCCTCTTCGAACCCTGCCATGTAATTTATCGTAGCACGCCGTGCCCGTGTCAGGTCCGGTGGTGGTGGTCCGCAACCACGGCGCGCACCGCGGAAGCCCTGACGCTCCCCCCGGCTGGGCACAATCGATTACTGCGGCGAGAGCCGCAACCGCCGCACGAGTGTGCCGGCCTCGAGCGTTGACAGGCTGGACGGGCGGCATGCGTCTCGGCGCCCGCTCCGCTCACAGCCGCCCACCGGCTCTTACGACGATGATTTCGTTTGAGTAGCGGGGGCGGGACCTGACGGGCGGCCGCCACTACAGCGACAGGCTGATACCCGTCTGGAACGCCGGCGTCCGGTTCGGCTTCTTCCTCGTGACGGCAACCCTGCTCGGCGAATTGAAGGTCCGTCTCGAGCGCGAGAGGGACCTGGCGAGGACGGACGGCCTGACCGGGATCCCGGACGCACGCGCGTTCAAGGATGCCTCGCGCGCCCGGCTCGGGTTGGCGGCACGCCATCACCACCCGGCGCCAGTGGGCTACATCGACATTGACGATTTCAAAGCGGTCAACGAGGCGTCAAGGCACGCGGAAGGGGATCGCCTCCTGCAGACGGTAGCGACCACGGTGGCCCCAAGCGTTGGGTACGCCGATGTCGTGGGTCGCATGGGCGGCGATGAGTTTGCCGTCCTCCTGCCGGAGACGGACGGCGATGAGCCGAAGCGTTGACCCGCTGGCTCACCCGGCGCCCCGCTCCGACCCGTTTCCAACTCTTTGTCCTGCAACGACGCATCCGTAGGCGCGGACCCTCGCCCTACGCCTGTTTCCGGATGAGCTTCCCCAACTCCACACGGTCAGGCGCGAGCAGCTCGCCGATTCGTGCGTTGTTCACGACGGCCACGATGATCTGCCCAACGTCCGTCTTGACCTCGGAGAAGAGGCCATGCGCTTTCATCTTCGCGGCCTGGTACTGATTGTCCTCCGTTGGCGTCACGTAATGCACCGACTCCGCCTTGAACCGGTGCACGAGGAAGAGATGGATGAGGGTCATGAGCCGCTTCTTGCGCAGCAACTCGTCGAAGGTGTTCTGGTCGCGTACGGAGAGGATGCTTCGGCCGTACCGGTCCTGGATCGGCGCGAAGACGACATTTGCCACCTTCCCCTCGCCGCCACCGACGAGCGCGAGCTCCAAGAGTTCCGAGCCGGCGTGGTGGGGTCGAAGCTCGACGCGAAGGGGACCCGGCAGGCGATAGTGATCGCTCCATAGGGCCAGCCACTCCTCGAGGAGTTTCTTCGGCACTTCGGTCTGCATGAGGTGCTGGTGCTGGGTGGATCCCTTGCCCATGGCCTTCGTCGTAGCGGTGCGGCCCGAGGAGGCTGCGAGCGCGGCGTCCAGGCGCGGCCCGCCTACGAGCGTCTGGGGCGTGCGGTAGGGCGACTCTACCAGGCGGAGCTTTCGCTGTACGCGGGCGAGCGCGAGCATGCCGTCCTGCCTGAGGGCCAGCGCGAACTCCTCCGCGGCGAGGCCGTCGATCTGGTGGCCGCCGTACGTGATGAAGTTGAAGACGAAGCCCATCTTGCCCAACTCCTCGGGGAACCGACGCAGCTCATCGTCGCTCATGCCCGTGGAGTCCCAGTTGAAGGAGGGCGAGAGGTTGTAGGCCAGCATCTTCTCCGGGAACTTGGCGTGGACGGCCTCGGCGAATCGGCGTGCCTCGCCCAGGTCGGCGGTGGCTGTCTCCATCCAGAGGACGTCGGCGAACGGCGCGGCGGCGAGGGACTTGGCGACGGCGTACTCGATGCCGCCCCGCACCTGGTAGTACCCCTCCGGCGTCTTCGCGTGCTCGCAGTCCCAGACGATGGCGACGCCGAGCGATCTCGCCTTTCTCTTGGCCGCGTAGAACGGCGCGCCGCGCGCGAAGCGCAGCCACTCCTCGACGCTCGTCTCGAGGACCTCGCCCTCGCTGGCGCGAAACTCGAGCACCTCGGCCACGGCGTCGCCGTAAGCGTGGAGGTCCGCCTCGGCCTCCCAAACCTCCAGGAAGCGCGAGGCAACCTTGTCAAAGAGCGCGTCCACGGACGCCTCGGGCCTGGTCTTGTAGCCCGCCACGCTCTCCACGATATGCGCCGAGAGGCCTGTACGGTCGAGCCAAGCGTCGGCGGCCGCCATCTCGTCCTCGACGAGGGCGTAGAGGAGGTGGCCGTTGAGCTCCTTGACTCCGAGGGCCCAGAAGCGCCGCATCAGGGCCAGGAAGCCCGCCTTGTACGAAGGCAGATCCACATTCTTGGCACCCAGGATGAAAGGCTGGTCGCGCTCGTCGCCGCGGCTGTCGAGAAGATTTGCCGCCTCCGCGTCCGTGCGGGCCACGATGATTCCCGGCACGCGCATGACGTCGAGCTGGAAGCGCGCCGCGTTCAGCCGCTTGATCTGCTCATCCGAGGGCACCAGCACCTTGCCGCCCTGGTGGCCGCACTTCTTGGTGCCGGGGCGCTGGTCCTCGATGTGGTATCCGGGCACGCCAGCCTCGGCGAACCGCCTGATCAGATTGCGTACGTGCGGGTCGCCGCCGTGGCCGGTGTCCGCGTCGGCGATGATGAAAGGCCTGTAGTCCACCGCGGGCGTCTCGGAGCGCTGTTTCTCCGTCATGTGCGAGCGCAGGAACTCCTGGTTGCGGTCCGCGGTGAGCAGGGCGCGCACGATCCCGGCGGCCTCGTCGGGGACCTGGCTCAAGGGATAGCTCGCCAGGTCCGAGCCCGGGTCCTCGGTGACGGAACCCTTTGCCGACGTGGCCCATCCGCCCAGGTAGATGCCCTCGATCCCCATGCGCTTGATGGTCACCGCCTGGCCGGGCGAATAGGGCCCGAACGTGGTGATGCTCTTGCCCTCGCTGAAGAGCTGCCGCAGGCGATCGTAGAAGGCGACGGCGGCCTCCCGGGCCACGGTGTAGTCGCTCCGGATGGTTCCGCGCTGCTCCACCACCTGGCGCGCCGAGTAGAGGCGAGTGATGCCCCTGAAGCGGTCGCTATCGAACCACTCCTGGGTCGCCGCCACATCCTTTTCGAACGTGCTCATGGTCGGCCTCCCCCTGTGCTACCGCTCAAAGTCCAGGTTCTCTGTGATGCGCGTCCCGTCGCGCCGGAAAGCCTCGAGGTAACGCGCGATCCGCTCCTCGGCCGTCGCAAGGTCGTAATTGTCCAGGTTGATGTTCAACAGGTCCACGTACCAGGGCGTCTTGACCGGATCGGTGATGTACGCGTGAACGATCGCACGGGCAATGGGGAGCGTGGTGGTCTTCGAATCGTCGTGGACATCGCGATTGCTGGCGCGCTGCAGCTTCCCGAACTCCTCCTCGAGCAGCCGTTCGACGAGCTTCAGCGCGATCGTATCGCCCGTGGCGGAGCCTGTGCCGGCATCGGCCTGGGTGAGCTTGGCGCCCTTGTGGAGCCACTCCCACAGAATGCTGAGCCTGATCTCGCCGGTGGCCATATCCTCCATGAGGTAGAGGATGCTGTCGTCGCCGAAGAAGTCCGCGGGCTTGAGGGCCGCTGCCTGGAAGCCCTGGCCGAACGCGTTGCCGTACTGGAGGGCTACGCTCAGGAGGTCCCTCGCGCCGCGCACCGTGCGGGGCGCCGGCTCGAGGAGGATGAGGCCCGCGGCGTCCTGCTCCGTATAGGTGAGGCGCGGGAACGCCCTGCCGAGCTGGTTCTCCTCACCCACCTTTTCCCACACGGGTCGCACGATGTGCACCATCTTCCAGTGGGCGATCCACTTGCCGCTGGCCCCTTCGCGCTGCTCGCGCTCGGCGCCGGCCACGGCGCGCTGCATGCCCGCCGCCACGCCTTCGTCCGTGCCCACCGGGATGTTGGTCTCCATGCCGCCCTGCCAGAGGGCGAAGCGGCCGTTCCGGTCGGGCGTGTTGACGGCCCGGCGCACGCGGTCCTCGTAGTTGCGCATGTAGCCGTACGTCATGACGATCGCGTCGATGTTGGGGTTGATGAAGTGCGAGTCCCAGGAGAGAGCGTCGGAGACGCTGTTGATGTAGTCCCAGCGACCCGTGTTGAACCCCACAAAGTGCGGCGACAGCGCCGCGCGGATCTCCATGAGCTGGAAGCAGGCTTCGATCTGTTCGACGAGCACGTAAACCTTGACGGTGCCTAACGCAAGCCCGAGGTGTCGCTCGATGGCCGCGAGCATGTCGTTCCAGAGGGCTGCCTCCTCCGCGGTCTGGATCTTGGGAAGGTAGAGGACCACGGTCCAGCCCGCGGCGCGCAGTCGCTCGTGGTTGTTCACGACGTACAGCGCCAGGTCCACGATCGAGGCGGAGAAGCCCGTACCGTCGCTCTCCCGTACGTGGCGATCATCCAGGTGGAGCCCGCGGCACCGGAAGATTCTGGTGGTGAAATCGAGCTGGGTCCGCCAGTCAGGGACGATTGGGCGGCCGAAGAAACCCTGGGACCAGCGGTTCATCTCGCCGGCCACCTCTTCCGCAATCTCGAGGAACAGCGGGTCGTTCGCGATCGAGAGCTTGAGGTTCCGCTGGTTGTCGAGCGCCATCGTCTCGACCTGGCCAAGGGCGTCCTCGCCGTCGAACATCCACCCGTCGGCCCCCGAGAGGAGGGCGTAGGCCGCGTTGCGCAGGCCGCTGGCAACGGTGGCGCGGGGCTTGGTGGCCGGCCCCGTTCCCTGGATCCACTGGCGCCGCAGGTCGCGGGGGATCTCGCCGCCCACGAAGTTGCCGTCCCGGGCGTCCTGAACGCGGATGGAGGTGCGGGGGATCAGCGAGTCAGGGGGCAGGAAATCGATGCGCGTGTGTCGGCGTATGCGGTCCGCCCGCCTCCCGACGCGCGCCGCCATGACGGAACGCCGTTCCGCGTTGAGCCACGCCAGCGCCTCCATGGCCCCCAGCACCTCCGGGGTGAAGAGGTCCGGATACCGCTGTGTGGTCGAGCGGAGCTCCAGTCTGTTGCCCATCACGCCCCTCCTGTCCCTGAGCCGAGCACCTCGCCGTCGATTGTCGAACGTCGTTCTAGGATGCCAGAATTTCGTCCAACGCGAGAACGGACGACCGCGCGCCGGCGAGCGTCCGGTCGGGACCGTCAATTGCGGGACGCGGCCGCGGTTCCGAGGCCGGCCTCTCAGCGGGTGGGCATCGTCGGCGGCTTGACGATGGCTTGGAAAGCCGCTGCGGCGCGTATCCGGTCCCAGCGCGGGTCGATACGAAGCCAGCGGGCCGAAACAGGGCTGGGGCTCGCGAGCAGTCGTTCGAGGATCGCGGCGGCGGCTGCCGCTTGGCCCACGCGGGCTAGGACCTCGGCGCGCTCGAGAAGGCAGTACGCGCCGTCGTAGGCATCGGCCGAGATCGAGCACAGCTCGGCCCCACGGGCCGCTTCATCGACGGCCTGACTCGAGCGTCCCAGCGAGGCGGCGGCGAGGGCGGCGCCGAGACGGGGCCACGGTTCCCCTGGGTTCCTCGCCATCTCCCGCTCCTGGGAAGCCAGCGCGCTGCCGCAGGAGCTCACGACGCCGGCCCGATCTCCGGCAGCGTCACGATAGATGCACTCGAGAAGAGGTCTGGGCAGGTGCCGGACTGGCCCCGTTGGCGCTTGTTCTCCGGCCTCCGCCAGGGTTGCGAGCGCGCCGCGAAAGTCCCTTCGCACGTACGCGACGTAGGAGCGGCAGTACAGTAAGGCCGGGTCGTCCTGGAGGGGGGCCTCCTTGAGAACGCGTTCTGCGCGATCCGGCGTCCCGTCCCAGCGAAGGTAGTTCCAAGCCCTGCGAACGTACGGATCGACGCGGTCGGGGGAGACGTTGCCGGCGCGCCGATATGCGCTGTCGGCGTCCTCGTACGCGCGCAGCGGTGAGAGCGTGTCGCCCAACCCGAGGAGCGCGGTGTAGTTGCCGGGGTCCCTCTCGACCGTCCTTTCGAGCTCGACCCGCGCCTCCTGCCACCTTCCTTGCCGCCGATACACATCCGCGATCAGCGCCGATATTTCGCTGTCGTTCGGCAGCTCGCGCCTGGCTCGACCGTACTCCTCCAGCGCCCCCTTGAAGTCGCCCTTCACCAGGTGGTCCACCGCTCCGAGCGCCAGGTGCGCCTCCGGCAAGTCCGGCCGCAGAGCCAGGGCGCGAGCGGCAGCTTCCTCCGCCTCTCTCATGCGCTTGGAGCTGGAGTCGATCCCCAGTCGGTACACCCTCGAGTGGACGAGAGAGAGCTCGGCGTACGCCAGGGCGAACGACGGGTCGAGGTCCACTGCCCTCCCGAACATCGCCACCGCCAGACCGAGCTGCTCCCGGCTCTCGAGGTCGTGGTAGCGCATCCCGCAAAGGAAAGCCTGGTACGCGTCCGAGTTGGTCGTCGAACGTGCCGCCAGCCGGGTTTGCTCGGGCTCACGAACGGTCAGGCCCAGTTCCCGGACGACGCGGCCGGCAATCGTCGCCCCCACGTCCACGAGGCCTGCCGGATCAACGTGATAGCTCTTGCCCCAAAGGAGAGTGTCATCGGCCGCATGGATCAACTGGGCGTTGATCCGGAGGTCGTTGCCGCCTTGCCGGTCCGGTTCCCAGCGCACCGTTCCCTCGAGGATGTAGTTGACCCCAAGCTCGTCGGCGATCTGAGGCGCGGACCGTGCGGTGCGGGCGCAATACGCGGCGGTGGTCCTCGAGACCACTCCCATGCCCCGGGCCGCCGCGAGGCGCGTAGTGATGTCGTCGGTGATCCCCTGTGCGAGGTAGTCGCGTTCGGCGGGTCCGAGGTTCTGGAACGGAAGGACGACGATCCGCCTGGCGGCGCCGGACGCTGCGGGCCTCCGCCGTCCCGGAAGCCATCGGAGGCCCACGAGCCCCGCGAGTACGATTGCGATGAGCATCGCCGGCAGGATCACGGAAAGCGCCCGGACCTGGCGTCCCGGCGGCGCCGGGGCTGCCGCCGGTGGAGGCTCCGGGCCGAGGGGCGCGAGCGAAGAAGGCGCCACCTCCGCCGTCTCCTCATGCGGACTGACCTGGGCGATCAATCGGTAGCCCCTTGTGGGGATCGTCTCGATGTAGCGGGGGTTGCGCACCTCGTCACCCAGCGTCTGGCGGATTACGGCGACGGCGTGGGTGAGCGTGCCCTCCGCGACGAACTCCTTAGCCCAGACGCCATCGAGGAGCTCCTCCTTGGACACGACCTTTCCGGCGCGCTCCGCCAGATGGACCAGCAGATCCATGAACCGCGGCTGCAGGCTCGCGGTCTCCGCCCCGCGCGTCATCCGGTTGAGGCTCGGATGGACGAGCCAGTCGCCGACCCAGAACTCACTCCTGTTCATCATTACGTATTGCTGCCTCGTGTACGTTGCCGGATTATACCAACTCCTTTCGCCTCTGGCGGATTCCTGGCCGGGATGCGGTCGGGGAGGCGCGGCAAATACGGAAAACCCCAGGGATTTCCCCGGGGCGACGTCGGGAATAGCTCAGGACTTCCGCACGGTAGGAACGGATGCTTACTTCAACAAGGAGGCGAGATGGGTCCAGTGAAACGATCGATCGCGGTCGGGAGTTGCGGCGATCTCCTCCAGCGCCGGGATTTGCGGCGCCCTCTACCTCGCCCGCTTGCGCCCTCTCGAGGCGGCTCGCTTCGGGAACGCGCGGGGCAAACCGATCTCCGGTCGGGCAAAGCAGCCTTCGGCCGGTGCATCACAATCGTGGACACCACGAGGAAAGGGAGAACGATATGAGCAAGAGCACGCAGTCAACCCGCATTTGGATCATCTCAGGAGCGGTCGCCGTCATCGCGATTGTCGCGGTGCTCGGGCTCTTCTACCCGCATCCAAAGACCGGGGAGGTCGCGGGGACGATCGGAGGAGTTCAGAAGGCCGAGCGCTATCGGTCGCAGCAGATCACGGACAAGGACGTCCTCCTCGACCACCCTGAGGTCCAGGCGCTCCTGCAGAACGACCAGATACAGAACCTGATCAACAGTAAGGAGTTCCAGAAGGCGCTCAGCAACCATGCGTTTGCCAGCGCGCTGGTGAGCCAGGCGTTCCAGCAGGCCGCCCTCAACCAGGCGTTCCTCAAGGCGATGCGAAGCGCGGATGCTGCCGCGCTGGCGCAGAACCGGGCGTTCGTCAATGCCGTACGGAACCAGGATTCCGCGGCGTTGGTGCAGAGCTCGGCGTTCGTCAACGCGATGCGCAATGCCGATGTCGCCGCCCTGATGCAGAACTCGGCGTTCGTCAACGCGATGAGAAACGCCGACGCGGCCGCTCTGGTGCAGAGCTCGGCGTTCGTCAACGCGGTGCGCAACGCGGATGTCGCCGCGCTGGCGCGGGATTCGGCGTTCGTTCAGGCAATGAGGAACGCCGACGCAGCGGCTCTGGTGCGGAACTCGGCGTTCGCCAATGCGGTGCGCGATGCGAATTTCGCCGCCCTGGTGCAGGACTCCGCATTCCAGAAGGCGATGAGGAACGCGGACGCCGCTGCCCTGGCGCAGAACTCGGCGTTCGTCAACGCGATGCGGAACCCCGCAGTCGCCGCTCTCGTGCAGAACCCTGCGTTCGTCAACGCCGTGCGGACCCAGAACTTTGCAGCGCTCCAGAACGATCAGGCCTACACCGCGGCAATGAGGAACGTGGATTCCGCGGCTCTGGTGCGGAGCTCTGCGTTCGTAAACGCCATGAGGAATGCGGACGTCGCGGCGCTGGCACACAACTCGGCGTTCGTAAACGCGATGAGAAATGCCGACGTCGCGGCGCTGGTGCAGAGCTCGGCGTTCGTCAACGCCGTGCGCAATGCGGACGTCGCCGCCCTGGTCCGGAACTCGGCGTTCGTCCAGGCGATGAGGAGCCCGGACGCCGCGGCGCTGGTGCAGAGCTCGGCCTTCGTCAACGCCGTGCGCAACGCGGACGTCGCCGCCCTGGTCCAAAACTCGGCGTTCGTCCAGGCGATGAGGAACCCGGACGCCGCGGCGCTCGTGCAGAGTTCGGCGTTCGTCAACGCCGTGCGCAACGCCGACGTCGCCGCCCTGGCTCAGAGCTCGGCGTTCGTCCAGGCGATGAGGAGCCCGGACGCCGCGGCGCTGGTGCAGAACTCGGCGTTCGTCAACGCGATGCGGAACCCCGAAGTCGCCGCGCTCGTGCAAAGCTCCGCCTTCGTCAACGCCGTGACGAGTCAGGCCTTCGAGGCGGCGGTGCGCGGGGGAGCGTTACAACAGGCACTGGCGAGCCAGGCGTTTTGTCAGGCACTGGCGGCCGGTGCCTTCAACCGCGAGGCAATCACGCGCGATTGACCCGAGTGCGGTGAACGGCTTCCGTGACCCCGGGGCTGCGGGGAGTCGACGCGGTCCCGGGGTATGTCCCTCTCTGCGCGACACCTCCATGTCCCCGTGGGATCGGCGGGGAACAGCGTGTTGTCTGGCGTAGAATCCACGAATAGCGACCACGGAGGTAGCGGCCATGAAGCGTACCCTGAGCGCCTTGCTTATGCTGGTCGTTGCGGCGACAGCCTCGGCTCAGCTTAAGTCTCTCGAAACGGACCACTTCGACGTCGTCTACTTCCCCCTCGAGAGCTACCTCGCACCGCATGTGGCGCGCTCCTTCGAAAACGCCCTGAAGTTCGATCGAACGCTGTTCAACTGGACCCCATCGGAAAGGGTCACGATCTTCCTCCACGACTTCGGCGACACCGGCAACGCAGGCGCATCGGCCGTTCCGAATAATCACGTCACGATCACGATCGCGCCGTTTCCGTACGTGTTCGAGGTCGTTCTCGGCAACGAACGCATGAACTGGATGGCCAACCACGAACTGATTCACGTCATAGCGGTCGACGAAGCCTCGCACCGCGACCGCACATACCGACGCCTGTTCGGCGGGAAGGTGCTCCCGACCTCCGAGGACCCCCTCTCGATCCTCTACTCCTACCTCACCACGCCTCGGCTCTATGCGCCGCGTTGGTATCACGAGGGGATTGCAGTCTTCATGGAGACGTGGAGGACCGGTGGCTTCGGGCGGGCGATGGGAGCCTATGACGAGATGGTCTTTCGTACCAGGGTGGCGGACCACGCCGAGATCTATGACCTTGTTGGGCTGGCTTCCGCGGCGACCAAACTCGATTTCCAGGTCGGCGTCAACGCCTACCTCTACGGGACGAGGTTCATGAGCTATCTCGCCCTCACGTACGGCCCAGAAAAGGTAATTCAGTGGGTGTCACGGGGAGAGAACAGCAAGGCTTGGTACGCCGCACAGTTCAAGGCCGTCTTCGGGGAGCCGTTGCCGACGATCTGGGCGCGGTGGATTGCGTGGGAGCGCTCGTTCCAGCAGAAGAACCTCGAGAACCTTGGGCGATACCCGTTCACCGCGTACCGCAAGGTGACGGACAGCGCCCTCGGGTCGGTCTCTCGCGCCGTACTGGATCGCGCCGCCGACACGGTCTACCTCGGCGTCGAGTTCCCGGGACAGGTCTCACACATCATGTCCATCAACCTCAAGACCCGGGCCACGAAGAAGCTCATCGAGGTCAAGGGGCCGACGCTGTTCGCGGTGACCTCGCTGGCATTCGACCCCAAGACCAGGACGCTCTTCTATACGACCAACAACGACCAGTGGCGCGACCTCAGGGGCATCAACGTGGACACCGGCCACTCGAAGACGTACATCAAGAGGGGCCGCATCGGTGACCTGGCAATGGACCCGGTCGATCGATCGCTATGGGGCGTCCGCAGCTACAACGGCATTTCGACACTGGTCAGAATCCCCCCGCCGTACACCCAGTGGCGCCAGATTCAGTCCTTCGACTACGGGACCGACATCTACGACCTCGACATCTCCCCGGACGGAAAGCAATTGGTCGCCGCACTCACGCGGCCGAGCGGAAACCAATCGCTCGTGACGATGGATATCGCCGCGTTGATTGCCGGCAAGGCCGAACCCCAGTTGCTCTCCGACTTCGAGAACTCGTCCCCGGCCGACTTCGTCTTCTCCCCGGACGGACGCTATCTTTACGGCTCATCGTTCTACTCCGGCGTCTCGAACCTTTACCGCGTCGACCTCCACACCAAGGAGGTCCGAGCAGTCACCAACGCGGATACCGGGTATTTCCGGCCGGTGCCGCTGTCCGCCGACCAACTGCTCGCCTTCCGCTATACGGCGGACGGATTCCTTCCCGTTCTCCTCGACCCCATCCCAGTCGACAAGGTCAACGCGATCACGTTTCTTGGGGAGCAGGTCGTCAAGGCTCACCCCGTTCTGAAGGATTGGAAGATCCCACCTCCGTCCACGATCGACCTCGCGGCGTTGCACGAGCACCAGGGGCCTTACAGCCCTTTCGCGACCTTTCACAAGTGGTCGCTCTTCCCGATTGTCGAGGGCTACAAATCGTACCCGGGGGTGGGGATGCGGCTCGCCCTTGGCGACTCGATCGGGTACAACCGCCTTGCGGTCTCGGCATCGTACTCGCCGAGCACGACGTTACCGAGCGGCGAGCGGCTCCACGTCAAGGCGGCGTACAACTACCTTGCCTGGAAGGTGACCGGGGCGTACAACTACGCGGATTTCTACGACCTTTTCGGTCCCACGAAGAGAGGGTTCAGGGGCTACTGGCTGGGGGCCGCGTACAAGCACTACCTCATCTATGATCAACCTCACCGCACGATGGACTGGGGATTCGATCTGACCGGTTACGGCAACCTCGAGACGGTTCCAGGCGCCCAAAACGTCGCCTCGACGGCGAAGACGCTGGGGGTCGCGAGCGTGAACATCGGTTACAAGTACGAGAGGAGCTCGCTTGGCGCGGTCGAACCGGAGAAGGGCTTGGCGTGGCGGGCGACCCTGACCGATCAATACGCCCAAAGCCAGCACTTCCCCCGGCTCCAGCTGGATCTCGACCTCGGCACGCCCCTTCCCCTCCCTCACAGTTCGTTGTGGCTGCGCACATCCGCAGGCGTGGCCGGCGGCGACCGTGCCGACCCTTTCGCGAACTTCTACTTCGGAGGGTTCCGCAACAACTGGGTCGACGACAAGCCGTACCGGCGGTTCCAGGAGCCGGTCAGCTTTCCCGGTGTCGATATCGACGCGCTGGGGGGGAAGAGCTACGCCAAGGCGCTCCTCGAGCTCAATCTGCCCCCGGTCGTCTTCAAACACGCCGGCACGACGTCCTTCTTTGCCAACTGGGCGAGTCTGGCACTATTCACCGGCGGGATCGCCACCAACATCGACGAGGCATCGATCCGGCGAGACGTTGTCAACGTCGGCGCCCAACTCGACATCCGCCTCGTCGCGCTCTCCCTTCATCAGTTTACCGTCTCCTTCGGGTATGCCAACGCCTATGAGGGCGGGCGTAAGATCTCCGACGAGTTCATGGCCTCGCTCCGAATCCCGTTCTACGAGTGAGGCCACTTCGCCACCGCGAGCGTCACGACGTTACGGTCTCCGTCACGACGGTAGCGCACGTCCTCAAGCATGCGGCGGATGAGCAACACTCCCAGGCCGCCGGGCGCACGCTCGGCAAGGGGGGCCGTCACATCGGGCTCCTCGAACGAGGTGGGGTCGAAAGCGCGCCCAAGATCGGAGATTTCGACCAAGACCCTCTCCCTCTCCTCGCGCACCGTCACCGCAACCGTGCCGCCGGCTTCCGAGTAGGCGTGACGGCACACATTGACCACCCACTCCTCCACCGCCAATTCAAGCCGGGCGGCGTTCTCCTGCGAAACGCCTCGCTTCGCCCGGCTGCCGACGAACGCCACGACGCGCGGGACGACCTCCAGCCGTGCGGGAAAGACACGACCTCCGCCAGGGTCGCGGGCCCTATGGGTTCTGGATCGCACTTTCCACGTCGGGGTAGGTCGTCAACACGGTTTCGAAACCGGAGATCGAGAAGACTTCCTTCACCAGGCCTTTGAGACCGGCGACAACGAGCCGCCCGTGACGCGCCTCGACCTGCTTGGCGGCGCCGAGGATGCTGCTCAGCCCTGCGCTCGACACGTACTCGAGGCCCGAGAGGTCGAGCACGACGTTCGAGTCCGCCGCATCGATCCACGCCGTACATAGATCGGTGAACCGTACAACGGTCACGCTGTCCAGCCGGCCCTTGGCGGTCACCACCGACCACCCTTGCTCGGTGCGCTCGCTCAGCGCCAGCGTTTGTTCCGCTCGAGTTGTCACCTCGTTTCCTCCTCCCTCTAAGGCGCGCCTTTGCGTCGAATTATTCCAAGGCCTGTGCCGTGAGGCAAGGCCCGAACGGTCAGCGCGACGAGGTCTGCCTCAGCATCTCGAGCCCCCACTCCTCGCGGCCGCTCCGGCGGATGAACGGGGCCAGCGCCAACCGGCCCGTGACGCCGATGCTGCGTTCCAGGAAGGCGAGTTCCTGCAGCCGGTCCGCGATGACCGGATCCGGAGGTGGCGCGAAACCGGCCTCCTGCAGCAACAGGCGCCCCTTCGCCTTGATCGACAACTCCACCCAGAGTTGGAGGTAGCAGAGCATGTCGGCAAGGACCTCACCCGGGAAGCGGTCGCGAAGCGCGCGGACGTACTGCCCGACCTTCGTGTCCGCCACCTCGCCTGACGACAACATGCCGAGCAGTTCGACGTCGGAGCCGAGTCCGACGTCCAGCCATCGCCGCAGCAGCGCCTCGCTGCGCGCAAACACCACGAAAACCAGGATCGGGAAAGCGGCGACCAGAACCAAGGTGAACGCCACCGGCGGGAGAGCGAAGTGGTTGAAAATCGCGTGGGTCAGGACCGCCATGGCCAAACCCGGCAGGACGACCGTGATCCGATAGCTGTCCCGCAGATCGGACAGCAGCTTCGCGACGATGGCCACGATCGCCGTGGTCCCACCGTGCATGACGGCCGTGCCAAAGCCACGTACCGCCCACAGCAGCACGTTGGCATCGGGGATGCTTGCCAGATAGTAGAGGTTTTCGGCCGCTGCGAAACCCGCGCCAACGCCGAAACCCAGGATGGCGGCGTCGACCATGAACCCCACACGGCGCGCCTTGATCAGGTAGACGATGGGGAGCGCCTTGCCCGCCTCCTCGACGAGTGGGGCGATGTAGCGCAGATAGGTGTTCGGAGCGACCACCCCACCCACGATCACGCGGTCGGCAAGCAACAGGCAAACAGCCGCCACCGCACCGCCAACCACGATCATCCGTACCAGGGTCGAGGCGGGTACCAGCTTGAACGAGTCGAGGGCAAACAGGGCGAGCAGGAACAGGAAGACCGGCGTCAGTCCGAGAAGCACCTTGATCAGCTCGTGCATCGGCGGCAGTGTACACGGGCCAGCGACCGGCGGAGGACGTCGGGCGAGAGCCCGCGGCCGGCCGAACGCGTCTCCGCCCCGACGCGGCCAAACTCCTGGGCCGTCCGGCCGCGCGAGCCGTGATCGGCAGGTCGCCGGCGCGGCCCTGTGCGCGGACAGGCCCTTAGCGCGCGAGCTTCGCGGCGTCGTTCCGAAACGCGGCTTGCTCGGCCGGTCCCGGGAGGGTTGCAGCCAGCAGGCCGACCAGTTCGTCCCAGCTCGAGGCCGTGCGCGACGCTTTCTTCACCAACACCCTGGCGACGGGGCCGATCGACTCGGCGAGCTTCTGTTCCACGGCCTCGAGCGCCCCCGTCCCCCACGCGAAGTCCGACGGCGACTCGCCTGGTGTTGCACGGGGCTCCAGGTGCGGGTCGCTCCCCGTCTCCTGGCTGGGACGGGAATCGGCTCGGTCGCTCCGGACGGCGATCATCGCTTCATGTACGCTTGCCAGGAAGGCACACCGCTGAACCTCGGAAGGGATGTGCTGCGACAACCTGGCGCAAAGCCCGTCGAGGTCCGGGGACAGCTTGCTCTCTCGCCTCGTCAACACCTTCGCCAACGGACCGATGGCGGCTGCCAACCGGGCCTCCACGGTGGCGAGAACCGCCGGGTCCAAGCCGCTGTGCCGCGACTCCTGAAACCCGGCCGGCGCGTACGTCCGTTCCTGCACTGTGACCGCCGCCGACACCGCCCCTGTCGATACCGGAGCGTCCTCCGCCTCGACCAGGCCAAGAGCTTCGTCCACGACCTGAACGTCGGGGTAGCGTTGGTCGCGATCGCGCGCCATCATCTTGCGGATCACAGCGCAGATCCCTTCGCTCAGCCCTGGCACAACGGCGCGTGGATCTTCCGGTTCCTCGTGGAGATGCTTGGCGACGACGACCATCGGCGATGAACCCTGAAACGGGGTTCGGCCCGTCACCATGTGGAAGAGCGTCGCGCCGAGGGAGTAGATGTCGGCACGGCCGTCGATGTCCTTCAAACCCGCGATCTGTTCCGGGGAGATGTAGTGCGGTGTCCCGGACACGACCCCGGTCTGAGTCAGATTCTGGTCGTCGCTGAGGCTCTTGGCGAGGCCGAGGTCCACCAGCTTGACCACTCCGCTATCGCTGAGGATCAGGTTGTCGGGCTTCACATCGCGGTGAATGATCCTGGCGGCATGCGCGACGCCCAACGCG
This sequence comes from uncultured Acidobacteriota bacterium, assembly GCA_963789745.1. GTDB lineage: Bacteria > Acidobacteriota > Thermoanaerobaculia > Thermoanaerobaculales > Thermoanaerobaculaceae > RBG-13-68-16. The sequence continues at coordinate 641,576 of CAWBLW010000003.1, read as the reverse complement.
ACGCACGCCTGTCGCACGATGGCGATGGCCTCGCGCTCCGCAAACCTGCCGTTACGCTTGATGAAGTCCCCGACCGAGGCGCCGCGCACGAGTTCCATGGCCAGATAGGTGGTCGTCCCGACACTCCCGAAGTCGTAGACCTGGACTATGTTGGGGTGGTTCAGCCGAGCGACCGCGCGGGCTTCCGTCACGAACCGCAGGCGGTACGATTCGTCGGAGGCGAAGCGGTCGGCAAGCACTTTGAGCGCGACGTCACGTTGGAGCGGCAGGTGACAGGCACGGAACACGCATCCCATTCCACCTTCGCCCAGGGACTCGAGGATTTCGTAGTCGCCGAAGATCGATCCGGGGGTTGGCGCAGCGCCCACCGCCGATCACCTCCTCCGGGTCGGGGCGGGCGGCGCCTCACCCCTCATCGAGCATCGCCAGGGCCTTCTTGAGGCTGATGCGCATGCGGTTGAACGATGCTGCCAGCAAGGCCACCTCATCCTTGCCACGGGCAACAACGTCAGGCGCGTCCATGTTCCCCCGGCTGACCTGGTCCGCCATCCCCGAGAGCTGGGTCAGAGGGCGGATGACCGCGAAGCGCAGCAACAGGTTCAGGACCAGGAGGGTGAACGCGAAGACCACGACGAGCGACGCGAGCAAGGTCCGGAACGCCTGATTGGCCATCTCGACGGGAACCGACATCGGGACTGAGACGATCTGCGCCCCGACGATCTCGTCGAGCTTCCATCCGAACCCGTTGCTCGGCCCGTACGCCTTGACCAGGGACGCGGGGGCTTGTCCGGGCGTCAGGTGGCAGGCCAGGCACCGCGGATCCTTGATCTGGATCGGGTGGCTGAGGAAGAGCGAGGGCCCCTCGGCCGTTTCCCGCTCGCCGATGATCTCGTCGCGGCCCGGTTCCCGGCGAAACTCGTTGACGACGTCCGCCTCCCAGCCCACCGTTCGATCCCTCGGGTTGGTTGGGTTCAGCGTCGCCTCCTTGTACTCGTACTCCGGGTGGCTCTTTCGCAGGTGGTTGAAGATTTCGGTCGCCGAGTAGGCCGGGACCGTCTGGGGCAGGAACTCCCCCGCCAGCTTGGCGTCGAGCAACGGCTCGATCTGCTTGATGGTGTACCCGCGCACCGCCATCGCGGTCTCCATCATGATTCTCGCGTTTCCGATCACCTGCGCGCGAGCGCCGCGCTGAAGGAGCGCGTGCGAGATGTACCCCGCCGGCACCATTGCCAACGAGAACACCACCACGAGTGCCAGGTTGAACTTCGTCAGCAGACTCATGGAACCCTCCGCCCTTCGCCACATTGACGCGGCGCAGTTGCGTGCCGATGCCTCCGGGTGACTGTGAGACGTATTCTAGGTGCTGCGTCGATCCGGGCACATGCTCGGGAAAACCAACATGCATTGGGAATTATGCCGGGGAGCCCGACTCGAAAGGACGTCTCGGCGGCGCGAGCGAGCGCGTGGCGTCCCCCGTACACCCCCGGCGCTCGAGAGCGGGCGCCACAGCATCAGGGTGTCGCGGTGACTTCAGAGAGGGAGGGCCAGGTACTGCTCCCAGGGCCTGTCGCGAGAATGGCCGTCACGTTCCTCGCGGCGATTGGCCTGGGTCCCTCCTGTGAGCATCGAGGGCACCGGTGGAGGGCCTAGCGGCGGGCATCGCCGCCGCGCCGTAGGGCCAGTCGTCGGGGCCGACGCGCCGCGTGGCCGGGACGAGGGTGCGCAACTCTTCGAGCTGCGCCCTCTCGGACGGGTCAGGGGTGGCGCGGGCGAGCGCCCCGAGACGATCCGCGGGCCTGAAGTATGAATCGAGGAACAAAGCCCGGGTCGCCCGCTCCACCGGGGTGTCCTGGACCGGGGCGAAGATCACGCCGGCGGCGAGAGCGACCCCGATCAGACCTGCACCAATCGTACGGCGTGGGGCCCCAGCGCCACCGATCGCCAGTGCCGCGCCCGCCGCGAGTACGACGGGGAGCAGCGACGCGAGCCCCGGCGTCACGAACGACCCCAGGTTCGGGGTGGCGAAACCGGCCTCCAGCAGCGGCCGCGAGAACCCTGCGTGGACGAAACGGAAGAACTCCGGCGCGAGAGGAAAAGTGAGAGCGGGCACGACGCACAACACGACCGAGAAGGCGAGCAGGCAAGTGCTCAGGAAGCCCGGCACCACTCCCCGATCGTGGGCGGCTTCGACGATGAAGGGGAGAGTGAGGATGAGGTAGCGGGCGCTCACGCCCCAGCCTCCGTGGTTCATCGGGTAGCCCCCCATTGCAGCCACGAGGAGAAGCACGAACAGGAAGCGAAACCAGGCATCAGGCGCCCGCATGGACCGCGGGACCAGGGCGACGATGCCGAGGACCAGGACCGGCGAGAAGAACAGGAGACCCCGCGAAGGCGACGTCAGGATCGTCGACAGGCCGGACAAGGTCGGCCACACGACGCCGAAGATCCCGTGGGAGGCTTGCGCGGCGAGGTTCGCGGCCGCCTCGTTGGCTGTCGAGATAGAGAACAACGAGCCGAACAGGGCGCGGTTGTAGAGCGCGAGGGCGACCGCCCAGGGAAGTCCGCCGGCCCCGTAGGCGGCGAGCCTTCTCGTCCGGTCGGGGCGGAAGAGCAGAACGGCACCGATGATCACCACCCCCAGCGCGGCGGGATACTCGGTGACGACCGCAAGGCCCGCCAGGAACCCCGCCAGTGCCGTGCGCCCAAGCCGGTCGGGGCCCGCGGGTGTTCGCAGCGCGAGGAGATAGGCGCCGTAGAGCAGGGCGGCCGCCGTGACGTGGGAGAAGTACAGCGTCCCGAAGACGAACACCGGAGTCGCGAAGAGGAGGGACGCCACCGCGAAGCTGTCATCGCGGGTGGAACGGGCCATCAGCAGACCCAGCAGGAAGCCCGGCAGGGTCACGGTCGCGATGCGCATCGCCGTCAGCGACCATCGCAGGTTTCCCGTCGTCGGGGGACCGAGGAACGGCCGGGCGACCAGGTACGCAGGGATCGAGAGGAAGGTCAGGCCGGGCGCCTTGTTGCAGTAGAGATGCGCGCCGTGCCGGGCCACGTCCATTGGCGGTCCGATCAGCGGCGCGGCCCAGGAGACGTCGAAGCTGCCGCGGTCGACGAACCCGGCGACGGCGGCCCAGCGGGTGAGCTCGTTGGCCGAGAGAAAGTGGGGAAAAACGGGAAGCAGGTACAGCGAACAGAAGGCATAGAGGAGAAGGACGATCCGCGTACGTCGACCCGACGTCATGCGTCGATTCTAGCAATCGCGAGCCACCCTGCCGTGGCTGCGCCCGACGGCCGCCTTCGGGTTGTCCGCGCGCTCCGGACCTCCCCACTCTTCTTCAACGCGGCGCACGAGCACAGGTCGATCACGCTGCGGACCGACGCCGGTGCCTCGAGCAGCGGCAGACCCGGGCGGCCCAATGGGGACAGCGGCCGGTGCACGCGATGGCGCGGGGCCAGCCGACCTTCGAGTCCGCAAGCGATGTCTAGATCCGTCCTGCAGCGTGGACACCGATGGTCATCCCCGGAGGCGAGTGCCCGCCCCCGCGCCCCCGGAGAGACGGCGCGGGAAGACACAACTCTCAACTTCGCAGCATGATCCTGCCTGAGATACCCGGCCGGCGGCGGGCGCCACGCGACAAGACTGAGTCCCAGTGGCATCACTTATGCAACGAGCTCGAACGGGCGGCGTTCTCGCAGCCGCTCGACGCCGGGTGGGCTTTCTCGCCCGACCCGGAGGGAGGCGAACATGAGGATGACCATTCTGCGCTGCACCGGCGTTGCCGTTGCGGCGTTCGGCGCGCTGTTGGGCACCGGCGCCCGGGCGGAGACCCCGGTCTCACAAGTCAGGCAGGCCGGCGCGACGATCGTCGTCTACCAGGGACCCCGGATCCAGGTCGCGGTCTCCGACCTGTACGCCAGGTACCACCCCGAGGGGCGGTGGCTTCTGCTCGATACCGAGATGAGCGCCACCGGGGGACCGATCAGCATCCCGAGGCGTGAGATTGCGGTTCGGACCCCAGGCGGGGAGGTCATTCCACTCGCCACCCAGCAAGAGTTCGAGAAGGGCTACACGGAACTGATATCGCCCATCTGGCAGGCAAGCTTCCTCAAGGAGCGCCTCGGCTATTTTCTCCATGAGCCCGCTCGCTCCTTGCACCTGTTCCGCGTCCACGGCGTCGGATGGGTGTGGCCGGCGGTGGTGCTGGACCCGTTCCACAACTGCTACGGAAGTCTCTACTTCCAGCTCCCGAACGGCGTCCGGAAGGGGCGGTACGAGCTCCTGATCCACCTGCCCAAGAGCGAGGTCGTGATCCCCTTCAACGTGTGATCACGCACTCCAAGAGATTGAGTCCACTTGGCATGAGTTATGCTACGCTTTTGAAACCGTCCGGAGCCGGGCAGGCTGGCGAGCAGCCGGCCCGGCGGGAGGGACCCATGAAGACTGACATGTTGCGCCGCACGGCAGTGACGGTCGCGGCGGCGGCGCTGCTCGGCGCGACCGCCGTGGCACAGGCGGCCCCGGCTCCGTCGCTTACGCAGGTCGGGGCAACGGCAATCGTTTACAAGGGACCGCAGATCCAAGTCGTTGTCTCCGACCGGTTCGCCAGGTACAACCCCGAGGGGTCGTGGTTGCTCCTCGACACCGCGATGACCGCGACGAGTGACCCGGTCGAGATTCCGAGGAGCGCGATCTCCGTACGCACGCCAGACGGTGCGCTCGTTCCTCTGGCCACTCAGGCGGCGTTCGAAGCGCACTACCCGCAGCTGGCTTCGATGCTCATGCGCGCCCGCGTGGCGAGCGAGCCGCTCGCGTACCTGATACCCGCACGGGCCCGCCTGCTCGGCTTGTTCGCGCCGCACGGAATCGGGATTACTTGGGACTCCGCGTGGCTGGACCAATTCCACAACTCCTACGGGCGTCTCTATTTCGACCTCCCCAACGGCGTGCAAAAGGGCCGGTACGAGCTGCTGATCCACCTGCCGACGGACGACGTCGTCATCCCGTTCACCGTTTGACCCCCAACCACTTCGGAGGTGAGCCGAAATGCCAGCGACAACGCCCGACGCGATCCTCGGACTTGCGAGGGGCTTCATGGAGTCGCGGGTGCTCCTCACGGCGGTGGAGCTCGACATCTTCACCGCATTGGCGAACCGGGCGATGACCGCCCGGGAGGCCGCGCGTGCGCTCGGGAGCGACCTGCGCGGAACGACGACCCTGCTGGACGCGCTCGTCGGACTCGGCCTGCTCGAGAAGGAGCACGACGTGTTTTGCTGCCCCCCCGCTTCGGCCGGGCTGCTGTCGCGCAACTCGCCGTCCTCGGTGGTGCCGATGCTGATGCACTCCGTCGCCCTCTGGCGGCGCTGGTCCGCGCTCACGGACGTGGTCCGGGACGGCACCCCGGCGCAGCCTCCCGAGCCGGAGCAGCGGGAGAAGGACCGGGAGGCGTTCATCGGCGCGATGCACACGATCGGCGCGCGGATGGCCGCCGAGATGGTGGCTGCAATCCAGCCGGGGGACGCCGCCAGATTGCTTGACGTCGGCGGCGCCTCCGGCACCTATACGCAAGCCTTCCTCGAGGCGTGTCCCGCCATGCGGGCGACACTGTTCGACCTGCCGCCGGTCGTCGAAATCGCGCGCCGACGGCTGGGGCCAACTGCCGTGGTCGACCGCATCACGTTCGTGACCGGCGACTTCTACCGGGACGAGCTGCCTCGCGGTCACGACCTCGCGCTGCTTTCCGCGATCATCCATCAGAACAGCGCCGAACAGAACGTCGAGCTGTTCCGCAAGGTCAGCCGGGCGCTGGCGCCGGGCGGACGTCTGGTCATCCGCGACCACGTGATGAGCCCGGATCACACGCGACCGGCCCGGGGCGCGCTCTTCGCCGTCAACATGCTGGTCGGCACGCAGGGCGGCGGCACGTACTCCTTCGACGAGATCCGCGACGGCCTCTCCTCCGCGGGCTTCACCGCCGTTCGCCTCCTGCAGGCCGACGACCGGATGAGCGGCCTGGTCGAGGGGTTCACGCCCGCGTAGGCAGTCGGAGTGCCTGCAACGGAAGTTCGGCGGGTACCACGTCCACGGCTATTGACGCAAACACCCAAAGGTTGGCAAAGCGGTCCACCGACCGGCCGCCGCGTGCTCTCCCGAAACCTTGACAACACCCCTCACCGAAGTAACATCGACCCAGATCGGAAAGGAAGTTGCTGTCCCTTGTCGCGTCCCAGGAAGCCCGTGCCCCGGAATGAGGAGGCATCATGTTCAAATTCGTGGTTTTCGGAATCGCTCTAACGCTCACCCTTGGCCTGATCGGCGCTTACGTTCTGGTGCAAAGCGGTTACATCCCGGCAAATGCCGATGCCAGACCCAGTCGGCTGGAAATCTGGATGGCGCACACCTCCCTGCGCGCGACGCTGAAGCGCGAAGCCCCGAAAGGCCCGAACCCGGTGGCGCTGAGCGACCAGAGTCTCCTCGAAGGCGTGCACCTGTTCGCGCAGTACTGCGCGTTCTGCCACGGCGACGCAAGGGGCGCCGCAGCGACGCCGCCGATCGCCAAGGGCCTCTACCAGAGGCCGCCCCAGTTGGCGACCGACGGGGTCGAGGACGATCCGGAAGGCTACTCGTTCTGGAAGATCGCGCACGGCATCCGGCTGACGGGGATGCCTTCGTTCAGATACTCCCTCAGCGACCGGCAGATCTGGACGCTCGCGCTGTTCCTGAAGCACATGGACAAACTGCCGCCGGCGGTGCAACAAGCGTGGCAGCAGGTGCAGGCCTGGCCGCTCGCGTCCGCGAACCATGCGGGCCAGCAGTGATATCCATTCTCCAGCGTGACATCGGCCCGGACGAGAACGGAAATCTAGATCGAGTTTTCATGGCTCTGGGTGTCATTCCCCGCCTGGTTCCTTCCCTACCCAGGGCCCGTGCCGTGGGCCAGCGATGGAAGCGGGCCGATTGAGAGGAACGCCGATCCGCCGGACCGGCGTCCTCGCCTTGGCGCTCCTGCCTCCGGCGGTCGTCGTGGCCGCCTGGTTCGTCCTTCGCCGGAACGACCTGTCCGGAGGGACCGAGCACGTCGTCGGAGCCGTGGCGGACCTGGCAGCGCTCCTGGGCTTGACCGGGTTTGTTGTGCTGGTGACGCTGGGCACCCGGCTGGCCTGGGTCGAGCGCATCTTCGGCTCGACCGAATGTTCCGTTTCCACATGCGGCTGGCGCCCTGGGTGGTGTGGCTGTTCACCCTTCATGGCCTCCTGAGGACGGTCCATTCCCCCCTGGGGCGCGGCAGGTCGTGGCCATGTCGGAGACCCTCCGCTTCACGATCAAGGCCGTTGGCGCCTTCTCCTCGAGCGTCCACGCTCTGGCCCGGCCTCCCTTTCTCAAGGTCGTCCAGGTCCTCAGCCAGGAGCCGGAGGGGTTGCCCGAAGGCGGCGATACGATCATCTACGAGCAGGGAAGGATCGGGGTCGAGATCCTGGCGAAGCACGTCGCGCGGTCGCCGGCGACCTACTACCTGTGCGGCCCGAGCCCCATGCAGAAGGCCGTCCTGGCGGCCCTCCGGGAGGCGCTCGGGGTTCGGCCCCGGGAGGTCAGGCGGGAGCTCTTCTTCTTTTGACCGCCTCTCGCCATGACCTCGCGGTACTGAAGCCGCGCTTCACTCGTGACCTTCGTCTTGCACGGGAACCTGAGATCGTGTCACCGCTGGTTCATCGAGGCCAACCTGATCGCGGCGTGAGCCACTAAACTGAGACGATGACAGGCATGAGGGCAGGCTGGCCCGCCGCAGCCGCCGCGGCTGCGCTCCTGGTCGTCGTGACCACGGCGACCGACGCGCTGCGCGGCATCGACCTGCCGCTGCGCGATGCGATGGTGCGCACACTGCCGCGCCGTGTGCCGGCGCTGGTCGCGGCCGTAGTCGTGGATGACGCCTCCCTTGCGGCGGAAGGACCGTGGCCGTGGCCGAGACCGCTCCTCGCCGGCCTGGTCCGCGCGGTGCGCGACGCCGGCGCCCGCGGCGTCGTGATGGACGTCCTCCTCCTCGACGCCCGCGCCGGCGACGCCTCCCTTGCCGGGGCGATGAGGGCACTCCCCACGGTGCTCGTGGCCGCGCTCGACAACCGCGCCGAACGCTGGCTCGCTCCGGTGCCGCCGCTCTCCGACTCCGCGCGGCTCGCCCACGGGATGTTCGAGCTTGACCACGACGGCGTTCTCCGCCGCCTTGTCTCGACCAAGCAGGCGGCCGGTGTCGCCCTCCCGGCGGTGGCCGTCGCGGCGGCGGCGCTGGCATCGCCGGCGCTGGCGATCCCGGTCGCGCGGGTCCTCCAGCCCGGGTTCCGCGCCGCCCCGCAGTCGGTGCCGGCGGTGAGCGCCGCGCGCGTACTGAACGGCGAGGGAAGTCCCGTCCTCCGTGGCCGGATCGTGTTCGTGGGCCTGACCGCCGCCGGCCTCGGCGACCGCGTGGTCACGCCGGTGACGCGCGGTCCCGTCCCCGACTCCGGGGTCCTGGTCCAGGCCGCGGTTGCCGAGGCGATCGTCTCGGGCGACCTCCTCCACCCGATCTCGCCCCTGCTCGCGGGCAGCGCGGCGCTGACACTCGTGCTGGCGGCCGGCGCGGTCTCGCGACTCGGCGGCGCGCGGCGACTCGTCGGCGATGCCGTTCTCCTTGCCGCACCGCTCGCCGCCGGGTTCCTCCTCCTCCGCCTTGCGGACGTCGTTTTGCCCACCGCGACGCTGGCGCTCCTCGCCTTGCTGGTCGTCATCGCCATGGAGGTCAGGAACGGCCTCGTGGCCTGGCGCAGCGCCGGCGCCACGGGCGCCGTGCTCGCAGCCGCCGGCGGCGGAGACGTTCCCTCCGGCCGCGGCTCGTTGGAGGGCCGCCTCGGCATCGTCGAGAAACTCGCCACGGCAGCGGCCCGCCGCCGCGTAGCGGACGAGGAAGCGCGGCGGGTGATGGCGCACGAGCTGAAGACGCCGCTGACCTCGGTGCGCGGGCTCGGCCAGATGCTGCGCGACCTCGACCTCTCGCCCGACGAGCACCGGCGCGCCAGCGAGCTCCTCGTCGCCGAAACCGACCGCCTGCAGGCGATGATCGAGCATCTCACCGAGCTCGAGCGGCTGTCGCACCGCCCGTTCGACGCCGCGGCGACCACCGTTGACCTGTCCGCGCTCGTTCGCGATCGTGCCGAGGTCCTCGGCCGCGGCCACGGCCGGACCGTCCGCAGCGAGGTCGCGCCCGACTTGCACGTGCGGGGCGAGGCCGCCCTCCTCGAGCGCGTGCTCGATAACCTGCTCGGCAACGCGTTCAAGTTCTCGCCGGCGGACACGCCCGTGGAGGTGCGGGCGTTCGCCGCCGGGGACGAGGTCGTGGTCGAGGTCCACGATCACGGCTGCGGCGTCCCGCCCGAAGAGCAGGGGACGATCTTCCACCGCTTCGCGCGCGGGGCGGCGGCGCAGGGACGCGAGGGGCTCGGACTCGGCCTCGCCCTCGTCCGCGAGGTGATAACGTGGCATGGGGGCCGGGTGGAGGTCGAGAGTTCGGAGGGACGAGGCAGCGTGTTCCGGCTCGCGATGCCGGCCGGATGGGAGGGCGCCGGCGTTGGCGAAGATCCTCGTCGTTGATGACGACCGCGGCATCCGCGAGATGGTGGCGCTGGCCCTGGAGAACTCCGGCCATGACGTGAACCTCGCCGGGGACGTCGCCGCCGCGCGGCAGGCCATGGCTCGCAATGCGGTGGACCTCGTCGTCTGCGACATCTACATGCCCGGTGGGACCGGACTCGACCTGCTCGCCGAGCTGCAGCGCCAGGCCTCGCCGCCGCGGCTGATCCTCATCACCGCCCGCGGCACGGTCGAGACGGCCGCGCTGGCGAACCGCTTCGGCGCCTTCGACTACCTCGCCAAGCCGTTCGACATCAAGGTCCTTCTCGAGCGTGTCACCGCGGCGCTGTCGCCGCCGCCGGCCGCCGTGCCCGAGCCCGAGCCCGGCCCCGAGACGATGATCGTCGGCTCGCACCCCGCCATCGTCGAGGTGTACAAGGCCGTGGCCCGCGTCGCTCGACTGCACGTGCCGGTCCTGATCCTCGGCGAGACCGGGACCGGCAAGGAGTTGGTCGCCAGGGCCCTGCATCAGTTCGGCGTCGACCCGTCGAGCCCGTTCGTGCCCGTCAACTCCGGCGCGATCCCGGATACGTTGCTCGAGAGCGAGTTGTTCGGCCACCGCAAGGGCGCCTTCACCGACGCGCACCGCGACCGGCGCGGGGCGCTGGCGCAGGCCGCGGGCGGCACCGTGTTCCTCGACGAGATCGGCGACGTCTCGGCCGCCTTCCAGGTGAAGCTGCTCCGCTTCCTCCAGGACGGCGTGGTCACCCCACTGGGCGCGGACGCCGGCGAGCGCGTGGACGTACGCGTGCTGGCTGCGACGCACCGCGACCTCGCTGCTCTGGTCGCGACCGGCGGCTTCCGCCAGGACCTTTACTTCCGGCTTGCCGCGTACGAGATCCGTCTGCCCCCACTGCGCGAGCGGCTCGCCGACCTGCCTGCTCTGGTCGCCCACTTCCAACGCCGGGCCGAGCGGGAGCTCGGCCTCGCGCCCGTGCCGACCGCGACGGCGGAGGCGCTCGCAGCGCTCGCGGAGCACGCCTGGCCCGGCAACGTGCGCGAGCTCGAGCAGTTCGTGCGCCGCATGCTGATCGATGCCGGCAGCCTGGCCAATGCCGGAGCCGTGCGCCAGGCGCTCGCGAGAAGCGGTTCGCCCGCCCCGACCGCGTCCGACCACGGCGCCTCCGCTGCGTCGCCCGGGCCTCTTGCGAGTCTGGAAGAGGCCGAGCGGCGGCACCTCGTCGCCGTTCTGGCGGCGAGCGGCGGGAACAAGAGTGCGGCGGCGCGCACCCTCGGCATCGAGCGCAAGACGCTAACGCGGAAGCTCCGGCGCCTTGGCATCGATCTTGTTGGAGAGTAGACGAAAGGTAACTGCATGAGAGCCATCGCTGCGATCATGACCGCGGCACTCGCGGTGGTGCCGCCAGAAGCCCCGCTCGAGTATCGTTTCACCGAGGTCAAGAGCGCGGTGCACCTGCGCCACAACGACATCGAGAGGCACGTGGCGGCAGGCGAACTCGGGGCCGCGGGGGACGAGGTGCGCACGGGGTGGCGGGGCCGCGCGGTGGTCGAGGTGGCGGCGCTCGCCGCCCGCTTCGCGATCCTGCCGTCGACCCGCGCTCGCCTCGGCGGCCCGCAGCCCGGGGTGCTGCTGGTGCTCGAGCGCGGCCGCCTCAAGGCGATCTTCAACGCTCTCACTGGCTCGCACGACCGTCTGGTCGCGACCCCCGGCGCGCTTCTGGCGGTGCGGGGGACGCGGTACGGCGTCGAGGTGGCCGCCGATGGAAGCGCAACCGTGGCTGTCTTCGAGGGCACCGTCGAGGTGCGGCCGACGACGCCCGGCTTTCCGGTGACCGCCGTCGGGGCCGGCGAGCTCTGTCGCTTCGGTCCGCGGACGCCGCCACAGCGGGCGCCGCTTCCACGCGGCGTCGGTGAGGAGAGCTGGCGCGGCGGCCTCGGCGAGCCCGGCAGCGGACCGGGGTCTCGCGTCGGGGAGCCGCCACCGGGGTCGAGGGCGCCGGCGCCACGGCCCGGGGGCGCGGGCGGGCGCCCGGGCGGCGGGCACGGCTGACGGGTCGTACTGACCCAGACCTTGGGAACTGCCGACCCATGCCCGGGTCGTCCGGCCCCGGCGGAAAACCAGTGCCGATCCGACTAACATAACGTAATCTATTTATTAACAATAATATAAGAGAGATTCGAAGACTCGGCATGGAACTTGAAGTCCTCTTGGTCGGCTGCCCACGAGGGGCGGCACAACGAAAGGGGGTTTCATGAACAATCTCAAGATCGCAGGTCTGGTTCTCCTGTCCCTCGCGGTCGCAGGGTCAGGCTTCGCCGGAAATGGCCAGCGGGGCGCTCGCGACGGCTCGGGGCCGCTCATCGCCACCGCAGAGACGGTGACGGTAGAGGGCATGGTGGTGCAGTTCCTGGCCGGTCCCGGTTCGGGGATGCCCGAGCTGCAGGTCGAGGACGCCGCCGGCGAAATCCACACCTTCATCCTCGGGCCGTTCTGGTACCTGACCGAGCAGGGGTTCACCGCGCAGCCCGGCGACGCCGTGATCGTGACCGCCTACCCGTGCACCCTGTGCGACACGGGGTTCGCCGTGGTCGCGGTCGTCAACGTGACCGCCGGCGTCACACTCACGCTCCGGGACGAGAGCGGTCTCCCGATCTGGCCGCACCTGCAGGCCACGCAGCCCACCACCGGGAGCGGCGGCAACGGGAACCAGGGCCAGAGCAGCGGCAAAACCGGCAGCGTTCGGCCCGTCATCCGCAGCAGCCGCGGCTCCGGCACGGGTGACCACCTTGTGCCCGACCTCGACCGGATGACGACGTTTACGGGCACGGTCGTGTCCACCTCGATCGTTGCCGGTGCCGGGGCCGGGACGCTCGCCCTCGCGACCAGCGCCGGCGACGTCTCGTTCCTGCTCTCGCCCGTCTCCGTCCTCATCCGCGCGGGGTTCGACCCGGCGGTCGGAGACGCCCTCACCGTCAACGCGGCCCCCGTAACGATCGACGGCCAGGAGGTCTGGCTCGCCATCACCATCACCGACGACGCCAGCGGCCTCGTAATCGTCCTCCGGGACCCCGCCACCGGCCTCCCGGTCGGCGGCCAGCGCAGCGGGCGTTAATCGACGAACACGTGTTTTGCCGGGCGGGGAGGCACACCCTCCCCGCCCCGGCGTGTCCGCCCGCGGCCCGACCGCGGACCCGTCCCCGACGCGTGGCCGGTATGACGCCACTCCGGGCAACTCTACCCTCGCGGCACGTTTGCGAACGTGCCTTCGCCGCCCGGGCCCCGGGGCCGAGAGGTTCTGCTGGGGGGCCACCCGTGACGCTCGGCGCGTGGAGGGTGGCGGACGCTCTCGCGGAGTGGGTGCTCGCACAGCCGGGAAACGGCGAGGTTCAGTCGGTCAACCCTGTGGCCGGCGAGTGCAACGGCGGCTGCCTTGCCGCTATACGCAAACGCCCGGGCGGACGCGAGCGGCTGCTTGCCCCCACCGCCACCGATGCGCCCGGCGACGCCCGGCAGCTCGGGCGAATCGCGGCGCGCATGCCGATGGGACTCTCGCGCGCCGGCGGCTTCGCCGCCAAGGGAAGCGGCGATTACGCGATCGCCGTCACCGCCGTTCGCCTCCCACAGGCCGACGGCCGGATGAGCGGCCTGGTCGAGGGGTTCACGCCCGCATAGGCGAACGGTTGCCACCGGCGGGAGTCGGTCGCGGTGACGAGCCGTGGGGCGCCACGGCACCTCCAGGAGCGAAAGACGGCCCGTCGAGGTCACCCCGGCGCATCGAGGCAGCGACGTGCGTCAAACCGGGTGCGGGTAGGCCCATCCCGGCGCCCCGTGTCGTTGGGGCGCGAGAGGTATCATCGCGGCCACGAAAGAGGGGCCGTCCGGCCCTTCTCCGACCTGGGAGGGATCGCATGAAGCGGATCGACCGTGCTGGTCAGACGATGCTGCTCGGACTCGTCCTCGGGGCGATGTTGTTCGCGGGTGCGGCGGCGGCCCAGCCCTCACCGCCGGCGCCGGTGACTTACCCCGGGCTGCCGAACGAGATTCCGGTCACCTTTGAGCCCGCCACCGGCAGCTTCGACTACGTCCGGCACGACGTGATGATCCCGATGCGCGACGGCGTGCGGCTGCACACCGTCATCCTGGTGCCGAAGGGCGCCAAGCGCGCGCCCATCCTCCTCACCCGCACGCCGTACGACGCCACGGCGATGACCACCCGAGCGCACAGCCCGCACCTCGGTCCCACGCTCGAAGGCTACGACAACGCCACCGACGTGATCGTCGAGGGCGGGTACATTCGCGTCGTCCAGGACATCAGGGGCAAGCACGGCTCCGAGGGCGACTACGTCATGAACCGGCCGATGCGCGGCCCGCTGAACCCGACGCCGGTCGACGAGGCCACCGACACCTACGACACCATCGACTGGCTGGTCAAGAACGAGCCGGAGAGCAACGGCCGCGTCGGCATCCTGGGTATCTCATACGACGGCTTTCTGGCGCTGACCGCGCTCGTCAACCCGCACCCCGCGCTCAAGGTCGCGGTGCCGATGAACCCGATGGTCGACGGCTGGATGGGCGACGACTGGTTCCACAACGGCGCGTTCCGCCAGCAGAACATGCCGTACATCTACGACCAGGAGGCGACCCGCGATTCGAAGGCCGAGTGGTGGACGGGCTGCTACGACGACTACGACGCCTTCTTGCGGGCGGGATCGGCGGGCGAGCTCGGGCGCCGCCACGGGCTCGAGCAGGTCGGCTTCTGGCGCAAGCTGCTCGCGCACCCCAGCTACGACGCGTTCTGGCGCGAGCAGGCGATGGACCGCGTCCTGGCGGCGCAGCCGCTCGAGGTCCCGGTGATGCTGGTCGGCAGCCTGTGGGACCAGGAGGACATCTACGGGGCGATCGCCGTCTACCGGGCGATCGACCCGAAGGACACCGGGCGCGACAAGGTGTTCCTCGTCCTGGGCCCTTGGCACCACGGCCAGGAGATTCACGACGGCAGCACGCTGGGCGCGCTGCGGTTCGGGAGCGACACCGGGCTGTACTTCAGGCAGCACATCTTGCGGCCGTTCCTCGCCCACTACCTCGAGGACGGCGCGCCGGCCGCCGGCGTGGCGCCGGTCGAGGCGTTCGAGACTGGGACCAACGTGTGGCGGCGGCTGCCGGCGTGGCCGGCTGCGTGCCCGAGCGGCTGCTCGATCACGGCGACGCCGATCTACCTCGCCGCCGGAGGGAAGCTCGGCTTCGCCCCGCCGAAGCCCGGCGAGGCGCCGTTCGACGAGTACGTCTCCGACCCCGCCAAGCCCGTGCCGTTCCTGCCCCGCCCCATCCAAGCCAGCGGCGGCGCCTGGGCCTCGTGGCTGGTGACCGACCAGCGGGAAGCATCGGGCCGGCCCGATGTGCTCGCGTTCGTCTCCGAGGTCCTCGAGAAGCCCGTGAAGATCGCCGGCCAGCCGGTGGCCAACCTCGTCGCCTCGACCAGCGGCACGGATTCCGACTGGGTGGTCAAGGTGATCGACGTCTATCCCGACGAGGTCGCACAGCAGCCGGCGATGGGCGGCTACCAACTCATGATCTCGGCGGACATCTTCCGCGGCCGGTACCGCGAGAGCCTCGAGAGGCCGGCGCCGCTCGCCCCGGGCAAACCGCTTCTCTACCGTTTCGCCCTGCCGACGGCGAACCACGTCTTCCTCCCCGGCCACCGGATCATGGTCCAGGTCCAGTCGAGCTGGTTCCCGCTCTACGACCGCAACCCGCAGACGTTCGTGCCCAACATCTTCTGGGCCAAGCCGGAGGACTATCGGAAGGCGACCCAGCGGATCTACCACGCCCCCGGACAGGCGAGCTTCGTCGAGTTGCCGCTCCTCGTGCGCCCCTGACGCCGGCCGCCGCCAGGCCGGCGATCGCTCCTTTCGGGCCGGGCACGCTGGGCCTTGGGCCGGTCCGGGCACATGGTCCGGCGTGGTTGACAAAGGAAACCCCGTCCGTCAGGTTGCCTTCATGCTGGTCCGCCCCGATTTCAACCCCATCGCCCTGAAGCTCGGGCCGGTCGGGGTCCACTGGTACGGCATCATGTACCTGCTGGGCTTCGTGACGTTCTGGCTGCTCGCCAAGAGGCGCCTGAGAGACCAGCCGTACGCCCGCGGCGGCTGGAACTCGCGCGACGTCGAGAACATGTTGGTCGCCGGCGTGCTCGGCGTCGTCCTCGGCGGGCGCATGGGCTATGTGCTTTTCTACCAGCCCGGCTACTACTTCACCCATCCGGCGGAGATCGTCGCGATGTGGGACGGCGGCATGTCGTTCCATGGCGGCCTGGTCGGCGTGGTGGCCGCGATGTGGATCTTCGCCAGGATGCGCAAGGTGTCGTGGCTGGATCTGATGGACTTCGTCTCCCCCCTGGTGCCGCCTGGCCTCGCTTTCGGGCGCATCGGCAACTTCATCAACGGCGAGTTGTGGGGCCGGCCGGCGCCCGCATGGTGGCCTGGCGCGATGATCTACCCCGAATCGGGCAGCATGGTCCCGCGGTTTCCGTCGGAGCTGTATGAGGTGTTTCTGGAAGGCATCGTCCTGTTCGTGGTGCTGTGGCGGCTGTCGCGCAGGGAGCGCTCGCGCGGCTTCATCGCCGGGTGCTTTTCGCTGGGCTACGGCCTGGCGCGTTTCACCGTCGAATTTTCCCGCCAGCCCGATGCCTTTCTCGGCTATCTCTGGTTCGGCCTGAGCATGGGGCAGTTGCTGTCGCTGCCGCTCGTCGCGTTGGGCATCGGAATGATCTGCTGGTCGAGGCGCCGCGCCGCTCGTCCGGGCCAACCGGCTTCCGCCTGAACGTCTTCACGCAGCTCGGCGCGCGGGCAGGCGCGGATCGACGGGCGTGGCGGTGCGTAGGCCCCGGGTTGGGGCCGTCAGTTCCACTGCGTCGGGTCGTCCTCGGGATGTCGCGGGACGTCGCCGCTGACGTGCGTCCGTTCCTCCAGCGCCCACCCCTCGCGCAGCAACGCGTCGCGATCCCTTCTTCGTCGGATCGCGAGCAGGGCCAGCACCGTGATCGCCATCCACAGCACCGTCGAGCTGGTCAGGACCGGTACCCACGTCGTCCAGAAAGTCTCTCTTTGGAAGTAGCTCCGCGCGAACCGGCCGACGCTCTCCCCGGTGGCGGCCTCGAAGGCGTCGTCGAAGCCGGCGCCGCCCGAAACTCCGGCGAGAACCCTCCCCACCACGCCGTCGCCGAACTCCCGCAGGAGGTACCGCACGAGCGAGGCTGAAACCGCGTACGACCGGGCGACGGCCGCCGAGTCGCTGGAGAACCCGGCGTCAAGCTCCGCGAGCGAGCGCGGCCCGCGCCCGATCGTGGCCAGGACCACGCGCGCTCCGTCCTCGATCCCCCACTCTCGGGCCGCGACGGTCGCGGTGCCCTCGTTGAACCACCGCGGAACGGCGCCTCCGCCCGCGGCGCGCGCGAGCAGCATGTGGGCGATCTCGTGGTGGAGGAGCGCCTCGAGGTTCCCGTCGGGGTACGAGGGGACACGTTCGGGAAAGAGGACGACGGTGTCGAGTTCAGGGACGGCGTAACCGCTCACCCACGACGCCACGTTCGCCGCAAGCCGCGAGCCCTCGGGCGCCAGCACGACGCGGATCGGCGGGCCCGAACGGCGGACCCCGACGAGCTTCATCACCGGATCCCAGTCCCCTCCCTGGAGCGCGCGGACGGCGGACGCCTGGCGCGCCAGCGCGGAAGGCGCCTCGACCTGCAGCACCGGCGCGCCGCCGGTCCGCGCATCGGGTGTGGCGGCCGCGAGAGAGGAGCCGAGCGCAAACACTCCCGCGACCAGACCGGTCCCCAGCCACCGTCCGACTCCCACGCGCGCCTCCCGTTCCAGGCTAGCAAATGCGGCAACGCACCTCTCCCAAGGGAGGGCTTTCGGTCAGCCGAGCAGCTCGTGCGCTTCGCGGAGGACCTCGCGGATTGGGATCGCCTGGGGGCACTTCGGCTCGCAATCGCCGCACTCGATGCAAGCGTCGGCAGCCTGGGCCCGCGAAACCAAGATGGCTTTGTACAGCTGTGACGTGGTCGCGCGCGAGTCGAACATGGCGGCCGTGTTGACCATCGAGAACACGTCCGGGATGAGCACGCCATTGGGGCACGGCAGGCAGTAGCCGCACGTGGTGCAGGGGACCTTGATGCGTCCCAGGTAGTAGCGGCGGACCTCGGCCGCAAGGGCCAGTTCCCCCTCGCTCAGGGCACCGGGCGATGCGACGTCCGCCACGGTCAGGTTCTCGGCAAGCTGCTCCTCCGTGTTCATCCCCGAGAGGGCCGTGACGACCTCGGCGTGGTTCCACACCCATCGCCACGCCCACTCGGCGGGCGACCACGGCCTCCCGCCCCGGGCCCAGATGTCCCGGATCGGCTCCGGCGGGTTCGCGGCGAGGAGTCCCCCGCGCAGCGGTTCCATTCCGACCACCCCGACGCCCCGGGAGGCGGCGAGCCGCAACCCGGCGATTCCCGCCTGGTAGTCCACGTCGAGCAGGTTGAACTGGATCTGGCACGACTCCCAGTCGTACCCCTCGAGGACCTCGGCGAACGTGTCGGGAGAACCGTGGAACGAGAACCCCGCGTGGCTGATGCGCCCGTCGCTCCTGGCGCGGTCGAGGGCGCCCAGGCCCCCAAGGCGCTTCACGGTCTCCCAACGTTCGCCGTTGAGTGCGTGGAGGAGGTAGAAGTCCACGTTGTCCGTAGCGAGGCGCCGGAGCTGCTCGTCGAGAAAGCGCTCCCAATCGCCCTCCGCCTCGACCAGGAACGTCGGGCACTTGGTGGCGAGCTGCACGCGCCGGCGGTAGCCGTCCCCGAGGGCGCGGCCCACGAAGGCCTCGCTCCGCCCGCCGTGGTAGGGATACGCCGTGTCGAGGTAGTTGACGCCCGCGTCGATCGCGTTGCGAAGCAGCCGGGTGGCCCGGGCCTCGTCGATGCGGCCGGGGTCCCCGTCCTGGACTGGGAGACGCATGCAGCCGAACCCGAGGACCGAAATCGGCAAGCCGGGGATCTTGGGGAAGTTCGTGTACCGCACCGTTGACCTCCATTGGAGGGGAACGCCTCGGACCACCGGCCCCGTCCGGGCGCCAATGCGACCCGTCCGCGATCGCATCGGAGCGGACGCCGGCCACCGGACCGCCCCGTCCCCACACCCGACGGGCAGGTATCCTACCGCGTCCGGCGGCCCGACCCGAAGGCATGGCGCCAAAGAGCGGGTTCGCAGCGGTTCCTCGACCTCTCCGACGCGGTTCTGGCGGACCGATGCCGGGATCGGGCAGGACGATCCGCGAACGGGCCGTCCCAGCCGGCGCTGGCCATCGTGGCGGCGATGCCCGGCCGCAGCAAACACCTCGGACCCAGCCGCCCGCGTGACCCCGGGGTTCCTGGCTTTGGCACGGGTGCCCGGGCGGGCCTTGGGCCGGACGGGAGACGGCTGAACCGGAGGCTCGCTGGACTGGCCTCTCACGTCAGGGACGCAATCGCCACGGTCCGCAGGTCGAGTTGGACCGCCCGCACCCCTTCCACGGCTGCCACGACCGCCGTCAGCTCCCGCCTGAACACGTCCGTCATTCCGGCCGGCATGGCCGCTTCCGGCGCGGACCCGGCGACAGTGACGACGCCGCCCTGCGCGCTCACCTCGAGCGGCAGCCCGCGGCTTGCCGGACTGCGCTCCAGCGCCAACCTCACCCTGCACACCAGGGCAAACTCCCGGCGCTGTTCCTGCGTTTCGGGCGTGGCGGCAAACCTCGGTTGGCGAGCCACCTGGAGGATGCTGGCGCAGGCATCTTCGACGTTCAGTTGCTCGAGGTTGATGACCATGTCGTAGAGCGCCGGATCCGCCCAGTCCACGCCGTACATGATCCGGGTCCAGCGTGCGCGGGCCTCGTCGTCCCTTCGGACCCGCGCCTCGGCTGCGTCGGAATCGAGCCCTTCCTCCTCCATCACCTCGCGGATGCGGGAGTCGAGAGGGGCGATGATCCGCACCCTGAGCACGGAGGGGACGCCCCGCAAGAGCAGGTGGCCCGCGTAGCTGTGGTAGACGAGGTCGCCCTTCGCCACGTGGTCCGACAGCGCGGCCCGGATGGCGACCAGATAGCCGCGGCGGGCCGCCGTCGCGCGATCCCAGATGCCCGGGACCCGGTCGAGCGCCGTCCCGAGGAGTTCCGGCGAGACCCCGAGCTTCACGGCGGCGTCGGTGAGGATTTCGCGTCCGATGCAGGGATAGCCAAGCGAGACGGCCACGGCCTCCGCAACCGTCCGGCCGCCCGACAGCGAACCGCGCGCGATGGTGACGATGGGCACGATGCACCTCCGTTCCTCTCAAGATGGCGCTTGTGACGAAGGGATGCAAGCTCTCGTGGCCGCCCGCGAGCATCGCCGTCCGTCGGGCCGACCCCCGGACGCCCGACCGCGCCGTCCCGCGCGCCTGTGTAACCCACCCCCTGGGTCCCGCGTCTTGCAACTCCGCAGCGACCAACCGTACATCGTCAAGCCCTGGGAGTGCCGCGGGGGGGAGGCCGGGATGACGGCGCTTGCCCGCTGCCGGAGCACGGGTCCAAGAGCATGACAATGTTGACGCGGATCGGCGTGACGGTGGCCGCCGCCTCGGTCGTCTGGTCGGCGGCCGCCGTGGCGGACTTCTCTCAGCAGGGCAACAAGCCCACCGGAGACGACCCGACGGGCCCCGCCTGGCAGGCATGGGCGATCGCCGTCCCGGCGGACGGCACCACGGTCATCGTCGGCGGGTACCTCCACAACGGTGACGCCGGAGCCGCCTGGGTGTTCACACGGGCGGCCGGAGGGTGGACGCAACAGGGACCGAAGCTGGTCGGCAGCGGTGCGATCGGGGGCGCTGGCCAGGCCTGGTCGGTGGCTCTCTCGGCGGACGGGAAGACCGCGCTCCTCGGCGGGCCCGGCGACAACCGGCCGGCGGCCAGCTGTTCGACGGGGCCGCCAACCCGACGACGGTGGCCATGGTGCCCTGGGGGGTGCCGACAGGCTAGTGCCGGCGGACGACCAGCTCGATCCCGGCTTCCGAGAAGCGGCGGGCGACCACGATCTCCCCGCTAAGCGCGCGTTGCAGCTCCTCGCCCCCGGCGGCGGGGAAGCGCAGCACCTCGAGGCCGGGCTGCGCCAGCACGGCGGCCGCCATTGCGGAGCGCAGCTCGTCGAGGCCCTGCCCGGTCAGCGCCGAGATCGCGACCACCGTGCGGCCGACCGGTGCCGGCGGCAAGCCACCGTCCAACCGGTCGATCTTGTTGAGCGCGACGATGCAGCCCTTGGGGTCGATGCCGAGGGACTCGAGCACCTCCTCGCCGACCGCGAGCTGCTCGGGCCAGTCGGGGTGGGAACCGTCCACCAGGTGCACCACGACCTGCGCGAGCGCCGCCTCGGCGAGCGTCGCTCGGAACGACGCCACAAGGTGGTGGGGCAGCTTGCGGATGAAGCCGACGGTGTCGGCGACCGCCACTGCGAGGCCGTCGCCAAGCTCGGCGCGCCGGGTGCGCGGGTCGAGTGTCGCGAACAGCCGGTCCTCGACCAGCGTCGACCCGCCGGTCAGCTTCTCGAACAGGGTGCTCTTGCCGGCGTTCGTGTAGCCTACCAGCGCAACAGCGGGGAGCAGCGCGCGCCGCTTGCGCTGCACCTCCCGCTCGCGTTCCACCTCGTCGAGACGCTCGCCCAGCAGCCTGAGGCGGCGCCGGATCACGCGGCGGTCGCTTTCGAGCTGGGTCTCGCCCACCCCTCGTGTGCCGATCCCGCCGGCCTGCCGCGAGAGGTGCGCCCAGCGCCTGGTCAGCCGCGACATCTGGTAATTGAGCTGCGCAAGCTCCACCTGGATCTGCGCCTCGCGAGTTCGCGCCCGCAACGCGAAGATGTCGAGGATGACGCCCGCCCGGTCGATGACCTTGACGTCGGCCGGTAACGCCTCGTCGAGGTGGCGCGCCTGCGAGGACGAGAGGTCGTCGTCGAAGACGACCAGCTTGGCGCCGTGCTCCTCGGCGAGGCGCGCGAGCTCCGCGACCTTCCCCTTTCCGATGAAGGTCGAGGGGTCGGGGGACTTGCGCTCCTGCACCATGCGGGCGACGACGACCCCGCCGGCCGTGTCCACCAGCTGCGCCAGCTCGTCGAGGTGCGATTCGACCACCAGGCGCGACGCCTTGCTCGTCACCACCGCAACCAGGACTGCGCGCTCGCGGCCGCGCACGGGAGCCGGCGCGCGCGCCGCAGCCGGCACCGGCTCGTCCGACCCGCGGTCGCGGCCGTGCCCGCTCCCCGCCCCCTGGCGCGGGGGGCGTTGTGATGTGTTCCTTGCCATTCGCCGTATCCTACGGAGATACGGGGGCACGGTCAACGACGCCATGGGAAGAGGTGAAAGCGGAAGACGGCAAACGGGGACACATTGGGCGAACCGCTGTCCGGGCGTTCCCGCCTCCCGTTTCACGTTCAGCCTCTTCCGTCTACCGTGTCCCCTGGCGTTTGCCGTGGTGCGGGGGAGGATTCGGGGGACGACATGACCTGCGACGAAATCAGGGCTTGGTTCAGTGACGGCACGCGGGTGCTCGACGGCGCGACCGGCTCCGAACTGCTGCGGCGGGGCGTCGCGGCGGCGGGCCGGCTATGGGGCGTCGGCGCGCTCATCGAGGAGCCGGAGGCGGTCAGGGCGTTGCACAGGGAGTACGTTGCGGCCGGCGCCGAGGCGCTCACCGCCGCGACGTTCCGCGTGACGCCGTACGCGCTGCGCGGTGCCGGCCTCGAGGACCGTGCGTGCGAACTCGCCCTCCTGGCGGTGCGCCTCGCGCGCGAGGCGGCCGCCGAGGCCGGCCGCGATGCGCTCGTGTTCGCCTCGCAGACATCGCTGGAGGACTGCTATCGCCCCGACCTCGTTCCCAACGCTGACACGCTCGCCCGCGAGCACGCGGCCACGGTGGACGTGCTGGCGAGAGCGCGGCCCGATGCGCTCCTTCTGGAGACCTTCAACACGGCGCGCGAGGCCCGCATCGCGGCCGAGGCGGCCGCTGCGACCGGCCTGCCGGTGATCGTGAACTTCGTCTGCCGGCGCGGCATGCTGCTGTCCGGCGAGGAGCCCGGTGACGCGGCCGCCGCCGTGTCCATCCCCGGCGTCGTGGCGATCGGGGTCAACTGCACCGCCGTCGAGGACATGTTGCCGGCCCTGATCCGGATCGCCGCCTCGACCTCGCTCCCCCTCGTCGCCTACGCGAACAACGCCTGGCACGCCGAGGACTCGCCGTGGCTGGCGGCGGAACCGGTCCAGCCCGAAGGCTTCGCCAGCGCCGCGGCAACGTGGGCAGCGGCCGGGGCGCGGCTCGTCGGCGGATGCTGCGGCACGGGCCCGGAGCACGTCGGGGCAATCGCGTCGCTGCTCGGCCGCGAGCGGCGGTAGAATGCGCGCGTGTCCGCCCTCCCCGAACCGTACGCCAGTCATCTCCCACCGCTGCTCGCGGCCGCCCTGGCCGAGGACCTCCCAGACCTGACCGGTGAGGCGGTGTTCGGGCCCGACGAGACGATGACGGCCGCGCTCGTGGTCAAGGCGCCCGGCGTGCTTTCCGGGGTGCCGGCGTTTGCAGCGGCGTTCGAGTTCCTGGACGGGCGCTGCCGGGTCGAGGCGGTGAGCGGCGACGGCGACGCCGTCCGCACAGGCGACGACGCGGCCCGCGTATTCGGCCCGGCGCGCGCGGTTCTTGCGGCCGAGCGCACGGCCCTCAACTTCGTCACGCGGCTGTCGGGGGTCGCGACGCTCACCCGTCGCTTCGTGGACGCGGTCGCCGGGACGCCGTGCCGGGTCCTCGATACCCGCAAGACCACCCCGGGCTGGCGCGCGCTCGAGAAGCACGCGGTTCGCTGTGGCGGGGGCACGAACCACCGCATGGGTCTGTACGATGCCGCGATGCTCAAGGACACCCACCTCGCCGCCGCGGGTTCGATCACGACCGCAGTGTCGAAGGTGCGCGCGCGTTGGGGCGAGGGCGTGGCGCTCGTCGTGGAGTGCGCCGATCTCGCGATGGTCGAGGAGGCGCTGGCCTGCAAGGTGGGGCACATCATGCTCGACAACATGAACCTCGAGGGCGTGCGCGGCGCCGTCGCGCTCGTCGCCGGTCGCGCGCGGGTCGAGGTATCGGGAGGCGTCACCCTCGCGAACGTGCGCGCGTTCGCCGAGACCGGGGCGGACTTCGTGTCCGTCGGCGCCCTCACCCACTCCGCGCCGGCGCTCGACCTCTCCCTGAAGGCGCGCGCGTGACCCTCGCCGACCGCGACCGCTGCGACGTCCTGATCCTCGGAACCGGCGTGGCCGGCCTGGCGGCCGCGCTCACGGCCGCGAAGGCCGGCGCCGACGTGCTGCTGATCTGCCGCACCACCGATCCGGCGGCGACCAACACCTGGCGGGCCCAGGGCGGCATCATCTTCCGCGGCGAGGGCGACTCGCCGGAGCTCCTGGCCAACGACATCCTCGTCGCCGGCGCCGACTACGGACTCGCCGAGGCGGCGCGATTCCTCGCCGAGCAGGGTCCGCGCTGCGTCCAGGAGTGGCTCATCGACCGCCTCGCCGTGCCGTTCGACCGGGCCCCCGACGGCCGGCTCGACCTCGCGCTCGAGGGCGCCCACTCGGTGCCGCGCATCCTGCACGCGGCCGACAAGACCGGCGCGGTGATCGAACAGGCCCTCCTCGCCGAGGTGCAGCGGACGCGCGGCGTCCGGATCGTGGCCGGGGTCCAGGCCGTGGACCTGCTCACGACGCACCACCAGTCGCGGCGCGCCGAGGACCGCTACGCCCTCGACAACCGCTGCGTCGGCGCCTACGTGATCGATGTCGCCACCAGCCGAGTCTGCACCGTCCTCGCGTCCGCCACCGTGCTCGCGACCGGCGGGGCCGGCGCCCTCTACATCCACACCTCCAACCACCCGGGCTCGATCGGCTCCGGGTTCGCGATGGCGTCTCGCGCCGGCGCGCGCCTCCTCAACCTCGAGTTCATCCAATTCCACCCCACCTGCCTGTTCGCACCCGGGGCGCCGCGCTTCCTGATCACCGAGGCGCTCCGCGGCGCCGGCGCGCGCCTCGTCAACCGCGAGGGCGAGCGGTTCATGGCGAAACACCACCCCCTCGGGGAGCTCGCTCCGCGCGACGTCGTGGCGCGTGGGATCGTGGACGAGCTGCACCGCACCGGCTCCGAGTGCGTCTTCCTCGACCTCGGCGACAAGGGGGAAGAACTCGCCGCGCGGTTTCCCAACGTCAGGGAGAACTGCCTCGAGTACGGCATCGACATCCGGCACGCGCGCATCCCGGTGGTGCCCGCCGCGCACTACACCTGCGGCGGGGTGGTGTCCGACCTTTCGGGACGGACCACGATCCCCGGCCTCTACGTCGCGGGCGAGGCCTCGTGCACGGGTGTCCACGGCGCCAATCGCCTCGCCTCTACCTCGCTGCTCGAAGGGCTCACGTTCGGACTCGCCGCGGGCGAGGACGCCGCCAGCCGGGTGCGGCGCGCCCCTCTCTCGGCCGACCTGGCCTCGGTGATCCCCGACTGGGAGCCGGTGCCCGGCCCGTCCAACGAGGATCCGGCGCTCATCGCGCAGGACTGGTCGGCTCTGCGCCACACGATGTGGAACTACGTCGGCATCGTGCGCACGCCAGAGCGTCTCGCGCGCGCGGTCGCGGACCTCCGCCACCAGCAGGGCAGGCTCACGGAGTTCTACCGCTCGACGCCGATCTCGGCGGCTCTCGTCGACCTCGTCCACGGGTGCACCTCAGCCGGCCTGATCGCGGCCGCCGCGCAGCGCAATCCGATCTCAGTCGGCTGTCACTACGTCATCGGCGCCCCGCTCCGCGCGGCTTCCGAGGTCTGAGGGCGGACCGTGGCGCGGCAGCAGAGGGTAGCGGGAAGAAGGCAGAAGGTAGAGGGCAGAAGGGAGAGGGACGACGGACAGTAGCCTGGCGTCCATCACTCTTCCGTCTTCCGTCTTCCTTCTTCCCTCTCCCGTCTTCCCTTCCTGCCTTTCGCCCGACCGTGCCGGCCTGACAGCCCTTTGCATCGCGCCGGCGCTACGGTAGGCTGTCAGCATGACGTACGACCGGAAAGCCGCATGGGAGCTGCTCTGCGAGTGGACCGCAAACCCCAACCTTCGCAAGCACGCGCTCGCCGTCGAGGCCGCGATGCGTGCGCACGCGCGGCGGCTCGGCACCGGCGAGGAGGAGTTCGGAATCGTCGGCCTGCTCCACGACTTCGACTACGAGAGGAACCCCACCGCCGAAACGCACGTCTACGCCGGCGCGAAGGTGCTGCGCGAACAGGGCTGGCCGGAAGCCTGGGTGCGCGCCATCGAAGGCCACGCGGACTACACCGGCGTGCCGCGCGACACGGACATGGCGCGCTGCCTGTTCGCCGTGGACGAGCTGACGGGCTTCCTGACCGCAGCGACCCTCGTGCGCCCCGACAAGACGATTGCCAACGTGCCCGTGGAGTCCGTTCTGAAGAAGATGAAGGACAAGGCGTTCGCGCGCTCCGTCAACCGCGACGACATCCGCCGCGGCGCCGAGGAGATCGGAATGGAGCTGCCGGCGCACATCGAGTTCGTTCGCGCCGCGATGGCGTCGATCGCCTCCGACCTCGGGCTCGCCGGTGCGCCGTAGCCTGCCCGCCGCGCTTGCCGTTTCGCTCCTGCTGGCCGCGTGCGGGCGGACGCAGGTTCCGGTGCGGCTGGCGGGGTTGCACCGCGTCCACGTCTGGACCGGCGCCGGCGCGGCCCGCATGGTGGCCGAGCTGCACGGCGCGGATGTCGCGCCGCGCGACTCCACGGTGGCCGACTACGGCGCCCCCGGCCAGCTGCGGATCTGGATCTCGCGCTACCCGGACGAGGTCCACGCCCTTGAGGTGCTCGCGCGGATGGTCGAGGGGATGCGCACGGGACGCTCGCCGTTTTCCACGCCGCGGCAGCTCCAGGGGCCGCCCGGACGCTGGCTGACCGTCGGCCCCGGCGGCCATAGCGTGCTGTGGACCAGCGGACGTATCGTGTACTGGCTGCAAGGGGAGCCGGACGCCGTCCTGCGCGCCGTTGACGAGCTCCCACCGCCAACGCGCGGACAGCTCGCCTGAGACGAGAGATTCGGCGGCCCAACCGCGGAGGCGACCGCATTCATCGCTGGGAGCTGCCGTCGTGCAGCACCTCGTCAACGAGGATCCGCGGCAGCAGTCCGGAGCGCAGCCGTGGACGCAACGACCTCGCTTCGGCGAGGGCCTGTGCGCGGTCGCCGGCTGCCAGGAGCGCCTTCGCTTCCACCGCCTTCGTGAGGTCCAGCAGCTGCCGGTTGCAGAAGTCGTCGCCCGACACAGGCTGCAGCAGCGCCGCGACCTGGCCGAGGAACGCCGCCGCCTCCCGCGGGTGGCCCAGGCCGAGCAGGGCCGCGCCCTTGGCCAGGCGGCACTCGAACGCCGCGTCCGGGTTCGCCCTCTCCGCCGCGACCATCGCATCGGCGTCGCCCGGCGCCGTCCGCCCCAGCCGCCAGCGTGCGAGGCACGCCAGCGCTTCGCCCTCGGGTACGTACGACGACGATTCCACTCGCGTGTCGCCCTCACGGAGGCTGTCCCACCACAAGCGGGCGCGCACCCCGGCCGCCCCCGCGAAGCCGCCGGCGACGAAGGCGTCCTCATCCCAGTCGGACAGGGGCATGGCGGCCTTGCGGCAGCACTCGGCGTCGTGGCTCTCGACGCACAACCGCAACATGAGGGTGGCCCCGTCGTAGCGCCGTGTCCCGCTGCCGCTGTCGAGAAGGCCCCGAATGAGGTGCCTGGCCGTCTCGAGGTTGCCGGCGAGTGCCTCCAGGTGCGCCAGCCGGTACGTTGCCTCGACGGGATCTCCGTCGGCCCGGACCTTCTCGAGCAGCTCGATCCCCCCTGTGAGATCCCCCGCCCGCGCAAGCGCGCGCCCCCCCAGGATGCCCAAAATCGCTCGGTACGGCCGCTCTGCGAGCAGGGCGCGCGACGAAGCGCGCATCTTGTCGAGCAGGCTCCGGACCCCGGCCGGCGTCACCGGTTGGCCGGCCGCCGTGAACAAGTTGAGTCCCGCCAGGAAATCCGTCCTCGCGGAGCGGAGGTCACGGCCCGCGTTCGGACCCGGTACGGGGTTGCCGAACCGGTCGACGACCACGGTCGTGGTGGGATAGCGCAGGACCGAGTCGCCGTTGGCGTCGACGTCGAGCGCGGCGTGCTCGGTCCCCTGCAGATCGAGCGGCGTATACCAGGCAAGCGCAAACCCGCCCTCGAGCGGCACGCTCGCACCCTGCACGACCATGACCGCCCGATCCCCCCGCACCGCGGCGGGGTCGGGGTCGCGAACCACCAGCTCGCCCGTCACCGGGTCCATGCCCAGGAGGTTGTTGACGCCCTCGAAGCGCAGGCGCGGCGGATCGCTGCCGGGCACCAGGACGATGTCGTAGAGCCACCCCGGATGGTAGAGCATCGGCTCCCAGACGTTGGTGCGCGGCCAGAAGACCATCACGACGGTCGGGAAGAACGCCGTTTGCCGGCAGTTGACCACCACCGCCGGCAGGCCTCCCCGGCCGATCTTCAGAACGCTGACGATCGGGTGGAACGACTTCGGGTACGCGAACGGCCACGTTGGAAGCAGGTCCTCGGGGTGGACTCGCGTCACGACCCCCCCACGCCGGTCGAGGATGAGGACTTCGGAGCGCTGCACCTCGTGGGAACGGGCGTAGGCTCGCGGCCACGCCGTGACGATCGTCTCGGGCTTGCCGTCGCCGTCGATGTCGCTCCACTCGACCTGTTGCGCCGGGTACTCGAGCGCCCGGCGCCAGATCACGTGGCCGCGGTCGTCGAGTCCGCGGACCTCCTGGCCGCTCGCCTCCACCCTCGCGGCCTCCGGGTACGACCGGGTGTGCACGACGGCCCGAGAAACGGCCACCGTCACGATTGCGATGGCCAGGATGACGGTCGCCGCCGCGACGATGCGCCGCCGCACCCGCGGCGAGGTCAGGCCGGTCCGGTGGTGCAGTGCCCGCCGGGCTGCCGCACCGTTCGGCCAGCGATCCTCGGGCCGCTTCTCGAGCAGGCGGAGGACGAAGCGCGCCAGCCAGCGCGGGCACTCCGACCGCAACGCGCGGGGGTTGCGTACGGGCGCCGCGAGGTGCTGGGTCGCGACCTCGTACTGCGACCTCCCGGGGAACGGCAACGCGCCGGTCAGAAGTTGGAACAGCGTGACGCCGAGGCCGTACAGGTCCGCGGCCGGAGTCGGCGCCTCGCCGCGGATCTGCTCCGGGCTCATGAACGCCGGCGTCCCGATCGCCATGTTGGTCTGCGTGAGGTCCTGAACGTCCTCGATCGGGCGCGCCAACCCGAGATCGGCGAGCCTGACGTGCCCGTCGTCGTCGAGGAGCAGGTTGGAAGGCTTGACATCGCGGTGGACGACGCCCTGGGCGTGGAGGTACTCGAGCGCGGCCAGTGTCTCGTCGGCAATCCTGACCGTCTCCTCCACCGCGAGCGGACCAGCCTCCAAACGCTGCACGAGGCTCCCGCCCGGCAGCCACTCCATCACGACCGCAAGGCGTCCGTCGCTCTCGATCAGCTCGAACAGCCGCACCAGGTGCGGGTGCTGCAGCGAGCGCCCGAGCCGCACCTCGCGCCGCAGCCGCTCGCGCGCGTTGGCCGAGAGGCCGGCGTGGAAGACCTTGAGGGCGACCCACTCGGCAAGCTCCTGGTCCCTGGCGAGCCAGACCTCCGACTGGCCGCCGGTGCCGAGCAGCCGCCCGAGCTTCCAGCGCGCGGGCGGGGTGAACCCAGGGTCGCTGCCACTGCCATCGGGAGGCCACACCTGCGTGTGATTCCAGCCGGTTGGCCTGTCTGGCTCCATTCCGTTGGAATTATAGAGAGTTTTCCTCCAAAACGATCACGTCCGGTACACCCCTGGGTGGAGGCCGCTTCCCGCCAGGCCAGGCGCCCGGGCTGCGCCGCGCGCTAGAATGACGGGCGAGGAAGGCTTGCCCATGGGGGGAACAGACACGCCGCAGCACAAGGTCCGGTTCGTGACGGCGGCCGCCCTGTTCGACGGGCACGACGCCGCCATCAACATCATCCGCCGCCTGTTGCAGGCGCACGGCGCCGAGGTCATCCATCTCGGGCACAACCGCTCGGTGGCCGAGATCGTGGACGCGGCGATCCAGGAGGACGCGCAGGGCATCGCGGTTTCGTCCTACCAGGGCGGCCACATGGAGTTCTTCACCTACATGGTCGACCTGCTGCGCGAGCGCGGCGCCGGCCACGTCAAGGTGTTCGGCGGCGGCGGCGGGGTGATAGTCCCCGAGGAGATCGCGGAGCTGCAGGCGTACGGCGTCACCAGGATCTTCTCCCCCGACGACGGGCGGACCCTCGGCCTCGACGGCATGATCGACGCCATGCTCGGCGCCTGTGCCGAGCAGAGCGGGACTCGGGGCTCGGGGTCCGGGGCTCGCCAGGAAGGTGCCCCCAGCGACCGCGGCGGCGCCGGCCGGATCGATTTCGGAGTCATCGCTCGGCTCATCAGCGAGGCCGAGCAGGGCAAGCTCGCCTCTTCGCATCTCCGAACCCCGAGTCCCGAGCCCCGAACCCCGGTGGTGGGCATTACGGGCACGGGAGGCGCGGGGAAGTCGTCGCTCACCGACGAGCTGGTGCGCCGCTTCCTCGCGGACTATCCGGACCTCACGATCGCGGTCCTCGCCGTGGACCCGACGAAGCGGCGCACGGGCGGGGCCCTCCTCGGCGACCGGATCCGGATGAACTCGCTCGGCTCGGAGCGCGTCTACATGCGTTCCCTCGCGACGCGGCAGGCGCACCACACCTTGTCGGTGGCCACCAAAGCGGCGATCGACGTCTGCGTCGCCGCCGGCTTCGGCCTGGTGCTCGTCGAGTCGGCGGGCGCCGGACAGGGCGACAGCGAGATCGCCGACCTCGCCGACCAATCCGTCTACGTCATGACGCCGGAGTACGGCGCGTCGATGCAGCTCGAGAAGATCGACATGCTCGACTTCGCCGACTTTGTCGCCATCAACAAGTTCGATCGCCCGGGAGCGCTCGACGCGCTGCGCGACGTGCGTAAGCAGCTGCGCCGCAACCGCAACGAGTTCACCATGCCGGACGAAGGGCTGCCGGCGTTCCCGACCTGCGCTCACCAGTTCCACGACCGCGGCGTCAACGCCCTCTACATCGCTCTGGTCTCGCATCTCGAACGGGAGTTCGGCGGCGCCTGGCACCTGGACGCGACGCACGCGCAGCCGGCCGGGGTCCCCGAGCGCCACCCGCTCATCCCCGGCGAACGCGTCGGCTACCTGCGCGAGATCGCCGGCGCGTGCCGGTCAGCGCGCTCGAGCGCGGATGCTCAAGCGCGCCTGGCCCGCACGCTCTACCAGTTGGTCGGGGCGCGGGCGTGCGTGTCCGGCCGCCACGGCGCCGGCGATCACGCCGACCTCTGGCAGTTGTTCGAAGAGATCGCAGCAAGCAAGCCCGGAGGTCCAGGGTCGGCGCCTGCCCCCGGCGATGCCGTTGATGGTGTAGGGGCGGGGCTTGCCCCCAGCCCGCGCCGCTGATGGTGTAGGGGCGGGGCTTGCCCCCGCCCGCGCGACGCGGGGCGCGCGTCAGGAGGGGGCGCTCGCGGCGCTCGACGACGAGATCCGCCGGGTCGCACTCGACCTCGAAGACGGCACCCGCGAGCGGCTCGCGACCTGGCCCAAGCTGCGCGCCGACTACGGCGGCGACACCTTCACCTACACCGTGCGCGGCCGGGAGATCACGGTCCCGCTCACCGCCGTGTCGTTGTCCGGCACCCACGTCCCCAAGGTCGCGCTCCCCGACCTCGACGACTGGGGCGACATCGTGCGCTTCCTCGCGCTCGAGAACGTCCCCGGCGCCTACCCGTACACCGCCGGCGTCTTCCCCTTCAAACGCACCGAGGAGCTGCCGACCCGCATGTTCGCGGGCGAGGGCGGGCCGGAGCGCACCAACGCGCGCTTCCACTACGTCTCGCGCGGGCAGTCGTACGCGCGGCTGTCCACCGCGTTCGACTCCGTGACGCTGTACGGCGAGGACCCGGCCGAGCGCCCCGACATCTACGGCAAGGTCGGCGAGTCCGGTGTGTCGATCTGCACCGTCGAGGACATGGAGCGCCTGTACGCCGGGTTCGACCTGTGCGACCCCAACACCAGCGTCTCGATGACGATCAACGGGCCGGCGCCGATGATCCTGGCGATGTTCTTCAACGTCGCCGGACGCCAGGAGGCGAAGCGCCGACTGATCGCCGACGGCCGCCTGCAGGCGAAGCCCGAGGACGCGCTGCAGCCGGTCGTGGACGGCAAGAGCTGGGACGAAATCGCCTCCCTGCTCGCGCCGGGCGAGTGGGACGCGGCCCTCGCCTGCGCCGCCGCGCAGGCGCGCGGCACCGTGCAGGCCGACATCCTCAAGGAGGACCAGGCCCAGAACACCTGCATCTTCTCCACCGAGTTCGCGCTGCGCATGATGGGCGACATCCAGCAGTGGTTCGGCGCCCACGACGTGCGAAACTTCTACTCGGTGTCGATCTCCGGTTACCACATCGCCGAGGCCGGCGCCAACCCGGTCAGCCAACTCGCCTTCACGCTCGCCAACGGGTTCACCTACGTCGAGGTCTACCTGGCGCGCGGCATGGACGTCGACGACTTCGCGCCCAACCTCTCGTTCTTCTTCTCCAACGGGATGGACCCGGAGTACGCCGTGATCGGCCGCGTCGCCCGCCGCATCTGGGCGGCTGCGATGCGCGACCGCTACGGCGCCAACGAGCGCTCGCAGAGGCTCAAGTACCACATCCAGACCTCGGGCCGCTCCCTGCACGCGCAGGAGATCGCCTTCAACGACATCCGCACCACGCTGCAGGCGTTGCTGGCCATGGCCGACAACTGCAACTCGCTGCACACCAACGCCTACGACGAGGCGATCACGACGCCGACCGAGGAGTCGGTGCGGCGGGCCCTGGCGATCCAGCTGATCAACGCCAGGGAGTTCGGCCTGCTCGCCAACGAGAACCCGTGGCAGGGCTCGGCGTTCCTCGAGTGGCTCACCGACAGCGTCGAGGCGGCGGTTCTCGAGGAGTTCGAGCGCATCTCCGAGCGCGGCGGCGTGCTCGGCGCCATGGAGACCGGTTACCAGCGTTCGCGCATCCAGGAGGAATCGCTGCACTACGAGCGCCTCAAGCACTCCGGGGAGTTCCCGATCGTCGGCGTCAACACCTTCCTCGACCCCGACCGCGACGCCAACGTCCTCGAGGCGTCGGCGCTGACGCGCGCCACCAAGGACGAGAAGGACGCGCGCCTCGCCCACGTGCGCGACTTCCAGTCGCGCCACGCGCGGAGCGGCGAGGACAGTGTAGGGGCGGGGCTTGCCCCCGCCCGTGCCGGGCTGGTGGCGCCGTGGGAGGTGCCGAGCGCCGAGGCGCTCACGCACCTGCAGGCGGCCGCGCGCTCCGGCGGCAACCTCTTCGCCGCGCTGCTCGACACCGTCTGCTCGTGCTCCCTCGGCCAGATCACCCACGCCCTCTACGAGGTCGGCGGCCAGTACAGACGGAGCATGTAGGGGCGGGGCGCCCCCACCGCTTACGCCCAACGGTAGCGATGTCTCTGTAGCGGCCGATGCTCGCATCGGCCGATGGGCCAGCTTTCGCACCTGGAAGGCCGGCGTTTGCGAGCAAACGCCGCTACAGAATCAACACCCAGTACCGCAATAGCATGTAGCGGCGGCGCGTTCTTCCGGCAACCGCGCGAGCGACGGGAGCGCCAGGGTGGACGAACTCCTCCGTACCTATCCGTACCGCATCGGCGCCCGCTCCACCGTCTGACGGTGCTCACTCAGGCTCAATCACCAAGCTCCACCACGCCGGGGTCTGGCGGAGCAAATGGTGAACTGGTCATCCAGGTCTATGGGACACCCCTTCTTGGTGTGGAACCGGACTATAATGATTAGTAAGGCACACGAGGACAATGGAGCCGGGCGATCGTCTTGGTCCGTACGAGATCGTCGCCTTCATCGGCGCCGGTGGCATGGGCGAGGTGTGGCGGGCGCGCGACACGCGGCTCGAGCGTGAGGTGGCGCTGAAAGTGCTCCCCGCCTCGACCCTCGCCGACCCGACGGCGCGGGCCCGCCTCCTGCGCGAGGCGCGGATGGCGTCGCAGCTCAACCACCCCAACGTCTGCACGATCCACGAGGTGGGCGAGAGCGACGGCCGGGCCTACATCGCCATGGAGCTCGTCGAGGGCCGATCCCTCGCGTCCCTACTCGCGGGCGGGGGCCTGCCCGCCGAGCAGGTCCTCAAGCTCGGCCTGCAGCTCGCCGACGCCCTGGCGCACGCCCACGAGCGCGGCGTCGTCCACCGCGACCTCAAGAGCGGCAACGTCAACGTCACCCTGGAGGGCCGCGTCAAGGTGCTCGACTTCGGCCTCGCCAAGCGTCTGGCCTCGGAGGACCTGGCCAAGGCGACGACGCTGACGCAGGCGTCGCTCACCGAGGCGGGTGCGATCGTCGGGACGCTGGCGTACATGGCGCCGGAGCAGCTGCGCGGGGAGGGCGCCGACGCGCGCAGCGACGTGTGGGCGTTGGGGGTGGTGCTGTACGAGATGGCGGCGGGCCGCCGGCCGTTTCGGGGAGACACGAGCTACGAGCTCTCCTCGGCGATCTTGAGCCAGCCTCCGGCGCCGCTGCCGGCGACCGTGCCGGGTCCGCTTGCGGCGGTGATCGAGCGCTGCCTGGGCAAGGCGCCCGCGCAGCGCTACCAGCGCGGCGGCGAGGTGCGGGCGGCGCTCGAGGCGGTGGCCTCGGGCGAGACGCTACCGCCGTGGCCGGCGCTGCGCGCGTGGGTCGTGTGCCACCGTGGGCAGACGCTGCTGACCTGCGCGAGCGCGCTGCTCGCCGTGCTCGTGGGACTGGACGTCGGCGGCGTGCGGAGCCGAGTGCTCGGAGGACCCGGCGGCGCGCAGGCGATCCGCATGGCGGTGCTGCCGTTTGCCAACCTGTCGGGCGACCCGCAGCAGGACTACCTCTCGGACGGCTTGACGCAGGAGATGATCGCGCAGCTCGGGCGGCTGCACCCGGAGACGTTGAGCGTGATCGCCCGCACCTCGGTGATGCGCTACAAGAAGACCGAGACGCCGATCGACCAGATCGGGAAGGAGCTGGGGGTGCAGTACGTGCTCGAGGGGAGCGCGCAGAAGGAGGGTGGCCGGGTCCGGGTGTCGGCGGAGCTCATCCAGGTCAAGGACCAGGCGCAGCTCTGGGCGGACACCTTCGAACGCGAGCTGTCGGGCGCCCTCGCGCTCAGAGCGACGTCGCCCGCAAGGTCGCCTCCGCCCTGGCGCTCAAGCTGCTGCCCTCCGAGAGCAGGCGGCTGGCGAACGCCCGTTCCGTCAACCCCGAAGCGTATGACGCGTACCTGAAGGCCGCCTCCTACTGGGTCAGGCTGACCCCGCAGGACCTCGACACTGCCGAACGGCTCCTCACCGTGGCACTGGAGAAGGACCCGGGCTATGCGCGGGGCTACGCGGGGATCGCCCTGGTGTGGGCCTGCCGCCAGCAGTTGGGGTACGCGAAGCCCGGCGAGGCCGGCCCGAAGGCACGAGCGGCGGCGCGGCGCGCCGTGGAGCTCGACGACTCGGTCGCCGAGGCGCACTTCGCCCTTGCGGACATCCTCACCTGGACCGACTGGAACTGGGCGGCGGCCGCACGCGAGTGGGAGCGGGCGGTGGAGCTCGGCCCCGCGGACGCCGTCGCAATCGCGACGTACTCGCACTACCTCACCATCGTGGGACGGCGCGAGGAGGCGATGCGGCAGATCGAGCGCGCCGTGGAGCTCGACCCCTTCAACGCCTTGACCGTGACCTTCTACTCGATCGATCTCTACTGCGCGCGCCGGTACGACGAGGCCATCGCCCAGGCCCGCAAGGCGCTGAGCCTGCAGCCGGACTCCCCTATCGCCCTGGGCGCGCTCATGTTGGCCCTGCACGAGACGAAGCAGCATGACGAGATGATTGCCACCGCCGAGAAGTACTATGCCGGTTGGTGCCCTGACGTTGGGCAGGCGCTCGAGCGGGGCTACGCGGGGCGGGACTATGCCGGTGCGTGGCGCCACGCGGCCGAGGTCGAGGCGGCGAGGCACGGCACGGGGCCCGGCGCCCCGTGGGATATCACGCAGAACTACCTGTACGTCGGAGACACGGCGCACGCCCTCGACTGGCTCGAGAAGGCCTATGACGACCGCGACCCCAGTATGCCCTACATCGGCTGCATGCCGATCTTCGATCTCCTCCGCTCCGAGCCGCGCTTCCAGGCGCTGGTGCGCAAGTTGGGCCTGCCCCAGGCCTGAGCTTTCAAGCCCTGCTCGGCCTCGCCCACTTGCAGGCGGTCGCGCTCTCGGGCGACAACCTCTTCGCGGAACTGCTGCAGGCGGTCTTCGCCTGCTCCCTCGGGCAGATCACCCACGCCCTCTACGAGGTCGGCGGCCAGTCCAAACGGAGCATGCGTGGCCGGGGCTCGCCCCGCCCGCCGCACGATCCGCGGTCCCCTACCCGGCCGCGGGCGGCCGCAAGGGCCGCCCCTTCTATTTGCGGCCCGGTGTCAAGGGCAACGACTGCGTTGGGGTGGGGGGCGTCGGGGATTTCTTTGTCCTTCAGTCGGGGTCTTTCGTGACACGCAGCTGGGTGAAGCGTCAAGAGGCGTGGGATGAAGGGGTTGTTGGACAGTGGCGGCTGGCCGCGTGGTTCGGGGTCCTGGGGTCGACGCCCCGGACGACCTTCTATCCGTCGCTGGTCGTGCCAGCAAACCAAATCCTGCATGCGCCATCAAGGCGCCTGTGCACGCGCAAGGCTGGGCGGTCCCATCTACAAAACCGGTCCTCAGGCGACCAGGGGCGGCCACGGACTCGCCCAAACCAGCATTGCCAACTGAGCCAACCCTCTTCATTCGGTGGCCTCGTCTTGCCCTTCCCCGGCCGCGCTACGCCGCCTTGAGCCGGGCGCCTTGCGGCACGCAGTCGAACTCCAGGTAGCGCCAGATGGCGACCAGGAGCTTGCGGGCCACGGCAACGATCCCCACTCGTCGTGACCGCCCATTCGTCGCAACGTGCACCCACCAGCGAGTGAGCTCGCTGTCGGGTTGGAAGCGCACCCAGCACCATGCGATCTCAATCGCCATGGCTCGCACCCGGGGGTTGCCTGCTTTGTCGATGCCCTGCTCCCTGCGGGTGTCCCCACTGGCAAAGGGCGTCGGCGTCAGGCCAGCCAAGGAACCGACCTCCCGCCGGTTGCGAAAGTCACGCCAGGCGAAGAACTCCATCACCCACAGCCACGCGGCGTTCTCCCCGATGCCGGACAGCCGCATGAGCTTGCGCACCATCTCGATCGTGGGATCGCTCGAGGTCCGAATCACCGCACGCCGCTCGGCCTCCAGCTCCGCAATCTGCTCCTTGACCACGCGCAGGCGCTGGTACTCGCGCACCAACCGCTCCCGCAGATGCTCCGGCACGCCCCGCCCATCCCGCAGCCGCAGCTCGCTCAGCCGCTCCCCAAAGTCACCCGTGATCTCCGCCTTGATTCCGTGGATGACCAGCAGGCTGGAAATGCGGTTGCTGTGCTGCGTCCGTTCACGCTTGAGCGCCTCAAGCTCCCGATGCAGCTGCCGCGCGTCTTCCTCCTCCACGCTCGGCACCGCCACCACACTCCAGCACCGCTCGCCCCTGGACCACCTCAGCAGGTGTTCCAAAAGCGCGCGCCCGTCGAGCCGGTCCGTCTTCCGCCGCCGCGCCCGCCGGTCGACCTTGATGCTGCTCGGGTCCACCACCAGGTTCTTCACTCCCAGCGCCGTCAGCTCCCGGTCAATCCAAAAACCATCCCGTCCCGCCTCGTAGCAGCTCAGCACCTCCGCGTCCTCACCCAACCCGTGCTTGCTCTTTGCTTTGCGGAACTCCTCCAAGACCCCCGCAAGATCACCTGCCGGCACGTTCTTCTCTCGCACCCTTCCATCGACCCCGTTCGCCGAGGTCAACTTCCAGGTCCTCGAACTCAACTCCATCGACACGAACAACGTCCCTCCGTTGCGGTACTCTGTTACCTGGGCTGTGGCTGGCATCGCTTTTCTCCTTTCTTCCTCGATTGGACTAAGCGTACCAACCGCAGCCCTCTCCCTTCTCAACCCCACCGCCAGCATAGGATCTACACGAACGACGCGAATCTTGAGAGAGCCGGCGTTTGCGAGCAAACGCCGCTACGGAATCGACGGTCACCCACCCGGAGGTCGGCGGGCAGTACAGACGGAGCATGTAGCGGCCCCACCGCCGCACCGGAGGCTCGCCGGCCGGCAGCATGCCCCCGCTGCCGAAGAAGGCTAACGGTCCCCAAACCCGAGGAGCACAATCCCGGCTCCGAGCCCGGTAAGAAACCCGCCCGCGATTGATGCGGAGTTCCCGTCACCGAACACGAGCCAGACGATCCCCGCCGTGAGCACCACGATCCCGATGGCCGGCTTGTGCCGAACGCCGCCCACGAACGTCTGCCAACGAACCAGGACGTTCACCGCTGCCTCCCCCTGCCGCGCAACCCAATCGGCTATTGCGATGCTCGGCGGCCTGATCGGAGAATCCTAGCATCGCCCGCTCCAACGTACGGGTTAGCCAGTCAGGCCCTACGACGGCGCACTCTGTGTGGCGGCCAACGCTTGGATTGGCCGATCCGCCGCGGTGCACCTCGAGACAGCCGGCGTTTGCGAGCAAACGCCGCGACGGAAGAAGCGACCGCGCGCCCGGCGGGGCGCCACACATCGTCACAGAAGGTTGTCTTGCCTGTGTGGGGCCGGCGCGCCGCGCCGGCGGTCTCTTGCCCCCGAAGATCCGCCCGCTGGGGAAGAACGCTTGCCGCCCCCGCGTTCTCCTGGGAGGTTGGAGCGTGCGTCCATGTGGTGAGCCGCGACCCATGGAGGCAACAATGCGAAGAATCCAGTTCCTTTCCAGCACCATCCTCGGTTCGCTCATCCTGTTCGCCGCCATCCCGGCGTGGGCGGTCGGGACCTCGGGGAATACCCGGGTCCCGGCGGAGTTCACCGGCGTCCTGCTCGACCTCTCCGGGAAGGCCACCGTCCCGATCACGCTCCACGTGGACAACTTCGCGACCGCTGCCGACGTGGGGTCGGTCGCCCGCGTTCTCGGCGACAAGGGTCAACGCGCGGTCGTCGCGGATCTGGCCGAGATGAAGCCGCGCGGCTGGATCCGGGTCGGCGGCCTCCTGGGCTTCGAAGTGCCCATCATCCGCGAATTCGCCTCCCCCAAAGGCCAACGGATCTTCGCGGTGCTCGACCGCCCCTTCCCGCTCTGGGAGCAGTTGCAGGGCACCCGGTCACCCGACTATCCGTTCGGCATGATCGAGCTCAAGCTCGACCTCAACGGCAACGGTTCCGGCCTGCTCGTCCCCGCCGGACGAGCGATGTTCACGCGGGACGGCAAGGTCGAGATGGTGGACTACGGTACCAAGCCGTACAAGATCATCGGCGTGACACAACAGCCGGCCGGATAGCCCGCCTCGCGCGGCGCGCCCCACACCGCAGCAGGAACGCAGATGTGGGGCGCGACCGCCGAGCGCACTGTGGTTGCTTTGTAGCGGCAGCCGCCTGCAAACCCCGACCCCGGCCCAAGAGCCGCCGCTGCGTCCCGTTCCGGGGCGGCTGTTGCGGCACCCGCGGGTCGAGGAAGACGCAGGCGCTGCCTCAGCGGTCGGGGCAGGCAAGCCGCGCCTCTACATCGTGAAAGCGGCTCGGCGCTCGCACGGAGAACCGGCTTCGAGCCAGGCCGCGCACCACGCCAGAGACGAGGCATCCCGCGATCTGCCCGGCGGCGCCGCGAACTCGTGGAGGCACGCCTGCGACGATCGGTCGCCTCGGGGCCCGCTTCTCAGCCGGGCCTGCCCGCTGTTCGCCGGAGCCGCAGAGCTCGCGCCTTGACACCTCGCCTTCCCCGGTTACCATTGCCTCAGAGACTCAACAAGACTCGATTCACACTTGACGAGCGAGATAGGGAGAGGAGGCCACGATGACGGCACACACACCCCTCGCGCTGACCGCTGTGGCTTTGGCGGCGTTCGCGTCGGCGGCGGACGTGAAGCCCACGGCCGGCACGGCGCTGCCCGGCCGGACGCCAACGGCGGCGATCCAGCCCCACAAGACCGGCCTCGACCTCAAGGCCGTGGACATCGGCACCACCGGCCCCCCACACTATTACGCGATCCTGACGTTCCAGAACGTCGGCACGAAGGCCACCCCCGCCGTGCGCTACCTGTGGAAGTATCAGAACCAGATCATCGACTGGGGCGACGTTCCGGCGCTGGCGGCCGGTCAGCGGTACGTCAAGACGCGAGAGGACGCCACCGGAGGGTTCGCCCGATTCGGCGCGACGCTCAGCCTCTTCGTGGACTGCGACAACGTGGTCAAGGAAGACGACGAGAACAACAACCACCTGACCAAGACCCTGCCCAGGCCACCGTTCAAGCCGCCGTCCGTGCCACGCACCTGAGCCGCCGACCGACGGCTCCCGGGTAGCCCGCCCGCGCCGCTACCGCAGCAGTTCGTGGACGACGGCGAGGTGGTGGTCGTCGTGCTCGGCCGCGAAGAACGTCAGGTCCACGAGGCGCATCGGACGGTCGAGCCGCGGGTGGTGCGCGACCCGCCCCGCCGCCTGCAAATCGAGGCCGTCGAGGAGTCTCACCGTCGCCGCGCGGGCGAGGCGGAACTCCTCGACGATCGTCTCGATCGGGACGTCGTTGTAGCCGCTCCCCTTCGTCGCCCGGTTCTCCATGTCGGCGGCCGTGAGCACCGCCTCGCCGCGCGCGTACTCGCCGAGGCGGACGTGCCAGAGGTTCTCGACGGCGATGAGGTGCCCGGCGTGCTCCTGCGCCGACCAGGCGTCGCCCGGCCGTCGCGTCAGCCGGCCGGGCGCGGCGCCGCGCACGGCCTCCTCGAGGCGGGCCGGGGTTCCGCGCAGGCGCGACACGATCGCCCGGAACATGCCGGCGGGAAAGTCGAAGCTCCACCGGTACTCCAGCCACGGCAGGACGTCAGACACGGGCTTGGCCTCCGGGTCGGATACGCATGTCCCGCGCTCCGGGTTGCGCGCCGCCGCTCACCCCGTCCGCACCGTCTTGCCGGCGAGTTGGCCGCACACGAGCAACACCCACGCGTTGGCGTACGACCACAGCAGGAACAGCACGAAGCTCCCGAGGGCGCCGTACAGCGACTTTCCGCCCCACATCGAGGGCACCAGCGAGGTGACGCACCAGCCGGCGACGAGCCACCCGGCGGTCGCGAGCGCCGCCATCAGCCACAGCCGCCGGCCACGCGCGTTGAGGCCGGGGATCGCGACGTAGGTGAGGGCGATCGTGATCAGCAGCACGATCGCGGCCAGGGCGCGCGAGAGCGCCGCCGCCGTCGGCGCCTGGGCGCCGAACAGCCCGCCCTCGTCGAGCGCGCCCTCGAGCGCCGGCACGACCAGGACGACGAACGAGAGCAGGAGCAGCGCCAGCATCCACACCACCACGAGGTACGCCGCGCTCGCCATCGAGAGCAGCCGGTGCCGCAGGTCGGCCGGGTCCCCCCGGCCGAGCCTCGCGAGGGCGCGCACACACGCGGCCATGAACCGGAACGCGCCCCAGAAGGCGAGGAAGACGCCCGCCGCGAGCCAGCCCGAGCTGTGGATCGAGCGCACCCAGGCGCCGATCGCCGCGGCGTCGAGACCGGCCTGGGGCGCGAACACGTGGATCAGCGTGTCCGCCAGCGGGCCGCCGAGGTAGGGGGGGAGCCACGTGATCGCCGCCACCGCCGTGAGGCCCAGGAACGGCACGAGCGACAGCGCGAAGTAGAACGCCATCTCCGCGGCGGGGCTACCCAGCCCCGGCAGCCGCCGCACGAACGCCACGAACGACGATTTGGAGGCCATCCCGCACTCTGTATACCAGAGTCCGGACCCCGCCGACCACCGCGAACGCCGTGACCGCACGCCTGAGATGCCGGCCG
Organism: uncultured Acidobacteriota bacterium; assembly: GCA_963789745.1. Lineage (GTDB taxonomy): Bacteria > Acidobacteriota > Thermoanaerobaculia > Thermoanaerobaculales > Thermoanaerobaculaceae > RBG-13-68-16. The sequence goes on along the minus strand of CAWBLW010000003.1, from coordinate 599,874 downwards.
GCGTTCCGGGTCTCCGGGCGCCCTCGTCGTGGTGCGGTCGCCCTCGCCCGCCCAGCGACAGCTGCCTCCCGAGCGAAGTGGAGGGGCGGGCATGCTGCCCCGCCCGCACGCCGACCCTGGGCTACGGCGCCTGCCTCCTCCGCAAGACGGCGACGGCGGCCGTCCTCCGGCCGCCGTCGTCCTCATCGATCCGGGCGCGTCGTGCGCCCGCCTCCGATCACTTGCTCGTCTTGCCGCCGTGGATCAGGACTTCCGCCAGCGAGTCCACATGGGAGCCCGGCACGCTCGCCTTCATGAACGTGGCGTCCAGCATCTCGTTCAGCTCATTGCCGCGCGCCTTCATCGCACCGTCGAACGCCTTCTCGACCTCGTCCATCTTCGCCATGTCCGAGAACACGATCCACGACGTGTGCGTCCACCCGGCGCCGGATTGCAACTCCGGCTCGGCCAGCCCGTAGCCGAGGATGACCCCGTCGCTGAGCAGCTTCTCGTACGTGGGCACGATGTACTCCTTGTACAGCTTCACGACCTCTTCGCCCTTGCCCGGCTTGAACGTGTAGATGTGCCGCATCAGGTAGTGGACGTCGCCGCCGGGAACGGCATGGAAGACGACGTGACGGACGATGGAGGACATTTCCTTGTCGGGCTCGGTGGAGCTCATCACGGTGTCAAGCATGGCCTTCCGCTCGGACTCCTTCATCGCCTTGCGGTCGTCCGCGAACGCCTTGTCCAGCTTACCCATCGCCGCCCAATCGGCCGCTGTGACGTAGTAGAAGCACGACTCGGTGGGCGGGCCGATCATCTGGCAGGCGAGACCCCAGGAACTGATCACGCCCTCGGCGACAAGCTTGTCGAGCACCGGCTTGTCGTACTTCTCGGCGGCGTTCTTGAGGTCCATCATCTTCCCCGGCTTGACATGGACGCTGAGCAACCAGGTCAGCGGTTTGGCACTCGCTTGCGCCGCGGCGGGAGCCGTCGCGAGGAGAAGGCCCATCGTAACCACAAACGCGACAACAGCATTGCGGTAGCGCATCGGATCCCCTTTCCTGCCGATCGTCGTCGGCGTTTAATTGATCTTGAAACGCAGTATCTACGTCACCTCGCGGTATGTCAAGAGGATCCGCCGTAGAGCGGGGCCGGCGGCGGCACGACGGGGACGATCGCGTTCGCGTCTCCCCCGCCGTCTGCCCGCGGCCGGCCACAAAGGCCGCCCCGACACCTCCCGGCGCCGCCGACCCCCGCGTGGCGCCGGCGCGCCGCACCCTCCCGCGCCGCCGCGGGCGACGCTACACTCCACGCATGGCGAAGCAGGACGAACCCAACAAGGTCATCTACTCGATGGTGGGCGTCGGCAAGGTCCACGGCACCAAGCAGGTGCTCAAGGACATCTACCTCGGCTACTTCTACGGCGCCAAGATCGGCGTCATCGGCCTCAACGGCGCAGGCAAGAGCACGCTACTGCGCATCATGGCCGGCGTCGAGACTTCGTTCATCGGCGAGGTCGCGGTCTCCCCCGGCTACTCGGTCGGCTTCCTCGAGCAGGAGCCGAAGCTCGACCCCGACAAGACCGTCCTCGAGGTCGTCAAGGAGGGCGCCGCCGAGACCGTGGCGCTGCTCGCCGAGTTCGAGGCGATCTCCGACAAGTTCGCCGAGCCGATGGACGCCGACGAGATGGACAGGCTCCTCGCCCGCCAGGGCGAGGTGCAGGAGAAGCTCGACGCGGCGGACGCCTGGGACCTCGACTCGCGCCTCGAGCTGGCGATGGACGCGCTGCGCTGCCCCCCCGGCGACACGCCGGTCAAGGTGCTCTCCGGCGGCGAGCTGCGCCGCGTCGCGCTCTGCCGCCTGCTGCTGCAGAAGCCCGACATCCTCCTCCTCGACGAGCCCACCAACCACCTCGACGCCGAGACCGTGGCGTGGCTCGAGCAGCACCTGCAGAAGTACGAGGGCACCGTCATCGCGGTCACCCACGACCGCTACTTCCTCGACAACGTCGCGGGCTGGATCCTCGAGCTCGACCGCGGCGCGGGGATCCCGTGGAAGGGCAACTACTCCTCGTGGCTCGAGCAGAAGCAGGAGAAGCTGCGGCAGGAGCAGAAGCAGGAGAGCGAGCGCCAGAAAACGCTGCAGCGCGAGCTGGAGTGGATCCACATGGCGCCGAAGGCGCGCCGCGCCAAGGGCAAGGCGCGCATCAACGCGTACCAGCAGCTGCTCACCGCCCGGCAGGAGGAGGTCGCCCGCGACCTCGAGATCTACATCCCGCCGGGCGAGCGCCTCGGCGACCTCGTGATCGAGGCGAAGGGCTTGAGCAAGGGGTTCGGCGACACGCTGCTCATGGAGAACGTCCTGTTCTCGCTGCCCCCCGGCGCGATCGTCGGCGTCATCGGCCCCAACGGCGCCGGCAAGACCACCCTCGCCCGCATGATCGTCGGCCAGGAGACCCCCGACGCCGGCACGCTGCGACTCGGCGACACCGTGCAGGTCGCGTACGTGGACCAGTCGCGCACCCTCGACCCCGAGAAGACCGTGTTCGAGGTGATCTCGGAAGGGCTCGACGAGGTCCAACTTGGCAAGGTCAAGATGAACGCGCGCGCCTACTGCTCGCGCTTCAACCTCTCCGGCGCCGACCAGCAGAAGAAGGTCAGCCAGCTCTCCGGCGGCGAGCGCAACCGCGTCCACCTCGCGCGCATGCTCAAGGAGGGCGCCAACGTCCTCCTCCTCGACGAGCCGACCAACGACCTCGACGTCAACACCCTGCGCGCGCTCGAGGACGCCCTCGAGCAGTTCGCCGGCTGCGTTGTCGTCATCTCCCACGACCGCTGGTTCCTCGACCGCATCGCCACCCACATCCTCGCCTTCGAGGGCGACAGCAAGGTCACGTTCTTCGACGGCAACTTCTCCGAGTACGAGGACTGGCGCAAGCAGCAGCTCGGCGACGCCGCGACGAGGCCACACAGGATCACGTACAGGAAGCTGACGAGGTAATGTGGCGCGTGCTGCACGGCCGAGAGGCCTGGTGGGTCGCGCTGCTGCTCGCCGTGGCGTTGGGCGCCCTGGGAATCCGAATCGCCACGCTCGGATCGGAACCGTTCTGGCTGGATGAGACGTGTACCGCCGCCTTCGATACCGGCACACTTGGCAGCGTCGTAACCGCGTATGCGAAGGACATCCACCCACCTCTGTACGGCGTGCTGCTTCATGCTTGGCGCACGGTCGTGGGCGGGTCGGAGAAGGCGCTGCGAGGCTACAGCACGCTGTGGAGCATCGTCGGTCTCCTCGTCGCGGCTCTCCTGACTCGGGACATCACTGGCAGCCGGCCGGCTGCCTTGATGGCCGGGCTCCTGGTGGCGGTGAACCCTCTCGACATCTGGTACGCGCAGGAAGCGCGGATGTACGCGCAGGCGGCGGCGCTGATGGCGATGCTGGCCTGGCTCCTGTGGCACTGGATACACACCGGGGGGCGGACCGGAAGGTCATGGATCTCGGCCACAGCCTTCGGTCTGCTCTCAACAATGCTGCTCTACACGCACTATGTCGCCGCCGTCGTCGTCGCGTCCCAGGTCCTCGTGACCGTGACGATCTTCTGCGTCCGTCGGCGGTGGCGCGACGCCGCGCTGCTACTGGGTGCCGCTTCGGCCTCGGCCGTGCTGTTCCTTCCCTGGGTGGCGTTCGTCCACCGCTTTCGCGACGGCCTCTACAGCGCCGCGCAGGTCGGCTGGATTCATAACCCACGTCTGGGCGATGTGTTCGGGTTCTTGAACCATGAGTTCTTCCTCGGCTTCGGCATGGCCCCTGCGGTGGCCGCGGGCTGGTTTTCGGTGGTTGCTGGCGTCGTCCTCGCGGTCACCGTGGCAGCGGCGGCGTCGGGGGGGACCGGGACGGGAGCCCGCGAGCCTCGGCCCGTGGGCGAGGCGCTCGCGTTCCTGTCTGGTCTGGTGATCGTCCCGCCGCTGCTCGCCGTCGCGATCGGCGACCTGTGGCACCCAGTGTACTTCCGCCCGCGCTTCAGCCTCTTCTGTCTCATACCGGCGGTTGTCGCCGTCGCGACGTTGCTCACCAGGGTACGGCCTCCCCTCCGGACGCTGCTGGCCGCCTCCGTGGCGGGGATGATGGCAACGGGCACCGCGTGGCAGGCCCTTTCGCCGACGAAGAGCGGGTTGCGCGCGGTGGCCCATCTCTCGAGTTCGTTCGGGGAGCCCGAGTTCGTGATCATGCTGCCGCCTCCAAACCAATTCCTAGTCCACTACTACTTGCCGCGCTCGCACTTCCAGCCGTCGGCGCAAGTACTCGCCTCCCGACTCCACGACGGTAGGCCGACGACGCTATGGGTGTGCCTCCAGGGCGGTCAGATCCCACGGCCCGGATCGCCCGACGGTGATCTCGTCGCATGGCTCGCCACAACGGGCCCTCATCGCCTCCTCGGACACGCCGATGGCTTCGCCGTCTACGAGTTGCGGGCCCGTCCGGCCCCGGTGGATCACCGGGCCGGTTCCGCCAAGTAGCCATGGCGGATCGGGCCTCGTACCGGGCGCCGGAAACGCCTGGCGCGTCGAGGGGTGCCAGGTACGTAAGTAGCGGAAGTGCATACGAGCGCCCTGCCCGGGGTTCCGCGAGACGACGACTGGTGCGCCGGCGCTCGGCCCTCGACTACATCAGCCCCGCCGAGTACGGCGCACAAAAAGACAAAAGAGGGCTCAACCACGATTGGTACCAGGCCCGACGAAGTTGACAAACGCCAATGCGCTGTCGCGCTGCCTCGTTGCGTGCGCAGCCGATCTCGAGATCCGGCGAGAGGCATCCGGACCCGGCGCGCTCAAACCTCCGCTGGGCGCCCCGCTCCCGCCGGCGTCTCAAAGCGGCGCGCGCCAGGGAGTCACGGATCGAGTGCTCGAGGCTCGGTGCCGGGAGGGACCCTCTCACCATCCCGTGCGTCGGGCATCCGTCGCCGCCCAGCAAACGTTCATCGCCCCCCTCAGCCTCGGCTCGGCGCCTCAGCCCGCCTCGATCTTCGGGATTCGCCCGTCACCCGCCCTCGACCGAGCCTCCAGCCCCACCGCGACACCCATGGTGAGAGATGGAATTCCGGTCCTTCCGTGCGTGTTGCTCGCGCGCGGGTGCTCAAGGCGCCCGGACGCACGGGGGTGCTCGTTGGCGCAACTGCGAGTCCATGCCTTCTCAATTTCGCTTGACGGGTTCGGAGCAGGTCCGAGCCAGGACCTGGAGCATCCGCTCGGCGTGGGCGGCCCCGAGATCTTCGACTGGTTCTTCCACACCCGGACCTTTCAGAAGATGCACGGGAGCGGCGCCGGGGAAACCGGGGTAGACGACGAGATCGCGGCGCGGGGCTTCGAGAACATCGGAGCGTGGATCCTCGGCCGCAACATGTTCGGCCCCGTGCGGGGACCCTGGCCCGACGAGAGCTGGCGCGGCTGGTGGGGCGAGGAGCCGCCATACCACAGCCCGGTCTTCGTGCTCACCCACCATCCGAGGAAACCGATCCCGATGCAGGGCGGTACGGAGTTCCGCTTCGTCACACAAGGGATCGAGTCCGCGCTCGCGCAGGCCAGAGAGGCCGCGGGCGACAAGGACGTACGGCTCGGCGGCGGTGTCGCCACGATCCGGCAATATCTCCACGCCCGCCTCGTCGACGAGGTCCACCTTGCCATCTCGCCGGTCGTGCTCGGCCGCGGCGAGCACCTCTTCGCCGACCTCGACCTGCGGGCGTTGGGCTACGCGTGCACGAAGCACGTGGCCGGGGACCGTGCCGCCCACGTGTTCCTGAAGAAGACGTAGCGCGTGTCGGGGCGGGCTCACCGCGGGCGGTCCGAGGGTGCATGGGGTGCTTCGCCCCCGCCACGGACACTCCGGCCGCCGCGGCATCGCTTCGCTCCCACCCTCGGTTCAGACCGGCTCATCGTACCTACAACGAGTTGAGAGGGTGACGCCGGTACGGTTGCTGCGCGTCCGACATCCGTGAGCGCCGCTTCCCACTCCGGGCCGGACGTGGGAGGATGGCGTCATGACGAGGCGATCCGAGTCGCGGCGTGGCGTGGGTGTGGCAGTCCGGTTCGGGGCGACGGCGGCGGCCGCCGCCCTTCTTCTGGTCGTCGGGTGCGGGCGCCGCGGCAACCCGGTCGCGCCCGGCGCGGCGTCGTCGTGGGAGGCGAAGCTCGTCGCCGAGCGCGCCGCGAAGGACCGCGAGTTCAAGACGTCGCCGACCTCGCCGATGGCGGGCATCGCCCGCACCGTGGTCAAGGCGCCGGGCGGCGGCTGGGTCGAGGCAGGCTCCGACGGCCTCGTCGTCACGCCGGAGGCCCCGGCCGGGAGCGCGCTCTCGTTCGCGTTCGCCTCCGGCTGGCGCTGGCGGGGGACTCCGGCGCGGGCATGGCTCGAGGCCGGCGACAAGGTGATCGAGCCCGGCGCGCTTCCCGAGGGCGCGCTGTTCCGGCTCGGTCGCTTCACGCTCGCCACGTACGCCGCCCCGGAGCAGCTCGTGGTGATCGAGTTCGACCCCGAGCGCGCGGCGGTGCGGGCGTTCGAGCACCTGCTCTACTTTCCGCCCGACCCGGCGTTCGTCGTGCAGGCGCAGGTCGAGAGGGTGACGCCGCCCGAGCCCGTGACGCTGGCGACGAGCCGCAACCTCGAGAAGAAGTTCGTCCGCTGGGCCCGCCTGCGCTTCGACCTCGCCGGGAAGGCGTGCGTGCTCACCGCGTTCAAGATGCGGCCCGACGACCCGGCGGACACGAGCCTGTTCGTGCCGTTTTCCGACCTCACCTCGGGGGCCGAGACGTACGGGTCCGGGCGGTTCATAGACCTCGAGCAGCCGGCCGGCGCGACGGCGGAGATCGACTTCAACCGCGCCTACAACCCGCTGTGCAACTACTCGCCCGCCTACAACTGCCCGCTCCCGCCGCCGGAGAACCGGCTCGCGGTCGCGGTGCGCGCCGGCGAGAAGACCTACCCGCACTGAGCGGACGCGCCGCCACGCGCCGGGCGCCGAACAGCACGAGCGCCTTCTCGGCAAGGTGAGGTGCTGATACCTGGTGCCGGTGGGTGCTAGAAGCTGTCGGAGAGACCGCGCATCTTGGCGCCGGTGATGACGTACCGCATCACCTGCACCATGTGATGCTTCTCGCTGGTGATGATGGTTTCGAGGACCTTGTTCTCCGAGAGGATGTCCCTCATCGCAAGGTAGTAGGTCAGCGTCGCCTTCTCGAGGTGAAGAGCCTTCTCCAGGGCGTCGGCCGGCGACTCGATGGCGTCCACGTTCTTGAACAGACCGCTGTCGCCGGAGAAGATCTCCGCCGTCGCCATCGCCCGCAGGTACTGTTCCTGCTCGTACTGCAGGGCCTCCTCGCCGGCGGGCACAGTGTCTAGAAGGGCCTTGAACTGCGCCTGGTGGGTGTCCTCGTCCTTGGCGAGGAGCGCGAACAGCTGGTTGAGCTCCTGGTTCGAGGCGAAGCGCGTGGCCAGCTTGCGGTAGAAGGAGGCGCCGAGCTCTTCAGTCTTGACTGCGAACTGCACGGCTTTCCTGAGGGTGAGGTTCTCAATCATGACGTCCTCCAGGGTCTCTCATCGCGGCCGAAGTATATACCCAGCAACTCGGTACCAAACTCCGTACCACGTTTCACCATCTCACCATTTCGGCTGCGAACTCCGATGGAAAGGATCGACGCTTACGTTGCCGGCCAACCTCACCGCTCGCACGACCCCATTCAACGCCCCCGACACTTGACTGCGCCTTCCAGGTTGCTACCATCGCTACAGTGAGAAGCAGACTCTTTATCCATCGACGTTTCCGAATCGGCTTTGCCAGGGACACCGGGAGGCGTGACACATGACGGAATTCGACAAGCGGCGTCAGGTCTTCCGCGATCTTCATCGCGAGGGTTGCTTCGCCCTTCCCAATCCCTGGGACGTCGGCACCGCGCGCTATCTCCGTCACCTCGGCTTCGCGGCCATCGCCACCACCTCGGCCGGGTACGCGTTTTCCCGCGGCGTCGCCGACGGCAGCGTGGGCCGCGACGAGATGCTCGCTCACATCGAGGATCTGGTGGACGCGACCAACCTTCCCGTCAACGCCGATTTCGAGAACGGCTACGCGGACGACCCCGACGACGTGGCTGCGAACGTCCGCCTCTGCGTCGCCACCGGGGTTGCGGGGCTCTCGATCGAGGATGCGGCCGACCGGCGGGACAACGCGATCTACGAGCTGCCGCTCGCCGTCGAGCGGATCCAGGCCGCGCGCGAGGCGATCGGCGACAGCGGCGTGCTGCTCGTGGGCCGCGCCGAGGGTTTCTGGGTCCGTCGCGAAGGGCTCGACCAGGTGCTCGACCGGCTTCGAGGGTACGCCGCGGCCGGCGCCGACTGTCTGTACGCGCCCGGCGTTTGCGAGCCGCAGCAGATCCGCGCGATCGTGGAGGCCGTCGCGCCGAAGCCCGTGAACGTGCTCCTGAGCGGGCCGGCGGGACTGACCGGCCGTGTGGATCTGACCATGGCCGACGCCGCGGCGTTGGGCGTGCGGCGCGTCAGCGTCGGCGGCGCGCTCGCCCGCGCCGCGTGGGGCGGCTTCATTCGGGCGGCGACCGAGTTGGCGACGCTCGGCACGTTCGACGGTTTCGCCGGCGCCACCCCGCATCCGCAACTGCAGGGGCTCTTCGCCGCGACCGGCGACTGAGTTGGCGCCGGATCGTCGGCAGCGGTCATGCACGAGTCCGCGATCAGGGCCGGGGTCGGGTTCGGGTGGGCGGTGGTAGCGCGCTCGCGCGGCGACCGGATCCCCGAGGACGCGGGGGGGCACGAGATCGACCTCGTCGGCCCGCGCACGTGAGAGGAGGCACGGTCATGACGAAAGACAAGCTGGTCACCTGCCTGTGGTTCGACCGCGGCGAGGCCCGCAAGGCGGCCGAGTTCTACGCGGCGACCTTCCCGGACAGTCATGTCGGCGCAGCGCACGCCGCCCCGTCCGACTATCCCGGCGGCAGCACCGGCGATGAGCTCACCGTCGAGTTCACCGTTCTCGGCCGACCGTTCCTCGGCCTCAACGGCGGCCCGGGCTTCACGGCCAACGAGTCGGTCAGCCTCATGGTCCTGACCGACGATCAGGCCGAGACCGACCGCTACTGGAATGCGATCGTCGGCAGCGGCGGACAGGAGAGCGCCTGCGGCTGGTGCAGGGACCGCTGGGGCTTCTCGTGGCAGATCACGCCGCGCGCTCTTCTCGAGGCGATGAGCGACCCCGACAGGGCCGTCGCCAAACGCGCGATGGAGGCGATGATGACCATGGGCAAGATCGACATCGCCACGATCGAGCGCGCCCGGACCGGGAAAGCGGCCACGTGACGGGACAGATTCCAGGTCCGGCGAAGTTGACAAACGTCAACCAGCGGATGGAACAGGCTCCACGCACGCACGTAGCTGAATCGTGAGCGCGACGCATCGGCACCGGGTGTCAGGTACCGATGCTGCGGAAGGGGTAGCCGTCTCCACTCGCGCACGATCTGAACCTCGGTTGTCGCGACGTCACGACGGACGGGGGTGATGCATCGCGCCGAGAGGTTCCACGCCGGGCTGCCGCCGCCTGCCAAGGCACGTGCCGGGCGCCCTCGACGCTGAAGCCGAGAACGTCGAGCAGGCGGGGCCTCGCCGCGCGGACCACTCCCTCGGGCGTGGCCGATTCAGGACGAGCGTCGTCAGGCTGGACGCTATGTCGTGGGCGGGGCCTCGGCCACCGTCATGCCGTGCCGCCGGAAGATGTCGGCCATCTTCACGCGGTCGGGCGGCCCCCCGGCGGCGGCGCCGATCGCCGCGGCGGCCTCGCGAAAGTACGCGGGTCCCATGATCGCGGGGCTGACGACGACCAGCTGTTTCGCGTCCTCGCGGCCGAAGTTGTCGAAGCGGTGCACGGCGCCGCGGGGGATGCACAGCGCCTGGCCCGGGCCGACCTCGATCGGCGTGCCGTCGACCGTCCACGTGAGGACCCCCTCGATCCCGTAGAGGATCTCCTCGTACTCGTTGTTCCTGTGGGCGGGCGCCGCCAGCTTCTGGCCGCCGGGAACCAGAACCTCGAAGACGGACGCGTTGTTGTTCGAGTCGTTGCCGGTGAGGAGGAACCGGATTCCCAACGGGCCGATCGTGATGGTCTCCTCCGACGGGTTGATCTTCGTCGCCTGCTTCGGCACGGACCTACCCCCCTTTCTCTGCTCGGGACCCCCCAACCCTGATTTGGAGTCCCTGTCTCAAAACAGGGAGCGTACTCCGCTGCCGCCGGTTGTCAAGCGCCCGCCGCGGCATGCCCAGGGTTCCATCGCATCGGTACCCGGTATCGCCTTCTCGCCTTCTTGGAAGCGTTGATCGCCTCGACCTCGGCCAGGCGCTCCTCGAGGGCGAGCCGGCGGCGGCGGAACTCCCTTTCTTCCCGCTCCCGCGCGATGGATGAGGGCGCGCGCCCGGAACCTACGGCTCGTCGCTGTACAGGCTGATCTGCGGCGCGCCACCCTCCCTCAGCCGCGCGCGAAACATCCCCGGCGTGTTGAAGCTCCATGCCATCTGCCCGTCGGGCGTGATGGCGATGACCCCGCCATCGCCGTGGATCGCGGCGAGCTCCTTGTGCACCATGAAGTCGGCGGCGCCCTGCAGGCGCATCCCCTTGTACTGCACGAGCGCGCCGATCGTCCTCGCCACGGTGTAGCGGATGAAGTACTCGCCGATCCCCGTCCCGGAGACGGCGCACGACTGGTTCGAAGCGTACGTACCCGCACCGATGAGCGGGGAGTCCCCCACCCGATCCCAGCGCTTCGCCGACGTGCCGCCGGTCGAGGTGCCGGCGGCGATGTTGCCGTGGCGGTCGAGGGCGACCACGCCGACCGTACCGTAGTGAGGCGCGTCTGCCGGTTCCACCGCTGCAACCGGCGTCGCCGGAGGTGCCGGCGCGCCGGCGGGACGCGGCGGTACCGGGAGGCCCTCCTCCTCCAACTGGCGGGCGAGCGCCTGCCACCGGCGCTCGGTGAAGAAGTAGCTGGGCGCCACCTGCTCGAGGTGCACGTGGGCGGCGAACGCGTCGGCGCCGGCACCGACCAGCAGGACGAAGGGTGACTGGTCCATCACCGCGCGCGCGAGCGCAATCGGGTGGCGCGTGCGTTGGACGTCGGCGACCGCGCCGGCCTTCATCGTCGCACCGTCCATGATCGCGGCGTCGAGCTGGTTGGTGCCGTCGGCGGCGAACACGGCGCCTCGCCCGGCGTTGAACAGCGGGTCGTTCTCGAACAGCTCGATCGCGGCCTCGACGGCGTCGAGCGCCGGGCCGCCCCGGTCGAGCACCGCGGCCGCGGCGTCGAGGGCGGCCTTGAGGCCCGCCCGGTAGGCGGCGTCCTCGGCGGGGGTGATCGAGGCGCGCGAGATCGCGCCCGCGCCGCCGTGCAGGACGACCGCCCAGGCGTGCCGCTCGGCGGCGGAGTGCCCCACGCCCTGGGGTGGCGTCTCGGCGAGCACGGATGTGGGAAGCGCGCAGACGAGCGCGAGAGCTACAGGAACGATCGCACGGGTGAACGGTCCCATCAGACTCCCTTCCAGGACGTGACGCCCCAGCCCAGCATGGGTGACACCTACGAGAAGCGGGGGACGTTCCCTCGGCCAGCCGCCATGGCCGGCGTCACGCCAGGTAGCGGTAGATCAACTCGGCCGCCATCGCCGGCTTGGGGCTGCCCTCGATCTCCATCGCCACCTTGAGGAGGACCTGGAACCCTCCCTCGACCGGCTCGACGGCCGCCACCTCACCGGTGAGACGGATGCGGGAGCCGACCGGCACGGGGGCGGGAAAGCGCACCTTGTTTGTGCCGTAGTTGATCACGAGCCGCGCTCCGGTGACCTCGATCATCTCGAATAGCAGCGGTGGCACGAGCGCGAGCGACAGGTAGCCGTGCGCGATCGTCCGGCGGAACGGTGACTCGCGTGCGGCGCGCTCGGGGTCGACGTGGATCCACTGGTGGTCGCCGGTGGCGCGGGCGAACTCGTCGACTTGCGCCTGCGTCACCTCGACCCACCTCGGCGAGGCGAACGTCGTGCCGACCAGCGTCGCGAGGTCGCGAATGTGGATGGTCTTCGCCGCCATAAGGGATCGGGCTCCCCTCTCTCAGCTCGGGGCATGGTAGCGCTGTGGAAGGCTCAGTCAAGGGCAGGAGGGCGTCTTGGATTCGTGGTCGGTGGCGCTCGACTCGTCGGAGCCGGCGGAGGCCGCGTGTGAAACTTTGATTATGTACGGCTCCGCGAGACCGGATCGCCTGGCACCTGTGGACGAACGCGCGTGACTTCTTGGCACCAGAACGTCGCACCCGGCTTCGAGCACTTTGGTGCGGCGTGGCCGGAGGTTGGCTGGGACGCTGCGCGCCCCTTGGGTCGTCGCGCGGCTGGACCGCGGACAAAGTGTGGTACCCGGCCCCGAGACGGTCAAGCGGGCCGGGGAGGAGAAGACCGCGCGTCCTGGTTGCCCGTGTTGAAAAGGCTATCATCCGCCTGGGGAGGGGCAGGGTGGCCTACCAGCCGATCGAAAGTTATGGCGTCATCGGGAATCTGCACACGGTCGCACTCGTCGGGATGAACGGGGCGATCGACTTCCTCTGCTTCCCGCTGTTCGATTCACCATCGGTGTTTGCCGCGCTTCTCGACGACCGGCGCGGCGGGCGGTTCCAGATCGCCCCGGCGCTGGAGTCCGTGCGCTGCAAGCAGCTGTACCTGCCCGACACCAACGTGCTCCTGACGCGCTTCCTGTCGGGCGACGGGGTCGGCGAGGTCATGGACTTCATGCCGATCACGGGGAAGAGCTGCGCTCACGGCCTCGTCCGCAGGGTGAAGACCGTGCGCGGCGAGGTGCGCTTCCGCCTGCTCTGCCAGCCGCGCTTCGACTACGGCCGCGCGAAGCACCGCGTGCACGCGGGCGAGCGGGCCGTGCTCTTCGTCTCGCAGGGTTCGGACGGCACGGCGCTGCGCCTGCGCAGCCAGGTGCCGCTCGAGGTCAAGGGGGGCGACGTTCACGCCGAGTTCTCGCTGCGGGCCGGGGAGTGCGCCGACTTCATTCTCGAGCGCGCGGAGGAGGGCGCCGAAAGCCTCGAGTTGGCGGCGGAAGACGTGTCGGACTACCTTGACGCCACCTCGCAGTTCTGGCGGCGCTGGGTGGGCGGTTCGAACTACCACGGTCGCTGGCAGGATACGGTCAACCGCTCCGCCCTCACGCTCAAGCTGCTGTTCTCGCAGCCGTATGGTGCGCTGGTCGCGGCACCGACGTTCGGTCTCCCCGAGGCGATCGGAGGAACGCGGAACTGGGACTACCGGTACACGTGGATCCGGGATTCGGCGTTCACGCTCTTCACGCTGGATCAGCTCGGCTTCACGGAGGAGGCCGGGGCGTTCATGCACTGGTTCCAGCACTTTGGGAGGGTGGGGAGGGACAGGTGTGATTCGGGGCCCCTCCAGATCATGTACGGCCTCGACGGCCGGCGGAACCTCACGGAGGAGATCCTCTCCCATTTCGAAGGTTACCGGGGCTCGTCACCCGTGCGGATCGGCAACGCCGCGTACGCGCAGCTGCAGCTCGACATCTACGGCGAGCTCCTCGACGCCATCTACCTGTTCAACCGGCACGGGGCGCCGATCGCCTACGACCTGTGGCGCGACATCTCGGGAATCGTGGACTGGGTGGCCGCCCACTGGCGGGAGCCCGACGAGGGGATCTGGGAGGTGCGCGGTGGCCGCAAGGAGTTCCTCTACTCGCGCCTGATGTGCTGGGTGGCCCTCGACCGAGCCGTGCGCATCGCCTGGAACCGCTCGTTTCCGGGCACCGTGGACCGCTGGTTGAGCGCGCGCGACGCCGTGTTCACCGATATCTACGAGAACTTCTGGGACGCCGAGCGCGGCGCCTTCGTGCAGCACAAGGGAGCGACGTGGCTGGACGCGTCGAGCCTCCTGATGCCGATCGTCCACTTCATCTCCTTCACCGATCCACGCTGGCTCTCGCATCTCAAGGCGGTGGAGGACGAGCTCGTGGACGACTCCCTCGTGTACCGGTACCGCGAGGGGCAGGCCGCGCCCGACGGGCTGACCGGCAATGAGGGGACGTTCTCGATGTGCTCCTTCTGGTACGTGGAAAACCTGGCGCGCTGCGGGCGTATCGAGGAGGCACGCTTCTATTTCGAGAAGATGCTCGGTTTCGCCAATCATCTCGGTCTGTACAGCGAGCAGCTCGGTCCGACCGGCGAGCACCTCGGCAACTTCCCGCAGGCGTTCACCCACCTGGCGCTGATCAGCGCCGCCATCGCGGTCGACCGCGGGCTGTCCCAGGCGAGCCAGCGCGCGTGAGGCAAGCGGCACGGCGACGGGCCGCGCGCGCAGCAATGCGGCGGGAGGGAGCATGGTCGCTCCCTTCGGCGCCCGGAGCCGCCTTCGACGAGAGCCGGCTCGCCGGGAGACCCAAGCAGACTGCGTACGAGCACTCCCAGCAGGCGGCCGACCGGACCGTGACGCAGGAGGCGTCACGGGGGCTGGACGCCGTGATTTTCCACCCGGCGGCGCTCTTCGGCCCCGGCCCCGACACCTCCCCCAGCGTCAACGGCTTCATCGCCGACGCGGTGCGCCGGCGGGTGCCAATGCTCCTCCCGGGACCCATGCCGCTGGTGCTCGTCCAGGACGCCGCCCGCGGGCACGTGCTGGCCGCGGAGCGGTCGCCGGCGGGCTCGCGGTACATCCTTTCGGACGTCTCCCTCACCCTGGTCGACCTCGCCCGGCGCACTGTGGCGGCGGCCGGACGCAACCGCGTGCCGCCGGTGATGCCCCGCGCGGTGGCCCGGCTCGTCTCCGCGGCCGGCGAGGGGCTCGCCCGCTTGGCCCACCGGCCGCCGCTCATCCCCGCAGGTCAGCTCCACTGCCTGCTCTCCGACCAGCGCCCGCTGTCCGGGCGCGCCCGCCGCGAGCTCGGCTGGACGCCCACACCCTTCGATGACGCCCTCCGGGCCACTCCGGCCCACCTGTCCGCCGCCGGCCGGTTGCACTGACCACACGGGCCTGTGCCCGGGGCGCCGGCCCCGGGCACCGGACCCTGGCGGAATCTAGAAGGGGCTCACCCCGATCTTAATGGGCAGCCCCGCGTCCTCCCACGACACCGAGGGGATTCCCTCGAAGCGGGTCTCGCGACCCGGGAAACCGCGGTAGCCGTTGAACGCGTTCCCGTAGTTCGATCCCTCGAAGCCGCCGTAGCCGCCGAGGTCCGGCGGCTGCGTCTCGACGTCGATCTCGTAGTATTTGACGGTGAGGGGAAGGGCGGCGACGAGCGCGTCCGTCAGGCACTGCTGCGAGCGATGGCCGCTGCGGCAGTAGAAGATCACGGCGTCGTACGACCCCGCCAGGCCCGCAACCTTCGTGACGAAGTCACCGTTGGGCGTCTGCGACGCCGTGGCCTCGTCCCACAGGTTCAACGGCACATTGACGGCGATGGGCGTCAGCGCGACGGACGCCACCTTCGACACGCGAACGCGCCGCGGCCGGTGGTTCTCCTCGAAGTCAAGGAACTTACCCTCCTCCTTCAGGACCACCTTGCCGAGATCCGGCGTGTAAGTCCGGCCGTCGTCCATCGTCACCAGCGTCGCGGCGGCGGGCGCCCCGATCCAGTACCACTCGGCGCGGGTCCTCACGTCGACCAGCAGGACCTTCGCCGGCTGGCCGGTCATCGGGTCCGCCTGGAGCTGGACGGCGTCGAAGGCCTGCTCGGCGGTGATCGCCGCCGGCGGCGCGGCTCCGAAGGTGGCGGCCGCGAAAGTCAGGAACGCGATCAAGCATACCAGTCTCTTCATCATTGGTCCTCCCTGTGTGTCGGTGGGTTAAAGTCGTGCCCGGAGGCACTCCGCGACGCCGCTCCCGTGAGAACCTCCCTTCTCCCCCAAGCCACCCGCCGAGGAACCTCTCAACGCCCTCGCTCACGGATTCACGTACCTCTCGTATGACTCTAGTGGATACTTTCACAAGGTGCAACGCCGCCGCTCCACCCTGGTACGATTTTGTGTCTCATGACGCGCGAGCCTTCCCTGTTCGCGGGCACTACGACTGCGCGGCGAACGGGAACGGCGTCACCCCAGATTTCGTCTTCGGGTGGGAGCTCCCTCCGGACAGGCGAAGGCCCAACCCGTACCCGGTCCACGAGGCGAGCGGGTTGTTGCAACCGGTTTCGCTCGACGGCCTTGTCGTGGACGAGCTCAAACCGGGCGTGGACATGGCCAAAGCCGCCGGGGTCGACACCGCCGCCGCCGGGTGGAGCCAGGAGATCCCTGCGATCCGCGAGTTCACGCGGGAGGCGTGCGCTGCCTGCCTCGCGACGTTTGCCGAGTTCGCCCACTACGTCTTGAGGCAACTCGGGCCGGCCGGGGCCGCCGAGGTCGGAGTGGCGAGGGTCAGAGCGTGAAGTGGAACACCGCCGCCTTACCACCGTCGACGGTGACGTCGGCCACGTAGTGCCCGGCCGCGAGCTCGGCGTTGTTGCCGTAGTGCGTGGTTGCCACGCTCTTGCCCGTCATGTGCATGCGGGCGACCGGCAGGGTCATCCAGCTCGACTCCTTGGGCTTGGTCTCACGGTAGCGGATCACGACGCTGGCGTCCTCGACCGGCTTTCCGTCGCGCTTCACGAACACCACCATGTGGTGATTCGGGTGCAGCGGGGAGTTCAGGAGCACCGCCTTCGCGCCGCTGTCCCAGGTCATCGCGGCGTCGGGGCCGCTGAACGACTCGGCAGGGAGCACCTTGAGCGTGATCGAGTACGGGCCGCCCATCGCGGTCTCCGTCACGTCCTTGCCGGTTCCTGCCGATGCGATGCTCGCGCCGAGAGCGACGATCGCGATTGAGAGCGCGTAGAGAAGGGTCTTGCGCATGGTTCATCCTCCAATCGCACTGTGCAACGCGTGCCCCCTGGCGTCTATGCCGGCCCGGCGACGGTGGAAAGGGTTAACCGGCCAGTGACGAATCCAGTGGAGTGTCGCGCCCATCCCTTTGACAGTCTCCGAAGCGGCTGGATCGTCTGAACGACGATCCGGCCGCACCCGCTTGCCTGCCTGCACCTGCGCGACCTTGGAGGTCGACACGCGTCTGGCAAGCTCGAGAACGAGGGGAGCTGTCCGGCGCTCCGAGCGGGTCGCCGCGGCCGTGGCCGCAGCTTTGGCGAGCTTCGTTCGCGTACCTGCGGCCGAAATTCCCCGCGGTCGTGCCAGGCGGCCCGGAGCGGGAGCTTGCAGCGGCGCAGACGGGCGCGAGGCACCCGAAAGGTCACCAGGAAGCGCCGGCGGTCGTTGTTCGGGAGTATTGCCTCGGAAGCTCGATTCCGGACACGTGGAGACGAGGGCGGGGTCCGGTCACCCGCCCGCCGCGAGTTGACTGATCGTCGCGAGTAGCTCCGCGTTCGGTACTCGACTGGCCTCGTCGTAGACCACGCGGATACGTCCCTTGGGGTCCACGATCACGAGTGCGTCGTTGTGGACGACGTCGTAGTTCGGCTTGACCTGCTCGGCGAGCGGGTTGGCGACCTCCGGCTCGGGCACGAAGCGCCCCTCGTGCTTCGCGATCGTCGCCTCCGCCTCTTGTTCCTGCTCGGAGACCCGCTCGTAGTCGATGAAGAAACCCTTGGTCACGACGGTGCGAATCGCCTCCGGCGAGCCGGTGAGGAACTGCCAGTGTGTATCGTTGGGGTCCCACCCGTACTGCTCGAGAAACGCCGCCATCGTCTGTGGGCCGGTGTGCTCGGGATCCACGTTGAACGCGACGAACTGGACGTGGCCGTCCAGGCCTCCGGCTTCGAGCGCCTTCTCGAGGCTGGCGAGGTTGAGCGCGATCAGCGGGCAATAGCTGGTGCAGTACGGCGACAGAAACGTCACCAGCTGCACCTTGCCGCGGAAGCTGCTCGCCGCGACGGGTTGAGCGAGCTGATTGGTCAGCGTGTAGGTGGGAGAATTTCCCAAGATCGGCAGGGCAGCGCGTGCCACGAACCGGTGCTGCGCATACCAGAAGCCGCCGACGAACGCCGTCGCAATGACGGCGGCCGCGATCACGATCGATAGGACCACCGTTGCCGTGCGCATGATCGAGGTCGCCTCCCGCCGAGCGTCCGGAGCATATCAGAACACAGCGGGTGCGTACGTCGTTCTCACCGTGTGCGGCTCAACCGAGCCGGCCACGGCAGCAGGGCGTCCGCGCCTCGTCCTCGCGCCCGGTGCCCCGCGGCGACGAGTCATCGCACCGGACCGAGATGAGTGTCCAGCCAGTCGGATCGGTACCACGTCCACGCCTGATTGTATGAGTGGGTCGGTCTCCCGATTTGCGGCGGAGCGCAGAACTCGGCAGACAAACCGTACGGCCTCGAGGCGTAAGGACGAAGAGGGACCGGATGTGGGGAATCGTGGCTTTGATCGGCACCTGCAATCGAGCGAGGTCTGTGTGGTGGACAAGTCCGGGGAGACCGACGAGCGCGCCAGGATTTCAACCCCCGAGAAGGCGTTCGTGCGTCGGTTCGGGGGGTGGCATGAGGTGTCAAGCACGAGAGTTACCCGGGGACGCGTCGTGCGCCCCCGCGTCTCGCGCGAGGCCCTACCCGTTCTTTCTCTTCGGTTGCTTGTCCTGCTTGACCTTGGCCTCATGCTGCTTTTGGTCGGTCTTCTGCTTCTGTTCCTTCTGCTTGCCCTTCTTGCCGCCCTTGTCTCCCATCGTCTCCCCTCCCACGATTTGGCCGCAGAGCCCGAAAGATCCGAATGTCAGCGTAGCAGATGGGACTCGCGTCGGTACCGTCATCGGCACCGTATCCGCACCGGGAATCACCATCTCATCTTCTTCTTCTTGGTCACGCGACCGCAACCGCTTGCGGTACCTGGGTGGGTACCTATGGCTCGTGCCGCGCGAGTTCCCTGAACGTTTCGATCTCCCGTCCGAGCGACGCTCCGGTCTCCGGAGGCAGGCCCTCCCTCGCGAGAACGCCGAGGGCGACGGCGCGCGCCACGAGGGCGTCGGGCTTGAGGCCTGGGTACGTTCCCGGCAGCGTTCGGGACGGACCCCGGTGGAACTCGTGGATCATATCGGAGATCTCGAAGCTGGAGGCGGCGCGGGCCCTCCAGCGTTCAAATGCCTCGGCGAGCGGCGCCGGCGCATGGCGCGGCTCCTCCTCGTGCGCCTGCTCGGCGAGCTCCCGGAGCTTCCTGTGGATCGCCCTCTCGTCCATGTCCTGAGGGTCGGCCGATCCGCCCCGGAATTGAGAGCCCCGGCATCGACCGTGTTTCGCCCGGGGTGAGGCAACACGGCCTGCAAGACGATCGCTCCAGCGCCGCACTCTGCTCGAGATTGTGGAATGGTGGTATCTGGTACCTATCTCGCCCAGCCTCCACCCGCCGCAATCCGCACATTCGCCGCCTTTAACCGAGCCTTCCGCACTGTTACCATGCCCCAAGGTGAGAATGGAGATTCCTATCCCTTGCATCAGCCCCCCCGGGCGCCTCGGCCGGCGTGCGGTGTGCGAGAGCCGCAACGGCGGCCAACCCCAGGAATCGCACCGCGGGTTGACTCGGTTGCTTGTCTCCGTATAGTGACCTTCCGGAGACTTGGTCTACAGTCACTTTTCCTGGGTCGCACATAGGTGAACCGCTCCGGACTGCCGGAGGAAAGCGTCCGCACCTGGACTCCGCCATGAACGTCGAGTCACCGCTCAATCCCGCCTCCCCGCTCTCCGGGGCGATCGACCACCTCTTCGTGATCGTCCTCCTGATCGCGGCGGCCATCTTCGTCATCGTCGCCGGCCTGGTCGCCTACATCGCGATCCGCTACCGGCGGCGTCCCGGTTCCGGGGAACCCCGGCAAGTGACCGGGAACCTCACGCTCGAGATCGTGTGGACGGCGATACCGGTGGCGATCCTCGCCGTCATCCTCGTCCTCACCATCCGGACGATCCGCATCGTCAACCCGCCGATCACCCGCGTCACCCCGGACGTGGAGATTGTGGCGCACCAGTGGTGGTGGGAGGTGCGCTACCCGAAGTCGGGAGCAGTCACGGCCAACGAGATCCACATCCCCGCGGGGGAGCGCCTGCTCTTTCGCATCGAGTCCGCAGACGTGATCCACGACTTCTGGGTGCCGCGGCTCGCCCCCAAGGTCGACGCGATCCCCGGCCACCCCAACCACGTCTGGGTCGAGGCCAGCGCCCCGGGAACCTACCTGGGGAGCTGCAACGAGTACTGCGGCCTCGGCCACGCCTGGATGCTGCTCCGCGTCATCGCCCAGCCCCGCCCCGCGTACGAGGCGTGGCTGCGGGCGCAGATCGCGACGGCCGCGCCCCCCTCGGGACCCGAGGCAGTCGCCGGGGCGAAGCTGTTCCAGGACAAGACCTGCGCCAACTGCCACACGATCGCCGGGAGCCAGGCCAGGGGCACGGTGGGCCCGGACCTGACACACGTGGCGAGCCGGGAGACCCTCGCGTCGGGCGCCATCGAGAACTCGCAGGCGAACCTCGAGAAGTGGCTCGCGAACCCCGACGCGGTCAAGCCCAGCCTGATGCCCAACCTCCACCTCTCCGCGGCCGAGGTCCGGGAACTTGCCGCCTACCTGGAGGAACTGCGATGAGCGGAAGGCCAAACGACCGTGACGCCGCGGGAACCGCACCGCTCCCGGGCCACGCCGGTCGCCTCCTGAGCTGGGTGTCCTCCGTGGACCACAAGCAAATCGGCCTCATGTACCTGGTGGCCTCGCTGGTGTTCTTCGTCATCGGCGGGATCGAGGCGCTGGTCATCCGGGTGCAGCTCGCCCGCCCGGACAACCACCTCCTCTCCGCCGACACCTACAACCAGATCTTCACGATGCACGGGACCACCATGATCTTCCTGGTCGTCGTGCCGATGCTCCTCGGGCTGGCCACCTACCTCGTCCCGCTCATGATCGGAGCGCGGGATATGGCGTTCCCCCGCCTCAACGCGCTCAGCTTCTGGGTGTACCTGTTCGGCGGCCTGCTCCTCTACTTCAGCTTCGTCGCCGGCGGCGCGCCGGCCGCGGGGTGGTTCGCGTACACGCCGCTGAGCGAGAAGCCGTTCTCGTTCACCTCGGGGGTGGACTACTGGGCTCTCGGGCTGCTTGCCGGCGGGGTCGGCACGATCGGCGCCGGCATCAACCTGGTCGTCACGATCCTGAACCTCCGCGCCCCCGGACTGACCATACGCCGGCTGCCCCTGTTCGTCTGGATGGTCCTCGTCGACGGGATCCTCATCGTCCTCGCGATGCCGGCGCTCAACGCCGCGCTCGTCATGCTGCTCATCGACCGCCAGCTCAACACCAGCTTCTTCACCCCGGCGGGCGGCGGCTCCGCCCTCCTCTGGCAGCACTACTTCTGGATCTTCGGGCACCCCGAGGTCTACATCATGGTGCTCCCTGCGTTCGGCGTCATCTCGGAGGTGATCCCGGTCTTCTCCCGCAAGGAGATCTTCGGCTACGAGTTCCTCGCCGGCTCGACGGTCGCGATCGCGTTCCTGTCGTTCGGCGTCTGGGTCCACCACATGTTCGCCACCGGGCTCGGGCTCCCGGTCTACTACGTCTTCGCGATCGGCAGCATGCTCATCGCCATCCCGACGGGGATCAAGATCTTCAACTGGATCGCGACGATGTGGGGAGGGGCGCTGTGGTTCACGACCTCGATGCTGTTCGCGGTCGCGTTCCTGATCGAGTTCACGATCGGCGGCCTGTCGGGGGTCGCGTTCGCCGTCATCCCAATCGATTGGCAGCTCACCGACACCTACTTCGTCGTCGCCCACATCCACTACGTCCTGTACGGGGGCACGATGTTCGCCATGTTCGCGGGGGCCTACTACTGGTTCCCGAAGATGACCGGCAGGATGCTCTCGGAGCCGCTCGGCAAGCTCCACTTCTGGCTCACCATCGTGGGGTTCAACCTCACCTTCTTCGTGCAGCACCTGGCCGGGCTGGCGGGGATGCCCCGCCGGGTGTTCACCTACCCGAACATGCCGTACCTGGCCGGGCTGAACCTCGCCTCGACGGTCGGCGCGTTCATCCTCGCCGTATCGGTCGCGGTCTTCCTCTGGAACATCGTCGCGAGCCTGCGCCGCGGCAAGCCCGCGGGGGACAACCCGTGGGACGCGTGGACGTTGGAGTGGGCCACGACCTCCCCGCCTCCCCCCGAAAACTTCGACCGCGTGCCGCCGGTCCACGGCCGGCGCCCGCTGTGGGACCTGGCCCACCCCTCCGTGGCGCCCGACGTCGCGCAGGCGCCGCCCGGCGGGGGTGAGCGATGATCGATAAGAACAAGCTCGCCATGCTGCTGTTCATCGCCAGCGAGACGATCTTCTTCGCGCTGCTGATCCTCGCGTACGTGGCGTACCACCGCACCGCCGGGAGCGGCCCGACCGCCGCCTCGGCGCTCGACCCGGTGAAGACCGGCATCTTCTCCCTGTTCCTGCTCTCGAGCAGCTTCACGATGCACCGCGCCACGGCGAGCGCCCGCACCGGGCGGGGCGGACGGCAGCGCGGCTGGCTGGCGGCCACCATCGCCCTCGGCGGCGTCTTCCTCGTCGGCCAGGGCCTCGAGTACGCCAGCCTGATCCGCCGCGACGTGACCATCAGTCGCGACCTCTTCGGAACGACGTTCTTCACGCTGACCGGGTTCCACGGCCTGCACGTGTTCCTCGGCCTGGTCATGCTCGCGATCCTCCTGGGACTCGGCGTCGCCCACCCGGGCGAGGAGCCGCGGGCGACGGCGGTGGAGGCGATCGCGGTGTACTGGCACTTCGTCGACGCCGTCTGGGTCGTCATCTTCTCCGTCGTCTACCTGTGGGCGTTCGCATGACGACCTGGCACCTGCTCGCCACCGCGTGGGACTGGGAGCCGTCTGTGCTGGTCGGGTGCGCGGCCATGGCCGCCGGGTACATGGCCGCCGTTCGCTTCCGCTTCAACAAGAAGAGCATCCTCTTCCTGGCCGGCGACGCGGTCCTCCTGCTCGCCCTCGTCTCCCCGCTGGACGCGCTCGGCGACACCTACCTGTTCAGCGCCCACATGACGCAGCACCTCCTCCTGGTGATGGTGGTGCCGCCGCTCCTCCTGCTCGGCATCCCCGAAACCCTGGCCTCGTCCTTCCTGCGCTGGCCGCCCGCGGCGCGCGCGGAGCGCGTCCTGCGTCGCGCGCCGGTCGCCTGGCCGATCGCCGTCCTGACGCTGTGGGCGTGGCACGCCCCGGTGCTCTACAACCTCACGCTCGCCAGCGAGAATGTCCACGTCACCGAGCACCTGATGTTCCTCGTCACCTGGACGATCTTCTGGTGGCCGCTCGTCGGCCCCATCGGGACCTCGCGGCTCGCCCCCTTGCCGGCGATCGCCTACCTCTTCGCGGCCGGCGCCGCCAATACCGTGCTGGGCGCACTCCTCACCTTCTCGCACGCCGGCCTCTACCCCGCCTACCTCCACCCCGTCGACGAACTCGGGGCGCTGGCGCTGATCCGCGGTCAGTGGGGGCTGACGCCCGACGCCGACCAGCAGCTCGGCGGGCTCATCATGTGGGTGGCGGGCTCCCTGGTGTTCCTGGTGGCGATCCTGGGGATGCTCGCACGCTGGTATCGTTCTCCCGAGGGGGCGCCGGGAGTCGCGGCGAATGCGGCACGGAACGAGCACGGCGCCCGGGTGGCGACGGCCGGACGTTGAACCGGAGGAGCGCGAACGACGGGAGGTCGCATGACGTCTGGAGACGGATCCGGAAGCCCGGCTCGCGCCGCGCTCCAGGAGGGCTGGAGCACGCCGCAGCCGGCTCGCGTGCCCGAGCCCACCTACTGGCCGGCGGCCCTCGCCCTCGGCATCGTGCTGCTCTTCTGGGGCGTGGTCACTTCGGCGGTGGTGTCGTCGATCGGGCTGCTCCTTGCGGTCGTCGCCCTGGCCGGGTGGATCGGAGACGTGCGCCATGAACGGCACGACTGAGGAGACGAGACGGGGCGGGCCCGGCGGCGATCGCCGGCGCTTCCTCTCCCTCCTGAGCGCCGGGCTCGCGGCCGCCGCGGCCGCCCTCGTCGGCGTCCCGGTCGTCGGCTTCCTGCTGGCGCCGCTCTTCCGCAGGAGTCCGGAGCAGTGGCGCCCGGTCGGACCGATTGGCCAGTTCCGCATCGGGGCCACCGTCGAGGTCGCGCTGCGGGACGCCTCGCCGCTGCCCTGGGCCGGCGTCACCGCCAACACCGGCGCCTGGCTGCGCCGCGAGAGCGAGAACGAGTTCGTCGCCTTCTCGATGAACTGCACTCACCTCGGGTGCCCCGTGCGGTGGGTCCCCGACGCCGAGCTCTTCATGTGCCCCTGCCACGGGGGCGTCTACTACAAGAACGGCACGGTGGCGGGCGGCCCGCCCCCCCGAGCGCTGTTCCGCTACCCGGTGCGCGTGCGGGGGGCCAATGTGGAAGTGCGAACCAGCCCGATTCCGATCGGCTGACGTGGGGGGACAGGCGCCGCTGCTCGGGTGCGCGGAGGGACGATCATGAAGCTCCTGCTGACGGCCTGGCGCTGGTTCGACGACAGGACCGGCCTGTCCGCGCTGTTCGTGCCGCTGGCCAAACACCCGGTGCCCCCGGGGAGCAAGTGGCTGTACGTGTTCGGCAGCGCCACGCTGGTCGCCTTCATCATCCAGGTCGTGACGGGGGTCGCCCTCGCGACGGTGTACGTCCCCTCCGCCGGGCAGGCGTACAACAGCCTCAACTTCATCACCCACGACGCGCCCCTCGGCTCTCTGCTGCGCGGGATGCACTACTTCGGCGCCTCGGCGATGATCCTCCTGATCGGCCTGCACGTGCTGCGGGTCTTCCTGATGGGCTCGTACAAGTATCCCCGGGAGGTGAACTGGCTCACCGGCGTCGCGCTGCTGGGCCTCACCGTGGGGATGGGCTTCACCGGTCAGCTGCTGCGCTGGGACCAGAACGCGGTGTGGTCGATCGTCGTCGGCGCCGAGCAGGCGGGCCGAACGCCGATCATCGGGACGTGGCTCGCGCGCTTCATCATGGCCGGCGACGTGGTGGGCGGGGCGACCCTAAGCCGCTTCTTCTCCATCCACGTGTTCCTGATCCCCGCCCTCATCTTCGGCGTCGTCGGGTTCCACCTCTACCTGGTGCTCCACCACGGGATCTCGGAGCCCCCCGTGAGCGGCCGGCCGGTCGACCCGAAGACGTACCGGAGCTGGTACCGGCAGATGCTGCAGCGCGAGGGGCGGCCGTTCTTCCCCGACGCCGTCTGGCGCGACGCCCTCTTCGCCGTGGTGGTGGTCTCCGCCGTCGTCGCCCTGGCGCTCGTGGTCGGGCCGCCGATCCTCGGCAAGCCTCCCGACCCGACCATCGTTCAGGCCAACCCGCGGCCGGACTGGTACCTGCTCTGGTACTTCGCCGTGCTCGCCCTGCTCCCGCACGGCTCCGAGCAGTACGTCATGATCCTCGGTCCGCTCACCGCCGGCCTGGTCCTGATCCTGCTGCCGTTCCTGTTCCCGCGCGGCGAGCGCAGCCCGCGGCGACGGCCGTGGGCGGTGGCGATCGTCGTGATGATCGTCCTCTCGGTGGGCACGCTCTGGCGAGCCGGCGTCAAGGCCGACTGGTCGCCCGACTTCGCGGCCGGGGCGCTCCCGCCGGCCGTCATCGGCGCGAGCTCCGGCCCCGTGCTCGACGGCGGCCGGCTGTTCGTCAGCAAGGCGTGCATCTACTGCCACACCGTGGCCGGCCACGGCGGACACCGCGGGCCGGACCTCACCGATGTCGGGAAGCGCCTGAACGCGAACGAGATGACCGTCCGGATCCTCGACGGCGGCTACAACATGCCGGCGTTCGGCAGCATCCTCAAGCCCGAGGAGGTCAAGGCGCTGGTCGCCTTCCTGCAGAGCCGCCGGACCGACTGACCGGAAGAGGTGTGATGTGCGCAGGCAAACGAAGTGTGGTGAGGCGGCGGAGAAGGCAACGTAACACCACGGATCGGTACCTGGTTGGATCGGATCGGCTCCACGTCCACGCGTATCGACAACATTGGATCGGCGCCCCGATACCATCACTGCCTGGTCCGGCGTCAGATACGCACTGGGCCGAACGACGCACGGCTCCTGCAATCTCGGTCGATACCTGCCTCAGGATCATCTGGGAGGCTCCCCCGTCGCCGGGGGATTGCGCTCGATGCTGGGAGAAGGAGCTTCCTGCGACCTCACCAATGGCCGGTTCGCCGGGACATCATCGTGAGCAGGGCGGTTGCGTGCTCCAGGACGGCGCGAGCGGTTGAGGGGAGGGCCGGACGGCCGGGGCTGAGCAACAGCGTATCCCCCTCCCCCTCGAGGGTGTCCAGCGTCTGGGTGGAGCGCAGGATGAGCTGGCGGACTTCGACATCGAAGAGTGGCCGAATCGCCTCTTCGTCCTTCCCCTGCACGACGACCCTCTTCGAGAACTCGGCGTCTTCGGGGAAGTCGATGTCGTGCGCGCCGAGCGCCAGCGACAGCGGATCCCTTCCCTCCCCTTTGAGGTGCTTGGCCATGAGCGGCCCGAGCCGGTCGATCCCTGGCACCTCCGGCCGGAGGTAGAAGTAGGGCAGCTTCAGGTCCGGCGAACGCACGGCGCAGACGCTGTGCTCGCGGCGAGAGGCGTTCTTGCCGCCGACGAAGCAGCTGTAGTCGAAGAACCAGAGGCGCGCGGCCCCGACCTCCCCCTCGAGCACGTTCGTGATCCGTCGGTTGCTGCCCACCGGCAGCAACTGGAATCCCTCCAACCGCTCGAGCAGCTCCCGGGCTTCCCGCCGGAAGGTGAGCCCCTTCTCCCCGGCGAGAGCGACGAGACCCCTGCGACGCCGGTAGTCGTGCGACACCACCAGGGCCAGAAGCACGACGAAGAACGCCAGGACACCGACCACGACGTACAACGCGCGCGGGTCCAAGTCCTGCATTGAATCCGAATATACCAGTGCAAGACGAGATCGTGCTCCAGGGTGATTGGTACCCAACACCACCCTTTCACCTCCCTGGCCTGAGCGTGCCGCCCTGACCGGTCGCCAAGACACGCGGCGCCGTACGGTCGGGCCAACATCAGGAAGGGCGTCGGGAACGAGGCGCCACCGACGCGCTCGCTCAACGGGTTCGTATCTCACGCGCAGCTGCCCCAGCTCCCGGGAGCCTTGACGGCGCGCGCAGCGGCTCGGGGAAGCCGCGACCCCGCCGCACAGGATCGCGTGACGCACGCTCACGACGCGAGGCTGGTGAAACGCTGACACCCGGCCCGGTCACGCCCATGGGCACGCGGGCGAGACGCAGGCGGCGAGCCTCCGCCGCCTGCGCTCTCCCGCGTCACTCCGCTGGGCTCAGTGACTCAGCTCCTTCGCGAACGCCGCCCTGCTGCGATTGCGGATCGGGTCGAGCTTGGGTTCGAGGGGCGGGTGCGCCTGACAGAGCGTCGTCACCTCCGCGATGGCGCGGTCGAGCTGGGCGTCTTTGCCCTTCGCGACGTCCTGCGGGAGGTCCTCCACGACGATGTCCGGGTCGACGCCGTGGTTCTCGATCGTCCACCCGCGGCGTGGGTCGTTCCACGCCCCTTCCGGCTCGGTGAGAAGACCCATGTCCACGAGGGGGCGGATGCCGTTGATGCCGACCACCCCACCCCACGAGCGCATGCCGATCACGGGCGCCAGCTTCTCGATCTGGACGGCCGCCGGAAAGATGTCGCCGTCGGAACCGGCGAACTGGTTGGTCACGACGACGAACGGGCCGTTCAGGGTGCGGAACGGGTACGTCGATCGGTTGCCCCCGCGCGCCAGCCCGAACGCGTCCACCTTGCGGCGCAGCCTCTCGAGAATGATCTCCGAGACGAAACCGCCGTGGTTCCAGCGAACGTCGATCACCAACCCCTTCTTGTCGAGCTGGGGGTAATACCAGGTGTTGAACTCGGTCATCCCGTTGGCCATCATGTCGGTGAGGTGGATGTAGCCGATCTTCCCGCCGGTCTTCGCCGACACGTACTCCCGGTTCCCCCGCACCCAGTCCGCGTAGCGCAGTTCGCTGTCGCTGCCCAGGGGCTCGACGACGACGTCACGGGCCCCTTCGGAGGCCGGTTTCGAGTTGACGGTGAGGACGACGTCCTTCCCGGCAAGGTCCTCGAACGCCGCGATGAATGGCTTGTCCTCGGCAAACGGGCGGTGGTTGACGGCCAGGACGTAATCGCCCTCGGCAACATTCACCCCGGCCTCGTCGAGCGGCGAGCGCACGTTGTCGGCGGGATCGCCCCGGTAGATGCGGACGATCCTGTACGCGTCGCCCTCGCGCTTGACGTCGACGCCGAGAAGCCCCGTCGAGACGTGGGGTACGCGGACCCCAGGGTCACCGCCGAACACGTACGTGTGCGACGTGTTGAGCTCGGCGATCATCTCGCCGATGAGATCGCTGAGGTCGCTACGGTCCGCGAGCCGGGGAAGCAGCGTGGCGTACCGGGCGCCGATCGCCTTCCAGTCGAGGCCTCCCATCCCCGGATCCCAGTAGAAGTCGCGTTCCTGGCGCCAGGCCTCGTGGAAGATCTGCGCCCACTCCTCACGCGGGTCGAGCTCCACGACGACACCCGACAGCGAGACCTTGGCCTCGCCGGGATCGGCAGCGGCCGGTCCGGCGTCGAAGACGAAGATGTCCCCGCGCTTCTTCATCACCGCGAGCTTGTCGGCCTTGAGGGCGATCACGTACCCTGACACCCCCTCCGTGAAAGGCTTCAGCTTCTTCTTGTCGAGGTCGTAGCTGTAGAGGGTGGCGTCCGGTTGGCCCTCCACGAACAACGCCGGCTGCTCGTCCATCCCCTTGATCGGGTTCGACAGGAAGTAGACGAACTTCGCGGTTGCTGCGATGTCCGCATACTGGCCGCGCTCGACGTCGGGCAGGGCAACGTAGCGCTGGGCCAGGCCGTCGAAGTCGATCGCGACCTGCTTCGGCGCTTCCTCCTTCTTCTCCGCCGCCTTGCCGGCCGACGTGCCGGCCTTGCCGCTCTTCTCCTCTGGCTTGGCCGAGTCGGCCTTCTTGGGCTCCTCGGGAAGGCCCTTCGTGGCCGCGAACGGGTTGGGGACATCCTTGCGCAACAGAACCATGAACGGCTGGACGTTCTTCGTTTCGATCACGTTGGCGTCGTTGGAGTCGAGCACGGGGTTGGTGGCCCGGCTCGACAGGAAGTACAGGTAGCGTCCCTCGGGATCCCACGCGGGAGAGAAGTCGTTCGTGAACTCGCCGCTGACGACGTGCACTTTCGCGTCCCGGGTGTCGTAGATGCAGACGCTCGAGTAGTCGGTGCGGGCCGCCCGCGAGTAGGCGAGCCACCGTCCGTCCGGGCTCCAGGCGTAGTCACGGATCGCTGACTGGTCGCTGTGGTCCACGAGCTTCGCGGCGCCGCCCTCGGCCGGGACGACGTACAACGAGTGCGTCTGGTCGCCGTACGCGATGAGCTTCCCGTCCGGGGACCACGACGGCGCGAAGTGGTAGCCGCTGGTGCCGGCCGGGTTGACCACCTTGGGCTCCCCGCGCCCCCACGAGTCGACGGTCCGGATCTCCTCCTCGCCGGGGGCATCCGTGATGTACGCGAGGCGCGAACCGTCCGGCGAGAAGCCGACGCCTCTCTCCCGCGCGGCGGAACCGTGAGTGACCGGCATCGTCGGCCCGTCCTTGACGGGGATCGTGAAGATTTCGCCGCGCGTCACGACCGCGATCCGGTCACCCTTCGGGGCGATCTCGAATTCGGTCAGCGTGTGGGCCGCCTCGGGGAAGCGCTCCCGCGTGAGCACGCGGTCGCTCGGGATCTCGACGTCCACCTTGCGGACCGAGTCGTCGGCGGTATTGAAGATCTCGATATCGGCCCCCAACGTGAAGGCGATCCTGCCGTCCCGGCTCATCGCCGGCCAGCGCGCGTCCCACTCCTTGAAGTCGGTGTGCCGTTTGGGGTCCGAGCCGTCCGGCTTCATCGACCAGATGTTGACGGTGCCGCCCTCGTCGCACAGGAAGTAGATCCTGCCCGCGTGCCACATGGGGAACTCCTGCGGGCATGTGAACGGACTCACCTTCTTGAAGTCGGCCCTGTCCGGGTGACCGACCCAGATGTCGGTCGCCATGCCGCCGCGGTACCGCTTCCAGGTGCGCCCCTCCGAGGTCACACGGTTGAACGCCCACATCCCGGAGACCGGGTCGATGTCGATCCGCGCGGCCCAGCCGAGCGGCAGCTTCTCGGGGTCGGAACCGTCCAGGCGGACGGCGAAGAGCTCCCACGCTTGCGGGTTCTCGGCGCGGCTGCGGAACAGCACCCTGGTGCTGTCCGGCGTCCAGCCGACCACCTGGTCCGGGCCCGGGTGCCACGTGAGCCGCTTCGGCTCGCCGCCCTCGGCCCGGATCACGAAGACGTCCTGATTGCCGTCGTACTCGCCGGTGAAGGCGATCCACTGCCCGTCCGGCGAGAACCGCGGGAAGTACTCCGTGCCCGGGTGTGACGTCAGGCGACGCGCGATGCCCCCTGCGTCGCCGACGACCCAGAGGTCGCCCTCGGCGGCGAAGACGATGCGTGTGCCGTTGATATCAGGGTAGCGAAGGTAGGCGCGCGACTCCGTGCCGGCCGCGCACCAAGACGCCGCCAGCAACAGCGCGGCAACTGCAAACACACCACGGGCTCGAGAACTCATGTTCCCTCCTGTCCAGTTCGGTCGGGTTGGCGCGGGACACGCTGTCGATCCACCAAACTATACGGTCCCGGCCGGTCGGAGGTTCTCGCGGATCGAAGGCGGCGGCCGGGCTCGGATCGTGCAACGAAGCCCGGGAAACGACGTATGCTGGAACGGCGATCAAGGCGGAGGGACGATGAACATCTACTACGTGGCCCCGCTCCGACGGGCCTGGGCGCGGATGAAGGGCATCCTCTTCGACCCATTCGACCTCGGCAAGTGGTTGGTGATCGGCTTCTCGGCGTGGCTGGCGCGGCTGGCCGGCGGTGGCGGCGGCGGGGGGTTCCGGTTCAACCCCAGTCGCGGCCACGTGCCGTCGTTCCACGTCCGGCAGGCCCTGCGCGGCGCCTGGGAGTCCCTGCGGGCGCACCCGTACTGGCTTGCGCTGATCATCGTCGGCGCCGCCGTGCTCGCGGTGATCCTCCTCCTGCTGCTGTGGATCTCTTCGCGTGGCAAGTTCATCTTCCTCGACAACGTGGTCAACGACCGCGCGAGGATCGTCGAGCCGTGGCGCCGCTTCGCCCAGCGGGGCGACTCGCTCTTCTTCTGGCGGCTCGGTTTCCTCCTCGCCTGCTTGATGGCGTTGGCGGCCACGGGAACGCTGGCCGTGGTCAGCGCGGGCGGGTTCGCGGGGTTCGGGTTCGGCGACGTTCGCGCCGCCACGATCACGGTGTTGGCCGTCCTCGCGGCGCTCGTGCTGGGCCTCGCGTGCGCCTATGTTTCGCTCTTCCTCGACGGCTTCGTCGTGCCGGTGATGTACAAGGAGGGGATCGGCGCCGTCGAGGCGTGGCGCCGCCTGCTTCCCTGGATCGAGGCCAACCTCGGGAGCTTCCTCCTCTACGGGCTCTTCCTGCTCGGCCTGGCCGTCGCGCTCGGGGTTGGGATCGTCGTCGCCGGCCTGCTGACCTGCTGCATCGGCCTGCTCCTGGTCGCGCTCCCCTACGTCGGGACGGTGATCCTATTGCCGTTCCTCGTCACCTACCGCGCCTTCTCCCTGGAGTTCCTGGCGCAGTTCGACGCGGGCTTCGCGATCCTCCCCGAGCCGCCCGGGCCGCCGCCGACTCCGGCGTAACCGCTCGTCGTCCCCGGGACGGCGGCCGGTCCGACCCGGTGCCGGGCAACACCAGATCGGCACTCCGTTGGGCCGATTGTGTGACTCGGTGTTAGGGGGCCGGGCGGACGCATCGGAAGCCGCCGCTGTCGCAGCCGCCCCACGGCAGGATCCAGCCTCGGAAGGAGGTGCGCAGGCTCTTGGGGTCGAAGTCCCACGATCCGCCGCGCAGCACTCGCGAACTCCCCGACGAGGGACCCTGCGGGTCGACCGACGGCGAGCTCGCGTAGTACGTCTCGCCGTACGGGTCGGCGCACCACTCCCACACGTTCCCGGCCATGTCGAACAGGCCGAACCCGTTGGCCTCGAACGAGCCGACGGGCGATGTGTATTTCCACTGGTCGCGGCCGCCTGTTCCCTTGAAGTTCGCGTTGTCGTGGCTGATCGAATCGCCCCACGGGTACTTCAGCCCGTCCTTGCCGCCCCGTGCCGCGTATTCCCACTCGGCTTCCGTCGGCAGGCGGCCGCCGGCCCAGGAGCAGTACGCCACGGCGTCGTTCCATAAGACGTCGACTACCGGGTGATCGTCGCCCTGCGCGAACGCCGGCGCCAACGCCACCGGACGCCCGGTGGCCTGTGCGAACCGGCGGTACTGCGCGACGGTCACGGGCCGGATCATCATCAGGAACGGTTTGCTGATCGTGACCGCGTGGCGCGGCTTCTCGTTGTCGGAGCACTCGGTGTCCGCGGGGACGCACCCCATCTGAAATGTCCCGGCCGGGATCTTCAGCCAGTCGAGCTTTGTCAGCCTCTCGTCCAGCCCCGTGTTGTGCGGATCGACGGAGGCGACCCGGTCCCACGCGGCCCGCGCGGCCGCGACGTCGCCCCGCGCCAGGTCGCCGTCGCCCTTGGCGAGCCAGCTATTCACCTGCCCCGTGCGTGCCTGCCCCTGCAGCGCCTTGATCGCCGGCGAAGCCGAGACCGCGAGCGCCTCCTCGCACTCCCTGAAAGCGTCGTCGTAGCGCTTCTCGGCCAGCGCTCGTTCGGCGGCGCGCCGGCGGCCCTCCACCACCGATGCCAGGTAGGCGTCGTTCGGGTCGGCGGCGGCGATCCTCTGGAGCCACTCGACGGCGGCGTTCCAGTTGCCGCCGTCGAGAAACGTCTTCGCCTTCTCGCGGTAGTCGGGGAGGTTCGCGCGCTCCTGCGCCAGTGCTGCCTGTCGCGCCGCCTCGCCGGTCGCACCCCGGGCCTCCGCCTGTGCGGCCTGGACCTTCGCCCGTGCCGCCGCGGCACGCTTGACCGCCATCGGGTAATCGGGCATCACCCGGAGCAGGGCCTCGTACAGCTCGGCCGCCCTCTCCCAGTCCTGCCGGTCCCAGGCGGCCTCGGCCTGATTCAGCAGCTGGACCGGATTGTCCGGAACGCGCGGGGCGAGCGCGGCGGCCGGCGCTCCCTGCGCCGCTGGGGAAGGGGTGGCCTGCGCGGGCGGGGGCGCCGCCTCCTGCGCTCTCGAGAGCGGCGTCGGCTGCGCCGCCGGGGGGGCGGTCTCCGTCTTCTTCAGGGGCTTGTCGAACGCGACCAGAAGCCCCTGCATCGGATCGTCTTTGAAGCCGGCCTCGATCTTCTCCAGCCGAGCCTGGCTCGAACCCTCGCCGACCTCGGTGACAACGAACGAGGCGATGATGGTCGGTTGCGTTTGCCCTCCCGCCTCGACCGCCTTGACGACATCGCCGCGCATCCCCGCCTCGACGCCGTCGCGCGAACCGACGGACAGGGTCAACACCTCGCCCTCTCGCGCCGTGATCCGACCGAACCCGAGCGCCGCTCCGGCGCAGAGGACCGCAACCGCCGCCACCACCGCAACTCGCGCTGAGGAATACGGGTCACGCATTCGCGCATTGTGTCACGTTGCCGGTGGGAGCGCTGCAGCGTGAGGAGTGCCGATGACGGGGGATACCCCGGGGAGACAGGGACAGATTCACACGCAGGCAGCGACCGAGGTGGAGGCGCATGGGCGGCGGTACCCGGAGCGGCCGTCGGGGGGTATGCTCCGGGAGGCGCCGCGAGCGCGCTCGACGGGCCGGCCGCGGACCCGGGTGCGTTCCAATCCGCGGCCGCGTTTTTGAAGGCAGACTTCGTGGTGGAGGTGATCCGATGCGTCGCACGCTTCACGTCTTGACCTTCTCAGTCGCTGCGTTGTTGGCCGGCGGACCATGTTGGGCCGCGTCCCCTGGGGAGCCCGAGAAGGCGGCGGCGAGCAATCTGCACCAGCTGTTCACGACCGCGTGGCAGCGCGAGATGCGCGAGGACCCGTTGGAGGCCTCAGCGGATGGCTTTCACGAGTACGACGGCCTGTGGCCGGACGTGAGCCTGCTCGCCATGGCCCGCGAGCACGCGGAGGACCAACAGACCCTGAGCGACCTGGCCGCCATCGACCGCGGGCAGCTGGCTGCCGAGGACCGGATCAGCTACGACCTGTTCAAGTACCGCTATGAAATGCGGCTGCAGGCGTATGACCTCAAGACGCACCTGATGCCCCTGGATCAGCTGGGCGGCATCCAGACACTGGGTTCGCTCACCCGCACACTACGGTTCGAGAACGCCGCCGACTACCAACACTTCGTCGATCGTTTGCGGGCGTTCGCGCCCTTCATGGACCAGACCATCGCGTTGCTGAAGCAAGGCGTCAAGGACGGCATGACGCAACCGCAGGTCGTGATGGCACGCATCCCCCGCCAGATCGCCGCGAACGTGGTGGCCAAACCGGAGGACAGCCCCTTCTACTCCCCGTTCAAACAGATGCCCGGCATCATTCCCGCCGCCGAGCAGGCGCAGCTACGCGCCCGGGCCATCGCGGCCATCGCCGACGTGGTCACCCCCGCGTATCGCAGGTTGCAACAGTACTTCGATCGCGACTATCTGCTCCATTGCCGCACGACCATCGCCGCCGACGCGCTGCCCGACGGCAAGGCCTTCTACGGCTACCAGGTCCGCAACTACACGACAACCGACTTGACGCCGGAGCAGATCCACCAGATCGGCCTGCGCAAGGTGGCCGAGATCCACGCGGCGATGGAGCGGGTGATCGAGCAGGTCGGCTTCAAGGGCGGCTACCGGGAGTTCCTCCACTTCCTGCGCACCGACCCGCGCTTCTATTACAAGGACCCGAAGGACTTGCTCGAGGCCTACCGGGCCCAGGCCAAGCAGGTGGACCCGCTGCTCGTGCGGTACTTCCCTGTCCGGCTGCTGCCGCGGGTGACCTACGGCGTCCGCCCGATCCCGGCGGCGCTCGCGCCCGACACCTACCCCGCCTACTCCGTGCCGCCCGCGGGCGACGGCAGCGTCGCCGGGTACATCGACGTCAACCTCTACAAGCCCGAGAGCCGCCCCACGTACGACATCCCGGTGCTGACCTGCCACGAGGGCCGTCCGGGCCATCAGTTGCAGATCGCGATCGCCATGGAGCTGAAAGGCCTCCCGGATTTTCGCCGCTTCGATTACTACAGCTCCTACGGCGAAGGCTGGGGACTCTACACCGAGACGCTGTGCAAGGAAATGGGACTGTACCCCGATCCGTACTCCGAGTTCGGCTACCTCGACTGGCAGATGTGGCGCGCGGTCCGCCTCGTAGTCGACACCGGCATCCACTCCGAGGGGTGGAGTCGCGAACGGGCCGTCAAGTACTTCGAGGACAACACGGCGCTCAGCCTGCAGAACATCAACACGGAGGTGGACCGCTACATCGCCTGGCCTGGGCAGGCGCTGTCGTACATGATCGGCGAGATCGAAATCCAGAAGCTGCGCCGCCAGGCGGAGCGCGAGCTGGGGCCGAACTTCAGCCTCAAGGAGTTTCACGCCGCCGTCCTCGAACACGGGGCGCTGCCGATCGCGGTCCTCAGGAACGTGATCGAGACGTGGATTGCGAACACACGCCAGGGAAAGGCCGAGCCGCATTCCTGACGCCAGGCGCGTGACCGCCGGCGCGCTCGAGATGGACGCAGCGTGGCTTCACTTCGGCATCGATACGGGGTGTGGCCATCTGATCAGTTGTGGCGTTGCCGTAGGGCGCCGTTGAGTCCGGACGATGCGCAGCCATCCCGGTTTCGCTCGCGAGGCCGAGCGACGGATCGTCCTACGAGAGGGCTGCTTTCCGTCGGCCTGCCCGATCGGTCCCGGGAACAGCGCTCAGCTAGCAACCTTCCCGGTTTGACGTCCCGGGCTGTTGCAGTGCGAGGCGAGGGGCCGAACGCAGTCAAGAGCGGCCTTCTGAACCTCCGCCGACTCCCCTGCCAGGGAGCCGGAGGCTGCCGCGCGACGCGCCCCGACGACGCCCAGGCCAGCTAGGGCTGGATGATCAGCTTCGGGTCCACGGTCGCCGTCGTCCCATCCTGGTGCACCACGACGACGCTGTAGTCGAACTCCCCCAGCTTGTTGAGCTTCAGCTTGTTGGCGACGCACTGGGCGCCGGTGCACGCCGGGTCTGCCGGCGGGTGCTTGGTTGCGGGGTTCTTGAAGGTGATGAGCAGGGTCTTGACGTCCGCGGTTCCCGTCCAGACGACCGTGGTCTTGTTCTTCTTGACGGTGAGGCAGTCCGGATCGGCTGCCGCGCTCCCGTTCACGCTCACGGCGGCTTGCTTGCCGAGTATGACCTGGCAGGGGACCTCGGGCGTGGGTGTGGGTGGCGCCGTCTGTGCCGTTGCGGTCCCCCAGCCGACGAGGAGCCCCAGCGTCATCATCCCGACGACAGCAGCAGTTCGTGACATGCACACCTCCTTGGCGGATCGTTCCGCGGAGCCTTCTATTGGGCTGCTTGGCTCGCTCTCATCTTGACATAACGGCGATCCAGTTTCAATCTCGCCAACTCGGGGTCGTGGTCCATCTCGGCCACGGGGTAGCCGTGCGCGATCGCGCGGGCCAGCAGTCCAAGCGCCGAATCGATATCGCCGCCGGCCAGACGGACGAGTGCGACGTGGTAGAGCGTGTCGGCCCCCTCGGGGTCGATCTCGAGCGCGGCGGCAGCCTGCTTCAGGGCGGCCCCCTGCTGCCCGGTCCACGCCAGAGCGAGCGCCAGGCTGGTCCGGCGGTCGGCGTCGCGCGGCGTCACCGCGAGGTCGGCCTCGAGCAGATCGATCGCGCGCCGGTAGGCGGTCCCGGCGCGCTCGCCCCCGTGTCCACCCAAGCGCAGGGCGTCGCCGAAGTTGAGCCAGAGAACGGCGTTCTGGGGCTGCAGAGCGGTTGCGCGCTCGTACACTTGTGCCGCCTCGTCGTAACGGGCGAGGAAGAAGAGGCAGGTCCCCAGGTTCGAGAGGGCGGAGGCGGTCGGCCGGATCGCGATCGAGCGCCGATACTCCGCAATCGCTTCGTCGTACCGACCGAGTTGCTGGTATGCGACACCCAGGTTGTCGATCGCCCGGGTGTTGTCGGGCGAGAGGCGCAACGCCGTCCGGAAAGTCTCGACGGCCGCGGTGAACGAACCCCGCCGGAGCTGGAAGACCCCCAGGTGGCTGTAGGTCGACCACCAGGCCGGCTGGATCTCGACCGCTCGGCGATAGGCCGCCTCCGCTTCGGTTGCGAGTCCCTGCCGTTCGAGGGCGGAGGCAAGCCCGAGCTGGGCCTCGACCGAATTGGGCTGGGCCGAGAGGGCCAGCCGGAACTCGGCGGCCGCCTTGACCGGATCGTCCAGCAGCAGCTCGATGCGGCCGCTGGTCTCGCGCACGGACCCGAGCGTCGGGTCGAGTTCGGTGGCCCGGCGGCTGGCTTCGATGGCGCGCTCGGCCCAGACGCGGTCCCCCGTGAGGGAGCGCTTGGCGAGGTAGGCGCGCGCCAGCGCGGCCTGGACCCGGGCCGAGCCGCCGAGCTCCCCCAGGATCTTGATGGCCGCGTCAACCGACGCTTCGTCTTCGTAGCGCCGGAGGTACCCGAGCGCCTCGAGGAAACGGTCAGCCGCCATCTCGGACTTCGCGGCACGCGTGGGGCTGGCCATCGGCGCGAGGCCGAGCGCAGCAGCCGCGCGTCGTGCCACCTCGTCCTCGAGGTCGAGCAGAGCCGACGTCAAACCCTCGACGCTGCCCGCCGCGAGTTGTACGCCGTCGGGCTTGAGCACCGCGAACGTGGCTCGAACCCGGCCCCCCTCGAACTGGAGCGAGCCGCGCACGATGGCCTGGACGCCGGTGCGCCGGACCAGAGCATCGAGATCGTCGGTCCTCTCGTCGATCGCGGCCGCCGGAAGCACCGCGACACCGCGGTCCGAGCCGAGACGGGCGCTCACGGTGTCCGCGAAGCCCTCGCCGATGAGGGTCCCCTTCGGCGTGCCGGTCAGGTCGCGGAAGGGCAGCACCGCCACCCTTCGCGCCGCGCCGCTCGTGGCGAAGCCGCCTGGCCGGCTGCGAACGAACCAGAACCCGGCGATCGCCAGCACGGTGAGCGCCGCGGCGGACAGCACGAGCGCGCGGGTCCGCCCGGCGCGCGGCATCGACCGGGTCACCGACGTCACCCCGGTTCCCGCTTCGGTCATCGTGTCGCGGATCAGCGCGAGCGCCTGCGCGAGCTCGCGGGTGGACGCGAACCTGTCCTCGGGCGCCTTGGCAAGACAGCGCTGGACAATGTCACCGAGCGCCCCGGGGATGCGCGGGTCCAACTGCGTGAGATCCTCCGGTTGCTGATGGAGGATCGCGCTCAGGGCGTCGAGGGTCGTGGCGCCGGCGAACGGCCGGTGGCCGGCCAGCATCTCGAACATCATCGTGCCGAACGAAAACTGGTCGGAGCGGTTGTCGACAGGCAGTCCCCTCGCTTGCTCCGGCGACATGTAGCCGATCGTGCCGACGACCAACCCCGCCTGCGTGGCCAGCTGGTACTCGGCGGTCTTCTCGTCGAAGGCGATCGGAGACGGCATCAACTTGGCGAGACCGAAATCGAGGATCTTCACGAACCCGCGACGGGTCACCATGACGTTCTCGGGCTTCAGGTCGCGGTGGACGATCCCCTGTTCGTGAGCGGCGGCGAGCCCGTCGGCGATCTGGGCGGCGACCTCGACGAGACGCCGCATCGACCGGGGCCGCTCGGCGACGAAGGCCCGGAGGTCCAGCCCTTCCACCAGCTCCATCGCGATGTACGGAAAACCGTCGTGCTCGCCGACGTCGTAGATCGTAATGATGTTCGGGTGGTTGAGGGCGGAGGCCGCGCGCGCCTCCTGCTCGAAACGCAGCCGGTGCTCGAGGCTGTCGGAGAAGCGCTCGGCGACGAGCTTGATCGCGACGTCGCGCCCGAGCTTCGGGTCGCGGGCGCGCCAGAGGCGCCCCATGCCGCCGGCTCCGATTTCGCCGAGAACCTCGAAGCGCCCGATCCGGTCCCCGGTGTTCACGCCGGTGCGCGATTCCGTTCGGGAGCCGGACCCGCCGGCGACGGAGCGAGCGGCTTCACCAGCGAACCGAGAGAAGGGGAACCCGAAGACATCCGGTCCAGGATAGCGGCGACCCGGAGCGTGTCAACAGAGCTCTCGACCGCCTGTCGGGGAGCGGCGCCGGGCGGGCCGACGCGCCGGAGCGGCGTGAGGTCGCGTGTCACACAACGTCCTTGGCCCGAGGAAACGTCGGCGCCCGGTCCGCAACCCCGCCAAGAACGTCCCGAGGGCGAGATGTTCTGGGTGCTGGCCGGGGGGCTCGAAGTCCACGAGCGCGGGGGGGTGACCACCCTGCACCCTGGCGAGTTCTTCATCGGCGGGCGCGGGGTCGAGCACCGGGTCGTGCCACTCGGGCGGGTCAAGCCCGTACTCTTCGAACCGGCCGGCATCGCCCACACCGGCGACGCGAAGGCGGAGATCACCAGGGAGGCGTTCGACCGCTTGATCCCCTGACGGTGCACCGGCCGGGTGCGCGCCGGCCGCAGGGAGCGGCGCGGACGTCCCCGCGGCCCAGGAACTGGCGGAAAACCATCGGGCCGGCCGTTGCGTACACACGACAGGCGTTCACCGATGTGATCACGGGGACCCGTCACGGCCGTGAGGGGGCTCCTGGAATGGGTATGCAACGCACGAGACCGCGCCGCCCGGCACCTCTCCTGTCCGCCGCCCCGAGGCGACGACGGCGGCGTACCGCGCTCGGCATGCGAGCGCAGACTCCGCGGCCGGCCGGAACGGCCTCCCGCAGCGTTTCGCGGCGATCGCCGGCTGCGGTGCTTTGGATCGGCACCGCGGTTCTGACCGGGATCGTTGTGGGTGGATGCCGGGGCGAACTTGCACACCGCGGTGTCAGGCCCGCGACCCTCAAACCGGCGAGCGAGATCCTCGCGGAGCGTTTCGACCAGCCGGATGAAGCCGAAATGTACTACCGGGCCAAACGCCAACCGCTCGACCCGTCGATCAAACCGATGCACGCCTATGAGCTGGCGGAGCAGCAACGACTCCGCATGCCCCGGCACTCCCTCGCCCTCGACCTCACGACGCAACCCCTCGCCAGGGCTCAGTCCATCACCGGCGAGGCGATGACGAAGCTGCCGGCGTGGGAGTCGCTGGGCCCCGGCAACATCGGCGGGCGGTTGCGGGGATTCGTCATCGACCCGACGAACCCGGACGTCATGTACGTGTCCGGGGTCTCCGGGGGCGTCTGGAAGACCGCCGATGGGGGCGGAACGTGGGCGACGGCGACCGACCAACTGGCCAACATCACGTTCAATTCGCTCGTGATGAACCCCACGAACCCGAACGTGCTCTATGGCGGAACCGGCGAGGGGTATTTTCGCGAGGAGGTGCGGGGGACCGGCCTCCCCCTGCGTGGAGAGGGCGTCTATGTGACGACCGATGCCGGCGCCACCTGGTCGCCGCTGCCGAGCACCGAAACGGAGGACTTCTACTGGGTCAACGATCTCGTGATCTCGCGGGTCGACCCCAGGCGCATCTACGCCGCAACCCGCACGGGCGTGTGGCGATCGATCGACGAGGGGGCATCGTGGACGAGGGTCCTAGCGACGACCGTCAAGGGTGGTTGCCTCGACCTCGCCATCCGGTCAGACACGTCCGGAGACTTCGTCTTCGCCGCGTGCGGAACGCTGGATCAGGCTACCGTCTACCGGTGCCGGGCGGCCGAGGGGACTCAGGCGTGGGAATCAGTCCTGGCAGAACCCGGGATGGGCCGGACCAGCCTCGCCATTGCCCCTTCCGACCAGCGGGTCGTCTACGCGCTCGCCGCCAGCAACGTCCCGTCGACCACCAACCCCTACGATCAGGGGTTGTTCGCCGTCTTCCGGTCCTCGTCCGAAGGCGCGCCGGGCACGTGGTCGGCCCAGGTGCGCAACACGAACAGCAACCCGCTCAACAATCTGCTCCTCACCAACGCGATCGCGGCCAACTACGTGCGTTGCCGCTGGGACGTGCAGGACGTGTACGTCAACATGGGCTGGTACTGCAACGTCATCGCCGTGGATCCCCGGGATCCAAACATCGTGTGGGCGGCCGGCGTCGACCTCTGCCGATCGAACGATGGCGGACGCAACTGGGGCGTCGCCTCCTACTGGTGGGCCGGCTCACGGCAGCCCTCATTCGTCCACGCCGACCAGCACAACATCGTCTTCGACCCGAGGTACGACGGCGTAGCCAACCAGACCATGTACACAGCCTCCGACGGCGGCGTGTACCGCACCGACCACGCGCGATCGAGCGTCGCGCTCGTCGCCCGCGACATCTGCGATCCCACACGGTCGCAGGTCAACTTCACGAGTCTCAACCACGCCCTCGGAGTGACTCAGTTCTACCACGGCGCGGTCTTCCCGGGTGCCACGAAGTTCCTCGGAGGGACACAAGACAATGGCACCATCCTGGGCAGCGACGAGCAGGGGCCGGAGGGCTGGATCCTGATCTCCGGGGGCGATGGCGGCTACGCGGCGATCGACCCAACGAACCCGGCGGTGGTGTACGTGCAGTCGCAGTTCTTCGACCTGCAGAAGTCGACCGACGGCGGCCGGACCTTCGTGTCGAGCCGTGCAGGGATCCCCGACAGCGAAGCCTTTCTCTTCGTGTCGCCGTTCGCCATGGATCCCAACGATTCTCAGAGGCTCTGGACCGGAGGGCGGCGGTTGTGGCGCTCGCTCGATGGCGCGACGTCATGGGTCGCGGCCAGCGCGATGTTCGATGGATCGAGCCAGGCCAGCGCCGTCGCCGTTGCACCTGGGCGCAGCGAGCGCGTGATCGTCGGAACCAACTCGGGCAAGATCCTCTACTCCGATGCGGCGTCGTCGAGCAACGCTGCGACCGTTTGGAACTGGAGCCAGCCCCGGTCGGGCTTCGTGACCTGGGTCGGCTTCGATCCGGCCGGCGCCGACGTCGTTTACGCCACGTATGGCGGTTTCGGAGGCGCGCACCTCTATCGCAGCCGCGATGGCGGCCAGACCTTCGAGAGCCTGGGCGATCGGGGTGCTTCGCCGATTCCGGATGTGCCCGTGCATTGCGTGCTGGTGGATCCCGACCGGAGCACGCGGCTCTTCCTGGCGACCGATATCGGCGTCTTCGTCTCCGAGGACGGCGGCGAGAACTGGGCGGTCGAGAGCACCGGCTTTGCGACGGTCGTGACCGAGTACCTGACCCTGGCGACGGGCGACGACGGGTCGCGCTATCTCTTCGCCTTCACGCACGGACGGGGCGCGTGGCGCGTGAAGCTTCCGCCCGTGGAACCGGCCACGTCGCACCGCCTCCGGCGCCATCTCACGCGAGGATAGGGATCGGCCCGGTTTGCTCGATCCTTCACCCTCGGTTGATCGGCGTCGAGCCAGCCGAGGAGGAGGTCATGACACTCCGCATCGTCCCATCGGTGGAAGGTATCGCCATCTCGCCACTGCTGGTGTGTCCGAAAAGCGCTGCCGAGCACGAACGATACCCCGCCATCGCCGTGGCGCCCGGCCGGACGGCGGACCGTCCTGAGAAGTCCCTATCCGTCAGCCTGTTTCGCTCCGGCCGACAACCGCAGCGCCAGGCCCAGCGCCACCCACCCTGCCAGCGCGGCCCACTCCCATCGAGTGAAGTGCCCGGGCACGATCGGCAGGAGCTTGAGCACCAGCAGCGCGAGCGTCACCAACACCCCGATCGCGGCGACCGCGCGCCGTCTCGCGTTCTCGCCGAGGACGAAGTACGAGGCGCAGCTCGCCAGCCATCCGATCACCGCGGCCAATGATCCCACCTCGGCGATCGGCACCAGCACCGAGCCGCCGAGGAACACCGCGGCCGCCGTCGCCACCCCGACGAACAGCACCGCCCCAGACGGCGTCCGGTAGTCGGCGTGCACCCGTCCGGCGCGCGCATCGATCAACCCGCTGCGCCCCATCGCGAAGATCAGCCGGCTGGCGGCGATGAAGTTCCCGTTGAACACCTTGAGCAGCGAGATCACCGCCGTCGCGAGGATGACGTCGACGATCCACCGCGAGCGGAACGCGCGCTCGAACGCCACCGCGGTCGAGAACTTCTCTCCCAGAAGCGCCTGCCACGGCGAGACGAACGCCACCACGGCGATCACCGAAACGTAGAACAGCGTCCCCACGCCCAGCGCGATCAGTATGGCGCGGAACAGGCTCTTCTCCCCCGCCCCCGGGGTCGCCTCCTCGACGCACTTGGGGATCGACTCGAAGCCGGTCATGAAGTACGGCACGATCTGCAGCACCAGCAGGACGGATACCAGCGCCCCACCGGCGGCGAACGGCGGGGAGAAGTTGGCAAACGACCCGCGCGCGGCGCCGAACCCGCCGAAGATTGCGAACAGCACGAGCACCGCGGCCGTCGCCCACGACTGCACGCTTGCGGAGAGCCGCACCCCGCGAACGTTCACCAGGGTCAGGAACGCGGTCAGCGCGAGGCCGAGCACCAGGTGCGGCAGGTACACCGTCTGACCCGCGACCGCGTACAGGGGATGCGAGTTCATCGCGGGCAACACGTAGCCCGCGAGCCGTCCGATGGCGATCGCCTCCCACGGGCAGACGATCAGGTAGGCCAGCGTCATCATCCAGCCTGTGCCGAAGCTCACCGTTCGCGGAAACACCCGCGCGGTGTACGCGATCTCGCTCCCCGCCTCGGGGATGGCGATCACGAGCCGGCCGTAGACGTAGCCGATCGGCAGCAGCAGCAGTCCTCCGATGGCAAACGCCGTCATCGCGCCCACGGGGCCGCCGCGCCCCAGCCAGTCGTCCATTACCACCAGCCACCCGGCGCCGATCATGCTGCCGAAGCCGAGAGCGAAGTAGTCGAAGACGCGGAGTTTGCGGGCGAGTGTCGGCATGCGGACCGCGGTATCTTAACCCTGAGGACGCACGAACAGGGCCCGCGACACGGCGGCGCCGACTCGCGTACATTAGACTGACGACAAGATGAGAATGCCGACAAGGGTTCCTGTTGTGCCCGTGGCGTTCCTGCTGGCGTGCGGCGTTGGGTTCGCGGCGACGCCGCCCCAGGAGTCGCCGATCGAGCTGCTGCACCAGGCCAGGGCGCGCGTCGTGGACACCCGGCGCGCAGGCCCGGTCACGCTGCGCTACGCCCTGAGCTTCCCCGACGGCACCGCGGGCACGTACGTCTGGCGCCAGCGCAACCGCGACAACGACCGGGAGGAGATCACGATCGGCGATCGAATCTCGGCCCGCGGTGTGGTCTCGGGCAAGGGCTGGCGGACCCCCGGGGACGACGCCCTCGAGGCCTGGTGGCTCGTGTCGAACCTCTTCGCCTTCGAAGCCCAGTTGACGCCGGAGGAAGGGTACGCGCTCGAAGCCACCACCCAGCGCGTTGACGGCAAGGAGTTCGTGGAGGTCCAAGCTCGCCGGAGCCCGGAATGGGGC
Source organism: uncultured Acidobacteriota bacterium (assembly GCA_963789745.1). Lineage (GTDB taxonomy): Bacteria > Acidobacteriota > Thermoanaerobaculia > Thermoanaerobaculales > Thermoanaerobaculaceae > RBG-13-68-16. Next base: position 555,302 of record CAWBLW010000003.1, on the reverse strand, counting down.
AACTGGGTTGTCTTTCTGAGCCCGCCAACCCTTGACCTTTGGCTGTCCGACATCGGCTTCGTGCGCCGCAGCTACGCCGACTGGAAGCAGCTCCGCGGCGCCGGAGCCGTTCCCGGCATCTGCCGGATCTACATCGAGGGCGCGCTCGCCCTGGAGATGACGCTCGAGCGAGGCACGAACAAGCCGATTGCCGATTCGGAACTCGCGCCGCCGGCGAACGCGGTGGATCGACCGTACTGCCCCGACGAGATTTCGCCTCCGAAGCTCGTCAAGAGGACGCAACCCGTCTACCCGAAGGAGGCGCGCGACGCCCGCGCCCACGGGTTGATCGTCCTGTCCGCGACGATCGCCGCGGACGGCGAAGCCACCCACGTGCGGCTCGTCTATCCGCCCGGATCAACCGACGGACACCGGACGCTCCTGGTCAACGCCGCGATCGACGCCGTCAAGCAGTGGCGCTACGAGCCCGCGCGCTGCCAGGGCGCACCGATCGACACCGACCTGGTGGTCACGATCTCGTTCACGCTCAAGTGAGGTCCACGCCTCCTTTGTTCGCCTTGCGGCACGACTCTGCTGGGTACGCGCTTCGCAGCAATGCTCCGATCGAGATCGTCAGATGGTGATTCCCGATACCTGCGATGTGCATCCCTTGCGACCGGATCCCATCGACGACGCCGTGTGAACCGTAGACGTCGGGCATGCGTAGAAGAGTTGCGAGGACACGGGACATGCGGCTTTCCATCGAGGAACCTTTCAAGCGGTACCGCGGCGGCAAGCTGGGGCTCGACGGCTTTTCCGCCGAAATCTCCCCCGGGATTCTCGGCCTGCTCGGTCCCAACGGCGCCGGCAAGTCGACGCCGACGCGAATCCTCGCCACGATCACCAAGCCCACCGCCGGGTGGGCCAAGTTGGACGGAGTGGATATCCAGCGGCAGCCGGACTCGGACCTCGCGGCGCCGGGCCCCCGCCGGCGCCCCACCCGGCCCCACGCGATGCAAATCGGTGGTATCGTCCCGGCGTACACGGGGCAACGGCCCCACGAGAGGGTCCATGATCGCCACAGTTCTCCATGCGGATCTTGCGTGAGTTTTCGAGCGCGCCGTAGGCGTTGACGGCCGCGGCGCTCCCCGTCACCTCAAACGCAGATTCGTGCCCGCGCGCCTCGCCGGCTTCCTCGGCGAGCCGCTCGTGGGTGTGCCCGCTCTCGGGCCACTCACTTGGAGGATCTCACCGTGTACGAGCTATCGGCTCTGGGCTTCACCCCGTTTTTTGAACGCCAGCTTCAGTGTTTGCCGGGTCGCCCCACCACCCCTGCCCGGATCGCCGCGGATCACCGTGGCGCCTACGAGGTCTGGTCCGCGACCGGATCAGGCCCGGCACGACTCGCCGGACGACTCCGCCGCGAGTTGGAGGAGGCCGGTCCGGCCGGCGTCGGGGATTGGGTGGTCCTCGACGATCCGCCGAGCCCCGACCGCACCGCCGTCATCGACCGCGTCCTGGCGAGGCGCACGGTCTTCACGCGCGGCGCCGCGGGCCGGCAGGCGCGCGTCCAGGTCATCGCGGCCAACGTCGACGTGGTGTTCGCCGTCTCCGGTCTCGACTCGGATTTCAACGTTCGCAGGATCGAGCGCTACGTCGCCCGCATCTGGGCGAGCGGCGCCCAGCCGGCCGTGGTTCTCAACAAAGCCGACGTCTGCGCCGAACCCGCGGCACGCGCCGCGGAGGTTGCCGGCCACTGTCCCGGCGTGCCGGTCCACCTCACGAGCGCCCTCCTCTCCGGCGGCATCGAGGCGGTGCGCGGGGTCATCCACACCGGTATGACGGTCGCCCTCGTCGGCTCGTCCGGCGCCGGCAAGTCGACCCTCGTCAACGCGTTGCTCGGAGAGGAACGGATGCCGACGGGAGAGGTCCGCGCGCGCGACGGCCGGGGGTGCCACGTCACGACCCACCGCCAGCTCGTCGTTCTACCCGGCGGCGGCTTGCTGCTCGACACCCCGGGGATGCGCGAGCTGCAGCTCGTGGACGAGGAGGGCCTCGACGCCGCGTTCAGCGATATTGCCGCGCTCTCTGCGCGATGCCGTTTCCGCGATTGCCGGCACGACACCGAACCGGGCTGTGCCGTCACGGAAGCCGTCGAGTCGGGGACGCTCCCCGCCGGACGTCTGGAGCACTACCGCACGCTCGCACGCGAAGCCCAGGCGTACGAGCGGCGCCACGACGCGAGTCTGCGTCGGAGGTCCGAGCGGCGGTGGGGCCAGCTCTCCGACGAGGTCGCGCGCCTGCGGCGCTGGAAGGGAGGCAAGGAGTGACAGCTCCCCGATTGGCGCCACGTCCGCGCTCAGCAAACTTGTGGTGATGTGCGGCGCCCAAGGCGGCTCGGCTTGACCCCGGCACGGCCACCGTCTACCGTCCGCTGCAAGGCGGGAGGGCGACACGATGATCCAGCGGTTCACTTGCGTGGCGGGTGTCGGCGTGCTGGCCGTCGCGGTCGCGGCGGCGTTCGGGGGCTGCGGCCGGAAACAGCCCCCATCCGTTTCCGACGTCTACACGGTGCGCGGCGTCGTGGAGAGGTTGCCCCTGGCCGAAGGTCCGGACCGCGGCCTTTACATCCACCACGCCCCGATCCCCGAATTCCGCGACGAGCACGGCAAGGTTGTCGGGATGATGTCGATGACGATGCCGTTCCCGGTGGCCGACGGCGTCTCGCTCGCGGGGATCGCGCCCGGAGATCCGGTGGAGTTCACCTTCGCCGTTTCCTGGAGGCAGCCCGCGGGCTATCAGGTCATCCGGATCCACAAGCTGGCCGCCGGGACAGCCGTCGACTTCACGTCGCGCTGACCGTCGCGAACGGCGTCCCGAGAGGGGTGACTCACCCCGTCCGGTACACGTCCGTGCTCAGGTACTTGACGCCGGAGTCGGCACCGAGGACGCACGAAACGCCGCTCGCCTAACCAGCTGAACCGTGCGCCCCGGCCCATGTTTGCGCTCCGGAAAATGTCGCCTCCGACCGGGAACCTGCCGACACTGGAGTGCGACCAGGTCGTGTTTGTTATGCTGTGCGCCTGCCGTTTCAGCGGAGGGTGCGAGATGAACGGGAGAATCAGTGGGACGGTGCTCGGTGTGGCGCTGGCCGCGGCGGTCCTCGCCGGAACGGTCCTGATCGCAGACGCTCAGGCGCCGCAGGCCCCCGCCGGGCAGGGGGCGACGCCCACCGCAACGCCGAAGACGGCCGGCGAAGCGTTCAAGAACATCCGCGTGCTCAAGGAGATCCCAGCGGATCAGCTGGTGCCGACGATGCAGTTCATGGCGGCCTCACTCGGCGTCGAGTGCAAGTTCTGCCATGTCCAGGGCGCGTTCGACAAGGACGACCGCAAGGCGAAGAAGACGGCGCGCCAGATGATCCAGATGATGACCGCGATCAACAAGGACAACTTCGACGGCGACCGCGACGTCACCTGCTACTCGTGCCACCGTGGCTCGCCGAAGCCGGAGTCGATCCCGGCGATCGCCGCCGAGGCGCCCAAGCCGGCGCTCGAGGGCGCCGCCGCCGTGGCACCGGCGCTGCCGTCCGTCGATCAGCTTCTCGAGAAGTACGCGCAGGCGGTCGGCGCGGAGGCGCTCAAAAAGGTCACCAGTCGCGTCCAGAAGGGTCAGCTGCTCGGCTTCGGCGGACGGGATCTGCCGATCGAGGTGTTCGAAAAAGCGCCGGACAAGCGGCTCTCCGTGTTGCAGACGCCGCGTGGCGAGATGATCACCGCATACGACGGCAGCCGCGGCTGGCTCACCGGCCGCGAGGGCCCGCACCCGATGAGCGCCGCCGAGTCGCAGGCGGCGAAGCTGGACGCCGATTTATACTTCCCGCTCCACGTCAAGCAGCTCTTCACGGCGTTTTCCGTGCGGCCATCCGGCAAGATCGGCGATCGCGACGCCGTCCTCCTGGTCGCCCGCAACGAGGGCCAGCCGCCGCTCGAGCTCTACTTCGACACCCAGACCGGGCTGCTGCTGCGCGAGATGCGCTACGCCGACACGGCGCTGGGCTACAACCCGACGCAGATCGACTACGCCGACTATCGAGACGTCGACGGCGTCGAGGTGCCGTTCCGCTGGACGCTGGCGCGGCCCGGCGGCCGCTTCACGATCCAGGTGGACAGCACGCTGCAGAACGTGCCGATCGACGACGCCAAGTTCGCGATGCCTCCACCGGCGCCGCCTGCCGGCCCGGCCCCGTCGAAGTAGCGACGGCGCGTTCGCGGCGCCCAGGGCGCGGCCCTGATCGGATCCGCAGCGGGCACACCCGCCTCACCAACCCTGACCTTGACTCGGTGACGGGCGCCAGGCGCGCACCTCTGCCTCCTTCCAGATGGGTGCAATGCCTGTTCGCCGGTTCAGGGCTCCACAGTATCTGCGGCCGCCCTTCGTCGATCTCTCGATAGGGCCGAACCGCGGGCGCTCCGGCCAAAGCCGAGTCGATCGTGGGGCTACTCGGTGGCAGCGAGCTAGCGTGCGAGCTGCGCGGCGATGGCAAGCTGCGTGCGCCCCATCATCGCGTGCGCCGCCGGTCGCCCGCAGTAGCCGACCCCGGCCATCGGCACGCACAGTCCCCTGCACCAGCCCACCTGGTGTCCGTTGTACGGGCACGTCACCACCGTGGCGATGCGCGCGTCCAGCCACCCCGCGTTGCGCTCCTGTCTCGGCCGCAGCAGTCCCATGCCGCGTAGTATCGCAGAAACCCGGCAGGATGGTTGGATGGGCAGCAGTTCCGTGAGCAGCCGGGTGGCGCCGGCTCGCCGACGGAGGGTGCGGCACGCCCCTGCAGGACCACCCGCCGAGCCGCGGTTTGCTCGATCCCCCTGGGACTGGCGCGTCGCCCGGGGCCCAGGGCGTTCAGCCGACGGCATCGTGATAATGTGGCTCCCGAGAGGGGCGAGCGATGGCTGACATAGGTGAAGGGCGCCCGGGTCGGAACGAGCCGTGCCATTGCGGCTCCGGGAAGAAATACAAGCTTTGCTGTCTCGTCAAGGACGAGGAGGCGGATCGCGCGTTGCGGGAGCAACAGGCAAGCGCGGCCGAGCCCGCCACGCCGCCGGAGGAGACGCCTTCGCAGCGCACGCCGCCGCCACCTCGGACCCAGCGGCAGCCGTGGAAGCGAACCACCGGCAGCACTCGAGGCCCCCGGAGGGTCACCACGCCACGCAAGGCGGGATAGGTACCTCCAGGTCCTGGACCGCTGCCACCCCCCCGGCGGAGCCCGATTCGACCCGCATCTGGTGGTCGCCCGCCGCATCGAGCAGCCCTCATTCCGGCAGAGGGCAACGCCTCCGAACCAGAAGCGGGACGCGAAGGTCCCCGGCGACGTTGCGCCCCTCCCCCACCCGATCGCCCGCCTCGGGCCGAGACGGAAGGGAGGCGGCGGCGGCCGGATCACACTGCTCCTCCAGTTGAGACCGCGAGGTTTGCGTCCTTCCGCACGGTCCGTCGTCTTCGCGGGCGTCGCTACGCCGGTGTCTTCGCCCCGATCGGCTGGCTGTCGGCGAGGGTGCACGCGGCCGCTGCGACGGCGGTGCCCGGCACGACCGCGAACCCGAGCGATTGCAGGCTGCCCTCGAGCGCGACGAGCGTCGCGACCACTTCTTCCGGTCCGATGTTGCCCATGTGACCGAGTCGGAACGCCTTCCCCGCGACCGGGCCCAGTCCACCGGCCACCACGACGCCGCGAGCCGCCATCGCCCTCCGGAATGGGGCGTCCTCGACGCCGGGAGGAAGCAACACCACGGAGAGCGTATCGGCACGGCAGTCGGGTGCGGTGAACAGCGCAAGGCCGATCGCTTCGAGGCCGGCGCGGAACGCGCCGGCCAGCCCCGCGTGCCGGAGAAAGCGGGCGCCCATGCCCTCGGCCCGCACCATGCGCAACGCCTCGGCGAACGCGAGGATCTCGTTGACGCACGGCGTCGAGTAATAACGCCCCGGATCTTCCATCACCGGCAGCCAGCGCAGGGCATCCGCGTAGTAGGCGGGGAGCGACGTCCGCTCGCGGCGGCGCGCCATCGCCCGCGGCGAGAACAGGCACAGGGCCAACCCCGGAGGGGCGCCGATCGCCTTCTGCGGCGCCGTGACCAGCACGTCGATCCCCCACGTGTCGCACGGCTCGTCGATGCCGCCGGTGGCGCAGACGCCGTCCAGGATCACGAGTTCCTTGCGGCCCCGAAACAGCTCGCAGTACGACGCCGCCGGCGCGGCGGTGCCGGTGGATGTGTCCACGTGGGTGATGGTGACGGCGGCGTATTCGCCGGCGGCGAGCCGCGCCGCGACCTCCTCGGGGGCGACGGCTTGTCCCCACTCCGAGCGCACGACGTCGGACTGGATGCCGAACGCCCCCGCCAACTCGGCGTAGCGGTCACCGAAGTAGCCCTGGGAGATCACGAGGATCCTCTCGCCGGGTTCGACGACGTTGACGAGCCCCATCTCCAGGGCGAGCGTTCCCCCGCCGGCGACGATGAACGGCTGGCCCTCCCGGCTCTGGCAAAGCCACCGGAAGTCAGCGATTGCGGCGCGGAACGCCTCCACGAACTCGGGCGCCACGTGTGACACCGTCGGCCGGGCAAGCGCTCCGAGGATGCGAGGGTGGACCGGGGTGGGTCCGGGGATCATCGTTAGCGTCTGGTCGATCATGGCGCAGCCTCCCTGGGGTCCGTATCCTAGCTCGCGCGAGTCTGGCGCGTTCCGGGCGAGGCCGCAGTCCGGCGCAGGCGTCCGCAACCCTGGCGCGCGCAACCGTCCCACGGCATCCCTTCCAAGCCCGGATGGGCACCGATCGGCACCACACCCACATTCGCCGGCGTGGTTCGGATGGCATCGTCTCGGGGACGAGCGGCCGTCTCGACGAGGCTGGGCGGCCGGCCGCAACCGCGTGCGCACGGAGGCGAAGGCGAACGCTTCCCTTGCCGGCCGGTAGAATGTGCTGGGGCGAGGGAGGAGGTCCCCATCCCCGGTTCGGAGGCTTCGATGACGAAATGGGTGTTCGCAGTCGCTGCCGTCGCGCTTCTTGGCGCGGCCGCCGTGCTCGCGTCGCGTGGAGGGACCGAGGCGCGGTCGAAGGAGAACGCGGTCGCCGCCGTCATCGACGATTGGCACGCCGCGGCGGCGGCGGCCGACGAGGGCCGCTACTTCGGGCACATGACCGAGGACGCCGTCTTCCTGGGGACGGACCCGGCCGAGCGGTGGACCAAGGCGCAGTTCCGTGCCTATGCGCACCCCTACTTTGCCAAGGGCAAGGCATGGACGTTCCGGTCGGTCCGTCGCGCCGTGAGCGTCTCCAGGGACGGCTCGGTCGCCTGGTTCGACGAAGACCTGGCGACCCCCAACCTCGGGCCAAGCCGTGGCAGCGGCGTGCTCGTCTACGACGGCACGAGCTGGAAGATCGCGCAGTACGACCTTTCGGTTCCGATTCCCAACAGCGTCTTCGTCGAGGTGAAGAAGGTCATCGCGAACGGCACCCCCGCGAAACCCTGAGCTGCGCTCGACGGGCGCCGCGCCCGCAACCGGTTCGGCCGTGTCCGGCCGCCCGGTTCGCCACCGCAATCGGCCCCACTCACCTTTTCGCCGGCCTGGAATGGGGCCGCCATCCCCTCACCCCACACCCTTCAGGTCACGGCCTCAGGCTGCGGTCCTCGATGCGACTGGTGACGGCCAGCGTCAGCGCGACCCTCGAACGGCGCCGCTAGCCATGGGCCAGCTGGCGCGGCCGGACCCCGTCCTCCCGCCGCTCCGGCCGGAACCGTCGTCCCAAAATGGGTGCCTCCCCATTGGTTTCATCCGGGTGATATTGACATTTCCATTTCACCCGGGTCAAATACAGCCTCGCGTCGCGTGTGGGCCTTCTGCGACCGGGAGGATGACGATGGATTCCAGCGAACGGGTCAGATTCACCGCCTTTGCCGGCGTGCGGCGCATCGCCTCGGGCACGCTCCCCGAGGTCGCGCACGCCGCCAAGGAGGCCTTCGACCGCGACGACGGCGCCCCGGTCCTGGTGTTCGAGGACGCCACCGGCGAGCAGATCGACCTCGATTACAGCGTCACCGCCGCCGAGGCCGTCGAGCGCCTCACACGCAGTCTTCGCGCCGGGAGGGACACGGCAGCGGAAGAGGAGCCACTCGTCGCAGTGCCGCGCGGCCCCGGCCGGCCGCGGCTCGGCGTGGTCGCGCGCGAGGTGACGCTGTTGCCGCGTCACTGGGAGTGGCTCGCCGGGCAACCCGGGGGGGCCTCGGTGGCGCTGCGCAAGCTCGTCGAACAGGCGCGCAAGGCGAACGGCGCCAGGGATCGCACCCGGCGCGCTCAGGAAGCGGCGTACCGGCTCATGTCCGCCCTTGCCGGCAACCTCACCGACTTCGAGGAGGCGATTCGCGCGCTCTTCGCCGCAGACCGCGCCAGGTTCGACGAGGTGGTCGCAACGTGGCCGGCTGACGTCGGCGAATACGCCAGGAAGCTCGGCGCGGGCGCGTTCGCCCGGACCGGCGAGCCGGAGGCTCCACCTACGCACGTCGCCTAGGCGAGATCAATTCACGACCGTGGCCCGTGCCGGCGCGGGCGACCGGGACGACTGCGGCGAAGGGGTTCGGCGCCGCGGGCGATTGCTTCGGCGGCACGACGAGATCCCCTTCGGCGCCCGGGCTGGCAATACCCTGCCGCCAACCGCGGAACGGGACGCCGCGCGCGGCCGCATCCTTCGGACATCTTCCGCCCCGACTCTGCGCCGCAAGAGATACCAAGTCCGGCACGGTGGACGAAGCTCTCGGGGTGGGCCCGATCGATACGGGTTTCGGAAAGGATTCCAGCCGCAAGAGCCGGCGCTGCTCGTATGCCGTAAATGCGTGCCTGCACCCATCCTGCCAGCTATTCCGACCACGATGACCCTCCGGGGCCTTGCCACCCAGGGCGCCGATCAACGCACTCCCTACGAGGGTGTTGACCGTCCCCCGACCACCCGTTTCATGGTCCACATTGCGAAAGGGCACACAAAATTCTCTTTGCGGGTCGGGAGCCTTGACGATTCTCTCCTTGCGGCCCTATGCTGATCTCAATTGACCCGGCATTCCATCCCATCTCGCACTCTGCGTACCGTCGCCGGCAGACCGGATGGGTGTGAGATCGTGCCGGGGCGCCGGGACGCAACGCATGAGCACGTGACAACCGAATGGAGGATGAGAATGGGTATGCCGAAGGGGAGAGTGGCCATGGCCCGCGGCCTCGGGTTCGCCGTCATCGCGATCGCGGCGACGGGAGCGCCGGTGTGGGCCGGCGACGGCGCCGCGCCGGGCGGCGCGCCGCCGCTGGTCGTCAAGACGCCGATCCAAGTCAACCCGAATCTTTTCCGACCGGATCTCGCCGTCAAGCTCGTGATCGCCAAGACCGCCGCTGGCGGGGTTGGCACCCTGACGATGCACGGCAGCGTGTGCAATAAGGGTAATCGGGACTACGTGGTGCCGCCGGCAGCCCCGGTCGACAGCGAGACCATGGTCTACACCAGGCACCCGCCGAAGACCTACGCGCAGGAAGCGAGCCTCATCTTCCCGGGCCACCAGAGCATCGGCGCCAAGGTCAAGGCAGGTCAGTGCGTGGCGCACAACGTTTCCATCACCATCCCCGGTTTCGTCCGCTGGGCCGCGCCTGCCGTCAAGGTCGTGTTGGCGCCCGGCGAGCGCATGGCGGAGAAGCAGCTGGTGTTCAGGCTGAATCGAAACTACCCAAGTTGCGGGTTCTTCACCGCGAGCGAGGACTCGGACAGCACCAACAACTCGGCCGTCACCGAGGTTCAGTACGTCGAGAGGGCACCCTAAGCGGCACGGCGGGAACGCGGGCCCGGACGATCACCGGGCTCGCGTGTCCGACCCATCACCCAGAAGCCGGCCCAGGTCTCCGGGACGGGCCGGCTTCGCGAGTCTCTCGCTGCCCGATGGAATTCCATTCGCGGGCAGCGCCTCCTGCAACCAGCCTCGCACGGCCGGTAAACGCCGTCAGGTCTCTCTCGACTCCAAGCTCGAGGAAACGATCACAAAACGGCGCGGAGGCGCCTTGTACGACCGCAAGGTCTCCGAGAGCGGCGACAAGTTCGCCTGGCTCTTCAGCGGGCCGGTGATACTGAGCAACGGCAGCGTGTGCCAACTCCAGAAGGAGTGGCCGAATGCGCTGACCGGTTGCGTGCAGCGACAGCAGAACCTCGCGGAGTCGAAGTGGGCGGGCGGAGTGATGTCGACCCCGCCCGTTTTCGTTTGAGAAGAGCCGGAGAACGGCCAAGCTCGCTACGACCGACGGGCCCCGAACCGCCCGCGCGATTGCGTTCGCGCTCCCGGTTCGCCGCCCACCCGTGCCGTTCCCGCCGGCCGTGTCCGGCGGGAATACCGCCCCCCCATTGTGCACTTCTCGAGGCAGAACGCAGTCTCGCGTACAGGGTCGATCTCGCGCTGTCGGTGGTCGCAGCGTTTCCCGGTCGCGAGTCGCGTCCGGTCGCTTGCGGACCGGGGAGGGGCTCATGAAGATCGGCGTTCGTTCAGGGGCGGTCGTTCTGGCGCTCGGGTTGTTCGGCACGGCTACGGCGCTCGCCGCCGGACCGACCTTTCTCCAGATCGACGGCATCGATGGGGAGAGTACGGAAGTGCATCACAAGGGCGAGATCGAGGTGCTGAGCTTCAGCTGGGGCGTCTCCCAGCCGGCGACCGGGGCGCGCGCCTTTCGCGCGACGAGGGCCCCGCTCAGGTCGCTCACGATCGTGAAGCGCATCGACAAGGCCTCGCCCAAGCTCTTTCAAGCGCGCGCGACCGGCGTGCACATCCCCAAGGTCACACTCGCGTCGAGCCACGTGAGGTACGAGCTCCACGATGTCATCATCTCTTCGTACCGGAACGGCGGCGCGACCGAGTCCGTCGCCTTCAGTTACGGCAGCATGCAACAGGTCCCGGTGATGATGTCGCCGGCGCCCGCCACGGCGCTGGTCAAGACCAAAAACCGGTAGGCGGTCCTCGCTTCCTGATCCCCGCGGCGGTAACCCGGGACCCCCATCCCCCAGGTGTTCCGGGGTTGGCGGTCGGCCAAGCTCCTTCTCGCTCGGGCCAGCCGATCCTGCCGCGCCGTTCCTTCGTAGCTATTGCAGCCTCGCCTTGGCGAGGAGCTCCGCCTCGCTCGTGACCTGCGGCGGGCAGGGACCTCGAAGCCGAGTTCGTTCGTGGTTCGCGAGGGGGCGGTGCCGGTCCCCCCGCTGGGCTTGACCGAACTCGGACCGGCGCTATCATGGAAGAAACCATGAGTCGAGAACCTGCAGGTCTGCCTCCGCATCCAGACCGTTCCCGGGGATCATGAACGACGCATCGATCGACCCGGCGGCGGTCCACGGCTCACGGGTTTCCCCGTCGACCGTGCTCTTGCTTTCCCTCGTGATCGCCATGGCCCTGCTGATCGTGTTCGGCGGGTTCCTCTGGAATCGGTACTCGCACTATCGCTTGCTGCAGACGCGCCTGACGGCCATCCAGGGGCTCAGTGCCGACTACGCCTACTACGATGAGGTCCTGACCATGTCCGCCAGAATGGCGGCTGCCACCGGCGACCCGCGGTGGGAAGAGCGGTATCTTGCCGTCGAGAAGAAGCTGAGTGCGGCTCTGGCGCGAGGCAAGGAACTTGCCCCCGGAGCCTTCGCCGGCGAGGCAACGTCGGTCGTGGATGCCGCCAATACGAAACTCGTCGAAATGGAACGGCGGGCGTTCCTCTTGGTTCGTCAAGGGCATCGCCAGGAGGCCGCCGACCTGCTCGACGGCACGCCCTATCGCGATCAGAAGGACGTCTACCGGAAGGGAATCGAGACGATCAACGCCGAGCTGGAAGAAGGTGCCGCCAAGACGTTGGCCTCCTTTCAGCGCCACACGGTGTTCGGCGCCTCCGCGTTCTTTGCCGCACTGCTGGTTCTCGTCTTCACCATGCTGGAGGCGACCAGGTCGCTGCACGCGTATATCGGTCGAAGTCAAGAGGCGGAGGCGGAGCTGCGGGCGTTGAACAAAGATCTGGAGGCGAGGGTTGCGGATCGCACGGCGACCCTCAGCCGGGCCAACGTTGACCTGACCAACGAGCTCGAGGAGCGGCGAAAGGTGGAGGCTGCACTCCGGGAGAGTCAGGAGCAGTTCCAGGCCGGGCTGGCTTCGGCCTCGGATGGGATCATCGTGATGGACAACGACGGCAACATTGTCTCGTGGAATGAAGCGAGCGAGAGGATGTTCGGCTACTCCAAGGATGAAGTCACGGGCAAGGACCTCCACTCGTTGATTGCACCTCATCGGTACCGCGACGCTCAGGCCGTTCATTTCAAGGAGTTTCAGGAGACGGGCAGCGGCCCCGCCGTGGGCAAGACGACCGAGCTGCACGGGTTGAGAAAGGATGGCACCGATTTTCCCGTTGACGTCGCCCTCTCGGCGATCAGCCTGAAGGGCCGGTGGGGGGCGCTGGGGATCGTCAGGGACACCAGCGAACAGAAGCGGGAACAGGAGGCACTGCAGAAGACCAACGAGACGTTGGCCGGCGTGGTGTCGCGGCTCGAGAGGTTGGGCGTCCAGGACGGCCAACTGAGGGCGATGGGAAGCTTCCTTCTGTCCTGTTCGAAGATCGATGAGATCCCTCCAGTCATTACGCAGTCGATGAAGAACCTCTTTCCCGGTTCGGCGGGCGCCCTGTTCCTGCTGAGTCCGTCGGGGACAGACCTGGAGCCCGCCGGCGCCTGGGGAGAGTTCCCCGACGACACCGAGGACAACGTCTTCTCGCCCGGCGCCTGCTGGGGCTTGACGCGCGGCGGATTGTACGTAGTGGATGATATGCAGAGCGGACTCATCTGCAGGCATCTGCGGCATTCGCCAGTTGTGGCCTACGCCTGCCTGCCGCTGATGGCCAAGAGCGAGGTCCTGGGTCTGCTGCATATCCGGAAGCAGCCGGAGGAGGGCCCGGGAGACATCCCGACCTGGGTGGCCGGCGTGAAGGACGTCGCGTCCGAGTTGGCCGAGATGCTTTCATTGTCGGTCTCGAACATCAGGCTGAGGGAGAAGCTCAGCATCCAGTCCATTCGCGACCCCCTGACCGGGCTGTTCAACCGCCGCTACATGGAAGAGAGCTTTCAGAAGGAGATCTCCCGGGCCGCAAGGAGGCAGGAACCAATCGGCGTGGTCATGCTCGACATCGACCACTTCAAGACGTTCAACGACCTCCACGGCCACGCGGCCGGGGACGCCGTGCTCGTCGCGCTGGCTGCCTTCCTCAAAATGCGCATGCGTGGGGGCGACGTTGCCTGCCGCTACGGGGGAGAGGAGTTCGTCATCCTCCTCCCCGAGTGTTCGTTGGACGACGCGGTGAAGCGCCTCGGCCAACTCGCCGACGACTTGAGGACGGTGAGGGTTTCGTACGCCGGCGAGACGCTCGGCCCCGTCACCATGTCGATGGGGGTCGCGTCCTTCCCCCTCCATGGCGCGAGGCCGGATGAGCTGCTGGGGGCCGCGGATGCGGCCTTGTACAGGGCGAAGCAAGAGGGGCGGGACAGAATCGTCCGTGCCTGACGGGCCGTCGTGGCTTGAAGGCAAAGCGGTCATGACAGCAACGTACAAATTTCCTCCGACCAACGGCAGTCCCCTCCCCTGACCGGAGCGCCCTCCAACGGAGCGTCCGCGGCAGGCTCGTCGCCGGTTCCGCTTCGTCGGGCGGCCGGACCGGAGGGCGTGCTCGACGTCTGGGCCGTGAGGCGCCTGGACACGCGGTGTGCCGAAGTTGGTGCCGCAGGTATGCCAGGTACCGCGGTGCCGGCGAACTACATCCAGGTGAATGGCCCCTGACGCCGATCGCGGCCGGCCGTCGCGACGGCCTCAGATGCCGGCCACGGGATGGGGCACGTACGGCGCTTCCAGGGCCGCGATCTCCTCGCCGGTGAGCTTCACGCCAAGCGCCGCCACCGCGTCCTCCAGATGCTGCGGCTTGGTGGCCCCTACGATTGGCGCGGTAACCACCGGCTTGGACAGGAGCCAGGCCAGCGCTACCTCCGCGCGAGGCAGGCCCCGCGTGGCGGCGATCTCGCCGACGCGGTTCACCACGTTGCGGTCCGCGTCCTTTGTCGCCGCGTACAGCTGTTTGCCGTAGGCATCGGTCTCGGCGCGCGTCGTCTGCCCCTTCGACTCCCAGGCCCGCGCCAGGCGCCCGCGGGCCAGCGGGCTCCAGGGGATCACGCCGATCCCTTCCGTTGCGCAGAGCGCCAGCATCTCCCGCTCCTCCTCGCGGTAGAGCAGGTTGTAGTGGGGCTGCATGGAGACGAAGCGCGTCCAACCGTTGCGGTCGGCGACGTCCAGCGCTCTGCAGAACTGCCAGGCATACATGCTGGAGGCGCCGATGTAGCGCGCCTTGCCCGCCCTCACCACGTCGTGCAGGGCTTCCAGCGTCTCCTCGATCGGAGTCTCTCCGTCCCAGCGGTGGATCTGATAGAGGTCCACGTGATCGGTGCCGAGCCGCTTCAGGCTCGCGTCGATCTCCGTCATGATCGCCTTGCGCGACAAACCGCCGCCGTTCGGGCCCGGGCGCATCGGGAAGAACACCTTTGTGGCGATCACCACTTCCTCCCGCGTCGCGAAATCCCTGAGCGCGCGGCCCAGCACGGTCTCGCTCTCGCCCTGCGAGTACATGTTCGCCACGTCGAAGAAGTTGATGCCGTGCTCGAGCGCCCGCTGGATGTAGGGGCGGCTCTCCGCCTCGTCCAGGTGCCAGGTGCGCCTGTTGACCGCATAGCTCATGCAACCGAGACAGATGCGGGACACCTTTAGGCCGGCCTTCCCGAGGTTCACGTAGTCCATTGCGCCCACCTCCATATCGGGAGACTCCGCCACGTTATTCCTTCCCCACAGAAACCGCGACCCGGGTCAGGGCGACCAGCCCCGCGCAGCAGGAACACCCCGGCGCCGCGCCGGCGGGCCCCCTCCCAGGAGCGCGATCGGCCGCCCCGCATCCCGGGAATATCAACGGGCGAGGCTCGTTGCTGCATGCAAGTTGGATCCGACGATACCTTCCCCCGCCGAATGCGGCTCGTCGCCCGGAGGGGCGCAGGCGGGGCGGGAGCGCTGGGAGGAGCAGCATGGCCACGAGGCGTGAGAGCGCTGCCGCCGAGCTCCGCGACCACCGGCGGCTGGCCCGCCGCCAGGCGGCGCTGCTCCGCCTATCCGCCGAGATCGCCGCGGCGCGCGACGAGAGCGCCGTGTGCGAGAGCGTCGTCCAAGGCTTGCACGACGACGACCTCGGCTACGAGTTCGTCGCCGTGTTCATGGTGGACGAACCCACGGGCGACCGCGTCCTCCGGGCCAGCGTGGGATGGCCCGGCGTGCCCGAGGCGTGGCGCGTGCCGCACGGCAAGGGGCTGAGCGAGAAGGCGCTCCTCGACGCCGCGCTGCACTACTCGCCCGACGTGGCCGCCGAAACCGGCTACGTCAAGACCTTCGCGGCCGGGTCGGAGGTGGACGTCCCGCTGGTCATCGACGGCAAGCCCACTGGCGTGTTGGTAGTGCAGAGCGGCCGGGTCGGCGCGTTCGGCCGCGAAGATTTCGAGAGCCTCTCGGCGGCCGCACAGCAGGCCAGCATCGCGATCGGCCGAGTCCGCCTCCTGGACGGCGAGCGGCGTCGTGCCGACGAGCAGGAGGCGCTCCTCGCGAGCCTCGCCGACCTCTCGGCGGAGCTCGAACTCTCCCGCCTGCTGAAGGCGGTGCTCGGACGCGCCGTCGGACTGCTCGGCGCCTCAGGGGGCGAGCTGGCGATCTTCGACGAGAGCCGGCGGGAACTCGAGATCGTCGCCAACCACAACATCGGCAAGGAGTCCACCGGGACGCGGATGGCGCTCGGCGAGGGCGCGATGGGGCGCGTGGCCCAGACCAACGAACCCCTGATCATCTCCGACTACCAGCAGTGGCTCGCCCGCTCCCCCCAGTACGGCACCGTCACCGCTCACGCCGTCATGGTGGCGCCTCTCCTGATCGGCTCGCGGCTCGTGGGCACGATCGCCACCGTCCACACCGACCCGGCGCGCCACTTCACGGCGTACGACCTGCGGCTGCTGAACATGTTCGCGCCGCAGGCGGCGATCGCGATCGAGAACGCGCGCTTGTACACCTCGGCGCAGCGCGAGAAGCAGTACTTCGAGCAGATCCTTCTGAACTCGCCTGTCGCGATCATCGTGCTCGACCTCCAGCAGAACATCGTCTCCTGCAACCCGGAGTTCGAGAAGCTCTTCGGGTACACCGAGGAAGAGGCTCTCGGCCACAACCTCGACCAGCTGATCAACAGCCGCGAGACGCTGGCCGAGGCGGTGACCATCACGGACGAGGCGTTGAACAAGCCCGTCCACGGGATCGGACGCCGGCGACGCAAGGACGGGTCGTACGTCGACGTCGAGCTCGCCGGCGTGCCGGTGTTCGTCGAGGGGCAGCGGGTCGGTGTGATGGCGATCTATCACGACATGACGGAGCAGCTCGCCGCGCGCAAGGAGGCGGAAGCCGCGAACCTCGCCAAGTCACAGTTCCTCGCGAACATGAGTCACGAGCTGCGGACGCCGCTCAACGCGATCATCGGCTACAGCGAGATGCTTCAGGAGGAGGCGGAGGACCTCGGCCACCGGGACATGCTCCCCGACCTCAAGAAGATCCAGCAGGCCGGAAAGCACCTCCTTTCGCTGATCAACGACGTCCTCGACCTGTCCAAGATCGAAGCCGGCAAGATGGAGCTCCACCCCGAGACGTTCGACGTCCGGACCCTCGTCGACGACGTCCGCACGACCGTCTTGCCGATGGTCGAACGCAACGGCAACCGGTTGGAGATCGACTGCTCCCCCGACCTCGGGGTCATGAGGTCCGACCCCGTGAAGGTGCGACAGGTGCTGCTGAACCTGCTCTCGAACGCCTCGAAGTTTACCGAGCGGGGCGTCATCACGCTCGCGGGCGAGCGCACCGACCTCGACGGCCAGCCGTTCATCGTCTTCCGGGTGCGGGACACCGGCGTGGGGATGACGGCGGAGGAGATGGAACGGATCTTCGAGGCTTTCGCCCAGGCCGACGCGACCGTCAGCCGCAGGTACGGTGGCACCGGTCTCGGGCTCACCATCACGCGCCGGTTCTGTCAGATGCTGGGAGGCGACGTAAAGGTCCAGAGCGAGCCCGGCAAGGGCAGCACGTTCACCGTCTGGATGCGGGGCGCCATCGAGCGCCCGTCCGGGAAGGACGCGCCGGCCGCCGCGCGCCCCGGCGCTGACATCCCAGCCCGGTCGCGAGGGGAACTGACCGAGCTTCCGATCGTCCTTGCCATCGATGACGACCCCGTGGCGCTGGACCTCATCCGCCGCGCGCTCGAAAAGGAGAGCCTGCGCGTCGTTACCGCCACCGGCGGGGTGGAGGGGCTGCGGCTGGCCACCGAGCTGCGCCCGGCGGCGATCACCCTCGATCTGCTGATGGCGGGGATGGACGGCTGGACGGTACTCAACGCGCTCAAGGCGGACCCGGCCCTGGCAGACATTCCGGTCGTCATCCTCACGATTCTCGACGCGAAGCGGAAGGCCTTCGCTCTCGGAGCCTCCGACTTCCTTTCCAAGCCGGTCGATCGGAGGCGGCTGGCCGCGGTGCTCGCAAGGTACCGGGGCACGGGTGCGCGGCCGTCCGTACTGCTGGTGGACGACGACGAGGCAGCGCGGGCCGTTCTGGGCAGGACGCTCACCCGCGACGGGTGGGAAGTCCGCGAGGCGGAGAACGGCAGGGTCGCGCTGGAGCGACTCGGGGAGCGCGAGCCGAACCTGGTGCTGCTCGACCTCGTGATGCCGGAGATGGACGGCTTCGAATTCGTCGAGGCGCTCCGCGCCCGCCCGGGTCGGAAGTGGGTCCCGGTCGTGGTCCTCACCGCGAAGGATCTCACGGCGGCCGACCGGGAGCGCCTCGCAGGCTGCGTGACCCGGATCGTTCAGAAGGGGGCCCACGACACCGCGGACTCGCTGCGCCATGCATGCGACCTGGTGCTGGCGGCGACGCGGCGGCCGAAGGCGGCCGGATAGAGAGGCGGCGATGGCCAAAATCCTCCTCGTCGAGGACAACGAGATGAACCGGGACATGCTGTCCCGGCGTCTCATACGCCGCGGCTTCGAGGTCGTCGTCGCGGTGGACGGCCGGGAGGGCGTGACGGCCGCCGGGCGCGAGTCCCCGGACATCATTCTGATGGACATGAGCCTCCCCGTCACCGACGGCTGGGAGGCGACGCGCCTGATTCGCGCGAGCGCCGGCACCGCCCATATCCCCGTCATTGCCCTGACCGCGCACGCCATGGCCGGTGATCGCGACAAGGCGCTGGAGGCCGGGTGCAACGACTACGACACCAAGCCGGTGGAGCTCGAAAGGCTGCTCGAGAAGATCAGTCGGCTCCTGAACGGGCGGGGCGGCCCGTGAACGGCGGACGCGGCGCGCTGCTCGTCGTCGACGACAACCCGGAGAACCGGGACATGCTGACCCGCCGCCTGCAACGCCGCGGCTACGACGTCGCCGAGGCGGAGAACGGCTTGCAAGCCCTGGAGCTCGCGGCCCACAGGGAGTTCGACGTCGTTCTCCTCGACGTCATGATGCCGGTGATGGACGGACTCGAGACGCTGCGCCGCCTCCGGCGAACTCGTTCCGTCGTCGAGCTGCCAGTGATCATGACAACGGCCAAGGGCGAGAGCGAAGACGTCGTCGAGGCGCTGACGCTCGGCGCGAACGACTATGTCACCAAGCCGATCAACCTGCCGGTCGCGCTCGCCCGCATCGAGACGCAGCTCTCGCTGCGGCGCGCCGTGCAGGAAATCCGGCGGCTGGAGGCCGACCTCGCCGCCCGCAACCTCGATCTGGAGACGGCGAACGACCGGCTTTCGGTCTCCAACACGCGCATGAGGCGCGACCTCGAGGCGGCCGCCCGGATCCAGCAGGCGTTTCTGCCCGGTGCGGCTCCGGCAGCCGGCGGCGCCCGCTTCGCGTGGCGGTACCGGCCGTGCGACGAGCTCGCCGGCGACACCCTCAACGTCGTGCCGCTCGACGACCGCCACGTCGGAGTGTTCGTCGTCGACGTGAGCGGCCACGGCGTGCCGGCCGCGCTGCTCTCGGTGACGGTGAGCAGGCTCCTCTCGCGCACGACGGACGGCTGCCCGCTCGTGAGGCGCGGTTCGAACGGCTCGTCCGCGCTCGAGATCGTTCCCCCGGCCGAGGTGGCAGCCGAACTCACGAACCGCTTCCCGTTCGATCCCGACACCAGGCAGTACTTCACCTGCGTGTATGGGGTGCTTGACTGCCAGACCGGCGAGTTCCGATACGTGTGCGCCGGCCATCCGGGACCCGTCCACCTGCCCAAGGGGCGGCCCCCCGTCAGACTCCAACACCCCGGCCGTCCGATCGGGATCCTCCCTGCTTCGCTCGCAGCTTCCGGGTACGCCGACCACCTGGTCACGCTGGCCCCCGGCGACCGCCTCTACCTCTTCACCGACGGCATCCCCGAGGCGGCCGACGCCGCCGAGGAAGAGTTCGGACTCGAGCGGCTCGAGGGGACCCTAAGCGCCTGTCGCGCCGACTCGCTTCAGTCCAGCGTGGACGCCCTCGTTAAGCGCGTCGAGGCGTGGTGCGGCGAGGCCGGCGTCGCGGACGACGTCTCCGTCCTCGCGATCGAACTCTGACCCGCGGCTGATGCGCTCACCGAACGGCCCTCGCGGCGCCCTCGGACTCGCGAGACGTAACGTTCCCGGCGTCCGCTCCGTCTCTAGGGACAGAGGCGACACCCGCAAACGGCGCCGCCGAAAAAGGAGAGACTCATGAAGACACGCCAACTTGCCCTGGCCACAGTCGCTGCGGCGGCTCTACTGATCCCCACGGTGCTCTTCGCCGCCCCGCACCTCGGGCGCGGCGGCAGGGAAGCCGGCCCCCGCGGCATGGGCGGCGCCAACGTCCTGCGCCTGGCGAACAAGCTCGGCCTCAGCAGCGACCAGGTCACACAGATCAAGGGCATCCTCTCGGCGGCGAAGACCGCCAACCAGCCGACCCGCACGCAGCTCAAGGCCAACCGGCAGGCGTTTCATGCGTCGTACAACCCGGCGCAGTTCGACGCGACCGCGGTCAACGCCTACATCGCCCAGCAGACGCCCCTGATGCAGCAGCTCGTGGTGAGCGGCTTCCAGACGGAAGCGAACGTCCTCGCGGTGCTCACGCCGAGCCAGCTCACCCAGTACAACCAGCTGCGCACTCGGATGGAACAGCGGAGGCAGTCCAACCCCGACCGGCCCTGACGCCACCGAGTCGACGCGACCGAACGACCGCGGATGGGCGCAGGTCGGCGCCCATCCGCGAAGCTCTTCATGGTCCGTATGTCTTAGCCCCGCGCCAATACGGAGACGGCCCCGGAGGCACAATTGATGTAGCGGACAGGGAAGACGGGCGAGCATTGTTTCACCGGACAACCGCGGCGTCGGATCGCGGTCCGGAGAGCAGGCGGAGCATGGCGGCCAACGGGCTTCCATTCGCTCGCCCCCTCCTCGCCCAACGCCTCACGCTTCGTCACCGCCTTCATCGGAATCGTCGAGAACGGATGCCTCCGGTACGTCAATGTCGGCCACAACCCCGGGTTCCTCGTCCCACCCGGAGCACGCCCGGCCGAAGTCGTCGCGCTCCATTCCACGGGAACGGTCCTCGGGCTGATACCACAGGCACGCTTTCGAGAGGAGCGCGTGCCCTTTCCCAACGGGGGGCTTCTGCTGCTCTACACGGATGGCCTGACGGAGTGCACCGACGCGGCGGATGAGGAGGTCGGCACCGAGCGGGTCGCCGCAATCGCGGCCGCGGCCGGCGAGGCCGTTCCGGCTGTGATCGTGGAGACGCTCCTCGGCGCGGCGGAAATGCACGCGAACGGCGAGCCACTCGGCGACGACATCACCGTCCTCTGTGTCCGCCGTCTCGATCTGCACGAGGCCTGACCGCCCTGCTCCCCCTGCGCCACGTGTTTGACCGCCCGCCCACCGTTCCGGCCGATCGACTCGGCGGGCGAAACGGCCGGGCACTGGCCTCGGAAATGGCCCCCGCCACTCCTGCACGCCTGACCGGACACTCCCGCGCTTGCGCGCAGGGTGCCAACCTCCCCTTCGGAAGAGAAAGCCGGGAATACACGCCTGGTCGTCCGGCGTTCCCAGGTCACAAGTGCCTCAGCACAAGGAGGTGGCAGATGGATGCCATGATGCGGGATACGACGAGGAACCCGGCCCTCGACGAGGAGGCCGTGTCGACGTTCAAGGCGCACCTACGCGGGAAGCTGATCCGACCGGGTGAGCCGGGCTACGAGGAAGCGCGCAAGGTCTGGAACGGGATGATCGACCGGACGCCGGCGCTGATCGCGCGGTGCACGGGGGTGGCCGACGTGATCGCGGCGGTCAACTTCGCGCGCGTTGAGGGACTTCCCATCGCGATCCGGGGCGGCAGCCACAACGTCACCGGCAACGCGGTCTGTGACGGCGGGGTGGTGGTGGACCTGTCCGCAATGAAGGGGATCCGCGTCGATCCCGAGAGGCGGACGGCGCGTGCCGAGGGTGGGTGCACCTGGGGGGACCTGGACCACGCGACCCACGTGTTCGGCCTCGCCGCGCCAGGGGGGATCATCTCCACGACGGGGATCGCCGGTCTGACGCTCGGCGGCGGGCTGGGTCACCTGACGCGAAAGTACGGACTCTCCTGCGACAACCTGATCTCGGCCGACGTCGTCCTGGCCGACGGCCGGTACGTGACCGCGAGCGCCGAGACGGAGCCCGACCTGTTCTGGGCGCTCCGCGGCGGGGGCGGGAACTTCGGCGTCGTGACGTCGTTCGAGTTCAAGCTCCATCCGGTCAGCACCGTCGTGGCCGGGCCGATCCTTTGGCCGCTGGAGAAGTCGCGAGAGGCGTTGCGGCTTTACCGCGACTTCATGAACTCCGCACCGGATGACTTCAACGCCTTCTTCGCGTTTCTCGTCGTGCCGCCGGGGCCGCACTTCCCGGCTGCGCTGCACAACACGAGGCTGTGCGGCATCGTCGCAGCGTACACCGGTCCCCACGCCGCGGCCGACGGGGTGATCGCCCCGCTGAGGAGGTTCGGACCGCCGGTGCTGGACTTCTTCGGCCCGATGCCGTTTCCGGCGCTGCAGAGCATGTTCGACCCGCTGCTGCCGGAGGGGTTGCAGAACTACTGGAAGGCCGACTTTGTCGACGAACTCTCGGACGAGGTGATCGAGGCCCACGTCAAGTACGGCCCCGGGGTGCCGACGGTCAACTCGGCCTTCCACATCTATCCGGTGAGCGGCGCGGCCAACCGCGTCCCGAAAGGCGACACCGCGTTCTTCTACCGCGACGCGAAGTACGTGCACGTCCTCGCTGCCGTGTACCCGGACCCGGCCGACACGGCGAAGAACGTGGCGTTGGTGCGCGAATACTGGTCGGCACTCCACCCCTACTCCTCTGGAGGCGCGTACGTGAACTTCATGATGGAGGAGGGCGAGGAGCGCATCCGGGCGACGTTCGGAGGCAACTACGAGCGGCTGGCGAAGGTCAAGGGGAGGTACGACCCGACGAACCTGTTCCGGTTGAACCAGAACGTCCCGCCCTCGAGTTGACGGGTCTGGAGTCGCGCCCGGTTGGCGGCGGGTGTTCGGCGTCCAGCGGCTCCCGCTGACGAGGCACGGAGAGAAGTGCCGGCTTCGGCCAGGTCGACGAGTCGCCTGGCGGATGTGGTTCGCCCAACACCTCCGAGCGACACCAGGACGCGGTCCTCCTACCCGTCGTCGAACAGCTCGAGCTGACGGATCGTGGCGGGCACCAGGGTGGATACGGAAACCCCCAGGAGACGGACCCCGTTGCCGGCCGCTTCCGTGCGCCGCAGCAGGTCCTTGGCGATCGAACCGATCCGGCGGGCGCTGGTGGTGGGGATCGGGAACGTGCGCGAGCGCGTCACGGTGGTGAAGTCCGGGTAGCGGACCTTGAGCGTCACCGTGCACGCCGCGATCTCGCGCCGCGCGAGGCCGGCTGCCACCTCCCGGGCCATCGCGTCGAGCTGGTCGTCCATCGCGCCGACGTGGGACAGGTCCCGGCGGTAGGTGTTCTCGGTGCCGAGGCTCTTCCGCTCGTGATACGGCTCCACGGGCCGCTCGTCGATGCCGTTGGCGTACTCGTGCAGGGTGCGGCCGTGGCTGCGAAAGCGCGCAAGCAGTTCGGGAAGCGGGTGCGTGCGAAGCTGCGCAACCGTGGCCACTCCCATCGCCGCGAGGGCGCGTTCGGTCGCGGGCCCCACCCCGTGCAGCCGGCGAACCGGCAGGGGGTCCAGGAACGACCGCACGCGAGCCGGCGGGACGACCTTGAGGCCGTCCGGCTTGCAGCTGTCCGACGCGATCTTGGCCACGAGGCAGTTCGGGCCGACGCCGACCGACACGGTGAGCCCGCGCTCCTCCCGGACGCGGCGCCGGATCTCCTTCGCGATCTCCGAAGCGGTCCCTGACGGCCCGAGGTGGTCGGTGACGTCGAGGTACGCCTCATCGAGCGAGACCGTCTCGACCTCGGGCGTGATCTCGCGGTAGATCGCGAAGATCCTCTCCGACTCCCGGTGGTAACTGGGGAAGTCAGGGGCGAGGAACACGGTGGCCGGGCAGAGGCGCTTCGCCCGCGCTGCCGGCATCGCCGAGTGGATCCCGTACCTTCGCGCCTCGTAGTTGGCCGACGCCACCACCCCGCGGCCCTCCGGGTCGCCGCCCACGACGACCGGCCTGCCGGCGAGCGACCGGTCGTCGCGAACGTGCACGGCGGCGAAGTAGCAATCCATGTCGCAGTGGAGGATGCGGCGGACGTGATCGCCCTCGGCCACGGGATGATTGTACCGGGCGATCCCACAGGCGCTGCGCCCCCGGCTCGGGCCTCGCGCCGAACCGACGAGGTAGTGGACGTTCCGGGCATCTCTGGTGGGCTCCCACGCTGGTAGACTCGCGACTGGTCGCCTGCAAGGGGCGGGTTCATCACGAAAGGAGCACAGCCATGGGGGGAAGCGGACTGGCCTCGAAGGAAATCATCGCCCAGAAGCACGCGCAGGCGGCCGGCAAGGTCCGCGAGTTGGGCGTGGACCTCTGGATCACGTACGTCCAGGAGACGAGTGCTGGCGCCGAACGGGCCTTCGCCTACATCTCACCGGGCAACTTCACCTGGGAGAGCGCCGTCCTCGTCACGCCGCAGGGCAAGCCTTCGGTCATTTGCGGCCGCCTTGATCAACAGGTGTTCGAGGACTCGGGTCTCTTCAAGGACGTCACGACGTTCGTCCAGGACTTCAAGGTGCCGTTCATGGATTACCTGAGGGCCCTGAAGCCGCGCAAGGTCGCGGTCAACTTCTCCCTCAACGACCCGGGCGCCGACGGCATCCCTCACGGTCGCTTCCTCCATCTGGAAGCGATGCTCAGGGAAGCCCTTCCCGGCGTGGAGATCGTCTCCGCGGAGGAGGTCATCCTTGCGCTCATCACGCAGAAGACTCCTCTCGAGATGGCGGCGATCCAGGAGGCCGTGGACCACACCGTCGACATCTTCGGGGAAATCCATGCATTCCTCAAGCCGGGCCTCACCGAGAAGCAGGTCTACGAGTTCATCGGCGAGCGCATGGCCCATCGGGGCCTGCAGCCCAGCTTTCAGACTCTCGTCTTCGCGGGCGACCGGGGTGCCGGCATGGGCCACGGCGACGCCACGGACAACGACCTCCGGGCCGGCGACCTGGTGCACGTCGACATGGGGGTTTTCGTTCGCGGCTACGCCTCCGACATGCAGCGCACCTGGTACGTGGCCAAGCCGGGCGAGCCGGGGGCTCCCGAGCCGGCCAGGCGCGGATTCGCCGTCATCGCCGAGGCCAACGAGGCTTGCCGGAAAGCCCTCCACCCCGGCGTCAGGGGCGTGGACGTCGATGCCGTGGCCCGGGGCATGGTGACCGCGGCGGGGTTCCCCGAGTACCCGCACGCGCTGGGTCATCAGGTCGGCCGTCACGTGCACGACGGCGGCGCGCTCCTGGGGCCGGCGTGGGCGCGCTACCGGAATACGCCGTTCATGACGGCCGCCGAGAACCAGGTGTTCACCCTCGAACCGTCGCTGAACGTGCCGGGGTTCGGGGCCATAGGCATCGAGGAGGACGTCGCCGTGACGTCCGACGGCGCCCGCTTCCTCGCCCCGCCGCAGACCGAACTCTGGGTCGTGCGATAACCCCGGTACCAGGTACCTCATTGTTTCATCTTTCGCTGGCGGGCCGTCCGACCGGCCGGCGAATGAGCCGCGGGCTTCCCCGGCGCACGCTCCGTAGAGCGAGCGCCTTCCCACGCCCCCAACGGCTGCGGCGACGCGGGTCGCGACTTGACGAGGCCCTGGCGCCGCAGGATCAAGAGACCCCGTTGACGCGCCTTGACGGAATTTGCTGCGACCACCCGATGGTTTGAGTCTCCAGTGACCAAAGGTCAGTCGCATCCTTGGCTCCGGGCCCAGACAAGGCAGGTCGTTGCCTCTCACGTTGGTGACGCGTTGAACGCACTGGTTGAAACGATGAACACCGATGCTCATTGAATCCGGCACCCGCCTCGGCCCCTACGAGATCCTCTCGCCGCTCGGCGCGGGTGGCATGGGCGAGGTGTGGCGAGCGCGCGACACGCGGCTCGGCCGCGAGGTGGCGCTGAAGTTCCTGCCGGCGGGGTTCGTCGACGACCCCGAGCGGCACGCGCGGTTCGAGCGCGAGGCCAAGGTTCTGGCGTCGCTGAATCACCCGCACATCGCCACGCTCTACGGGCTCGAACACCTTGACGGCCAGCACGCCCTGGTCATGGAGCTGGTTGAAGGGGATGGGCTGGACGAGCGCATTGCCCACGGTGCAATCCCCGTGGATGAAGCACTGCCGATCGCGCTGCAAATCGCGGAGGGGTTGGAGGCGGCGCACGAGAAAGGGATCGTGCACCGGGATCTGAAGCCGGCGAACGTGAAGGTGCGTCCGGACGGCACGGTCAAGGTGCTGGACTTCGGGTTGGCGAAGGCGTGGGAGGAGCAGGTGGAGGTGTCCGACCCGGCGTACTCGCCGACGATCACGGGGCATCACACGCGGGCCGGGGTGATCTTGGGGACGGCGGCGTACATGTCTCCTGAGCAGGCGCGCGGGAAGCCCGTAGACAAGCGGACGGACATCTGGGCGTTCGGGTGCGTGCTGTACGAGATGCTGACCGGAACGCGGACGTTCGGCGGAGAAACCGTGACCGATGTGATCGCCGCGGTGGTCACGAGGGATCCGGACTGGAGCGTGCTGCCGCCGGCGGTCCCGCCGCGTATCCGACAGGTTCTGCAGCGGTGCTTCGAGAAGGACCCGAAGCGGAGGTTCCACGACGTCGGTGACGCGAGGTTCGAGCTGGAGGAGGGGTGGCAACAGCGCGAGACGCAGCCTGCGGTCTCAGCACACACGCCTGCCCCGGTGACCCAAACGTCGCGCCGTGCCGTCGTTCCGTGGGCCGTCGCGGCGTTCGCGCTCGTCGTGGCTGCCGGTCTCGCGTTCGCATACCTGCGCGCGGCATCCGTCCATTCGCGGACCGTGCGGTCGTACATCCTCCCACCCGGAAAGACCTCGTTCGTCTTCAACGGGGCGACGGGAGGAGCGGCGCTTTCGCCCGACGGCTCGCGGCTGGTCTTCTCCGCGACCGACGAGGCAGGCAAGAAGCTACTCTGGGTACGCCCACTCGACTCCCTGACGGCGCAGCCGCTCGAGGGGACGGACGGTGCCTCGTACCCGTTCTGGTCGCCGGACAGCCGATTCGTCGGTTTCTTCGCCTCCGGCAAGCTGAAGAAGATCGACGTCTCCGGCGGCCCCGCACAGTCGCTGTGCGATGCGTCGAACGGACGAGGCGGAACGTGGAGCCGGGCAGGCGTGATCGTCTTCGCCCCGGATGTCTTCGGTGCCCTCGAGCGCGTCCCGAGCGCCGGCGGAACGCCGGTGCTCGTCACCAATCTGGACACGTCGCAGGCACAAGCCAGCCAGCGCTGGCCCGTGTTCCTTCCCGACGGCCACCAGTTCCTGTACTGGGGCGGCAGGCCGCTTTCACACTCGCAGAAGAATCGGGGCATCTACGTCGCGTCGCTCGATGGCCGAGAGCCACGTTTCCTCGTCCAGGCCGACAGCGGCGCTCTGTATGCTCCGCCGGGCTACCTCCTGTACCTGATCGACCAGAGTCTGATGGCCCAACCCTTCGATGCCGGGGGCCTGAAGGTGACCGGGGAGGCGTTCCCGATCGCAGAGGAGGTCGCAAGCCCGGAGGACTATCGCCTGGGCCGCTTCTCTGTCTCGGAGAACGGGACGCTCGTGTACCTGACCGGGCAGCACGATCGCTTCCAGGCGACCTGGCTGGACGCGGCCGGGGCCCAGGTCGGCACGGTTGGCGAACCTGCCACCGTCGTCGGGAGCATCCGGCTCTCACCGAACGGGCAGACCCTCGCAGAGCCGGTCCAGGACCCGCAGACGAAGAACACGGACATATGGCTCGTGGATCTCGCTCGCGGAGTGCGAACCCGATTCACGTTCGATCCCACCGAGGACCAGGAACCCGTGTGGTCGCCGGACGGCAGCCGGATTGTGTGGGGCTCCAGCGCAAAAGGCCATTTCGACCTGTACGTTAAGAGCGCCTCCGGGGCGGGGAGCGTCGAGGCGCTCGTGGCGTCCGACACAACCAAGTACCCGAATGACTGGTCCCGCGATGGCCGGTTCGTCTCGTTCACCCAGATCGACCCCAAGGCCAAGACCGGCGGGGACCTGTGGATTTTGCCGATGTTCGGGGACCGCAAGCCGTATGCCTTTCTCTCGACGCCGTTCAACGAGGGCAACGCGGTGTTCTCGCCCGACGGGCGATGGCTCGCCTACGAGTCGGACGAGTCGGGACGGCTCGAGATCTACATCACCCCGTTTCCGCATGGGGGCGCCAAATGGCAGGTGTCGCAGGGTGGTGGGACGACACCGTTGTGGCGACCGGACGGTCTGGCGGTCTTCTACGCGACCCCCGACGGCAAGCTGATGGAGGCGCCCGTTGACGCGAAGGGCGGTGCCGTCGAGGTCGGTGCACCCCACGAGTTCTCCAGGGCGCACCTTCCCGATTTCGGATCGGAAACGTGGTTCTACACCTTGGCCCCCAAAGGGGACCGCGTCCTCGTCCTGAGGCCCGAGGAGACCGCACCGGTGCCGCTCACCCTGGTGACGCGCTGGACGACAGGCCTGAAGAGGTGAGTGATGGTGCGCATTCACTCCGGCACCCGCCTCGGGCCGTACGGAATTGAGCCGCTTTGCGGGCGTAGGTCCTTCGACGGCGCCCAGGACAGGCTCCGCGGGAGTCCGCAGGCGAAATCCCGACCCCCTCGACTTCGCTCGGGGCAGAGTCCACGAGGGATCTCATGTTGAGTCCTGGCGCCAAACTTGGGCCCTACGAGATCCTGTCACCTCTTGGTGCAGGGGGAATGGGCGAAGTGTACCGAGCCCGCGACACCAAGCTCGACCGGGAGGTGGCGTTCAAGGTGCTGCCTGCCGCGATAGCGGGCGATGTCGGTGCGCTGGCGAGGTTCGAGAGGGAGGCCAAGGCGGTGGCCGCCCTCTCGCATCCGAATATCCTGGCGATCTTCGACTTCGGAACTGCCGACAGGGTGGCGTTCGCGGCGATGGAGCTGCTGGACGGTGAGACGCTGCGAGCGCGCCTGGCGACGGGCGCGCTCCCGGTGCGCAAGGCGGCGGAGATCGGGGCGCAGATCGCTCGCGGGCTGGCGGCGGCCCACGCCAAGGGGATCATCCACCGGGATCTCAAGCCCGAGAACGTGTTCGTCTGTCGCGACGGGCGGGTGAAGATCCTCGACTTCGGTCTGGCCCGGGTGGGGCCGGTCGTGATGGGCGGCGACGGCAAGACCCTGACGACACCGCCGGAATTGGTCACCGGCCCCGGGGTCGTGCTCGGCACGGTGGGTTACATGTCGCCTGAGCAGGTGCGTGGGGAGCCGGCGGACCACCGCAGCGACATCTTCGCGCTGGGCTGTGTGCTGTACGAGATGGTGTCGGGAGCACGACCGTTTCACCGTGACACGCCACCGGAGACCATGGCGGCGATTCTCCGCGAGGACCCGCCGGACCTGCCGGTGACCTCGCAGCAGATCCCACCTGCGCTCGACCGTGTCGTTCGCCGTTGCCTCGAGAAGGTCCCCGAGGAGCGCTTCCAGTCGGCCCGCGATCTCGCGTTCGACCTGGAAAATCTTTCGGGAAGCTCGTCGGGTAACGTCGCACCGGTCGCCTCGGCACGCCGCCTCCCGAGACGGTCGTGGCCGCGAGCGGCGCTCGTGGTGGCCGTGGTTGGAGCGGTTGCAGCGCTGGCGTTTCTGGCTGGTCGCCGGTCCACTCGCCTGCCTGCGCCGAAGGGACTCTCGTTTGCCCAGCTGACGTTCCGCCAGGAGCCGATCTTCAACGCGCGGCTCGCCCCGGACCGGAAGACGATCCTGTACAGCAGTGCACTGGCCGGCAACACGCCGGAGATCTTCTCGCTGCGGTTGGGCTTCCCCGGCACGAGCTCACTCGGCCTCCAGGACGTGCACCTTCTCTCCGTGTCCTCGGAGGGCGAGCTGGCGGTTCTGACGCACGCGCGCTACCTCGCGCACAGCTTCTTCGAGGGCACCCTCGCCCGCATGCCGATCGAAGGCGGTGCGCCGCGCGAGATCCTCGACGGCGTCCGCGAGGCGGACTGGTCGCCTGACGGGCGCGGCCTCGCCGTGATCCGCGACGTCAACGGCTCCGACCGGCTGGAGTACCCAATCGGGAAGGTGCTGGCGGAAACCGGCGGATACCTGAGCAACCTGCGCTTCTCGCCGCGCGGAGACCGCATCGCCTACTTCGAGCACCCGATCAAGTGGGACGACCGCGGGCTTGTGGCGGTCGTGGACCTCGCCGGTCACAAGAGGGTCCTCTCCGAAGGCTACTGGGGGGAGGAAGGGATCGCCTGGTCGCCTGCTGCAGACGAGGTGCTGTTCTCGGCGGGAACGGCGTACAACAACTTCAAGGTCTACGCCGTGAACCTCCAGGGGCGACGGCGCGATGTGCTCGAGAGCGCCGGGGGCGTCACGATTCAGGACGTCGGGGGTGACGGGCACTGGCTCGTCACCCGGGACGACTATCTCCGCCGCATGCCGGTCCTTGCTCCGGGCCAGAAGTCGGAGCGCGACCTCTCATGGCTCGACCTCTCGCACCCCATTGCGCTGACGCCCGACGGCAGGACGCTGCTGTTTTCGGAGGAAAGCGGCAGTGTCGGCCTCAACTACGCGGTCTGCCTGCGCCACACGGACGGCTCACCTGTCGTCCGGCTGGGCGAGGGGGAAGCCGAGGACGTTTCCGCCGACGGCAAGTGGGCGCTGGCCGTCATACCAACCTCGCCGCAGCAGCTGGTGCTCTACCCTACCGGGGCCGGAGAGCCGCGCCACCTCGATCGCGGGGGTATCGTGAGCTACGAGTCTGCCAGGTTCTTTCCCGACGGGAAACGCGTGCTCGCCTGCGGGCACGAGGAGGGACACGCGGTCCGCTGCTACGCCCAGGGGGTGACGGGCGGCGCACCCCGCGCTTTGACACCCGAAGGCACGACCAACGGGTGGGTCTCGCCCGACGGGCGGACGATCGTCGTGGACCGCAGCGCAGGGGGGCTGGAACTCTTCACCGCTGACGGTGGCCAACCGCGGCCGGTTCCGAACTCCACATCGCGCGACACCTCAAGCGGGTGGGACGCATCCGGACAGTCGATCTTCGTCGCGGACCCGGGTGCTGTTCCCTTGCGCGTCGAACGCATTCAAATCGGAACGGGGCAGAGAACCGTCGTGCGGACGTTCGGCCCGTCCGACCTCGCCGGCGTGCTGCAGATCGGGCCGGTGACGATGTCGGAAGACGGCCTCGCCTACTCCTACGGCACCAACGTGACGATCTCGCACCTCTTCGTGGTGGACGGTGCCCGATGAACTTGGCCGCCGGCACCCGCCTCGGCCGGTTCGAGATTGAGCCGCTTTGCGGGAGCACCGCGCCTGTGAGTCCCAGCGCGTTGCACAGCCACCACCCTACCCGACGCGGCTCCAGGCGTGTGCCCTGCAGCCCGCGTCTCGCCACCCACCCTTCCTCCGCGAGGTGCGGGCGTGAGCGGAGCGGGAGCCCGCAGGCGGAATCACGAGGGAAACGAGGAATCCCGTGCTGAGCGCTGGCGTGCGTCTTGGTCCGTACGAGATCACCGCCAAGCTGGGCGAAGGTGGGATGGGAGTGGTGTACCGGCGCCGGGACACCCGCCTCGGCCGCGAGGTGGCGCTCAAGGTGCTCCCCGAGGACGTCGCGAACGACCCTGATCGCCTGGCGCGCTTCGAGCGCGAGGCCAAAGCCGTGGCCGCGCTCTCGCACCCCAACATCCTGGCGCTGCACGACGTCGGGAGGAGCGAGAACGTTTCCTTCGCGGTCATGGAGCTGCTCGAGGGCGAGACGCTGCGCACCCGCCTCGCTACCGGCGCGCTGCCGCTGCGCAAGGCGATCGACCCCGGCGCCAAGCTCGGCCCCTACGAGATCACGGCAAAGCTGGGCGAGGGTGGGATGGGAAAAGTTGAGGCCCTGTGTGGGCGTCGGCGACGGGGAGGGATCCCGTGCTGAGCGCAGGGGCTCATCTCGGCCAGTTCGAGATTCGAGAGCTCCTCGGTGCTGGGGGAATGGGGGAGGTCTACCGTGCCACCGACACCAAGCTGGGGCGGGACGTGGCGCTGAAGTTCCTGCCGGAGGGCTTCGCGGACGATCCCGAGCGGCACGCGCGCTTCGAGCGCGAGGCCAAGGTTCTGGCCTCGCTGAACCACCCGCACATCGCGACCCTCTACGGTCTCGAGCATGTGGACGGCCAGCACGCGCTGGTCATGGAGCTGGTTGAAGGGGATGGGCTGGACGAGCGGATCGCACGCGGTGCAATTCCCTTGGACGAAGCGCTGCCGATCGCGCTGCAGATCGCGGAGGCGCTCGAAGCGGCGCACGAGAAGGGCATCGTGCACCGGGACCTGAAGCCGGCGAACGTGAAGGTGCGTCCGGACGGCACGGTCAAGGTGCTGGACTTCGGTTTGGCGAAGACGTGGGGCGAGCAGGTGGAAGACTCCGACCCGGCGCAGTCGCCGACGGTGACGGGCGTGTACACCAGAGCCGGTGTGATCCTGGGCACGGTGGCCTACATGAGTCCCGAGCAGGCGCGCGGGCAGGTGGTGGACAAGCGGGCGGACATCTGGGCGTTCGGCGTGGTGCTCTGGGAGATGCTCGTCGGCCGCCCGCTGTTCTCTGCCGGCACGGTGAGCGACACCCTTGCCGCCGTCCTCAAGGCCGAGATCGACTTCGCGAGCCTCCCGGAGGCGACTCCCGATGGAATCCGCGGCCTCCTTCGCCGCTGTCTCGAACGCAACCCGAAGGAGCGCCTGCGCGACATCGGGGAGGCGCGCGTGGCGATCACCCACGTGGGGGGAGCCGAGGTTGGGCCGCACGGGTCCCCCACCGGCGACGCTGCTCCCCAAACCCGCACCCCACTTCCGGCGGTACGTCCGCAACACACGCGCCGACGTGTCGGGGGGTTGCTGGCGGTCGCCGGGGCGATCGTTCTTGTCGGCGTCGTGCTCGGCGTCCGCGCAGCCCGCTGGCCCGCGGCGCTGTTCGGCTCCCCGAGGGTCGGCCCCATCCGCTCGCTCGCCGTGCTTCCGCTCGAGAACCTCTCCGGCGACCCCGGCCAGGAGTACTTCGCCGACGGGATGACCGAGGCCCTCATAAACACGCTCGCGCAGATCGGCGCTCTGAGCGTGATCTCGCGCACGACGGTGATGCAGTTCAAGGGCACGCACATGCTGCTGCCGGAGATCGCGAAGCGGCTCAACGACGTCGACGCGGTCATCGAGGGATCGGTGCAACGCTCCGGCAAGCACGTCAGGGTCTCGGTGCAGTTGGTCAGGGCGGCCACCGACACGCCCTTGTGGGCCAAGGACTATGACAGTGAGCTGAGCGACGTCCTGTCGCTGCAGGGCGAGGTCGCGCGAGCGATCGCCGAGCAGATCCGCGTCGAGCTGACCCCGGGGGAGCGAAAGCGCCTCGCGACCGCACCCAGCGTCAACCCGGAGGCGTACGACCTCTACCTGCGCGGCAAGGCGCATTCGCGCCATGAGAACCGCGAGGACAACGACGAGGCGATCGCGCTGCTGGAGCAGGCCGTCGCGGCGGACCCGTCGTTCGCTGCCGCCCACGCGGAGCTGGCGAGGGCGTACGGGATCAGGCACTTCTTCTTCAAACCCAACGATCCTGATCTCGAGAAGAAGTCGCGGCTCGAGGTGGAGACCGCGCTGCAGCTCGACCCGGAGTCTTCGGACGCGCACCTCGCTCGCGGGGTGCTGCTCTGGGACGCCAGCTACCACTTCCCCCACGCCGAGGCGATCCGCGAGCTCCGCCGCGCCATCGAGCTCAACCCCTCCTCGGACGAGGCGCATCATCAACTCGCGCTGGTCTACCTGCACGTCGGTCTGCTGGAGCAGGCGCTGCGGGAGGTCCAGGAAGCGATCCGGCTCAACCCGGACAACACGCTCGCGCCCTACCGGTTGGGGTGCGTGCGACTCTACAAGGGCGAGTACCAGCAGGCGTGGGACCTCTTCTCCAAGATCCCGCTCAACTACAACCCGGTGTTGCTCAACTACGTGAGCGCCTGGACGCTCTTCGACCTCGGCCGGAAGGTCGAGGCCAAAGCCCGTACCGACGAGTACGAGCGTGCCTACCCCCGCGACGTCGGTGGGCTCAACTCCAGCCTGCAGGCGATGTTCGCGGCGGACGCCGGCGATGCGGCCACCGCCGAGGCCAAGATCCGCGCCGCCGTCGAGCACGGCAAGGGGTACCGCCACTTTCACCACACCGAGTACAACGTGGCAGTGGCGTATGCCATGCTCGGCAGACCGACCGAAGCGCTGCACTGGTTGCAGGCGGCGGCCGACGACGGTCTCCCCTGCTACCCGCTCTTCGAGACCGACCCCAACCTGGACCGGATTCGCCACGTGCCCGGGTTCGTGGCGTTCCTCGCCAAGCAGAAACAGCAGTGGGAGGCGTTCGAGCGCCTGTAATCCCCCTCCCGGTGACATCGCCCCGTCGTCCGTCAGCGTCGAGTTGGCGCGATAAATGCCATTGAGCGGGGCGGAATGGCGACGATGAACCGGCGGTTGACAAATAGGAAGCGCATGAATCTCAGCTCCGGTCAAATCGCCCGGAGCGTGCCGGGTCATTCCCAACTCGGCGCAGGCGGGATGGGCGTGACGGATTATTGGCAACCTTCGGTTCCCTGCCGCGGTGCCGAAGACCTCGGCCGTCGCGGCGCCGCTCGCGGTCGTCGTGGAATCGGGACGCGGAGGTCCGGCGTTGAGCCGGCGCGGCGCGGTGTTGAAGCGAGGAGTACACGATGAGCGAGGCAATGTGGAATAGCGTGAATACGGGATCCGCTATTCGGATTGCGAAACAGGGGACCGCGCGGATGGCTCTCGCAGCAGGTTATCGTCTCGGCCCGTACGAGATCGTCTCGCCGCTCGGGGCTGGCGGGATGGGGGAGGTGTACCGGGCGCGGGACACGCGGCTCGAGCGCGACGTAGCGATCAAGGTCCTCCCCGAGCGACTTGCGACCGACCGCGAGCGCCTGACCCGTTTCGAGCGCGAGGCGCGCTCGGCTTCGGCCCTCAACCACCCCAACGTCGTCACGATCTACGACGTCGGCGAGGAGGGCTCGATCTTCTACATTGCCATGGAACTGGTCGAAGGGAAGACCCTGCGGGAGCTGATGGCTGCGGGGGCCCTGCCCCTGCGGGAGCTCCTCCAGATCGGATCGCAGGCCGCCGAAGGTCTGGCCAGGGCCCACGCCGGGGGAATCCTCCACCGGGATTTGAAGCCGGACAACCTGATGGTCTCCGAGGATGGCTTCGTGAAGATCCTGGACTTCGGACTGGCGAAGACGGCCGACTCAGGCACGGAGCCCGAGGTCACCATCAGCCGCGAGCTGACGATGTCCGGCGCCGTGATGGGCACCGTGCCATACATGTCCCCCGAGCAGGCCAGGGGCCGGCCGCTCGACTTTCGATCGGACCAGTTCTCTCTCGGATGCGTCCTTTACGAGATGGCGACCGGGAGGCGCCCCTTTGACAGGGACACGGCAGCGGAGACTCTGGCGGCCATCATCCGCGAGGAGCCCGAGCCGATCGGCTCGGTCAACGCTCGCATTCCGGCGCCGCTGTGCTGGATCGTCGAGCGCTGCCTCGCCAAGGATCCGGAACAGCGCTACGCCTCGACCCGCGATCTCGCACGGGACGTCGCGGCCGTCCGAGAACGGTTTCTGGAGGTCTCCCCTCATACGCGGCTCGCGCGGCCGGTGAACCTGCCGGTACAGCACACGAGCTTCGTGGGGCGCGCCCGGGAGCGTGAAGCCCTGAAGGAGATGCTGGGCCAGGCCAACGTGTCCGTTGTGACGATGACCGGTCCCGGCGGGATCGGCAAGACGCGTTTGGCGCTGGAGGTTGCGAGGGAGGTCGCCGATGGCTTCCGCGGCGGAGTGCACTTCGTGCCGCTCGCGCCCGTCGGCGACCCCGACGCGATCGCCACCGCGATTTCTCAGTTGCTGGGCGTTCGCGAAGGGGCGAGCGGCACCCCTCTGACGGCGCTCCGCGACTACCTCCACCAGGCGGCGGCGCGCGACTCGATGCTTCTCCTGCTCGACGGCTTCGAGCACCTCATGGCGGCGGCGTTGCTCGTGGCCGAGCTGGTGAAGGCCGGGCCGAAGCTCAAGGTCCTGGTGACGAGCCGGTCGCCGCTGCACATTTACGGCGAGCACGAGTTTCCGGTTCTGCCGCTCGCAGTGCCGGACCCCACGGCAGGAATCGAGGAACTGTCCTGCGGCGATGCCGTCAGCCTGTTTCTCCAACGTGCCGCCGCCGTAAAGCCGAATTTCGCGTTGACCGAAGAGAATCGGGTCGCGGTCGCCGAGATCTGCGCCCGCCTGGATGGTCTGCCGCTGGCCATCGAGCTCGCTGCCGCCCGCGTCAAGCTGCTTTCCCCGGCTGCCATGCGAACGCGCCTGGAGAAGCGTCTGCAGCTGTTGACCGGCGGCGCGCGGGACCTGCCGGCCCGTCAGCAGACGCTTCGGGGGGCAATCGATTGGAGCTATGAGCTGCTCGGACCGGCCGAGCAGAAGCTCTTCCGCAGGCTTTCGGTGTTTGTCGGGGGGTTCACACTCGAGGCAGCGGAGGCGGTCTGCGACGTTAGGAGCGACCTGGAGCTCGATCTGCTCGATGGGGTCGCCTCCCTGATGGACAAGAGCCTGCTGCAGAAGCTCGACCGAGCCGGCGAAGAGCCCCGCTTCGCCATGCTCGAAACGATTCGTGAATACGGCCTGGAGCAGCTGGCGTCCGGCGGGGAAGAACCCCTTACGAAACGCGCGCATGCTGCCTACTTCGTCGTCTTCGCGGAAGACAATGCGTCCGAGCGGAGCAAGGGATTCAGCGGACCGCAAAGCTCCGCACAGCGGCTGTTGGAGGAGGGCTCGGGGTCACTCGACCAATTCGAGATCGAGCACGACAACTTTCTGGCGGCTCTCGACTGGCTGGTCGAGAAGGGCGAGGCGGATTGGGGTCTTCGCCTGGGCGGTGCGCTCTTTCAATTCTGGGAAGGGCGCGAGTACCTTGCCGAGGGGCGCGAGCGGTTGCGCCAGCTCCTGGATCTTCCGGGCGCGCGGGGGGCCACTCGGCTGCGGGCACGGGCGCTCTTCGCGGCGGGAGTTCTGGCGGGACCGCCGGCGGCCGCCCGGCCCCATTTCGAGGAGGGCTTGAGAATCAGCCGGGAGCTCGGCGACCGCCGCGGCATTGCCGTCGAATTGAACGCTCTTGCCGTTGGCGCGCAGGAAGCGGGCGATCTCGCCCGCTCCCGAGCCCTCCTGGAAGAGAGTGTGGGTCTCTGGCGAGAGCTTGGAGACCAGGTCGCCGTCGTCCGCGGACTCTCCAACCTGGCGAGCGTCGCCAGACTCGAGCGTCACTTTGACGAGGCGCTCGCTCTGTTCGAAGAGGGTCTGTCCATCTCTCGCCAGCTCGGCGACCGCGCGGGCATGGCTTGGGGCCTCAACCACAAAGGGGATATTGCGCGCGAACAGGGTGACGTCTCGTCGGCGCGTTCCTTCTACGAGCAGGGCCTCGCGATGTTCCGTGAGATCGGGGATGGTTGGGGCGTCGCCGGCTCGCTCGGGGACCTCGGCAACCTCGAGCGCGACCAGAGCGACTTTGCGGCAGCCCACCGTCTCTACCGCGAGAGCCTCGAGGGCTTCCAGGAACTCGACCATAAGCGGGGGATCGCCCGCCTTCTCGATTGTTTTGCCGGTTCCGCCGCGGCCCAGTCGCAGCAGGAGCGGGCGCTGAGACTGGCCGGCGCGGCCGCGGCGCTGCGCGAAACCATCGGAGCGATGCTGACGCCGGCCGAGCAGGCCCGCCTGGCCACGAGCCTCGAACCCGCGCGCGGGGCGCTGTCTGATGCGGCCGGCGCAGCGGCCTGGATGCAAGGATGGGCCATGCCCGTCGAGGAGGCGATCGCACTCGCGATCACAGCCGAACCGGGCGGGCCCAAATCCTAAGCTTCCGCGGTGGTCGGGTCGATCATTCGGCGCACGGCGGAGATTCGGTTCGCCGGGAAGCCCCCCCGACGAGCGTGCTCCCTCACGGTGGCCTCGTCCGGCGCCAGGTACACGCAATACAGCTTGTCGCCGGTCACGTAGCTCTGCAGCCACTGAATCTCGGGCCCCATCTCTCTCAAGATACCCACGGATTTTCGCGAAACCTCGCGGATCTCGGCCTCGCTCATGTTTCCGATCCCAGGAATTTCCCGTTCGATCACGAACTTCGGCATCTCGACCTCCCTTTCGGCCGGCAGCCATGCGTGCTCCGTCTCCGGCCCGTTCACGTCTTCACCATCTTCGGTCCCCCCGGACTCCACCGGTTGACCCGGAGAGCCGGGGGTGGCTGAGTGGCTGCGCGACAAGGCGATACCGTTCGATCTTCTCGCGCAGGGCGCGCCAGCGCGTGACCCGCTGTTCTTCGAATCCAACGGGTCGCCATGCCGGTGAATTCCGGCCCTTCAGCGGGCAGGGCCTCCTCATGACCGTCGGCCCCGGATGGCGACGCTTCCGCCCTGATGGCGGCGCCTGCCACGTCCCGGGACACGGACACACCGATCGTCGCGTCGGTGCCGCCGTCCCAGGTTCCGTTCAGGGACTCGGTCGCGGACGACGCGTCGCAGGGGCGTTTCCTCTTCCCCGCCGAGCAGAGCGCGAGCAAACGAAGCCCGCTGGCTCTTGTCCATGCCGGGACCCGGATGGTGGGCACGACGGTTTCGCGTTGACGGTAGCGCCGTCCGGACCCGGCGGCGCCGGACGGAAGATTGCTCCGCGAATCGGTGTTCGATCTCGGTTAGAGGAAGGGAGCATCGCATGCGAAACCTCATGCCGTCGTGCGTCGCCGCAGTCCTGTGTGTCGCGCTCGCCCTGCCATCGGCCGCCGCCGAAAGAGGGCGGGACAACCCGCCGGCCGAGACCGTCGTCCACTGCGGGAGCCTGCTCGACACCGCCGCCGGCGTGATGCGAGGCGAGAGCACGATCATCGTCGAGGGCGACCGCGTCAGGGAGATCCGACCCGGAGGCGCGGAGCGCGCGACCGTCGAGGGGGCGGCGAGGGCGAAGGGAGCGTCGTTCCAGTACGTGGAGCTGGCGGGCTTGACCTGCCTTCCGGGTTTGATCGACGCGCACACGCACCTCACGATGCAGTTCGGTCCCAATTCGTACACCGACCAGTTCCGCCTGAACCCGGCCGATTACGCGATCCGTTCCACCGTGTACGCCCGGCGTACGCTGCTCGCCGGCTTCACCACCGTGCGCAACCTGGGCGACCGCGACAACGAGTCGATCGCGCTGCGCAACGCCGTCGACGCCGGCCTCGTGCCCGGCCCGCGCATCTTCACCGCCGGACGGCCGATCGGCTCCACCGGCGGCCACGCCGACTTCACCGACGGGTACCGGCAAAACCTCGAAGGCCACCCCGGCCCCGAGATCGGCATCATCAACGGCCCCTGGGACGCCTGGAAGGCGGTTCGGCAGCATTACAAGGACGGCGCCGACCTGATCAAGATCATGCCCTCCGGCGGCGTCCTGGACGAGAGCAGGAGCGGCGACAACCCTCAGTTGACGGTGGCGGAGATCGAGGCGGTCGTGGCCGCTGCGCACGATTACGGCTTTGCGGTCGCGGCGCACGCGCACGGCGCGGAAGCCATCCGCCGCGCCGTCATCGGCGGCGTGGACTCGATCGAGCACGGGACGTTCGCCGACGACGCCGACATCGCCCTGATGAAGGCGCACGGCACGTGGTTCGTGCCAACCATCATCGCCGGCGAGTTCGTCGCCGAGAAGGCCGCCGTGCCCGGCTACTATCCCCCGCAGGTGGCGGCGAAGGCCGCTGCGATCGGACCCAAGATCCTCGCCACCGCCGGGCGCGTCTACCGCGCGGGGGTCAAGATCGCCTTCGGCACCGATGCGGGCGTGTACCCGCACGGCGAGAACGCCCGCGAGTTCGCCCTCATGGTGCAAGCCGGGATGCCGCCGCTGTTCGCGATCCAGGCCGCGACGACCCACGCCGCCGAGCTGCTGCGGCAGCAGGGCAACATCGGGGTTGTCGCGGTGGGGTCGTACGCCGACATCATCGCCGTGCCGGGCGATCCGCTGGCGGACGTCGCCCGGCTTCAGAACGTCAGCTTCGTGATGAAGGGCGGGAGGGTCTACAAGCTGAACGGTCGCCCCGTCGAGTAGGCCGCCCGGCCCTTGCAAGCGGGGAATTCCGGCGGGCGGCGTCGCGTCTTGGCTATCCGTGGATCGACGTACGGCAAGGTCCGGGACCGGCGCGCCGACGTGGGTCGGGGCGCAAGGTCCTGACCGGGACGAAAGGAGATCGGACTTGGTAAAGGAAACCGTTTCATCGCGGTATTTCGGGCGCCTCGCCTTGGCGGCGCCCCTCGCCTGCGCAATGCTCCTCGCCTTGACGCCCGGCATCGGGATGGCGGACGAGGACGGTGGGCATACGTTCTTCGTCTCGCGCAGGGGGTCCGACGGCAACCCCTGCAGCGAATCGGCGCCGTGCGCGACGATCGGCCGTGCCGTGTCGATGGCGGGCAACGGCGACACGGTGGTGGTCGGAAGGGGCACCTATCACGAGGACGTCGCCATCGCGGTCGGCCTCACGCTCAGGGGCGCCGGCAGGCCTACGATCGACGCCAGCGGGATGAACAACGGGATCGTCATCAGCGGAGACGGCGCGGCCGGCGCCAGGGTCATGGGCTTCACGGTCAAGAACGCGACGTTCGAAGGGATCCTGGTCCGGCAGACCCACGGCGTGACGATCCGGGACAACGTCGCCGAGGGCAACGACCAGGGGATCTTCCTGCCGGCCGCGCAGCAGACGGGCGAATGCCTCGCGGCAGGAGCGGTCCCCGGCGACTGCGGCGAGGGCATTCACCTCTGGTCGGTCATGAATTCTCGGGTGGAGCAAAACTGGGTCGGGAACAACGCCGGAGGAATCCTCCTGACCGACGAGTCCGGCCCGACGGCGTTCAACATCATCGACGGCAACATCGTGGTGGACAACAAGTACGACTGCGGCATCACGATCGCCGGCCACAACCCCGGGGCAGCTCCGGGCGGCGTTCCGCAACCGGCGGCCGCCGGGATCTATGGCAACACCGTCAGCCGCAACCGGGCCGACCGCAACGGGGTCGCCGGCGAGGGCGCCGGCATCCTGATCGCGGGGGGGCCTCCGGGAACCGCCGTGTACGACAACCAGATCGTCGAGAACGAGGCGTCGGGCAACGGCCTGGCGGGCTTCACCCTGCACAGTCATGCGCCGTTCCAGGACCTCAACGGCAATGTGATCGCCTGGAACTCCTTCAGCAAAGACAACCTGGACGGGGACTTCGACTTCTCCCCGGTCACGGACAGCCAGACAACGGGCATCTTCCTCGCGAGCGCGGCGCCGCTCACGGGGACGGTCGTGGTGGGCAACGAGTTCCGGGACGTCTACTACGGCATCTTCACCCTCAACGTCCCGCCGATCCCGGTCAATGAGAACCACTTCGGGAGCGGCGTCACCGTCCCGGTCATGCAGCAGTAGTCGGGTCGCGGGTGCGGGCGAGCGAGGACTCGCCCGCACCCGTCACTCACCGGCGGCGATCCCCGCCCCTTCCGCGGCCGTCGGGCAGCGCCTTGGCGACGGGGGAAGATCATCCCCGTCTCCTCAGCCCCTTCGATCCCCCGCGCCCACAGGCGCCGCAGCGGCCTTGCCTGCATCTTCCGCCACCAACTGCCGCCGCAGGACCTTGCCGACCATCGTCTTCGGCAGCGAGTCGCGGAACTCGACGATCGACGGGCGCTTGTAGCCGGTCATCCGCTCCCGGCAGAACTCGATGATTTCCGCGGCCGTCGCCGTCTGTCCCGGCTTGAGCACGACAAACGCCGTGACGCGCTCGATGCTCCTCGGGTCCGGCACGCCTGCGACGGCCGCCTCCAGGACCTTCGGATGCTGGAAGAGCACCTCCTCCACTTCGCGCGGGTAGACGTTGAAGCCGCCGACGATGATCATGTCTTTCTTGCGATCGACGATCTGGATGTACCCGTCCGCGTCCCGACTGGCGATGTCCCCGGTGTACAGCCACCCGTCGCGCAGCGCGTGCCGGGTCTCCTCGTCGTTGTTCCAGTACCCCTTCATCACTTGCGGCCCGCGAACGATCAGCTCGCCCGGCTGGCCAGGCGGCAGATCGACCGTGCCGCTGTCGAGGTCCACGATGCGGCACTCGGTGTCCGGCCAGGGCACTCCGATCGTGCCGATGCGGTTGTCGCCGTAGATCGGGTTGGCACTCACGACCGGCGCGGCTTCGCTCAAGCCATACCCTTCGACCAAGCGCGCGCCGGTGAGCTCCTGGAACGTCTTCTGGACCTCGACCGGCAGACCCGCCGCCCCGCTCATACAGGCCTTGAGCGAGTTCAGGCTGTACTTGCCGAGGTCGGGAAAGTTGTTGATCGCGACGTACAGCGTCGGCACGCCAGGGAAGAATGCCGGCTTGTGGCGGGTGATCGCCTTCAGCACGTGCTCCAGCTCGCGCGGATTGGGGATTAGCGTCAGCGCCGCGCTCATCACCATTCCTACGTCAAGGCAGGTCGTCATGCCGTACGTGTGGAACAGGGGCAGCGCCGTCAGGATCCCCTGCTGCACGCTCGGATCGATGGCGCGCGCCGACCACTCGTAGGTCATGAGCGCGTTCGCGACCAGATTGGCGTGCGTGATCTCTGCGGCCTTCGGCACGCCGGTGGTGCCCCCGGTGTAGAGCAGCACCGCCGTGTCTTCGGGGCGCACATCGACGGCTGGTTTGGTCGCCGGCGCCGAGGCGAGCACGTCCTGCAGCCAGCGATCGCCCGGATCGAGGACGGCGCGGTGGCCTTCCTTCTTCTCGACGGCAACCGTGAAGAGCGCCTTCAGGAGCGGCGGGAAGTACTCCTTGACGTTCGTCACGATGACGTTCTTCAACTTCGTGCTCGCGCGGACCTTTCGGACATTCGGGTAGAAGCGCGAGAGGCAGATGATCGTCTCCGCGCCCGCGTCGCTCAATTGGAATCCCAGCTCCCGCGGCACGTACAGCGGGTTGTTCGGCGCGACGATGGCGCCGATCTTCAGGATCGCGAAGAAGCCGATGACGAACTGCGGGCAGTTCGGCAGGTACAGCGCCACGCGGTCGCCTTTCTTCACGCCCATCGCCGCAAGCGCGTTCGCCAGCCGGTTGACCTGCTCGTCCAGCCGCCGGTACGAGAGCTTGGCGTCGAGCAACCGGCCGCCGAACTGGTGCACCACGCCGCCGAAGATCGTTGCCGGCCAATCGGGATGCGCGGACGCGCTCGCCTCGAGAAAGTGGTGCATCGGCACGGCGGGGTATTCGAGCGTGGGACGAACGCCGGCGTCGTAGAACTTGACCCACGGTCTTTCCATATCGCCCTCCTTGCGAAAGTTGCCGCCGGGCGCCGCGGCGAAGCAACGAATCACTGCTGAGAGACGTCACGCCGGCGCCGCCAGCAACCCCTGAAGCATCAACTCGCTGCCGTGATCGTTGAAATCGAGAATACCACCAACGGCGCGGCGCGCCCGCATCGACGCAACGTTTGCAGCGTCCGAAGCCTCTCCAGCGCTGGACGCGGTGGCCTCGCGGGCCTCATACCGTGCCGGCGCAGGCCGCAGCGTTCGGTGGCGCGGGTCATCCCGGGCGGCGGCCATGCCGTGGTCGCGGACGAGTGCCTGCATCGCGGACTGCGCCCGGTCCTGGGCGAGCTCGAGGGCCGGCCCTTCGCGCGCAGGCGCCGTGCTGCTAGGCTGCGGGCAACGGAGCGTGCATGGACCCCCTGCCGGAATACGAGTCCTACGACGGTCTCGGCCTTGCCGACCTCGTGAGGCGGCGCGAGCTGACCGCGAGCGAAGTGATCGAGGCGGCAATCGCGCGCATCGAGGCGCGCAACCCTGGCGTCAATGCCGTCATCCACACGATGTTCGAGCAGGCCCGCCGCGCGGCCTCCGGTCCGCTCCCCGACGGCCCGTTTTCCGGCGTTCCCTTCCTGCTGAAGGACCTCCTGGCGGCGTGCGCCGGCGAGCCTCTCACGGCCTCCTGCCGCCTCCTCGCCGGCTACGTCCCCGACCACGACAGCGAGCTCGTCGCCCGCCACCGGCGGGCGGGCCTCGTCATCGTCGGCAAGACGAATACCCCGGAACTCGGGATTCTCGGCGTCACCGAGCCCTTGCTGCATGGGCCAACCCACAACCCGTGGCATCTCGATCACACCCCGGGCGGGTCGAGCGGCGGCGCCGCGGCCGCCGTGGCGTCCGGGATGGTCCCGATCGCCCACGGCGGCGACGGCGGCGGGTCGATCCGCATCCCGGCCTCGTGTTGCGGCGTGTTCGGGCTCAAACCCAGCCGCGGCCGCAACCCTCTCGGGCCGGACTTCGGCGAGAGCTGGGCCGGGATGGTCCAGGAGCACGGCCTCACGAGGTCGGTCCGCGACTCCGCCGCGCTTCTCGACGCCACTTGCGGACCCGACCTCGGCGCACCCTACTTCGCGCCTCCGCCGCCGCGGCCGTACCTCGCCGAGGTCGGCGTCGAGCCGGGCCGCTGCCGGATTGCGTTCACGGCCCAGTCCCTGTTCGGCGAGCGTACCCACCCCGACTGCCGTGCCGCCGTGGAGGACGCGGCGCACCTGTGCGAGACGCTCGGCCATACCGTCAGCGAGGCGGCGCCCGATTTGGGGAAGGCAGCGTTGCGCCGCGCCTATCTCGCGGTGGTCGCCGTCAAC
Organism: uncultured Acidobacteriota bacterium; assembly: GCA_963789745.1. Taxonomy (GTDB): domain Bacteria; phylum Acidobacteriota; class Thermoanaerobaculia; order Thermoanaerobaculales; family Thermoanaerobaculaceae; genus RBG-13-68-16. The sequence continues at coordinate 510,773 of CAWBLW010000003.1, read as the reverse complement.
ACGGCGCGGGCGATCGACCTCGCCGGCGAGCTCGCGGGACAGCGGCCGACCCGTACCGCATTCGAGCCCGAGACCTGGTTCCTCGGAGTGATCGGCCGCCATATGCCGGCCAGCGAGTATCAGGCGGCCCTCGATCACCTCCACGTCGTCCGGCGCTCGGTGGCGGCTTTCTTCGAGCGTTACGACATCCTGCTCACGCCGACCCTGGCGTACCCGCCGGTGCGGATCGGGGAGCTGGCCCCGACCGGCGGTCAGCGCCTCGCGATGCGCGTGCTCGGGGCGATCCCGTCGGGCAGGGTGCTCGCCCGGGCGCTCGAGGAGATGGCCGCCGAGGCCTTCGAGTCCACCGCCAATACCATGCTGTTCAACGAGACCGGCCAGCCAGCGATGTCGGTGCCGTTGCGGTGGAACGCCGACGGCCTCCCGATCGGCACGCAGTTCGCCGCGCGTTACGGCGAAGAAGACATGCTGTTCCGGCTCGCCGCCCAGTTGGAGCGGGCGCGGCCCTGGTCCGGCCGCAGGCCGCCGCTGGCGCGGTCCGGCGGTCCGGCCGCGCGGTAGAATCGCGCGACGATGGCGATTCTCAAGGCCTACCTCGGCGTGGCGCGGGCACCGTTCTTACTGCTGCCGGTCACTCTGGTCGCCGCGGGCGCTGCTGCGGGCGCGTATGGCGGCGAGTTCAGCTGGCCCCGCACGTTCCTCGCCCTCGTCGGCCTCGTCGCGGCCCACGTCGGCGTCAACGTCCTGAACGAAGTGTCGGACATGAGGACCGGGATCGATCTCCACACCGACCGGACGCCGTTCTCGGGCGGCAGCGGCACTCTCCCCGCTCGCGCCATGTCCGGACGGACCGCAACTGCGTTCGGACTGGGAGCGTGCGGCGTTGCACTCATCATCGGCATCTGGTTCGTCACGCGGGTCGGATGGCTGCTGATCCCCGTCCTGGCGTTCGGCGCCGTCGCGATCCTCTTCTACACGGAATTCTTTGCGCGCGCCGGCGTGGGCGAGCTGTTCGCCGGGCTCGGGCTCGGGGCGCTGCCGGTGTGGGGCGCGGCGATCGTCCAGGGTGGCACACTTCGGGCCGCTGCCGTCGCGGCTGCCGTTCCGGCGTTCTTCATGACGTTCAATCTTTTGCTCCTCAATGAATTCCCGGACGAGACGGCGGACCGCAGGGGCGGCCGGCGCAATCTCGTTCTGCTCCTCGGGCGGAAGGGCGCCGCAGTCGTCTACGCAGTCGCGGCGCTCGCGACGCCGGCGACTCTCGGCGTCGCGGTCGCTCTCCGGACGTTACCCGCTGTCGCGCTGGTTGCGGTCGTGCCTTCGCTCTTGCTCATCGCACCGTTGCGCTGGGCGCTCCGCGCGCCGGAGGAGGCGGTGCCGATCCCGGCGCTCGCGGCGAACGTCGGTTGGAACTTGGCCACGAATGCGATCCTCGCCGTCGCCCTTGCAATAGCTGCGTGACCGTCGCCGCGTTTTCGCGACGAGACTTCGCTCCGGCATCGCGAGCGCACGCCCCCGACGAACCCCGCACCTCACCGCCAAGCAGGTGCGACTTCTCACAGTGATGTCCGAAAACGGCTAGCATTGCGCGCCCGCCCGACCGATACTCCCCGGGTGGCTACCGATCCCCGCTACCAGGCGCTCCGGGCCCGCGACAGCCGGTTCGACGGGCGCTTCTTCGTCGGCGTCTCCTCGACGAACATCTACTGTCGGCCAGTGTGCACCGCACGCACGCCGAAGCGGGAGAACTGCCGATTCTTTCCGAGCGCCGCGGCGGCCGAAGCGGCCGGTTACCGGCCGTGCTTGCGGTGCCGGCCCGAACTCGCGCCGGGTCATGCGAGCGTCGATGCGCGCGCCCGAATCGCTCACGTTGCGGCCGACTTCATCGAGAGCGGCCTGCTCAACGACGTTCCCGTCGAGGAACTCGCAGCGCGCCTCGGCGTCACGGACCGGCACGTGCGGCGCGTGTTCCAGAGCGAGTACGGCGTCTCTCCGGTCCAATATGCGCAGACGCAGCGTCTCTTGATGGCGAAGCGCTTGCTCACCGACACGTCGTTGCCCGTGATCGAGATCGCCATGGCGAGCGGGTTCGGCAGCTTGCGGCGGTTCAACGCCCTGTTCCGCGCGCGTTACCGCCTCAACCCGACGGCGTTGCGCAAGGAAGCAGGAGGGAACGGCAACGCGGACGGTCTGACGGTCCAACTCGGTTACCGGCCGCCGTTCGATTGGGACGCGTTGGTTGCGTTCCTCGGACCGCGGGCCGTCGAAGGCGTGGAGCAGATCCGGGACGGGGCGTACCGGCGCACCGTACGCGTGACGAGGCGGGAGAGGGACGTACGAGGGTGGGTCGAGGTGCGCCCGGCGCACGGGCGTGCGGCTCTCGCCGTGACCGTCGATGGCGAGCTTCTCAAAGCGCTCCCCCAGGTTCTCGCGCGAGTCCGGCGGCTCTTCGACCTTTCCTGCGATCCGATGGAGATTGCCGGCACTCTCGGCCGCCTGGCGGGGACGGCCCCGGGCCTCCGCGTCCCCGGCGCGTTCGACGGCTTCGAGCTCGCGGTCCGCGCCGTCCTCGGACAGCAAGTCACGGTCAAAGCCGCGCGCACGTTGGCCGGGCGGTTTGCCCACGCGTTCGGCGAGCGCTGTCGTCACGCCGTTCGAAGGCCTCGACTCCGTCTTCCCTTCCCCTGGAACCATCGCTCGGAGTGAAGCCTCGGCGATCGCGGCGTTGGGCATCGTCGGGGCGCGGGCCAGGACGATTGTCGCGCTCGCGCAGGAGATTGTCGCGGGTACGTTGCGGCTGGAGCCCGCCGTGGATATCGAAGAGACGCTCGCGGCACTGCGCCGGACTCCCGGGATCGGCGAGTGGACGGCGCAGTACATCGCGATGCGGGCCCTGTCGTGGCCCGACGCTTTCCCGCACACGGATCTCGGGCTCCGCAAGGCGCTTTGCGCGGCGGATCCCGCCGCCGTCCTGGAAGCCGGCGAGGCGTGGCGGCCGTGGCGCGCCTATGCGGTGATGCATCTCTGGCGCACACTGGAGGAGAGATCATGACGTCTTACACGGAAATCAACAGTCTCTGGGGCCCTCTGTTGCTCGTGACCGACGGCGACCGCGTGACCGGCCTCTACTTCGCGGGCGGCCGGCACGCGCCGATGCCTGCGATGGGTTGGCGCCCGGCGGCGAATGCCGAACTTGCCACGACCGTCGAGCGACAGCTTCGCGAGTATGCCGGCGGTCGTCGCCGGGAGTTCGACGTTCCGATCGCGTTGTCCGGGACGCCGTTCCAGAAGGCTGTGTGGGAGGAGATCCGGGCAATCCCGTACGGCGAGACGATCAGTTACGGTACGCTGGCGGCCCGCGCCGGCCGCACCCGCGCCGTACGGGCCGCCGGCGCCGCGACCGGCCGCAACCCGATCTCGATCATCGTGCCGTGCCACCGCGTCGTCGGCGGTGACGGCCGTCTGACCGGCTACGCCGGCGGACTCGAGCGCAAGCGTGCGCTTCTCGCCCTCGAGGGCGGCCAAACCGCGGGGCAAGACGGCGTGCTCGAGTTCTAGGCTACCGCCAGCGACCGCCTTCGCGGCCGTCGCGGGCCCACGCTGCGACGACGCAGGACCCGGGTCACTTCTTCGTCGAGTTGCCTTCGACGATCGTGTGCCACTTCCCGTCCTTGCCGACCATCTCCCACTTGAACGTATAGGCGCTCGGTGACGTCTCCTTGATGACGTACCGGGACTTCACCATCCTGCCGCCCATCTTCGACTCGTCGTCGAACACCCAGGTGCCCGCCTTGAACGTGCCGCGGGGAACCGATGCCATTGCCATCGGGCTGTTCTCGACGGCGTAATAGGTGTACGCCTTCTCGTCGGTGCTGTACCCCATGATGCCGATCGCCTTCGTCGGCCCCATCGGGCTGTTCCCCGAGGAGTTGCAGACGACGGCGTAGCCGCCCTCGAACCACGAGCAGACGTCGTCGCTGCTGACCTTGCCGGCAGGCATGAAGGGGTTCGGCTTGATCTCCGCCTCCCCGTGCCACGTCCCGACGAAATACCCGAGCCGCTGCTGCTCGGGGCCGGGCTTCGGCGCCCCTCCGGGCGATTGCGCAAAGGCGAGTCCCGGCGAAACCGCCAACAGGGTTGCGGCCACACGCAGTACCTTCGACATGCTTCACCTCCTGATTGCGACGCAGTCTAGCATACGCGCACGGTTCGGTCCCCCGGTCGGCGGCCGGGTTGCGCCCGGCGCCGGTCCGATGAGGACACGACGACGCCGGTCCAGCGCGACCGTGGGCCGCCACTCGAACTCGCGTCCGGATCCTCGCGTGTCGGACCACGTGACTTCATCCGCACCTACCGCCAGGCGATCGCCGGACCGGCCTGTGGCTGGGGCTATGATGGCGGCGGCCGTCCCCTGGCTTCACGGACGGGACCGAACGGTTTCCATGCCACCCACCGACGACCGGGTAGCCGGGCGCAACGAAAGCGCCACTGTCCTTCACGACCTGCAAGAGCGGGTGAAGGAACTGACGGCGCTGCACGGCACGGCCAGGATCCTGCAGGACGACTCGCGGCCGCTGTGCGAGCTGCTGGCGGGAGTCGTGGCCCTGATCCCGCCGGCGTGGCAGTACCCCGAGATCGCGTCTGCCAGGATCGTGTTCGGCGAAGACGAGGTGCGCTCGGCATCTTTCGCCGTCTCGCAATGGCGCCAGTCGGCCGAGTTCCGGACCGCCTCCGGCAAGGTTGGCCGAATCGACGTCTTCTACGCCGAGCGCGCGCCCGACGCGGCCGAGGGCCCGTTCCTGGCCGAGGAGAGGAACCTGATCACCTCCCTCGCCGAGATGCTGCGCTCTTTCGTGGAGCGCAGGGAAACGCAACGGGCGCTGCAAGACGCCCACGCCAGCCTCGAGCGGCGGGTGGAGGAACGCACGGCGGAGCTGGTCCTTGTGAACCGTGAACTGCAGGAGGAGATCGCCGAGCGGAAGCGCAAGCAGGAACGCATCGACTTCTACCGGGAACGCCTGCGCTCGCTGGCGGCCGAGCTGTCGCTTGCCGAGGAGGCCGAGAGGCGCGCGATCGCCTCGGACCTCCACGACCATATCGGCCAGGCGCTCGCGACGATCAAGATGAAGCTCGTCGAGATCCAGCGCAGCGCTGCGTTCGCGGGGTACGAGCCAACGCTCGAGGAGATGCGCACGCTGCTCGACCAGACGATCAGGACGACCCGCAGCTTGACCGTCGAGATCAGCCCGCCCGTGCTCTACGAGCTGGGACTGGTCCCTGGCATCCGCTGGCTCGGCGACCAGTTCACCCGGAAGCACAACCTCGCCATCGAGGTCTGCGCGAGCGACGGCGGCGAGACTGCGGACGAAGTCGTTCAGATCACCGTGTTCAAGGCGCTGCGAGAGTTCCTCGTCAACACCGTGAAGCACTCGGGCGCGACCCGCGTCACAATGGCCATCGGCTCGAGCGACGGCCGCCTGGTCGTACGGTACCGGGACGACGGCGTCGGGTTCGACCCCACGGTCGCGGAGGGTCTGGGCACGAGGACCGAAGCGTTCGGTCTGTTCAACGTCCGCGAGAGGTGCGAGTACCTGGGCGGACAGGTCGATTTCGACTCGAGCCCCGGGCGCGGCGTCGACTTTCACCTGGAGCTGCCGCTCCGTGTGCAACTGCCAAGGGAGCCTGCGCATGCCGGTTCGCATCGTCATCGCTGACGACCACCGCATCGTCCGGGAGGGGCTGCGCCACCTCCTCGAGAAGCGAACGGACTTCAAGGTCGTCGGCGAGGCTGCGGATGGCGAGTCGGCCGTCCGCCTCGCGAGGGAGCTGTCGCCGGACATCGTCATCGTCGACATCTCGATGCCAGGCCTCAACGGCATCGAGGCCACACGCAGGATTCTCGCGGAGGGGACGGGCGTCAGGGTGCTGGTCCTCTCCATGCACTCGGACCGCCGTTTCGTGAGCGAGACGTTGAAATCCGGCGCCTCGGGATACCTGCTGAAGGACTCCGCGTTCGACGACCTGGCCCACGCCATCGAGGTCGTCATGGCGCGAGGGGTGTTCCTCTCGCCGGCGATCACCGAGATGGTCGTCCGCGATTACGTGGCGCAGCCCGGGTGTGGCGACGGCGCCGCGTTCTCGGTGCTCACCCCCCGGGAGCGGGAAGTGCTTCAGTTGATGGCCGAGGGCAAACCCACGAAGGCGATCGCGGCGCAACTCGCCGTCAGCGTCAAGACGGTCGAGACGTACCGCCAGCAGATCATGGAGAAGCTCGATTTGCACAGCGTCGCCGAGCTCACCAAGTACGCCGTCCGCGAGGGGCTCACCGAGCTCTAGCCGGCCCGATACTCCGGCGAAGCCGGGCCCGGGCAATCTTCGTCGCGTTCGCGGAGGCTACCCCCGGGGAAGGCGCACCCGGATCCCGGGCGTTTCGAACCGGTCCCCAGGGCATTCCCCGATTTTGCGAAGACGGCGTGTCGCGTAGGCTCCATCCGGCGTTGCGGACTGCCGGAAGGTGGTCCAGAAGGAGGGCGGATGGCCTTCGATACCGGAAACACGGGATTCATGTTGGTCGCGTCCAGCCTGGTCATGCTCATGACCCCCGGGCTGGCGTTCTTCTACGGCGGGCTCGTCGGCCGCAAGAACGTCCTGGCCATCATGATCCAGAGCTTCCTCTCGATGGGGTGGACGTCGGTGATCTGGTTCATCTGCGGCTACTCGTTGTGCTTCTCGGGCGATGTCGGCGGCGTGATCGGCAATCTCAACCACGCCTTCATGCTGGGAATCTCTTCGACCGACGTGCTCCCGGGCAACAACATCCCGTTGTTCGTCTTCGTGGCCTATCAGATGATGTTCGCGATCATCACGCCGGCACTCATCACCGGAGCGTTCACGAACCGCGTGAGGTTTGTGCCGTACATGATCTTCCTCACGACCTGGCTGCTCTTCGTCTACTTCCCGATGGTCCACATGATCTGGGGGGGCGGAATGCTGCAGCGCTGGGGCGTGCTCGACTTCGCGGGCGGCATCGTCGTGCACGCGATCGCCGGCATGGCGGCGCTGGCTTCCGTCGCCTTCGTAGGCCGCCGCCGGGTCGTCGAGAAGGGACCGCACAGCATCCCGCTCGTCGCGCTCGGAACCGGGCTGCTTTGGTTCGGCTGGTACGGATTCAACGCCGGCAGCGAGCTCAGGGTCGACGCGGTCACGTCGCAAGCGTTCCTGAACACCGACACCGCCGCCTCGTTCGCCGCCGTCACGTGGTTGATCATGGCGTGGATCTTCGAGAAGAAGCCGAAGTTCCTCGGCCTGCTCACGGGCTCGATTGCCGGCCTCGCGACGGTGACGCCATGCGCCGGTTACGTCACCCTCCAGGTAGCGGCGCTGATCGGCATCGTGGCCGGCATCGTGTGCTATTACGCCATCGATTTGAAGAACCGGCTGCACTGGGACGATGCCCTCGATGTCTGGGGCGTGCACGGGGTCGGAGGCTTCCTCGGGATCGTGCTGCTGGGAGTGTTTGCGACCACGACGATCAACCCGAACGGGGCCAACGGCCTCTTCTACGGCAACTCCTCGTTCTTCGTCAAACAGCTGGTCGCGGGCGTCGCCTGCAGCGCCTATGCCTTCCTGTTCTCCTACGTGGCCCTCGCGGTGATCAACAGGATCACACCCGTGCGGGTCGGGCTGCACGAGGAGGAATTGGGCCTCGACGTGGCGGAGCACGGCGAGGAAGCCTACCTCGCGGACTGATGGGCGTCGCGGTCACGGTGTACTGAGGCACTCGCGCGGGGCCTCCCGCGCGAGTGGCCGCTCTTCCCTGAGAACGGAGGCGTCATGAGCTCACGGTTGGGATCGGTCGTCATCGCTTCGGCGCTGATGTGCGCGGCCTCGGTGGCGGGGGCCGGGGGCCTCGACGGCAAGGTGGAGCTGGCCTTCCAGTCGGCGTACATCTGGCGCGGGATGGTGCTCAACGACAAGCCGGTGTTTCAGCCCTCGCTCACGGTGTCGGGCGGGCGGTTCTCGGGAAGCGTCTGGGGCAACGTCGACCTGACTTCGGACAACGGGTACCGGGGCGAGGCGAGCGAGATCGACTACTGGGTCGCCTACTCGCTGCCCGGAGAGGATCTGGACTGGACGCTGACCTACTACGCCTACACGTTCCCGCACACGCCCGGTGTCTCGACGCAGGAAGTGTGGGCCAGCGTGACCTACAAGACGGCGCCGTTCAGCCCATCCCTGACCGCAATCCGCGACGTGAACGCGATCAAGGGTTGGTACTTCCTGCTTACGGGCTCGCAGAACCTGGGGTTGCTGAGGTCGCGTGGGACCGACGGCCTCGTCCTGACGCTCAACCTGGGTCGCGGGACAAAGGAGTACTCCCGCGGATACTTTCCGGAGATCGAGCGCGACAGCGTCACCGATTACGGCGCCCGTCTCGACTTGCCGTTCAAGGCCGGCCGCGGCACGCTCAAGCTCGAGGCGCAGTACACGAACTTTACCGAAGCGGACGTCTACAGCCCCGGGTTCGAGGGCAAGCGCGCGAACTTCGTCTGGGGGCTCGTCTACTCCGTCCCCTTCTGACGCGGGCGAGCGCCACCGGCGGGCTACACGCCATCCGGAGGCAAAACACCGCGTTGCGCGGCACGGCTGTTGCGCTCGTCACTCACGCTGCAGCCGCGGCGGCGTATCCTGGCGCCCGGAGGCGACGGCACGCATATGGACGGCAAGGTCATCGTGATCACCGGCGCGAGCGGCGGGATCGGGGCGGCGCTCGCGGAGCTGGCCGCCGGCCGGGGTGCGCGCGTGGCACTCCTGGCCAGGCGCGATCGGGAACTGAGCGAGGTCGCCGCGCGCTGCGGCCCGGGGGCGCTGCCGGTCGTGGCGGATGCCACGCGGCGTGAGGACGTCAGTCGCGCTTTCGCGGCCGCACTCGCCCGCTTCGGGGGTATCGACGTCTGGGTCAACAACGCCGGCCGCGGCATCACGCGGCTCGTGTCTGAGCTGAGCGACGAGGACTTCGACGAGATGATGCTGGTCAACGTCAAGTCGGCGCTGTACGGAATGCAGACCGTCTTGCCGCACTTCAAGGCCAGCGGTTGCGGGCACGTCATCAACGTGTCCTCGATGCTCGGGCGGATGCCGCTGGCCGTGGCCCGCTCGGCCTACAGCGCCGCGAAGCACGCGCTGAACGCGCTCACGGCGAACCTGCGGATGGAGTTGCGTCCAACCTACCCCGGCATCCACGTCAGCTCCGTTCACCCCGGGGTCGTGGCGACCTCGTTCGGAGTCAACGCCCGGCACGGCGGCTCCGACTCCCGGAGGATCCCCGGCGCGCAGACGCCCGAGGAGGTGGCGGAAGTCATTGCCGAGGTTATCGAGCACCCGCGCGCCGACGTCTACACCCGTCCCGGCGCTCAGCAAATGGTGGTCGCGTACTTCGCCGCCGAGGACATGGCCCTCGCGGAGCAGCGGCCGCCGTTCTTCTCTCCCGGCGACCCGAAGTAGGACGCCGCCCCGGCGTCACCGCAGGATGAACTCGGCGAACTCGGCGACCGTCGCGAAGTACGCCACGCACGAGCTCGTCATGAACTCGCGAATCGAAGGGATGTCGTGCGCCCAGCCGGCCGCCGCGGCGTCCACGCCGGCGGCCTGCGCCATGACCACCCCCGGCTTCAGATCGTCCACGACGAGGACGTCTCGCGGCTCCAGACCCAGCCGGCGAACGGTCTCGATCACGGGGTACGGGCTCGGCTTGCGCCGGTCCGGGCCGAGCTCCCACCCGAACACGAGGTCGGGCATCGGGCCGTGCCCGCCGTCGGCCGCCCGGTAGTGAGCCTCGATCACGCGGCTCTCCGAGTGCGAGACGACGGCGACGCGGCCGCCCTCCGCCTTGTACCCCGCCAGCGCCTCGAGGAACCCGGGGTAGAACCGGGGCGTCTCCCGTGCGGTAAAGGTGCGCCAGATGTTGTTCTCGACCGCCAGCTCGTCGGGCGTCAGGCCCAGCTCCTCGACGAGGAAGCCCATGATCCCGGGGTCGCAGTTCTTCGCGAACCAGGTGTCGAGGTCGATCGGCGACGAACCCGGACGCAGCACCTCCATCGACCTGACGTGCGCCGGGTAGTGCACGCGCCTCGTGCTGTCGACGGCCGTGTCGTCGTGGTCGATGATCAGGCAGCGGTAGCGCGTGCGAACGTCTCCTTCCCCAGGCCCGCGATCATACCGCGGCCCCGCCCGCTTCGCCCGGGCCCCCGAACCGGCGGGAGTCCGTTGCCGCCGGGACCGGCTTCCCCGCTCTCGCCCCCGGGTGCTACCCTTCGCGCAGCCAACGCCCCTGTCTCGGGCAACGGCGGGAGAGCACGATGAGCACCAAATTCTTCTACGCGCTGGTCCTGACGATCGCGGCAACCGTCTTCCAGCTGGTTCTTTTCTTCACCGGCCTCCAGACCGAACACCTGAGTACGGGCCAGTACGTGCAGTGGCTGGGAATCGGCATCGACGCCGTCGTGCTCTGGCTGGGGATCAAGGCGGTCCGCGACGAGCAGTCCGGGCGGCGGCTCACCTACGGCCAGCGCCTGGGCGCCGGGGTCATGATCTCCCTGTACTCCGGCCTGATGAGCGCCGTCTACACGTACGTGCATTTCAGGTTCATCAACGTCAACTTCGCCGAATACACGATCGACATGCTGCGGGCGAAGTGGGCGGCCGCCGGCCTCGCCGAATCGCAGATGGCGCAGGCGGAACACATGACCCGAATGATGCTGGCGCCGGGCGTCCAGGCGTTGCTCGTGCCGGTGTTCACGCTGTTGATCGGCACGGTCCTCTCGCTGATCATCGCGGCGCTGCTCGAAGACGCCTCGAAGCCCGCCGCGGCAGCCCCCGACACGGCGACCTGACGGCCCGCGCGCAGCGGCACTCCCGTCAAGGCAGCGCGACGACCGTCGCGTTCCCCTCGATGACCGTGAACGCCTGCGAGACCTGAACCGACGGCAGCGCGAGCACGTAGCTCCCCGGGGGGGACGTTGCGCAGCTGCACGATGGGCTCCGAGATCGCGATGTTCCCCTGCAGGTTGAGCAGCGACAAGAGCGCCGGCGGACCGCCCGGGGCCAGCAACACGACATCGGCATCGGGGACGCCGACACCAGTGGGTCCGCACACCCGCCCCGTGAGAGGGCTCCCGGCCAGGAGCACGTGATCGCCGAGGTCGGCGGTCTCCGAGTCGTCCCAGGGACCGGGGAGCGAGGCCGCGACGACACCGGCGCCCTCGACCCGCACCCCGAACGCGACGTTCCTCCCGGCCACAGGATCAACCCGAAGGACATACCTCCCATCCGGCCCTGCAACGACCGTGGCGAGCGGAGGTTACAATGCTGAACTTGGCGCGGACCGGCCCTCGCGGCGCGACGCGCAGGGGGAGCATGGACCTCTCACAGCTGCTGGCGGCGGAGTGGCGGCCGGCGCTCGGGTGCACTGAGCCGGCGGCGGTCGCGTACGCGGCGGCGAGCGCCGCGGCCCTGGCGACGGGCGAGGTCCGTCACGTGCGGCTGGTGTGCGACCCGCGCATCTACAAGAACTGCTACGCGGTGGGTCTCCCGAACTCCGGCCACCGCACGGGGATCCTCTGGGCGCTGGCAATCGGCGCATTCCTCGAAGACGCTTCGAGCAAGCTGGAGTGCTTCCGGGGCGTCGGCGCCTCCACGCTGCAGGGAGCCTCCGACCTGATCGCCCGCGGCGCGTTGGCTGTCGAGGTCGAGCGCGTCAGGACGGAGCTGTACGTCGATTGCACGGTCGAGCGTGCGGCGGGGACCGGACGCGCCGTGCTCGAGCGCGAGCACACGCGCCTCGTCCTCCTGGAACGCGACGGCAAGCCGCTGCCGCTGGACATCGAACCAGGGGTCGATGAGACCGCCGCCGCCCGCGGCTGGGCCGCGTCCCTGTCGTTTTCACGCGCGATCGAAGCGGCGCGCGCCGCCGGTACCGCCGACCGCGCGGCCCTGCGGCGCGGGGCGGCGTACAACCTGGCGATCGCGGAGCACGGGTTGTCGCTCTTGCCCGAGAGCTTCCTGCGCCCGCTCGAGACCGACGGGTTGACCCGCATCGGCCGCTTCGTGGCGGCCGGCGTCTACGCCCGCATGTCGGGGGAGGACATGCCGGTGATGTCGCTTGCCGGCTCCGGCAACAAGGGGATCACCGCGTCCGTTCCCGTCGTCCTCTGGGGACGCCACCTTGGAGCGCCGCAGGAGCGCATCGAGGAGGCGCTGGCACTGGCCTGCATCGTCACCTCGGGGGTCACCTACCGTCTCGGCTCGCTGTCGGCGATGTGCGGCGCTGCGATCGCCGGCGGGATCGGCCTGGCCGCCGCCCTGGTGCTGCTCGAGGGCGGAGGCGCGGACGAGGTGTCCGCGGCAACCACCAATATCGTGGGCAACCTCGCCGGGATGATCTGCGACGGCGCCAAGATCGGCTGCGCGCTCAAGACCATGACGGGAGTGGACGCCGCGTTCCGCGCTGTCGCCCTGGCCCGCGCCGGACTCGTCATCCCATTCAGCGACGGCATCGTCGGCGCCGACGGACTTGCCTCGCTCGGCAACCTCGGCCGCCTGGCGGCGGAGGGCATGGCGGCGATGGAGGACGAGATCCTCGCCATCATGCAGGCCAAGCTCGCCGCCCTCCGCACGCCTCCGGACTGAACCGCCCTGCTCAGCGCTTGGGCAGCTTCGCCAGCAGCACCGCGACCGCCTTCTCGAGCTGCTGGTCACGCCCGGACGCCACCAATTTCGGGTCGTTGGCCACCATGTAGGTCGGCATCAGCTGCTTGTTCTCCATGATGTCGCCCTGCATGTCGATCAAGGCCACTTCGGGGATGCCGAACACGAGGTTCCTGTCCTGAAGGCGCTCCCACCACACCGACGTGCATGTGCCGGGCACAGGCATACCCACGGTCTCGCCCAGGCCGAGCTGCGTGTACGCCATCGGGAAGCAGTGGGCGTCGGAGTAGTTCCCTTCGCTCATGATCACGATCGAAGGCTTCGTCCAGCGCTGACTCGGCTCCGTGCCGACCTCGCGGCCGCGCGGCACGTCGCGCGCGTAGATGCGGCCGGAGAGGAACGTCGTGAGCTGCTCGACGAGGTTGCCGCCGCCGTTGAACCGCGTGTCGAGGACGATCGCGTCCTTGTCCACGTCGCGGCCGAAGATTTCCTCGAAGATCTCGCGGTAGGCGCCGTCGTTCATGCCGCGTATGTGCGCGTACCCGAGGCGCCCCCCGGACAGCTTCGCAACCTCCTCGCGGCGCGAGCGCACCCAGCGCTCGTAGAGGAGATGCGACTGCGCCATCCATTTGATCGGCTTGACGGTCTCCTCCCAGCGCGCGCCGTCCTTCGGATCGAGCAGGGCGAGACGCACGAGCGTTCCTGCCTTGTGGTTGAGCAGCGGGTACCAGCAGGCGCCCGCAGCGATCGGGGCGCCGTCGATCGCCTCGATCACCGACCCAGCGCGGATCCTGGTCCCGGCCTGCTGCAGCGGGCCGCCCTCGATCACTTCGAGGATGGCCACGCCCGGGCCGGCGTGCTTGGGATCGGGGAAAAAGCCGAGCGCCGCGGTCTCGTCCCCCGTCGGGTGGAGCGGGCGGTAGCGGCCGCCGGAGTGCGAGGCGTTGAGCTCGCCCTGCATCTCGGAGATCAGCTCGGCGAAGTCGCGGTCGTTGTCGATGTAGGGGAGGAAGCGCGCGTAGCGGTTCCCGGCCGCCTTCCAGTCCACTCCGTGCATGTCCTTGACGAGAAACTTCTTCCACGTCTGCCGCCAAATGTGCTGGAAGAGGTAGGCACGCTCGGCGGCGGGGTTGAGTTCCATCATCGCCGAGGCCTTGACCGGTGACGTCTTGCCGGACTCGAGGTCGACGGTCAGCAGCTTGCTGTCGGCGAGGATGAACGCCTTCTTCCCCTCCCGGTCGAGCTTCAGGTCAGCGTCCTTGGCGTCGAGCTTGGCGACGAGCTTGATCTCCTTGGTGCGTGGCACGTACTTCCAGAGGTCGTAGCCCTTCTCGAACTTCGCCAGGTCGTACAACGTCTCACCGTCGGGCGAGAGCGCCATGCCGGCGAGCTGCGCCGAGTACGGCGAGAGGCGCACAGTCCGGTCGTCCAGCCCGGCGAACTCGATCGCGACCTCGGGGGCCGGCGCCGGCCCCTTTGCTTCGCCGGCGCCCGGCTTGCCCTTCTCGCCGGCCTTCTCCTTCGTCTCATCCTTTTCCTTCGCCTTCAGCTGGTCGAACTCGGCGTCGTCGAGACGGTAGCGGTCCCACGCCTTCTTGGTGAGGAACGCGGCGTTGACGTCGTACTCCCGGCCCTCGCCGGCCTGGCTGCGGAGGCCGTGGCGGTCGGTCGCCCAGATCAGGACCTCACCCTTCCTCGCGAACATCGGGCGATCGTCCTCGTAACCGCTCTTCGACACGTTCACGAGCGCGCCTGCGCCGGACGACGGAATGAGCCCGACCTCGGACGACCAGCGCGTGTTGGAGAGGAACTGCACCGCGAACCAGCGCCCGTCCGGCGACCACTGGTACCACTGGTCGCCGTCCGAGTAGGAGTAGTTCTTGTCGCCGGGGAGCACGGTGCGGCTCTTGCCGGTCTTGAGGTCGAGGACCTTGAGCGTCGTGCGCTCCTCCAGGTAGGCGATCTCCGATCCGTCCGGGGAGAAGTGCGGCTGGAAAGTGTCGAGCTCGGTGGCGAGCACCGGGCTCTCCTTGAGCGCCGTCGCGTTGAAGAAGTTCGGCTCGTTCTTGTCGGTCAAGTCGGTGCGGTAGAGCTTCCAGCCGCCGTCCCGCTCCGAGGCGTAGAGTAGCGTGCGACCGTCCGGCGAAAAGCTCACCGACCGCTCCTGCTCCGGCGTGTTGGTGATCCGCCGCGTCACGCCGTGCTCGGTCGAGGTCACGAAGACCTCCCCGCGGGCGATAAACGCGATCTCCTTGCCGTCGGGGGAGACGTCGAACTCGCTGATCTGGCTCCCGACGTCCACGCGTTCCGGCGACGGACGCCGGTCGTCCGCGGCGACGGTCACGGTCAGCCGTTTGCTCTCGCTGCTGCCGGCGGGGCGCACCCAGATCTCACCGCCGTAGCCGTAGCAGATGTCGCCGCGCCGGGCCACGCTCAGGAACCGCACCGGCTCGATCGTGTGGCTCGTCACCTGGACCGGATGCTGGGGGTCGGCGAGGTCGAGGCGCCACACGTTGAACGTCCCGCTGCGCTCGGAGAGGAAGTAGAGCGAGTTCTCGTCAGGGCTCCACACCGGTTGGCGGTTGTCCGCGCCGGGTCGCGTCAGCTCGGTGTGCGTGCCCGTGGCGGCGTCGTACAGCCAGAGGTCGCGGCCGAACGCCGAGGTGTCGTGCTGGCGCCACTCCATCTCGTACCCCTTCTGGTCGGAGTACGCGAGGCGCCGGCCGGCGCGGTCGAAGACGGCGTACATCGCGGGCGTCGTCAGCAGTTGCTCCGGCATCCCGCCCTCGAGGCCGACCTTGTACAGCTCCGGCTGGGCCGGCGTCGGGAACTGCGCGTTCGACGCCGAATCCAGGATCGCGGCGGTGAACAGCACCGCCTTCCCGTCGGGAGTGAAGCTGGTCGGCATCTCGTCCGCCGAGTGGGAGGTCAACCTCTTGGCTTCACCACCCTCGGCAGGGATCAGAAAGACATCGAAGTTGCCGTAGCGGTCCGACGCGAACGCGATCTTCGTCCCGTCCGGTGACCACACCGGCATCGTGTTGTGCGCCTCGCTCACGGTCAGGGGCGTTGCGGTCCCGCCGGCGATCGGCACCTTCCAGAGGTTGCCCTCGTAGGCGAATGCGACCGTCTGCCCATCGGGCGAAATCGCCGGGTAACGCAGCCACATCGCTTGCTCCGCCGCCGTCGTCACGCCCGCAGCGGCCAATGCGATCCCCAAGCCCAACCCGACCATCAGTCCAAGACCACGCCTCGTGTGGCTCATTCAGCCTCCTAGGACAGAGTCCGGCCGCCGTGCAGCGGCCGTCCGGTAAGTGTACGCGCGCCTGCGCCAGAGGTTTCGTCGTCGTGATCGGGCGCCCGCCCGGAGACCTCGGCCCGGGGTCTACGCCGCCGCGAGGCGGAGCATCTCGACCAGGGCCCGGACCGCGTTCTCCATATCGCCGACCGCAACGTGTTCGGCGGTCGAGTGTTCGTCCTGGGCGCCGATCCCGACGACCGCCATCTCGATCCCGTGGTTGTTGTAGATCGAGGCGTCGGTGAAGCCGGTGATGAACACCGCCTTCGCGTCGATGCCGATGGCTGCGAGCGCCTGCTTGGCGATCCGCACGGCCCAGGCATCCTCGGGGATGCAGACGGCGCGGCACTTCTCGTCGACGGCGATCTCGACGGTGGCGCCGGCGCCATCGACTTCCGTTCGGATGACCCGCGCCATCTCCTCGACCAGCGCCTCGGCTTTGCCGTGGTCGCCGGAGCGGCACTCCGCGAGGAACGAGCACTCAGCCGGAACGCCGTTGCGGATGATCCCACCGCTCACCACTCCGACGTTGGCCGTCGTCTCATCGTCGATCCGGCCGAGGCGGAGCGCCGCGATCGCCTTGGCGGCGGCCCGGATTGCGTTGATCCCCTTCTCGGGCTCCATCCCGGCGTGGGCCGATCGCCCGATGACCTTCACGTCGACGGCGAAGTACGTCGGCCCCCCGATCACGATCGTGTCGAGCGTGTCGTTGTCCATGAGGAAGCCCCGCTTGGCCGTGAGGCGCGAGAAGTCGAGCGCCTTGACGCCGAGAAGGCCGACCTCCTCCTGGCGGCTGACCGCGAACTCCACCGGCGGGCGCACATCGGCGACGCGCAGCGCTTCGAGCACCTCGGCGATCCCGGCCTTGTCGTCGGCCCCCAGGATCGTGTCGCCGCCGGAGCGGATGACCCCGCCATCGAGCACCGGCTCGATCCCCACCCCCGGCTTGACGGTGTCGCCATGGCAGGAGAGCAGGACCGGCTCCGCCCCCTTGCAGCCCTTGGCCGGGAACGATGCAATCAGGTTGCCGTAGGAGTCGAGCGCGGCAGCGCCGCCGAGCGCTGTGACCTCGCCGAGCAGGTACTTCATGAAGCGCGCTTCGTTTCCCGACTCCGAGTCGATCCGCACCATCTCCATGAACTGCCGCACCATCCGTTCGGACATCAACCACCTCCCGTCCGTTGTCAGGCCGGCACGAGCCTGCGCGTGTGTCGACCTGTGGCCATCAGAGGGGTCCGGCGCCGGCTCCGGTGCGCGTCCGGCCGCGGCGGCACACGTGGCCCCAGGAGACGACGGTCGCGCGCCCTCAGTCGATGTCCTGCGGCGGCTGGGGACCGGGGACGATGCCGGCGATATCGGGATCCTCGTCGGTGACCAGCGGCTCGCGCTCCTTCTTCTCCGCCAGACGCTGCAGGCGCTTCGCTTCCTTCTCCTCGCGGTGCTGCTGGCGGGCTCGTTCACGCTCCCGCTTGGTGAATGTCGCTCTGTGTTTGACCGCCAAAGCTACCTCCTTGTAACCGGGCCAGCGGCGCGTGCCGGTGTCCGACCCGCCACGGCCGCCGCTCTATTGTCGCCTTTTTGCCGCCATCGTCCACCCCTGAGGCGCTCTCGCGCAGCGAGCGGCGGCGGCGTGCCGGCCGTCCCTCAGGACGAGGTGCACCGGCGCACCTATTCCACCCCCTCGCGGGAGGGTGACAGTCACCGCCACGAACTCAGAGGTTCCCCGGAGCCGCGCGTGCGGCGCCGCCAAACCGCAGGCGCCGACAACAAGGACCCGCATGGGCCTGGCGGCTGGTCGTCCCGGAGTTGCGGGCCCTCCCGCCGTCGCAGGAAGAGCCAACGAGGTCGAGCGGCGCGGGGCATCTCGCCCCGACATCGCCGACCCGGTCGTGTCAGAAACGGCTCGACCCGCCGCCGTAGCCGCCGCGACCGCCGCCGCCGCCGTAGCCGCCGCGACCACCGCCCGACCCGCCACGACCACCGCCGAACCCGCCGCGCTCGGTCTTGGGGCGCGCCTCGTTGACGACCACGGCCCTGCCGCGCACCTCGGTGCCGTTCAGGCCGGCGATCGCGGCCTTGGCCTCCTGGTCCTCGCGGTACTCGACGAAACCGAAGCCCTTGGAACGGCCGCTGGCGCCGTCGGTAATCAGATGGACGGATTCGACAGTGCCGTAGGAAGCAAAAAGCTCCTGCAGCTCGCCTTCGGTCGTGTCGTAGGAAAGGTTGCCGATGTACAGCTTCATATTGAAATTCTCCCTGTGCAGACGTGAACTGGTGCCGTCGTTGGATTCCGCCGGCCCACCACCGCCCGTCCGCCCGACGATGTGGCTGAGATCATAGCTCACTCCCCCGTGCACGCCTAGCCCGATCCCGGGCGCTGCCGGCCAGGCCTGCCCCGCCGTGCAGCAGACGAGGGGCTTGCCAACGTCGCCACCTCGTGAGATTATGTAAAGTCTGTTGTGGCTGGGACGGCGTTGAGTCCTGCCGGCCGCGGCGGTCACGACACGATGCAGGGCCTGCTCTGGCCCGGACGGCAGCCTCGCCGGCAAGTCTCCCGTTCCCCAATCAGCCGGAAACAAACGTGACGGTGCGCGCCGCGTTCAGCGTGTGCGCGCCCGCAGAAAGAAGCAGTGTGCAGATGAGTTTTTCAGACTTTACCCTCGACCCCTCGTTGTTGCGGGGGATCTCCGACCTCGGCTTTGCCGACCCCACGCCGATCCAGCAAGCGGCGCTGCCTGAGGCCCTCGCCGGGCGCGACGTGCTGGCGGCCGCTCAGACCGGCAGCGGTAAGACCGCCGCCTTCGTTCTCCCCATCCTGCAGCGCCTGCACGGTCACGCCGGGGCCGGGACGCGCGCCCTCGTGCTGACCCCGACCCGCGAGCTGGCCGCCCAGGTTCACGAGCACCTGCTGGCCCTCGGGCGCCACGTCCGCGTGACGTCGGCCGCCGTCTTCGGCGGCGTCAAGCAAGGCGCGCAGGAGCGCGCGCTGCGCGCCGGCGTCAACGTCGTCGTCGCCACTCCCGGCCGTCTGCTCGATCTCATCGGCCAGGGTGCCGCCCGCTTCGACCGCCTCGAGGTCCTCGTCCTCGACGAGGCCGACCGCATGCTCGACATGGGCTTCCTCCCCGACGTCCGCAGGATCCTCGCCAAGCTGCCGGCGCAACGGCAGACGATGCTGTTCTCGGCCACCCTGCCGCAGCCGATCGTGCAACTCTCCCGCGATATGCTGACAAACCCGGCCCGGATCAACGTCGAGCGCCGGGCGACGCCCGCAAGCGGCGTAAGCCACGCCGTCCTTCCCGTGCCGGAAAAGCTGAAGTCGAAGTTGCTCGTCGAGTTGCTCCGCCGCGACGAGGTCGGCACCGCGCTCGTGTTCACGCGCACCAAGCACCGCGCCAACCGCCTCGCCCTCGTCCTCGACAAGGCGGGCATCGCCTGCGACCGCATCCACGGGAACCGCAGCCAGCCGCAGCGCGAGGCCGCGCTGAAGGCGTTCAAGACCGGCCGCCTGCGCGTCCTGGTCGCCACCGACCTCGCCTCCCGTGGGATCGACGTGGTCGACCTGCCCCACGTGGTCAACTTCGACGTGCCGGCGCAGGTGGACGACTACATCCACCGCGTCGGCCGCACCGCGCGCGCCGAGGCGACGGGCAGCGCCGTGACGTTCGTCTCCCCGGACGACGAGCCGGCGATCGCCGCAATCGAGCGCGTCGTCGGCCGGCGGATCGCGCGCCGCACGCTCGAGGGGTTCGACTACGCCGAAAGGCCAAGCGGCAGCCTCGAGGTCCCCATCGCCGAACGCATCGCCGCGATCCGCGCGCAGAAGGCCGGGGAGCGCACGCGCGCCAAGGCCAACGCCCAGCGGCGGGCTCAGAACGGCGTCCCCTCTGGGTCTGCCGGCCACCGGCTCTCCGCCCAACCCGCATCCGCCCCGGGAGGCGACCGCACGCGCCGCCGCACCCCCAACCAACGCAGGAACGCCGGCCGATAGCCGCATGCGTCCCTGCGCTCCACCAACGTCGTTTCAAACCGCGGCCGCGCCGCGCTGGACTGCTTTAGCAACGACGCGCCACAGCAAAGGAGTCGTCAGATGAAGCTCTACATCGGAAACATCCCGTTCGACGCCAGGGAGGAGGAGCTCCACGAGCTCTTCAACGAGTTCGGCGCCATTGGCACCGCCACCGTGATCGTCGACCCCCGTAAAGGACGTTCCCGCGGGTTTGGGTTCGTCGAGTTCCTCGACCCGCTGCAAGGGAAGGCCGCGATCGCCGGGATGAACGGCAAGGAGGTTGGCGGCCGCAAGCTCGTCGTCAACGAGGCGCGCTCACGCGATGGCGGAGGCTCCGGCTACCGGGGCAACCGCGGTGGCTTCGGCGGCGACCGCGGCGGGGACCGCGAAGACCGCGGTGGCCACGGGCGGCCCGGCGGCGGCGGCGGCCGCCCCCGCTTCTGATCCGGCGCGCCCCCGGCGTTTGATACCAAATCGCCGCGTGACGGAGAGGGCTGTTCGCCGCTGCGAAGGACCTGTCGTGCGTTGCGGTCCCGCGGGGGATGGCCTTCTCTTCCACTGCGTGAAACCTCTTCTTTTGCCCGCGGACTACGGCCGTGTCGCTCGGGACCCGCACGCTCCGGCGTCATCGGCCTCCGCCCGCTGGGCGGTTTTGCCGACCCACACCCCCGCCAGGCGCAGATCCTGCCGTTGACTCTGGGCTATGTCAGGCCTTTCCTCCTCCAGAGGGGCCTCCGACGTCTGGGCGGCGGTGCCGTCAATCCGCCGGTGCCGCGGGTGGCCATCGGCTCCTGCGCCCGCGGGACCAGCAAGAAAGCTCGCCTCCACGCAGCGGAAAACAGAGCACGAGACGACTGGCTCTCACCAGCCTCGCGCCGGGCGCCACTCGTCGACCACCCGGTCGCCGCGCACAACCGCGTAGCGCTCGAAGAGCGCCGCGGCGAGGCAGGAGTGGTTGGGCACGATTCGCACCAGGGACCCGATCGGGAACGAGCCCGCGGGCAGGGGTCGTGCCGAGCGCGCCAAACCGTGTTCCTGGGAGAGCGAGACGACGCGCCAACCCGGCAACGCCTCGCCGGCGACGGCACACATGACGCCGAACCCGCAGGCTGGCTCCACGTGAACCGGCCCCGGGTCCTTGGAGAGCGCGAGCGCGCCGCCGTCGAGCAGCAACTCGCGCCGCTCCGGGTGGCGCCCAATCACCGAGAGGAGCACCGAAAACGCCGCGTCCGCGAGCGTGCAGCTGCCGATCGCCGCCTGCGTCGCGTCAAAGAACGCGTAATTGCCGGGGCGCGCCTCGGTGACGCCGGCGAGGTCGGCGGCGACGGCGAGCGTCGGCGTCGAGCCGACGCTCACCTCCTCGACGCGCACGCCGGCGGCGCGGAGCCGGCCGGCGAACGCCGCCATCACGTCGCGCTCGTGCGCCGCGACCACGCGGACCTCGTCCGCCGTGCGGCACCGGTACGACTGGCCGGCGTGGGTGAGGATGCCGCGAAAGTCGATGTGCGGCGATGCCGCCAGGCGGGCCGCCAGCACGGCGCTTTCCGCGCGCTCCGGGTCGACCCCGGCGCGATGGTAGCCGCAGTCCACCTTGAGGAACACCGACAGGACCACGTTGCGCTCCCGAGCGCAGGCTTCGACCGCGGCGGCGGTCGCCGGGTGGTCCACCAGCAGATTGAAGCGGTCGAGGCGGACCGCCAGGTCGGCGGCCTCGGCCAGCTTCGCGGGCGCCACCGGCACGGCGTACGTGATGTCGGAGAAACCGCCGGCCGCGAAGAACGCCGCCTCCGCGAGGGTGGATACCGTGATCCCACCGAACTGACCGCGCACCTGGATGCGCGCGCCCTCGAGGGTTTTGTGCGTCTTCACGTGCGGCCTCAGGCGCACCCCGAGGCGTGCCGCCGTCGCCCCCATCCGCTCGGCGTTGCGCTCCAATACGTCGAGGTCGACGAGCGCGGCCGGTGTGCGCAGGTCCCCGACTCGCATCATCTCAAGCCTAGCAGGGCGTGGGCGGCCGCGGACCCGAGACGCGCCGGAGTGTCCTCGCCCACGGACAACCGGCCACGGCGGTGTCACCAACCGCGGCCGACGTGATGCGTTGGCGCCGCCCCTGCCGGACTCCCGCAGCGGCCGTGTGCGTGGCACCATTCATGCTTACGAGAACATCGAGGCGGTGCGGCGCATCGCCGGAAGCCGGGCCCCGTTCGCGGGTGCCCGGCGGGGAGGCCAGATGACCAGGAACCTTTTCGCCTACTCCGTCCTGGGAGCCGTGGCGGGGTTGAGCCTGTTGTGCGATGCGGCGGTCTGGGCCACGACCGCTCCGGCCCCGGAGCTCGAACAGGCTGGCGCAACCGTGATCGTCTACAAGGGCCCGCAGGTGGATGTCGCTCTCTCCTACAGGTTTGCCAAGCTGAACCCCACGGGCCACTGGCTGCTGCTCGACACGGCGATGACCGCCGCTGCGGACACGATCGAGGTCCCGCGGACCGCGATCGCCGTGCGCACACCGGCCGGTGTGGTCGTTCCGCTCGCGACGCAGGAGGAGTTCGGTGACGCCTACCCCCAACTCGCCGCCATGATCGCTCGGGCCAACACGACCAGGGAACCGCTGAACTACTTCATCCCGCAACGCTACCACCGCATCGGCTACTTCGCCCAGCGCGGGCACGGGCTGGCGTGGTCGTCGGTTTGGCTCGACCAGCGGCATAACTCTTTCGGCCGCCTCTTCTTCCGGCTGCCGGACGGCGTCCAGAAGGGGACGTACGAACTGCTGATCAACCTGCCCAAGAGCCAGGTGGCGATCCCGTTCACGATCTGACCCGGCCGCCCGCCGCTGGGGGTGTGGCGCAAGCTTAGCCCTTGACCCGGACGACGACGAAGGTGATGTCGTCGGCCTGTTCGCGCCCGCGGCGCCAGGCCGCGGCGGTGGCCGTGAGGCGCTCGACGACCTCGCGCGCCGGTGCGCCTCCCGCGTCCCGCAGCGCCTCGGCGGCGCCGTCGAAACCGAACGGCTTGCCCTCGGGATCGAGAAGCTCCGGGAAGCCGTCGGTCGCGAACAGGATGGTGTCGCCGGGGCCGAGCGCCACGCTGCGCTCCTCGTACGCCGGCGACAGCCCGCCCCCGAGCGGCAACCCCCCGGCCCCGAGCTCCTCCACCCGTCCCGAACCCGCGCGCCAGACGAGCAGCGGCGGCATCGCCGCCGAGCACACGGTGACCGAGCGCACCTCGATCCGCGCGACGCTCAGACACATGTGGAGGTGCTTGAGGTTCATGCCGCGCAGGACGCGGTCGCACTCCGCCAGCATCGGCGCCAGCCCCGGTGCACCGCCGAGCGTCGCGAACAGCGCCTTGACGGCGGTGACCAGGATCCCCGCCGCGACGCCGTGGCCGGTGGCGTCACCCACCGCGACGACCAGACCCCCTCCCGGCCCCGGTCGGAAATCGTAGTAATCGCCGCCCACCTCGCTGGCCGTGCTCATCGCGACCGCGAGCTCCAGCCCCTCGACCTCGGGCAGCGTCGGGGGCAGCATCGAGAGTTGCAGCGTCCGGCCCGCCTCGAGCTCCTTGGTCTTGCGGGCGTTCTCGGCCTCGAGAAGACGCCGCTGCAGCTCGCCGGCGTGCGCCGCCCGCTCCTGCTCGAGGAGCTGGGCCGAGAGCGACTCCACCTCCGCGAGGCGCGTTTCCAGGTGCAGACTCGTGCGCGCGAAGGTGCGCGCGAGAAACAATGACATGGTCAGGACGCTCGCAAGCACGCCGAAGACGTAGACCTCGTTGTTGAACCCGGCGACCGCCGGGACGACCCGGAAGTTGACCAGGACCTGGAGCACGATGCACGCGGCCAGGACGGCCATGCCGACGAGGATGATCGCGACCCCCTCCCTCGCCACGGCCCTGCGGCTCCGCTCGATCCGGACGACGTCGACCAGCATGGCGGCGAAATAGCCGCTCCAGATGATCGTCGAGTACGGCTCGGGGCTGAGGAAAACCGCCGGCATCAGCACCACACCCGCGGCCGCGAATACCTTCCAGCTCTTCGGAAACGGCCTCGTCCGCACCGCGTAGTAGGTGAGCTGGCCGAGGAGGATGATGAGGATCGGAACCGGGGACATCCAGCGGTTCAGCAGCTCCTCCCATGGCGCCCGCGGCAAGTGCCAGTTCCAGTAATCGCGGAACACGAGCATCGCGAACGCGGCCATGAAGAGGGCGTAGAAGAGGTTCTCCGGCATCTTCCGGTAGAACAGGTAGAGCGCCCCGTGCAGCAGCGCGACGAACACCAGCACGGTGGCCAGCGCACCCAGCAACATGCTGTTCCGGTTCGCCACGGCGGCTCTCGCGGCCAGTGCCGCCCCGGTCTCGTGGAGGGAGAGTGTGAAACCGATCCCCGCCCCACTCGTTCCGGAGGCGGCACACGAAAATCGCACGGCGAGGACGTGGTCCGGGCGGGCGGAGAAGACGATCGGCCACGAACCCTCCCGCACCGGCGGGGCTTCGGACACAGCCCCCGTGGCCGGCGGGCCGGCGCGGTGGACGAGCTTCCCGTCCAGATAGATGTCCGCACTCCCCGCTGCCTCGATGCGGACGGCCAGCGGCACACCCCACAACGCCGGCTCGACGCGGAGGTGGCGGCGGAACCAGCCGACCCCAGGCCAGCCGCCGCGCGGCAGCCTGCCGGGGGGCATGAGCGGAACGACGGTTTCCCACTTTGCGTCGTCGAAGGCGGGCGCGGCCCAGGCAGGGTCGTCGCCGGGGTGGAAGCGCCACGAATAGGTGAATTGGACCCCATCGGGGCTACCGGCCAACCCCTGCGCCGTCAGTTCGGCGGGCTTCGGCTCCTGGCCGGTCGCCACGGCGGCGACCGCCCCGAACACGAGGGCGAGGACAGCGATCCGGCGCGGGAGGACGCGGCGCATGGCGGACGCGGTCATGGTACGCCACCCCCCGAACGGCCGCGCGCCATTCGGCCGCGCCGCACCCTCGCGAACGGCCGGCTGCCTACGCCGTGCGGATCGAGACTCTCGTGCCCTTGATGCGGGCGCCTCGCAAGCGGCGGACGACCAGGGCCGCAACCTCTTCGGCCACCTCGACGATCGAGGACTCGTCGCTGATGTCGATCGCTCCCACCACGTTCCCCGCAACGCCGGCTTCGCCCGTGATGGCTCCGACCAGGTCCTGCGGCCGCACGCCGCCACGGCGGCCGACGTTGAACACGAGACGCGTCATCCCGCCGTCCGGCCTCGCGCCCCGCTTGCCGCGTGGCCGCAGGGCCGCAGCGACGGGTCCGCCGGCGCGGTGCGCCCCAGCCGCTCCCCGCGCGCCTGCCGCTTCCCGGCTCGGTCGCGGCCGTTCGGCCCGCGGGGCCGGAATCTCTTCCGCTTCCTCGCCGGTCCGGTTCTCGGCCCGGTGCGCCAACTTCACGGCGGCCAGAGCGACCTGCATGATGTCGTACTCAGAGGCCAGCGACTCGACGACGACGCGCATCTCTTCGAGGTCGTCCTCGGCGAGCAGCGCCTGCACGGCCGCGCGCGTCATCTCCAGGCGGCGCGCCCGCAGGTCGGAGATTGTCGGCAGGCGGTCGATGGCGATCTTCTGTTTCGTGGACTGCTCGATGTTGCGCAGCAGGCGTTGCTCGCGCGGCTCGGCAAGGGTGACGACGATCCCCGCCCGTCCGGCCCGCCCCACGCGGCCGATGCGGTGCACGTACGCCTCAGGGTTCGACGGGACGTCGAAGTTGAAGACGTGCGAGAGCTGCTCGATGTCGAGGCCGCGCGCCGCGACGTCGGTGGCGATCACCAGGTCGGCCGCACCGGCTCGAAGGCGACCCATCACGCGCTCGCGCTCGTCCTGCGCCATCCCTCCGTGCAGCGCTTCGGCGCGGTAGCCGCGCGCCGCCAGCGTCTCGGACAACTCGTCCACCTCGACGCGCGTTCGGCAGAAGACGATGGCGGAGGCCGGATCCTCGACGTCGAGCAGGCGGCCGAGCGCGGCAAGCTTGTGCGCCCTGTCCACGATGTAGGCGGTCTGCCGCACGCGCGGCGGCGCGCCGGCCGCGCCGCGCTCGCGCGCGACCGCGATCTCGACCGGATCGGTGAGGTGGCGCTTGGCGATCGCCAGAATCGGCCGCGGCAAACTCACCGAGAACAGCATCGTCTGCCGGGTGGCCGGAGTCGCCGCAAGGATCGCCTGGATGTCCTCGGCGAACCCCATGTCGAGCATCTCGTCGGCCTCGTCCAGCACCACGGTTGCCACCCCGGCAAGATCGACGGTGCCGCGGCGGATGTGGTCCAGCGCCCGGCCGGGGGTGGCGACCACGACGTCGACGCCGCGCTGCAGCGCCCGGACCTGCTGGCCGAAGCTCTGGCCGCCGTACAGCGGCAACACCCCGCCAGCCACGAGGCGGCCGTACCGGTGCACCGCCTCCGCCACCTGCACTGCGAGCTCGCGCGTTGGCACGAGCACCAGCGCCGAAGGGCGGGGCCGGTCCTGTCCGAGCCCGGCGAGGCGGTTCAGAAGCGGCAGCGCGAACGCCGCAGTCTTGCCGGTGCCGGTCGCCGCCTGGCCGATCAGGTCCCGGCCGGCGAGCAGGGGCGGGATCGCTGCGCGCTGGATCGGCGTCGGTTCTTCGTAGCCGAGCGCCACGAGCGCCTCGACGATCCGGGGGTCGAGCCCCAATGCGATGAATTCATCCCCCGGTCTGCGGTCCGCTTCCGCCATCGATCACCCACCTTCATCCGCGACGGTACACCATCCGGGACTCCCGCGGTCATCACTTTGCTACGCTGCCGGCGTGAGCTTCTCCGACACGCTCCGCGGTCTCGCCGCGAACCGGGGCCTCCCGCTGCCGCCGGCGGGCCACCCCGAGCCGCTCGCCGCGCTCGACTACGCCGACGAGCGCGCACTCAAGGACGAGGCCCTGGCGAGGTTCTGGCGAGACCAGGGGCTCGCCGGCCGGCCCGAACCCGTCGTCGCCGCACCCCTGCCTCGCGCCTATCGCACGACCACCAAGCGCAGGGCGGCGTTGGGTCCCAAGGGCCTTGCCCTCACGTTTCCCGGAGCCGCGCCGGCAAGGCGCGGGCTCTCGCCCTCGGCGCTCGACCTTCCTGAGCACACCACGGTCTACGCGTTCCTGATCAAGCGGCTGTCGCGGCCGCCGGCGCGCGCGCTGGCGTCGGCGCTCAACTGGGCGATCGTCCGCGGCACGGCCGGGGCGCTCGCGGTCGTGCTCAACGTGCGCGTCTTCGACGCCAAGGTGGTGCGTGCGGGCAAGCAGCTCGCCCTCGACCTGCAGGAAGCCGGCCTCGGCGTTCGGGCGGGCTTCCTCTACCTGGACCCGCGCGGCTCCGACTACTACCTCGAAGCCAGACGGCCGGCGGGGACGCTCTCGTTCAAGCGGCTCTTCGGTCCCGACTGGCTTCAGGTCGAGGCGGACGGGGTCCGGCTGCGCTTTCCCCCGACCGTCTTCTCGCAGGTCAACGGCGCGATGGTGGCCGTCATGACCTCGGCCGTACGGGCGCTCCTGGCGCCGCTCGACGGCCGCGCCCTTCTCGACCTCTACTGCGGCTACGGGCTCTTCTCGCTCACTGCCGGCCGGGAGGCCGCGGAGGTGGTCGGAGTGGATTTCGACGGCCCGGCGGTCGAGGCGGCGCGCGCCAACGCCGTCCACCTGCGGCGCGCCGACCGCACGCGTTTCATCGCCGGCCGGGTCGACGCCACGTTCCTCGCGGACCGACTCCGCCCGACCCGCGTGCCCGAGCTCGTGCTCCTCGACCCGCCGCGGCAGGGCACCGAGCCCGGCGTCGCCGCGGCGCTCGCCGCGCGCCGGCCACAGCGGGTCGTCCACATCTGCTGCGGCACGGACGAGATCCCGCGCGAGGCCGCGGCTTGGTCGCAGGCCGGCTACGCCTTGCGCCGGGCCGTTCCCCTCGACCTGTTCGCGGGCACGGCGAGCCTCGAGACCATCCTCGTCCTCGAGCCCTGCGCCGCCGCTCGCGCCGACTCCGCCCCGGTCTAGGGTCCGCCGCGGCCCTCAGGCGGCGCGCCGGCAGTCTCGCCGTCGAGCGTCTCGCGCGCGGCGCGGGCGAGCGTGGCCATGTCGAACGGCTTCTGCAGGAAGCGAGCGCCGCCGTTCTGAACCCGATGCCGGAGAATGTCCTCGTCGGTGTAACCCGACATCAGGATCACGCGCAGCGCCGGGAGGCGCTCCTTGAGGTCGGCCGCGAGATCGATGCCCGATCGGCCAGGCAGCATCATGTCGGTGAGGAGCAGGTCGAACCTCTGCGCTGCCGCAAGCTCCGCAGCTTCCTCGGCGCTCGCCGCCGGCGTGACCCCGTAGCCGAGCATCGTCAGGATCTCGACGAGCCCCTTGCGCGCGCCGGCTTCGTCTTCCACGAGAAGGACGCTCTCTCCCTTCCCGGTGGGGAACTCGGGGCCGACCTCGCCGGGAGCCCCGCCGCCGGCGGATGGCGCGTCGTCGGCGACCGGGAGCGTGACCCGGACCTTCGTGCCCGTCCCGACCCCGCTCTCCACGGCGATGTCCCCGCCGTGGGCGGCCACGATGCCGAGGACCACCGAGAGCCCGAGGCCCGTCCCCCGGCCGGCGGGTTTCGTCGTGAAGAACGGCTCGAAGATGCGGTCCCGGATCGCGTCCGGGATCCCCGCGCCGCTGTCCTCGACCTCGATCCACGCCTTGCCGCCCGCCTTGCGGGTCCGCACGACGAGCGTGCCGCCGCCGGGCATCGCCTCCGCGGCGTTGAGCGCGAGGTTCATCAGGACCTGTTCGATCTGGCCCCGGTCCGCGCGGACGAAAGGCTGCTCATTGTCGAGGTCGAGGTCGAGCGCGATGTTCTCGCGCAGCAACGGGCGCAGCATCCGCCCCGCAGCTCGGATCGTCTCGTTGAGGTCAACTGTCTCGCGGGTCGCGATCTCGCGCCGCGAGAAGATCAGAAGCTGGCGGGTCAAGCGGGCCCCGCGGCTGATGTACTCCTCGAGCGCGGTCAGCTCGGCGGCCAGGCGCTCCTGCTCCACCGGGTGCGCCTGCAGCGACTGGACGGCCGCGAGCATCGCCTGCAGCAGGTTGTTGAAGTCGTGGGCCACGCCGCCGGCGAGGTTCCCGACGGCCTCCATCTTTTGCGATTGACGAAGTTGTTCCTCCAGCCGCTTGCGCTCGGTGATGTCCCTGACCGTGGCCAGGATCGCCGGCCTGCCGTCGAGCTCGAACAGGCGGTTGCTGATCTCCACCGGGATCGTGCGGCCGTCCTTGGCGACTTGGACCCCTTCCCAGACCGCGCGCCCTTCGGTCTGCAGCCGCCTCAGGACCGCCGGCACCCCCGCGCTGGTTTCCTCGGTGTCGATATCCCGTGGGCGCATCCGGAGCAGCTCGTTCCGGCTGTAGCCCAGCCGCGAGCACGCCACGTCGTTGACCTCCACGAACTCGCCGGGGGACCCATCCGGGGCGATCCGGAGGACGAACATGGCGTCGTTGCTGGTGTTGAAGAGCAGGCGATGTCTGGCCTCGCTCTCGCGCAGCGCCTGCTCCGCCCGTTTGCGCTCGATCGCCTGCGCCGCCGCCACCGAGAGGGAGCTCAACAGGTCCCGGTCCTCCTCGGTGTAGACCGGCGCATCCGAGAACGACTCCAACACCATCGCACCGATCACGCGGCCGCCGACCGCGAGCGGAACCCCGAGCCACTGGAGTGACCGGCGTCCGCTCAGGACCGCGTCGCCGCGCTGCGCCATCTCCGCCAACTCCGCCGCCGAGACGAGCAGCGGCTTGCCGGTAGCCAGGACCCGCCCGGTGAGGCCTGACCCGGGTTTGATCGGCTGCGCCCCCGAGCCGCTCTCGTCGACGAAGTATGGGAACTCGATCAACCCGGTGGCCGGATCGAAGAGCGCAAAGTGGAAGTTCGGGGCCGGCAGGAGGCGGGCGATGATGGCGTGCAGCGACCCGAACAGCTCGGCCATGGTGTCGGCGGACTGGGCGGCCTCGAAGATCCCCTGGAGGTTGATCTCGAGGTCGCGCCCCTTCCGGCGCTCCGTGACGTCCTGGACGGTGCCGTGGAACGCGGGGGCAACTCCTCCGGGATCGCGTTCCAGCTCCCCGCGCCCGACCACGTGCCGGACCGTTCCGTTGGGGCGGACGACGCGGAACTCGATCTCCTGCGCCTCCCCGGTGCGCAGGCAGCGCTGCACCGACCCGTCGAACGTCGCCCAATCGTCGGGATGGATCAGTCCCCGGTAGGTGTCGTAGGTCGGCACCGCGGCGGCGGGGTCGACCCCGAGGATGCGGCAGAGTTCGTCCGACCATTCCAACTTCCCCTCGGTCGGCGCCAGCCTCCAGCTCCCGACCCGTGCGATGCGCTGTGCCTCCAGGAGCTCTTCGCGGTTTCGCCGCAGGTCCTCCTCGGCTCGGATGCGTTCACTCGCATCGCGGATCGCCGCCACGTGGACCAGGCGCCCGTGCCACTCGAAGTGCGAGGCCGTGATCTCGACCGGGAACACGGTGCCGTCGCGCTTGCGGTGCCAGCGCAGCGGAATCCGCTTCAACCCCTCGGCCGCGGCACGCCGCGTCTGGTCGGGCTCCGCGGAGACGTCGGCATGGTTCATGCGGAGCCACTCGTCCCGCGAGTATCCATACAGCGCTGTCGCGGCGGCGTTGACCTCGAGGACATGGCCGGTTTCGTTTTCCACGAGGACGATTGCGTCCGACTCCATCTCGAACAGCCGGCGATAGCGTTCCTCGCTCTCGCGCAGCGCCTGCAGCGCCGCGGCGTTCTCGCGGCGGATGCGGCGGTTCTCGATCGCCCTCTGGACCGCCGGCCCGAGGCGAGCCATCCGGTCCTTGAGGATGTAATCGTCGGCCCCGGCGGCCAGCACCGATACCGCCTGCGCATCGTCCAGGGCGCCGGTCACGATCAGGAACGGCGTCCACGGCGCGAGTCGGCTCGCGATCTCGAGCGCTTCCATCCCGCTGAAACCCGGCAGCGAGTAGTCGCACAGGATGACGTCGGGCGAGGCCCGTTCCAGGGCTGCGACGAACGCCTCACGCGTCTGGACCAGGAGGGGGTCGCACTCGATCCCGCTGCGCCCGAGCTCCCGCTCGGCCAGCTCCGCGTCAGCGGCCTGGTCCTCGACGATCACCACGCGCAATACCGCGCTCACCGAAACCTCCCCGGGCGC
Source organism: uncultured Acidobacteriota bacterium (assembly GCA_963789745.1). Classification (GTDB taxonomy): domain Bacteria; phylum Acidobacteriota; class Thermoanaerobaculia; order Thermoanaerobaculales; family Thermoanaerobaculaceae; genus RBG-13-68-16. The sequence continues at coordinate 479,589 of CAWBLW010000003.1, read as the reverse complement.
AACGATCAAACAGTGAACAGCGAGCGCATTGTCGCACGGAATCCTCCTTCCATTGTCGGATTGAATCCGCACCGGTTGACTACTTTGCGACTCCCTCCAGTTTCCGCCGGGCACGGGAGGGTTACCTGAAGACCGGAGCTCCGTCTGCACGCATGACATACGTCGTGCCTCGCGGGGTCCGTGGGCCGTTCTTCCGGTGCAACGCGGCGGAAGGTTCCCGGGAGGGTTGCCGCTGCGCGGACCTCCGCACCCATGCTCCTCGTTGCTGACGCCATCGAGCGCGTCGCCGGCGCGACGGTTCGGACCCCCGTCGGAACGGTTCAGGCGTTCGACGGCGCAACAGCGGCATCCGGAACCGATCCGGGCGCCAGGTAGAAGCGCGGGAAGAGCAGATCGTCGTCCGGCGAGATCACGCCCTCCAGGACGGCGCGACGGGCCAGCGCCGTGCCGGGATAGATGCGGATCCCGACGGTGGTCTTGCACGACTCGAGCCGGAGCGACACGGCGAACGCCAGGCTCTCACCGACCGTCTCCGGGGTCTCGCCGGGGCCGCCCAGGAGAAGGAACCCGACGCGCCGGATGCCGTGCTGGGCGAGCAGCTCGGAGGTGGCCCTCACGTCAGCCGGCGTGAAGCGCTTGTGCATCTGCCGCAGGACGTGCGCGCTCCCGCTCTCGAAGCCGAGTGACACTTCCACGCAGCCGGCCCCGGCCATGGCGGTCACCAGCCCTTCGCTCACCAGGTGCGGGTAGAGGATGCACCGCCACTCGACTCCCGGGGCCAACTCCTTCATGAGCCTGCACACCTCGAGCGCGTGGTCGTGCGGAATGTTGAACGAGTTGTCCACGAAGTAGAAGCGCTGGAAGCCCTGACGCGCGAGCGCCGCCACCTGCTCCACCACTCGCCGCGGGGAGCGTGACCTGATCTTCCGGCCCTGGATGCAGGCGGTCGAGCAGTACGAGCAGTCGTTCGGGCACCCCCGCCGGCTCTGGACCGGAACCCAGAGATCGGGGCCTGCCGCCCTCGCGATCGGATTCAGTGCCTCGTCCCAGATTGGGAACGTGTCCAATGCGTCCGCGAACGCCGGAGGCGCGGCGACCCGCGAAGCGGCGGCGTGCACGCCGGGCAGACCGATCGGGTCGGTGCCCGCCTGGAGGCGCGCGAGCAGCGCCGGGAACGTCTCTTCGCCGTCTCCCGCGACCCCGTAGTCGGCGTCCAGGTATGCCAGCGCCGCAGCGGGGAAGATGCTGTAACCGGCGCCGCCCAGCACGACCGGCGCACGCGTGGCGGCCCTGCTCGCCGCGACAACGGGCTTGACCTGCCCGAGGAGAAACCGCGGGTTCTCCCGGGTTTGGTCGTCGATGTTGCGGACCGACATCCCGATCACGTCCGGATGGGTGGCGTCGATGGCGCGAACGGCGGCCGCCTCGGGGTCGGCCTCGTCGAGCAGGTCGAGGAAGCTCACCTCGTGCCCGGCGCGCCGGGTCGCGGCCGCCACCAGGCCGAGGCCGAGCGGCATCGTCACCATGTTGATGCGCTCGGTGTTCACCGAGATCAGAAGCACTTTCATCGCCAGCGATCGTACGCCAAACGGCGCCCATCGGGGCCGGCGGGGTCTCGCCTCAGGCGCCGGCGATGGCGGCGAGGAACGCCTCGCCGTATCGGGCGAGCTTCGTCTCGCCGACACCGCTGACGCGGCGCAGCGCCTCCGCCGTCGTCGGCCGGAGCGCGGCCATCGCGGCGAGCGTGGCGTCCGAGAAGACGACGTACGCGGGGACGCCCTGCGCGTCTGCGAGCCGCTTGCGCACGGCGCGCAACCGCTCGAAGAGCGCTTCGTCGACACTCAGCCCTTCGGCCGTCAGGCGCGGCCGCTTGGCGCCTGACGGCGGCCGCCCCGCCCTGGGAACCGCGAGCTCGACCCGGCGTTCGCCCCGCAGCACCGGCGTGGCCGCAGGAGTGAGCTTCAGGACCGAGTAGTTCGCGATGTCCTGGCGCAGGTACCCGAGGTGTACGAGTTGCCGGACGACCGCCAGCCACGCGTCGGAGGAGAGGTCCTTGCCGATTCCGTACGTCGTGAGCCGGTTGTGGCCGAGATCGCGAATGCGCGCGACATCGGCGCCACGCAGGACGTCTACGACATGGCGGGCGCCGAAGCGCTGACCGACGCGGTAGACGCAGCTCAGCACCTTCTGCGCGTGCTCGGTCCCGTCGTAGCGCTCGGGCGGGTCGAGGCAGACGTCGCAGTTGCCGCAGTCCCGCTCGAGCGCCTCGCCGAAGTAGCCGAGCAGCGCGCGTCTCCGGCAGCCGAGCGATTCGGCGTACGCCACCATCGCGTTGAGCTTGTGCAGCTCGACACGGACCTGATCGGGATCGCCGCCGCCCTCCACGAGCCGGCGCGCCGTCACGACGTCCTGCAGCCCGAACAGCAGCAATGCCTCGGCCGGCATGCCGTCGCGGCCGGCCCGTCCGGACTCCTGGTAGTAGCCCTCGATGCTCTTGGGCATGTCATGGTGGACGACGAAGCGGACATCGGGCTTGTCGATGCCCATGCCGAACGCGACGGTGGCCACGACGACCTGCAGCTCGTCGCGCAGGAACGCGTCCTGCACCGCCGTCCGTTCCGCGGCAGGCAACCCGGCGTGGTACGCCGCCGCCGGCACCCCCTCGGCCGCGAGCCGGGCCGCGACCTCCTCCGTGCGCTTGCGGGTCAGGCAGTAGACGATGCCGGAATCCCCACGGCGCTGGCGCAGAAACCCGAGCAGTTGCTCTGACGGCTTGCTCTTCGCGACCACCGTGTACCGGATGTTCGGTCGGTCGAACCCGGCCGCGAACACCGGCGCGTCGAGCAGGCCCAGCTTCTCCCGCACGTCGGCCCGGGTGGACTCGTCCGCGGTGGCGGTCAGCGCGAGGAACGGGACGCCGGGGAACAGCGCCCGGAGCCGGCCGAGGGCGATGTACTCCGGGCGGAAGTCGTGCCCCCACTGGCTCACGCAGTGCGCCTCGTCGATGGCGAAGAGCGCGATATCGAGTGGGCGCAGGCGCTCCAGGAACGCCTCGGTCATGAGGCGCTCGGGCGCGACGTAGAGCAGGTCGAGCTCGCCCGCGTGCAGCCGGGCGAGCACCCGCCGCGCCTCGGCCGCCTCCAGCGACGAGTTGTAGCGCTCGGCAGCGACGCCGTTTGCCCGCAGCGCGTCCACCTGGTCCTTCATCAGCGAGATCAGCGGCGACACGATGACTGCGGTGCCGCGGCGCACGAGCGCCGGTACTTGGTAGCACAGCGACTTGCCGCCGCCAGTGGGCATCAGCACGAACGCGTCGCCGCCCCCGACCACGCGCTCGATGACCTCGCGCTGCAACGGGCGGAAGCTCGTGTAGCCGAAGACCGCGCGGAGGACGGCCGCTGGGTCGGCTGCGTTGCCGGAGGTCTTGCCCACCCGGAGACGCTACCACGGCGGCGTCGACTTCCGACCCGCCGCCGGCGCGGTGGCTACGAATCGAGCTTCGGCGCGGGCGCGATGCGCGGCAGTTTCATTTCCTCCGCCGTACGCGAGAACGCCGCCACTTCGCCGGCGAGCAACGCCCGGAACCGGCCGCGCGCCGCGTTGAGCTTCACCTTCAGCTCGCGGTACACCCCCAGCGACCCGGCCGTCGGCCTGCGGTCCGCGCTCGCCACGATCCCCGCGAGGTAGGTGAAATCGTGGTCCAGCTTGGGCTCGTAGTTCAGGTCGTCCTCGTCCGCCTTGATCTCGGGGTTCGTCAGTTCGAGCTCCAGTGCCGTCAGCTCCTGCGCGATCGGCGCCGCCCGCTTCTCGAGCGCGTCGCCCATGCCCAGCCGGCGGGCGCGCCCCCCCAGGTCCAACACCTGGGACCGGACGTCCCGGATCTGCATCACGGTCTCGTGCGTGGCCGAGAGGTCGTCACGGATCGCCTCCAGCAGGTCGAACTGGGCCTTCAGGTCCGCCGCCGTCGCGGGGCTGGTCGGGTTGGGCGTGACCTCGAACGTCGCGGTCTGGGACGTGCCCGCCGCCGTGAGCCGCACCTCGTACGTCCCCGGCGCCACCTTGGGCGGCGCCTTCGAGCCCTCGTTGAAGACCGCCTTCGGCACCAGGGTGGGCTCGAGGACGCGCATATCCCACACGACGCGATTGAGGCCGGCCTTGATCTCGAGCGGCTTGTCCTGCCCCTTGCGGAGCTCCTGCAAGCGGGCGCGCTCCTCGAGGTCGCCCGTCAGCTCCTTCTTCGCACTCGTGAGCGTGCGGATCACCTTCCCCTGGGAGAGGATCTCGACGGTGACCGGCTCGCCCTTGCCCGGCTCGTTCTTCAGCCAGAAGTCGATGACGACGCCGGCGGGCATGTTCTCTCCGAGGTTCCTCGGCAGCGCGATCTCCTCTTCGCGCGGCCTCTCCGCCATGAAGCGCGGCGTCGGGCGCGGAGGGAAGAGGTGCACGTCGCCGGCGGCCACGCGGTCGTCCCAGAGGCGCAACGGCGTGAGGTCGTCCAGGATCCAGAATGCGCGGCCCTGCGTGGCGACGACGAGGTCTCCGTCCTTGACCGCCAGGTCGGTGATCGGCACGGCCGGAAGGTTGCGCTGGAACGGCCGCCACGACGCCCCGTCGTCGAAGGAGACGAACAGGCCGGTCTCGGTCCCGGCGAAGAGCAGCCCGCGACGGACGGGATCTTCCCGCACCACCCGCGTGAACGCCCCATCGGGAATTCCGCTCGTGATCTGTGTCCAGGTCTTGCCGTAGTCGTCGGTCTTGTAGAGGTAGGGCTTGTAGTCGTCGAACTTGTAGCGCGTCGCCGCGACGTATGCGGCGGCCTTGTCGTGCGGCGAGACCTCGATCGAGTTGACCTGGATCCACTCGGGAAACCCCTTCGGCGTGACGTTCTGCCAGCTCTTGCCGTCGTCCCGGGTGAGCTGCACCAGGCCGTCGTCGGTCCCCGCCCAGATCACCCCCTTCTCGTGGGGGGACTCCGCCAGCGCGAAGATCGTGTCGTACACCTCGACCCCCGTCACGTCGTGCGTGATCGGACCGCCCGCGCGGCCCTGCTTCGCGGGATCGTTGCGAGTCAGATCCGGGCTCATGACCTCCCAGGTCCGCCCCTCGTCCCGACTGCGCAGCAACACCTGCGCCGCGTGGTACAGCGTCTCCGGGTCGTGCGGCGAGATCAGGATCGGCGCGTTCCACTGGAAGCGGTACTTGAGGTCGCGCGTGGCGCGCCCGTCCGCGAGCTGGGGCCACGCCATGACGTCCCACGTCTCGCGCGTGCGGTTGTCGTAGCGCGTGATGTCGCCGCCGTATCCGCCCGCGAAGACGATGTCGGGCTTCGTCGGGTGCGGCGCGATCCACCCGCTCTCGCCCTCGCCCACGGCGTGCCAATCGGTCGGCCCGATGCCGTCGCCCGGCACACCGCTCGGAATGGCGACTGTGGAGTTGTCCTGCTGCGCGCCGTAAACCCAGAACGGGAAGCGGTTGTCGGTCGCGACCCGGTAGAACTGCGCCGTCGGCTGGTTGTCGAGCGTGGACCACGACCGGCCCCCGTTGAACGTGACGGTCGCGCCGCCGTCGTTCCCCAGAATCATCCGCTCGGGGTCGTCCGGATCGATCCACAGGTCGTGGTTGTCGCCGTGCGGCTCCGCAACCACCGCGAACGTCTTGCCGCCGTCGACCGACCGGTGCAGGCCGACGTTGGGCAGCCACAGTGCGTCCGCGTCCTTCGGGTCGGGGTAGACCCACGAGTAGTACCACGCCCGCTCGCGAATCTTGTGCTCGTCGTCGACCTGCTTCCAGGTGTCGCCGAAGTCGTCGGAGAGGTAGAGCCCGCCGCGCTCCTTGGCCTCCACGATCGCCCACACCCGCCCACGCCTGGCGGCCGACGCGGCCACGCCGATCCGGCCGAGCGCCTCCTCGGGAAGCCCTTTCGTGAGCTTCTTCCAGGTGTCGCCTCCGTCTGAGGACCGCCACAGGCTGCTCCCGGGCCCGCCGCTGATGAAGTCCCACGGCCGGCGGACGACCTGCCAGAAAGCGGCGTAGAGAATGCGCGGATTGACGGGATCCATCGCCAGGTCAGCGGCGCCCGTCGCGGCGTCCACGTACAGGACCTTGTGCCACGTCTTCCCGCCGTCCTGCGACCGGAAGATGCCGCGCTCGGCGTTCGGGCCCCAGGGGTGGCCCTGGGCGGCGACGTAGACCAGGTCGGGGTTGGTGGGGTGCACTCGCACCCGGGAGATCTGGCGCGTGTCCCTCAAACCGACGTTCCGCCAGGTGCGGCCCGCGTCGGTCGACTTCCACACCCCGTCGCCGGAGGAGAGGTTGCCCCGGATCGGCGATTCGCCCATGCCGACGTAGACGACGTTCGGGTCCGACTCGGAGACCGCGATGGCGCCAACGGACCCGGTCGTGAAATCCTTGTCGGACACGCTCTGCCAGCTCGCTCCGGCGTCGGTCGTCTTCCAGACGCCCGCCGCCGGTGCCGCCGAAGTAGTAGGTGAGGGGATCGTGGCGGACCCCCGCAACGGCGGTGACCCGCCCGCCACGGAACGGGCCGATGCAGCGAAACTCCAACCCCGCTGAGCCGGTCCGAGAAGCTCTTTCCCTTCTCCGCGGCCGGCGGGGCATCCCCCGCGAGCGCGGAAACCGCCAGTGCCATCGCAGCAGCTGCGAGAAGTCCGGTCGAGATGCCTCTCATGGTTGCCTCCCGTTGCGGGTCGAATCCGGTTGAAAGCAGCATACATCTTAGACTCCCTGCGGCAAGGACCAACACAGGTCCAGGGGGAGCATTTCAACTGGGGCCCGAGGCTGGCTCGAGGGCGTCGGCGGTCGCCTACGACGCCTTGAACGCCACGATCCTGCCATCCCGGATCACGTGGATGGTCGGGCGGTGATCGATGTTTCCGAACTTATCGAAGGCGAGCTTGCCGGTCACGCCCTGCTTGTCGCCCAGGCTCATGATCCGCACGAGGAGATTGCTGGTGTCCTTCGGCGGCGGCCCCTGGAGCGCGTCCAAGGCAACCAACGCGGCGTCGTAGCCGTACGCTGCGAAGAGGTCCGGCATGGCGCCCCTGTGTGCCGCCTTGAAGCGCTTGACGAACGACGCAATCGGCTCCTTCGGCGAAGCCAGGTCGATCGTCACCATCGGGACGAAGACGCCCTCCGCCATCACGCCGGCGCGGTGCACGAAGTCCCCGGTCGCGATCGCCGAGACCGTGCAAACGGTGCCCGGGTACTTGACCCCGCGGATCACCGTCAGCGCGCCGAGGATCTCCTCGCCGTAGGCGCAAATGAACACGGCGTCGGGCTTCCCGGCGGTGAGCGCCTCGCCGATCGCCTTGTCCCAGTCGGTGGGTCCGATCGGGAGCTTGCCGACGATCTTGCCCCCCAGCTTCTCGACCTCCCTGGTGAAGCCAGGCAACATGCCGTCGGCGTACAGGCCCTCCTCGAACAGGATCATGATCGTCCGTGCCTTCTCTTGCTGCACCAGGAAGTCGGCGGCGACGACCGCTTCGAATTCGTCGGAGGGAGCCGTACGGAAGAATAGGTTGCTCGATTGCGCGAGGTCGGGCTCGCTCGCGGACGGAGAAATGAGCACCCTCTTGGCCTTTTCGGCCTCGGGGATCATCGCCTTCGCCTCAGCCGACGTCGCCCCCCCAATCACGATGAGCGCGCCGCCTTTGAACAGCTCCGCGCACTCCTTGGCGGCGTACTCCGGATGGGAGAGGGAATCACGGTATTGCGCCTCGAAGCCATTGGGCGACTGCCTCGCCACGGCGTCATCGAACGCCAGCTTGATGCCGGCCTGCAGCGACGCGCCGTACCCCTTGTTGACGCCGCTCTGGGGAAGTACGACGCCGACCATCCGCTTGTCGCTCCCGCACGCGGCCGTGAGCCCCGCACCCAGCAGCACCAGCGCACCCAGGCAAGCCCGTCTCATGACACCCTCCCGCGGCAGGAATGACGCCTCTCCCTCGCTCGTGCCAGATTGTACTATCCCTCGGCCCCGTCCGGCACACGGGCGGGGTGCGGGCGCGCGAACGCCGCAGCGGCGGCGCCGGCCAGCGCCGTCACGGCAAGGAAACCCCATACCGGGCCCCACGCCGGCGTCGCGTCGCGCACGGCCCCGGCGAACACCGGTCCGGCCAGCGCCCCCAGGTTGGAGAGCGCCGTGATGAAGCCGAAGGCGACCCCGGTCCGTCCGGGCGGCACGAGCCGCGCCGGGAGCGAATAGACCGCCGGCGGCACGACCGCCGCCGCCAGGCCGAGCGCAGCCATCGCGGCCGCCGCGGGCAGCGCCCCGGCGGCCATCAGGCCGAGCGTGGCGGCCATCACGCCGAGGCCCGCCATGCACCAGAGGCGGGGGCTGCCGAACCGGTCGATCGCCGCGCCCGCCAGCGGCGCTCCGAGGAGTGCCACCCAGGTGATCAGGCTGGTCGCGAGCAACCCGTCCGCGCCGCCGCCGGCCCATTCCGGTCCGAACGTCGGCACCGCCGCGAACGCGGCGAAGTAGAGCATCCATGCCACGCCCAGGGCGAGGAGCGCGGCGGGAAAGGCGCGCTGACCCGGGCCTGGCCCGGCCCGCCGCGGTCCTTGCGGCAAACGCCGCGGCGCCGCCACCGCGTGCAGGGGGATGGCCAGGACGACGAGCACCACCAGCAGGCCCATTTCGCCGCGCCAGCCGAGGCGCCCCTCGAGCACGGGGTGGAGCGTGAACAGCGCGATCATGCTGGCCGGATACGTCGCGGTGAACAGCCCCATCGCCAGCGCCAGCTCGCGGCCCGCGAACACCACCGAGAGCAGCCGTGCGAGGAGCAGGTTCACCAGCAGCGCGCCGACGCCGAAGACGAGACGGCCGCCCAGCAGCCAGCCGTACCCGGGCGCTGTCGCGAACATCACGGACCCGGCCAGCATCGCCGCGAGGCCGGCCAGACCGGCGCCTCGCGGCGACCAGCGGTCGAGAGCTGCGCCGAGCGGCAGCGACAGCGCGACCGCCGGCACGGCGATCGCCCCCATCAGCAGGCCGATGGCCAGGTTGCTGAGGGCGAACTCGGCGCGCAGCGTACCGACGAGAGGGGGAACCGCGAAGAACGTCATCCCGACCGCGAAGAAGCTCACCATCGCGCTGGCCAGCACCAGCCAGCGGTTGGCGCCGGCGTCAGCGGGGTCACTCACGCGGCAATTCTAATCCCCGGCGGAAGATCGCCGGTCGATTCGCCGTTTCAAATTGCAGCGGGGGTGCCGCAACCTGGGCTCACCATCCCCCGACACCCACACGCGTTGGAGGTTCAAATGCACGGAAATCGACTTCTACTGGCCGCCGGCGCCGCGCTGCTGGCGCTGACGGCGCACCCTTCGGCGGCCGCGGAAACGGCCGTCCAGCCCCGAGGCCCCCAACAGTTCGCCGGAGTCCTCGCCAATACCACGAAGGGCGGCACGATCCCCATCGTGGTCCACATCGACAGCTACTCCCCGGTCGGCGACGTGCGGGCGCTCAACCTCCTCCTCAAGGACAAGGGCCAGGACGCGGTCGAGGCCGCCCTGTTCGGCATGAAGGCGCGGGGGTGGATCCGGATCGGGTCGAGCCTCGGGTACGAGGTCCCGCTCATCCGCTCGCTGCCCACGCCGACCGGCCGCCGCATCGTCGTCATCGCCGACCGGCCGATCCAATTCTGGGAGCAATGGCGGGGCACGCGGTCCCTCCAGTACCCGTTCGGAATGGTCGTCCTCGACATCGACCGCAACGGGCACGGTGAGGGCCGCCTGATCGCCGCGATGCGCGCGAAGTTCGACAAGGAGGGGAAGGTTGAGCTCGAAAGCTTCGGCACCGAGCCCTTCCGCATCATCGGCCTGTCGCAGCAGCCGCCCAACTGACTCCGCCCGCACGAGGCGTTCGCCAGGCGGGACCCCTCCCGTCTGGCGAACGGCGGCGACCCGGCGCGGTCTACGCGGATACCCTCACCGTGGGCCCCTGCCGCGCCACCTCGGCCACCGAGCCCTCGTACGCGGCGCGCACGCGGCGGACGTGGTCGAGGAGCGGCCCCAGCATCTCGAGCGTCAACGCCTGGCCGCCGTCGCACAGCGCGCGTTCTGGGTGCGGGTGGAAGTCCACGAGGACGGCGGATGCTCCGGCGACGACACCCTGTGCCACCGCGTGGAAGACGTCCGGAAGACCGTCCGGAGCGCGCAGGCCGTTGCCCACGCTGTGCGAAGGGTCGATGCAGACCGGGAGCCTTGTCTGGCGGCGCACGACGGGAACGTGGGCGAAGTCGACGAGGTTGCGGTGGGGGTCGCCGAGGTGCGACTTGACCCCGCGCAGGCAGAAGACGATGCGGGCGTTGCCCTCGCTCGCGACGTACTCGCAGGCGTTCAGCGACTCCTCCAGCGTGATCCCCATCCCCCGTTTGAACAGCACCGGAAACTCCTGCTGCCGGCCGACATGCTTCAGGAGCTCGTAGTTCTGCGAGTTGCGGGTGCCGATCTGCACCATGACTCCGGTCGGGTGACCGGCGCGCTCGAGGGCGCCCCGGATCTCGTCGAGGTGCGAGGCGTCCGTCGCCTCCATCGCGATCAATTTGATGCCGTGCTTTCCGGCGGAGTCGAACACCCACGGCAGGCAGGCTTGGCCGAGGCCCTGGAAGTCGTACGGCGATGAGCGCGGCTTGTAGGCCCCCATCCGGGTGGTGACGACGCCCTCGCGCGCGAGCGCCGCCATCATCGCGTCGACGTGGGCGGGGGTGTCCACCGCGCACAGGCCGGCGAAGACGTGCACTGTGCGATCGTCGATGCGCACGCCGTTGTGCTCGAAACCGACCGTTTCGTTACCGAGGCCGTGCCGCCCGATCAGGCGGTACTTGGCGGACACGCGCACCACCTGGCGGACGCCCGGGAGTGCCTCGAACGCGTCGGTCGGCACCGCCGCGGTGGGGCCGAGCAGGTGCACCTCGGCGAACTGGTGCGTCGTGCCCCTGAACTCGTACGGCTTGACCGCCACCCCGGGGTAGCGCGCAGCGACGGCGCGCACCGCGGCGATCGCGGCCTCCTGGCCACCGAGATCGGGCTCGAGGATGACGATCATAGCCGCACGTCCGGCAGGCCGGCCAGCGCCGCGGCGATCGCCTCGCCCTGGTCGCCCTGATCGCCGAGCCGGCCGTCGAGGTACGCCTCGTACGCACCGAGGTCGAACAGGCCGTGGCCCGAGAGCGAGAACAGGATCGTCGCTTCCCGCCCCTCCTCGCGCAGCTCGGCGGCCTTGCGCACCACCGCCGCAACGGCGTGGGCCGACTCCGGCGCCGGCACGATCCCCTCGGTGTGGGCGAACAACTCGGCGGCGCGGAACACATCGTCTTGCGCCACCGACTCGGCGCCGAACGCGCCCGCGTTTACCAACGCCGAGACGATCGGAGAGGCGCCGTGGTAACGCAGCCCGCCGGCGTGCGACGCGGGCGGGATGAAGTCGTGTCCGAGCGTGTACATGCGGACCATCGGCGTGAGTTTCGCGGTGTCGCCGTAGTCGAACGCGTAGCGGCCGCGCGTCAGGCTCGGGCAGCCGTCCGGCTCGACCGCAATTGCGCGGATCGGCGCACCCGCCATGATCTCCGGCACGAACGGCAGCGCCAGGCCGCCGAAGTTGGAGCCGCCGCCGTGACAACCGAAGACGAAGTCGGGCGTCTCGCCGACGGTCTCGAGCTGCCGCTTCGCCTCCTGGCCGATCACGGTCTGGTGCAAAAGGACGTGGTTGAGCACGCTGCCGAGCGAGTAGTTGGTGTCCTCGCGTCCGGCGGCCTCCTCGACCGCCTCGCTGATCGCGATGCCGAGGCTGCCGGGGGACTCGGGAGCACTCGCCAGGATCGCCCGGCCCGAGGCCGTCTGCGGCGACGGGCTGGGAAACACCTCTGCCCCGAATAGGCGCATGAACGTCCGCCGGTACGGCTTCTGGTCGTAGCTCACGCGCACCATGTAGACGCGGCACGTCATGCCGAACATGCGGGTGGCGAACGCCAGCGCGCTCCCCCACTGCCCGGCGCCGGTTTCGGTGGTGAGGCGGCGGATGCCGTGCTGCCTGTTGAAGTACGCCTGCGGCACCGCGGTGTTGGGCTTGTGGCTGCCGGTAGGCGAGACCCCCTCGTGCTTGTAGTAGATGCGCGCCGGCGTGTCGAGCGCCGCCTCGAGGCGACGCGCGCGCACGAGCGGCGTGGGCCGCCACATCGCCAGGATGTCGAGCACCTCGTCCGGGATCGTGATGAAGCGCTCCTGGCTCATCTCCTGCTCGATGACCTGCGGTGGGAAGATCCGCCCGAGTTCGCCGGGCGTCACCGGCTGTCCCGTGGCGGGGCTGAGCGGCGGCGCCATCGGCGCCGGCAGGTCGGGCAGGACGTTGTACCAGCGCGTGGGCAGTTCCGCGGCCGGCAGCGTGATCACGTCCCCGCGCGAGCGGGTTGCGGCTTTCGTCGTGGTCGGTCGGGACATGGCATCCATCGTCGTCTCCCCTTTCTCGGGCAACAAAAAAGCCCTCCGGAGGTCCGGAGGGCTGTGGTTCCAAGTCGAGGTCAAGCTACGAGGCCACGCGCCCTCCGTCGTCGCAGGGATACCACCACCAAGCGGCAGCAGCGGTCGTGGCGGTGGGCGCTAGCTTCATGGCTTGCGGATGCTGTCACCTCCCGTTCCGGCTGTCAACTCCGATCTCGTTCGTGCCTCCTTGGGGGTCGGCTTTCTTGACGCCCCTGGGCACCCCGCACTAAAGTTGCCTCGAGGAGCCACCCTGGAGCTTGCGTTCCCGAGGCGACTCCACCAAGGGTCCTCCGGCGTCGTGCCGGCGGAGGTTGGCTTCGGATGGTCGGGCCGCCATTCGGGTTGATTGCGGGTGACGCGGACGAAGCCGCCGCCCGGAACCCGTCCCGCTCGACCGGTGTCGGTGGCGGGCGGCGGGGTCGAAACCCGGAGGACGCCATGTTTGAACCGCTCGACCGAAGCGAGAACGAAAAGGCCTCGGGCAGCCACCGCTCGATGCGCGTAATCTGGATCGTGATCGCGGCGGTGACGGTCGTCCTCGCAGTGCTGTCGTTCCGCTGAGCCGCCTCGGGAGCGATCAGGCCCTGCGCTCATCCCCGATGGGGCATCCCCCCCGGAGGGCGGCGGCAAGTCATTCTGCTTGCCCTTGCCGGTCCCGCGGGTGCGTGCATTTTCTCTTCACTGCGTGAGACTTCCCTTCGTGCCCGCGGGCCGCACCCGTCTCGCCCGGTAGCATCGACCGCCGCCACGTCAGCCGCGAACCGGTTCGACGATCACCCGGCTGAACATCGCGGCCGCCACCCAGCTCGAGAACCACCTGTACACCGCGCTTTCGCGCCGCGAGGCGGGCAGGCCGACGGCGGCGGCGGCGACTGCCTCCCCAATCGGGGTCCCGGCGGCGAGCGCGGCGAGCAGTTCGTACTGGGGCCGCGTCAGCTCAACCCGCAGGACCGAGTAGTCGCGCCGGTAGACGGCGATCCAGGTCTTCCTGCGGCGCGGCTGGGGCGGCGCCCAGCCGTTACGCGCCGCCTCGACGTGGGCGCCCACGGGGTGAAGCAACGAGAGCAGCCTGAAGGCGGCGACCGGCCTCAGGCGCGCCGTCGGCCAGGCGGTCGGCGGGACCGTCTCGATGTCGCCTGGCGCGAGCACGGGGGATTGCTCCTCGTCGAAGGCCTCGGTGACGGCCAGCTCGTAGTGCGCGAGGTCGGCGAGAAACGCAGCGTGCAGCCGTTCCGGGTGCTGCTCGAGGAAACGGGGCAGGTGATCGCCGAGCCGGTTCAAGGTGTAGCTCCGCGACGGGAAGCTCTGGACGTAGTCGACGACCAGCTGCTCGAACGCCTCCTCCCCGAGGAAGTGGCGGACTGTCGGGTAGTCGGCCTCGAGTGCCTCCACCATGCGCAGCAGGTACATGTCGTGGTAAATCCCCACCCGTTCGGCCGGTGTGAGCGAGTGCGACGGACGTACCATCTCGCCCAAGCGCTCGGGCGCCAGTTCCGTGGCCGCCTCAGGGGAGGCGATCGCGTCCTCGACGTCCCCAGGATGGACGATCACGGCCTGCAGCCAACGCTGGACGGTACCGAGGCCGATCGCGCCCGCAGTCTCGTCCGGCGGCGGCACGGCGCGCAACGGCGGCGCCCGCCTCGCCGGCCGTCGGGCGCGGCCGGCGGCGACCAGTCGCCTCCCGGAAAGCGCGGCTTCGGTCCGTTGCTCATGCGACATCGGCGACCTCCTGGTCGCGCCACACCTTGGCCTTGAGCACCTCGGCGTGGACGACCTCGAACGCCGGGATGTCGGCGTCCCACTCGAGCAGCGTGGCGCACGGCCCCGTGCGATGGATCGCACGACCGTACAGGCGCCAGACCGGGTCCACGACGTGGTCCGAGTGGGTGTCGAGGATGTGCGTGCCCTTGTGGGTGTGGCCGGCGAGGTGGTACTGGCAGACGCGGTCGGCCGGAATCGCGTCGACATAGGCGTCCGGATCGAAACCGTGATTGAACGCGGAGACGTACACGTTGTTGACGTCGAACAGCAGGCCGCAGTCGGCCGCCTCCGCCATGCGGGCGATGAACTCCCACTCGGGCATCGAATTCGGCGCGAATTCGAGGTAGGTCGACGGGTTCTCGAGCACGAGCGGGCGCTCGAGGAAGTCCTGGATCGTTCGGACCCGCGAGACGACGTGGGCCAGCGTCTCCTCGGTGTAAGGGAGCGGCAACAGGTCGTGCGTGTTGCGGCCGAGCACCCCCGTCCAGCACACGTGATCCCCGATCCAGTGTGCGCGGATCCGGTCCGCCAGCGCCTTCACCTTGCCCAGGTACCCGAAGTCGATCGGGTCGGTGGAGCCGACCGACATCGACACCCCGTGCATCACCAGCGGATAGCGCTCGGCGATCTGGTCGAGGATGAAGATCGGCCTGCCGCCAGTGTCGAGGTAGTTCTCCGTCAGCACCTCGAAGAAGCCGACTTCGGGCTGCTGGCCGAGGATGTGGCTGTAGTGGGTCGACCGCAAGCCGACGCCGAGACCGAGATCGGGGAACCCCCAGCGGTTGAGCGTTCGCGTTGGCATCGTCACCCTCCGTGGAGGGCGGGGGCCAGGCCGGCCCCCGTACCCTCCTCCATCGTCACGCGGCGGCCTGCAGCGGAACCTGGCAGCCGCCCTTGCCCTTGCAGGAGTTCTTTCCGGCGCAGCCGTTGTCGCCGGTCTTGCAGCCACCCAACCCCTTGCACGAGTTCTCACCCTTGCACGCGTGTTTGGCCTCCGCGGAGGCACACCCACCCTTGCCCTTGCAAGAGTTCTTGCCCGCGCAACCGTTGTCGCCGGCCTTGCAATTCCCCTTGCCCTTGCAGGAGTTCATGCCCTTGCACGCGTGGCGCTCGCCCGCCTGCGCCGCCTCCGACGCGCCTGCGGCCGTCTTGCCGCTACATCCGCTCTTCCCGCTGCACCCGTTCGTGACGACACGGTTCTGGGCGACTGTGGCGCCGGCCGGCGCCGCCGCTCCGAACCCAGCCATCAGCCCCGCCACGGCCGCGTTGACCAACACCATCCTGGCTCTTCCGCTCATCTCTGCTCTCCTCTCTTTCGCGCTTGCGACGCGATCTCGTGCTGCGTCATCGCTGCTTTGCCGGCCGACCGACGCCGGTTTCACTCGCCGGGGGCCGCACCCGCGGCCCGCCCGCCATCCGGAGGACCAGATAATCGAGACTCGCCTTGCCCGGTCCGACCAGAACCAGCCAGACCAGGAAGAGCAGGAATGTGAACGACGTCACGTCGGTGGGTGTGGTAGGCGAAGCTGGACTCCAAGAGGTCAGGAACGCCTGCCGGTCGGCCGTCAGCAGGGCTACGGTCATGCTGCCCGAGAGCGCCGCGGCGAACGCGCGCGTCCCCAGTCCGGCAACGAGGAGAGCGCCGCCCACGAGCTCGAGGCCGGAGACGAACCCGGCGTTCACCGTCGGAAACGGGATGCCAAGGGACGAGAAGTACGCCACGATTCGGGGAAAGTTGTGCAATTTGCCCCACCCCGTTTGCATGAACGTCGACCCGATCACGACCCGGGTGGCGAGCGGCGCCACGAACGCGAGCCGGTCGAGCCCGCGGAGGATCCCGGCGTGAACGCCGCGCAACCTGGTCAACGTGGTCCCGAGGGTCATCGGCCTGCTCCCCTGTCGCCGGCCTCCGCCCGCGACATGTTGATCTTGCGACCCATTTGCCGCCACCGGCGGGGAGGTTACCATAGGGTCCGTGGGTGAGGAAGACTCGGGGCGGTCCGGGCTCGGCCGCGGCGCCGGACGTTGCAGTTGCGCTTGTTTCCGGGGTTCGTGGCTTGGGGCGGCGCCGGCGCTGTAACCGGACGCGCCTCAAGGGAAAAGGAGGCATCGGGTTGGGTGACGGTCGCGAGCGTGACGCCATGGACACGCTGATGGTCGCCTACCAGAACGGGGACCTCGTGGCGTTCGAGGAGTTGTACAGCCAGGTGGCCGGGCCGATGCTCGGCTACCTCAGGTCGCTGACGCGCGACAAGGGAAGGGCCGAGGATCTCCTACAGGAGACGTTTCTCCAGGTCCACCGCGTGCGGCGCACGTTCGACGCGGCGCGCCCGGTCAAGCCCTGGCTCTACGCGATCGCCCGCAACGTCTTCCTGATGGAGCGGCGCGCCGCCGGACGGCGGTGGCGCCACGAAGGCGTCGCAGACGAGGAACTCCCCGACGTTCCGGTGCCCCCTGAGGTCGAGTCGCTGGCGGACCGCGACGAACTCCGTCGCACCTTGGCGCTGCTGCCGGCGGATCGCCGCGAGGCTCTCGTACTCCACCACGTCGTCGGCCTGTCGTTCCAGGAGGTCGGGGCCGTCCTTGGAGTGACCGCGGGAGCCGCGAAGCTCCGCGCCCACCGCGGCGTGGTGGAACTGCGGACCCTACTCCGCGGCGGATCGAGGTAAGCGATGCCCGAACCTCTGAAGATGCCGGACGGACTGCGCCGCGCCATCGCAGCCGACCTGCGCCCGGTCCGACCCCTCGCGCCACCGCTCCGCCGTGCCGTGGTCGTCGCGGCTTGGGTCCCTCCCGCCATCGCCATTGTCGTCGAGCTGCTCGGTCTGCGGCGCGACCTGCCCTCGTTGGGGTGGCCGATGACTGTGACTCAACTGGCGATCGAAGTCGCTCTCGGGTTGGCCCTCGTTGCCCTGGCGCTCGCCGAATCAATCCCCGGACGCGGACCCACCCACGGGCAGACGCTCACGGCCCTTCTGGCCGCGGCGGCGGCGTTCGTCATCCAGGCGGCGGTCACGCGCGGAGCCAGTCCGGGGGTGGAGGTCCCGCATCCGCTCACCTCGCACGGGCTGCCGTGTTTCGCACTCGAGGCGGTGGTCGGGGTTCCTGCCCTCGCGCTCGTCGCTCTGCTCGTCGTGCGTGCGGCTCCGCTCCGGGCGGCGTGGGCGGGAGCGCTGGGCGGCGCCGGGGCGGCGCTTCTGGCCGACGGCGTCTACCGCCTCCACTGCCCGATCACCGACCTCCGCCACGTCCTGGTGTGGCACGGCGCGGCGGTGGTCCTTCTCACGCTCCTAGGGCTCGCCGCGGGCCTGGCCTGGGAGCGCCTCCAGCGTGCCAGCATCGGGGAACGGCTGGGGCCCCGGCACCGCCGGGCCTGAACCGGGGATCGGCCGGCGTTTTCCACCCACCCCGAGGCCACCGGCCCCGCCGCACGGCGCTATTTCGACGCCTCGGTGCTGAACGCGGCCCTGAGGATGTCGTGGCGGGAGATCAGGCCGACCGGGTGTCGGTCCGTGTTCGACATGACCACCGGCAGCTCCTCCCACTCCGCGAGCGCCAGCGCCTCTGCGGCTTCGTCGACCGCCGTGTCCAGAGTCACCAGCGGGACCTCATTTGTGACGAGATCGGCCGCCACCACCGGCACGTCCGCGGCGACGTCGAGAAGCGTGGCTCGGAGGTCGGCCAGCTTGACGATCCCGCGCAGCGTGCCGTCGGCGGCCACCACGGGGAACACCGCCTGCCGCGAGGCCAGCACCACCGGAAGCAATTCGGCGTACGGCGCGTCTTCCCTCAGGCACTCCACGCCCCGGTGCATGACGTTCGCCACCGTGAGGTGGCTGAGGTTGTCCTCCCCCTGCATTTCGAAGGCCGGCCCGCCGAGGTCGCGCAGCCGCTGGTGGTAGATGCCGAAGCGCGACAGCCGGCGCGAGATGTAGCTCGCGGTCGCCACCGCCACCATGATGGGAATGATCACCTCGTACGAACCGGTCAACTCGAAGAGGAGCAACACAGCGGTGATCGGGCAGCGGACCACGGCCGCCAGGACCGCGCCCATCCCGACCATGGCATAGGCGCCATAGCCTGCGACCGCCGGCCCGAGGAGGGCGTGCATCCCCATCCCGTACGCTCCTCCCACCATGGACCCGATGTACAGCGTCGGCGCGAAGTCGCCACCCCAGCCTCCGGAGCCGAGCGTCAGGGCGGTGGCAACGATCTTGCCAACGAGCAGGAAAACAAGCAGCTTCCACCCCAGTGTCCCGCCGCACGCCGCAATCGTCCAGTCGTACCCGTTCCCAAGCACTCCCGGCAGGCCGAGCCCGATGATCCCGACGCACAGGCCGCCGACGGCTGCCCGGAGCCATGTGGGCACCCTCAACCTGGGGAACTGCTCTTCCGCAGTCTCCACGGCGACCACGAACGCCTTCCCGGCGACCCCGGCGAGAAGCCCGAGGCCGGCGTAAAGCGCCGTTTCCCAAACCGAGACGAGGTGGTACGGGGGCACCTGGAAGTGGGCCGCGAAGGCCGATCCTTCGGTAGCCCTGCACACCGCCGTCCCGGCGACCGAGGCGAGCATCACGGGCGCCAGCGTGGCCACGCGGAAGTCCCCGAGGACCACCTCGAGCGCGAAGAAGACCCCCGCGAGCGGAGCGTTGAATGCGGCGGCGATCGCTGCGGCCGCGCCGCACCCCACGAGGATGCGGCGCTGCGCCGGCGGCAGCCCCATCGTGCGGGCGACCCAAGCGCCCAGGCCGCCCCCCACCGCCACCACAGGCGCCTCCCGGCCCGCCGAGCCCCCGAAGCCGATCGTGAGCACCCCGTTGACGAACGTGGCCGGCACGTAGCGGAGAGGGATGCGGCCCCACTCCCGCCTGGCGTCCAGCATCACCGACGCCACGCCGAGCCGCTCCGGTGTGCGGAACAGGTACCGGGCCAGGAGCGCCGCGGCGAGCGCACCCAGGGCTGGGAAGGCGAACCGCCAGGACATCCAGTGCCACGGCAACGGCAGAAGTCGATCGAGCGGCTGCGCACCGTAGTAGTCGAGAGCGAGGGTGACCGTGGCGATGGAGTTCCAGAACGCGGTCGAGAACAGGCCTGCGACCGCGCCCAGGAGGACGGCCACGACGAGGCGCGCCGTCGGCCGGCGCCCGCGCAGCGAGTCACCGAGCTGCTTCCCCAGCTGTGTCGTCCAGTGCGGCAGGTTCCGCGTCACTGCGGCAGCTTAGCGCACCGAGCCGGAGATGGCTGCGATCGTGTAACGCGCACCCGGTGCCAGGCAAACCGGCAGGCGAAGGGATGAGATCGATGAGAATGGCGCTACGAACAGCAAAGGAACGGAATGCGGGCGGACCCGCCCGCATTCTCCCTGGCATGAGAGGCCGCATCGTCCTCGAGGCCGCAACGGTCGTCGTCGCCGCGGTCATTGCCGTCGCGGCCATCGCCTGCGGCCCGGCTGCGCCATCGCACGGCACCGCCGGAGCAACCGAGGCGGCGAACGGTTCGGCCCACAGCCCCGCCGCGACGGAGAACGCCATGAGCCCGAGATACTCGAAGTCCGGCTACGACATCACCCCCCTGCCCGCGGCGGAGGTCGCCAAGCTCGCCGCCAAGCTCGACCCGGAGGCCTACAAGGTCACGCAGAACGCGGGCACGGAACCGGCGTTCTGCGGCAACCTCCTCGACAACCACAAGGACGGCGTCTACGTCTGCGTCGTGTGCGGGCTCCCCCTCTTCTCCTCCGAGCACAAGTTCAACTCCGGGACCGGATGGCCCTCGTTCTACCGGCCGGTCGACCCCGAGCACATCGTCCGCAAGGTGGACACGAGCTACGGCATGGTGCGCACGGAGATCCTCTGCGCACGTTGCGGCGCGCACCTCGGCCACGTCTTCGACGACGGGCCAAGACCCACCGGGGAACGCTACTGCCTCAACTCCGCGGCGCTGAAGTTCTACGAAAAGGGCGCCAAACTTCCGCCCGAGAGCCTGCCGGCCCGCTCCGCAGACGATGCGCGCACCACGGCCGCTCGGAGCGGCGCGACCCAAGTCGCGTACTTCGCCGGCGGGTGCTTCTGGGGGGTCGAGCACTACTTCCACCGCGGCCCCGGCGTGATCGACGCGATTTCCGGCTACATGCAAGGGCACGTGGATCACCCCACCTACCGCCAGGTGTGCACTGAGACGACCGGCCACGCCGAGACCGTGAAGGTGATCTACGATCCCGCCAAGATCACCTACCGGCGCCTGCTCGAAGCGTTCTTCACGATGCACGACCCGACGCAGCTCAACCGGCAGGGACCGGACTCGGGCGACCAGTACCGTTCCGGGATCTGGTACGTCAACGACGAGCAGAAGCGGGAGGCCGAGGCCTACATCGCCGAGCTGGCGGCATCAGGGAGGTACGGCAACCGCAAGATCGTCACCCAGGTGGAGCCCGCCAAGACGTTCTGGCCCGCCGAGGAGTACCACCAGGAGTACATCGCGAAGAACGGCGCCGCCTGCCACGTCAAGGACCCGTGGTGACGTCTGCGGAACGCGTACCCCGCGCGGCCCCTTCATAGCAGCCGCCCACTTGCCGAAAACGGCGGAGGTGCGAGAATCGCTCCGTGAGTGCGACTCCGACTCTCGACGACGTGCGGCGGGCGGTTGCGCGGCCACGATCGGAAACCGAGGTCGCGCTGCGGCCGGCCGAGACCGCAGCCGTCGCCGCCGTCGTCCGCGCTGGGCGCGCAAGCGCCGAGCTCCTTTTCATCCGCCGGGCCGAGCGTCCGGGCGACCCCTGGTCGGGGGACGTTGCGTTCCCCGGCGGTCGCGTCGAGGACGGTGATGCCTCCGCGCTCGCGACGGCCGTCCGTGAGGCGCGTGAGGAGCTCACGCTGGACCTCGAGCGCGAAGCGGCCCTCCTGGGCGCTCTCCCCGCCGCCCGCACCCACCTGCAACGCCCATCCGGTCCGCTCTGGGTCGCACCGTTCGCCTTCGAGCTCCTGGGGGCTCCGACGCTGGTCCCGAACGAAGAGGTGCGGGAGGCGCTTTGGGTGCCGCTCGCGTTCCTGGCGGAGCCCGCCCACCGCGACCGTTTCGTCTGGACGCGTCTCGGCACGAAGCTCGAGATGCCATGTGTCAGGTGGAACGGCCACATGATCTGGGGGCTGACCCTGCGCATCCTCGACGACCTCCTCGCCCTCCTCGACCCGCCCGAGCCCCAGGGCTGACCCTGTCCGCAAAAGCGCGCTCGCTTGCCGCTGCCGCCGCTGCGCGCTAGCCTGCCCGTGAGACCGGAGGCGACGATGCTCACCGACACGATGCTCCCCGACGCGGTGCGGGCGTTGCGCGACGAGGTCAGGGCGTTCGTCGCCAACGTGCCTCGCCAGCTGCTCCTCGACATGGACGCCGACCGCGTGCGCTTCCCGCGCGAGTTCCTCCAGGAGGCCGGGCGCCGCAACCTGCTCGGCTTGCGCTTCGACCCTCGCTGGGGCGGCCGCGGCGTGCCGTGGACGACGGAGATGGTCGCGCTGGAGGAGCTCGGCGTGCTCGGCACGGCCCTCCCCTGCCTCTGGTCGCTGGTCTCCATCGTCGGCGAGGCGATCGCCGCGTTCGGCGACGAGGAGCAGAAGCGCCGCTTCCTCGCACCGATGCTGCGCGGTGAGGTGGCGGCCGCCGAGGCGCTCACGGAGCCGCGAGGGGGCTCCGACTTCTTCGCCGCCACGACCACCGCGCGGCGCGAGGGCGACACCTTCTTCCTCACCGGCCAGAAGCGCTTCGTTGTCGGCGCGGAGGGCGCCGACGTCATCCTGGTCTACGGCCGCGTCGAGGGGATCGCCGACCCCAAGCGCGCCATGACCGCGTTCCTCGTCGAGCGCGGCGACGGCGTCGAGGTGCACCACGTCTACGGCCTGATGGGCACGCGCGGCGGCGGCACCGGGAGGCTGGTGTTCAAGAACGCGGCGGTTCCGCTCGCCAACGTCCTCGGCGGCGAGGCCGGGGTCGGCGCCGGCACCGAGGTCTTCCACCGCATGATGATCCCCGAGCGGCTCACCTCGGCGGGCGGCGCGGTCGGCATGGGCCGCGCCGCCTTCGAGATCGCCGCTCGCTACGCGGACCGCCGGCATGCGTTCGGCGACAAGATCCGCCGCTTCGAGGGGGTGAGCTTCAAGATCGCGGAGTGCCTGACGCTCATGGACGCCTCCCGGGCGCTCAACCACGGCGCCGCCCGCGCCGTGGACGTCGGCGAAGAGGCGGGCACGGTGCGCCGCCTGGTCTCCGAGGCGAAGAAGTTCGCGACCGAGTCGGCGTGGACGGTCGTCAACCACGCGATGCAGGTCCTCGGCGGCATCGGGTACACCGACATCTACCCCGTCGAGCGCCTGCTGCGCGACACCCGCCTGATCACGATCTGGACCGGGACCAACGAGATCATGGACCTGGTCATCCAGCACGAGTTCTACCGCAGCTTCCTTGCCGAGAAGGCTTGCGGGCGCGACGTGGAGGCCGATGCCGCAGGAGCCGGCCTCCCCGACGAGAAGGTCTACAACGAGCCCGAGTGAGCCGCCTCGGCGTCGGGGCGCTGCGCCGGCAAACCCGCTGCGACGAGGCGGGCGGCGGCGCCGTCACGACGTGGGCGGTCGCCACCGTCCCCCCGATTACCGGCGGCCGCCTGGGCCCAGGCCCGCGATGCTATTGTCGTGCTGGAGGAGACGCCCCCATGATCATCCGCGAGCCAAGCTTGAGGGAGAGCGCGGCCGAGGTGACCGTCGAGGCCGCTGTCGAGCTGGCGCGGCCGACCGCCGAGGTTCCCTCCACGCTCTGGTTCACGTTTCCGCGTAAGGTCCGACCCTTCGTCGCGGCGCGGGCCGACGGGTTCGCCGCGGCGCTGCTCCCCCTCGCCATGCGGCTGGGGGAGCCGCTGACGATCGAGGGCGACCTGTCGTGCCGCCTCGCCCACGGGATGCGCGACTACCAGCGCCTGCAGGCCGCCTGGAAACCGGACTTCTTCTCCACCGTGGACGTGCGCTGCGATGGGCTATCGGTGCGCGACGCCGCCGAGAGGGGCTCGGCGGTCGGAACGGCGTTCTCGGGAGGGGTGGACTCGTTCCACACGCTCTGGACCCACCTGGGCGGCAACGAGCCCTACCCGTCCTCCCGCATCTCGCACTGTCTCATGATCAACGGTTTCGATCCGGACGCGGACCTCGCCAACAGCGGGGACTTCGCGAGGATCGAGGCTCTCTACGCGCCGATGATGAGGAGGCTCGGACTCGAGATGGTCGTGGCGCGCACCAACCTGCTCCAGTTTCTCGGTTCCGCCCTGCAGAAGCAGTCGTTTGCGGCGTTCGTCACGGCTCCCGCGCTGGTGCTCGGCCGTCTGTTCTCCCGCTACTACGTGCCGTCGTCGTACAGGTTCTCCGAGCTGTCGCGGTTCCTCGACGGCTCGCACCCGATGTTCGACCACCTGCTGGGAACGGAGGCCACCGAAGTCATCCACGACGCCGGGCACCTCACGCGCGTCGAGAAGACGCTCAGCATCTCGCGCTGGCCGGAGACGTTCGATCTCCTCCGCGTGTGCTTCAAGCCGACCGGCCCTCAGCCCGACCGGGAGGCGATCGCGAACTGCTGCGCGTGCGAGAAGTGCGTGCGCACGATGATGACGCTGGAGGTTGCGGGCGCTCTCGGCCGCTACCGCTGCTTCCCGAAGCCGCTGACCGGCGTCAACATCAGGAAAACGGACTACGGCTATCGGGGGACCAGGGTTTTCGCCGAGGAGATCCTCCACTACGCGCAGCGGGAGGGGCGGAAGGACATCGTCCGAGACCTCCGCCACGCCATCCTCCGCAGCGTCGTGTACAAGTCGCCGGTGCGGGCGCTCGTGCTGGCGAGCTATGCGCTGGAGCAGCGCAACCGGCACTGGGCCGCCGTGGTCCGGAGACCGAAGCGGTTCGTCCAGGGCATGGGCCTGGGCCGGGGCTGGCTCTACTGACGCTCCACGCGCCGCGCCCCTTCGCGCCCTTCCGGCGCCGCCGCACGCCCGCTCGCCCGGCCTCGGGGAGGCCTCCCCGTTGAGCAGGGCCGGCTCGCGGGCCGTCGCCGTGCTGGGTCTAGCGGCGCTGCTCTCGGCGGTCGGCGTCCTCGCCGCCCACAACCTGGGGTACCGAGGGATGTGGTGGGACGAGGCCGCGCAGTTCTGGGTTTCCCAGGGCCTGAGCAACTACGCGCCTCCGTTCGCCGGGAGGCGCGGCCTGCCGGACGTGCTGCGCATGAACCGCCTCGAGAACCTCGATCCCGGCGGCTTCTCCGTCCTGCTCCACGCGTCGACGGCCCTCGGCAGGGGTCTCGCGCCGTTGCGCGCCCTCCCGCTCGCCTTTTTCGCCATCGCTGCCGCCGCGCTCGGCCTCGTCGGCTGGCGCTTGACTCGCTCGGCCCTCTTCGCGGTCGCGGCGTCCGCCGTGCCAGCGCTCTACCCGGCCGTCGTCTACTTCGCTCTCGAGGTCAGGGCGTACAGCATGGAAATGGCCGGGCTGGCGATCGGGGCCCTTGCGCTCGTGATGGTCCAGGAGAAGCCGTCGGTGGCGCGCGCATCGGCTCTCGGCCTCGTCTGCGCCGCGTTCCTCACGTCCAGGTACAGCTTCGTGCTGGTGACGCTCGCGCTCGGCGGCGCGCTCTGGGTTGGCGCCGGGCGGCGCGCCGGCCGTCCCACCAGGGTGCGCCTCGTCGCCTCGTTCCTACTGCCCGCGGCGGTGGCGGCCCTGGGCGTCTGGCTCGTCACTTTCGGCCACCAGCTTCCGAAGGCGATGAGGGGCGGCCCGCTCGGCATCGCCGCTCCCGCGTACACGCGCGAGGCTGTCCTGCGCACGAGCGGAGACCGGCTGGCCCTCGTCGGGAGGGATCTCGTCTCGCCGGCTGCGCTGCCGATCACGGTGTGCGCGTTCGTCGTCCTCTTCGCCCGCCGGCGCGTGTACGCGCGCCTTTGCAGTGGCCGAGACGACGTCGAGGCGCAGCGCTCGCGGACCACCTACACCACCCTCTACGCCTTCATCCTCGGCCTCCAGACCCTCTCCGCGGCGGTCTCGGCGGTCGGCGCGTATCCGTGGGACATCGCCACCCGGTGGAGTGCGTACCTGCTGATGCTCTCCGCCCTCGCGTCGGTCGTCCTCGCCGCCGAGGCGCGTTCGCTCGTGCTGGCGCGAGTCGTCGCGACCGACCGCGCCGGAGGTCCGAGGCGAGATCTCTCGCGCATCGGCAGCGCGCTCGGCGCGTTCGTCGTCGCCGCCGCATGCGCACGCCTGATCGTGCACGTGCAGACCGTCGAGGGACCGTTCCGCACGAACGTGGCCCTGCAGCTCGACCGGCTGCCGACCACGCTGGCCCCTCATAGCGTGTTCGTGGCTTTCTACGAGGTTCCGATGGTGCGCTACCTCTACGAGTACGGACCGTACGAGGGACGCCGCGAGTACCCGACAGCGTTCAGGTTCGAGACGCTCGCTGAGTGGCAGGCCAAGGCGGCGGTGCGGGGTGCCGACGAAGGGATCGGATTCGTCGTCTCGGCGCTGCCGCTGGCCGCAGCGCAGGCCCGTTTCCCCGGTCTCACGGTGCGCCCCTTCGGCCCGCCGGGGGTCCGGTTGCTCACGGTTCGGGCGCCGGGCGGCTCCGCGGGACCCCCGGCCCGGTGAAGGGGCCGGATCGCGACGGCGGGCGGGCGACGACGCCCGGCGCCGGCGGTGGCGAAACCCGCCCCCAATCGGCCGGGGCTCATGCCTCGCCGTGCTCGGTGCGGGCGATGATTTCGTCCTGCAACGCCTCGCCCAGGTCGCAGAAGTAGTCGCTGTACCCGGCGACGCGCACGATCAGCCCGCGGTGGGCCTCGGGGTCGGCCTGCGCGCAGCGCAGCGTGGCCGCGGACACGACGTTGAACTGGACGTGATGTCCGTCGGCCTTGAAGTAGCTCCGCACGAGGCTCGCAAGGCGGGCGATCCCCTCCTCCCCGGCCAAGACCTGCGGGGTGAACTTCATGTTGAGCAGCGTGCCTCCGGTCTTGACGTGGTCCATCTTGGCGGCCGAGCGGAACACCGCGGTGGGGCCGCGCCGGTCTGCACCCTGCACCGGCGAGATCCCCTCCGACAGCGGCGTCCCCGCCCGGCGTCCGTCGGGGGTGGCGCCGCACACCGAGCCGAAGTACACGTGGCAGGTCGTCGGCAGCATCTCGAGGCGGTACCTGCCGCCCCGCGCCGTGGGGCGGCCGTCGATGCAACGGAACGCCGCGTCGAACGTCCGCACCATGAGGTCGTCGGCCGCGTCGTCGTCGTTGCCGTATTTCGGCATCGTGTTGACGAGGCGGGAGCGCAGCGGTTCGTTCCCCGCGAAGTCCGCGTCGAGCGCCGCGACCAGCTCCGGCAGCGACGCCGCGCCGTCCTCGAAGACCAGCCGCCGCACGGCGGCCAGCGAGTCCGTGACCGTGCCGATCCCGACCGCCTGGATGAACGTGTTGTTGTAGCGTGCGCCGCCGGCGTTGTAGTCCTTCCCCTTGACGATGCAGTCGTCGGTGAGGACCGAGAGGAACGGCGCCGGCATCTCGGTGGCGTACAGCCGCTCGATCGCCTGGTTGCCGCGGACCTTGACGTCCACGAGGTGACGCAGCTGCGCGTCGAAGGCGCCGAACAGCTCGTCGAACGTCGCGATTCCGGCCGCGCCGCCGGTTGCGGGCCCGAGCCGGACGCCGGTGCGCGGGTCCACCCCGTCGTGCAGCGCCAGCTCCAGCACCTTGGCGAGGTTGAAGTAGCCGGTGAGGATGTAGGCTTCCTTGCCGAACGCGCCGACCTCGACGCACCCGGAGCAACCGCCGGCCCGGGCGTCCTCCAGCGACTTCCCCTGGCGGAGCTGCTCCTCGACCACCGCGTCGGCGTTGAACAGCGACGGGAAGCCGAACCCCTTGCGGATGACCCGCAGCGCGTGTTCGAGCACGGGGCCGGGCGTCTTGCGCGAGAGCTGGAGGTTCGAGGAGGGCTGCAGCAAGTGCATCTCGTCGACGATCTCGAGCAGCAGGTGCGTGATCTCGTTGGAGCCGTCGGAGCCGTCCGCGAGCAGGCCGCCGAGGTTGATGTTGGCGAAATCGGTGTAGGTGCCGCTCTCTTCGGCCGTGACCCCGACCTTGGGCGGCGCGGGGTGGTTGTTGAACTTGACGAAGAAGCACTCGAGCAGCTCGCGCGCCGAGGCCTCGGTCAGCGTGCCGTCGGCGAGCCCGCGGCGGTAGAACGGCATCAGGTGCTGGTCCAGGTGCCCGGGGTTGAAGGCGTCCCAACCGTTCAGCTCGGTAATCACGCCGAGGTGGCAGAACCAGTACGCCTGCAGCGCCTCGTGGAAGTCGCGCGGCGCGTGCGCCGGGACGCGGCGGCACACCTCGGCGATGCGCACGAGCTCGGCCCGCCGCCCCGCGTCGGCGGTTGTGGCGGCCAGGCTCTCGGCGAGAACTGCGTGGCGCTGGGCGAACGCAATGATCGCGTCACACGCGATGTCCATCGCGACCAGCTGCTCGCGCCGGTCATACGCCTCGTGGTCGCCGGCGAAGTCGAGGGCGGCGAGAGCCCCGGCGATGTCGGCCTTGAAGCCGACCATCCCCTTGCGGTAGATCTTGTCGTCGAGGACGGTGTGCCCGGGTGCGCGCTGCTCCATGAACTCGGTGAAGACCCCGGCGTCGTACGCGGCCCGCCACTCCTCGGGCAGCATCGCGAACATCCGGTCGCGCAGCGAGCGCCCCCGCCAGAACGGGATCACGGTCCGCTCGTACAACTCGACGCACTCGGGCGGAACGCGGTAGGAGGTCTTCGCGCGCGAATCGAGAATGGCGAGGTCCTCGAGGCTGTGGCAGGTGAGCTCGGGAAACGTCGGCACCGCTTTGGGGCGCGGGCCCCGCTCGCCGACGATCAGCTCCCCGTCCCCGATCCAGAGCGTCTTGGCCTCGCAGAGGAAGCGGAACGCCCGCGCCCGCAGCACCGGCGCGGACCAGCGGCCGAGGCTGTCGCGGTAGAACCGGGTCATCATCCCGGCGCGCTCCCCGGACAGGGTCGGAACGGCTTCGAGGGTCTCCTGCCGCAGCCGGTGGGTGCGTTCGTTCATCGCCTCATCCTCCGATGGTGGTCTCGATCCCGAGCGGCGCGAAGAATGCCGCGAGCGCCTCCATCCGTTCCCGCGGCGGTGCCGCAACGTCCTTGAACGGGTCCTCCCGGCCGAGCCGCGCCCGCTTGCCGCCGCCCGTCCGGTGGTACGGCAGCAGGCTCACTCGCCGCACGTTCGGCGTCGCTGCCGCGAGGCGGGCGACGGCGGCGAGACCGGCCTCCTCGTCGTTGAGCCCGGGGACGACCGGGACCCGCAGCCAGATCGCCACGCCGCGGCGCGCCACCGCTGCGAGGTTGGCGAGGATCGGCTCGAGCGGGGCTCCGGTGAGCGTCAGGTGACGAGCGGGGTCGAGCGTCTTGACGTCCCACAGGAGCAGGTCGGCGCGCTCGGCGACCGCCACCGCCGCCTCGCGTGCGCCGAGACCGCAGGTGTCCACGGCCGTATGCAGGCCGATGCGCCGGCACGCATCGATGCAGGCGAGCAGGAACGCGGCCTGCGCCAGCGGCTCGCCGCCCGAGAACGTCACACCGCCCCCCGACTCCTCGTACGCCATGCGGTCGCGGCCGACCTCGGCCACAATCTCGGGCACGCTCCAGCGACGTCCTACGATCTCCCGCGCCCGCGCCGGGCATGCCTGGGCGCACCTCAGGCACCCCTTGCACCCCTCCGAACCCACCGCCGCCCCTGCCGGGAGCGGGCCGCCCGGCCGGAAGCAGGCGGCGGCGCAGGCGCCGCATTCGAGGCAGCGGGCGGGGTTGACGAGCACCTCCGGCTCGAACGCGATCCCCTCCGGGTTGTGACACCAAGGGCAGCGCAGCGGACACCCCTTGAGGAAGACCGTCGTCCGGATCCCCGGCCCGTCGTGGAACGACGCCCTCTGCACGTTGAAGACCGTGCCGGTCGGCTCGACGGCGCCGGGCAATGGTGACATGGTGGGTTCGCCCCTCTCGTCTCAGAGTAGGGCGCGCGCGGACCGATGTCTTGTACGATTGGACACAGCCCGCTGCGGCTTTTGCACACCGGACGCGGCGGGCCAGACGATGACGACACGAACCGAGACCGACTCAGCTCTGACCGCCGCCGGCTTCGCGGTCGAGTTGTTCGACCGCCTCCCCGACGTCGTGTTCTTCGTCAAGGACCTCGAGGGCACCTACGTCGAGGCGAACCAGACCCTCCTCCGCCGCCTCGGCCTGCGCGGGAAGGCCGAACTGGTCGGCCGCACCGCCCGCGACGTCTTCCCAGCCCCGCTCGGCGAGCGGTACCTCGGGCAGGACCTCGCCGTCTGTCGCAGCGGCCGCGAGATCTCCGACCTGCTCGAGCTGCACCTCTACCCCGACCACGCGGAGGGCTGGTGCGTCACCTGCAAGCTGCCGGTCCGGGACGCGGGCGGGCGCGTGGTCGGCCTCGCCGGCACCTCCCGCGACGTCCATGCCCCCGCCGCCGAGAGTGCGATGGAGGACCTCGCCGCGGCGGTGCGCCACGTCCGCGAGAATTACGACCGGCCGCTGCGCGTCGCCGAGCTCGCGGCACTCGCGCGCCTCTCCGAATACCGGTTCGCGCGGCGGATCCGCTCGCTGTTCGGGCTTACCCCGGCGCAGCTCGTCATCAAGACGAGGATCGACGCCGCCCGCGAGATGCTGCGCGAGGGCCCCGCCGCGATCGGCGCGATCGCGCTCGCCTGCGGCTACTGCGACCAGAGCGCCTTCACGCGCCAGTTCAAGGCCGCCGTGGGGCTCACACCGGCGCAGTACCGGGAGCGCTCGTATCGCAGGTCACTCTGACCGGCACGGGTGGAGTACGATCAGCGAGGGAAACGCGCGCCATGCCGATCGCCATCACCCGCAGGGTCAGCGCCGCCATCGCGCGCTGCGAGTTAACCCACCTCGCGCGCGCGCCGATCGACGTCGAGCGCGCAGCCGCGCAGCACGAGGCGTACGAGCGCACGCTCTCCAAGCTCGGTTGCCGAGTCCTGAGCCTGCCCTCCGAACCCGAGCTGCCCGATGCCGTGTTCGTCGAGGACACGGCTGTCGTCGTCGACGAGGTCGCGGTGATAACGCGCCCCGGCGCCGCGTCGCGAAGGCCGGAGACCGCCTCGGTCGCCGCCGCCCTGGCGAGGTACCGCCCCGTCGTCACGATCGCGGCGCCGGGGACACTCGACGGCGGCGACGTCCTCCGGCTCGGGCGGCGAATCTTCGTCGGCGTCACAGGACGCACGAACCGCCAGGGGATCGCCCAGCTGGGCGCGCTGCTCGCGCCGCACGGCTACACGGTCGTCGGCGTACCCGTGAGGGGCTGCCTGCACCTCAAGTCGGCCGTCACCCAGGTGGCGCCGGACATCGTACTGGTCAACCCCGCGTGGGTGGAGTCGACGGTCTTCTCGGGCTTCACGCGCATGAGCGTCCACCCGGACGAACCGCTCGCCGCTAACGCGCTCATGGTCGGCGACGCGGTGGTCTACCCCGAGGCGTTCCCCGCCACCGCGGCCCAGCTCGACCGCACCGGCATCCGGCTCGCAACGGTCGACGTCTCGGAGCTCGCCAAAGCCGAGGGCGCCGTCACCTGCTGCAGCATCCTCGTGTCCGGCTGAGCCGCGCGACCCCGTGCGTCGGGGCTCCGCACCGTGCCCAGCACGGTGGGCGACGGCGATTCGCTCGCGGCCCTTACCACCCGGCGAGTACAATGACCCGCGGCCCGCAACCGGCCGAGGAGGTGGGCTGCCTCGCACATGTACCAACAGTTCTACGGCCTTGCGGCCCCGCCGTTCTCGATCACGCCGGACCCGCGCTACCTCTTCTTCTCGCGCCGGCACCGCGAGGCGTTCGAGCACATGCTGTACGGCATCACCCAACGCAAGGGGTTCATCCAGATCACCGGCGAGGTCGGGGCGGGCAAGAGCACGCTGTGCCGTGCGGTCCTCGAGGAGCTCGGGCCGGCGTACGCGACCGCGCTGATCCTCAACCCGGTGATGAGCGGCATGCAGCTCCTGCGCTCGATCCTGCACGAACTCGGCCTCCCCGACACCGGCAACGACCGCCTTCGCCTCACCCGCCGCCTCAACGATTTCCTCCTTGCCCGACTCCAGGCGGGCCAGGACGTCGTGCTCTTCGTAGACGAGGCGCAGGACCTCACCGACGGCATGCTGGAGGAAGTCCGGCTGCTCTCCAACCTCGAGACCGACGACCGCAAGCTGCTCCAGATCGTGCTCCTGGGTCAACCGGAGCTGCGCGACCGCCTCGATCGCCCCGCCCTCCGCCAGCTGCGGCAGAGGATCACCGTGCGGTACCACCTCGGCCCGCTCGAGCCGGAGGAGATCGAGGCGTACATCCTGCACCGCCTCGCGGTGGCCGGCGCCAACGGTCGTCCAACGTTTACGCCGGCGGCGGTCCGCGCCATCCACCGCCACTCGCGCGGCGTGCCGCGCCTGGTCAACGCCGTCTGCGACAAGACGCTGCTCGCCGGCTACGTCGAGGAGCGCGACCGCCTCGGCTGGTGGCAGGTCCGGCGCGCCGTGCGCGACCTCGAGGGGAACGACCGATGAGCCTGGTCAGCGAGGCGCTCCGAAAGGCGCGGGCGGAGTCGCTCGCCGGGGGCGGCCACCCGCGCGGCGTCGTCTTCCGCACCACCGTCGTGCTCGGGGCCCGCGGCCCGCGGATCGGGCTCGGCTGGCTTCTCGGCGGAGCGGTCCTCGCCGCTGCGGCCGCAGGCGGCGCCCTCGCCTGGTGGCTCCTCCCCGGCCGCGGCGGGATCCCGCCGGCCCCGCGATCGACATCCGCCACCGCGACCGAAGGCGCGGCGCGCCCGTCCGCCCCGGCCCCGACACCCAGGGGGGCGGATGCCAACCCTCCGGGGCGCGAGAGTCCGGCGGTAGCGGCGCCACCTGCAACGGCCGGGACCGCCGCCGGACGGGCGGCGACGCTCGGGCCGGCGTCAGCGCCCAACGATGACGCGGTCGCGGCAACGGCCCCGGCGGCGGAGACGGCGAAGCCAGCTCGGCGTCCGGCGGACGCGGAACGCCAGTCGTTGCCTGTCGCTCCCGCCCAGGAGCACCCCGAGCCGGCGCACGATGCCACCCGGCAGGCCGCTGCAGCCGCCGCGGCGGGCGCGCGTGAACGCACGTTCGGGCTCGACGCCGACCTCGGCTACGCCAAGCTCCACCTCGACTACATCGTGTACCGCTCGAAGGCGCCGTTCGCCGGCATCAACGGCCAGCAGGTCACGATCGGCACGATCATCGAGGGGTTCACCGTCGAGGAGATCGGCCCCGAGGACGTCCGCCTCCGCGACGCCAAGGGCCTGGTGGTGCTCAGGGTTCCCTGAGGAGAGTGCCGCAGTGGGGCGAGCGCAGTCGGCTCAGGGACCCGGCGCTCCTGCCAACGGCGGTTCGGCGCGGAGGGCACGGGCTTCGCTCCGGCGCCACTCGAGCAGGCCGGCGATACACATCGCCAGGAAGATCGCGTACAGCACGGCCGTGAGCGGCAGCGCCCTGGACGTGTACAGGCCGATGTAGATCACGTCCACCGCGATCCACAGGTGCCAGTTCTCGATGAGCTTGCGGGTGAGCATGTACTGGGCCGCGAGGCTCATCGCGGTGGTGAGTGCGTCGAGGAACGGCGCCGAGTCGTGGATCGTCAGCAGGAACGCCCGGCCGGCCACCGTCAACGCGACCACCGCCACCGCGATCACCGCGCCTTCGCGCCAGCGGGTGCGTTGCACCGCGAGCCTGGTGTGCCCGCTGCCGCCGTGCAGCCACAGGTACCAGCCCAGGATCGAGAGGACGATGTAGACGACCTGCAACGACATGTCGGCAAACAGTCGCGCCCGGAAGAACACGATGACGTAGAACGCGTTGTTGGCGATGCCGATCGGCCAGGTCCAGATGTTCTGCTCGACGAGCAACCAGACGCACCACGCGCCGGTGACGAACCCCAGCACCTCGGTCAGGCCGAGCGGCGCGATCTTGGCGGCCGAAAGCCAAATGAGCATCGCCGACGCGACGGCCCCGAGCGCCAGACCCGCAACCCGCACCCCTGCCCCCAAGTCACGCCGCAAAATGCAACATGAGGTACCTGGTACCCACTAGTTGCGTTTTTCTGGGAGCAGGGCCGTGCGGACGCGCTCGGCGGTCAGCGGCAGACGGAAGAAACGCACGCCGGTGGCGTCGAAAACGGCGTTGGCGATCGCGCCGCCCACCGGCACGATCGCGGGTTCGCCGCCTCCCTGCGGCGCCACCTCGTCGTTGCGCACCAGCACCGTCTCGATCCGCGGCACCCACGAGAAGCGCGGCAGGTGGTAGGTGTCGAAGTTGCGGTCGAGGATCTCGCCGCCGCGGAATCGCAGTTCCTCCGCGAGCGCGTACCCCAGCCCCTGGGTGATGCACCCTTCCATCTGCATCGTGGCGCCGGTCGGGTTCACGACCACGCCCATCTCCTGCGCCGCCACCACCCGCTCCGCCCGCACCGCCCCGGTCGCGCGATCGACCGCGACGTCGGCGATCAGCGCGACGTAGCTGCCGGCGTCGATGCCGCACGCCAGCCCGCGGCCGCGGCCGCTCCGGTGCGGCGCCACGCCGGGCTTCCAGCCGTACGCCTTGGCGGCCGCCTCCAGCACCCCTCGCATCCGTGGGTCGGTCGTGTTGCGCAGGCGCAGCTCCAACGGGTCGATCCCGGCCGCCGCGGCCATGATGTCGATCTGCGACTCCTTGGCGAACACGTTCATATTGGCGCCCGGGGCGCGCCACGGCCCTACCGCGAACGGGTGGACCTCGGTGCCGTTGCCCCGCCACCGTCCGGCCACCCGGATCGACACGTTCGGCACGTCGTAGAACAGCTCCGCGCCGCGGTCGCCCGCAGCGTAGACGACGTAATCCCAGAAGGAGATCTTCCCCGCACCGTCGAGCGCCGAGGCAACCTGCACCACCGCAGCCGGATCGAAGGTGTCGAAGAAGAACTCCTCCGCCCGGCTCCACCTCACCTGCACGGGCTTCCCCGTGATCCGGGCGAGGCGGGCGGCCTCGACCGCCTGCAGGCCGGCGCTCTTGCCGCCGAAGCCGCCGCCGACGAACGGGGTGATCACCCGGACCTTGTCCCCCGCCAAGCCCAGGACCGCGGCAATGCGGTCGCGGGTAGGGAACGGCGTCTGCGTCGACGCCCACACCGTCACCTTGCCGTCCTTCACCTCGGCCACCGCGGTGTGCGGTTCGATCGGCGCGTGCGCCACATAGCCCTTGTGGAACGTCGAGGCGAACACCCGCGCCGCGGCGCCGCGGGCCGCACCGACGTCGCCGCGCGCGGTCAGGACCTCGGCGGCCGGCGACGCCTTGACCAGGTGCTCGAACACCGTCTCGGTGTCGAACGCCGGCGCCGGCACGTCCCATTTCGCGTCGATGCGCCCGAGCGCCTTCGCGGCCGCCTCGGGGTCGGCGTGGAGAACGGCGACCAGGCCGTCCTCGTTGACGACGGTCACCCCGGGCAGCTTCGCCGCCGCCGCGGTGTCGAGCTTCGCGAGCTTCGCCCCGTGCGCCGGCGGGCGGAGGACGCAGGCGGCCAGCATCCCTGGACGCCGGATGTCGCCGGCGTACTGTGCGGTACCGCTCACCTTGGCGTGGGCGTCGAAGCGCTGCGGCGAGGTCCCCATCACCGTCAGCTCCGAGGGCTTCCGCAGCACCGCCTTGTCGTCCACGGTGCGCAGGATCCGCCGCCCCTGCGCCAACTCCCCGTACGTCACCTTGCGCGACGGATCGCCCGCGACCGAGACCACCCCGTCGGCCACCGCGAGTTTCGCACGCGGGACGCCCAGCCTCTCGGAGGCGAGCCGCAGCATCACCGCGCGCGCCTCGGCCGCGGCCGCTCGCAGATACGGTCCGAACATCCGAGTCGTCAATGAGCCGAACGTGCCCATGTCCCACGGGCAGCGCTCGGTGTCCCCCATCACCATCTCGACAGCGCCGAGCGCCACGCGCAGCTCCTCGGCCACCATCTGCGCTTGCGACGTCATCACCCCCTGGCCCATCTCGATCTTCCCGGTAAACACCGTCACCCGGCCGTCCTTGGCGATGCGCAGATAGGCGTTGAGGTCCTCGGGGTAGACGCGGCGGCGGTCCTGGGCAAGGACGGCGGAGGGCCCAACGCCCACGAGCACGATCACGCCGCCACCCGCGATCCTGATGAAGTCGCGCCGGTCGATGCCGCGCCGCTCGCTCATGAGGCGCCTCCCTTCCCCCGGGCCACGTCCTCGATGGCAGCGAGGATCCGCTGGTGGGCGCCGCAGCGACAGAGGTTGTCCTCCATCCCCTTGACGATCGCTTCCCGCGGCGCGCTCGGGTTCGCGCGCAGCAGGGCGTACGCGTTCATGATCATCCCCGGCGTGCAGTAGCCGCACTGGAAACCGCCGTGGTCGGCAAACGCCTGCTGCAGCGGGTGGAGCGCGCCTTCGCGGGCGAGCCCTTCGATCGTGATGACCTCGCTGCCATCCACCGACGACACCGGCACGCTGCACGAGCGCACAGCCTCCCCGTTCACCACGACCGTGCACGCGCCGCAGATCCCCTCGCCGCACCCGAACTTCGTGCCCGAAAGCCCGAGGTCGTCGCGTAGGACCCACAGGAGCGTACGCTCCCCGTCCGTCTCCAGCGTCGTTGGCGTGCCGTTCAGGCGGAACCGGATGGTCTTCGTCATCTCTGCCCCCTCACCGGCCTGGATGGGTCTCTTCCGGTAATTGTAATCCCGCCCGCGCGGAGCGGTGGTCCCCTGGGCTTCGCCGGCTCAATCTTGGTCGCGCCTTGCGCCGTCTCGAACCGGTTGTGCGCGCGGGAACTCCAGCGGACAATGGGCGCTGAGCTCCGCGCGGCGAACCCAGTCGGTTGGGCGTCTCGCGTCCGGGCCGGCGATCATGGCTCCTGCGGACGCCGGGAGGATGACAGGGAGGGAAACCGTGGCGACCGAAGAGGCGGCCGTGCTGCTCGTCATCGACATCCAGAACTTCTACTTCGAGGGCGGTCGCCTCGCGCTCACCGCGCCTGCCGAGGCGAGCCGCAACGCGCGCAAGGTCCTCGACCGTTTCCGCGCCCGCGGCTTCCCGGTGATCCACGTGCAGCACCTCCCCGAAGCCGTGGACGCACCGTGCCCCGACTCGGGTGACCCGGCCACCAGAATTCACCCCGAAGTCGTCCCGCTCCCGGGCGAGCTCGTGGTCGTGAAGCACCACGCCAATGCGTTCCGCGGCACGAGCCTGTTCGACGCACTCCGCAGGGAGCGCGCCGGCCGGCTCGTCATCTGCGGGATGCAGACCCATATGTGCGTCGAGGCCGCGGCGCGCGCCGGCGCCGATCTCGGCTTCGCGGTCACGGTCGTTCACGATGCCTGTGCCACCAGGGCACTCAACTTCGGCCGGGTCGAGGTGCCCGCCTCACATGTCCACGCGACCGCGCTGGCGGCGATCGCCAACATGTACGGCCGTGTCATCTCCACCGCCGAGCTCCTCGCCGAGGTGCCCTGAGCCCGGACGCGTAGGCCGAGGGACTCTTTGGGCAACGACCGCGAGTTCGGACCCGGTTCCTTCTTCCGCCGCCCCGCAGGCTCTGCCCCCCGGCAGGCTCAGTCGATCTCGAACGCAACGAACTTCATCGCCCCCCCGCGCTCGATCTGGACCACCACCGGATCACCGTCCTTCAGGCCGGAGACGGCCTTGCGCAGCTCGTCGAGCGAGGTCACGGGGGTCCAGTTCACCGCGTGGATGATGTCGCCCGGCTGGAACCGGTCGGCCGGCGGCGAGGCATCCGCCGACATTGCCGCCACCAGAACGCCGCTCGGCCTGCGCAACGGCTGCAGCGCCGCAGCGAGCTTCGCGTCGACGTCGATTCCAAGGATGTCGAGCTGCGGCACGAGGTTCTTCTCGGGCCGCACCATGTCCATCAGGGTATCCGGATCCTCGGGGCGCTCGACGACTGGGACTTTGACACTCAACTTGCCGCCGCCGCGCAGGAGGTCGAGTGTGACGGTTGCGCCGGCAGGGTGCCGGTAGAGGTTGATGCCGAACTCGCGCACGTTCCCGACGGCCTCCCCGTCGGCGCTTACGACCACGTCCCCGATCCGTACTCCCGCCTTGGCCGCCGGCCCATCGGGGTCGATGTCAGCCACGATGACGCCCCACGCCTGCGGCAGGCCGAGCGCCGCCGCCATCGTCGGACTCACCGTCTGCACCTGCACCCCGACCACGCCCCGGTGCACCCGCCCTCGGGTGCGCAACTGCTCCACGATGTACCGCACCGTGTTGCAGGGGATCGCCAGTCCGACGCCCTCGCTGCCCCCCGAGCGCGTGATGATCATCGTGTTGATGCCGACCACCTGACCACGGACATTGACCAGCGGTCCGCCCGAGTTGCCGGGGTTGATCGGCGCGTCGGTCTGTACGTAGGCCAGCGTGTCGTCCGGCTGGAGCTGGCGGGCCACCGCGCTGACGACTCCCATGGTGACCGTGTTGCCGAGCCCCAGGGGGGAGCCGAACGCGAACACGAGCTCGCCCTGCTTGAGCTGGTCCGAGTCGCCGAGCTGCAGCGCCGGGAGGTCGTGCGCGGGGATCTTGAGCAACGCGAGGTCCGTGGAAGTGTCGATGCCGACGACCTCGGCGTCGCGCTTGATGCCCTCGGGCCTGACGAACGCGGGCCCCCGCGGATCGGGGCCGGGGAGCGCGGGCAGGAGAACCTGGATCCGCTTGGCCCGCGACACGACGTGCGCGTTGGTCACGATGTAGCCGTCGGGGTCCAGCACGGTGCCCGAGGCGGTCCCCTGCTGCTTGGTGAGCACGTCGGACTGGCCGTCGCTGAGGCCGTAACCGCTGACGAAGATCTGCACCACCGACGGGGACACGCGCCGGGCGACCCGCTCGAACGAGGCGCTCATCGCCTGGAGCGCGTCGCCACCCCTAGGCCCCTGTGGCTGGGGGGCCGCACCCCACGCCGCCACCGCCGGCGTGAGAATCAATGCACCAATCAGGCTACTTACCTGTCTCCTCATGACCATGACCTCGCTTTCGCTCGGACTGCCGCAACGCCCGCGTGCGCCGAAGCGTGGCGCCATATGTCATTGACGCGGCGAATGCTCCCAAGGATACATGGCGGGAGATGTGGGATGAACGTTGATCGGCGAGGAATCCGCTCGCGGCCGGGCGGACACACCCGCTCCGGTGGCGGACTCGTACCACCCGTCGAACCCAGCCACCCAACCGCCGGGACCGGACGGCGGGGGCACCCAGGCCCCCGCCGCCGTTCGATCAGGTGCGGTTCACTTCGTGTTCGGCGCGGCCGGGGCCGGCGTCAGCCCGCGCTTGAGGAGGAGCGCCTGGACGCTCGGCTCGTGGCCACGGAAGCGGACGTACGCCTCCATCGCGTCACCCGTGCCGGGCCGCTCGAGGACATTCGTCCGGAACGAGCGGGCCGTCGCCTGGTCGAAGATCCCCTTCTCGGCGAACGCCTGGAAGGCGTCGGCGACGAGGACCTCGGCCCAAATGTAGCTGTAGTACCCCGCTGCATACCCGCCCCCCGGCCCGAAAATGTGCGCGAAGTACGGGCTCCGGTAGCGGACGACGATCTCGGGCGGCATGTGGATCCTCGCCATCGCGGCGTTCTCGAACGCGGTGGCGTCGCGCTCCTTGGCGTCCGTCACCGTGTGCCAGTCCATGTCGAGGTACGACGCCGCCAGGTACTCGACGGTGGCGAAACCCTGGTTGAACTTGCGCGCCCGGTCGACCTTCGCGACCAGCTCGGCGGGGATGACGGCGCCGGTCCTCCAGTGCTTGGCGTACACCTTCAGCACATCGGGCTCCAGCACCCAGTTCTCCATGATCTGCGACGGCAGCTCGACGAAGTCGCGCGGCACGCGCGCGACGCCGTGGTAGTGGACCCGGGAGAGCAGCGAGTGCAACCCGTGGCCGAACTCGTGGAAGAGCGTCTCCGCCTCCTCGAGTGAGAGCAACGCCGGGGCGTCGCCGGCCGGCCGCGAGAAATTGCAGACGTTGACGACGATCGGGCGGATCTCCTTGCCGTCCTTGAACCACTGGTCGCGGTAGCGGCCACTCCACGCCCCGCCGCGCTTGCCCGGGCGCGGGTGGTAGTCGGTCATGAACACGCCGAGGAACGAGCCGTCGGCGTCCTTGACCTCGAACGTGCGCACCTCGGGGTGGTACTTGGGAATGTCGGTGCGCTCGGTGAAGGTGATGCCGTATAGCTTGTTGGCGACGTAGAACGCCCCGTCGCGCACGTTCTCGAGCTTGAAGTAGGGGCGCAGCGCCTCCTCGTCGAACTCGTAGCGCGCCTTCTTCACCCTTTCCGAGTAGTAGCGCCAGTCCCACGGCTCGAGCTTGAACTCGTTGCCGTCGGCCGCGATCGCCGCCTGCAGGTCGGCCGCTTCCCGGCCGGCGACGGCGAGCGCCGGCGTCCAGAGTTGGTCGAGCAGGCCGTAGACCTTGTCGGGCGTCTTCGCCATGTTGCGGTCGAGGACGAAGTTGGCCCAGGTCGGGAAGCCGAGGAGCTTCGCCTTCTCGTAGCGCAGCGCCGCGATCTTCGCGAGGACCGCCTTGTTGTCGCTGGCGTCGCCGTGGTCGCAGCGCGTGACGTAGGCGGTGAGGATCTGGCGCCGCAGGTCGCGGTTGTCGGCGTACTGCAGGAAAGGCCAGATGCTCGGCGCCTGCAACGTGAAGACCCACTTGCCGTCGAGCTTCGCCGCCTTCGCGGCCGCAGCCCCGGCGCTGACGAGGGCGGGGGGCAGCCCGGCGAGGTCCTCGCGCTTCTCGACCACCAGACGGTAGGCGTTCGTCTCCTTGAGGAGGTCGTCGCCGAACTTCAGACCGAGCAGCGACAGCTCCTTGTTGATCGCGCGCAGGCGCTCCTGGCCGCCGGCGTCGAGGTTGGCGCCGCCGCGCACGAACCCTTTGTACGTCTCGTCGACCAGCTTCTTCTGCTCCACCGTCAAGCCGGGGGCGTCCCGCTTCTCCCAGACCGCCTTGACGCGAGCGAACAAGGCCGGATCGAGGTTGATGTCGTCGCTGACTGCGGCGAGCTGCGGCGCGATCTCCTTGGCGACCGCCTGCAACGCGGCGTTCGTCTCCGCCGCGAGCTGGCCGTAGAACACGGTTTGGACCCTGTCGAGGAACTCGCCGGCGGCGTCGAGCGCGGCGACCGTGTTGGCGAACGTCGGCGGCTCGGGGTTCTTCGCGATCGCGGCGATCTCCGCGCGTTGGCGGACGATCCCCTCCGTGAACGCGGGAAGGTAGTGCGCGACCTTGATCTCGCCGAACGGCGGCACGCCGAACGGCGTCGTCCACTCGGCGAAGAACGGGTTGGCCGGGGCGGCAGGCGCTGCGGCCTGCACGGCCGGCGGGACGGGTTGCGGTGCCGGTTGCGCCGCCAGGGCGGGGAACGCTACGGCGGCCAGAACGGCCAGTACCAGCCACTTGCGCATCGGTGCGACCTCCTCGTGAGCGTCGATTTTCCGCGCCGGCCCGGTGAGAGGAACCAGGCCGGACGCGGACCGTTCGCTGGCCCATTGTACGCAATGCGGCAGCAACTGGTCTTTCGCAACATCGGCGTGCGCGGAGCGCAACAGTGGCCGGCGGCGGCCATCGACCGATCACCGGAGTGCGAGACAATGCGCGAATGAGCGTACTCGGCCTTCTCGGACTGTTCGTGGCGGCGCTGGTCGCCGGCATCGTGAATTCGGTGGCGGGCGGCGGCAGCCTGATCTCCTTCCCCTCGCTCGTGGCGCTCGGCCAGCCCGCGATCCTTGCCAACGCCACCAACACCGCCGCCCTCTGGCCGGGAACGCTCTCGAGCGCCGTGGCCTACCGCCGCGACACGCTGCTCGACCGCGACCTGCTGCTGACGCTGTTGCTGCCGAGCATGGTGGGCGGTTTGCTCGGCGCCGTCGTGCTCGTCATCACGCCCCCCGCCCTGTTCGACCGGGTGGTCCCCTTCCTCGTGCTTTTCGCGACCGCACTCTTCGCGATGCGCGACACGATCTCCCGCTGG
The DNA here is from genome assembly GCA_963789745.1 of uncultured Acidobacteriota bacterium. Lineage (GTDB taxonomy): Bacteria > Acidobacteriota > Thermoanaerobaculia > Thermoanaerobaculales > Thermoanaerobaculaceae > RBG-13-68-16. The sequence goes on along the minus strand of CAWBLW010000003.1, from coordinate 438,212 downwards.
ACGGGCGCCGCGGCTCGAACCGAGGAGCACGTCACCACCGGCGGCAAGGTCTGGGGGTTCTTCTTCCAGCTGTTCGTGGCGACGTACGGCGGCTACTTCGGCGCCGGCATCGGCATCCTGATGCTCGGCTCGTTGTCGGTGATGGGGCTGCGGGACATCCACCGGATGAACGGGCTCAAGACGATCCTCGGGACGCTCATCAACGTGATCGCGTTCGTCTTCTTCGCGATCAAGGGGCTGGTCGTCTGGCACCTTGCCGGACTCATGGCCGTGGCCGCGATCCTCGGCGGCTGGATCGGGGCCCGCACCGCCAAGCGGATCGACCAGCGCGTCCTGCGGGCGTTCGTCATCGCGATCGGCCTCGGCGTCTCGGCGTGGCTGTTCCTCAAGGTCTAGGCTCCGGCTGCTGCGCCCGAACCGTCACCCCCGGTTCGCCGCGAGGGCGGCCAGCACCTCCGCGAGGTCGTGGATCCCCTTCTCGGCCGCGACCTCGCGCAGCGTGCCCCACACCGGCTCCCCGCACTGGATGCACACGATCCCGAAGCGCCGCAGGATCGCCGACGCCTCGGGCCGTTGCCGCACCAACTCCTCGATCGTGATGTCGGGATCGATAGGCTCCACTGTCGACCTCCGTACCCCGGTTCCGATTGTGACAGATGCGATCCTCGGCGGGCAGCCGCGCCGTCGAGATCGCGTTCCTCCGATGCTACGATCGATGCAGCGGCGAGGCCGAACGTGAACGCCGTTGGAGGATCGACCATGACCTTCCACGCGCATGCGGCGAAGCAGGCAAGAGGACGTCTCGAACCGTTCGACTACGAGCCGAAACCGTTGGGAAAGAACGAGGTCGAAATCGCGATCTCTCACTGCGGCATCTGCCACAGCGACGTCCACCTCCTGGACGGCGAGTGGGGCGACGTCTTCCCGCTCGTCCCCGGCCACGAGATCATCGGCACGGTCGTGGCCGGGAAGGCGTTCGCGCCCGGCGAGAGGGTCGGGATCGGCTGGCAGCGCGATTCCTGCGGCGAGTGCGAGTACTGCCGCGCCAGCGAGGAGGTCCTGTGCGCGAAGAACGAGGCGACGTGCGTGGGGAACTTCGGCGGCTTCGCCGACCGCATCCGCGTCAACGAGCGTTTCACCTTCCGCATCCCGAAGGAGCTTCCGAGCGAGACCGCCGCGCCGCTGCTGTGCGCCGGCATCACGGTCTACACACCGCTCGCGGCCTACGCAGGCAAGGGCAGCCGCGTCGGGATCATCGGCATCGGTGGCCTCGGCCACCTCGGGCTGCAGTTCGCCAAGGCGCTGGGGTGCGAGGTGACGGCGTTCTCCCGCACCGCTGACAAACAGGCCGCGGCGCGCCGGTTCGGCGCCGACCACTTCGTCACCGGTGAGCCGGAGCGCGGCTCGCTCGACCTCATCCTCAACACCGCCTACGTGGCCTCGGGCATGGCGGCGTACCTGGGCGCCCTACGACCCAAGGGCGTGTTCTGCCAGCTCGGCGCCGCCCCCGAGCCGTTGTCGGTGCCGGCGACGCTCCTGATCGGCGGCTCGCGGTCGGTCACCGGCAGCGAGATTGGCAGCCCCGCCGCGATCCGCGCGATGCTTGACCTCGCGGCGCGCCACGGCATCGCCGCCAAGACCGAGGTGATGCCGATGGCCAAGGCCGACGCCGCCCTCGACCGGACGCGCCGCAACCAGGCCCGTTACCGGATGGTGCTGGCGAACTGACCGCCCCGGGCACGGAGAGTCCGGGCACCGGGCGGGCACAGTAAAGACGTGGCCAGGGGTTCGTGGTCAGTGGTCCGACCCGGTCGCGCCAGCCGAAGGCCGCGCGGCCTCGAGCCCCCCCTCGAAGACGGAACCTCCACCGCAGGCAGGGCCTCGCAGCTTGCGGCGTGTAGCCGCGCCGCCGCCGTTGGGCCTATCGCAAGGCGCGCGATCCCCGCCGCACCGGAGCATACCCGAAGGGTATGTGAGGATGCGAGCGGGGTGAGCGCAACGCAGCGAGAGGTCCGACGCCGGCGGCGCCCTAGGCTCAGCGGACGGTGAGGTCCGCGGTGGCCAGGAGCCGCGGCGGGCGGCGCAGCTTCGTCCCCTGCTCGAACGCGTAGGCCAGGCGGATCAGCGTCCCCTCGGACCAGGCGCGACCGATGAACGAGAGGCCGACAGGGAGCCCGAAGGCGTACCCGACCGGGACCGTGACGCTCGGGTACCCGGACACCGCGGCCGGCGTCGAGCTCGCCCCGAGGAAGTGGTCGCCGTTGACGAGGTCGATCGTCCACGGCGGACCGCCGGTGGGCGCCACAAGCGCGTCGAGGCGATGGGCGGTCATGACCGCGTCGAGGCCCTTGGCGCGGGAGAGCTGGCCGCACGTCTTGAGCGCCTTGAGGTACGCCTTCTCGGTCAGGGGCCCTTTCTTGTCGGCCTTCTCCATGGTGTCCTGGCCGAAGTACGGCATCTCGCTGTCGCGATGCTGCTCGTTGAAGGCGATGACGTCCGCCAGGGTCCGCACCGGGGCGCCAGGCGCCCACTCGGCGAGGTAGGCGTTGAGATCGGCCTTGAACTCGTACAGCAGCACCTCGAACTCCGCATCGTCGAACTCGCCGGCGTGCGGGATATCGGCGGGGTCCACGATGACCGCCCCGAGCCGCTTCATCGCCGCGAGCGCGGCCTCGGCGAGGGCATCGGCTTCGGAGCTGTAGCCGAAGAACTTGGCGCGCGCGACGCCGATACGGGCGCCCTTGAGGCCGTTCGGGTCGAGGAACGCCGTGTAGTCGGCGGCGGCCTTGCCACGGCCCGCAGCGGTCGCGGCGTCGCCGGGGTCCACGCCCGCCAGGGCGCCTAGAAGCGCCGCCGCGTCGGCGACACTGCGGGCCATCGGCCCGGCGGTGTCCTGCGTGTGCGAGATCGGTACGATCCCCGCGCGGCTCACGAGGCCCACCGTCGGCTTGATGCCGACCAGGGAGTTGATCGCGGACGGGCACACGATCGAGCCGTCGGTTTCGGTGCCGACCCCGGCCGCGGCGAGGTTGGCGGACACCGCCGCGCCGGTGCCGGAGCTCGAGCCGCACGGGGAGCGGTCGAGCGCATACGGGTTCCGGCACTGGCCGCCGCGCCCGCTCCAGCCGCTCGACGACCTCGATGACCGGAAGTTCGCCCACTCGGAGAGGTTCGTCTTTCCGAGGATGACGGCGCCGGCGGCGCGCAGGCGCTCGGCCACGAACGAATCGCGCGGCGCCCTTGCGCCGACGAGGGCGAGCGACCCGGCAGTGGTCGCCATACGGTCCGCGGTGGCGATGTTGTCCTTGACGACGACGGGGATGCCGTGCAGGGGCCCGCGCGGTCCCTTCGTCCTGCGCTCCGCGTCGAGGGCGACCGCGATTGCGAGGGCGTCTGGGTTGACCTCGATGACCGACCGCATGCTCCCGTCGACTGCTTCGATGCGCCCCAGATACGCCTCGGCCAGCGAGCGCGCGGTGTGCGTGCCCGCGCCCATCTCCGCCTGCAGCTGGGCGATCGTCGCTTCCTCGAGCTCGAACGGGGCGGGCCCGGCCGGCTCTCGCACGGCGGCCGGTACGACGCGGCCCGCGGCGACGGCCAGGCTGCCGGCCACCCCGGCGTGCAGCAGCTCCCGCCGGCTCATCCCGCTGCCGCTGCGGACCCCATTCTTCCTGCTGCGCTGCGTCATGGGCACACCTCCTCGAGGTCGCAGTTTACCCCGGAGGGAGTGTCCGCGGACCAATGCATCCCTTCCGGAGTGTCGCGGAGATGCTAGACTCCGGCCCGCAACATGGCTGTTGTGAACGTCTCATGACAGGTGCGATACTGAAGCCAGCGACCAACACCGAGGGCCCGCGTGCGGCCGGGGGGGGTGCTCTTCCCCAACCGGCCGGCGACGCCGGCAGGCGCGTCCGACCGTCCGACATCCGGGCGTTCCACGACGAACTCCGACGCAACAACCTGCGGATGGTGTTCTGGGTGGCCACCGCCTTCATCCCGGCGTACCTCGCGTGGACGGTCTTCGACTTCGTCCTCGCGCCGGCGCACTGGAGGTACTTCCTCGCCCTTCGCCTGGCCGCGGTCATCCTCAACGCCGCCATTGCCGTTGCGGCGCATCGCCCGCGGTGCCGCACGTACACCTGGGAAGCGTTATGGGCCATCGCCTTCTTCTTTGGCGCCTTCATCGCCCCGATGCTGCCGCTGGCCGGCGCCAGCTTCGCGGCGTACGTGATGGGCTTCTCGGTCGTCATCCTGGGGGTTGGGCTGCTTCCCGCCTGGCCGCCGCGCTGGACGCTCGCGAGCATCGTGGCGAACCTCGCCGCCGCGGTCCTCGCCTTCGCCGTCTGGCCGACCACCGTCCCCTTGCGCGACATCCTCGGCAGCGCGTTCTTCGTCCTCACCGCAGCGGGGATCTCTCTGGCGGCCGCGTATTTCAAGTACAACCTCGCGCGCAGCGATTACTTCACCCGTGCCGAGCTCGCCGAGGTCGCCCGCCTCGAGGCCGACGCCAGACGGGGGCTCGACGCCGCCAGGGAGGACCTCCAGCACGCGCTCGACCAGCTCAAGGACCTCGATCGGCTCAAGAGCAAGTTTTTCGCCAACGTCTCGCACGAGCTACGGACGCCGCTCACCCTCATCCTCGCGCCCGTGGAGGAACTCGCGGCAGCCACCACCGACCCCGGCCGGCTGCAGTACCTGCGGGTGATCCGGCGCAATGCGTATCGGCTGCTCCGCTTGATCGACGACCTGCTCGACCTCTCCCGCCTCGACGCGGGTGGCCTCCGGCTCAACCTCGCCGAGGTCGACGTCCGGGCGCTCGCTGCGACGGTCCACGAGAACAGCACACCGGCGGCGCTCGCGAGATCGATCGCGTTCACCCTCGCGGCGGAGCCATCGGCCCGGAGGATCTTCGCGGACGCGCACCGCCTCGAGATCGTCCTCACGAATCTGGTAGGCAACGCCCTCAAGTTCACGCCGCCCGGCGGCGCGATCGAGATCCGCGTCGAGGACCTGGCCGACGGCGTGCAGGTCATGGTGCGCGACACCGGGCCCGGAATCCCGCCGGACGCCCTCCCGCGCGTGTTCGAACGCTTCTTCCAGGCGTCGAGCAACGAGCAGCGCCGCGAGGGCGGCGTCGGGATCGGCCTCGCCCTCGCCAAGGAGTTGGTCGAGCTGCACGGCGGCACGATTGCGGCCGCGAGCCTGGTGGGCGCGGGCACGACGTTCACCGTCTTCCTGCCCTTTGGGAAGGACCACATCCGCCCCGAGACGATCGAACGCCGCGAGGCCGCGGTCCAGGTACCGCACGGGCGGAGGCGCGCAGAGGACCCGAGTGGCATCAGGCCCGCGTTGCGGGACGCCCCGGCAGGCGCGCCCGCCGCGGCCAGGCCGAACGCCCCCGGTGGCGGTCGGCGGGCCCGCATCGTGCTGGCCGAGGACAACGCCGAGCTGCAACGGTTCATCCGCGACCTGCTCGCAGTGGAATTTGACCTGTTCACGGCCGACGACGGCGACCAGGCCTGGGACGTGGTCAACCGCGAGCGCCCCGATCTGGTCATCTCGGACGTCATGATGCCGGGACGCAGCGGCACCCAACTGTGCAACGACATCAAGACCGAGCCGGCGCTGGCGGCGACGCCGGTCATCCTGCTCACTGCGCGGGTGGGGTCCGAGGCGACCCTGGAGGGGTACGCGCACGGAGCCGATGACTTCGTCGCGAAGCCGTTCCACCCCCGCGTCCTGATGGCCCGCGTGCGCGCCCAGCTCAAGCTGCGGGCGCTCGGGCTGCAGCTGGCCGAGCGTGAGAAGCTGGCCGTGGTTGGCACGCTCGCGGCGGGCATCCTCCACGAGGTGCGCAACCCGGTCAACTCGATCCTGAACGCGGCGCGCGTCCTCGCCGGCGGCAACGCCGCGCCCGATCTTGCGGCCAAACTCCTCGCGGTCATCGCCGACGGGGCGCAACGAATCCAGGGGATCACCTCAGCCCTCGAGGCGCACGCACGCCCAGCCGAGGCCGGAGGCTCCGCGCTGTTCGACGTGCACGAGGGGCTCAACGCGACGCTCCTGTTGCTCGAGCACCGCATGACCGACGTGTCGGTCCACCGCGATTTCGCGGCGACGACACGCGCGACGGCGCCTCCGGGACCGCTCAACCAGGTGTTCCTCAACATCATCGACAACGCGCTGCGCTCCGGCGCGAAGAGCATCCATATCGCGACGGCTTCGGACGCGCGGGTGGTCACGGTCAGGTTCGGCGACGACGGGCCCGGTATTCCTCCCGAGGTGGTGCAACGCATCTTCGATCCGTTCTTCACCACCAGGAAAATTGGCAGCGGCACCGGCCTCGGGCTCTACCTTTCGCGCAAGATCGTCGAGGACTGTGGCGGCACCATCCGCTACGAGGATCGCAGGGGGGGCGGCGCCGAGTTCGTCGTCGGGCTTCCGGCCGCGAAGGTGCAGTTGGAGCGGCACGCGCCGCAAGGGGGCAGCACCGGCTAAGCAGGGGGGCGCCGGGGCGGGCCGGCGCGCCTCCATCCCTTCGGGCCGGCATCGGATGACCCGCAAACGAAAGAGGTGAGAACGAGATGGCAAAATCGTACGAAGAGCTGATGGGCGCCCTGGGCCGAGCGGTGTTCTTCCGTCCGGAGCGGCGCCGCGTCCGCGACCTCCTGTCCCGCGACGCCCAACCTCAGCTCATGATCGACGGCCACGAGCACCCGCTGTTCGACCTCTCGCTTAACGGCGTCTCCTTCCTCTCCCAGGACGGGGTCGAAAGCTGGCCGGCAGGCCGCGAACTGGACGTCACGTTGCTGCTGCACGGGCGGGAGGCTTTCCGTGGCCGGGGCCGCGTCGCCCGGCTCGAACCTGGTCCGCGCAAGGGCGTTCGCATCGGCATCGCCCTCGTGGGCGGGTTTCTCGACTTGCCGGAGATCCTGCACCAGGACGAGGAGGGGCAGCTCGAATCCGACTTGCGGGCCGGACCCGAGTTCTGGCGCACCAGGATCCCGCAAGCGCTCCAGGACTCCGTCGGCCGGGCGGTGCACTTCCTCCACTTCTACCGGCGCGTCCTCGACCGCAGCGAGGCGCGCTACCGCGCGCGCGGCGCACGGGACGCCGACCCCCTTGCGGACCTCGCCCAGCGGGCGCTCGCAGAGCTCCGGGAGCCGTGGGCCGAGATCCAGCGCAGCGCGTCGCGCGCCGCGGTGGAGTGCCTCGGCGACCGCCAGATCCTGCTCGCGTCCAAGCGCCTGACCGAGACGCTGGTGACGCCGGTCCTCTCGGTTTGCCCGCTGGTGCAGCGCGCATACACGAAGCCGCTCGGGTACGCAGGCGATTACCAGGTGATGCAGTACTACTACAACAACGCGCTGGAGGGCGACTCCGTGTTCGCGCAGGTGTTCCACAAGCTGGGCGTCGAGCACCCGCTCTCGGCCGGCGTGCGGACGCGGAAGGACTACGTCGTGCAGCTCATGACGGAAGAACACGACCGCCACCTCGCGCGGGGCGTAGCCGAGCCCGTCTTCCGCGTCGCCAGCCTGGGGTGCGGTCCGGCCCGCGAGGTCTCCGACTTCATCGCCAACCGCAAGGGATGGCCCGGACACGTGGCGTGGACGCTGATCGACCAGGAGGACGAGGCGCTGTCCATCGCGTACAACGAGAGCCACCGCCAGCTCCGGGCGACCGGCGCCGACGGCTCGCTGCAGTGCCTCCATCTGTCGTTCGTCCAGATCATGCGCGACCCCTCGCTGTTGCCGATCGAGAGCGGCCAGCACTTCATCTTTGCCACCGGACTGTTCGATTACCTCGGGGAAGCGGTGGCGCAGGTGCTCGTCCGCACCCTATTCGACCAGTTGGCGACGGACGGCCTGATCGTGCTGGGCAACGCGCTGGGTCCGAACGACCACTTCTGGTCGCCCGAGTTCATCCTCGACTGGACGATGCTCTATCGGACGCGCGAGGAGATGCTGCGCCTCGCCAAGCGGCTTCCCGAGACCGCCGAGGTGAAGATCGAGATCGAGCCCGGCAACGCCTACTACTTCCTCCTGATCCGGAAGCACTGAGAGGCCGGCCCGCGCGCGTCGGGGGCTTGCGTTCCGGGGCAAGGCGGGCGAGACTTCGAGCGACGGATCCGGATCGCGACTCGCGGAGCTGCCGAAGGCTCTCGTGGTCGAGGGCGAGCGGCGAGGGGGACCACGATGGACGGCACCATCCTCTACGTTGACGACGACGAATCCAACCTCACAGTACTCGAGGCCGCCTGCACCCCCGAGTTCAGGGTCTTGACCGCGTCCAGCGCGGAGGCGGCCATGGAGGTCCTGCGGCGCGAGGAGGTCGCGGTCCTCCTCGTCGACCAGCGCATGCCCGGCATGACCGGGGTCGAGTTCTTCGAGGCCACCCGCGAAGACTTCCCGGACACGGTCAGGCTCCTGATCACCGCGTACTCCGACCTCACCGACGCCGTCAACGCCATCAACCGCGGCCAGGTCCGCGGCTACATCCGCAAGCCGTGGGAGCCCGAAGAGCTCAAGGCCACGCTTCGCGGGGCTGTCGAGATCCACGAGACGCGTCACAAGGTCCACGAGCTCGAGCAGCGCCTCCTGGACGTCGAACGGGTGTACGCGCTCGGCGTCGCCGCCGCGGGCGTGGCCCACGAGCTGCGCACACCCCTGCAGACGCTCATGACGTCGCTCGAGCTCGCGGGCCTGCGCATCGCGAACCTGGTTGCCGCCCTCGAGCATGAGACTCCCCAGAGAGGCGAGCAGGTGGCGGCGGGTCGGAGTGCCGCTGCACAGATCGACGAGGCACGTCACGCCGTCGGCCAGATGGCCGAGATCACCTCGGGGCTCGAGCTCAGCCACCGGCGGCGCGACGACGAGACATCCGCCGATCTCAGGGACGTCGTCAAGCTCTCGCTGCGCGCGGTCCGCGCCGAGTTGTCGAAGCGGGCTCAGATCCAGGTCGAGATCGAACCTGGGCCGCCGGTGAACGGCTCACCGAACAAGCTCGGCCAGGTCGTGATGAACCTCCTGATCAACGCGCTGCAAGCGCTGCCGGACCGCCCGCGCGGGGAAAACCTCGTGATGGTACGGCTCCGCCGCGCCGGCGACGGCATGCGGGTCGAGATCGAGGACAACGGCACCGGGATTCCGAAGGACGTCATCGACCGCATCTTCGACCCGTTCTTCACCACCAAGCGGCGCGGCGGCACCGGCCTCGGGCTCGCCATCTCGAAGCAGATCGTGGACGAGCTGCGCGGCCGCATCTGGGTGGAGAGCGAACCCGGACGCTGGACTCGTTTCACGATCGAACTGCCCTTGGCGCCCTCGGCCCCCCAGGACCCGCCCTCGCGCTGAGCCACGACAGGGCCGGCGCGCTCAACTGGCGGCGCGGGTGAGGTACGAGCTGAGGCGGGCCTGAGTGTTGTCGTCGAAACCGGCGAACGTCACCCCCACGCCGGGGAACGGCTCGCGCCGCACCGAGGTTCGGCGCACCACCCGGGCATGACCGCGGACCGGGAGCGGTACGCCCGGTAGCAGCATCTCGAAAACGAGGACCGTGCCCGGCCGGTAGCCCTCGCGGAGCTCGAGCAGCATGCCGGAGGTGGAGATGTTGACCGTCCGGCACGCCACGGACGGCGCGGGGCTTTCGGCCACCGGCTGGACGCGGACCGACAGTTCGGCCGGGACGCGCGGAGCCGCCTGGAACAACTCCTCCAAAATGTGCGGCAGGCGAAGCTCGGCCTCGTCCCAGGTGACGACCCGGTTTGCGCCGCGTCCCAGGTAGGTCTCGGCCTCGGCCCGGTGACTCGCCTCGGTGACGAGCACGATCGCGGCGCGGCGGCACGGACACGAGGGCCGGCGCAGGGTGGCCAGGAAGCCGGCCATCGGCGCGTCGCCCAGCGGGTAGGCCACGAGCAGGCTGTCGTACCTCCCGGCCGAGGCCAGCTCAAGCGCCTCGGTCCAATCGTCGGCGGCGGACAGAACCGCCGCTTCGAGCGGCGCGAGCGCCCCGCGCACTCTCTCCCGCGCCTCGGGGTCGAGCCCCACCGGCAAGACGGTGTACCAGGTTACGGTTCCGGCTTCGACCATCGGCCCTCTTCCTTTCTGAAGGATGCTCCTGTGCGGCGCCGAAAAAGGTGATCCACCTCACATCGGTTGCGCTGCGGGCCGGGATCGGGAAAGATGGGCCCGCAAGGAGGGCGCGTGCAGCCGAGCGGGAGGTACCGTGGGCCGACGGGGTTCGGTGGCGGCGGCTGGCCGGGAGGCAGGCCCGCTCCAGACATCACCGCGCTGCTGGCCGTGCTTTTCGTCACCTGGGCGCTGCAGTTCTTCGCCGCCACCGCCATCCTGCCCGCGTTGCTCCGCCTGACCCCGGCCGTCTGGCGGGCCGCCTTCCTCTGGCAGTTGGTCACCTACCCGTTCGTCGGGTTCGGGGCGGCGAGCCCCTGGATCCTGCTCGAGCTGTTGATCGTCTTCTGGTTCGGCCAGGACGTGCGGGCTCGCCTCGGCCGCCGGGCGTTCTGGACGCTCGTGGCGACGGCCGCCGCCGCGGCCGCCGCGGCTGCGGTCGTGGTCCAGCTCGCCCTCGAGGCCGTTGGGGGCGCGGGAACGCCGTTCCCGTTCCAGATCATGCAGGGCCAACGGATGTTGCTCGCGATCCTGATCGCGGCGTTCGCCACGCTCTATGGCGACGCCACCATCCTGCTGTTCTTCGTACTGCCGGTGCCGGCCCGCCTGTTTCTGTGGCTGGAGATCGCGCTCGCCTTCGTCGCGTACCTCTCCAGCAAGGACCTCGCCGGGTTCGCCGGGATCTGCGTCGCGGTCGCCGTTACCGTGTTGACGCTCCCCGGCTCCTCCGCCCGCCAGCGCCTGCGGCGCCGTTACCTCTCATGGCGGGCCCGCCGGATCGAGCGCCGGCTCGCGCGCCTCGCCAAGCGCCGGGGGCTGCGAGTGATCCGCCGCGACGACGGCCGCGACGACGGCCCGATCAACTGACTGGTCGCGGCTAGGCCTGCTCGCGCACCTGTGGCGTCGCAAGACAGACGCAAGGCCGGTTTGGTATGATCCCTGCACGATGGTGAGCCAAGGTACCCCCGGCCGAGAGCGGCGCCGTAGTCCGCGCTATCCGGTGCAGGACGTCAAGGGCACGCTGCACCTCTCCGCGGAAGCCAAGATCCTGAACATGAGCCTGACCGGGATGGCCGTCGAAACCGATGCTCAGATGAAGGTCGGGCGCACCTACGCGCTGACCTTGAGGCACGGCGACCAACCCAGTTTGCGGATGTCGGGATCCGTGGTCTGGTGTCACCTGCGCGGTCTCCGCCGCAGCGAGGCTGGCGAGACCAAGACGGTTTACGAAACCGGGATCTGTTTCGACGAGGCGCTCACCGATCAGCACGGCGAACTTGCGAGGATGCTGGAGACGACGGCCGTCATCGCCGTGGAGAAACGGATCTCGGGCCGTTTCAAGGTCGACGTCCCGGAGCCCGTCAGCGTCAGCTCCGATTACCATTTCGTCGTCAAGACGATCAGCACGGTCGGTCTGCTGATCGAGACCGAAGCGTCGCCGCCGCTCGCCACGACGCTCGAGGTCGAGGTGAACCTGCGGAACCACACGGTCCGCGCCCGGGGGCGGGTCGCCCACCTGCGCGAACTCAGCAGCTCCGACGGCAGCCGGAGGAGCCAGATCGGCGTCGAGTTCGTCAACATCTCAGACACCGAGCGCAGGACGATCGAGAAGTTCATCGCCGCCCACCTGCGCGATGCCGACCCCAACCCCGAGGCCTGACGCGACTTCGCTCGGCCCGGGCGCGCCGATTCGCCCGCCGAGTGCCCGGAAACTCCCGCACCCTGGCGGTCGCCACTCGACGCCAGGCCGATCTACAGTGCAGGAAAGTTGACGTGGATGCGACTCCATCTTAACCTACCGGTCACTGGAGGATAGCCATGAAGAAATCTCGCCTTCTCGCCGCCGCGGTTCCCCTCGCGGCCGCGGCGCTAATGGCGGCCGCGCCTGCCGTCGCGCAGCTCGACCTGCCGCGCCCGAGCCCCAAGGCCACCGTCTCGCAGACCGTCGGGCTCACCGACGTCACGATTACGTATTGCCGCCCGAGCGTGAAGGGGCGGGTGATCTGGGGGGGGCTCGTGCCGTACGACCAGGTCTGGCGCACCGGCGCCAACGAGGCCACCACGATCACGTTCGCGGACGACGTCACGATCGACGGCACGAAACTGGCCGCCGGCACCTACGGCCTCTTCACGATTCCAGGCAAGGACGAGTGGACGATCATTTTCAACAAGACGGCCAAGCAGTGGGGAGCCTACCAGTACAAGGAGGCCGACGACGCCCTGCGCATCAAGGTCAAGCCCCATTCCGTGGATCTCCACGAGATGCTCACCTTCGTCTTCCCGGCCGTGTCCGCGGAGTCGGCGACCGTCGCGCTCGTGTGGGAGAAGCTCGCGGTACCGTTCACCATCAAGGTGGACACCAACACCAAGGTTCTCGCGTCCGCACGCAAGGCGATCGCCGAGGCCAAGCCCGACGACTGGCGCACGAGCTACCGCGCCGCCGCGTTCTGCCTCGACAACAACGTCGACCTCCCCGAGGCCCGGACGTGGCTCGCCAAGTCCGTCGCTGTAAAGGAGACGATGTACAACCTCGCCGGCCAGGCCCGCTTCCTCGCCCTCGACGGCAAGAAGACCGAAGCGATCGCGCTCGCCAAGAAGGCGATCACCGTCGGCAAGGCCGCCGACCCCAAGGCCGATACCGCGATGGTGGACACCCTGATCAAGGAGTGGGAGAAGTAGCAGGAACAGAAGAGGCGTGGCCCGTGGCCGGTGGCCCATGGCCAGAGCCGGCTGCGCCGGCCGCAGGCCGCGCAGCCTCTGCGCCCCTCCCTTGAAGGTGGACGCAAGACCGACAGGCAGGGCGCCGGAGCTTGCGGCGTGTAGCCGCGCCGCCGCCGGTGGGCCTATGGCAAGGCGCACGAGGCGGCCGGAGCGGAGCGTAGCCGGAGGCTACGTGAGCATCGCGATCCGCCGAAGCGCAACGCAGCCAGAGGCCCGGCGCCGGCGGCGCCAGATTTCCCGCTGAACGCTTCGAACAGGAGTGCGAGGCCGAGCACTGCCAGGCATCCGACCACGTTGTACCAGAGGAACGAGATCGGGGTAAACGCGAAGCACGCGAGCACCAGCGCCTCGGCGGCGATCGCGGCTGCGAACACCGCGGTGCCGGAGACGCGCTTGACGTAGAACCCGGCCAGGAAGACGCCCAGGATCGTGCCGTAGAACAGCGACCCGAGGATGTTGACGGCCTCGATCAGCGACCCGAGCCGACTCGCGTACTCGGCGAACAGCACCGCGAACGCGCCCCACCCCACGGTCGCCAGGCGCGACACCAGGACGTAGTGCCCCTCCCCCGCCCCGGGTCTCAGCAAGCGCCGGTAGACGTCCACGACAGTGGTCGAGGCCAGCGCGCTCAACTCCGCCGAGGACGCCGACATCGAGGCGGCGAACACCATCGCGAGCACCAGGCCGATGAGGCCCGCCGGCAGGTGGCGCACGACGAAGGAGAGGAACACGTAGTTGGTGTCGCTGGGGTCGGCGCCGGGGTCCGCCTTGCGCATCACCGCGATCGCCTCGGCGCGCACCTTGTCGGAAGCCGCGCCTGCCGCCCGGTACGCGGCCGTCGCGTCCCGCTGCCGCGGCATCTTCGCTGCCACGCAGCGCGGCGGCCAGTTCTCGGGCCCGCGTCTCCTGGGCGGACCTCGCCTCGCGGTAACGCGCCTCGAGCTCGGCAAACCGCGGCGCCTCCGGCGACGAACGGACCTTGGCGACCTCCACCGGGTTGAAGAACACCGGCGGCGCCTCGAACTGGTAGAAGGCGAACAGGCTCGCGCCGATGAACAGGATCCCGAACTGCATCGGGACCTTGGCCATGCCGTTGAAGAGCAGGCCGAGCCGGCTCGCGGCCACCGAGCGGCCGGCGAGGTAGCGCTGCACCTGCGACTGGTCGGTGCCGAAGTACGACAGCGCGAGGAACGCGCCGCCGATCAGGCCGGACCACAGCGTGTAGCGGTCGGTCAGCGAGAACGACGGGTCGATCGCGCGCAGCCGCCCGGCCTTGCCGGCGACGCGCAGGGCGTCGAGGAAGGAGACGCCGGCCGGCAGCGAGCGCGAGGAGGACCACGAACGCCGCGGCCATGCCCGCGAGGATGATCGCCGCCTGCAGCGTCTGCGTCCGGCTCACGGCCCGCGCGCCGCCGGAGGTCGTGTAGACCACCACGAGCGCGCCGATGACGAGCACGGTCACGCGGACGTCCCACCCCAGGATCACCGAGAGGATCAGCGACGGCGCGAAGATCGTCAGGCCGGCGGCGAGGCCGCGCTGGATCAGGAACAGGAACGCGGTCAGCGCCCGCGTCTTCAGGTCGAAGCGGCCCTCGAGGTATTCGTAGGCGGTGTAGACCTTGAGGCGGTGGTAGAGCGGCACGGCGGTCGCCGACAGCACGATCATCGCGATCGGCAGCCCGAGGTAGAACTGCACGAAGCGCATGCCGTCGGCGTACGCCTGCCCGGGCGTCGACAGGAACGTGATCGCCGACGCCTGCGTCGCCATGATCGAGAGCGCCACGGTGCCCCAGCGCATCTCCCGGCCGGCGAGGAGGTACCCCTGGGTGTCGCGGCTTCGCCCGCCCTTCCAGATGCCGTACCCCACCATGGCGGCGAGTGCCGCGGCGAGCACCGCCCAGTCGAGCTGGCTCACTCGAACGCCCTCGTGAACAGGGCGAAGAGCACGATCAGCGCCGCGAGCGTGCTGGCGACGACGAGGTAGAGCGCGTTCCAGGAGTGGCAGAACGGCGGGGGCTCGTCGGGAGGGGCGTGGTCCGTGGTCCGTAACCCGTGGTCCGAAAGGCCGGGGACCGGGGTCCGGGGTCCGGGGTCCGGAGAGACGGCACCGGCGGGACCGCGAGGCGCGGCGGGGTCATCCATGCGGGCGGCCTCCGGCGAGGAGGTTCGCGAACAGGCGGATCGCCCCCGGCACGCCGGCCGGCAACTGGCGGAAGAACGCGAGGCCGGTGTCGACGTAGCTCCCCTTCCCGTAGCGCGCGAACAGCAGCGAGCCGTCGAGCGGCTTCTCGCCCGGGTCCGACATCGCGAGCGGCGCATGGTAGCGCGGGTCCCAGCTCTCGGGGAAGTACAGCCCGCGCTCCTGCACCCAGCCGTCGAAGTCCGCCGCCGAGATCGCGTTGGGCGTGGTGAGCAGCGGGCTCTCCGGCGCCAGCACCGTCACCGGCGCGGTCTCGTCGGTCACCCGCTCCCTGGAGAGCTTGATCGGGTACGGCCCGATCCGGTCGGTAACGAGGCCGCGGTCGTTGTTGTACTGCACCACCAGCGTCCCGCCGTTTTCGACGTAGGCGAGCAGCCGGTCCTCGGCCTGGGCGAGGGCAGGCCTCGTGTTGTAGGCGCGCACTCCCACCACGATCGCGTCGAACCCGCCGAGGTCGGCGCTCTCGAGGTCGTCGTCGGAGAGCAGCGAGACCTGGACGCCGATCTGGCGCAGGATCTCGGAAATCTCGTCGCCGGGCCCCATCACGTAGCCGACCCGCTTGACCGGCGGCGCAAGGTTGACCCGCACGAGCTTGACCAGGGCGGGGGGCAGCAGCGTCTGCACCGGGATGTGCGGGTGCGAGATCTCGACCAGGGACGTGCGCGGGTTCCTCGTGGTCGGTGACGAGAAACGCCGTCAGCTCGCCGGTGCTCTCCCCCGCGGGCGGCGCGAGCGTGAAGCGTACGGTCCGCTCCTCGCCGCGGGCCTTGAACTCGAGCGGCACGCGTTCGGGCTCCACTCGCCAGCCGGGCGGAACCGTCAGCCGCACGGCAGCTTTGACGCCGGCCTCGTTGGCGCGCGCGACGGCGCGCACCACTTGGGGGTTCGAGTCCGGGGCGACGAGCACCGGCGCCGCGAAGTTGACGCGTCACCGCCGGCACGATCGCGAGGTCGCGGATGCGCTCGCCCTCGACCGGGTCGGTCCAGCGGTGCTGCACCGGCACCGTGTAGACGAGGTCCTGGCTTCCGGCGCGCAGCACGAACGCGGCCCTCATCGCCGGCGGGTTCTTCGGCCGCCCGATCAGCGTCTGGTCGCGCACGTCGAACAGCCCGATCCCGTGCGGCCGCACGAGCCAGTACGGCTGGGTGTACGGCGCATCGGCCGGCACCTTCACGGAAATCGCCCTCGTCTCCGGCACGTTCGGCTCGAGCGGCCGGACCGGCCCGATCACGCCGCCTCCCGAGAGCTGAACGCTCACCAGCGAGATCGGAACCCGGCTGCGGTCCAAGGCGACGGCCGTGACCTCGGCCGATCCGCCCGGCGTGACCGTCGAGGTGGCCGACATCGCCTCCAGCCAGAGGCCGCTGCACGACGCGATCTCGTCGAGCAGCTCCTTCCGCTTCGCGGGGACCCACGGGTCGGGCGCGAGCCGGTCGAGCGCGGCGAGCGCCTGCAGCAGCGCCGGGACGGAGGCCGCGGGGTCCTTGTCGGTGTACGCCGCGATCGTCCGCGCCAGGATGCCGCCGACCGCGCGGCCGCCGGGGATGCGGCCCCAGGTCAGGTCGATGCCGTCGAACAGGTCGCTCTTCGGCGGGTCCCCGGCCACGAACTGGAGGAAGTTCGGCATCGGGCCGCGCCGCGGCGTCGAGCCGAACCCCTGGCTCTTGTGCATGCTCCGGGAAGCGGCCGCGATCTCGGTGTACGACTCCCCGAGCACCGGGTCGTACGCCCCGAGGTCCACCGTCAGCTCCGGCGGCCCCCCCGCAGGGGCGCTCTCCCCGGGCCGCCGCCAGGCGTTCCACATCAGGCGCTTGGCCTGCCACGGCGTCACGTACCTGAGTTGCTCCGGGAACCTGGCCGGGTCCGCCGCGGCGGTGAACGCCTCGGAGGCGAGGATCGCGGAGGCGGTGTGATGGCCGTGGCCGCCCGACGCGTTGGGGGGGAACCGCGTGATGATCACGTCGGGCCGGAACGAACGGATCACCCAGACCACGTCGGAGAGCACCGCGTCGTGCCCCCAGAAGCGCAGGGTCTCCTCCGGCGTCTTCGAGAAGCCGAAGTCGATCGCGCGGGTGAAGAATTGCTCGGCCCCGTCGATCTGCCGCGCCGCCAGCAGCTCCTCGGTGCGGACGACCCCCAGCAGGTCCCCCTGCTCGGTCCCGATCAGGTTCTGCCCGCCGTCGCCGCGCGTGAGCGAGAGGTACGCCGTGCGCACCTTCCGCCCCTGGGCCAGCCAGGCGAGCATCGCGGTGTTCTCGTCGTCCGGATGCGCCCCGATGTAGAGGGCGCTGCCCACGACGGCGAGCTTCTCCATCGCGATGCGGCGGCGGGCGGCGTCCTCGACGGGAGGCTGCGCAAGGGCCGACGCGGCACACAGGACGGCAGCGGCGAGAGCCACGAGTCGTACACCACGCGAGACGATCATCGAAGCTCCTTTTCCGTGGCGGCGTTCGCTCGCCACGCGGACCGGCCGGTCGGACCGTCCATGAGAGCCGCAAGCCGGCCGGGGGCGGCTCCATTCCCGGTCGCAGGCCGGCGCGGTAAACTCCCCGTCACCTGACCGCCGTCCCACCCGGGAGGATGCCATGGAACGCCACGACCTGCCACAACCTTCGGAGCCGCGTGCGGCCGTCCGGCCGGATCGAGGCGGTGCCTGGACCCGGCGCCGGATCATCGCCCGGGCCGCCGGGATCGGCGCCGGCTCGGCCGTCTTCGGCCGTGCCGTCGCCGCCCTCGCCGCCGGCGGGCCCGTGACCGCGGCGATGATCCGCGAGGCCGAGTGGGTCTCGGGCCTTGACCTCCCCGAGGACCAGCGCGCGCTGATGGTCGACGGCGTCAACGGCCTCCTTCGCGACTTCGCGAAGCTCCGCGCCGTGCCGCTCGACAACGCCGTCCCCCCGGCGTGGCGGTTCGCCACGACGGCCGCGGACGACGAGCGCGCCGCGCGCCGCGACGCGGCGGTCGGGTTCAAGCCGGACCGCCACTCCTCGCGGCCCGCCACCGACGACGACCTCGCGTTCGCCCCTCTGGCGACGCTCGCCTCGCTGCTGCGCGCTCGCAAGGTCTCGTCCGTCGAGCTGACCGGGCTCTACCTCGCCCGTTTGCGCCGCTTTGACCCGCTGCTCGAGTGCGTCGTCACCCTCACCGAGACGCTCGCCCTCGAGCAGGCCGAACGCGCCGACCGCGAAATCGCGGGCGGGCACTGGCGCGGCCCGCTGCACGGCGTGCCGTGGGGGGCCAAGGACCTGATCGCGGTGGCCGGCTACCCGACCACGTGGGGGTCGAAGCCGTACCAGGACCAGGTGCGCCCCGAGACCGCCACCGCGGCGCGGCGGCTCGCCGAGGCCGGCGCCGTCCTCGTGGCCAAGCTCGCGCTCGGCGAGCTGGCGATGGGCGACGTCTGGTTCGGGGGTCAGACCAGGAACCCGTGGAACCCGGCGGAAGGCTCGTCCGGGTCGTCGGCGGGACCGGCGTCCGCGACGGCGGCCGGCCTTGTCGGCTTCGCGGTCGGCTCCGAAACGCTGGGCAGCATCGTCTCCCCCTGCACGAGGTGCGGCGCCACCGGGCTGCGGCCGACGTTCGGCCGGGTCTCCCGGCACGGCGCGATGGCGCTGTCGTGGACGATGGACAAGCTCGGGCCGATCGCCCGCTCGGTCGAGGACTGCGCGCTGGTGTTCGCGGCGATCCACGGCGCGGACGGGATCGACCCGACCGCCGTGGACCGACCGTTCCTCTGGCCGCTCGGCCGCGACCCCCGCACCCTGCGCGTCGGCTACGTCGAGGCCGCGTTCGAAGAGGACCGCGCCAAGGACGTCGAAAAGGAAGAGGCGCGGGCCCGGATGCGCGAGTGGCAGGCGTTCGACCGCCGCACCCTCGCGACGCTGCGCGAGCTCGGCTTCAAGCTGGCGCCGGTCAAGCTCCCGTCCGAGCTGCCGCTCGACTCGCTGCGCTTCATCCTCCAGGCGGAAGCCGCCGCAGCGTTCGACGAGCTGACCAGGAGCGGCCGCGACGCCCTGATGAAGCGGCAGGCCGCCAACGCCTGGCCGAACCTCTTCCGCCGCGCGCAGCTGGTCCCGGCGGTCGAGTACATCCGGGCCAACCGGGTCCGCACCCTGCTGATGCAGGCGATGGACCGGGCCATGGCCGAGTTCGACGTGTACGTCTGCCCGAGCTTCGGCGGCGGCAACCTGTTGCTCACCAACCTGACGGGCCACCCGGCCGTCGTGCTCCCCAACGGCTTCCGCGCCTCGGACGGAACGCCCACGAGCGTTACGTTCACGGGCCGGCTCTTCGGCGAGGCCGAGCTGCTCGCGGTGGCGCACGCGTACCAGCAGGCGACTTCGTACCACACGACGCACCCGCCGCTGGAGGCCTTGCTGGAGCCGGGGTCCGCAGGAGGCGAAGGGCTGACGGGCCGCCCGCCTGCGGCGCGTCTAGTTCACCGGCCGCAGGCGGCCGGCGCGGAATGCGGCGACGCCGCGCCGCGAGCGCGTCCTCGCCGCCCCAGGCGAAGCCGGTGAACTGGACGCCGATGCCGGGGTACGGCTCGCACCCTTGCGCGGTCCGGCGCACCACGACCGCCTTCGCCGCGCACCGGCAGAGCGGCTCCCGGGCAGGAACAACTCGAACCTCAGCTCGGTCCCTGCCGCCAGGCTGTGCGGCGAGCGCAGGAGCGCGCCGTGCGACGAGAGGTTCACGCTCTCGCATACGACGCGGCGTTGCAAGCCGCCGCCGAGCACCTGCACTCGTACCGGGAGACGCAGCGGCGCCCGCGCCGGCACCCGCAGCAGTGGCCGCAGCATCTCCGCGACCGCCTGCTCCACCTGCTCGACCGCCAGCACACGATTGGCGCCGCGCCCGAGAAAGACCTCCGCGTCGCGCCGCAGGCGCTCCTCCGCCACCAGTACCAGTCGCGGAACTCCGGCACGGCGACTCGGGGTCGCGCACCGCCTGGAGGAAGCGGCCCGTCGGGGCGCCGGCGAGCGGGTGCGACACGAGCAGCGCGTCGAAACGCCCCCCGGCCGCAACGCGGAACGCCGCCGTTGCGTCGTCGGCCACCGTCACCCGGTGGCCGGCCGCGGCCACCCCCGCGCGGACGCGGCCGCGCGTCGTCGCATCGCAGCCGACCACGAGCAGGTCGTAGCCGGCCGCCGGATACCCGACAGGAGGCGAGAGACTCACCGATCAAGCATCCTCCCAGCGCCGCTGCGACCGTGTGAGCGAGATCACACTCCGATGACCGCCTGTTCCCCGCGCGCGCGCCCGGGCCGCTGGTTGGTCACGCGCTACAATCGCGCGCTACGGAGGGACCGGATGCTCGAGACGATCCGCACGGAGCTGGCCGCCGCGATCGGGACCGCGCTGGCGGCGATGGGAGTGGAGGCGCCGCAGGTCGCGCTCGACGTGCCGCCACGGCGGCAGCTCGGCGACCTGGCGTGGGCTGGCGCGCTCCCCCTCGCGAAGGCGTTGCGCCGCGCGCCGCGCGCGATCGCCGACGAGGTCGCCCGGCGGCTCGACGAGGCGCGCACCGGGCTCGATGCCGACCACCCACTCGCCATGCTCGAACCGGGGTGCGCCGTGGAGGGACCGGGGTTCCTGAACTTCCGCCTGCGCCGCGGCGCCGCCCTCGCCGGCCTTCTCCGTCAGATCGGCGAGCCGGGCGGCGCTCCCGGCGAGCGCGGGGGGCGGAGCGCCCCCCCAAAGTGATCGTCGAGCATACGAACATCAACCCGAACAAGGCCGCGCACATCGGGCACCTGCGCAACGCGGTGCTCGGCGACACGCTGGTGCGCTGCCTGCGCTACCTCGGCCACGCGGTCGAGGTGCAGGACTACATCGACGACACCGGCGTCCAGGTTGCCGACGTCGTGGTGGGTTTCCTCTTCCTTCCGGAGGAGCGCCTTCTCGCGGCCGCCGCCGCCTGGCCGGGGTTCGCTGCGGAGGCTTCGCGGGCGGGGATCCTGGCGGCGCTTGCCGAGCGCAGCAGCGCTGGAACTCTCGTCACCGGCACCCTCGGCGAGGCCGACTTCGACGACCTGTGCTGGGACCTCTACCCGCGCGTGACCCGCTGGTACGAGGAGGACGAGGCTGCGACCTCGTGGCGCGCCCAGGTGCTGCACGCCGTCGAGGCCGGCTTCCCGCCCGAGTTATCGCTCGACCAGGCCATCAAGGATCTGACTTCCACGGGCCCCGAGCCCCGAGCCCCGAACCCCGGTTCCATCGCCCGCCTCGCGGCCGCCGTCGCCGATGCCAACGTGCGCTGCCACCTCGTCACCATGGGCCGTATCGGGATCGCCTACGACGTTCTTCCGCACGAGTCGGACATTCTCCACCGCGGCTTCTGGCAGCGGGCGTTCGAGCTGCTGCAGGCCGCGGGCGCGATCCGGCTCGAGACGGAGGGGAAGAACGCCGGCTGCTGGGTGATGTCGCTCGCGGACTCGCCGGAGTTCGCCGGGATGGCCGACGCCGACAAGATCCTGCTGCGCTCCAACGGCACCGTGACCTACACCGGCAAGGACATCGCCTACCAGCTCTGGAAGCTCGGCCTGCTGCGCGACGCCGGCGGCGCGCTACACGACTTCGGCTACCGGGCCTTCGCGCGTTTCGCGCAGGACGGCGCCGCCGGTCCCGTGCGCTACGGCGAAGGAGCGCGGGCGCTCTACCGCACCGCCTCGGACCCCGGCGAGCGACCGGCCGGCGTCGCGTTCGGCGCCGGCGAGCGCGTCTACAACGTCATCGACGTACGCCAGTCGTACCCGCAGAAGGTCGTCAAGGAGGCGATCCGCGTCCTCGGCCATCCGGAGGCGGCGGAGAACTCGATCCACTTCGCGTACGAAATGGTGGCGCTGACGCCGAAGGCGGTGCGCCGCCTCGAGGAGACGCACGGGCTCGACCTTGGCCTCACGGCCGAGGACATGGCCAAGCCGTTCCTCGAGATGTCCGGCCGGCGCGGGATCGGCGTCGCGGCCGACGCGCTGCTCGTCACGCTCATCCGCGAGGCGGAACGCGCCATCGCCGACCGCCAGGGCGAGGGCGCCGCCCTGGCGCCCGAGTCGATCGCCGCGCGGGCGCGCGCCATCGCGGTCGGGGCGCTCCGCTACCAGATGGCGCGCCAGGGACGCAACCGGGTGCTCGCGTTCGACTTCGACGAGGCACTCGCGTTCGAGGGCGACACCGGGCCGTATCTGCAGTACTCCGCCGTGCGCGCCGCCAAGGTCTTCGAGAAGCTGGCGGCGCAGGGTCTCGCCGGCTCGACTGAGACGGATGCCGAGGCCGCCGCCGCGGCGGCCGTGCCCGACGACCTGTGGGAGCTGGCGTTCGCCTGCGAGCTCACCCGGGAGGTGGTCGGCAAGGCCGTCGCATCGCTCGAGTTCTCTCTCCTGGCCGGGCACACGCGCGACCTGGCGCAGCTGTTCCACAAGCTCTACCACGAGCACTCCGTGCTGCACGCCGAGGACGAGGGGATCCGCGCCCTGCGGCGCGGGGTGTTCCGCCTGTTCGGGGCGACGGTTCGGGAGATCCTCGAAGAGCTCCTCGGCATCCCCGTCCCCGAAGAGATGTAGGCGATGTCCCTCGGCCCCGCCTAAGGCGTCGCCGGCGTCGGACCTCTCGCGGCGTTGCGCTGCGCCGGTTCGCATCCTCACATAGCCTCCGGCTATGCTCCGGTGCGACCGACTTGCGCGCCTTGCGATAGGCCCAACGGCGGCGACGCGGCTGCACGCCCCAAGCTCCGAGGCCCTGCCTATCGTTGAGCTTCCCGTTTTCGAGGGAGGTACTCGGGACTGCGCGGCCTGCGGCCGGCGCAGCCGGCTCGGACCACGAACCACGTCTCTCCTGCGCCGTGCCGTTCACGTTTGTTCGATCCGCGACTCACGATCCACGCTCCACGGCTCCTCGGGTACGATGCCGCCATGCACGAGCTGCCTGCGTATGAGCGTGATCCGTACCTGAAGGAGCTGGAGACCGAGGTTCGCGAAACCGGGACGGAGGACGGCGGGCCGTTCGCCGTTCTCGCCGACACGGTTCTGTACCCCGAGGGCGGCGGGCAGCCGGCGGACCGCGGCCGGCTCGGTGAGGTGGAAGTGATTGACGTCCAAAGGCGCGAGGGGACGATCCGTCACTTCCTCGTCCGCCCTGTCGAGCCGGGGCCGGTCACGGTTCGTCTGGACTGGGCGCGGCGGTTCGACCACATGCAGCAGCACACCGGACAGCACCTCCTGACCGCGGTCGCCGCCGACCGGTTCGGGTGGAAGACGACCGCGTTCCACCTCGGCGACCGGCTTTGCGACGTCGAACTCGGGGTCGCGGCTCTCGCGGCCACGGACCTGGAGGCGCTCGAGGCGGCGGTCGCCGAGCAGATCCGCGCGGCACTCGCGGTCTCGACGCGGCGGGTCACGCAGGCCGAGTTCGCCACCCTCGCCGTCCGCACCCGCGGGCTGCCCGCCGGCCACGAGGGCGAGGTCCGCCTCGTGGAGATCGCGGGCGTCGACCTCAATACCTGTGGAGGCACGCACGTGCGCTCGACCGCGGAGATCGAAGCGCTCAAGCTCATCGCCGGCGAGCCGATGCGCGGCGGAACTCGCCTCACGTTCGTGGCCGGCGGCCGGGTGCGCGAGCGCCTGGGGGCGCACGAGGCGCGCAACACCCGCCTTCGCACCCTGTTCGGCGCCCCGGACGACGACCTCGCTGCGGTGGCCGAGGCCAAGCTCGAGCAGCTCCAGGCGTCCGAGAAGCGCGCCCGCGGCCTCGAGGAGGAGCTTGCCGGCGCCCTTGCCGTGCACTCGCGGCGAGCCCCGACCGCATCGTGAGCGCGCACTTCGAGGGCAAGGACGCCGCGTTCCTGCAGTCGCTCGCACGCCGCCTCACCACCACGGCGCCTGCGAAAGCTCGCGCTGCTCACGGCGAGCGACGGGGACCGTTCGTTCTTCGCGGTCGCGGTCGGGGAGGAGGTCCGCCTCGACGTGCAGGCGGCCGGACGCGAGGTCGCGATTCTCCTTGCCGGGCGCGGCGGCGGCGGCGGCCGCGTGTTCCAGGGCAAGGCCGGCGACCTCGGGGGCCGCGAGGGCGCCGTCGCCCGGATGCGCGACCTCGTTGCGATCGGGGGAATGGGGGAAGCGGACAAGAGTGAAAAGTAGAGGTGCGCGGGCGAGGGCGCCCGCGCCACGGACTTGGCGCCCGCGCCACCAGCGCTCGCCTTGATTTCGCAACGCCTTCCGCTTAACTTGACGGCTCCGGCAACACCGGAGATCGGACGCGGACCCACCGGCCGCCCGGTCGCCACCAGGGAGACCGCATGGGGTTCGTGAGCCAGCTGATCGATTTCGTCCTCCACATCGACGCGCACCTCGACCTGATCATCCAGGACTACGGCCTCGTCACCTACGTGCTGCTGTTCTTGATCGTCTTCTGCGAGACCGGCCTCGTCGTGACGCCGTTCCTGCCGGGCGACTCGCTACTGTTCGCGGTCGGGACGTTCGCGGCGCGCGGCTCGCTCAGCCTCCCCTGTGGCCCTTGCCGTGCTCGGCGCCGCCGCGGTCCTCGGCGACACGGTGAACTACTGGATCGGCGCCGTGGTCGGCCCCAAGGTGTTCCATCGCGAGAACGTGCGCTTCCTCAACCGAAAACATCTCGAGCGAACCCACCAGTTCTACGAGCGCTACGGCGGCAAGACCATCGTCATCGCCCGCTTCGTCCCGATCGTGCGGACGTTCGCCCCGTTCGTCGCCGGGATCGGCAAGATGACGTACGGGCACTTCCTCTCCTTCAACGTCATCGGCGGCGCGGCCTGGGTGCTCGGCTTCACCATGGCCGGGTTCTGGTTCGGCAACATCCCAGTGGTCAAGCGCAACTTCACCTTCGTGATCTTCGCCATCATCATCGTCTCGGTGCTCCCCGGAGTGATCGAGTTCCTCCGCCAGCGCGCCCGGGCCCGGGCGATCGACTGAGGCCAACCTTCCAGGTCGTGCAGGACAGCGCCGCCCGGACCGATTTGTGGGCCGGCGCACTCAACTCTGACGCTCGGGGCGGTGCCCCTGGGCCCGGGGTACGCGTCTGGTGACCAAGGTCACACACTGTATTACAAAGTGGCAATATGGTCACATTGTACGACGAAGTGAACCGGCAAAGGAGGCGCGATGAGAAGGCATTCCGTATTCAACCGCAGCATTGGTTCTGGCTTTGGGCATGTCTGCAGCACTGTCGGGCTGGTCCGCCACGACCGGATGGACGGTCACCGGCTGGAACAACCTGGGGATGCACTGCATGGACTCCGACTTCTCCGTCTTCGCCATCCTTCCCCCGTACAACACCATTCAAGCCCAGGTCGTGGACGCGTCCGGCAACCTGGTGACGAGCGCAGCGGGCGTCACCGTCACCTACCAGGCGATCGCCGACCCGTCGGGCTCGATCAACACGACCTCGGTCGGGAAGGACGACTTCTGGACGTTCGCCGCCTCGCTGTTCGGCCTCGCCAAGCCGCTTCCCCCCGACGTCGGGCTCACCGGTATCGCGATGCCAGGCAAGACGAACCAGCCGCAGCCGATGACGTTCGATCCGGCCAACGACTGGTTCATCGCCGAGGGGATCCCGCTCACGCCCTACGACGACGCCGGGCGCAAGAACTCGTACCCGTTGATGCGTCTCGTCGCCAGGGACAGCGGCGGCAACGTGCTCGCCACGACCGACATCGTGCTGCCGATCTCGGACGAGATGGACTGCCGCGCCTGTCACGCATCCGGCAGCGGCGCCGCGGCCCGGCCGAACGCGGGCTGGGTCAACGACCCCAACGCCGACCGCGACTACAGGCTCAACGTCCTGCGCTTGCACGACGAGAGGCGCGGAGCGAGCCCGAGCTACCTCACCGCGCTGGCGCAGGCCGGTTACTCCAGCACCGGGCTGTACGACACCGTGATCACCGCCGGGAAGCCGATCCTGTGCGCCGCCTGCCACGGCTCCAACGCCCTCCCCGGCACCGGCCAGGCGGGGATCCCCCAGCTCACCCAGGCGATCCACGACTACCACGCCCACGTCATGGACCCGGTCACGAGCATGACCCTGGACAGCAGCTCGAACCGCTCGGCGTGCTACCGCTGCCACCCCGGCTCCACCACCAAGTGCCTGCGCGGCGCGATGGGAAGCGCCGTCGCCGCGGATGGCTCGATGGAGATGCAGTGCCAGAACTGCCACGGCCCGATGCACGCCGTTGGGAGGGCGGGCCGGCAGGGCTGGTTCGACGAGCCCAACTGCCAGAGCTGCCACACCGGCACGGCGGTGAGAAACAACGGGCAGATCCGTTACACCTCGGCGCTCGACGCGTCCGGCCAACCCCGGGTCCCGGCGGATACCACCTTCGCCACCACCCCGAACACGCCGGTCGCAGGCGTCTCCCTCTACCGTTTCTCCACCGGCCACGGCGGCCTCCAGTGCGCGGCGTGCCACGGCTCAACCCACGCCGAGTACCCCACCTCGCACCCCAACGACAACATCCAGAGCGTCGAACTCCAGGGCCACAAGGGCATGCTGGTGGACTGCGCCACCTGCCACGGTTCGCAGTCGCTGACGGCCGGCGGCGGCCCGCACGGGATGCACCCGGTCGGTCAGAGCTGGGTCAGCCGGCACGGCGACGCCGCCGATGATGGCCGCTCCGCCCAGTGTCAGGCGTGCCACGGCACCGACTCCCGCGGCACCGTGCTCTCGCGCGCCCAGGGCGACCGCACCATCTCGGCGTTCGGGAGCAAGCTGTTCTGGAAGGGCTACCAGGTCGGCTGCTACACCTGCCACAACGGCCCGGGCAGCGAATCCGCGACGGCCAACCCGCCGGCCACCGTCAGCAACGCCTCCGGCTCGACCGCGGCCGGAACGCCGGTGACCATCCCCTTGTCCGCCACGGATCCCAAGGGGAACTCGCTCACCCTCCGTGTCGTCTCGCAGCCGGCCAACGGCACCGCCGGATTGACCGGAACGAGAGCCACCTACTACCCCGATGCGTCGTTCACCGGCACCGACACCTTCACATTCGCCGCGTGGAACGGCTCCACGGACTCGAACCTCGGAACCGTGACCGTGACCGTCGCGGGCGGCTCAACGTGCACCGTCACGGCCCAGGCAACGGCTCCCTCCACCGGCACCGTCGGGCAGCCCCTTGCCTTCCAGGGGTCGGCGACATCGCAGGGGTGCAGCACAACGCCCGCCTTTGCCTGGACGTTCGGGGACGGTTCCACCTCCTCGCAGCAGAACCCGACCCACGCCTACACCTCCGCCAACACCTACACCTGGACGCTCACCGTTTCGTCGGGTTCCAGCTCGAACTCCACGTCCGGCACCGTCACGATCACGGCGCCGGCGTGCACGGTCACGGCCGGCGCCACGGTCCCTGCATCCGCTACCGCCGGCTCGGCGATCCGGTTCCAGGGATCGGCGACCACGCAGGGGTGCAGCGGCACGCCAGCCTACGCCTGGACGTTCGGCGACGGCTCCAACTCCTCACAGCAGAACCCGACGCACGCATACACCACCGCGAATACCTACACCTGGACGCTCACCGTCTCGTCGGGCTCGAGCACCGACTCCAGGAGCGGCACGGTCACCGTCACGGCGCCGGCGTGCACAGTCACGGCCAGCGCCACGGTCCCTGCATCCGCTACCGCCGGCTCGGCGATCCGGTTCCAGGGGTCGGCGACCACCCAGGGCTGCAGCGGTACGCCGGCCTACGCCTGGACGTTCGGGGACGGCGCCAACTCTTCACAGCAGAATCCGACGCACACGTACACCACCGCCAACACCTACGCGTGGCGTCTCACTGCCTCGGTGGGCGGCAGCAGCAACAGCGTCACCGGCACCGTCACCGTGGCCAGCGCGCCGGCGTGCTCGCTGTTCATCTCCGGGACCGCCCCGACCACAGCCACCGTGGGGCGGGGGGTGTCGTTCCCGCTCACCGTCACGGCGCGCGGTTGTGACGGCTCGATCAAGTATCGCTGGAACTTCGGCGACGGCACGGACGGTTCGACGCGGGCGCAACCGACCCACACCTACCGCTCGTCCGGGACCTACTCGTGGCGGCTCGACGCGACGATCGGCTCGACGTCGGCAAGCGCCGGCGGCAAGATCGCCGTCTCCTATCGACCGCGACGCCGGTTCTGAGCATCGCGGGGCGCCGACAACACATCCGACCGAGGCCGGGTGGCTGGTTTGCCACCCGGCCTCCTTCTCTGTCCGGCGGGCTACGCCGTCCGGCCGTACAGCGAGGCCAGATCGGCGAAGCGGTCCGCAAAAGCGTTCCCCACCATCCAGTCGGTGAGCCGAAAGCGCCAGTTCCCCGTGGTCGTCGAGGGCGTGTTCATGCGGCAATCGCCGCCGAGACCTGCAACGTCCTGGTGCGGCACGACCGCAAGGTCGGCGACCGATGCCAGGGCAAGGCGGATCATGTCCCAGTGGATCTCGCGGCCGTCGGTGCCAACGTACCGCAGGAGGAACTCCCTCTGGGCCGGCGAGGCGTCGGAGAGGAACCACCCCCGCGTCGTGTTGTTGTCGTGCGTACCGGTGACCACCACCTGGTGACGCCGGTGCAGGTACGGCAGGAACTGGCTGCGGGGTGATGGAGAGAACGCGAACTGGAGGACCGCCATCCCCGGCAGCCCCTCGGCGTCGCGCAGCGCGATCACGTCCTCCGTGATCACCCCGAGATCCTCGGCCACCATCGCCAGCTCCCCGAGCGCCCCCCGCAGCGCGGCGAAAAGCCGGCCGCCGGGCCCCGGGACCCATCGTCCCTTGATCGCTGTCGCCTCCCCGAACGGCACCTCCCAAAACGCTGCGAACCCCCGGAAGTGATCGAGGCGGACGGCGTCCGCCAAGCCGAATCCGGCTCGCACCCGGTCGATCCACCACGCGAAGCCCGAGGCCTCGATGGCCTCCCAGTCGTACAGCGGGTTCCCCCAGAGCTGGCCCGTCGCGCTGAAGTAGTCGGGCGGCACCCCGGCGACGACCAGAGGTCGCCCGCGCGCATCGAGGCGGAACAGCTCGCGATTCGCCCACACTTCGGCGCTGTCGCGGGCGACGTAGATCGGAAGGTCGCCCAGGATGCGGATGTCGAGGGAGCGCGCCCGCTCGCGCAGCGCCCGCCACTGCGAGAAGAAGAGGAACTGGCAGAACTCCTCGAACCGCACCGCCTTCTCGTGCGACCCGAGCCAGCTCGCGAGCTCTCCGGGACGGCGCAGCGCCAGTTCCTCCGGCCACTCCCACCACGGCAACCCGCGGCTTGAGCGCTTGATCGCCGCGAACAGCGCCCAGTCGCGAAGCCAGCCGCCGTTCGACCTGCAGAACGCCTCGAGGCGCTCGGACAGCGCCGCCGGCGGCCTGGCGGCAAAGCGCTCGAACGCGCGGGCGAGCAGTGTCTGCTTGTACGGCACGACGCGATCGAACTCGACGGCGAACGGCGAGAACTCCGGCGTGCCGGCGAGGTCGCGGGCCTGCAGCAGACCCTCGGCGTGCAGGAGATCCGGGCTCACCAGCGCCGTGTTGCCGGCAAACGTCGAACCGGCCGCGTACGGCGACGCCCCCGGGCCGACGGGGTTGAGGGGGAGCACTTGCCACCAGCGCACGCCGGCGCCCACCAGCCAGTCGAGGTACGCGTGGGCCGCCGGACCGAGGTCCCCGATCCCGAACCGGCCGGGGAGGCATGTGGGGTGGAGGAGCACGCCGCAGGCGCGCGCAAAGGTCATCGCTCGGGATCCCGTCACCGCCATCGTAGCCGAACTGCCTCCGACCCGGGTCGGCGGGCGGCACGATGAACAGAAGTGCCGGGCGGTCGAACAGCGTCGGTGGCGGCGCCGCCGTATCGAGGACGACCGCACCGTTCACGCCCGCGGCGCTTTGCCACCCTTCGAACCGTTCGGCCCCACGGTGAAGGCAACCCTGAGGGGCCGGCTACCGTATGATCGGTTGGGCAGGGAGAGCGACCACGGGACGTCTCAGGAGGTTCGTCAAGGAGTTCACCGCCGGGCTCACCACCGCGGAGCTGCGCCGCACCGTCGGGCGCGATGCGCGGCAGGCGTACCAGGTGATCACCCGCGAGCAGGATCTCTCGGTCGAGCCCCGGGGGTGGCTGCGGCGCGGTTTCTTCCGCGTCAAGGTGGTGTTCCTCGGGCTGTCCTACAAGCTCACTCCGGCGCGCCGCGTGCTCTTCGCGGTGGCGGTCCTCGCCGCCGCCTTCGGCCTGTTCAAGATCGACGCCGTGATCGAGACCACGCGGGTGAGCGTGGATTTCTCGTCGGCCTGGCTCCTCCTCAGCGTCGTGCTCCTCGTCTTCCTTCTCGCGTTGGAGCTGGTGGACCGCGTGCTGGTCCGCGACGAGCTCGAGGTGGCGCGGCAGCTCCAGCGCGACCTCTTGCCGGGGACGGCGCCCGTGATCCCCGGCTACACCGTGGCCCACTCGTATCGGACCGCCAACGAGATCGGCGGCGACTACTACGACTTCCTCCCGCTCGCGGACGGGCGGATCGCGCTCGTGATCGGCGACGCCAGCGGGCACGGGATGGCGGCGGGGCTGCTGATGGCGATCGCGAACGCCGCCCTCAAGCTGGCGGTCGAGGTCGACCCCTCGCCCGAACGCGTCGCAACCTTGCTCAACCGCGTCCTCTTCCGAACCGGGGACCGGCGGGCGTTCATGAGCCTGTTCTACGGCGTGCTCGAGCCCACGACCGGCCGGCTGGCGTACGTATGCGCGGGGCACCCGTTCCCTCTCCTCCGCAGGGCAGCGGGGGAGATCCTCGAGCTCGGGACCGGGAGCTTCCCGCTCGGGATCCGCGCCGACGTCGAGGCGTCCACCTCCGAGGTGACCATCGGCCCCGGCGACCTGCTGGTCCTCTACAGCGACGGCCTGCCGGAAGCCGCAAACTCGGCCGGCGAGGCGTTCGGCTACGACGCCCTGCGCACCCTGCTGCAACAGCCGGCCGGCCCGCAGGTCATCCACGACCGCCTGCGGCGCGCTCTCGACACCCACGTCGCCGGCGAGCAGCTCAGGGATGACGTCACCAGCGTGGTGATCGAGCGGACTCCAGCCGTCCCGCCCGAACCCCGCCCAGCGGAGCCGTGACCTCCTCCGTCGCGCAGCCTCGACGTCAGCGCGGTGCCGGCAGGCTCTCCAGGAGCTTGAGAAGGGTCGCTGCTTCGCGCCGCACGGCGACCGGCTGGTCGGAGCGCTTCTGAAGATCCTCGACGGCCTCCTGGAAGACCAGCAGCCGGCACGGCTCGCAGGGGAGAGCGTGCCCTCCGAGAACCCCCCATGAGCATGTCGCACAGGATTCCCCGCAACCCAGGTCGGCCCGCGCCCGTGCGAGGTCGATCCGGCTCATGTGGTCCCCGAGGACCTGCGCCAGGCGATCGGGTCCGCCCCAGCGCGCCCCCTTCAGGTACTTGCGCGCCTCGTTGATCCACAGTTCGGTCTCATTCACGTGCACCTCCCGCCCGGGGAACCGGGTGCGCCCCTGTCTTGTCCAACGAGAACACCCCCTTTCCCAGCGCCATTCCTCGTTCGCGACGGAGGTCGCACCGGTCCCTGCCCCCCGCCGCGAACCGGGTGCCGGCAGCGCATGCGGGGGCGTTCGCCGGGCAACAGGGCCCACTCGACCCCGCCGCCTTCTCACGCGAGCGCCGCCGGGTCGCAGGTGAAGCGATCGCCGTTTCGGCACCGGCGTAGACTGGCGCGCGGAGGGGCGGTGACTTGAGCGAAGGTCTCCCGACGATCGCGGACATCCGGGCTGCGGCGGAGCGGATCGGGCCGTACGCCCACCGCACGCCGGTGCTCACCTGCGCGAGCCTCGACGCGATGACCGGCGCGGCGCTGTTCTTCAAGTGCGAGAACTTCCAGCGGGTCGGAGCGTTCAAGTTCCGCGGCGCGGCCAACGCGGTGCTCTCGCTCACTAACGAGGAGGCCGTCCGCGGCGTCGCCACCCACTCCTCGGGCAACCACGCGGCGGCGCTCGCCCTCGCCGCGCGCCTGCGTGGGATCCCCGCTCACGTCGTGATGCCGTGCACCGCCAAGGCCGTCAAGCGGGCTGCCGTCGCGGGTTATGGCGCCCGCATCGTTCCCTGCGAGCCGACGCTCGCGGCGCGCGAGGCGACGCTGGCCGACGTGGTCGCCGCCACCGGCGCCACCGTGATCCACCCCTACAACGACGCGCGGGTGATCGCCGGCCAGGGCACCG
The DNA here is from genome assembly GCA_963789745.1 of uncultured Acidobacteriota bacterium. Lineage (GTDB taxonomy): Bacteria > Acidobacteriota > Thermoanaerobaculia > Thermoanaerobaculales > Thermoanaerobaculaceae > RBG-13-68-16. The sequence goes on along the minus strand of CAWBLW010000003.1, from coordinate 405,965 downwards.
CCGCGCTCGAGTTGCTCGCGGACGTCCCCGGCCTCGATGTGGTGATGGCCCCAGTGGGCGGGGGCGGGTTGCTCTCCGGCACCGCGATCGCCGTGGCCGGCGCTTCACCGAACACCCGGGTCGTGGGCGCCGAGCCCGCCGCGGCGGACGACGCATTCCGCTCGCTCGAGGCGGGCCGGATCGTCCCCTCGGCGGACCCCAGGACGATCGCCGACGGTCTCCTCACCTCGCTCGGGACCCTCACCTTCGCCGCCATCCGCGAGCGCGTCAGCGAGATCGTCACCGTGAGCGAGGAAGCGATCGTCGTGGCGATGCGCCACACCTGGGAGCGCATGAAGATCGTGATCGAGCCGTCCTCGGCGGTGCCCCTCGGCGCCCTGCTGGAGGGGAAGCTCCCCGCCGCGGGGCGGAGGATCGGCGTGATCCTCTCGGGCGGCAACGTGGACCTCGCCGACCTGCCGTGGGGCCGGAGGTAGGCGGCAATGGCGGGGCCGGTCGCGGCCCGCCTCCCCTTTCCCATCGGAGCGCTGGCCGCCGTCTTGGCCGCGCTCGCGTTCGCGGGCGGGTCGCCCCCGGGGGCCGGGCCGACGATGCGGGTCCGGGAGCAGGTCGAGGTCCGGCGCACCGTCGTTGACGTTCGCGTGGTGGGCCCCCGTGGCGACCCGGTCGCGGGCCTCGCGGCGGCGGACTTCCGCGCATTCGTGGATGGGACGCCGGCGGCCGTCGAGTCGGCCGAGTGGGTGTCGGGCACCGCGCCGTTCGCCGAGGGCCTGACGCCCGAGCAGGCCGCAACCGCCGGCGTTCAGGCCGCGCCCCCCGGCCGTCTCGTCGTGCTGTTCTTCCAGTCCGATTTCGCATCGGTGCGCCTCTCGGGGCTCATGCGGATGACGTTCAAGGCGATCGACGTGGTCGCGAAGTTGCAGCCGGCCGACCGGGTCGCGGTCGTGTCGTTCGACTCCCACCTCAAGCTGCGGCTCGACTTCACCAACGACCGCAACCGGATCACGGAGGCGATCCACCGGGCGATCCTGCCCGGCTCGGAGCCCTTCGTCGCGGGCGGGCCGTTCCCCTCCCTCGCGGCCTCGTTCGATGCCGCCGCCGCGGCCCGCGCCGCCTCCCCGGAGGCGGGCCTGCTGGTGCTCGCGCACGCGCTCGAGAAGCTGCCCGGCTCGAAGTCGCTCGTCTTTTTCGGGTGGGGCCTCGGCGCCAAGGCGGGACCGAGGATCCGGCTGGGGCGGAGCTACGGCCTCGCGCGAGCGGCCCTGCTGCGGGCGCGCGTCGCCGTGTTCGCCATCGACGTCACCGACGCCGACGCCCACGACCTCGAGGTCGGCCTGCAGCGGATCGCCGCCGACACCGGAGGCTTCTACGCAAAGACCAACCTCTTCCCCGACCAGGCGATCGCACGCCTCGAGGGCGCGCTCGCGGGGCACTACGTGCTCGTGCTCGTGGGCCCGGCGCAGCCGCGCGGGCTGCACGCGCTGACCATCGAGGTCCCCGGCCGCGCCGCCACCGTGCTCGCCAAACCGACGTTCCAGAATTGATGAGACCCGGGAACACGGCGAGGGCCGCCGCGCCGGAAGCCGCGGCGGCCCTCCCCCAGGAGCGGCAGCGTCACTTCACGCCGAGCAGTTCGACGTCGAAGAGGAGCGTCGCGTTCGGCGGGATCACGCCGGGGTAGCCGCGATCGCCGTACGCGAGTTTCCCGGGGATGATGAGCTTGCGCTTGCCGCCGACCTTCATCCCGGCGACACCCTCGTCCCAGCCCTTGATCACTCGGCCGGCTCCGAGCGGGAACTCGAATGGGTGCTTGCCGACGCTCGAGTCGAAAATCTTGCCGTCCTCGAACCGCCCGGTGTAGTTGACGGTCACCGTCATCCCGGCCTTGGCCTCGGCACCCTCACCCACCTTGACATCGACGTACTGCAGCCCCGACGCCGTCGTGATCACCTTCTCGTCCACGGTACCCGCCTTTGCCGGCTGCTCGCCGCGTACGACCGCCGGAAGCGCCAGCGTGATCCCGGCCGCCAGAACTGCAACCCAGGGAACTCCAAACCGCACCGCATGCCTCGCCATCGTCACAACTCCTTTCGGACCCGCGGCCGGACCCTCCAGCCGGGCGGGCGCCGCCGGATGATACTGCACGGCCGCGGTCGGACCCCCGGGGGCCTACGCCCGGCCGCCCGCGCCGGGCCTGGCCCTGTCGGTCGAGACACCGAGCACCGTGTAGAGCGGGCAGAACCCGATGCCCGCCGTCGCCACGAGGATGACGCCGATCGCCCCCCACCAGCTCTTGAACGCGATCCCGGCGCCGATGATGACGAGACCCGCGACGATCCTGAGGATTCTGTCCAGAGACCCCATATTGACCTTCATCATCCCTCCCTCTCTTCCTCTACCTGCCCGGATCCACACCTTACAAGACTACCTCGCCCGCGCCCGCCGCAGCCGCGGCGGTTTCGCTCAGGAGAGTCCGAACGCCGGCACCGAGGCGCCGACGACAGCCCGGGCCGCGTCGGACGCCAGGAAGAGGATCACGTCGGCCACGGCGTCCGGCGAGACCCACTTCGAGTGGTCCGCGTCCGGGCGCTCCTGCCGGTTCTGCGCCGTGTCGAGCGTGCCCGGCAGCACGCAGTTGACGTTGATCCCCGACCCCTTCAACTCCGCCGCCATGCTCTCGGTGAGCCGCACCACGGCGGCCTTGGCCGCCGAGTACGCCGCCATGTTCGCGGCGCCGGCGGCCGCCGCGCGGGCCGCCACGGTGACGATCTTCCCGTACCGCTGCCGCAGCATCACCGGGATCACCGCCCGCGCCGCCACCAGGCTGGTGCGCAGGTTGAGGTCGAGGAGCATGTCCCATGTCTCCAGCGGCGTCTCGTGTACGGGCGTCCCCGCCCGGAACCCCCCGACGGCGTTCACCAGGATGTCCAGCCGCCCGAACAGCTCCGCCGCCTGCGCCACGACCCCTTCCAGTGCGCCCGGCGCCGTCAGGTCCACCCCCGCGACGAGCAGATGATCCCGCGAGGCCTCGAGTTCGGGAAACACCTGCCGCAGTCTGCCGGCGTCGCGGTCGACGAGGACCGTGCGCGCGCCGGCGCCGTGAAAGCCCCGCGCGACCGACATCCCGAGGTTGCCGGCGGCCCCAGTGACGAGCGCGATACGGCCGGAGAAGTCGAACATCACCGCCCCCCCAGGGCCGGGAAGCCCGTGAGCACCGACGCCACCACCGCGAGAGCGCTGGCCGCCAGACAAACGAACGCCGCCACGACGTGGTCCACGCGCTCCTCCTTCCACGGGTCGAGTACGCGGGCCATGCCGTAGCCCCCGGCGAAGCCGCCGAGGTGCGCCCAGTTGTCGATCCCCGGCATCATGAAACCGAACAGCGCGAGGACGGCCGCCCAGACGAGCGCCTCGCGTCCGACGGCGCTCGAGCCGCGCCGGCGCCCGTAATGCACGATCGCGCCGAGCAGGCCGAAGATCGAGGCCGAGGCGCCGATGGTGAAGGGGGCGCCGCCGAGAAAACTCGGCAGGAAGAAGAGGAAATGCCCCACCAGCGAACTCGCCAGGAAACCCGTCGCCCCGGCCACCGTGTAGATGATGACCATGCGCGCGGGACCGTACGCCTCGGCCGTCGTGGGCGCCAGCTGCCGCACCCACAACATGTTGAACAGGATGTGCAGCAGGCTGCCGTGCAGCCACGACGCCGACAGCACCGTCCACCAGCGGCCGAGGCCGAACACCGGAACCGCGCCGCTGGCGCCGAGCACGAACAGACTCCGCGTCGATGGGGCCAGCAGCGAGAACACGCCGCCGTTGCGGATCCCGGAGGGGTCGAGGAGGAGCGAGACGACGTACAGCACGGCGCACCCCCCGATCACCGCGGGGGTGAAGCCGAAGTCCTGCCCGAGCCGCCGGAACGCAGAGGTGAACCCCCACATCCCGGGGTTCCGCCGCCCGCAGGAGAGGCAGCGCTCGTCGTTGACGCCAACGAGTTTGCCGCACGACGGACACACAACCGACCCGGTCCGCTGTCGCTTCAGCATCCCGCCCCCCTTCCCACTGCCCGCCTCAGTGCGGCCGCGCCCGCAGGTATTGCTTCGGCCACGCGCCCTCCGCGCCAAGCGCGTGCGCCGCATGCAACGGCCAGTACGGGTCCCGCAGCAGCGCACGGGCGAGCAGCACCGCGTCGGCCTCGCCGTTGGCGACGAGCTGTTCCGCCTGGAACGGCTCCGTGATCATCCCCACCGCCGCGGAGGCGATCCCGGCCTCGCGCCGGACCCGCGCCGCGAACGGCGTCTGGTACCCCGGCCCGACCGGGACCTGCGCGTTCGGGACGAGGCCGCCGCTCGAGCAGTCCACGAGGTCCACCCCCGCCTCCTTGAGCCGTCGGGCAAACGCCACCGTGTCGTCCGGGCCCCAGCCACCCTCCACCCAATCGGTGGCGGAGACCCGCACGAACAGCGGCAGCTCCTCGGGCCACGCGGCGCGGACCGCGGCCGCGACCTCGAGCGGAAAGCGCATCCGGCCCTCCAGTGTGCCGCCGTAGCCGTCGTCGCGGCGGTTGGAGAGCGGCGACAGGAACTGGTGCAGCAGGTAGCCGTGCGCGACGTGCAACTCGACGACCTGAAAGCCCGCTCCTGCCGCGCGGCGCGCCGCTGCGACGAACTGCTCGCGCACCGCTGCGAGGTCCGCCTCCGTCATCGCCCGCGGCGTCGGGTGACCCGCCGCAAACGGCTCGGCGCTGGGTGCGATCGGCTGCCAACCGCCGTCGGCCGCCTCCACCGGACCGCCGCCGAGCCAGGGCGCCGCCGTCGAGGCCTTGCGGCCGGCGTGAGCGAGCTGCACCCCGGCGACAGCCCCTTGCGACCGGACGAACGCCGCGATGGGGGCGAACCGCTCCGCCAGCTCGTCCGACCAGATCCCGGCGTCGTCGGGCGAGATGCGGCCCTCCGGGGAGACGGCCGTGGCTTCCGTGAGCACCAGCCCCGCACCGCCAACCGCTCGGCTGCCCAGGTGGACCAGGTGCCAGTCGCCGACTTGGCCGCCGGTGCTCGAGTACTGGCACATCGGCGACACGAACACCCGGTTACGGAACGTCACACCGCGCAGCTTCAGCTGCGAGAACAGCACGCTCATGCGATCACCTCGTCTCCTCGCTCCGGCGCTCCCGGCAGCGCGCTACTCGAGCGTCTTGCGGTCGTCGTGCGGCAGGCTGCCGCGCGGCGCCCGCAGGTAGGTAAACGGCGTCTCGTAAAGGAAATTGCTTACCCGGGAGGTGTAGATGTCCGCATATCGCTCGACCTGGCGCGCCAGGTGGCTCTTGTCGTTCCCCGCCCGCATCAGCAACCCCCACCGCCGGTTCAGGACCTCACCGCCCGCTTTGGCGAGCGGCGCGATGCGCTCGTCCAGGGCGACCAGGTGGGCGCGCAGCTCCGCCATGGTCTCCCGCAACCTTGCGGCCGAGGCTTCCGGTTGCGGACCGTAGCCGTTCTGCCGCCGCTGCAGGTGCAGCCTCGCCTGCGAGAACGCGAACTCGAGGCGGACCTTCTCCTCCATCATCCCCGCGAGCTCGGCCTGGTGGGCGTTGAAGCCTTCCAGAGCGGCGATCTCGTCCTCGAGCTCGCGCAGGATGAGGGCGGTGCGCCAACGCAACACCGCCTTCGAAACGTGCACGTCGACGAAGATGTGGTCGCCGACGTACAGGATCTCCTCGCCAACGACCCCGAGGTACTGCTCGACCTGGGCGGCGTCGCCGCCGACGTAGACGCCCGGCTTCCTGATGCCGGACGGGCACGGTCGCAGGAGGCCGTCCGCGCTGGCCAGCTCGAACGCCGGCATGCGTTGGGTGAAGAACTCCGGCTTGCGCGCCGAGACGACCACCAGCTCGAAGAGGTCGCGCCATCCCGTCCCGGGGGCCAGGAAAGGTCCGAGTGCGTGCGTCATCATGCGGTCGGTGTACGCCCAGTCGGAGTTCGTGATGAGCAGCAGGCGTTTGCCCGCCTCGCGCTGGTCGAGGAGTGTGAGGACCACGTCCGGGTCGCGCTCGACGTAGGTGTCGGGGGCGGCGGTGATGTCCGCCTTCAGCTCGCCTTCGAGGTGGGCTTCGTCGATCCCTCGCCTCACCAGGCGGTGCAGATCGGCGTATCCGAGCGCGCCGGACACCCCGCGCTCGTCGAGCCTGTCGACGAGCTGCGCGTACATGCACGCCTCCGACAGCGAGAACAGGGTGTTGAGGAACGCGTAGCGGGCCTCCGACAGGTAGACGAGCGTTCGCCCGTAAATGGCGCGCTGGCGGTCGAACTCGAGCGGGACGGTGCCGTGGCACGCCCGCGTCACGTATCCGAAGCGGTTGGCCTTGACGAGGTTCCCGAGCTCCGCGTCGATGATGAGTCCGCGTGTGACGAGCTCGGAGTCGAACTCGAGGTCGGCGGCCGGCAGTCCGAAGTCCACGAGTTTGCCCTGCAGGTGCCGGTACGCCCGCCGCTCCCACGGCTCGACCTGGTAGTGGACCAGCGTGTAGTCCATGTCGTAGCCGATGGCGCGGATCGCCCGCAGGTTCAGGGTGCGGTTGCAGTAGATCCGGCGTCCGGACGGCGGGAGCTGAAACTCGTCGGTTTGCGCTGTCATGCCTTGCCCCCCGGCCGTTTGCGGCCAAACCGGATCCCCACCCGGCGCAGCAAGCTCGGCCCCGGGCCCTACCGCCCCGCGAACAGCGAGTGCAGGCGGGCCTGTCCGTCGCCGACGAACGATACGATCCTGCCGCCGAACCCGTCGACCCTCTCGCGCAGGTGGTCGGTGTGGCGCGCGACCTCCACCTCGCCGAGGATCGGCGGGGCGAGTCCCGGCACCAGCAATTCGAAGTGCAGGTGGGAGCCGACCGGAAACTCGGTAGCGCCCCGCACCAGCATGCCGGTGGTGGAGAGGTTCTCGGTCACGGTCAGCTGTCGCCTCACGCCTTGCGCCACCCAAAGCTCCAGTTGCACGACGGCGCGCAGGCTGCGGCGCGGCGCCGTGCCCAACAGGTCGGCGATTGCGTCGAGCATCTTGTCGCAGGGCGCGTCGGCCGCCACGATCCTGTTGACCCCGTGGCGCAGGAGCGGCCCCACTTCATCGAGCGCTGCGGCGTCCACCAGGACGAGCACCCCGGAGTCGCGGCACGGGGAACCCTCGCTCCGCACCGCGGCGACGAACTCTTCGAGCGCCATCCCCTCGAACGGGTGGTGCGCCACGACGATGTCGAAGCGGGTCCCCTGCAACAACTCGACCGCCGCGTCGGCGCGCTCGAGACGGTGTACGTTGCAGCCCGCCTGGCGCAGGACCGGCGTCACCTGGCGGAGCGCCGACGTTCCGGCGCCGACGACGAGAAGCTCGTGGGCCACGCAGCTCCCTTCTGCCCGGCCATCATAGCGCGAGTCCCTCATGGCGGCTCGCCGCCGCTTTCTCCACTGCGTGGAGGCTGCCTTGCTTGACGGTTCCGCCGCAGGCGGGTCGGAAAACGGCGCTCGATGCGTCGCCCGCCCGACTCGAACTCGGCCCGCGGGCAAGAGAAGGTGACCTCGCGCAGGGAGCACGAAGGAGGAAGAACTTGTGTGCTAGCGTACGTGAGACATGTCCCTGCCTCCCCTTCGGCGACTGCGGCGGCTGGTGGGCCTCGCGCTCCTCGCCGGTTCGGGGGCCGGCTCTGCCGCCGCCGCGGGTCCCGCTACCGGCCCTCTCGTCGTCGGGTTCGACCGCAGTTTCCCCCCGTACGAGTACCTCGACGACGAAGGCCGGCCCGCCGGGTTCGACATCGATTTGATGCGCGAAGTCGCGACCGCAGCAGGCCTTGCCGTCGAGTTCCAGCCCGGCCACGGACCGGAGCTGATCGCGGCGCTCGCGGCCGGACGCGTGCAGGCCCTCGCCGGCGTGTTCCGTTTCGCGAGACTCGAGCGCACCCTCGCCTACGGGGCGTCCCCTTCCGAGGTCGAGTTCGCAATCTTCACGCGCGCCGGAGCGCCCGAGATCGGCTCGCCGGATGATATGGCCGGGAAGGACGTCCTCATCGTCCGCGGGGACGCGGTTGACGAATGGCTCCAGGCCCGGGCGCTCCCGTTCCGCACGATCGGGGTTGACTCGCCCGCGGCGGCACTGCGCCGGCTCGCGGCCGGCGACGGCGACTGCACCATGATGGCGCGCGCGGAGGCGGCCTTCGTCGCGGGCAGGCTCAAGATCACGAACCTGACCGCGTCGAGAGTGCCGATCTTCCTGCGACCGTACGGCCTGGCGGTCAAGGCCGGCGACACCGCGCTACTGGCGCGCCTGGACAAGGGCCTGGCCGAGGTCAAGTCCTCGGGGGAGTACGACCGCCTGCACGCGAAGTGGTTCGCGTTGCTCGAGCCGCAGCGCGGCATGCTGACGTGGATCTTTCGCCACGGCGTGCTCTTCGTCGCACCACTGCTCGCCCTGCTCCTTGCCGCGTTCGTGTGGTCCCGGATGCTGGCCCACAAGGTGGAGGTACACACCCGGCGGCTGCGCGAGGAGCTCGCCGAGCGAACCCGGGTCGAGGAGGCGTTGCGGGAGAGCGAGAGGCGGTTCAGATCCCTGGCCGACGTCGTGCCGTTCGGCATCGTGATCCTCCAGGACGACGCGATCATCTACGCGAACCGCGAGGCGGCCCAGATCCTCGGTTCGCCGCCCGACGAGATGACGGGGACTTCTCCGTGGCCGTTCGTGCACCGCGACTTCCTCGAACAGGTCCGGGCCAGGTCCGCCGAACGCCTCGGCGGCGAGTTGGATCTCCCCGCCCGCTACGAGATCAAGATCGTGACTCGCGCCGGCGTCGAGCGTTGGATCGAGATGGCGGTCGCACTGACGAAGCTCGACGGCAGGCTTGCGACCGTGATGGCCATTACCGACGTTGACGAGCGCCGCCGCGCCCGTGAGATCGAGGCGTCTATCCACGAGATCTCCCGCGCCGCAGGCATGGCAGAGAACCTGCAGGAGCTGTTCGCATCGCTGCATCGCATCGTGGCGCGGCTGATGCCCGCGGCCAACCTGTACGTCGCCCTCTACGACGCCGGAACCGATCTCCTGAGCTTCCCGTACTTCGTCGACGACGTGGACGAACGGCCCGAGCCGCTCAAACCCGGCCGCGGGCTGACCGGCTACGTCCTGCGCACCGGCGAGCCTCTGCTCGCCACCGCCGAGGCGATCGCGGAGCTGGAGGCGCGAGGCGACCTGGAGTCGCTGGGGGCGCCGTCGGTCGACTGGCTCGGGGTGCCGCTCAAAGTCGGCGGCGGCACGATCGGCGTCCTCGCGGTCCAGAGCTACACCGGCACCGTACGCTACACCGACGGCGACCTCCAGATCCTCAGCTACGTTTCGAGCCAGGCCGCGCAGGCGATCGAACGCCAGCGCGCCGAGGACGAGCTGCGGGAGAGCCAGCGCCAGCTCGCGACGCTCATGAGCAACCTGCCGGGGATGGCGTTCCGCCGTGCCAACGACCCCGACTGGACCATGGAGTTCGTCAGCGAGGGGTGTGTCGTCCTCACCGGTTACGATCCGGCCGACCTCGTCGGCAACCGGACGACGAGCTACGCGGGGCTGATCGTGCCCGAGGACCGCGCCGCCGTCCGTGGTGCCGTCGACGATGGCCTCGCGGCCCGCCGGCCGTTCGAGGTCAGCTACCGCATCCGCACCGCCGCCGGGGACGAGAGGTGGGTGTTGGAGCGCGGCCGCGGGGTGTGGTCGGGTTCGGGCGACCTGCTCGCCCTGGAAGGGTTCATCGCCGATCTCACCGAGCGCAGGGGACTCGAAGACCAGTTGCGCCAGGCCCAGAAGATCGAGGCGGTCGGCCGGCTGGCGGGTGGGATCGCCCACGACTTCAACAACCTGCTCACCGCCGTGCTGGGCTCGGCGGAACTCCTCCAGCGCCGCCTCACCCCGGATGAAGGGGCGCAGAACGAGCTCGCGACCATCCACCGCGCCGCCCTGCGGGCCGCAGAGTTCACCAAGGGCCTGTTGGCGTTCGCCCGCCGCCAGGTGCTCGAGCCGGTGCGCCTCGACCTCAACGCGTTCGTCTCCGAGGCCCTCCCGATGTTGCGCCACCTGATCCCCGAGAACATTCGGATCGACGTGCGCCCCGGTGCAGGAATCGCCGTGGTGCGGGCCGACCGCGGCCAGCTGACGCAGATCCTCATGAACCTCTGCGTCAACGCCCGCGACGCGATGCCGGGCGGTGGCGTCGTCACGATCGAGACCCGCAACCTCGTGATGGATGCCGCGTTCGTCGCCGCTCACATCGGGGCCCGCGAGGGTCGCTACACCTGCCTGGCCGTCGCCGACACCGGCGTCGGCATCGCGGATGAGGACCTTCCGCGCGTCTTCGAGCCGTTCTTCACGACCAAAGCGACCGGAAAGGGCACCGGCCTCGGCCTCTCGACGGTCTACGGCATCGTCAAACAACACGAGGGCTACATCGTCGCGACGAGCGAGCCGGGCCAGGGCTCGATCTTCAAGGTCTACCTGCCCGCCACGGCCGACCGCGGCCTGCCCGCCGCACCCGCCCGCGAACAGGCGGTGCGCGGCGGGCACGAAACCATCCTCGTCGTCGAGGACGAACCCGAAGTGCGCCAGGTCCTCGTGCAAGTGCTCGGCGGGTTCGGGTATCGGGTCCACGAAGCGTTGGACGGCGTTGTAGCGCTCGAGATGCTGCAGCACGGCTTGGCGGCGGACCTCGTGCTCACCGACGTCGTGATGCCTCGTATGGGCGGCATGGAGCTGTGCGAAGCGGCGCGCGAGGCCGCGCCCAGCCTCAGGTTCCTCTTCTCCTCGGGTTATGCGGAGGACTCGGTGCACGTCGGCTTCATCAGGAAGGGAGGGATCTTCTTCCTGGCGAAGCCGTACGGCATCGACGCCCTCGCGCGCAAGGTGCGCGAGGCTCTCGACACCCCCATCGCCGAACCATCCCCGCCCGCGTCGTGACCGGCCCCTGCGGGCTGGGCGGGCGGCGGGCCCGCTCGAGTTCGCGTAGGATGCAGCCGGAGGCGGTCATGCGACGAATCCACCGTACCCTCGTCTCGATCGTGTCCGGCGCGCTCGTCCTGTCCCTGGCGGGCGCCCGGGCACAGGAGTGGAACGTCGGTGCCGAGGCGCTTCGCGCCGCGGTCAGAGGCGCCGGCGGCGCCGCGGCGCACACCGGCGCGGACGGGGTCGTCGTGTTCGACCGCCGCGAGGTCGAGGTGGAGCCCTCGGGCCTCTCGCGCACTGTCCGGCACACCCTGAAGCAGGCGCTCACTCCGGCCGGCGCCCGCGCCCTCGCGGTCGAGTTGCTCCCCTACGACCCCCTGTCGGCCGACGTCGAGGTGTTGCGCTGCCGGGTCCTCGCAGCGGACGGCTCGCTTCGCGAGGTCGACCTCAACGACGTCGCGGACGCCCCCGACCCGCAGAACCTGATCTTCTGGAACGCTCGCCACAAGACGGTCCCGGTGGGCCGGCTCGATCCCGGCGACGCCGTCGAGTTGGTGACGCGGCGGGTCGGGTTCACCTACGCGCTCCTTCTCGGCGCCGACCAGCCTCCCGACGAGTCCCGCTTCGTACCCCCGATGAAGGGCCAGTTCTACGACATCGTGCCGTTCTGGTCGGCGTGGCCGGTCGCCGAGCAGTGCTACCGCGTGGCGGTCCCGCTCGACAAGCATCTCCAGTACCAGTTCTTCGACGGCGGCGCGGAGGTCTCCGACCGCATCGCCGAGGGACGCCGCATCGTCACCGTTACCATGCGCGGCTTCCAGCCGATCGTGAAGGAGCCGGGGATGGTGGCCCTCTCCGACGTCGCCCCCAAGCTCATCCTCACCACGGCCGCGGACTGGAAGGCCAAGTCGGTGTGGTTCCACGACGTGCAGGAGAAGGCGGGCAGCTTCGCGGTGACGCCCGAGCTCAAGCAACTCGCCGACGAGATCACCGCAGGCTTGAAGACCGACAGCGACAAGGTCGCGGCGCTCGACCACTGGGTCGCCGAGAACATCCGCTACGTCGGCCTGCACATGGGCTCCGGCGAAGGGTACACGCTGCACCCCGCGGCGATGACCCTGCGCGACCGCGGCGGCGTGTGCAAGGACAAGGCCGGCATCCTCGTGGCCCTTCTGCGCGCCGCCGGCTTCGAGTCGTACCCCGCGATGACGATGGCCGGCGAGCGCATCGAGGCGATCGCGGCCGACCAGTTCAACCACTGCGTCACGGTGTGGCGCAAGCCCGACGGCACGACCGCACTGCTCGACCCCACCTGGGTCCCCGGAGTGCGCGAGCTGTGGTCGTCCCGCGAGCAGCAGCAAGAGGTTCTGATGGGGCTGCCGGAGGGCGCCGACCTGCTGACCACACCGGTCTCGCCGCCGGGGAACCACCCGCTCGAAGTCACGATCCGCTCGGCGCTCGCCGCCGACGGCACCCTGACCGGCACGATCAAGGTGGTCGCCGACGGCCAGTCCGACGCGGCGCTGCGGCGCCTGTACCGCGGCCGCTTGCGATGCGACTGGACGGCCGTGGACGACGCCATGCTCTCCGGCGTTGACCCGAGGGCCGAGATCCTCAAGGTGGCGCGCCTCGACCCGGACGACCTCACGCAGCCGTTCGCGATCGCGATTGCCTTCCGGATCCCGGGCTACGCAGTGCGGCTCGGCGACGGGTCCCTGCTGGTGACCCCGCTGGCGGCCCGCGACCCGGTCGGCCAGGCGCTGCACGCCGAGGAGCTCACGCTCAGCCTCGAGCCCGCTCAGCGGCGTTACCCGGTGCGGATCGGTTGCTCGAAGCTGGTCACGCTGCGCGAACGGATGACGCTGCCTCCGGGCACGGCGGTCAACGGGCTTCCAGCCCCCGTCGCGCTCTCCGGCAGCGGCCGCCTCAACGCCACGTGGCGGGTGAGCGGAGACGAACTCGAGGTCGAGGAAACGCTGGCCCTGACCCGCCGTATTTTCACCCCAGAGGAGTGGCCGTCGCTGCGCGCCGCCCTCGAGGCGTTCCGCACCCTTTCCGGCACGCCGATCCTCCTCACCACCGCCGCGCGCGGAAAGGAAGGTGCGTGATGCCCCCCCGAGTCCCGTCGGTTCGCGTGTGCCTGCTGGCCGGCATCGCCGTTGCGGCGCTGGCGACACCGAGGTGGGCCGCGCCCGCCGCCCCTCCAGCCACCACCACCCCCCGTCCGGCGTTCGCGGCCGCGCCCGGGCCCGATGCCGAGTACCTTTCGGTCACCGACCGGTACACCGTTCGTGCGGACGGCGCCGTGGTGCACGAGCGCGAATCCCGGCTGCAGGTGAACTCGTTCCTCGCGATCAACCGCAAGTACGGCGAGACGAAGGTCGAGTGGGACCCCGCGGCCGAGACGTGCGAGGTGCTCGCCGACCGCACCGTGCTCCCGTCCGGTCGGGTCGTCCCAGCGCCTGCCAACGCGGTGGTGGACGACCAGCCGCCGGCCGCCGAGCGCGACCCCCTTTGGAGCGGGCTGCGGCGCAAGGTCATCGTCCACACCGGCCTCGAGCCCGGCGCCGTGATCGAGGAGTCGTGGCGCATCACCCGCGCCGGAGGGGCCGTCCCCTGGTTCGAGTTCTCCGCGCCGATCGCCTTCGAACCGCCGGCGCGGGTCCGCGTCGTCGAGGTGGAACTGCCGGCCGCGACGCCGCTCGCCTGGGAAACAACGGGATGGCCGGCCGCCGAGCCCGTCCGCGAGGTTCGGGAGGGCCGCGAGGTCTGGAGCTGGCGCTTCGAGAACGTGCCGGCCCAGCCCGCGCAACCGGGAGCGCCAGCGTCGGCGCCGACGATCGTCGGCAGCTCCTGCCCGGGCGTGCAGGCGATGCGGACGGAGTTCGAAGCGCGGATCGCCAGTGCCGGGGAGGCGCCGGAGGGGCTCCTCGCCGCGGCGCGCGCCGCCGGCGCCGACAACCCCGGCGACGAGGGCAGGTTGCTGGCCGTGCTCGACGCGGTGGCCAGCCGGCTCGCCGTGGCGCCGATCGCCCCGTCCGTGCAGCACTGGCGGCCGCGTCCGCTCGCCGAGGTCTGGCGCGCGGGCGTCGCCACCCCGCTCGAACTCGCTGCGCTCGAAGCGGCGGCGCTGCGCGCCGTCGGGTTCGCCGCCACGCCCGCCGTCGTGGCGCCCGAGGGTTACTCGTTCGAGCGCTGCCCGGCGCTGGCCGGGCTCGACCGCGCGCTTGTCGCGGTCACCTGGGGCGGTGACGGTCTTCGTCTCTACGACCCCGCCACCCCGCTCGAGGGCGGACCGCTCGAGTTTGCCGTCAACGGACTCGCCCTGTCGGCGCCCGGATTGCCGGCTGCCGCCGTGGAGCGCCCGACGGCGCTGAGGATCGTCGCCGCGGTCGCGCCCGACGGCACGATCAAGGGCACGCTCGAGTTCCAGGCGGGTGGGGCCGACACCCCGCACGCGGCGCTCGTCCGCAACCCTGAAAGCGTCGCGGCCGGGCTCGCCCGCGCCGCGGTGCCGGACGCCAAGATCTCGAACGTCCGCGTGACCAGCCTGGCGCGCGACCGCGCCTCGCTGACCGCCTCCGTTACGGGCGCGCTGCCGGCGGCCGACGCCCTCGGCCTCGTGCGCTGGGTGGTCGCGGGCGTTCCCGCCCCGGTGCCGCCGCTGCCCGCCGCCTCCGGCCGGGTCGTTCCGGTCGCCGTGCCTGCGCTCGACGCCGCGGTGGAGCTGACGCTGACGCTCCCCCCGGGTTGGAGCGTGGCGGCGATGCCGGCATCGGTCAGGGTCAGCAACGAGATCGGCGCCGTCGTGGCCGGCGGGAGGCAGCTCGCCGAGGGCCGGATCGAGATCGGCCGGCGCATCGAGCTGCGGCGGCGCACCGTTCCGGCCGGCGAGTCCGCCCGGGTGCGGGCGTTGCTGGCGCCGTGGCTCGCCCCGGCGGGGCGCGAGCTGGTGCTGCGCCGGCCGGAGAGCGCTCCCGTCCGGCCGGCGGCGCCAGCCCGGACGTAGACGGGCAACCCCCAACAGTGAGTGGGGATCGGGCGTTGCCGCGGGAAACCCGTCAAGCGGCCGAGATCGCCCCTGACGGCCCTCCGGACCCGGCAATCCGCGGGCAGATGGGAACAGGCGCCCCTCGCCGTCGTCGCTGTCCGTGACCGCCGCTGCTGACACCGCGCTCATGGACACGGCGGCGGCGGAAAAGGGAGTTCAGTCTTCCTTGACGAACACCGAGAGGAGCCAGGTAACGACGCTGACGATGAGCGAGCCGAGGAACGCGGGCACGAAGCCGTCGACGTGGAACCCGATGCCCATCCCGGACGCGATCTTCGCGGCGAGCAGCAGCATCAGGCCGTTGACCACCAGCAGGAAGAGCCCGAGCGTCAGCAGGATCAGCGGACACGTGAGGACCTTCAGCAGCGGCCTGATGACGGCGTTGACGAGACCCAGGATCACGGCCATCCCCGCGTACGCGACCCACGCGTTGCCCTCCACCCGGATCCCGGGCACGAGCCAGGCCGCCACCACCAGAGCGAGCGCCGCGATGAACCAGCGAACCACGAGTTTACCCACGGTCTCTTCCTCCGAACTCATCTTCAGAATACCGCGTTCGCGGCAGGCCGAGGGCTCGGCGCCGTCGGCCGTCTTCGAGCCCGAGGCTTGCCTTCCGCGCCGGGCGGTGCTACCAGTCCGCATGATGTTCCGCGGGGACGGACGATGACGGGACCGGAGCGACCCGAGGCCGCGAGCGGCTGCGGCCGGTGGCGGGGGTGGGCGGACGCGCCGGTCGGGGGGGACGGTAGTGCACATCCCGGACGGCTACCTCGGCCCGCAGACGTACCTGCCCGCATGGGCCGTGATGGCGCCGGTGTGGTCGTGGGCATCGGCCCGCCTCAAGCGCACACTGCGGCGCCGCCAGCTCCCGACGCTGGCGCTTGCCGCCGCGTTCGCTTTCGTCGTGATGATGTTCAACGTACCGCTGCCGGGAGGGACGAGCGGGCACGCCGTCGGTTCTGTGCTGGTGGCCGTGCTCCTCGGGCCATGGGCGGCCGTCGTCGCGGTGTCGTTGGCGCTGGCCGTGCAGGCGCTGCTGTTCGGCGATGGCGGGATCACCGCACTCGCGGCCAACTGCCTGACGATGGCGGTGATCATGCCGTTCGCCGGCTGGTGGACGTACCGGATCCTGGCCGGACGTGGCTCCGCCCCGAGGAGGCGCGCGCTCGCGGCCGGGATCGGCGGCTACGTCGGGGTCAACGCCGCCGCCATCGCCACCGGGGTCCTCCTCGGCATCCAGCCGCTCGTCGCACACGACGCTTCGGGCCGGCCGTTGTACTGCCCGTTCGGCCTCGCCGTCGCCGTCCCGGCGATGGCGCTCCCCCACCTTCTGGCCATCGGCTTCGTCGAGGCGGCCGTCACCGGCCTCGGCCTGGGCTACCTGATGCGGACCGATCCCGAGATCCCGATCGCGGCGACGCCCGCACCGGGCGATCGGCCGCTGCGCCGGCTCGCGGCGGCCGTCGCGGTGCTGCTGCTTCTCGCGCCTCTCGGCTTCATCGCCGCCGCCCGCTTCGGCGCGGGCACCGCGTGGGGGGAGTGGAGCGCCGGCGAGCTCTCCGCGCTCACCGGGCGGCTGCCGGCCGGCTTCAGCGGCCTTTCCTCCCTCTGGCGGGCGCCTCTCCCCGACTACGGCCGGCCCGGAGCCGAGGGTGTGCCGATCGCGGCGCAGGCCTTCTGGTACGCCGGCTCGGCGGCGCTGGGCATCGCCGTCATCGTCGCCGTCGTACTCGCTCTGCGACGCCTCCTGGCAGGGAAGGACGCCGGTGACCCCGCTCCCTGATTGGCTGCGCCCCGGCCTCGCGCCCGGCGCCAAGGCGCCGCGCCGGCGGGGACGTTCGCTCCGTCCGCTCCGGCGCGCTCTCGCCGCGCTCGAAGCCGTCCTGAGCACGCTCGTGTCGGACCGGCCGGACGGCGGTCGCGCCGGGTTTCTGCGCGGCGCCGACCCGCGCGCGAAGCTCGTCGCCGGCGTTGCACTGATCGTCGCCGCGACCTTGCTGCACGGGCTGGCTGCCCTTGCCGCGTGCCTCGCGTTCGCCGTCGGCGTGGCCGCGGGCGGCCGCGTGAGGATCGTCAGGATCGCCGTCGCGCTCGGCGCCTCGCTGGCGCTCACGGCCGTGGTGATGGCTCCGGCGACCCTCAGTGTGGTGACGCCGGGCGCGCCCGTCCTGACTCTGGCGCATCCCGGCGGCGGATCGCTGGGGCCGTTCCGGGCCCCCCAGACAGTGGCGATCACCGACGCGGGCCTCGCGGTCGCGGCGCGGATGCTCCTGCGCACTTCGGCGTGCGTCACGTTCGCCCTCATCCTCGCGGCGACCTCGCGACCGCAGGAGTTGCTCGCCGGGCTGCGCGCCCTCGGCGTGCCGCAGGCGTTCGTGATGGTGCTGACGATGACCGAGCGCTACCTCGCGGTGCTCCTCCGCGCCGCTCAGGAGCTCCACCTCGCGAGGCTCGCGCGCAGCGTCGGCGGCATCGGCTTCCGCCGCGAGGAGGCCTGGGCCGCGGCCGGGATCGGCGCGGTCTTCCGCCGCACCCGGACGCTGGCTGACGCAGTGACCCTGGCGATGATCGCTCGCGGGTTCACCGGCGAGGTCCGCCTGCTGCGACCGCCGCGCTGGCACCACCGGGAGTGGCTGCTCGTGACCGCAGCCGTGCTGGTCGCGGCCGCGCTGGTGGTGGTGGACCGGGGGCTCGCGTGAGCGGGGCGGCCGCCGACACCGTCTTCACCGTCGCGGACGCACGCTTCGCCTACCCGTCGCAAGCGCCGTGCCTGGACGGCGTGTCGTTCGCCGTCGCTCGCGGCGAGCGGCTCGCCCTGGTCGGCGCCAACGGCAGCGGCAAGTCGACGCTGCTCCACCTGCTCGACGGCCTGTACTTTCCGATTTCAGGCGCCGTGTCGTACCTGGGCCAGCCGCTCAGCGAGGCGGCGCTCGAGGGTGCCCCGTTCGGGCGGCGCTTCCGCGCCGACGTCGGCTTTCTCTTTCAGAACTCGGACGCCCAGCTGTTCTGCTCCACCGTCGAGGACGAGTTGGCGTTCGGCCCTCTCCAGATGGGGTGGCGACAGGACGAGGTCGAGCGCCGCATCGGCGACACCCTGGACCTGCTCGAGATCGCGAAGCTGCGCGCGCGCGCTCCGGCGAGCCTCTCGGCGGGGGAGAAGAAGCGCGTCGCACTGGCATCGCTGCTGGTGCTCGCCCCCTCCGTGTTGCTGCTCGACGAGCCGACCGGCGGCCTCGACCCGCGCAGCCAGTCGTTGCTCCTCGAGATCCTCGACGGCCTGCACGGGCGCGGCATCACCTTGGTCACGGCGACACACGACCTCACGCTGCTGCCCCACCTCGCCGACCGCGTCCTCGTGCTCTCGGAGGAACACCGCCTGGTTGCGGACGGCACGCCCGAAGGCGTCCTCGCGGACACCGGTTTGCTACTCGCCGTCAACCTCATCCACGCCCACGCCCATCGCCACGGCCGGCTCGTCCACACCCACCCGCACCAGCACGTGGTTTCGCACGAGCACGCGCACGACGGCGGGCCCGGACACCGTCACAGCCATCCCGCTGAAGAAAGCGAACGGGAACCCTAGCGCTGGGGTGCTGGATGCCGCCCGGCGACCGCGCTACACTCCGGGCGATGATCCAGGGGGAGAGGCAGCGGCCGCCCAGGGGCGCCCCCACCGGGGAGGTCTACGACTTCATCGTCGTGGGGTCCGGCTTCGGCGGTAGCGTCTCGGCGCTGCGCCTCGCCGAGAAGGGCTACAACGTCCTCGTCGTCGAGGCCGGCAAGCGCTTTCGCGCCGAGGACTTCGCCAAGACCAGCTGGAACCTGCGCCGGTACCTGTGGCTGCCAGCGCTCGGCTGCCACGGGATCCAGCGAATCAAGCTGTTCAGGGACGTGCTCGTGCTCGCCGGCGCCGGCGTCGGCGGCGGCTCGCTGATGTACGCCAACACGCTGCTCGCCCCGCACGACGAGGTCTTCTCGAGCAGTGCTTGGCCTCATGGCGCCGACTGGAAGGAACGCCTGGCGCCCCACTACGCGACCGCGCGGCGCATCCTCGGCGTCACGCGCACGCCGCGGATCTGGGCCGGCGACGAGGCGCTCGCGGCGTTCGCCGCCGAGACCGGACGTGCCGATAAGTTCACCCGAACCGAGGTCGCCGTGCTGTTCGGCGAGCGCCCCGGCGAAGACGTCGGCGATCCGTTCTTCGGCGGCGAAGGGCCGCCGCGCTCGACGTGCACGACGTGCGGCGGCTGCATGGTGGGCTGCCGCTTCAACGCCAAGAACACGCTGGACAAGAACTACCTCTACTTCGCCGAGAAGCTCGGGGCGGAGATCCTGCCCGAGACCACGGTCACGCTGATCGAGCCCGACGGCGAGGGCGGCTACCTGCTCCATACCCGGCGCTCCGTCAGCGCGCTGCGGCGCGGGCGGCGCACACTGCGCGCGCGTGGCGTCGTGGTCGCGGCGGGCGCGATGGGCACGACCAACCTGCTGTTGCGCTGCCGCGAAGCGGGGACACTGCTCGACCTTGCCCCCGCCCTCGGCCGGCGGGTGCGCACCAACAGCGAGGTGCTCTGCGGCGTCACGGCAAGAAGCGACCAGGTCGACTACTCCGAGGGGATCGCCATCGCCAGCTCCCTCTACACCTCCGCCGACACCCACATCGAAATCGTCCGCTACTCCAAGGGCTCCGACTTCATGTCGTTCCTGGCGACGCTGCAGACCGGCCCCGGCACGCGTCTGACGCGACCCGTCAAGTGGCTGTGGACGTGTGTCAGCCACCCGCTCGACTTCCTGCGCTCGCTCAACCCGTTCGGCTGGGCGCGGCGGAGCGTGGTCCTGCTCGTGATGCAGACGATCGAGAACTCGATCCGGCTCGTGCGCCGGCGGCACTGGTACTGGCCGTTCACCCGCCGCCTCGGCAGCCGGCGAGATCCGGGCCAGCCGCTGATCCCGAGCTACATCCCGGTGGCCAACGAGGCCGGCCGGGCCATGGCGAAGACGATGGGCGGCTTTCCGGGGAGCGCGATCAACGAGGCGCTGCTCGACATCCCTATAACGGCCCACATCCTCGGCGGCGCGTGCATGGGATCGAGCCCCCAGGACGGGGTGGTGGACGAGTACAACCGCGTGTTCGGCCACCCCGGCCTGTGGGTTGTGGACGGTTCCTCCGTCCCCGCCAACCTGGGCGTCAACCCGAGCCTCACGATCACCGCCATCGCCGAGCACGCGATGAGCGCGATCCCGCCCAAAGACCCGGCCGCCGGCTTGCGCCCTCTGCCGCCCCAGGCCCGCGCCGCGTCCTAGCAGGGCGCCCGCGAGATCAGGCGCGGATCGCGGCGGCCAGGACGCCGGCGAGCTTCAGGAGCGAGGGGCGGGCCTCGAACTCCGTCAGGCGCTTCGCGACCACGTGGGCCGTGCGGCTGGTGGGGAACCACGGCGGCACCGGCCAGATGCGGAACGGAGCTCGGATGACGTTCTTCTGCACCCGCGAGAACATCTGCGTGTTGTGCACCTCGCCGATCCCCGACCTGACATCGTAGATGTCGCTCCCAGCGAAGCCGCCCCACGGCGTGGCGACCGCGGCGTAGCCGGCCGCGGCCCACTGGTTCACGGAGACCGTGCCGAAGCGCAACTCGGCGATCGCCCGCTCGACGGCGGAAGCGACCGCGGGGTCGCGCAGCGTGGCCGGGTGGACGATGATGCCGGCGTTGAGCGTGCCCCAGAGCGTCTCGTTGGCGAACCTCACCGCCCGGTCCAGGAACTCGACGGGATCGGCGGCGTCGAGCGCGGTCTCGGCCATCACGGAGCAGAACGCCTCCTGCGTGAAGCAGATGTCGTCGGCGGCGCCGGGGTCGAGGCCGGCGGCCAGCACCCACGGCAGCTCGCCTTCGCGGGGGCTGCCGTAGCGACCGGCGTCCGGATGCGCGGTCAGGTAGCTCTGGCAGCGCTCTGCGGCGCCGGGGTAGTAGGCCTTCCGGGTCGGGATCGTCCCGAGCACCTTCCGCAGCGCCTCGAGCAGCTTGGGGCGGCCGTCCCACCCGGCGTGTTGCACGAGCACCCGGGCGGCGTTGCAGTTGAAGCCGGCGTTGTTGACCAGTTGGCCGGCGATGTTGGCGGCGTGGAAGGCGAAGTCGCCGGCGCGCCACGGCCCGGGCACGACGATCACGGGGCTCACGTTGCCGAGCTCGCTGGTGACGCGTTTGGCGAGCAGCGGCCGGCGCTCGGCCTTGCGCCGCGCGCCACCCTCCCCGGGCCCGAAGACGATCGCGTCGTGGGTTCGGTCGGAGCCCGTGATGTGGATCTCGTCCACGCCCTCGTGCTGGCACAGGTACGCGCCCTCGGCGGCGCCGCCGTAGACCACGCGAAAGAAGCCGCGCGCGGCCAACGCTCCGAACCCCTCCTCGATCAGCGGACCGAGATAGGCGTTGACCGGACTCATCTTCAGGACGACGACCTGCTTCTCGACGAACAGCTTGTAAAGGGCGTCCATCGGCCCGATCGAGGTGACGTTGCCGGCGCCGAGGACGAGCGCCGCCTTCCCCGCCGGCGGGGGCTGCCGGTACGCGACCGCCTGTGTCGCGGGCAACTCGCGCGCGGTGACGCCCGGCTCCATCCGGACGTCGCCTGAGAAGCCGCGGAAGAAGACGCGGTCGAACGGATCGGCCGGGAAGACCCGCGCGGCCACTTGCCCGTTGGCCAGCGTCGTGACCGGACCCGGGATCTGCGGCCGTCCGAATTGGGCGATCTCGGTCAGCGAACGCTGCAGCAACCTGAGGTTGCGGACGAGGACGAACGGCCCGCCGAACCACTCCTCGGCCTCGGCCGGCGTACCCGGGGTGATCCCCTTCGCCTGCAGTGCGGCCCCCACCCAACGCTCGGCCACCAGCGCACAGTCGGTGTGCAGTCGCTCCAGCAGGGCGAGACGGCCCGCGATCTCCAGCGCAGCCCACTCGTCCTTGTGGGCGACCAGCTCCGCGACCGCCCGGTCGAGCCCCGCTCGCGACGTCGGCGGCATGCTCCCAGCGACGTCCGGAATCGCCGCGCTTCCCTTCCGTCGCCCGTCCTGGGTCATCTCACCCTCCCGCACGCCTGCCCAGCGATCATACCGCTCCGGAGGCCGATGCCTGGAGCGCCAGGAGCCGACCTCCGCCGGTACCGTCGGTCGGCGTCAGGAGGACCCGGCCGGGGGAGGCCCCGGCGCGGTCGCGAGGTGAACGCGCAGCCAGACGTCCATCAGCGCCGGCATCGTACCGCCGGGCATCCCGCCGCCACGCATCCCCCGGCCCATCCCGCCGCGTCCGCCGTACCCGCCGCGACCGCGTCCCATCCCGCCCTCACCCTCCGGTGCAGTCTCCCGCGACTCGCCGCCGCCGCCCAGACGGACCTGGCCCTTGCCGCCCGCCGTCGGCCTCTCGGTTGCGAGCCCGAGGGCGATCGTGGCGCCGGGCGAAGCGCCGACCGCGAGCGGGTGCCCCTCGGAAGGCCCGAGCGGGACCCTCATCTCGAGGACCATTACGCCGGAGTCGTCGCCGAGCGCGGCCTGCACCGGCTCGTCCGGAGTGACGTGCACCCGTTGCCGGTCGTCCTTGGTTGGGCCGATGACCTCGAGCTCCCTTGGCATGCGGCCGGGTCTGGCCCCAGCCGCCTCCTCACCCTCCGGCGGCTCCCCCTGCCCCGGCTGCCATCCCGCTTGCCGCGGACCCATGCCGACCGGGTAGCGCACGCCAAACCCCTTTGCGTCCTTCCCCTGGCTGTTGAGCCACACCGTGAGACCAAGGCGGGCAAGCTGCCTCTTGACGATCGGGTCGGAGGTCCTGAGGCAGAGGTACAGGTAGTGGCCGTCGTTCTGGATCCCGATCACCACGGGTGGATCTCCGAGCGGTCTGAGCAGCGGCGCCCACTCCCCCGGGGCGCCGTCCACGGGGACAGGGGCGGCGGCCCACGCGCTCGCGATCTCGAGGTCCTTGCCGTGCGCGGCGCCCGCGGCGGCCGCGACCGCCACCGCCACCACGATCGTTCTCGTTGCCCTCATCGGAAATCCTCCCCCGCGGCCCAACGCAGGGGCCGACACGGCGTTGACGGCCGCGGGCGGCCCCCGGTTACACCCCAACCACCACCTGTCGGGGCCCGATTGCGCGAGGGGGTCGGTCTCCCGGTTGACGGCGCCGCGTCGGACCCGCCGGATCGGCCGCACGGGCTCGAAGCCCAGGGACGACGGGAGTCCGACCGCGGACCGCGGGTCAGGGATTGCTCTTGACGCCGAGAAACTCGGGGAAGTGACGCCCGATGGTGGCCACCAGGGTTTCCGGCTCGATCGGCTTCTCCAGGTACTCGTCCACCTGGTACTGCTGCCGTGCCTCCGCTTCCCAGCGCCGGCTCTTGAACACCGCGGTCACGATGATGATGACGGGCCGGTACTCGGGCGCCGCCGCCCGCAGCTTGGCGATCGCCTCGAATCCGGAGACCAGAGGCATGAGCGCGTCGATGATCGCGAGTTCCGGACGGTGCGCCAGCAGCTGATCCACGGCCTCGCGCCCGTCCGCCGCCTCGAGCACCTCCAGCCCGTGCTCGCGCAGCAACTCGGCCGTCACGACCCGGAAGATCCGGCTGTCGTCCGCGACCAGGGCACGTCTGAGAGCCATCGTCCGCCTCCTTCGCACCGCCTGCTCATGCTACCACCGCCGCATCGGCGACCGGGCGCCCCGATGGCGGGGACGGCTCATGCGTACCGCCGGCTGGCCGGCGGCGCGAGTGTGCGTGTATCGTGGATGCGTGGCCACGGAGGAGAGCCCAGCGGGGCGCACCGTGAAGTGTGAGCCAGGAGCGCGAACCAGGGACTGGGCGCTAGGGCCCGCGCTCATCGCCGTCGTGCTCGTGCTGACGGTGTGCGGCTGCGCCCGCCAAGCCGCGAGACCACTGGTCATCGCCTTTGGCGACGCCCCTGTGACGCTGGACCCCCACGCCAGCAACCGCAACGTCGCCTGGTCGGTCCTCTCGAGCTTCTACGACCCGCTGGTTTCGCTCTCCCCCGAGCTGAAACCCCAGCCCGCCCTTGCCGCCAGCTGGGAGCGTGACGGCCCGAACCGCTGGCGGTTCAGGTTGCGCCCGGGCGTCACGTTCTGCAACGGCGAGCCGCTCACGGCGAACGACGTCGTGGCGAGCTTCGAGCGCGCGCGCAGCCTTCCCTCCTCGGCGGTGTCGCAGTACCTCGTGGGCGTGCGGTCGGTCGCCGCGGACGGCGGTTCGGCGGTGCTGGTCGAAACCGACGGCTATCAGGCCGACCTCCTCAACCGCCTCTCGTTCATCCTCGTGATACGGGCCGCGGACGCGGGTCCGGGGTTGATCACCGCACCGATCGGGACCGGAGGCTATCGCTTCGCCGGCGTGCGCAAGGACGGTTCGGTGCTCGCCACGGCATGGTCGGGCTGGCGCGGGCGCCCCGACTGTCAGAACGTCGTCTTCGAGTTCTGCGGCACCGGTGCGGAGGCGGCCAGGCGGCTGCTCGCCGGCAAGGCCGATGTCTGCCACCTGATCCCGGACGACTGGATCCCGGAGGTCGCCCGCTCGACGACCCTGCGCCTGGAGCAGCAGCCGCGGCTGGCGGTGCAGCTCCTCGCCGTGGATCTGCAAGCGGCTCAGGGCGAGGCCCGCCGGGCGCTGGCCGATCCCCGGGTCCGACGGGCGCTGTTGCTGGCCCTCGACCGCAGCTCGTGGGTGGCCCGCTTGTTTCGGGGAAACGGAGCGGTGGCGTCGCAGTACGTCCACCCCGCGGTGTTCGGCTACGACCCGGCGCTCTCGCCCCTGCCGTTCGACCCAGACGAGGCCAAGAGACTGCTCGCCCAAGCGGGGTTCCCCGACGGCTTCAAGGTCAACCTCGGCTATGACGTTGCGGGCGCCGCGGTCGCCGATGCCATCGTCTCGGACCTCGCCAAGGTGGGCGTGCAGGTGGAGCGGCGGCCCGGCCAGCGCGATGCGGCCCTGCTGTACTTCGCGTGGGCGTGCAGCACCGGCGATGCGTCCGACTTCTTCGAGAGCCTCGTTCGCAACGCGGGCAGCCGCGGGTTCGACGACCCCCGGACCGACGCGCTCCTCGACGCCGCGGGGCGCGAAGCCGACTCGGTCAAGCGCCTCGATCTCTTGCAGCAGGCCCAGCGCAGGACGCTCGAGCTATTGCCGCTCCTGCCCCTGACGATTCGCTGGGGAACCAAAGGCGTGTCGCCGCGAGTTGCGGTCGTCATCCGCTACGACGAGCGCGAGGACGTGGCTGCCTTCCACTGGCGCAGGTAGCAACGACCGCGCGCCGGCTTCCCGAACGAGCACCCTCAGCGGGAGTTGGCTGAGCGAGGGGCGGCGGGCGTGGGGCTCCGTTGCGCCCCGGCGTTGCAACTCGTCGGCGCCCATCCGCCACGGATCGTCGTGCTGTCGCAATACGCCTTGCCGACGCTTGCCGGGTTGTTGAGGTACCCGAGGATGCTGGCGCACGTCTCGTCCTTGGCCGGCACGACCCGGCACACCCCCGCGTACTGGTCGTTGGTGAAGCAGCACGGTTCGGGCGCCTCGGCGCTCCGGCCGGACCCGGTTGCCGCCAGCGCAACGATCCCGGAAACCACCAGTGTCGCCGTCCACCGCCAGTTGTCGCGCATTGCCCACCTCCGTCACGCTCGGTCTCGGTTTCCCGAGGTTAACACCGTTTAGCCGGTACCGAGTCCCCGAGAACCGCCGACTGCGTCAGCCCCAGCGGGCCATTGCGCGCCCGGCGATCATGCCCGTCGTCCACGCGGCCTGGAAGTTGAAGCCGCCGGTGATGCCGTCGATGTCGAGCAGCTCGCCGGCGAGGAAAAGTCCGGGGCAGATCCGACTCTCCATCGTCTTGAACCCGATTTCGCCGAGCCGCACTCCGCCGCAGGTGACGAACTCGTCCTTGTTCATGCTCTTGCCGATCACCGGCAGCTCCGTCCGCCGGAGCTGCCGGACGAGCCGCTGCTGTCCGGCGCGCGCCAACGCCGCCCAACGCGTGCCGCGCTCGATCCCGGAGGCGAGCACGAGGCGCTCCCAGAGACGCGCGGTCAACGGCGCGAACGGCGAGTTGACCACCATGCGTGCCGGCTGGTCCAGGCGGCGCCGGTCGCACTCCGCAGCGATTTTGTCCTCGCTGAGGCCAGGCAACCAGTTGAGGCGCAGCGGGAACCGGTAGTCCAGTCCGTGCAGCGCCCGCGCGCCCCAGGCCGAAGCCCGCAAAACCGCCGGCCCGGAGAGCCCCTGGTGCGTCAGCAGCAGCGCGCCGATCTCCCGCACGCCCGCGGCCGGCACCGAGACCTCGACCGTTTCGACCGAGACTCCCGCCAGTTCGCGCACCCACGGCGTCTCGACGCGGAATGCGAAAAGCGACGGCACCGGCGGCTCGAGGGTGTGCCCGAGCGTGACGGCAAGATCCCCGGCGGCCGCCGTGCGGCACCCGCCGGTGGCGAGGAGCAGACGGTCGCAGACCAGCCTCTCGCCCCGGCCGAGTGTCAGCTCGAACCCCCCTCCCGGACGCCGCGCGACCGCCTCCACGCCACGACCTGACCGGAGCCTCACGCCCGCGGCCGCGGCCCCCCGCAGGAGGCAGTCGACCACCGTCTCGGATGAGTCGCTGACCGGGAAGATGCGACCGTCGGGCTCGGCCTTCAGCGGCACGCCCCGTGCCTCGAACCACGCGACGGTGTCGCTGGGCTGGAAGACGCCGAACGGCCCGAGCAGCGCCCGCCCGCCGCGCGGGTAGCCCCGCGCCAGCTCGCGCGCGTCGAAGCAGGCGCGGGTGACGTTGCAGCGCCCGCCCCCGGAGATTCGCACCTTGGCAAGAAGGCTCGCCCCCCTCTCGACGACCGTGACCTCGCCTCCAGCCATCGCCTCGGCGCAGGCGATGGCGGCGAACACTCCCGCCGCCCCGCCACCGGCCACCACCACGCGATGCGTCTCCACGGCGCCGACTGTACCGCAACCCTCGCGAGCACCACGCTGGAGCGCGAGACCCCCGGGAGAGAGACCAAATCGGACAGGCGCTCGGGAAAAGGCGGGTCCCCGGGAGCGCTTGGACTCTCGGGGACCCGGTGCAGCGAGAAGGCGCGTCCTACTTCTCCATCTTCGGGTTCCAGACCTTCCAGACGTTGCCGACGAGGTCCGGCCCGGGCTTGAGCGTGGGCTGGCCCGGCTGCCACCCGGCCGGGGTCGCCTCCGCCCCCTTGCTGGCGCGCACCAATTGAAACGCCTGGATCTGGCGCACCGTCTCCGCGAACATGCGCCCCACCGGCGGTGTCAGCACCTCCATCGCCTGGACCACACCGTCGGGATCGATGATGAACCGCCCGCGCATCTCGATGCCCTGGTTTTCGTCGTACACGCCGTACGCCTTGCCGATGTTGCCGGCCTGGTCCGAAACCATGTGGAAGGGGACGCCGCCTTCGACCATCTTCGTGAGCTCGTTGTCGTTCCACATCTTGTGGACGAAGTGGCTGTCAACGCTGACCGAGAGGACCTCGACGCCCAACTGCTGCAGCTTCGCGTATTTGTCGGCGACCGCCGACACTTCCGTCGCTCAAACGAAGGTGAAGTCCCCGGGGTAGAAGCAGAGCAGGGTCCACTTCCCCAGGTAGTCCGAGAGCTTGACGTTGGTGAAGCCGCCCTTGAAGTAGGCGGGCGCCTGGAAGTCCGGGGCTTTCTGTCCGACGCGTGCGGTCACAGCCGTCTCCTTTCTCGTCTCCGGGGCCGGGGATGCCGGGGTGGAGGGCGGACCTTCGCCGACCACGCTCCCGGTGACGCGGGCGCACCCCTGGGGTTCGTCTGCCATCTGGCCTCCTTTCGTTCGTCTGCGACAACGGTACAGTCCCTCAGGAGGGGCGGTCAAGGGCAGGCGCTTCGCCACTCGCCGTTCGACCACGGCGGCCCACCGCGCCCCGAATGCCGGGGGCGCATCCGGTGGCGTAGACTGCGCGCGGGATGGATTTCTCGTTCAACCACCGCCCGGTCCCCACGCAAACGCACCGCAGCCGGCCCCCGGCGGCGGTGGCGCTCGCGAACCTGTTCTTCCGCGAGGCGGTGCGGGCGCTCGCCCGCCACAAGATGCGCAGCGCTCTCACGACGCTCGGCATCTGCATCGGCATCGCGGCCGTGGTCCTCGTCGTGGCGATCGGCAAGGCGGGCTCGCAACGCGCCCAGCAGGCGCTGGCGGACCTGGGCGAGAACTTCGTCTGGATCGAGGCCGGGTCGCGCAACGTCAACGGCGTTCGCAGCGGCACCCTCGGCATGAACACCCTCACGGTGGGGGACGCCGAGGCGATCCGGCGCGAGGTGCCGCTGATCGCCCGCGTGTCGCCGCAGGTGGACGGGCACGTCCAGGTGATCTTCGGCAACCGGAACTGGGGCACGCACTTCCGCGGCGAGACCCCGGACTACCTGGCGATCAAGCGCTGGCCCGTCGCGACCGGTTCCTCGTTCTCGCAGGACGACGTCACCCGCGCGGCGGCCAAGGTCCTGCTCGGCGAGACCGTTCGCCAGCAGCTCTTCGGGGACGCGAACCCGGTGGGCAAGGTCATCCGCATGCAGGGGCAACTCTTCGAGGTGGTCGGCGTGCTGTCGGCGAGGGGGCAGACGGCCGAGGGCCGCGACCAGGACGACTGGGTCTTCCTCCCGTACACGGCTGCGCAGAGGCGGCTGCTGCCCCACTTCCAGACGTGGCTCGACGACATCCTGTGCTCGGCGGTGTCGCCCCAGGCGGTGGAACCCGCGATCCGCCAGGTGCGGGCGCTGCTGCGGGAGCGTCACCGCATCCGCCAGGGGGCGGACGACGACTTCAACGTCCGCCGTCCCGACGAGGTGCTCGGGGCGCGGCTGGCGGCGAGCAACGCCCTCGGAAACCTGCTCGTGTCGGTGGCGGCGGTCTCGCTGCTCGTGGGCGGCATCGGGATCATGAACGTCATGCTGGCCTCGGTGGCGCAGCGCACCGGCGAGATCGGCGTGCGCATGGCCGTCGGGGCGCGCGAGTCGGCGATCCGCACCCAGTTCCTCGGCGAGGCCGTCGTCTTGAGCCTGGTCGGCGGCGTGTTCGGCGTCGCCCTCAGCTTCGTTGGGGCGGAGGCGTTCGAGCACACGCTGGGTTGGCCGATCACGATCCCACCGTCGTCGCTGCTCGCCGCCACGGCCGCCGCCGTGACGGTCGGCGTCGTCTTCGGCTACTTCCCTGCCTGGAAGGCCTCCCGCCTCGACCCCATCGAGGCCCTCCACCACGAGTGACCCTGCGGGGACCCCGCCGGGCGTACCTCTCCGCCGCCGTTGCCGCAACGCGATCGGTGCCGGCGCATGGGATTTTCGGCCGCCCGTGTCGGCGCGGCACTCGCGACCCGTCGCAGCTCCTCTGATATCCACCCTTCGCGCAGCGCCGCGCAGTTGCGGCGTCCGGCGAGCGTGACAGCGATAACCCATCACTGAGCGCTCGGGCGTCGCTGCACGAGGCCTCGCCCGGACGGGCTCGGTCAGGCGCAACAGCTCCTCGTCGCCGCGGCGGCGCTTCCTCGTCCCCGGCGAACGGGTCGCGAACAGCTTGGTCCGTTTGACGGGACGCATCTCCCGGCCCCCCGGGATGCGCCGACCCGCACGCTCGCGCTCCCCTTCTGCCTGACGGTCGTGTGACTCGCAGAACCGGCGCCGCAGTTCGCTCCTTCAGGAAGCGGCCGCCAGCCGGCGGCACCCTCTGGGACGGCCTGGCGGGCGGCCCGCGCACGTGGACGTCTCTCAGGTTTTGCGCGGTCACTCTCGAACCGCCGCTTGACACCTGCCGCCGCGCACTGGTGTAATCGCCACAGCAATCGCAATTTCAAAGCAGGGAGATCGATCTGGCCATACGGGCACGGAGGACGTTCCTTGGGCGCGGTTCCCCCCGGGGGGGGCCGCGGAAGCGCGAGCGCGCCCCCCAGTGGCCTGCTCCAGCAGCTCGCCCGGGTCAGTTGACGCTCGGGCACAGATGATCTGCTGCAACACGTGGAGGGGTGCGATGACCCTGGTTCGACGGCTCGGCGCGGCTTTGTTGGTGATGCTCGGTTTCTCCGTTCAAGCGCTGGCGGCGGTCACGGCCGCACCGGGGTTGGTATCGGTGTTCCCCGGTCAAACCAGCGCGCCGATCACGGTGACGTTGACCCTAGGCAGCGTGTTTGGCCCTGGAACGGCATCGCTGCAGTTCGCGGGGTTGCCGGCCGGGGTCACGACGGCGCCGTCCCCCGTCTCCTACTCCTTCGGGGTGGGCAATGCGAGCTTCCCGATCCCGGTCGCGTTTCGGTTCGCCACGACCACCAACACGCCACCCGGAACGTATCCGATCGTCGTGAACGACCCGACGATCTCGTCGCCGGTCGCCGTGATCAAGCCGAGCGCCGGCTCCACCGTCGTGACGCTCGTGGTCCAGGCGCCCGGGATCACCGCCACGGTGATGCCCAACCCCCTTACGCTCGCAATCCTCGGCGCGGCTCAAGCCGTCACGGTCACGACGTCGACCGACCCCGGATTCGCGACGCCGGTCAGCTACGCGTTCACCGGCCTGCCGGCGTTCGTCATCACCGGCGGGGCCAGGACCACGACCGCACCGTCGTTTCCGCCGGTCACGTTCCCCTTCACGCTCGGCAACGGCGCCGCGCCGGGTACGTACACCGGCATGCTGGTCGGCTCCGACGCCGATGGACTGCCGCTCGTGCGGGTTCCGTTTTCCGTGATCGTCACCGCTCCGCCCGCGCCCGTGGCGATCCTTCTGGTGCCTTCGTCGATCGAGCAGGGCACCTCGGGCCAGTTCACGTTGACCGGCCAGAACTTCCTCCCCGGCGCCACGCTGGCGATCAGCGGCGGGGACGTCTCGGTCGACTCGACCACGGTGGTGTCCGCCACCCAGATCCAGTTCGGGGCGAGCGCCTCCGAAACGGCGCCGGTCGGGGCCCGAACCGTCCTCGTGACGAACCCCGACGGCCAGCATTCGGGGCCGGTCTCGCTGCAGGTGATCCGCAGGCCCCCGCCGGTGATCGCGGTGGTCTCGCCGAACACCCTCCTCCAGGGCGTTACGAGCCAACTGGTGACCGTGACCGGCGGCAACTACCTGCCGGGGGCGACGGTGAGCGTCACCCCGAGCGCCGGCATCAACGTGGGGCCGGTCAGTGTGATCTCCCCGAGCCAGATTCAGTTCGTCATCACGATCGACCCGAACGCCCCGCCGGGACCCCGCACCGTGGTCGTCACCAACCGCGACGGCCAGAGCTCGAACGTCGGCACGTTCCAGGTGCTGCCGCGGCCACCGGCCGTCCTCTCGGTGACGCCCTCGGCGCTCGTGCTCGGCACGCTGCATCAGGTGCTGAACGTGGTCGGCGACAACTTCAGGGAGGGTGTGACCGCAGTTGCCCGCTCGGCCGCCATTACGGTGGAGGGAACCACGCGGCTCAGCGCCACGCTTGCGAAGGTGCGGGTCTCGGTGCGCAACGAGGCGAGCCTGATCGGACCCGCCATGTTCGAGATGCGCAACCCGGACGGCGGCGTGTCGGTACCGGCGGGCACCGTCCTCGTCTACCCCGCCAACTCGTTGGGCGCGCCGCTGTCGGTCACCGCGGTCGCGATCACGTTCCCGCTGCCGGGTACGTTCGTCGGGCCCGACGACACGTTGTACCCGCGCGGCGTGCTCGCCATCGCCGGCACCGGCACCGTGATCGGGACGTGGCAGCTGGACGGCGTCGCGTTCGATCAGTTCGTCATCCCCGCGGCCGGCGGGTTGCCGGTCGAGATCCACGCCCGGCTCCCGCTCCCGTCGTCGTTCACCGGCAGCCACACGCTGGCGCTCGCCATCCAGAACCCGGCCACCGACATCAGGGCCGAGGTCGCGGTGATTCGCAGCGAGCGGAAGGCCTCCGGCCTGCGCCTGTACGCCCCCCGCGACGGGACGATCCTCGGCGCGGAGGCGCCGGTGTTCCGGTGGTCGCTCGTTCCGGGCGCGTTCGGGTACGAAGTCGAGGTCGAGCGCGGGCTTCCCCAACTTCCGCTGTTCTTCGACGTCGCCGACGCCGAGTGGCACCCGACTCCGGCCCAACTCGCCGAGATCGGCCCCGGCATTCGGCGCTGGCGCGTGCGAGCCGTATTCGTCGGGGGGGTCCGTGGCGAGCCCACCGAAAGGTGGCGCTTCGCGACGCTCCCCCAGTCCGTGCGCCTCTCGCTGCTCCCCCCCGATGAGGGCGGACCGGAGCACCGCTCCCGCATCCGGTGGAGCGGCGGCTCCCCCGGTGTGTTGTACAAGGTGGAGTTCTTCCCGGTTGGGGGTCCGCCTGCCCCGACCTTCTCGGCGCTCACCGCCCGTCAGGAGTACGTGCTGCCGACCGCGCTGGCCGGCGGTTCGGCGTTCCGCGTACGGGTCACGGCGTTCGGCCCGGACGGGAGGGTCCTCGGCCGGTCGGAGACCAGCGCAGGACCGGACTCCGGGTCCGCCCGCGGGATGTTCCCGGATGGGCTGATGTTGGCGGCCGCTCCGCCGCCGGTGCAGGGTGTGACGCCGGCGGACGGGGCCACGGTGACCGTCTCGCAACCGAGGATCGCGGCACAGTGGAACGGGGCCGTCAAGGCGAACGAGGTGCTGCTGCTGGTGGACGGGACCGACGTCACGCCCGTGACCACGATCACCTCGGGCTCGGTCACGTACGGGTGCCTGCTGCCTCTGGATTCCGGGAGTCACACCGTGCGGCTCACCCTCTCGGGGCAGACCACCAGCTGGAGCTTCAACGTCGCGCTCGAAGGGCAGCCCCAGGCCCCGCCGGCGACGCTGGGGTCCGGCGAGGCTCCCCCGGCGGCTGCAACCCCGGCTCCCACCCCGGAGAAGGCGCCCTCCACGGTGCGGGGCGACTGGCAGCTCGGTCTCCAGGGCGGCATCACGTTCGTCAAGGAGGACCCCAAGACGCAACCTGACAACGTACTGACGCAGTTCTCCGCCCAGGGGGACCTCTCGAACGGGACGCTCTCGGCGAAGGCGACAGGGGACATGGCCGTCAGCCACGACCTCCAGGCGCCCAACCGGACCGTGCAGCAGAGCCGCAACTGGCTGACCAACTTCGGCGCGACCGAGGGCGGCTACCAGCAGCAACTGGCCGTCGGCTACGCGGCGCCCAAGTTCGTCGAGGGCTCGGAGTTGATGACCACCGGGGTGGCGCGCGGCGGCGCCGAGGCGATCCTCTCCACCCCCGGCCCCGTGGCCTCCGTCTACTACTCCCCGAGCAACCAGCCGGTCGGCGTGTCGGCCGGGAGCTTCGGGCCGAACCAGAAGGTCACCGCCGTGGCTCTCGAGACCCCGTCATCCCTGCAGGCGGTCCAGATCCGTGCCATCGGGTTGAAGACCGTGGACGAGGCGGGGTTCAACTCGGCGGGCGGGGAAGGAACGCTCTACGGCATCTTCGGCCGCATCGGGGCATCCCCCGCGTTCGGCATCCTGTTCGAGGCCGCGAGGGGCAAGTTCACCCCGAACCCCGGCAGCACGGAGACCGAGCGCGAGGGTAATGCGTATCGGCTCGGCCTCACCGGCACTCAGGGCACGTTCAGCTACGCGTTCAACCTGCGACGGACCGAGGCGAACTTCGTCAACCCCGCGAACCGCGGCTTCACGGTCGGGGGCGTCGCCGACCGCGAGGGCGCGGATCTCATGCTGACCAAGGGTTTCGGGTTGACGACGGTCTCCCTGCAGCTGCGCCACATCCGCGGCGGCGACACGTCGGGTTCGGTGAGCCCCTCGGCGCGGGAGAGCGGCGCCGTCGTGCAGCTCAACACGGCGTTCAGCCAGAAGGTGATGTTCCAGCTCGGCGCCAACGTCACCACGAACACGGGCGACGCGGACACCGTTCATCAGCTCCCCAAGACCGACAACCGGATGTGGGGCGCCAACGCTTCGCTCTCGGAGATGCTCGGAGCCCTCAGCGTCTCGCAGGCGCTCACCTACCAGAACGTCACCAACTCGGTGATGCCCGACGCCAGCATGACGACCAAGGGCGGGACGCTCACGGCGGGAGGCCAGATCGTGCCTCCGTTCGGACTGTTCGGGACGGCCGCGTTCACGCGCACCGAGGGGAGCGCGACGGTGGGGCGCAACGACCAGACGCTGCTGTCCATCCAGCCGAACTGGACGATCGCCTCCCTGAAGCTCGCCCTCCAGCCGCAGGTGGCGTTCAACAAGGGCGAGAGCAGCCTCACCTCCACGACCACCAAGACGTGGCAGTACCAGCTCGCGATCACCTGGACCCCGCCCGGCATCGGGTCGTACGCCTCGCTGCAGTTCACCGGTGCGTGGAATCGGACGCAGATCACCGGCCAGCCGACCCCGGGGTTCCAGCGTCGGCTCGGCCTTGTCGTGAACATCCAGTGGGGCGCGAGCTCGGCGAGCAGCGGCGAGGGCGCCATGAGCCAACCGATGCCGGATCCGATGGCGCCGCCGCCCGGGGCGCCGGTGGGCACCCCGTCTGCGATGAACATGCTCCCCCAGATCGTGCGGAGGTAGGACGTGACCGCTCCCAACCGCCTCGCCAGGATGCTCCACCCTTCTCATGACGGTGCCGTTACGCACGGCCGCCGCTCCGACGATGCCGTCCGCAGGCCGGTCGGGTCGAATCGAGGTGCACGCGCAGGCGCGAGGAGAGCCCGAGTCATCCTCGTCCTCGGCGCGGCGGCGCTCGCGGCCGGTACGGGGACGGCGCGCGCGCAGCAGATCGCAACACCACCCCCGCCGGCGCTCACCGTCAGCCCTGCGCAGGTTTCGGTTCTCGTCGGTCACCAGAGCAACCCGGTCACCGTCAACCTCCGCCTCGCCCAACAGTCGGCGCCCGGGAACGGCACGCTCCTCTTCCGGACCCTGCCGGCCGGGGTCACCACCTCGCCGGGCCCGGTCACGTACCACTACCAGGGGTCGGTGGCGAATTTGCTGGCCGCGCCCACGGCCGCGGCGACCAGCTTCAGGTTCGTCGCCGGGGCCGCAGCCCGGCCAGGCCAGTACGACATCACGATTTCCGACGGGACGTTCGCCGTGGGCAGCGCGAGGATCACGCTCACGGTCGTCGCCGCCGGAGACATCGGCGTGAGGTTCCGGAAGGCGCCCGTCGCCCTGTGCGGCGGCGTCGCCGTCGAGGATGCGGTCACCTTCACGTCGCTGGCGGGGTATCAGGGGAGGCCCTCGGCGCACTGGAGCACCGTGCCGGCCGGGATCACGGTGACCCCGCGCGAGCTCAGCGTGGCTGCCCTGCCGCCGGATCAGACGGTGGCGTTCAACGTGCAGGCCACGGGGGCGGCCCCCGGACGGTACGTTCTGACCCTCACCGTCGCCGACCCCAGGCACGGGATCAGCAAGACCGCCGACCTCGAGGTCAGGGTCGGCGGGTGCGGGGACGTGGGGATCGCCTTCAGGAAATCGGCGATCTCGCTGTGCGCCGGGGAAACCGCCGACGACGCAGTCGCCCTCTCCCCGATCGGCGGGTACCAGGGCAAGCCGCGGCTGCGCTGGGAAGGGGTGCCGCAGGGGATCACCGTCACCCCCGGGGAACTGACGCCGGGGACGCTGCCGCCGGCGCAAACGTCGCCTTTCTCGGTTCGAGCCGATGCCGGCCACGAGGGAACGTACACCTTGACCCTGAGGGCCACCGACCCGGGCGCGGGCGTCGACTCGCGCGCTGAGCTCCACCTCGAGGTCGGGGGGGCGGAGTTCACGCCATCGGTGACTCCAGGCTCGATGACCGTCCAGGCGATGGGCGGCGCCCGCACCGTGACGGCGAGTTTGACGCCCAGTCCGTGCTTCGCGGCCCGCAAGATGACGATCAGCGTGTCCAGGGCGCCCGCGGGCGTGAGCGTGACGCCGGCGAGCGTGGACGTCGCAGCCCCCGCGTACGGGCCCGCGACGTTCGCGATCGACGTCGGCCGCCAGGCGGCGGCGAACACGGCCTTCACGCTCACGTTCACGTTCCAGCCGAGCTCCGGGGCGCCCAAGACCGTGCCCGTCACGGTCTCGGTGACGGCTGCGCCCGACTACGAGCTCAGCGCAATCCCCGCCAGGGCCTCGGCGGCGGCGGGCGAGACCGTCGACGTCATGATCGGGGCCCACGCCCTCAACGGCTTCTCGGGGACGGTCTACGTGACCGCACCACAGATCGCCGGGCTCTCGTTCTCGCCCCCGAGCTTCCCGCTTCAGCTCGGCCGGACGGGAGTGGCCGGAGTTGCCGGGGGTTCTTCCCCGCAGGCCTCGCAGCGCGTCACTGTCAGTGTGAGCCGGAGGCGATCTCCCGGGCCCGTGCAGGCGACGTTCACCGGCAACTCGCCCTCGGCGCCGGGACCGCACGCGGCGACGCTCGAGCTCGCGATTCTGCCACCCAGGCCTACGGAGCGAGTCGAGGGGCCGCGGATCGACGTGGTCAAGCCCGACACCCTCCTGCCGGGGAAGGTGTATGACCTCGAGCTGACCGGCAAGAACCTCACGCTCGACACCGACATCTCGCTGGGCCGGGACGTCATGCTCATCGGGACGCCGATCTTCACGCTCCCCACGCAGGCCAGGGTCAAAGTTCAGGTGGGGCCCGGCGCGCTCCCGGGGAAGCGCGTGGCCGAGGCGAGCAACCGCGAGGGCAGCAACCGTGGTCCGGGCGGCGTCATGATCGGGCTCGTCCCGATCGTCGTTCCGAAGAAGGCGCTGTGCGCGAAGGTGACGACACTCACGTTCGTCAAGGCCAAGCTCCAGCTCGAGGAGCCCAAGTGGGGCCGGCAGGAGATCATGGAGGGAGCGTGGCAGGACGTTGGCTATCCGCTCCTCGACGACGACACGGCGTTCCAGTGGCGCGAGAGCAGCCCCGGGACCGCGGACTACTTCGAGCTGCGCATCTACGACAAGCAGACCGGGGAACTCCTGGTGACGCGGCGGCTGGGCAGCCAGGCGATCCATGTCGGGAACGTCTCCTTCAGCTTCGTGCCGCGGTACTTCCGCCCGGACGCCGCCTTCCTCGCCGAGCTGCTCCCCAAGGTCTCGCGCCGATTCACGAGCGTCCGCACGGCGGCCGACTGGGCCGTCTCGGCCGAGGGCGTCGGAAAGCAGGCGCTCGGGCAGGAGGCGCCCGCGTCGGCGGCGCAGCTCCAGATGCAGGCCCAGGCGAAGTCCCAGGCGGGCCTCGTCACGTCGAAGAAGGCCGGGCCCGCCCTGGGGCAGCAGGCCGGCGTGCAGGCGAAAGCGCCTCTGGTCGCGATGCAGATCGACCCGACCGCGGGCGCCGATCTCCTGTGGGAAGTCGCCGGTTTCAAGCTCTACGACCCCGACTGCGTCGTGGTGCGGGCGGGCCAGGAGATCCCCAAGGCCGAGGCGGACGGCAAGATCCACATGGAGGTGGAGCTCTCCGACCGCTGGCCGCTGCGCATCCCTAACGACCCGACGGGGATCGACTGCCCGGGCGGCAAGTCCACGCGCGGCAGCCTCAACCTCGACCCCCTCTCGGACAAGAAGGTCCTCGACGAGAACGGCGACGTCGTGTACGACGTCGTCGGTCGCACGAAGATCCCGAGGATCGACCCGAACAACTACCCGGGCGACGTCTTCGGCCTGTCGGGGGAGTTCGACCTGTCGTTCTCGCCGTGGGCCACGCACCCCAAGACGACGATGGAGGCGGCGCCGGGAAGCCAGTTCAAGACCAACATCGCCCAGCTCGACTTCGACACCCTGTTCGTGGACTGGGGCGACGGCACCGTCGAGGCGGTCCGCACCGCCTTCCCGGCCGAGAGCAAGGACCCGGTGATGGCGTGGGGCCGCGGCGTGAAGATCGAGCTGCCGAACCCCAAGGGGCAAAGCCCGTCCCCCGGCTCGCTGCGGCACTCGTACGACCGCACGGGCACGTTCATCATCCGGTTCTTCCAGCTCTCCGAGGCCGACGCGCAGCACGTCGAGCCGGCCCAACTCGCGATGGCGATCGACGGCCCGCAGGGCTCGCCGTACGCCGCGCTCCTCACGTTCGCGGCGGGCGCCGGCGGATCGCTGCCGGCCCCCGGCGGGAAGCTCCCGGCAGGGAGCACGCCGGGACGGGCGGCCGCCTCGGGCGGGTCGTCGGACACCCTGCGCGCGACGGGCGCGGGCGGCGAGCTGATCGGCCAACGCAGCGTCAAGGCGACGCTGGCGTCATGGACGCTCTCGTCCTCCGAGATCATCAAGCGCGCCTACATGCTGTACTGCAACACGCTCACGATCACCAACCGCGAGGACACCCGGGCGAGCGGTCCGCTCCACCTCGACTCGATCGCGGTCACGAGCTTCCCTGGGCACGAGCCCGAAACCGCGAAGCGCGGACGGGGCGTGCGCCCGACGCCGCAGCCGGCGGCGCTGATGGTGGCCGGACCGGCCCCCGTCAAAGTCAGCGACTGCGACGAGTCGCTCACGGCGCAGGCAACGCTCCGCTACTACGGCAAGGGCAAGGTGCGGATCACCTGGACGCTCGACGGGGTGCCGTTCTCCACCGAGGAGAAGGACATCGGCCCCTCGGAGCAGGCCAAGGACCTCGCCCGCGACCCGCGGACGTGGCCGCCGCCGGTGCTTTCCGAGGTCACGCTCGACTCCGACCCGTTGAGCGTCGAGAAGATCGGGCTGCACAAGGTCACGGCCGAGGCGGAGGTCGTTCCCGAGCCGACGGTCGCGAACATCACATTCGCCACGCGCGTCCTCACCGATGCGCTGCAGGGCAACCAGCCCGGCCCATCCGACCTCGTGGTCGCCAAGGCGATCCTCGGCAGCGGTGGCGGCACTTCGGGTGGCCCGGTCAAGGTCAGCGTCATGGCCCCCGGCCGGCTCGGGGGAGCGGGCGTGCCGGCGTTCGTGTCGCTGCAGCCGGCCGCGGACGCGTTGCTCGCGGGCGTGAGGATCCTGAAGAGCAAGCCGCTGTTCGTCGCCTCGGAGCCGAAGCCGTATCAGGTCGTCGGCGGCGAAGCCGGGCAACCGTGCGTGTTCGTCTTCCCCACCAAGCTCGGCGAGTTCCGCATCTCCGGACTCGAGGGCAACCTCACCCACGACGGGACGACGTTCTCCGGCAAGGGCGTGCTGATGCTGCCGCTCACCAAGGACTCGACGAGCGCCCGCAAGCACGCGGTCGAGGTCACGTTCTCCGGCTGGGAGGTCCCCGACCTTGAGGACGTCGTGAAGGGCACGCTCGACGTGTCGCCCGATCGCGTCATCGACGGGCCCGGTCTGCAGGGCACGCTCTCGCGGTTGACGGGAGAGGCCGGGACCGCCACCGAACTCGACGCCACGTTCGACCTCCAGCCCAAGGACACCACGCTCCGCATCCCCGGGGCCGTGGAACGTCCGCCGGAGTGGAAGGGCGTCACGGCGCCCGTGACCGGCAGCGGACCCGGGCTCTTCGAGGGCAACTGGTACAAGGCCGGCGAGAAACTGCCCGAGGTCCTGATCGGCTGGAGCGCTTTTGCGATCCGCTCCGACGACGTGCGCCTCGACTGGAGCCGCTCCGAAGGCGACGCGGCGTCGTCGCAGTGCGGGGGCGGCGGCGGAGCGTCGTGGGTCGGGGTTCACCTGGGGAACGCGACGCTCACCCCCTACACGATGGACCTGGTCGGGCAGGGCGGCGCGTACGAGCAGAGCGTGACCGACTGGGGGATCGTGGATTCCGGGATGTGCGGGGCGGTCACGACCAAACCGTGGAAGGCGAACATCGGCGAGGGCTGGGTCGCCTTCAACGCGATCCAGGTCGTCGCGCACGGCGGCACGTTCGACGCGCTCTACAAGAACATGAAGGTGCACGTCCCCTGGCCCGAGACGGAGTTCGGCGGCGACGCCAAGCTGCAGTCGGGCGGGGGCAGCTCCGCCGGGATCGGCTTCCCGTTCCTCGGTTCCGCCGCCCTCCAGCAGTACAACGACCCCCCGAACCGGATCTCGATGAAGGCGGACCACCTCTTCTTCACCCAGGAAGAGAACGTCGGGTGGGCCGTACGCGCGGACACCGACTTCGACCTGATGGCCGAGGGGAAGCACCTCACGGCGTTCACCGCCGACGGGATGTTCTTCGGCTTCGACGGCAGGGCGTACTTCGAGAAGGGCGCCCCCGCCGCGACGATCGCGCTCTCGGGCCACTCCATGCTCGGCGACACGCCGCTCGACCTCAACTCCGTGACGCTCACCGCCGCGACGAGCGGCACCGGGCGCCTGCACTTCGCGGTGAAGGTGACGACGCACCTCTCGGTGACGCTGCCGGCGGCGGAGGCCCAGATCAACTACGACATCACCCGGCCCGGGCAGGAGTACGCGGGCTCCGGCCCCGTCACCTCGCCGTTCGGGGTGCAGGTCTCGTTCCCCGCCGGCTCGCCCGCGCTGCAGGCCAACATCAGCCCCCACTACGAGGGCGCCCAGGACACCCGCTTCTATGGGCCCGTGGACCTGGCGATGTTCGGAGGCCCGCCGATCAAGGCGGAGTTCCTCCTCGGCTACGAGAACGGCAAGAGCTTCTGGCTGACGCGCGCCGAGTACCCGCTCGGACCGTCCGGCACGCCGCTGGTACCGCCGGTGCTCAACCTGTACATGGTGCGCGGCGGCCTCGGCTACAACTTCCCGATCACGGCGTTCAAGAACGCGGCGAGCATCAAGGACGCGCAGCCCGACTTCTCGGGGAACTTCATGTTCATGGCGGGGATGAGGGTCGGCTCCCCGGACAGCGGGTTCGTGTTCACGCTCGACGGGGACCTCACCATCAGCCCGTCGGTCGGGGCGCGGATGGACTTCCACGCCTGGCTGCTCAAGAACCAGCACAACGGGAACGGCGATTTTGCTGGCTACTTCCAGTGGGCCAACGGCGACTTCGACGGCAAGCTCTGGGGCGGCCTCGACCTCCTGGACGGGGTCGTGAAGTTCGACCTCGGCTCGAGCGAGGCGACCGCGGCGGTCGCGCTCCACTTCGGGAGCGGCGACTGGTACATCAACGCCGGCGCCAAGGCGGGCCCGCGCATCAAGGCAACGATCATGACCATCGGCAACGTGGACTCCTACCTGATGCTCAGCAACAAAGGGCTCGAGATCGGCGGCTCGATGTCGATCTACCTCGGGTGCAGCATCGGCCACGTCAAGGGGTGGGCGGATGCGGGCCTCGGGATCACGCCGGCGCCGGCGATTTTCGGCCACGCCAACGCGGGGTTGCAGGCGGAGGTGTGCGCATTCGGCGCGTGCGTCGGAACCGGTGTCACAGCCGGGATCAACTTCTCGGCACCGCCGGTCTCGATCGGCTGTCACGCCTGTGTTGAGATCCCGATCCCGTTCTGGAACCCAGAGGTGTGCGGAGACTTCTCCCTATGAACGGCAAACGACGATTCCTCGTGCTGATGACGCTTCTCCCGCTGGCGCTGGCCTCATGGTCCCACGACGCGGCGGCCTCAACCGGCGCGCCGGGTGTGGTCTGGGCGGGGGCGACCCAAACGGGCACCGTCGAGGTGTTCTGGCTGCCCAACG
Source organism: uncultured Acidobacteriota bacterium (assembly GCA_963789745.1). Lineage (GTDB taxonomy): Bacteria > Acidobacteriota > Thermoanaerobaculia > Thermoanaerobaculales > Thermoanaerobaculaceae > RBG-13-68-16. Next base: position 364,473 of record CAWBLW010000003.1, on the reverse strand, counting down.
GACCCACGTGGCCAGCGGGCGGCTGGCGTCTCGAGCGCGTGGTCGGCGGCGAGGCGACGGTTTTGGCCGGGGCTCTGAAGCCGGGCCAGAACACCGGAGCGCTCTCGACTCTCGGCGATACCGAGGTCAACGCGATCCGGATGTTCGACGAGCAACTCGGGCACAGTACTCTCCCCGCCGATCAGCAGCAGGCGGCCATCATCGTGATGGGGCTTTCGGCCGCGACCGACCTTGGGTTCGGGCGAGCTCTCGGAGTCCGCTACACCGACGCCCAACCGGGGACCCGGCCGTGCCGCTACCGCGTGACGGCGCTTGACGCCGCCGGCAGCGCCACCGGCTCGTTCACCTCCCGCGAGGTCGATCCGACGAAGGCGACGCCCCCTCCCCCGCCGCCGAGCTCGCTCGAGGCCACGACGTCGCGCGACGGCGTCGGGCTCACCTGGGCGGACGCACCCGCCGACTCCGACCCGCCGGTGGTCGGGTACACCGTCGAGCGCCTTGGGCCCACCGGGAAGGTCGGGCTGCGCACCCCGCGCCCCATCGTCGTGGGAGGCAAGAGGACGGCGGGCCAGCCGCTCTACGTGGACCACTACGCTCCCGGCGAGGCGGAGGCCGTGTACCGCGTCCAGAGCGTGGACGTGCTCGGGCAGGGCTCGCAGTGGATCGAGCTCCGCTACTACGTCAAGGACCTCGCCGCCCTCGACCCGCCGAAGGACCTGCGCGCCCAGGGCGGCGTCAACGCGGCGACGCTCAACTGGAGCCCGGCGACCAACCCGCACACCAAGGGGTTCGTGATCTCCCGCAGCACGTTGGCCGGCGGACCGTACACCGTCATCACGCCGCAGGTGCTCGCGCCCGGTATCGGGCTCTACGCGGACACCGACCTCCGCGGCGGCTCGCCCTACTTCTACCGGATCCAGGCGATGGGGCCGCGCGACGACCTCGGCCCGCCCTCGGATTCGGCGATGGCGCTGCCTCGCAACGCCTTCGCCCCTCCACAGGTGACCGGGGTGAAGATCGACGCCGGGTCGTCGCGCGTGCGGGTCACGTGGTACCCCGTCCCGTTCGAGGTCGCCGGCTACCTCGTGCAGCGCCAGGCGCCAGGCGCGTCGGAATGGGTGAACCTGAACTCGCGCGTGACGCCGGAGCCGCTGTACGACGACTTCGTGGGGACGAGCCCCGGCGGCACGCTCCGGTACCGGGTCGTGGCCGTCGCCTTCGACAACCAGGAGAGCCTGCCGAGCGCGGTCGTCGAGGCGAAGCTGCCGGACACCGTTGCCCCCGGACCACCGCGCATCACCTCGGCCGACGGCGCCGGGGGCAAGGTGACGCTCACGTTCGTGCCGGCCCCGCCGGACGCGGACACCGCACAGATGCTCGTGCTGCGCGCTTCCTCGCCGTCCGACCCGGGGATCGCCGTCGGCGACCCGCTGCCCGGGAGCGCGCGGCGCTTCGAGGACGCACTCGTCGAGCCCGGCCAGCAGGTGGTCTACCGGCTGCTGGCCGTGGACGGGGCAGGCAACCGGAGCGAGCCGTCGCGTCCGGTGGCCGTCAAGGTGGGAAGCCCCGACCTCCCGCAGCCGCCCGCACCCGCGGTGAAGCTGGTGGAGGAGCCGTTCCCGCGGGTGGCGATCACCTATGCGGCGCCGCCGGCCGGCCTCGCGGTGGTGGTCGAGCGGCAGGTGGAGGGGGAGGTGGGGTGGTTCTTCATCGCCGGACCCACGACCGCCACCGAGGTGGCGGACGTCCACCCGCCGCGAAAGGGGAAGTTCGCCTACCGCCTCGTCTACCAGGCCGCCAACGAGGTCCAGGGTCCTCCGTCACCGCCGGCCCCGATCTCGCGGTGACGGCGAGGAGAAAACCCGCGCCACGGCCGTGGCGCGAGACGCGGCCGGCGACCCGGTCGTCGCCGCCCCGCGACGCCGTCGAAGGCGTTGCCGATGCCCTATGATGAAGCCGTGCGAGAACGGAGCTTTCCACGTTGAGGCGTCACCGATCCGATGGGCTCCGCCATCGGGGATCCAGGCAGGCCGACCATGAGACACGCTGACCCCAGGCTGAAGCTCGCCGCACACCTGTTCCCTTTGCTGCTCGGAGTCGCGTCGGCGGGCGCCCTTGCCGCGGGTTATCCCCCGCCCGTCGAGACCGACGTCGTCCTCCGCGATTTCCGCTTTCGGTCCGGCGAATCGCTGCCTGAGCTCCGCATGCACGTCGTGACGCTGGGCGCACCCCGGCGCGACGCGCACGGCCTCGTCCGCAACGCCGTCCTGATCCTGCACGGCACGACGGGGAGCGCCGCGCAGTTCCTGCGGCCCGAGTTCGCCGGCGAACTCTTCGGCAAGGGCCAACCCCTCGACGCGACCCGCGACTACCTCGTCATCCCGGACAACATCGGCCACGGGCGGTCGAGCAAGCCGAGCGACGGCCTCCACGCGAGGTTCCCGAAGTACGGCTACATCGACATGGTCGAGGCGCAGTACCGCCTCCTGACCGAGGGGCTGCAGGTGAACCACCTCCGCCTGGTCATGGGCACCTCGATGGGCGGGATGCACACCTGGCTGTGGGGCGAGATCCACCCGGAGTTCATGGACGCGCTGATGCCGCTGGCCAGCCTGCCCACGCAGATCTCCGGGCGCAACCGCGTCTGGCGGCGGGTCGTCATCGACGCGATCCGCGACTGTCCGGACTGGGAGAACGGGGACTATCGCGCCCAGCCGGCGGGCCTGCGGGTCGCGGCGGAGATGCTCTACCTGGTGAGCAGCAACTCGGTGCTGCGCATGCGCGAGGCGCCCACGCTGGCGAGGTCCGACGAACTCCTAGACCGCTACGTCGCCCACGCCATGGCGACCCTCGACGCCAACGACGTGATGTACGCCGTCGCCGCGTCGCGCGACTACGACCCTGGGCCGGAGCTGGGGAAGATCACCGCGCCGCTGCTCGCCGTCAACTCCGCGGACGATCTGATCAACCCGCCGGAGCTTGGCGTGCTCGAGCGCGAGGTCAAGAAGGTGAAACAGGGCGAGGCGGTCGTGATCCCCGCCAGCGACCAGACCGTGGGTCACGGCAGCCACACCAAGGCGGTGCTTTGGAAGCAGTATCTGGTGCGGTTACTGAAGGAAACGGCGCGGAACTGAAACCGCGATGAGACCGGGACCGAGGCTGTTGCCGCTTCTGGCGTGTGCGTTGCTCCTGTCGTCGTGTGCGAGCGTCCCATCCGACCCGAGGCGGGTTTCTCCTCCGACATCGCCGCTTCTCCTCCATCCTGACGCGCCGGAGATGAACGTCCGCGCGCCCGCCATGTTCGACGTGCGCCTGGAAACCAGCAAGGGACCGATCGTGATCGCGGTGCACCGCGACTGGGCGCCGCACGGCGCGGACCGGTTCTACAACCTCGTACGGGCCGGCTATTACGACGGCGCGCGCTTCTTCCGCGTCATCCGCGGACGCTGGGCGCAGTTCGGCATCAACGGCGACCCGCGAATTTCGAACGCGTGGCGGACACGGACGTTCCCGGACGACCGGCGCCGCGAATCGAACGTGCGCGGCACCGTCGCGTTCGCCTTCGCGGTCCCCAACGGACGAACGACCCAGGTGTTCATCAACCTTCGCGACAACTCCGCGACCCACGACGCCGAACCGTTCGTGCCGTTCGGAATCGTCGTCGAGGGGATGGGCGTGGCCGATGCGCTCGACGCGGAGTACGGCGAGGCGGCGGGAAGCGGCATCCGCGCCGGACGGCAGGCGCCGCTGTTCGAGATGGGCAACCGCTACCTCGAACGCAATTTCCCGAGGCTCGATTACATCAAGCGGGCGACGGCGCTGCCTCCCGCCGCGCGGTAGTCGCCCCTCCACACCCGCCTCGGACCGGTGAGTGGGGCGAACCAACCGGGTGGCCACCCGCACCGACGCTATACTCCCCGCAACGTAGCGCCGCAACGACATCGCACGAAGGGGGGAGAGATGGAGGATCGGCTCGCACGGGTCGAGGCGAAGCTCGAGGGCTTGGCCCGGGCTCTCGAGGACGTCTCCGGCCGCCTCGCCGCGCTCGAACGCGGCGCGCGAAGCGGGGTCGCCGCCGACCCGCCCACCGCGCCCCCGGCCGAAGCGACCGCCGCGCCAGGCGTGGCGCCGGCGACCGCGGCGACGGTGCTCCCCCTCCTAGGCCGCGTGTTCCTGGTGCTGGGCGGAGCGTGGCTGCTGCGCGCCCTCACCGATGCCGGCACGCTGCCGCTCGCCGGTGGCCTCGCCGCCGGCCTCGTGTATGCGGGGATGTGGCTCGCGCTCGCCGACCGGGCCGGTGCGGCGGGGAAGCGCTGGAGCGCCGAGGTTCACGGCGTGACCGCGGCGATCATCGCCTTCCCACTCGTGTGGGAGGCGGCGACGAAGTTCAAGGTGCTGTCCCCGCCGGCCGCTGCGGCCGTATTGGCGGTCGTCGCCGGCGGCAGCCTCGTGGTGGCCGGGCGCCGCTCCCTCGCGGCGCTCGCGTGGGCCGCCGCTGTCGCCGCCCTTGCGACCGCAGTGGCCCTGGTAGCTGCCACCCAGGCGATCGCCGTGTTCTCGGCGCTGCTGGTGGCGCTCGGCGTGGCCACCGTTTGGCTCGCCTACGCGCGCCGGTGGTTCGGACTCAGCTGGACGGCGGCGCTCGTCGCCGACCTCGTCGTGGCCGAGGCCGTCGCGCTGGTGACTCAGGCCGGCGGACCGCCCGAGGCGTACCGCGAGCTTTCCTCAGCCGCCGTCGAGGCGGTTGCGCTCGCGCTGCTCGTCGCGTACCTGGCGACGTTCGCGGTGCGAACGCTGGCGCGCCGCCGCAATGCCAGCGTCTTCGAGGCGACCCAGACGGTCGCTGCCCTGCTCGTCGGCTTCGGAGGTGCGACCGAGGTGGCGCGGGCGACAGGCACCGGCGGGATCGTGCTCGGGGTCGCGGCGCTGGCAACGGGCGCGGCCTGCTACCTGATCGCGGAGGCGGGAGCGGCCGGCCGCGTAGGCCACGGTGTCAACTACGTCTTCTACAGCTCGCTCGCGCTCGTGCTGGTGCTGGCAGGGACGCCACTGGTGGCGGCGCCCGCGACGCGGTCGGCGGTGTGGTGCGGACTGGCCGTGGGCGGCGCGGTCCTCGGGTGCAGACTCGATCGCGTCGTGATCCGCGCCCATGCGGCCGCCTACCTCCTCGCGGCCGGCGTCGGGTCCGGCCTGCTGGCGCTCGCGATCGGGGCGTTCGTTGGGACATCGGCCCCGGCGGGCGGCGAGGTCCCCGCCGCGGTCTGGCTTGCCCTCGCGACGTCCGTCGCCTGTTACACCGCGCTCGTTGCCCTGGGCCGCCGCCGCGAGGTTCCGTGGCCCGCCCGGCTCCCGGAGCTGGCGGTCGCCGTCGTCGCGGCGCTCGGGGTCGGAGGGGCGCTCGTGCTCGCCGGCGCAAGCCTGCTCCCGCTCCACGAGGGCGCACCCGATCCGGCCGCGATGGCCACGCTGCGCAGCACGGTCCTCGCCGCCACGGCGCTCGGCCTCGCCGCGGCCGGGCGGCGGTTCGGGAGGGAGGAGCTGGTCCGGCTCGTCTACCCGGTGCTCGCGCTCGGCGGCCTCAAGCTCCTGGCCCAGGACGTGCCTCAGGGGCGCCCGGCCACGCTCGTCCTGTCGTTCGCCGCCTACGGGGCCGCGCTCATCCTCGCGCCTCGCCTGCTCCGGCGCCCGTCCCCGCCCGCCGCGTAACACGCTGTTCGGGCGCCGATCCACGACTCGCGCTCGCTGGCCACTCCATGCGCCGCAGCGGGTCCTGGTGCCGCCGGTCGGCGGCGCAGCAGCAGGTTGCCGCAGTGGCAGGGCCGACGGTGGCTATTCGTGCTAGAGTTCTGGTCAAGTCACGACGGGTTGCATCGCCACGGCCCGGCACGGGCGCCGGTCACCAACGAGGTCTTTTTGGCGCGTCGACAACCGGCATCGGCTCATTGAGAGCCGGTGAGTGTCTCTTTCGATCCCAGCACAACGGGAGGAGGAGATCGTGGAGCTGAGTCGTCGGGATATCCTCGCGTCGATTGCCGCTGCCGGCGCCACCCAGGTCGCATTGCGACCGTCGGCGGCCTCGGTGGCGCAGAGAGCCGCCGACCCCTTCGGCGTCCTCGTCGACCTCACTGCCTGCATCGGTTGCCGCAAGTGCGAGTGGGCCTGCAATCAGGTCAACCACCTCCCGGCGGTGCCGGTGCCGGCGTTCGAGGACACCTCCGTGTTCGCGTCGCTGCGCCGGCCCGACGCCTCACACTACACGATCGTCAATCGCTTCCCCGGCGCCGGGGAAGCCGGCAAGCCCGTGTTCGTGAAGGCGCAGTGCATGCACTGCGACGACCCGGCGTGTTGCTCCGCCTGCATCGTCAGCGCGCTCGAGAAGCAACCGGATGGCGCCGTCACCTACGCGGCGTGGCGGTGCATGGGGTGCCGCTATTGCATGGTCGTGTGCCCGTTCCAGGTGCCGGCGTACGAGTACTTCAACGCGACATCGCCCCAGGTACGCAAGTGCACGTTCTGCCACGAGCGGATCTCGCAGGAGGGGAAGGTGCCGGCCTGCGTGGAGATCTGCCCCCCCCAGTGCCTGACCTTCGGCCGGCGGAGCGAGCTCCTCGCGCTCGCTCACCGGCGGATCTCCGGCGGCTCGGGGAGGTATGCCGACCACGTCTACGGTGAGCGCGAGGTCGGCGGGACGTCCTGGCTCTACCTCTCCGGCGTCCCGTTCGCAGAGCTCGGGTTCCCGACACTCGGCGACACGGCTCCCCCACGCCTGACGGAGTCGCTCCAGCACGGCGTGTTCAGGGACTTCATCCCACCGCTCGCCCTGTTCGGCGCGCTCACCGTGATCGCGCGGCTGTTTCGCCCGGACGGGGAGGAGCCGCCGCCTCGGGAGGGCCGCAAACCGTGACCGGGCACGGTGCCGCGCCGGTGCGCAAGCCGCTGCTGACGCCCGGGGTGCTGGTGCTCCTCGGGCTCGTTGCCGTCGGGATGGTGTTCGCATGGGAGCGCTTCACCTCCGGCCTCGGCGCGGTCACGCACCTCGACGACCGGTTCCCGTGGGGGATCTGGATCGCCATCGACGTGGCGACCGGGGTCGCGCTCTCCGCCGGTGGCTTCACCACCGCCGCACTCGTCCACATCTTCCACCGCCGCAGGTACGAGGCGTTGACCCGGTCGGCGCTGCTGACGGCTGTCCTCGGCTACACGTTCGTGGCCTTCGGCATCGTCATGGACCTGGGCCGCTACTACAACATATGGCACCCGGCGCTGCCCTCGATGTGGTCGGGCCACTCGGCGTTGTTCGAGGTGGCCATGTGCGTGATGGCCTACCTCACGGTGCTGTACATCGAGCTGATGCCGATCGTGGTCGAGCGCTTCGCGGGCAGGGTGAGGCTTCCCGGGCCGTTGAGCCTGCTGGACGGCGCCGTCGAAGGCGCGCTGCGGCTCTTCGACCGGACCCTGGGCCGCGTGATGTCGGTCTTCATCGTCCTCGGCGTCGTCCTCTCGACGCTTCACCAGTCCTCGCTCGGCACCCTCATGGTCCTCGCGCCGAGCAAGATGAACCCGCTCTGGTGGACCCCGATCCTGCCGCTGCTCTTCCTGCTGTCGGCGATCGCCGTCGGGTTCGCGATGGTGGTCTTCGAGTCGCTGGTTGCGGCGAGGGTGTTCGGGAGAGCTCCGGAAATGGAGCTGCTGGCCCCCCTGTCCAGGGTCATCCCGGTTCTGCTGTTCGTCTACCTGGCGTTCAAGGTCGCCGACGTGACGATCCGCGGCGCCGTGCCGCGTCTCGCAGACGGCAGCGCGGCCTCGCTGATCTTCCTCCTGGAGATCGGCCTCGGCGTGGCGATCCCCCTGCTGATGCTGCTCTCGAGGCGAGTGCGGCGCCGTCCCGGCCTCCTCTTTGCGGCGGCCGCGTTGGTAGTGCTCGGCGTTGCGTTCAACCGGTTCAACGTGTTCCTCACCGCCTTCACGCCGCTGTACGCCGTCAGGCGGTACGTCCCCAGCGTCGGAGAGGTCGCCATCACGGTGGCCTTCATCTCCGGGCTCCTGTTGCTCTACCGCGTACTGGTCTCGGTGTTGCCGGTCCTGCCTGCCGAGGGCCAGCCACCGCAGCAGAAGCCCACGGGATCACGGCAGGTGCGCGTGGCGCCACCCTCCTCGATCGGGCGGTGGTCGGCATGAGGGCCGCGCCGATCGTGGTCGCGGCCCTTCTGGCATCGGCGCCGGCGCCGCTCGCTCTCTCCACCGCTCCGGCGCCGCCCCCGGCGGCAGCCTCGGAGACGGCATGCTCGCGGTGCCACACCTGCCCGGAACCGAGCCGGCAGGCGCCGTGCCTGACGGCGTGTCCCCGGCTTGGCCTCTCCGCCGCCCTTTCCCCCGACCTCGGGCCGGACGTGGTCATCCTCGACGGGCTCGAGGACCTCTACGTTCCGGTGCGTTTCGACCACAAGAAGCACGCCGTCATGGCCGGGATGTCCAAGGGGTGCAGCACCTGCCACCACTTCACGCCGCCGGACGCCCCGCACCCCGCCTGCAAGAGCTGCCATCCTGCCGGCGCATCCAAGAGTGACCTGGCGAAGCCGGACCTGAAGGGCGCGTATCACCGGCGCTGCCTCGGCTGCCACCGCGAGTGGGACCGTGAGACCACCTGCGAGATCTGCCACGAGAAACGCAAGGGCGGGGCGCTCGGCGGCACCGCGACGAAGGCGTGCGACCACACCCACTTCACGCCGATCGAGCTCGACGATCTCATCCTCTTCCCGACCAGCTTCGCCGCCGGCGACATCGTCCCGTTCCACCACCGCAACCACAGCCAGAGGTACGAGCGCGACTGCACCGAGTGCCATCGCCAGGAGCGCTGCACGCGCTGCCACATCGACAACGGGGAGGAGCTGCACCCGATGGGCGGTACGGAGGCGGCGAGCCTCCACGACACCTGCTTCCGCTGCCATGATGGCAGCCACTGCAAGACCTGCCACGGTCGTGACCCCGCCGCGCTGTTCTCGCACGCCGAAACCGGCTGGCCGTTGCGCGCGTACCACGCCTCGCTCCCCTGCAGGTCGTGCCACGGGGGGGGCGGTGCCTTCCGCAAGCTCGACCCGAGGTGCACGAAGTGCCACGAGAAGGCGTCGGGCCTGTCCCGCTTCGAACACGCCGTCACCGGGGTGGCTCTCGACAAGACGCACCGCGAGCTCGACTGTGACGACTGCCACACCGGTGGACTGGGGTCTCCGCCGCGCTGCGACGGCTGTCACGACGACGGGCGCACCTACGATCGCTCGCGGGGCTTCACCCCCGCCAAGAGCCCGTGAGCGCCGCGCTCAACCGCGTGCCGCGACGTTGCGTTCGGATGCAGCGTCGTTGCGGTCATCGCGAGGCCCCCGAGCGCCGCTCGGGGGCCGTGGCGATCTCGCGGTCCCATGCGACTGTCTCGCCCTGCCGCCGGCCGGGCGAAGCAGCAACGGTCATTCCTCTTGGACGGACGACGCGTTGGTATCAGCCCTCCGTCCCCCCTCATCTCTCGCTTGTCGAGGGTTCGTCCCCGACGAACAGCACCGGCAGTCCCTTCGCGGCGGCGGCCTGGTTGTAGGCGGGCACGTCGTTCTTCACCAGTGCGGAGAACGCGTCGAGCGCCGTGACGACCTCGGCGTGGACCGCCGCCAGCTCCTCGGTCACGACCTGCCGCGGCGCGGTATCGTACGACATCGCCACCAGCATCATGAGTCCCGACACCTGGTCGTGCAGGCGCGGCAGGTAGTGGATGCTGTCCTCCCCGACCGCCCCCTGGACCTTCGTGTTGTACGCCGACTCGATCAGGCCGCCGAGTTTCTTGTCGAGGGCCTTCCCCCTTTCGAGAACGTCCTTGTACGCGGCCGGGACCTTCTTCCCGGCCCCCTTCTCCCCACCGAAGAGGACGGCCTTGCGGGTGGCCGCGAGCTGATCCCGGAGCTCCTGCACCCGGTTGAGCATGACGTTCACGGCGGAGGTGTCGGCGCGAACGCCGAGCGCCGCCTTGAGCTGCGCCTCGGCCGCGGCGTGGTCGAACGGGAAGCGGGGGTCGGGCCCGACCGCGACCGTCGCCTTCTCGCTCCGGCTCCCGGCGGTCACCGCGACCGTGTAGGTGCCGGGGAGGACGAGCGGACCCGAGGGCCGCCAGCTCTCCTCCGGCTCCTCCTTCTCCGGCGCCTTCGTGATCTCGCGCGAGAGCTTGGTGGCCGGGCCGTAGCGCAGGTTCCAGGCGACACGGTTCATCCCCTTTTTGCCGGGTCCGTGCAGCGTGCGCACGACATCGCCCGAAGCGTCGGTGACGACGATCGTCACCGGCTCCTTTGCCGGCGTCCCCTTCGCCTCGGGGGGATCCCCGTTCTCGCCCTTGGCCGCGACGTCCGGCTTGATCTCCTGCTTCAGCCAGTAATTGATCACGGCGCCGTCGGGCGGGTTGGGGCCCTCGTAGCGGCTGGCGCGGTTGTTTTCGCTGTTCCGCCAGACCTGGAAGAACTCCGCGGGCTGTGGCGGGAAGAGGTGCAGGTCGGCGTGCTCGACATCCGGGGTGAGCCGTTCGAGCGGGGTGATGTCGTCCAGGACGAAGATGCCGCGGCCGTGCGTGGCCACCACCAGGTCGTGGCGCCGCTTCTGGAAGGTGAGGTCGAACACCGGCGTCGTCGGGAAGTTGCTCACCAGCGGCCGCCACGAGGCGCCGCTGTCGGCCGAGTAGAAGAGGCCGCGGTCGGTGCCGGCCACGAGCAGGCCCTTCGCGTTCGGGTCTTCGCGGACCACGAACACCGGCGAGTCCACGGGGAGGCCGGCCGAGATCGACTTCCAGCTGCGGCCGTAGTCGTCGGTGCGGTAGACGTACGGCCGGTTGTCGTCGAGCATGTGCCGGTCGACGGAGGCGACGCACACGGCCGCGTCGAACGGCGAGGGGTCGATCTGGTAGATGCGGCCCCACGGCTTGAGGCCCGCGATGTTGCGCCCGACCTCCGACCAGGTGGCCCCGCCGTCACGCGTGAGCTGGATCAGCCCGTCGTCGGTGCCCGCCCAGATCACCTTCGCGTCCACGCGGGAGAGGCCGATGGAGAGGATCGTGTCGTAGTTCTCGGCCCCCGAGATGTCGAAGTTCACCGGCCCGCCGCTGAGCTGCTGCTTGCTCTTGTCGTTGCGCGTGAGGTCCGGACTGATGGGCTGCCAGGTGGTGCCGCCGTCGGTCGTCTTGAAGAGGACGTTTGCGCCGAGGTAGACCTCGTTCGCGTCGGTCGCGGAGACCGCCAGCGGCGACGTCCAGTTGTAGCGGTACTTGAGCTCCGCTTGCGGTTTGGGAGGCTCGAAGCCGCCCGCGACGGTGGGCCGGACGCTGCGGGCCAGGCCGGTCTTGGTGTCCAACCGCGCCACCCACCCGCCCTGCATGTCGGCGTACACGATCGAGGGATCGCTCGGGGCGGGCACGGCGTACTCGCCGTCGCCTCCGGCCAGGGTGAACCAGCCTGTGCCGTCCATGACGCGGCCGTGCGGGTTGCGCGATGGCCCCATCCAGGCGTTGTTATCCTGCAGGCCGCCGCTGATGTTGTAGGGGACCCTGTCGTCCACCGCGACCTGGTAGAACTGCTCGATCGCGAGGTTGTCGAGGAAGCGCCAGCTCTTGCCCCCGTCGTACGAGCTCCACACGCCGCCGTCGTTTCCGTTCACCATGACGTTCGGGTGCTCCGGGTCGATCCACAGCGCGTGGTGATCGACGTGGACGCCCTTGGCGATGACGTGCGCGGTCTTCCCGCCGTCGTCCGACTCCACCAGCTCCATCGAGCAGAAGAAGAGCTTGCTCTCGTCGTTGGGGGCGACCACGAAGTGGGAGAAGTAGAACGGCCGCACGTCGAGGAGGTGGTTGTCGCTCACGGCCCGCCAGTGCGTGCCGAGGTCCTCGGAGTCCCACAGCATCCCCTTCTTGGCCTCGACCAGCGCCCAGACGTGCTCCGGGTGGCTGGGCGCCGCGGCGAGCGCGATCCGCCCGTAGGGCTTCTCGGGCAGCCCCTCGTGCAGCTCGGTCCACGTCGTCCCGCCGTCGGTGGAGCGGTAGATCCCGCTCCCCGGCCCGCCGTTCTCCAGGCTCCACGGGTAGCGCACCACTTGCCACATCGCCGCGAGCAGGACCTGCGGGTTGCCCGGCTCCATGATGAGGTCGGCGCACCCCGTCGTGTCGTTGACGTAGAGGACCTTCTCCCAGGTGGCGCCGCCGTCGGCGGTCCGGAAGACGCCGCGTTCGATGTTCGGGCCCCAGGCGTGCCCCACCACCGCCGCGAAGGCCCTGGCGGGGTCGTTCGGGTCGACGACGATGCGGGCGATCTGGCCGGCGTCCGCCAGGCCGGCGAACCGCCACGTGGCGCCGGCGTCGGGAGAGACGTAGACGCCGTGCCCCGTGATGACGTCGTTGCGGATGTTGGCCTCGCCCGTCCCCACCCAGACCACGTTGGGGTTGGACGGCGCGAGCGCGATGGCGCCGATGGAGGCGACGGGCTGCTTCGCGAACACCGCGGTCCACGAGTTGCCGCCGTTGGTGGTCTTGAACACGCCGCCGGCGGCCGCCCCGACGTAGAAGGTGTCCGGATGGCCAGGGACGCCGGCAACCGCCGTGATCCGGCCTCCGGCGACCGTCGGTCCGATCGCCCGGAACTCGAGCCCCGCCAGCGGATCGGCCGGCTCCTTCTTTTCAGGGGTCACGCCGGCGAACACCACCGCCGTCAGAGAAAGGACGGCGCCCACGAAAACGGCGCAGCATACGGCTCGTCGATACCCTCTCATCGCTCGTGCTCCTTCCGCGGCCTTCCAGGCCGCCCCAAAGACACACCGGGAAACCTCATCCCGCCCGCAAACGTTCCAGGCGGCATCCCCAAGCGCGTGGCTTGCCGCCGGTCGTCCTCAGTGCGATCCGGCCGGCGGGGCGAAATGCTGCGGCGGGAGAGCCGTGGCGGGGACCGGCTTCCACTTTGGCCGGGCCGTAGCGTCGGCGATCCTCCGTCCGAGGTTCAGGATGAACTGGCCCTGCTGCACCATCCCCCGCAGGTCCCAGGAGGGATCGAAGTCGTCGCTCTCCTGGTGATACCGGTTCAGGAAGGTGCGCGCTTTCGCCCGAGATGCGTCCGGGTTCTCCAGATAGTCCCGCTGCCCCGCCAGCGAAAAGCCCGGGGAGAGCGCGGGGATGCCCGCCTTGGCGAAGGGGAAGTGGTCGCTGCGGAAGTAGAGCCCCTGCACGTCCGGCTCGGAAGGCCGCAACACCATGCCCATCGCCCGGGCGGTCTCGGTCCCCAACTGCTGCAGGTCGCTGCGCTCGCCCCCGAGGAACTCGATGTCGCGGGAGGGGCCGACCCAGTTGAGGCTCTCGAGGTTGAGGTCGGCGACGGTCCGGGCCAACGGCCAGAGCGGGTGCTGCACGTAGGCGTACGAGCCGAGCAGTCCCTGCTCCTCGCCGCAGGTGAAGAGGAACATCTGGGAGCGGCGGGTGGGGTGGCCCACCGACGCCTGGGCGATGGCCAGCAGCGTGGCCAGGGCGCTCCCGTTGTCCACCGCGCCGTTGTAGATCCGTCCGTCCTGGATGCCCAGGTGGTCCCAGTGGGCGCTGTAGATCACGAGCTCGTGCTTGAGCGCGGGGTCGGTCCCCTCCAGGAGTCCGGCCACGTTGTACTGCGGGAAGCTCCGCACCGCGCTCACCAGCCGGCCCGTGGCGCGCACGTCCAGCTCGACCGGCCGGAACTCCCGGCTCTGCGCCTGGCTCCGCAGTTCGTCCAGGTTCATTCCGGCGAGCGCGAACAGCTTGCGCGCGGCGTCCTCGCGGATCCATCCCTGGAACGGCGTCAGCCGGGGGCCGTCCTGGAGCTGGAACTTCTCGCCCTGAAAACCGTTGCGGGCCACCGGCCAACCGTAGGTGGCGCTGGCGTCGGTGTGGATCAGCAGGACGCCGGCGGCCCCGCGGCGCGCGGCCTCCTCGAACTTGTAGGTCCAGCGCCCGAAGTAGCTCAGGTTCTCCCCATCGAAGCGCCCCGGCTCCTCCGGGGTCGGCGGGGGTTCGTTGACCATCATCACCAGCAGCTTCCCCCGGCAGTCCGCGCCCTTGTAATCGTCCCAGCGCTCGGCGGGCGCATCGATCCCGAACCCGACGAAGACCACCGGCGCGTCGAGGGCGTTATCGGGCATCCCGTTGCCGGCGCCGTACACCACCTCGTCGGCGAACGCGGGGCTGTACTCCCCGCCGTCAGGACGGCGGAAGACGAGCCGGCTCTGCTGGGTGAGCAGCTTCACCCCCAGGACATCCACGCGCTGGAGGAAGCCGTCGCCCGCGGCGGGCGCAAGGCCCAGCGCCCGCAGCTGGGCTTCCAGGTACTTCACCGCCAGCTCCCCGCCGCGCTGGCCGGTTCCCCGACCCTCCAGTAGATCGTCCGAAAGAAACGCGATGTGAGCCCGGATCGGCGCCTCGTGGACGGTTGGGCCGCTGGAAACGACGGGACCGGCGGCCGCGAGAAGGCAGAACATGAGGGTGGCAGGCATCGGCAGCTCCCGCGCGGATCTTACACGGTCGGCCCTCTCTCAAGGAAACAGCCGCGCCGGGCGCGGCCCAGATCGCGTGTCGTGTTCGGTCGGGACGGGGGGATTCGAACCCCCGACCCCTTGAACCCCATGGTGGAAAGGGGCTCCGGATTCAACGTTCAACTGGACCAGTTTTCGGGTTCCGGGTCACCTTGGCCATATGCGGCGGGTCGGCCACCCCGAATCGAATTCGAGTTCCCCTCCGCGCGTTCTCGTATGCTGGCTATTGAGGAGTCTCGCGCTCGGGCCGGAAGCCCATGGTCGCCGCTCTGGTGAGCCGCGGCGGGTCCAGGCGATAATGAGAGGCCAGGCCGAGATGCCGGATGGGCAGGAGTACCTCTTCGACCGCTCCCGTAGCACGGCGACCCGGGCGCGCGGCACGCAAGGAGACCGTAGATGGCAAGCAGACCTCCCCTCCCAGGCGGTAAACCGGCCAAGCGGCCCCTCGCGTCCTCCGCCATCCTGTGGCTCATCCTGGGAGCGCTCCTCATCTGGAACCTCGCCAGCTTGTGGAACCGGGCCCAGCCCGCCGCGGCCATCCCATACACGACGTTCCTGGACCAGGTGAGGCAGGGAAACGTGACCGAGGTGCAGATTCGCGGCGCCGCGATCACCGGGGCGTTCGCAGTTCCGCTGCGCTGGCCGCAGCCTCGGCCGGGCCCCAGTCCGGCAGTCGCCACACCCAAGGCCCCGACGGCCCACCCCACGCCGGCAAAGATCGTGTCGCCCGCCTCAGGGCCCGAGGCGATCCAGCCAACCCCGGCCGAGACATTCACGAAGTTCAAGACGCTGTTCCCCGCCGCAGTCGGAGACCCGCAGCTCATCGCGACCCTCGAGGCACACCATGTGATCGTGACGGTCCTGCAGCCCTCGAGTCCCTGGTTCGTCACCATGCTCGTGGACTGGGGGCCGATGCTCCTCCTCGTCGGCTATTTCGTGTGGATGGCGGGCAAGGCACGCCAGCAGCAGGGGAGCGTCCTTGGCTTCGGTCGCACCAAGGCGCGGCGCTACACGGGAGAGTCGTCGGCCGTCACCTTTGCAGATGTGGCGGGGGCGGACGAGGCCAAGACCGACCTGCAAGGCGTCGTCGACTTCCTGCGCTTCCCGAAGAAGTACCACGATATCGGCGCGCGGATTCCCCGCGGCGTCCTTCTCGTCGGGCCGCCCGGGACGGGGAAGACCTTGCTGGGCAGGGCGGTCGCGGGCGAGGCCGAGGTCCCCTTCTACAACATCAGCGCGTCCGAGTTCGTCGAGATGTTCGTCGGCGTCGGCGCGAGTCGCGTGCGCGACCTTTTCGTCCAGGCCAAGGCCAACTCCCCGGCCATCGTCTTCATCGACGAGCTCGATGCCGTCGGGCGGCGGAGGGGGGCCGGTCTGGGGGCGGTCAACGACGAGCGCGAGCAGACCCTGAACCAACTCCTGGTGGAGATGGACGGTTTCGACGAACGACACGAGGTCATCGTCCTGGCCGCCACCAACCGACCGGACGTGCTCGACCCGGCGCTCCAGCGGCCGGGTCGCTTCGACCGCCAGGTGATTGTCGGACCGCCCGACCGGGCCGCGAGGGAGGGCGTGCTGCTCATCCACACGCGCGAGATTCGCCTGGCCGGCGACGTCGACCTGGCCGTGGTCGCCCGGTCGACGACCGGAATGTCCGGCGCCGACCTCGCCAACCTGTGCAACGAGGCCGCGCTGCTCGCGGCCGCAAAGGGCCACACGCAGGTTGGAATGAGCGACTTCGACGAGGCCCTCGACAAGATCGTCCTGGGCGGGGCGCGCCCCGCACTCCTCGACCAGCACGAGCGGGAGGTGGTCGCCTACCACGAGTCCGGTCACGCGCTGGTGGCATGGCTGACTCCGGAGGCCGACCCGGTGCACAAGGTGACCATCATCCCCAGGGGGCGCGCCCTCGGCGTCACCGAGCAGCTCCCCGAGGAGGACCGCTCCAACTTCAGCCGCTCCTACCTCGTCGCGCGCCTCGACGTGCTGCTCGCCGGCCGCGCATCTGAGGAGCTCGCCTTGGGCGAGACGACGACCGGCGCCGAGAGCGACCTGGTCCAGGCGACGCGTCTGGCGCGACGGATGGTGACGCGGTGGGGGATGGGGAGCATCGGGCCCCTCGCTTTCGCCGCCGACGAGGAGCAGCCGTTCCTCGGGTACCAGCTCTCGCAAGCCCGCGACTACAGCGAGGCAACGGCGGCGCACATCGACCAGGACATGCGTGGGCTCCTGGAGCAGCGCCTCGAAATCGTCGGCAAGCTCCTGGCCGCCAACCGGGCAACGCTCGACCGGCTCGCCGAAGCTCTCCTGCGTGACGAGACGATCGGCAGCGACTCGCTGCGCGAGCTCATCGGCCCAAAGGTCGTCGCCACCCCCCGACAAGGAGACGTCGAGCCGAGTACCGGCTCCCCGTCGGGTGGCTCGCAGACCGGGCAGAAGGAACAGGGGTGACGACGAGGACAGGGTGAAGGGCCGCGAGAGCCGCCGGGGCCTGCAGATCACTCCATCCAACCTCAGCTCTGGGCTCCTTCGCGCTGGTCGTCGTACCCGGCTGCATCGACCCGTCGCGCCTGACCCGCCTGCGTCTCCCATCTCATTCGCTCATGAGGACGTATCGCCGCCCCGGAGGTTGGGAATGGCGCGGCATACTGTCGAGTGCGAAGCCCTATTCTCGTTACCTCCGAACACTCGCCGTCACCCTGGAATCTGGATTAGTGAGCTCCCCTTCTCCGGCGAAGTCGGCTGGCCAACTCCCCTTCTCCTCTCGGTTCCGATGCGGCCCAGACTTTCGCGCCCTGGAACGCTTCGAGCCACCTTGCGGCGGCCCCGTGGGTCGGATATGGAGGACCTGACACCGAGTTTGGCCCCGGCGCGTTCCCGTGAGAACCGGCCCAGCGGCGACGGCGTCCGGGCGGTGCACGAACGCGGGGCGGGCGCCGGACATGCGGCCCGGGCCGCAAACCCAGTTGCCGTGCCGGCCCTGAGACTGGAGCGTCTGGGCTTGACACATCTTCTAACCTGGACCATCCTCGGACCGAGCCACGAGCGGACTTCCTGCCCCTGACACGGGCGAGCCGTCGGCGCAACACGGACGATCCGGGGAGGCACCATGAACAGACATCGACCCGTTCTCGTCTTCGGCTTTTTGATCGCGGCTGCTGGCGCCGCCCAAGCTGTGGAGGGTACCGGCGCGCTCTCGCTCTGGGTGCACCCCGGGTCGGAGGTGATCCGGGACAACGGCTACGACGGCCCGCAGACCTGCGCCACGTGTCACTCCGACGCTCTCGAGGAGATCACCCACTCGGTGCACTGGTACGCGTCGTCCAAGGTGAGGAACGTGCAGGGCCTGCCCGACGGCACGTGGTGGGGCATGGTGAACCGCGAGTGCGCCCTGGCCGGGACCACCGCGGTCTCGAACTGGACCGCAGCCACCGGGGGCCGCTTCACGCCGGAGTCGGCCGGCTGCGGAATGTGCCACATCGCCGCCCTCGCCGGGCCGCCGTTCCCGCCGGGCCGGGAAGCCAACCAGGCCGAGGCGGCAACCGTCGACTGTCTCGTGTGCCACGCCGGGTCGTACGACATGAACCTGCGCAAGACCTTGGTGACCGACGCGAAGGGCAGCACGCACTGGGGCCAGGACCGCAGCACCTCGGCCGCGTTGTCCATCACCCGGGTGCCCACGGCCGAGGCCTGCCTGCGGTGCCACGAGCACGCGTTCTCTCTGGACTACAAGCGGGGCACGCCGTACACCCCCACCAACGACGTTCACGCCGCGGCCGGGATTCCGTGCACGGCCTGCCATATCACGGTGAAGCACAAGATCGCCAAGGGACAGGACGAGTCGGACATGGTGGCCAACGACCTGCCCGACGTGACGGTGGCGTGCAGCAACTGCCACGGCACCTCACCCCACCGCGGCCTGACGGCGGGGTTCCTGGACGCCCACGTGACCAGGATTGCCTGTCAGACCTGCCACATCCCCGGGGTCAGCGGCATCGTCAGCGAAAACTGGGGAACGCCGGTGAAGGACGACAGCACGGGAAAGTACAGCGCGCTCTCCAAGTACGACGGGATCCCCTCCCACCCCGGCCTGTGGGTGCCGACCGTGACCATCGCGCGCGGCTTCCCTGACACGATGTGGCGCGTGCCCAACGCGGCCGGTCAAGCCAACGCCCAGAGCTGGATGGCGTTCGCGACCGCGTTCCGGCAGACCGACGGGGCCAAGATCTACCCGGTGCGGACCTTGACGCAGATCCTCCTCTTCGACCGTACGTTGAAGATGTGGCAGGCCCCTGGCATGGAGTTCGTCAAGGCCGAGCCCGGGATGGCCGAATTTCCCCTCCTGCTCTCGCCCAACCGCGAGGTCTACAACACCACGGGCAACGTCAAGGCGGCCATCGACGCCGGGATGCGGCCCTACGCGTCGATGGGACTCAGGTGGAGCGGCGAGTGGATGGCCATGAAGGTGCCCGGCACCTCGTACATCTCGGTCAACCACGGCATCAAGCGCATGGGCCTCGGCTGTCAGGACTGCCACTCCCCTCATGGATCGCTGGACTTCAAGGCCCTGGGCTTCAGCTCGGACGAGATCTCCCGTCTCGAGCGACCGCGCTGACCCGGATCGGCGGGAACGACGACGCGTGAGCGCCGGTTCCTCGCCCCGCTGGGGAACGTCGGCTCGGGCCGGCATCCCGTCCGCCCACCCGCGCGTCGCACGAAGACGGCGAGCACTCGGCCTCGGGGCCCTCACCTGGACGCGCCTCGGGTTCCTCGGTCGTGGACGCGACAACAGACGCCGTTTCAGCGCGGCCTCGGAGGCGTCAACGCTGTCCATATGCACTTCGAGCCACCCTGCGGTGGCTCGTCAGCACCTGAGTTTTCTGGTCGGGACGGGGGGATTCGAACCCCCGACCCCTTGAACCCCATTCAAGTGCGCTACCAGGCTGCGCCACGTCCCGACCGGGGTGCATCAACAGACTGAAAGGGCGTCAGTTCCCTGCTTCGTCACTGCAGCAGCGTGAGGATGGCTTCCAGCTCCTTGCGGGTGGCCTTCAGAGCGCGCCGCACGCTTTCTACTTGGTTTCCGGCCCTGGTGTCAAGCCTCGTCGCCTTCGGCGCGCGCTCCGCGAGCTCCTCCGCGAGGCGCTTCTTCGCGCCCGCGACCGTGAAGCGCTCCTCGTACAGCAGCTGCTTGATGCGGAGGATGAGCTGCACGTCCACCCTGGAGTAGGTGCGCTGGCCGCCGGCGCCCTTGGCCGGCGCCAATTCGGGGAACTCGGTCTCCCAGTAACGGAGCACGAACGGCTTCACGCCGGCGATCTCGCACACCTCCCCGATCTTGAACTCGTCCTTGTCAGGGATCACGACCTCAGTCGGCATGAGTCTCCTCCTCGGGAATCAGGGTCAGGCGGAACTGCAGCGTCAGCCTCCGGCCGCCGGTCCAAGCCGCCGGAACGGGGACCTCCAACTCCAGTTCCCGCACCTCCCCCACCTGTGCCAGCAGGCGAGGGACGATGCGCTGCACCAGCGCCTGCCCGGCCGCCTCCTCGAATTTGCCCGCGGCGGGCGACACCTCCTCCCCGTGGGAGAGCGCCACGACGAACTCGGGTTCCGGCGCAACCGCCGCCTCGGCTGCTGGCGCGCTCGGGGGCGGCGCCTCGTCTTCAGCCGCCTCGACCGCAACGGCGGCGGCTGGTCTTGGGAACTCGAACACATCGTCACCGCCGGCCTCGTCGGCTGCAAGCGGTTCTCCGAACGGATCCGGAGGCGGCGGCGGCGCATCGTTGAGGAAATCCGCCGGCAGTTCCAGGCCCTCGGGCACGACCCGCACCTTCCCGGTCAACCCGGAGGTCCCAGCGTCGAAAACCGGCTCGGCCGGGATCGCGGTCGGCTCGGGGGGCGCAGGGAGCGGCGGCAGGGGCTCGTCGGCGGGCGGCTCCGGCGGCGGCTGATCCAACGCGGGCGCGAACGGAACGACGCGCGCGCCGAACCGGTCGTCGAGGAACAGCGGCGTGGTGACGGCGGCCGCCGGTTCCGGCGTCCCGAGAACGAATCCGCTCGAGGGCACCCCGAACGTGGGCACCGGGGGCATGAAGACCGGCCTCGGGTTCTCGTCGGGCGGCGCCGGCGCTTCCAGGCCCTGCGGCCGCAGCGGCTCGACGAACTCGCTTCCCTCGTCGGAGAGCATCTTGAAGCGGTCGCGCAACGAGCGCGCGACGAGCTTGACGACGGCCTGCAGCGTCTCCTCGACGCCGATCCCGGTGGTGGAAACGGCCTCGAAGAACGGCGCGTTGAACTCGTTGAGGAGCTCGTCGAGGTCCTCCACGCTCAGAACGTCGGCGAGGTCGCGTTTGTTGTACTGCAGGACGTGCGGCAGGTCGCCGAGGGTCAGTCCCTGGAGCGCCAGGTTCTCCTTGAGGTTCTCCCACGACTCGCGGTTGGAGCGCAGCAGCTCGCGCTGCGAGTCGGCCACGAAGACGACCGCGTCCACCCCGCGCAGCACGACCTGGCGGGTGGCGTTGTAGTGCACCTGGCCCGGGACGGTGTAGAGCTGGACGCGCACCCGCATGCCGCGCAGCGTCCCGGCATCGACCGGAAGGAAGTCGAAGAAGATCGTCCGGTCGCCGCCGGCCGGCACGACGACCAGCTCGCCCCGCGTTGCCGGCGGATAGCCGTCGTACAGGGTGCGCAGGTTCGTCGTCTTACCGCCCAGCGGAGGGCCGTAGTAGACGATCTTGGTGATGATCTCGCGCGTGCGCGGTCGAAATTGCACCATTAGCCGGTCCGGCCACTTTTCCCTTGTATCTTAAACCTGATCGGCACTCCTGCCAACGGGAACGCTTGGCGCAGCGCGTTCTCGAGGTAGCGGACGTACGAGAAGTGGAGCTTCCCCGTGCCCGACACGAAGAGCACGAAGCGCGGCGGGCCGCTGCCGGTCTGGGTGGCGTACAGGAGCCTGGGCGGCCGCTTTCCCCCAGGCGGCGGCTGCTTCTGCCAGGCGGCGCGCAGGATGCGGTTCAGCTCGCCGGTGCCGATGCGGAGACGGAACGCCTGGCCCACCTCGAGGGCGGCCGGCAGGAGGTGCGGCACGCCGGCGCCGGTGAGCGAGGAAACGAACAGCAGCGGCGTGTCCTTGAGGAACTTGAGGTGGTGCAGGACCTGGTCCTTGACCCGCTCCTGGCCGCCCCGGCCCTGCTCCGCGATGAGGTCCGCCTTCGTGACCGCCACCACCACGCCGCGGCCGGCCTCGTCGATGTACCCAGCGACGTGCGTGTCCTGGGCGGTGAGCCCTTCCTTGGCGTCGACGACCAGAAGGCAAACCTCCGCCCGCTCGATGGCGCGGCGCGCCATCAGCACCGACAGCACCTCCGGACCCTGGTCGGTCCGCCCCTTGCGCCTGATCCCCGCGGTGTCGATCAGGCGCACCGAGTGCGTCCCGAGCGCCAGCAGGGTGTCCACCGAGTCGCGGGTGGTGCCTGGGATCTCCGAGACGAGCACCCGCTCCTCGCCCAGCAGCCGGTTGAGGAGGGACGACTTACCGACGTTGGGCCGGCCTACGATCGCGACCGAGAGTTCGGCTGCGACCGCCTCGCCCTCCTCTTCCGGGGGGGGGAGGACGAGCTCGAGTTCGTCCCACAGGTCGCCGATCCCAACCCCGTGCTCGGCCGAGATCGTGACCACCGGGAAGCCGAGGGTGGCGAACTCGGCGTGGGCGTGGGCCGCGTCCCGCCTGTCGTCCTTGTTGACCGCGACCACGACGGGGCGGCCGGTGCGGTGGAGCTGGCCCGCGATCTCGGCATCCGCGGGCAACAGGCCCGCCGACCCGTCCACCAGGAGGACGACCGCATCCGCCTCGGATACCGCGGTCAACGCCTGCTCCCGCACCATCGCGGGGATCAGCGCCTCGCTGTCGGGCTCGAAACCCCCGGTGTCCACGAGCACCACGACCCCGCCCGCGGGTCGCGGGGCGTCGGACGCAACGCGGTCGCGCGTCATCCCCGCAACGTCGTGGGTGATCGCCCGCCGCATGCGCGCCAAGCGGTTGAAGAGCGTTGACTTGCCGACGTTCGGCCGGCCGACGATGGCGAGTGTGGGAGGCATCGCCTACCCCCGGTCCCCGTGGCCCGTGGTCCACGGTCCATGGTCCGCATGACGCGCAAGACACGCGGACCGGAAAGCGCTGAAGACGGCGACGTGCTCGGGCTGGGTGAGGTTCTCGGGATGCCACTGGACGCCGAGGACGAAGCGCTCGCCGTCGCGCAGCTCGACGGCCTCGATGACGCCGTCCGGCGCCGCCGCGACCGCGTCGAGCCCCTCACCCAGGTACTCGATCGCCTGGTGGTGGCGGGAGTTCACCCAGAACTCCTCCGGGCAGCCGGCGAGCCAGCGGCCGCCCCGGCGCTTCACCGTGTGGGCGAGGTGGTCCTTCGGATCGCGCACCTGATGCCCGCCCTTTCCGGCGCGCTCGAGGTCCTGCACCAGCGTGCCGGCGTGGAAGACGTTGAGGAGCTGGACCCCGTAGCAAACCGCGAGCACCGGCCACCGTTGGCGTTCGGCGCGAGAGAGCAGCGCGAGGTCGAGCGTGTCGCGCGCCGGGTCGGGGTGCAGCTCGACGCCGGCCTCGGGCGCGGCGCCGTACCGGGCCGGCTCCACGTCGGGACCGCCGGTGAGCAGCAAGCCCGCAAACGCCGCCCCGGCGGGCAACTCGTCGGGCCTCGTCGAGGGCGCCACGAACACCAACTCGGACGGGTCGCCCCCGGCGCGCCGCCACGCGGCGCCGAAGCGCTCCGTCTCGAACGGCCGGTGCTCACTGCGGGTCACCAGGATCTTCACGGCGCCATTCTAGGCTACGCGGCCATCCGGCGCCCTTGCAGCCCAGATGTGGGGCGCGACCGCCGGGCGCGCTGTCGTTGCTTCCGTAGCGGCGTTTCCTCGCAAACGCCGGCCTCGTCCATCCGGACCGCGGCCCGTCGGCCGATGCGAGCATCGGCCGCTACACCTGCGACGTGATCGCCCGGCAGGCGAGGGCGCCCCCACCACGGGATTCCTGGTGTGGGGCGCGACCGCCGGGCGCGCTGTCGTTGCTTCCGTAGCGGCGTTTGCTCGCAAACGCCGGCCTCGTCCATCCGGACCGCGGCCCGTCGGCCGATGCGAGCATCGGCCGCTACACCTGCGACGTGATCGCCCGGCAGGCGAGGGCGCCCCCACCACGGGATTCCTGGTGTGGGGCGCGACCGCCGGGCGCGCTGTCGTTGCTTCCGTAGCGGCGTTTGCTCGCAAACGCCGGCCTCGTCCATCCGGACCGCGGCCCGTCGGCCGATGCGAGCATCGGCCGCTACACCATCGTGCATCGCCGCTGCGACGTGATCGCCCGGCAGGCGAGGGCGCCCCCACCACGGGATTCCTGGTGTGGGGCGCGACCGCCGGGCGCGCTGTCGTTGCTTCCGTAGCGGCGTTTGCTCGCAAACGCCGGCCTCGTCCATCCGGACCGCGGCCCGTCGGCCGATGCGAGCATCGGCCGCTACATAGAACGCGCGGATCCGGGGTGCGACCACCGGGCGCGTCAGCAGATGCGCGGCAGCTCGGCGCCGGCGAGGAGGTCGAGCGGACGCTCGGTGTTGTAGAGCGTCCGCAGCACCACCGGCGCGCGCCCGGCGCCGCGCTCCTCCACGACCCCGACCCGCGCGGCGCCGGCGCCGAGCGGGTGGCTGCGCATCGCCGCGACGGCGCGGTCGGCATCGCGCGCCGCGACGAACGCGACGACGCGTCCCTCGCAGGCGACGTACATCGGGTCGAGCCCGAGCAGGTCGCACACCGCGCCCACCTCGGGGCGAACGGGGACCGCTGCCTGGTCGAGCGCAACGACGAGCCCGGCACGGGCGGCGACCTCGTGGCAGGTCGTGGCGAGCCCGCCGCGGGTCGGATCGTGCATCGAGTGCACGTCGGCGCCGGAGCCGAGAAGGGCTTCGACGAACCCTGCGAGCGGAGCGCAGTCGGAGCGCAGGCCCTCGCCTTCCACCCTGTGCCGGCACGCCATCACCGTTGCGCCGTGGTCGCCGAGCGGGCCGGATACGAGCACGGCGTCGCCCGGCGCGACGCGGTGGTCGCCGAGGTCCCTCCCCGGCGGCACGACGCCAAGGCCGGCCGTGGTCACGTACGCCAGGTCGCCCTTGCCGCGCGGCACGACCTTGGTGTCGCCGGCGACGATCGCCACGCCCGCCTCGGCGGCGGCGCGCGCCGCGCCGGACGCGAACGTGCGCAAGAGTTCGATCTCCAGCCCCTCCTCGAGCACGACCGCCCAGGTGAGGGCGACGGGCCTGGCGCCCGCCACCGCGAGATCGTTGACCGTCCCGCACACCGAGAGGTAGCCGAGGTCGCCGCCGGGGAAGACTGGGGGGTCCACCACGAACGCGTCGGTGGTGAGCGCCGGCCGGCCGGGCGGCAGCGTGGGCAGGACCGCGGAGTCCGACAGCGCGGCCAGCGCCGGGTTCGCGAACGCCGGCAGGAAGACGTTCCGGATCAGCTCCTGGGTCAGCCGCCCGCCACCGCCGTGGGCGAGCACGATCTTCTCGCCGCTCACCGCTCGCCCCCGGCGGCGAACCGCTCGTGCCTGTACCAGGCGGCGCAGGCGCCCTCGCTCGAGACCATGCAGGCGCCGACCGGCAGGTCGGGTGTGCAGCCGCCGCCGAAGAGCGGGCACTCCGGCGGGTCGATCGTGCCCTTGAGCACCTCTCCGCACCGGCAACCCGCGGGCTCGAGCGGCTCCGGCAGCTCGACCTCGATGCGCGCGGCGTCGCGGTGCGCGAACTCCGCCCGCAGCGCGAGCCCCGAGCCCGGGATGCTGCCGAGGCCGCGCCAGACGACGTCCGCCGCGGTGAAGAAGCGGTCCACGAGCGCCTGCGCCGTCGCGTTCCCTCCCGGGGTGACGACCCGGGAGTAGAGGTTGACGATCTCCGGCCGGCCGGCCGCGAGCAGATCGACCAGCACCTCGACCGCGCGCATCACGTCGGTGGGGGCGAAGCCGACGACTGCGGCGGGCATGCCGAACTCCTCGGCCACGAAGTCGAACGCCCGCGAGCCGACGATCACCGAGACGTGGCCGGGGAGCAGGAACGCGTCCACCTCCACCTCGGCGTCGCGGGCGAGCGCGCGCATCGGCGGCGGCATGACCTTGTGCCCGGACAGGATCATGAAGTTGGGCACGGCGCGCGCCTCCGCCTCGGCGAGCGCCGCGGCCACCGTCGGGGTCGTCGTCTCGAACCCGACGGCGAGGAACACGACCGTGCACTCCGGGTTGTCGGCCGCAATCTGCAGCGCGTCGCGGGGCGAGTAGACGATCCGCACGTTGGCGCCCTCGGCGCGGACCCGCTCGAGCGAGCCGCGGCTCGACGGCACCCGCAGCAGGTCGCCGAACGTCGTCACGATCGTCCCGGGCCGGCGCGCCAGCGCTTCGGCCCGGTCCACGTACTCGACCGGCGTGACGCACACCGGGCAGCCGGGCCCGGCGATCAGCCGCACGCGCGCCGGCAGCAGGCGGCGCAGTCCGGCCGCGGCGATGGCGTGCGTGTGCGTGCCGCACACCTCCATCAACGTGACCCGCCGGGGGAGCCTCTCGGCCGCCTTCCGGATGCGCGCAGCGAACGCCGCCACCGCCCGCGGTTCGCCGTACGCGCCCGGGTCGGTCACGGCGCCTCCGCCGAATCCGCGACCTGGCGGAGCAGATCGAGCGTCGCTTTGGCCTCGGTCTCGTCGACGACCCCGATCGCGTACCCCGCGTGCACCAGGACGAAATCCCCGACCTCGACCTCGGGCTGCAGCATCAGCGACACCTCGCGCCGCACGCCGTCAAGCTCGGCAACGCCCAGCGCCTCGCGGCGCTCGATCAGCTTCATCGGAACGGCAAGGCACATCACGCCTCTCCTTTCAGCCCCGGCGCCGCGCCGCGTGCCGCGGCCACCGCGCCGAGGACCGCTTGGCCGTAGGAGACGCCCCCGTCGCCCGCCGGCACCCGCACCGGGAGAAGCGGCTCCAACCCGGCGGCCGTCAGGCCCTCCCCCAGGCCGCGGCGCAGGATCCTGTTCACCAGGCACCCACCGCCCAAGGCTACCACCCGCACGCCGGGAGGGACCGTTCGCACCGTCAATTCGACGGCCAGACGGCAGAACGTCGCGTGGAACCCGGCCGCCACCAGCGCGGGGTCTTCGCCCGCCGCGGCCCGCCGCGCCGCGGCCGCGAGCAGCGCCGGGCTCGGCAGCACCGGCCGCTCGGGAAGGCGCACGTTCGCCCAGGGCGCAACGGCGCCGCCCCTGACCGCGAGCGCTTCGAGCCGCGCCGCCGCCTCGCCCTCGTAACCGTTGACCGGAGCGAGGCCGAGCAGCGCCCCCGCCGCCTCGAACAGCCGCCCGGCGCCGGTCGCCCGCGGCCACGACGGTTGGCCGGCCATGGCCGCGACCGCCGCGAGCCTCTCCGGCGGCACCAGCGCGCCCAGCGGCAACAGCGACAACAGGTCCGCCGCGCCGGCGACGGCGAGGCCCGCGGCGGCGACGCGCCACGGCTCGCGCACGGCCGCTTCGCCGCCGACGAGCGGCAGCGGCGCCAGGTGCGCGAGACGCCGCCAGCCGAGCGCGCCGTCGAGCGCGATCCACTCCCCGCCCCACGCGGTCCCGTCCGCGCCCCAACCCGTCCCGTCGAGCGCGATTCCGGCAACCGACTCGCCCAGGGCCGGAAAACGGCCGTGCTCGGCCAGGACCGCGGCGACGTGCGCAAGGTGGTGCTGCACGGCGAGGAGCCGGGCGCCGCGCTCGCGGGCGAGCGTCTCGCCGAGCCAGGTGCTCGGGTAGTCGGGGTGGGGGTCCACGACGATGAGCTCGCCGCGCGCCTGCAGGAACTCCTCGAGGCCTCCGGCCGCCTCCGCGAGGAATGCGCGCGCCGGCTCGCCGTCGAGGTCGCCGACGTGCTGCGAGCAGAACGCGTCCCAGCCGGTCGCCAGGCACGCCGTCGCCTGCAGGAAGGCGCCCAGTGACAGCACCGGCACCGGCGCCCGTTCCGGCAACGGCAACGCCTCGGGCACGTACCCGCGGGCGCGGCGCACCATCGCCGGTCCTCCCGGCCCCGTGCGCGCCACCGAGTCGTCGGCACGGCGCACCACATCGCGGTCGTGGAGCAGGAACAGGTCGGCGATCCCTGCCAGGCGTCCGAGCGCCTCCCGGTTGCCGCGGCAGATCGGCTCGTCGCTGGCGTTCCCCGAGGTCATCACCAGCGCCGCGTACGCGGCATCGCGAAACAGCTCGACGTGGAGTGGCGTCGTGGGCAGCATCACGCCGAGGTCGGACAGGCCGGGCGCCACGTCGCCGGTCACGGAGGTGACCGGCCGCCTCGGCGCCAACAACACCGGCGCGCGCGGGGAGGCCAGCAGCGCCTCGTCCTCGGGCGCGAGGACCACGAGCGCACGCGCGACCGCGAGATCGCGGACCATCACCGCGAACGGCTTGGTGGGCCGGTGCTTGCACTCGCGCAGCTGGGCCACGGCCGCACCGTCGTCGGCGCGGCAGGCGAGTTGGAACCCGCCGAAGCCCTTGACGGCGACGATCACCCCGCGCTCCAACCCTTCGCGCGCCAGCTTGACCGCCTCCATTCCTCGCGCCATCACGCCCGATCCCGGCCCTTCCAGCCACAGCCGCGGCCCGCACGTCGGGCAGCACACCGGCTCGGCGTGGAAGCGGCGGTCGGCGGGGTCGGCGTACTCGCGGGCGCACTCGGGACAGAGGGGGAAGCACGCCATCGAGGTGCGCTCGCGGTCGTACGGCAGCGCCGTCGCGAGCGTGAAGCGCGGGCCGCAGTTCGTGCAGGTCGTGAAGGGGTACCGGTACCGGCGGTCAGCCGGGTCGTCCATCTCCGCGCGGCACGCCCGACACAGCGCGGCGTCGGGCGGCACGAGCGCCCGGAGGCGTGGGCCGCCCTCCGAGACGAGCACCGCAAACTCGCGGTCGCCGGAGGCCGGGACCGGCGCGGCCTCGGTCCCGTCGAGGCGGGCGAGCGGCGGCAGCGAGAGCGGCAGCGCCTCGACGAACGCGCGCACCGCCGCGTCGCCGCCCTCGACCTCGATCACGACCCCGTCGGGCCCGTTGCGGACGAAGCCACCGAGCGAAAGCGACGTGGCCAGACGGTGCACGGCCGGCCGGAACCCGACCCCCTGCACGACGCCGCGGCAGACGATGCGGAGGCGGTTGCGCGGCGGATCGGCGCTCATCTCACACTCAGGTCCGGACGCTCGCGCGGCGCGGGCGCCCCACACGGACGCGTCGTGCAAATGTGGGGCGCGACCGCCGGGCGCGCTGTCGTTGTTCTCGGAGAGCAAGAAACCGCTCGCGCGGCGCGCGAGCCCCACACGGACGCGTCGTGCAAATGTGGGGCGCGACCGCCGGGCGCGCTGTCGTCGCCTCCGTAGCGGCGTTTGCTTGCAAACGCCGGCCGTCTCCGCGAAAACCCTGGCGCATCGGCCGATGCGAGCATCGGCCGCTACACAGACCACACGCAACGCCAGGGGTCACGCTCCGGCCCCTCGCTTGGCGGCGAGGCGGCGCTCCAGAAGCGCGCACCACTCGGCGACCCCCTCGCCCGTCTTGGCCGAGGTGACGAGAACGGCGCCGGAGGGCGCGAGCGTCGCGAGCTGCCCGCGCACCGCCTCCATGTCGAAGGCGACGTGCGGCAGGAGGTCGGCTTTTGTGATCACCGTCACCTCCGCCCGCGAGAAGATCGCCGGGTACTTGAACGGCTTGTCGTCCCCCTCCGTCACCGAAAGCAGTGCGACCTTGAAGTCCTCGCCGAGGTCGTACGAAGTCGGGCAGATCAGGTTGCCGACGTTCTCGATGAAGAGGACGTCGAACGGGGGGAACGCCGCCTCGTCGATCGCCTTGCGCACCTGGCGCGCGTCGAGGTGGCAGGCGCCGCCGGTGAGGATCTGCACCGCCGGGATCCCCATCGCGCGCAGCCGGTCGGCGTCGCGCTCCGTGGCGACGTCGCCTTCGATCCCCGCCACGCGCAGGCGGCCCGCGAGCGCCTTCACGGTCGTCTCGAGCAGCGTCGTCTTCCCCGAACCCGGCGAGGAGATCAGGTTGAGCACCAGCGCGCCGCTCGTCCGAAACGTTCCACGCAGCCGGGCGGCCGCTTCCTCGTTGGCCGCCAGCACCTTCGCCCGCACGTCCACGACCTCAGCCATCGGCTGCACCCCCTCCGCCCGCCGCTTCGTCCGGCAGGAACGTCACCTGCAGCACGTCCAGTTCGTCGCCGCCGCTGACCGCGAGCGCCATCCCGCACTGCGGGCAGAGGCGCAACCAGGAGCCCGGCGAGCGCGGCTTGTCGGCGTTGCACGCGGCGCAGAACTGTCGCGCCGGGTGCCACTCCACTTCCAGCTCG
The DNA here is from genome assembly GCA_963789745.1 of uncultured Acidobacteriota bacterium. GTDB lineage: Bacteria > Acidobacteriota > Thermoanaerobaculia > Thermoanaerobaculales > Thermoanaerobaculaceae > RBG-13-68-16. The sequence goes on along the minus strand of CAWBLW010000003.1, from coordinate 334,494 downwards.
CTCGCCGCGTCGGGGCCTCCCTGGGTGAGCGCCTGCCACGCGAAGACGAGCAGGTCGGGCTCGACTGCGCTCAGCTCCCCGACCGCCACCCTCACCGTCTCGAGGCGACCCGCGCCGTGCCCCGCGACCGCCGCGCGGCTGGTGCGGTAGATCTCCTGCGCGATCGATAGCTCGTGCAACGTCCCCCCGGCCGGCGGGAGCCGCCGTCCCGTTCCCGGCATCCAAACGCTCTTCCGGCGGCGAACGAATACGGAATGATACAGCGCCGCGCCTTGCGGTCGTCCAGGCCCCGTGGCCGCCGCGGCCGGAATAGCGGGCGGTGGTCTCAGGTTGGTGGGGCGCTGATGTAAGCTACGGCGCGAGGCGGACCTATGAAGACACGAGCGATGACGACGAAACTCAGCCGAACGGCCGGCGCGATCGCCGCAAGCCTTCTTGCCATCGCCGCTGCGGCGACGGCGCAGACGGTGCGCGGCACCGCGGGGCCGCTGATGCAGCTCCCGGACGACACGCGCCCGTGGACCCAGAAGGTTGCGCCCGACCTGATGGCGCGCGCCGCCGGCGCGACCGGCACCCTTGACGTCCTCATCGCGTTCCGCCAGCCGGCCGGCGTGCAGGCGCACACGGTTGCCGCGATGCGCGCACCGGCGCGGCTGCAGTGGATCGCGGATACGGACGCCGCGGTCGAGCGCGACTGGGCGCCGGGCGGCGTCAAGGTGCTGCAACGCCTTTCGCTCGCCCCGATCGTGCACGCGACCGTGCCGGTCGGCCTCCTCGCGGCGCTGGCCGCGGATCCGCGCGTGGACGCCATCGCCTTGAACCACAAGGTACACGCGCTCGACGCCACGGGCCGGGCGTACATGCACGTGTACGCCATCCAGCCGCCCTACACCGGCGCCGGCGTCGGCATCGCGTTCCTCGACACCGGCGTGGACTGGACGCACCCCGAGCTGGCCCCGCTCGGCACCAAGACGATCGCCCTGTTCGACTACCGCGGCGCTTTGCCGACCAGCGACTCGAACTACGTCGCGCCCGGCAGCGCCAACTACGCCAAGGACGACGACGGCCACGGCACCGAGGTCGCCGGCATCGCCGCCGCCATCGGCGTGAACCTGACCGCGATCGGTGTGGCTCCCGCCGCGACGGTCGTGTCGGTCAAGGTCCTCGACAGCTCCGGAAACAACACCGACACCGAGATCGCGGAGGGGATCAACGCCGTGCTCGCCAGCGTCGCGGCCGGCAACCCGTACAACATCCGGGCGGCGAACTTCTCGTTCGGCGGCTACGACCCCGGCACGGGGAGCGCCGGCGTCCCGCAGCAGCCGTGCGACGGCGAGCCCGGCATGCCGCTCGTGACCCTGTTCCAGCAGCTCACCGACGCCAACGTCGTCCCGGTTGTGTCCGGCGGCAACGGCGGCTGCACCATCGGCGTCGCCTGGCCGGCGTGCATCTCGACCTCGCTCGCGGTCGGCTCGGTGTACGCCCAGGCGTATCAATCCGCGTCGTTCTCCGACGCGCTCCAGTGCAACGCCACCGGCGTCACGGGCTGCACCGACGACAACCCGGTCGCCCGGCACCGTCGTCTGCTACGACGACTCCGGTCCCAAGCTCGACGTCTGGGCGCCGACCGGGGCGGTCGCCCCGACGATGGGCGGCGGCTACGATACGGGGGGGTTCTTCGGCACCTCGGCGTCGGCCCCGTACGTCTCCGGCATGGTGGCGCTGCTGGCGCAAGCCTCGCCCGCGACCACCGCGGCCAACGCCCGCCTCGCGCTGCGCAACACCGGCATCGCCATCACCGACGCGCGCAACGGCATCACGCGCAACGCCGTGCAGGCGGACCTGGCGCTCGCCGCTCTGTCGTGCTCGCCGCCCAGCACGCCGGCCAACTTCGCCGGCAACACGACCTCGCTCTGCCCCGGCGGGCAGCTCGTCCTCACCTGGTCCGCCGTGAGCGGCGCGTCCGGCTACACGGTCCAGGTCGGCAACGACAGCGCTCTTCTCCAACCCCACGTCGTTCACCACCACCGCGACCAACTACACCTTCTCCTCGACTCAGGCGCTCTCTGGAACCTTCTACTTCCGCGTCGCGGCCAACGTGGGTTGCGGCGCCACCTCGCCGTGGTCCGCCACCGTCCAGGCCACGTACGCCTCGCAGTGCCAGACGAGCTTCACGCACACGTACTTCCTCTCGGGGATCGCCCGCCTTCCGGGCATCGCGCCCGCGTTCTGGTACTCCGACGTCTCGATCCTCAACCCCTCGACCACCCCCGCCAGCCTGCGCCTCTCGTTCTACGGCGTCGACTCGTTCCCACCCACCCAGACGTACACTCTCGGCGCCCGCCAGCAGCGGACGTGGCACGACGTGCTCTCCTCGCTGTTCGCAATCGCCCAGGACAAGGGGATGATCGTGGTCGAGAGCACCGTCCCGGTGGAGGCGCTTTCGCGCACCTACTCGCAGATCACCAGCGGCGGCGGCACGATCGAGACGTTCGGCGGGGCCTACGTGGGCCTCGAGGGGGGCCAGGCGCTCGGCGTGTCGGGCACCGGCTTCTTCGCCGCGCTGCGCAGCGACGGGACGTTCCGCACCAACCTGGAATTCGTCAACGCCAGCGTTACCCCCACCGACCTCACGGTCAGCTTCTTCACGGACGCGGGCGCACTGATCACCTCCACGACCGTCAACGTCCCCGCGGACCGATGGGTCCAGCTCGTCACTCCGCTCCCCAGCGGCCAGGCGGGCGCCTTCGCGACGGTGAAGGTGCTCTCCAGCGGCGCGCAGATCCTCGGCTGGGCCTCGGTCATCGACGGCGCCTCCACCGACCCGACGATGATCTCGATGCTGGTGCAGTAGGACGCGGCCGGGGTGCCGGTCAGGTGAGGACGACCTCGAGATCGAGCGTCGCCGTGACGTCGCCCTGCTCGACGACGCAGACCCGCCTGGGTTGCCCGTCCGGCCCCAGCGGCGCGAAGCCGAATACGTCCTCCGGCGCGCGCAGCTCGACGCGCACAGCCTGAGCGACGCCCAATTTGGCCGCGGCCGGATCGACGGCCAGCTCGAAGTACCCGAGCTTCTGCGAGAACGTGTCCTTGCCCAGCCGGAGCGACTGCACCGGGTCGATCAGGTCCGCCAGGTTGACCGTCGCCAGCCGCACCTGCCCGAGGAACGAGTCGAGCACGGCGCCGAAGACCTTCCCTATCGCGACCTGGAGGCCGTCGCTGGTCACGTCCTGGAAGTGGTGGACGCGCACCCGGACCCGCTCGTCGAACGCCTGGCGGAACAGTTGCCCCTTGAACACCATCCCGTCGGGGAGCGCCGCGTCCAGCTCCGCTGCCGCCACCGGTCCTTCGACCGACCCCAGCACGAACGACGACGCGGGGTTGTCGTCGTACCTCGCCGGGTGCAGCAGTTGGACCACGAACCGGTTGACGGCGTTCGCACGCCCCGGGCAAGCGTTGGTCCCGATCGAGAGGCCCGTGATCCGCAGCGCCAAGTGCCTGTCCGCCATTCCACCCCTCCCCGCTCCCACCGGCCGCGGCCGGTCCCGCGCTGACCGGTTCCGGCCTGGCAAATCCTGTCCAACCGCGCCCTTTGCCTGTGATTACGCCAGCACCCGCCGGCGATGTCAACTCGGGCGCCGGCCGAGCCCCGCCCACGGGCCGCTCGTCCCCGTTCTCTCTTCCGGCGCGAGGCGCCGCCGCCGCGCGCGCCGCCGCCGATCCAGGCGCTCAACGGGCGTTGTGGGACAATGCCCCGCGTGTGCGGCTCGGCGCGTATCGCCCGGGCCGCATCCGCGGCGGCGGGCCGGTGGTGCGACTTTCGGCCCGACGATTCGCTTCGACAAACCGGTCCAGGGGGTGCGCTTCGTGGTCATCGCAACGCGCTTCGGCGACATCACGCGCTTCGACCTCGCCCGCACGGTCCTGGGCCGCGGCCGCTACTGGACCACGGCGTATCTGGTCGATGGGCTGATGGTGGACAGCGGTTGCCGGCACAGCGCGCCCGAGCTTGCCCGCCTCCTCGAGGGCGAGACGGTCACGCACCTCGTCAACACCCACACCCACGAGGACCACATCGGGGGCAACGAGACGGTCCTGCGGATGAACCCAAAGGCCGAGACGATCGCCCACCCGCTGGCCCTGCGCGTCCTGCGCGACCCGCGGCGAGAGCAGCACCTTCACCCCTACCGCCACCTGATGTGGGGGATGCCGCGGCCGAGCGAGGGGCGAGCAGCGGCCGACGGCGAGGTGATCGAGACCGCGCACCACCGCTTCCGGGTGGTCTTCACGCCGGGCCACTCCGACGACCACCTGTGCCTGTTCGAGCCCGACGCGGGCTGGGCGTTCACCGGGGACCTCTTCGTCGGCGGCCGCGACCGGGCGCTGCGGGTCGGAGGCGACGCATGGGCGATCGTGGCGTCGCTGCGCCGGATCGCAGCCCTGCGGCCGACCCTCCTCTTGCCCGGGGCGGCAAAGGTTCGCGACGAGGCGGTCCCCGCGCTCCTGGAAAAGGCCGCCTACCTCGAGGAGCTGGGCGGACGGATCGTCGCGATGCACGAGCAGGGCCGCTCCGAGGCCGAGATCGTCCGCGCCACATGCGGCGGTCCCATGTTGATCGAGCTGGTCACCCTCGGACACTTCTCCCGCCGCGGGCTCGTGCGGTCGTTCCTGGGCGGTGCGCGGGCAGTGGACCCCGCCTAGCCGGCCGGCGCGCGCAGCGATCGACATCAGGCCGACGCACGCTTGACGACGACCACGGTGATGTCGTCCGTCTGGGGAGCACCCGCGACATGGGCACGCGTCGCGCCGATCACCGCGTCGACGATCTCCCGAGCCGGCCGGTCGAGGCAGTTCGTGACAGCGCGCAGGACCGCTTCCGCGCCGTGCGGTTGGCCAGCCGACGACTCCCCCTCGATCGCGCCGTCGGTGACCAGCACCAGCGTCTCCCCGACGGCGAGCACGCAAGGCTCGCCGAGCCGGCAGCTCGCTTCTGCAAACAGGCCGAGCGGCTTGGACGTGCTCTCGAGCGTCCGCCTGACTTCCCCGCTCCTGCCGAGCAGGTACCCGGTCGGGTGGCCCATGTTGGCCCACTCGAGGGTTCCGGTGTGCGTCTCCAGCGAGGCCAGCAGCATGGTGACGAAGTGGCGTTCGTCGAGGTCGTCGAGGAGGAGCAGGTTGACGTTCGCGGCAAGCTCCGCCAAGGGAGCCCCGGCGCGCGCCAGCGAACGGACGTACCCGCGGGTCGCCGCCGTGATCAGGGCGGGTCCCATGCCGTGGCCGCACACGTCGGCGACGGCGATGACGACCCGGTGGTCGGGCAGTTCGATGAAGTCGTAGTAGTCGCCGCACGTCGCCACCGCCGGGGAGAACGCTCCAGCGAAATCCCAGCCGGGGATGTGCGGCGGCGTCTTGGGAAACAGGCGCTGTTGCATCGACGCCGCGAGGCGCAGCTCGAGCCCCTGCTCCTCGAACTTGAGCCGGTCGGTCAGGTCGCGCATCACGGCGACGAAGTGCGTCAGCTCGCCGGTCCGGCTGTCCCGCATCGGCGTGATCGTCTGCTCTGCGATGAAGAGTTCGCCCTCCTTCTTCCGGTTGATCACGGTCGCCTTGAACGGCGTTCCGCCGGAGATCGTCTCCCAGAGCGTGCGGTAGAACTCGGGCTCCTGCCGGCCGGACTTGAGCAGGCGCGGCGTGGCGCCCACGGCCTCGGCGCGGGGGTAGCCGGTGGTGACTTCGAACGCCGGGTTCACATACTCGATGCGGCCCGCGCGGTCGGTGATGAACACGGCGTCGGCGGTCTGCTCGAGCGCGTTGGACAGGCGCTGCGTCAGCTCCTCGGCGTGCTTCTTCTCGGTGATGTCGCGGAACACCGCGACCCCGCCCAGCAGCCCTCCGCGGCTGTCAAGGATCGGCGCCGCCGTGACCCGGGCCCAGGACTCCGCGGCGCCGGGCAGCTGCGGGTTGCGCACCAGCACATCCGTCTCGCCGACGTGCTCGCCGCGCATCGCCCGGACCAGCGGCAACTGGTCGGGCGGGAAGAGGCGGTCGGTATCCGGCTGGTAGAGGCCGTACGATCCCGACCAATCCGCGACCTTGAGGCCGTGACCGCGCCGGCTGCCGGTGAGACGGCGGGCCGCCTCGTTGGCGAAGAGGATGGTGCCGTCGGCGCCGCCCACCACCACCCCCTCGGTGACGCTGTGGATGACCGATCCCATCAGGTCGTTGTGGCGCCGCAGGTCCCTTTCCCGGTTCCACGCCTGGGCGAGAAAGAGCATGCCAACAACCATCTCGTACCCGAGGAACACCTCGATCCCCAGCGTCGCGGCGCGATCGTGGCCGGTGAACGGCAGGTAGGTGAGCACGCTCGTACGCTCGCTCGACCGGTCGAGCAGGTACCCGCCCACGCCCACCGCGGGCCCGAGCAGCACGAGCAGCGTCGACAGCCAACGCAGCTGCATTCGGCTCTTCATCGGGGGGGTCCGCAGGTCACAATCGAGAAACACTGCGAGCTGGAAGCGCATTCCCTTGGTCTCTTCGACTGCCGGCCCGTTGAGCACCTGATCGCCACCTCACCTCGATGACGCCCCCGTTCGCCGTGGCGTGCGGGGTCGAGCGAGAGGGAAGGCAAGACGGCGATGCCAGGTGCCTGTACGTGTAGGTCGTCGCAATGGCGGGCGGGGGCACGCACGCCTCGCCCTGGAGTGCCAACACCACGAACTCGATCCGCTCCCTCATCGCATCGGTCTCCTGCCAGGGCATGCCCCACCTCCCTACCCACCGGCATGCCCAAACTGTTACCGATGTCCCGAGGTCAATCTGTTACCCATGTCCCGGGGTCGTACATCTTGCAGTCGCCCGCCGGGATCTCTCAACGACGCTACACCCTCCGAACCCTCCACCTTTACGGCCCAGGGTGTGCCACGGCACATGAGGACTTCCGCCCAAGCGGGAATCCAGCGCCCATCGCCGGCGGCCACAACGACACAGCTGGCCCCCCGGCCCTTGCGTTTAAAGGTGCCGGGGAGAAGAATACCGTCTACCGTGCGCACCCTGGGCGTTGACCTCGCCTCCGATCCCAAGCGGACCGGCACCTGCACCTTGGAGTGGGGATCGGGGCGTGCCCGGGTGGCCGGACTCGGGGTCGGCGCGGACGACGATGCCCTGGTCGAGGCGCACGGCCATGCCGCCGCCACCGGCATCGATTGCCCCTTCGCCTGGCCCGCGGGTTTCCTCGCGTTCCTGTGCGGGACGACCCGGCTGGCGGCCGGACCGCCGCCGGACTGGTCGGCCGCGTACCGCGATTCCCTGCGCTTTCGCGCTACCGACTTCAAGGTGCACGAGCTGACGAGACATTGGCCCCTCTCGGTGTCGTCCGACCTCGTCGCGGTTGCCGCGATGCGGTGTCAGGGCTTGCTCGTGCGCATGGGCGTGAGCGACCGCTCGGGCGATGGGCGGGTGTTCGAGGTCTACCCGGCGGCGGCCCTCAAGCGCTGGGGACTCCCGTGCAGGAAATACAAGGGCCAGAACGGGCAGCGTGTCCGCGACGACCTGATCACGCAGTTGATCGCTCGTGCGCCCTGGCTGGAACTCGACGCCGGGCACCGTGACCTCCTCAACGCCAGCGACGATGCGGTCGACGCGCTCGTCGCGTCCCTCAACGCCCGCGCCGCATGGCTTGGGCTGACCCTACGCCCCAAGGAAGAGGAGCGGCGCGAGGCTACACGCGAGGGTTGGATTGCAATCCCGATCGAAAGAGACTCGCTCGAACGCCTCGCCGCCGGGTGAGGCGAGCCTCGCCAAGTGACGTCCGGCGGCGGCAACCGCGCGCGCGACGCCGGTCAGCGCACGCCGGTCACGACGTAGAGCCTGTTGAGGCGGCGCGTGTAGGTGCCCACGACCGAGCGCCCGTCCGCGGAGATCACCGCCGCCGGCCAGGACGCCTGCAGGCCGGCGGGGTCGGGCGCGGGGAGCTCGCGCCAGAGCTCGCGCCTGCCGCTGGCGAGATCGATCTTGAAGATTCGCAGCGGCAACTCGCGCCGGGTGACGTAGAGCGCCCGCCCGTCCACGCTGAACCGGACCGCCTCATCGCCCGCCTCTGCGCCCCGGACCGCCCGCGCGGGGCCGCCGTCCAGCGGAAACAGCGATAGCCGTCCGGAGGAGTCTGCCATCGCCGCGACATCGCCGGCCGGCGCGACCGGGAGCCTTCGAACCGAGCTGACGCCTTCGGGCGTGAACGGGCGCCACGAGCCGGTCTCGAGGTCGACCGTGTACCCCCGCTTGCCGTGCCCGGGCTCGCTCGCCAGCACCACGAGGCCCCGCCCATCCGGAAGCCAACCCACCAGGTCGGCGGCGCGCTTGCCCAGCTCGACCGTACGCTGCTGGCCGGCTCCGAGGGGGTACAACACGAGCCGCTCATGCAAACCGAAAACGAGCGCGGCGGCGAACTTCCCGTCAGGGGAGAGGGCCTGCGCCGAGCCTGCGCCGAGGCGTACCGCGGGGGAGCCGTCGGTGCCACGGACCAGGACCGTGTAGCTGTTGCCGCAGCTGTCGCCGCCGCACTCCAGCAGGATCAGGCGGCCGTCGGCCGAGATGTCTTCGCCGAAAGAGTACGAGAGCCAGGAGAGGTCCCGCGGCTGCGAGTCCCCCTCGAGCTGCGCCACGACCTGGATCGTGCGCGTCTGCGAGGCGACGAGCAGGCGCCCGTCGCGCGCGACGTCCTGGAGGAAGAGCCCGGTCGGAGCCGTGAGCAGCTGCCTGCGGCTCCCCCCGAGGTCCACGGCGTAGACGCTCTGGGGCGTGGCGCCGTCGTAGGCCGAGAAGAAGACCTCGGTGCCGGAAGGCGCCCACGCGAGACCCTGCACGCCGCTCCAATCGCCGCTCAGCGTGCGCCGCTCGCCACTTTGCAGGTCGAGAAGCGCGACGCTGCCGCGGTCGTCGCCGTCCACCGGGTGGTCGATGAACGCGAGGCGCGTGCCGTCGCTCGAGAAGCGCGGATGGCTGATCCAGCCTTCGGTCTCGGCAAGGACCTTCCCCGCTGGGTACTCGAGGCGCTTCCTGCCCCCGGCCCAGCGCACGAAGGCGAGCCCCGAACCGTCCGGCGACCAGTCGGCGCCCAGGACGTCGTCCGCGACCTTGTGCGGGCCGGCGCCGAGCATCGGTACGGTGGCGAGCGTCCCTCGCCCCATCCAGCCGATCAGCCGGTCGTCCAGGGCGATGGCGAGTTCGTCCTTCGACGAGACCGCGAGGAGGTCGGCGTCGGGCAACCCGAGCGCGGTGCTGACCGGGCTGCCCGGCCGCGTCAGGAAGAGGCGAAAAGGCGCCCCGTCCCAGGCGGCCCCGTAGACGACCGTCTGCCCGTCCGGGGTGAAGCGGGCGGCGTCGATGATCCCGCGTCCGAACGACACGGTCTGAAAGGAGATCGCCGCCTGTCCCCCTGCGACCGGCACGTGCGGCAGGCGCGTGCCGAGCAGGAACGCCGCCGCCGCGAGGCCGAGGACCAGCGCGGTCACTCCGAGTCGTCGCAGCCGCCGCGAGCGGCGCGCCGCCTCCGCCCGTGCCCCTCTGGGCGTCGAAGTTGGGCCCTCGGCCAGGTTCGACAGGTCGAAGACGATGTCGCGCATCGACTCGAAGCGCTGCGCCGGGTCCTTTTCCAGACAGTGTTTGACGATGTGCTCCAGTGCCGGCGGGATGTCGCGGCCAGGCTCCGACAGCTCGGCCGGGTCTTCCTTGAGGGTCGCTGCGATCACGCCGGCCTGGCTCAGGCCGGAGAACGGACGCCGGCCCGAGATCATCTCGTACAGCAGGCAGCCGAACGCGAAGATGTCGCTGCGCGCGTCAGCCTCCCCGCCTTCGAGCTGCTCCGGCGCCATGTACTGCAGCGTCCCGAGGATCTCCCCCCGCTCCGTCAGCGGCCCCGAGGTCGTCTCCTGCCCGGCCGGGTCCAGGATGCCGTGGCTCGCCGCGTGCAGCTTCGCCAGGCCGAAATCGAGGAGCTTCGGCCCGCTCTTGGTGAGCATGACGTTGCTGGGCTTGAGGTCGCGGTGCACGATGCCGCGGCCGTGCGCCGCCGCGAGCGCCGCCGCGATCTCCCTCCCCAGTTCGAGCGCCTCCTTGAGCGGCAGGCGCTCGCGCGCGAGCCGCGCGGCGAGCGTCTCGCCATCGAGGTACTCCATGACCAGGTAGTGCGTCCCCTCGTGCTCGCCGATGTCGTGGAGCGTGCAGATCGAGGGGTGCGAAAGCGCCGAGATCGCCTGCGCCTCGCGCTCGAAGCGCTCCCGCATGGCGCTGTCTTCGGCGTGGTGCCCGAGCAAGACCTTGATCGCGACCGAGCGACCGAGCCGCGTGTCCCTGGCCTTGTACACCTCGCCCATCCCGCCGGCGCCGAGCGGCGAGAGGATCTCGTACGGACCGAGACGGGTTCCGGGGGCCAACGGCATCGTTGCTGTCTCAAATACTATATGACCGTGATCCACCCCGAGACATTCCCCGGCGCGGCGCTCTCCGTCAGACCCGGAGCGCCGCCAGGCGACAGGGCGTCTAATTTCGGCGAAACCGACGGCCGGGGGGCGCGGCAGCGGCCCGCTTGAACCCGATGATGCCGAGTGAAAGGTTCTTGGGCTTCACGCGCCGTGTGTCAGTGCTGTGCGGACCTCGGCGGCGAGAGTCGCGACCCCGAACGGCTTCTGCAGGAACTGAACCCGGCCGGACTCGACATCCTGGCGCATCGCTTCGTCGGGCAGGTAGCCGGACATCAAAATGACGCGCAGTTCCGGCCAGCGATGCTTCAGGCGTGCTGCCAGTTCGGCCCCATGCATCCCGGGCAGCATCAGGTCGGCCAGAAGGAGTTGGGGGGGGGACGTCGCCGCAACCAGTTCGGCTTCCTCGGCACTTGCCGTCACCTTCACACTGTACCCGAGCGCCTGAAGGATTTGCCGCAACGCGTCGCGCGCGCCCGCCTCATCTTCCACGACCAGGACCCGCTCACCCGTGCTCTGCGTCGGGAGCAAGAGCGGCATCACTCGCGGCTCTCCGGCCGCCACAACGGCGCCCCGCGGAGACCGAATTGCGGGCAGGACGATCTTGAACGTCGTGCCGTGCCCCACCTCGGTGACCAGATCGATCTTCCCGGAATGCCTCGCGACGATGCCGTGGACCACCGACAGGCCCAGGCCGGTTCCGATCTCGGGCGGCTTGGTGGTGAAGAACGGTTCGAAGATGCGATCGCGGATCTCCTCCGGGATACCGTGTCCGGTGTCCTGAACCGACAGGAAGACGGAATCCTCGTTATCGCGTCCCGTTCGGATCACGAGCGTCCCACCGCCGTGCATGGCGTGGGCGCCGTTGACTACGAGGTTCATCAGCACCTGCTCGAGTTGGTTGCGGTCGCCATCGACGTACAGGGGTTCCGAGTCGAGTTCCTGAGAGAACGCGATGTTCGACGGCACCAGACGTCCCAGCATCCGGCTCGCGCTGGCGACGAGCTCGTTCAGATCGAGCTGCTCCGGCCTTACGGTGTCCCGGCGGGCAAAGAGAAGGAGCTGGCGCACGAGGGACTTCCCGCGTTGAATCTGGTCTTCGATCTCGGCGGTGGCCAGAGCAGCGGCCTCGGTACCGAGCACCCCGGATGCGAGAAGCTGGATCTGCAGGAGCATCGCCTGGAGGAGGTTGTTGAAGTCGTGGGCGATGCCGGCGGCAAGACGGCCGACGGTCTGAACCTTCTGTGCCTCGAGCAGCTGCTGCTCCGCCCTTTGGCGCTCGGTAAGGTCCTGGACCTGGGCCACGTAGTAGTTTGGCGTCCCGCCGGCGCTTCTGACCACCGAGACGTTGACCTGGGCAGGGAAATACTCGCCACCGGCGTGCTTGTAACGAGCGAGGAACTCCGCGGTGGGCGAATCAAACAAGGGGCCTTTCGAAATGATCTCGCCGGCCCTCTGCAGGTCGTCGGGATGGATGAGTTCCACGGGCGAAATCGCCAGCAGCTCGGCCTCCGATCGCCCGAGAATCGTCTCGAGGGCGTGGTTGACCTTCAGGAAGGCAACGCCGGGGCTCACCAGGGCCATGCCGATCGGTGCGTTCTCGAACGCTGCCGCGAACGTTCGTTGACTCTGCTCCAGGGTCTCGGCCGCGCGCCTTCGCGCGGTGATGTCCCGGCTGAAAACGGCGAAGCCAGCCACGGCACCCTGCGCGTTGCGGACCGGGCCGAACCCCACCTCGAACCACTTGCCATCGTGCTCGAACTCGTAGGGTGCCGGCGTCTCCGCCTGCGTGTCGAACGCCACGTCACTCAGGTTCGCGGCCGTTCCGAGCCCCACGACGTCGCGGATATTGCGGCCGACGAGCGCCTCCTTGGGAGCGGCGAAGCTCCGGGCCGCGCTTTCGTTGGCGGCGTAGATGACGCCTGCCCTGTCGAGCAGGAACACGCCATCCGGTGTCGCATCGATCAGGCTGCCAAGACTCCAATTGTCCCGAAGAGGCGCGAGAAGCATCCGGGCGTGCCGTCTCCGCCAGCTGGTCAGCGCCGAGCACGGCGAGCACGAGGAGTTGAACGGTGAGGAGGACGTCGGCCAGCGGGTGCAGGCCTTGCCCGGCGGCCCACCACGCGAGGCTCCCGGCGAGGATGCAGACGCCCAGGGTGGCGGGGACGAAGACGACTTGGCGGAAGTATTGCCGGCCAAACGACGAGGGTGTATGACTCGGAGTACTCGACGCCGTGTCCATCCCGTGCCTCCCAGAGCTCACTTGGCTCATCTCACCAAATGACCGGCGCCGGGGCTGCGGCGCCTCGATTCACCTCTTGAAATTGTTCACACAATTGATTCTTTATCCTAGTCGAACCTGAACCCCATAGTCGAATAGCGTTCGACTTGGCGCCCAGACGCCGCGTGTCTGCGGCCATCGCGATGGCCCCGGCGAGAGGCCGAAGCGATCCACCGTCGTCGCGCGGAGCCGCGCAGCGGCCGAGCTTGGCCCGAGGAGGAGCGAAGTGAAGACCTAAGGGAAGCAACCTCGCCGAAATCTGCGACGCTGCCGTGCCGCCACCTTTCGCGGCACTCGCAGCAACTCCTCCACAACTGGTCGCAAATTGGCATCAGCTCATAGAATCGGCGCTTCCAGGGCCGCCGATTTTCCGAAGCTCCAATCACGCACCTGGTACCGCAGCCATTCCCGCGAACGCGGGATTCCGGTTTCCGCCGCAAGCCGCGGCCACCGCCCGCCGCTCGCCTCCTCGAGGAACGTCCCCTTCTCCAGCTCGTCGAACGCCTGGCGCAGCTGCTCCTGCGTGTTCATCACGATCGGGCCGTACCATGCGACCGGCTCCTGCAGCGGCTTGCCCGACACCAGCAGGAACCGGATCCCCTCGCCGCCGGCCTGCACCGTGACCTCGTCGCCGCGGTCGAACAGCACCAGCGAGCGGTTCTCCGCCGCCACCGGCGGCGTCGTGTCCGCCCACCCCACCGCCTCCGTCGGCACGGAAAGCGGCCCCGACGCGTTGCAGAACTTCCCCGCCCCCGCGAACACGTACGCGAACGCGTGCCGCGTCGTCTCCACCGGCAGCGTCTTGCGCTTCCCCGGCGGCACCGACACGTCGAGGTCGATCGGGTTGGCCGCGGTCCCCGCCACCGGGCCGGTCGTCCCCCGGAAGCTGCCGCACACGCTTTCAAGGCGCTGTTGGCTTTCCATCAGGCGTCTTGACGTCACAACGTTGTGGCACTATGCTCGACCCATGAGTGACGCTCGCCGTGTGACCGTGTACTTCGAGCCTGACGTCCATCGCGCGCTCAAGCTGAAGGCTGCTTCCAGCGACCGCTCGGTGTCCGAGATGGTGAACGACGCCGTGCGCATGACTCTCGCCGAAGACGCCGAGGATCTCGACGCGTTCGAGACCCGCGCCAAGGAGCCGGAGTTGGCGTTCGAGGAGTTCGTGAAGGCGCTGAGGCGACGTGGGAAGCTATAGGCTTCGGATCAAACGATCCGCCGCCAAGGAGATCGAAGGGATCGAGCCGAGGAAGCTCCGACGGCAGGTCGTCGGGCGCATTCAGGCGCTCGCGGCGAACCCACGCCCTCGCGGCTGCGAAAAGCTGGCCGGGGTAGGCGAACGCTACCGCGTGCGGCAGGGCAGCTTGCGAATCGTCTACGAGGTCCGCGACGACGAGCTTGTCGTCGTCCTCGTCAAGGTCGGCCATCGGCGCGACGTCTACAAGGGCCTCTAGCCATCTGACAACGTCTCGCGGTGCGCAACGATCCTGCGGACCGGCGTAGGGCCCGCACGAAGTGTCCGGCGCGTCGGGCTCCCGCTGCACGGAATCCTGGATACGACAGATCAGGAGTTCGCTGCGTCTCGTTCGTCCCCGCCTGCGCCCCAGGTCCGGCCCACCACCACCGTCCACCGGCCGCTCGTAGCGCACCCTCACCGCCCAGCACACAAGGGTCCGCTCCCGCCCCTCGCCCCCACATCGCTGCCCACCGCCGGCCCGGGCTACTTCAGGAACGTCCCCTTCTCCAGCTCGTCGAACGCCTGGCGCAGCTGCTCCTGCGTGTTCATCACGATCGGGCCGTACCACGCCACCGGCTCCTGCAGCGGCTTGCCCGACACCAGCAGGAAGCGGATCCCCTCCCCGCCGGCCTGCACCGTGACCTCGTCGCCGCGGTCGAACAGCACCAGCGAGCGGTTCTCCGCCGCCACCGGCGGCGTCGTGTCCGCCCACCCCACCGCCTCCGTCGGCACGGAAAGCGGACCCGACGCGTTGCAGAACTTCCCCGCCCCCGCGAACACGTACGCGAACGCGTGCCGCGTCGTCTCCACCGGCAGCGTCTTGCGCTTCCCCGGCGGCACCGACACGTCGAGGTAGATCGGGTCGGCCGCGATCCCCGCCACCGGGCCGCTCGTCCCCCAGAAGCTGCCGCACACGATCCGCGCCTTCGTCCCGTCGTCGTCGGTGACCTCGGGGATGTCGGCCGACTTCACCTCCTGGTAGCGCGGCGCCGTCATCTTCAGCGAGGCGGGGAGGTTCGCCCAGAGCTGGAAGCCGTGCATCCGCCCCGACGGGTCGCCCTTCGGCATTTCCTGGTGGATGATCCCGCGCCCCGCCGTCATCCACTGCACGTCGCCGGCGGCGATCGCGCCGCTGTTGCCCATGCTGTCGCCGTGCTCGACCGTGCCCGCGAGCACGTACGTGATCGTCTCGATGCCGCGGTGCGGGTGCCACGGGAACCCGGGCAGGTAATCCTCCGGGTTCTCGTTGCGGAAGTCGTCGAGCAACAGGAACGGGTCGAACTCGGAGGTGTTGCCGAACCCGAACGCGCGGCGCAGGTGCACGCCCGCCCCCTCCAGCGTTGGCTTGGACATCGAAAGCCTCTTGATCGGCCGAATAGACATCGGAGCCTCCTTGACCGTGGCGCCGCAAGAGCGCGAGATGCGACGTGGTCGCAGTCATCTTAGAACGGCTTCAGACGGTACGCCAACTTGAGGTGGCGACCCGCCCCCGCGCCGGACGAAGCGGGCAAGCGCCGACAGCCACCGTCGGTGGGCCCCAGCGGAACTCGAGAACAAAAGAGCGTCCCGAGACACGCGAACGACCGCTACTGAGCGTCAAGACCAATCGCTCCTTCGAAGCAGTCCGCACCGAGATCTCGAGCCAGGCTAGTCTCGCTTGCCCGGCGGGTCCTTGCTGCTGAACCTCATCTGGATCTCGCTGACGTCTGCATCCACACGACTGATGAAGGTACCGCTGACATTCACCAACCGTCCGTCACCGCGGCCAGAGCCTGTCAGATCGAACTCCATTAGCCTGCCCTCTACACGGATCGGCATAACGCGAATTTCGAACCCGCTGGCTACCAGGGGCGCCTTGTAGTAGCGCATCACCTTGTCAAGGTCATCGAGCGTGAAGAAACTGACCGACCCGCTGTCGGGATATACCGTCCAGCGGGAGCCTCCGTTAATCATCCGCTCCTCGGGGTATGTCGGCACCCATGGCGCCAACACTCCCCGTGGCGGTTGGCCGACCCATTTGACCGGCTCCTGCTTGGCGCCTGGCGTGGGCGGCACCGTCTCACGCTCCGTCCAGGACAGTTCGACATTGGACCGCCAGTTTCTTCGGGGATCCGGGCGCACGTCGGCGACGAGTTTTTTCCTCCCCTCTCGGGCGGTGGCGTCAATCCGGCCACCCCACTTTGGGTCGTCAGCCTGCGAGAGTTTGACCGCTACGCGAAAGCCCCGCTCTCGAAGGATTTTCCCAAACCGGTCAAGCACGGTGGGCCCGGGATCGCGGGTGACGAAGTACCCGCGGCCCGAGTTCTCGCTCCTGTAACCTGGATCCTCGAAGATCTCCGCGTCTGGGTACACCGGCGCCCAGGCGGGCAGTTTCGCCGGCTGCTTGCGACCCCGAGGGTCCGACGACTCTCGAAAAGCCAATTGGACGCGTGTGCGACCCTCGCGCGTGGGGTCAGCCACGACGCTCACGAAACGCATGTAGTCGTCTGAGCTTGCGTTCAACGTGGTGTTCTCGCTGCCGGCCCCGCCATCCTCCAGCCAGAACCCGGCGCCGCCCAGGATCTTCCGATAGAAGCCAATTACATCAGCGGGGGCGGCATCGGTTTCGAAGTGCGCCCGTTTGATCTCGTTGGTGGGCCCCTCTTCTTGCTTGGCCTGGGGAGACGATCCCGGAAAACTCGGCACCCAATCCGGCAGCGTCACGGGGCGGGTAACGATCGTCGAAGACGAAGCCGGCTGCATCAAGGCGACGATCCCGATGACCGTCTTCCCTGAGAACCCTTTCGACGCCTGAATGACCAGCGTGCGTTCCGCCTTCGCTGTTCGGGCGGTTAGGGCGTCCTCGGATCGCTCCACCGCTAGGTCCGAACCTCGGAACGCACCTTCGTAATAGTCCAGTATCGTCCTCCCCGAATCTGCGGTGACGAAATGCCCGAACAGCGCGGCCTTCCCACCCTCTTGGCCCTGGGTGTCGATCACTAGCTCCGCTCCGGGAGGACGAGGCACCCAGTCCCACGGAGCGGGCAGCATGCGCACCCTGGCACAGCCGGCCGCCGCGATCACAACAGCAGCCGCGATCAGACAGCCCGCGACGACCCGATGCCTATCGAACGCCAGTCGTCGCCCGACATGACAGTGGGGTTGCGGCGCAAACCTGGAAAGAGCAACCGTTCCCATCGGCTGACCTCCAAGACGCAGCGTTCCACGAACCCGATGCACTAACTTTGCTCAACTCTATCCAGTGAGGGCTGGTCCGTCAATCCTCCGAGCCGCCCGGACCCCTCATCGTCTTCCAACCTTGCCGCCCTTCGACCGCCAAACGTCCGTTTGCCCACACAAGCCTCGCCGCGCGCGCCGTCGCCGTCACGTACTCCACGTCCCGACGGGGGTCGGCCCAGCCAGCACTTGACAACCGACGGACCTGGGCTAACATGGACTCAACGAGCAGTCCAATGTGAGAATCGAGGTCGCAGGATGACGGGGGTCGCCGTCAGAGGATACATCGTCTCCGGGTTCGTAGGGGCGGGTGACGTGGCGTCACCTTCGGCCGAGCTGTCCACGGCCGGCACATCGTCCACGGCTGAGCCGACCGGCGCTCTTGCCAAATCAGGTCAGCCCCTGGCGCCTGCGACCGGCCAAGGTCACAAGCGCCGAAGGTGGTGGCCGCGCGGCGTTCTGCCGAACGCTCTCATCGCACTTGCGGCCGTGGGGTTCCTCACTGGCGCCTGCCTCGACGCGTGCACTCAGATGAACACCATCCGGCGCGTGCCCGCGATCCACGGCCGGGTGGTGGACATGGAGACCGGCCAGCCGGTCCCCGGCGTCCAGGTGACCAGGTGGTTTGAACGCGAGATGATCGTCGGCCCGGGCGGCAGCGACACCTACCGCGTCAAAGGCTCCTTGCGCACGGTCACGAGCGACGCCGCCGGCCGCTTCGAGTTTCCGGTCTGGTACGCATTGGGGCGCGGTATCAGCTCGATCGAATGGACGGAGTACAAGCCCGGGTGGGTGGCGGCGTGGGGCAATCTCTCACTCGTTACCACCTCTCCAACGTTTCTTGTCGCCCAGAGGACAATTCATCACGACTCCATTCAAATCGACACGCAACGCGCCGGCTGGGCCCTCGCGGTCACCCTGAAGCTGCACCGGGTCGACACCCCAACGGCCGCCGAGGATCACTTTTGGGCTTTGCGAATACTGCTGGACCGTCGCGATATCTCTGAAGAAGATTTCGTAAAGGAAGCCATATCGTATTCGAACTCCCATAAAGTCACGCTCGAGTTGTTCAAGACCTTTGACTCCGTTCTCGTCGACCTTGGCGGCCATCGTGATGGCCGCCCATGCTACAAAGCTACGCTGGCTTGGACAATGCTCGATTTGGAAGAACGCCTGTGCGCGAAACACCCAGAGTGGCGTTTCTGTGCCGCCGACGGTTTGGGGCGAGCACGCGACTTTCTGCATAGGAACTGCCCAACCTTCCGGAGGTAACCCATGAGGCGCTGGTTGGTAGCAGTGACACTCTGTATGTGTGTCGGGCCCGTTGTGGCTTATGAATGGAAGTCTCACAACAGCATGGCATGGCATACGCGCAATCTCTTCATTCGAACGGCACCACCGCCGTTGCCAGTCGAAAGTGAGTTCTCAGACTTTCTAGCGAAGTACGGCGAGGAGCTCGACACCCGTGCGGGCGATGCGTTCAAGGACGCGTTCACCGACGAGGATCACAACGAGGGGTACCTGCAGGAGTACCTGGGCTGCACGTACCGCGAGCGCGACTGCTGGAACGTTGGTTTCACGCTCCGCAACCCTCTCTGGGTTGCCCCTTGCACCCTGGACCACTTCTTCCCGAAACTGAGGCTGCCGCTGCCGAACCAGGACGCCACCGTCCATGCGCGGCGCTACTTCGACATGGCCGTGAAGCTCTACAAGGCGGCGAAGTGTGATCGCTGGGGCCTGAGCGACACCTACAAGCAAGGGGCCGCCCGCGCCCTGGGCCACGCCATCCACCTCGTCGAGGACATGGGCGCTCCGCAACACACCCGCCCGGAAAACCATGCCCCGTTTCCGCTCGGGCTGGGCCCGAGCTTCCACGAGTACTGGATCCTCGATGCTTGGGACAAACCGACGACGTACACGAGGCCGGATGGGTCCGGGTCGGAACTGGTCGGGGCGTTCGTCCAGGGTTCGGCGGAGGCAAAGAGCCCGACGCTCGGTCGCCTGGAAGGGATCATGGGCAGCCTGGCAGGCAGGTCCAGGCAGTTCCTTTCGGGGTCTCCTTACGAGCCGGGGAAAAGGTTGCCTTTGCAGGAACTCGTACGAGTCATGGCCGGCAGCGAAATGGCACTGGCCTGGGTCGAGGCGACGAGCCCTGATGGCGGCCACCTCGGATGGACGCTTCCCCATATCCGTGCGAACGGATTCCCGATCTACGGACGGGGCATGCCCGACGACAAGCGGCACACGTTCTCTCTATCCGGCTCCTTCGCCTTCGCCGACTATCGTGAAGGCGACATGGTGGCCCCAGCCAGCGAGGGTGAGATTCTGCTCGACAGCTTCGAGCTGAGCGAGCGACTCTGGGCGGAGCCCGATGCCCTCCACTCCGAACGCCCATCCGAGCTCGACGCTAAAATCAAGAACCTCCTCACCCAGACCACCGAGTCCGCCGCTGGCGCCATCTTGGCGTTCTGGGACGAAGTAAAGGACTACGACTGCAAGTGCATGAACTTCACGCCGTGCGATTTTGAGCCCGGCGCAAAGGACCCGGATTGCCAGAGACACTCGACGGGTCCGAAGCCCCCGGGCGGCGACTTCCCGGACGACACGCCGGGTGTGGTGAGCACCACGTCGTCCGTCACGGTTCCCCAGGTTTCAGACCTCTCCAGCGCCGACCTCTCCTCGCACTGGCCGGCAATTGCGTCGATCGGCGTTGAGAAGGAATTGCCGTCGCTCGTCGATTTCGGCCGCGTCATGTACTTGATGTCGCTGGTGCAGATCGTGGACCTTCCACAGGCCAGCCAGGAGCAGATCGCGATCGGCATCGCGGAGCTTGAGGGCAAGTACTCGATCAACCGCCAACGGCCCGAGGATGACCTGCCCAAGGCCGCGTACGTCGGCGTGCTGTTCAATGGCTTTGCCGGCGAGGCTGCGGCCATGCTCGACGCTCTCGGCTGGACCCACAGCCGGGTTCCTCTGACCTTCGACCCGTTCGCGCTCGCCGAGGACCGCAGGATCCTCCTCGTTCCCTCCGGCGGGCTCTATGGGACCGCCGGGAGTCCAGAACTCAGGCAACGGCTGCTCGCGTTCGTCGAAGCCGGCGGCACCCTGGTCGTGATGGGCCAGATGCGAGGCGAGGACTTTGCGACCGTACCGATCCCGCTCGGAGAAGCGCTCAAGGCGTACGGCTGGTTCGAGGACCAGAGCTGCTGGAGCGGCAACATCGAGGTCGCTGCCGCGCACCCGTTGACCGCGGCGTTCACCGCGACAACCGTCTCGGTCCCGGTGGACGGCTATATCGAGCAGTGGCCGTCCGGAGCCACGGTGCTGCTGCGCAAGAAAGCGGGCGGCATGCCGGTTATGATTACATACCCTCTGGGAACCGGCCGAGTCGTTGTCACGACCGCATTCGAGGACTGGGCAGGCCCGAACGGCCGCTCCACGAACGAAAGTCGGGCGTTGCTCGCAGGCATCCTGCGCTGGGGGATCAGCTGCGGATCCGAACTCCCCGAGTACCGCTGGGGATCTCGTCGCGTCCTCGACCTCCCGGTCACGGTCAGGAACCTGACCGAGGCCGACGCCGACACCGTTGTATGGGGTTTGCGCACGAGTTTAATGGGCTACCTCTCACTGCGGACCGAGCATCAAGCGCTACCGGCTGGGGCGAGCGTACCGCAACGTGTCACGTTCACGCCGGAGGAAGTCCCGTGGTTGGGAGATCAAGGACCTGGGATCTTCACGCTGACCTACTCCCTCCAGGATAGCTCGCGTTCCGTCAAGGCAGGCTTGACGTGGGACCCGCCCCGCCCGTGGATCGTACAACCCACGGGCGAGGCGGTCAGCTTCCTGATCGAGCAGTGGCCCGATCAGGTCAAAGCGGCGTCCGAGGTCAGGCTGGGGCTCGCCGTTGACTCGGAATTCGCACTCTCCGATAGCGTTATCCCGGTCCATGTCTCGGTGCGAAACGACGGGCGCGAGCCGTTCTCCGGCGTCGTGACCCTCTCCTCGGCGCAGGTGCAGTCGCAGACCATCGCGGTCGCCGCCGGTCCGGGTGCTCTCGAAACGGTTGACACGATGGTCGGGCCGCTCCACCTCACGACCGGCCATGACGGTCTCTCGGGCGGCGGCTCGATCGTCGCCGAGTTGCGGGCTGCCGCAGGCGGCCCGCTGTTGGCTTATGCGGTCAAACACATCCTCAACAACCCGACCCTGTTTGATGTCTCCTTCGAGGCCGACGAACGGGAAGCCGGCGTCGGCGATGAACTGCACGTCCTCGGGCGGATTGCGAACCAGTCCATGGGCGAGGTCGATCTGAGGTATCAAATCGTCTTCACCAACCACTACAGCCCGCCCGAGTCCCGCTGCACCCAAATGAAGACTGGGTGGCGCCCCTTGCACATCGGCCATGGTGACACTGCCGCCCTGACCGAAGCCTACCGTATTGCCGCACCGTGCAACGGCATCATCGAAGCGGAGCTGTTGCTGTGCACCTCGGGCGAGCGTTGCTGGACAACCGGCGACGGATGGAGCAGGCGCGCGACAGCGTCGGTCGAACTGCCGGGCACACGCGTGGAGGTCAGTCCAGGCGAGTTCGACATCGTTCCCGGTCCCGCGTTCCGCATCCCGGTCCGGGTGCGGAACGTGGGCAAGCGACCGGTAATCGGTGGACAGGTCGGTCTTTCGTACCTCTTGCAGCAGAACCCTCCCGAGGTTCGCAGCGCGCCGTTCGACCTCCCGCGCGACGGCGAGACCACGATCGTGCTCGACCTCCCGCTGCCACCAGGCGGCGTTCAGGCCAAGCACAGCCTTGTCACGTGCTACCGCGACGTCTACTGGCCTCCGAACATTGGGGATGCGGTCGTCAACTGGGGGTATCGGACGTTCCAAGACCTTCTGTACGGCGGCGAGGTCGGCGCCACAGCCGGTTTCGTCGCTCCGGCCGGCAGCACAGAAATTTCCGGAACACTCGAAGTCCGGAACCGTTCGAGCGCGTCACGGCACTTCTCCGTGACCGCGGATCAGGACGCCTTTGGCTTTCACGAACAGCGAGAGCTGGATATCGGCCCTCTGCAGAAGGCGACGACCGCGTTGACGGTCCCGATCCCGCCCTCCACGCCCTACGGCAACTGGCCGATGCGCGTGCGAATGACCGATGGCGCGCTCATCACTCGGGAGTTCGTTCTCACTCTTGAGCACGATCCGCCCTTCGTTTCCATCGCGCTCATCCCCGACGCCGCCTCCTATCAGGCGAGCGCTCCTGTCACGGTCAGGGTGGATCTCTTTCCTGGGATGCTCGCGCACCCGTTCCTTGGCACCCTGGAATTCGAGTGCGGGAGTTTCGGGATCACCGAAACCAGAAACATCACTTTGGAATCCAGACAGAGGACGAGCCAGACGTTTTCGTTCAACGTCCCTGCCGATTTCGAGGGCGGCACCGTGCCGTTTCACGCGCGGTGGCGGTGGCCAGATGGGGCCGAAGAGGCCACCGATGGGTCGCTGGTCGTTCCCCCGCCGCGCTTCGCCGTCACGCCGCTGCAACTCGAGGCCACCGCCGGCGAGTCCGTGGCCTACGAGGTCACCAACATTTCTGGGACTCCCGGCACATGCTCGGTCGTCTGGATGCTTGGGGACGGCTCTCGCCGGATTGCACAACTTCACGGCGAGGCAACACTGAAGCCTGGTGAGAAGACGCAGATCACCTTCACGGTCCCGGTGCCAACCAAGACCGGAATGTACGCGGTGGATCTCGTCTATCCGAAATTCCCGGGTGGCACCCACGTATTTCACCACCTGACCGTTGCCGGGACCGAGGCCGACCTTTCGGTCGGCACCGGGCGCCCCGTCTATGTGTTTGGTGAGCCGATCGACGGCTGGGCCAAGGTTACGAATGGCGTCAGGGCGTTCCCGAACGGCACTCTCACGCTCAAGGTCCTGGCGCCTGAGGTTTGCGAGCAGAGGATTTCGCCGTGGGGGATCTTCCAGGGCTCTCCCTCGCGCACCGGAGAGTCGTCGTACCGCTTCCAACCCTCGAGATTCATGATGCCAACCTTCTGCTTCTGGCCGACGTCTTCACCGTTTTGCGCTGCGACGCCCGTGGCGGAGGCCACCGGCGATCTCAACGAGGACAGCGCCGACGACGTGCTGACCCTCCTCCCGGTGGCTGACGGCTTGACCCTCACGTTGAACACCGGGCCCAGTCTCACGCAAACGGCGGCGGTCTCACTCGTCGGGGCCTCGAACACTGCGGCCCTGGCCGCACTCGACCTCGATGGCGACGGTCATCTCGAGGTCATCGAGGCGGATACCACCGACGGCTCGGCGGAGGCGATTCGGTGCTTCGACCGGGCGCTCCAGGCGCGGTGGGAGGTGCGCATCCCCCTTGCCGGCGATCCAGGCCACCCGTTCCCGGGCGGCGGTCCCGTTGCCGTGGACCTGGACGGCAGCGGCGTGCCGACCGTGGTGATTTCGACGGGGCGGGACGTGGTGGCGCTCGCCGCGATGAACGGAGCGGTGCGGTGGCGCATGATGGAAAGCAACCCTTCCCTGACCGGACGTCTTGTCACCGGACTTGCAGCCGCCGATTGCGACGGAGACGGGTCGGCCGAGGTTGCGGTCGGTCTCCGCGTCTTCGGTGCACCCGACGCGGGGGCGATCGCGCTCTTGGGCGACGGCGCCAAGCTGCGCTGGGTGCACCCCGCGGCGAGTCCAATCGCAACCAACCCGATTCTCGCCGGGGACAACTCCAGGATCGTCGCGTTCGTGCAGACCCCAGTTGACGGCCAGGCGCCAAGCACGCTCACGCTTCTGGACGCCGCAAATGGGGCCGTAACCGCGGAAAGCACGATGCCGTTCAGAAGCAATTTTGCCCCGGCCGCGGCCGACGTCAACGGTGACGGCGCCACCGAGTTCGTTGTCGTCTCGGACAACTCAGGGTGTGCGGCGTGCGGCACCCGGGGGATCATCGCGTTCTCCTCGCAGGCGACCGCTCTCTGGTCAAGGGCGCTGGCGGGCCCGCCAAACGGATCACCGTTGCTGATCGATATGGATGGCAACGGTACATTCGACGTTATCGCCGACCACCTTACGCCAACCCAAAAGGACAACGTCGTTTGTCTGAAGGGGAGCGACGGGGCCTGGTTGAGCCCCGGCTACGTCCTGGGAGGAATCGAGGCGCATACGTTGCCGTTGCTCCTCCTGAGCCCCACAGGCGCCTGCATCCCGAGCCTCATTAGCGGACGGACCCTGGCGACACCCGGTACGTGTCAGCTTCCCAGCGTGCGGGCACTGGGCCTACAAAGCGAGGCCAGCGGCGAGTTGCTCTGGCGCTGGGAAGGCGCCGCTTCCCTCGCGCCCAACCAGGTCTGGAATGTGGCGCAGACGCTCTCGCGGAACAACTCGATGGCGTATCACTACTACCTGGTCGGCGACCTCAAGAATTTCGCGGGGCAGATCATCGCCCACGCAGAGTCGACGTTCTCCGTCGTCAGGAGTGCGTGCCCGTTGCTGCACCTGGACCCACTGCCGCAGGCTTACCGCGCAGGTGAGGAGATACCTGTCACCGGCAGCGTCGGCAACCCCGGTGCCGCGCGCGCAGACATCGTGCTGGCGTTTCTCCTCGACGGCGAGGAGCAGTTTCGCCAGATTCTCGGAGTGGACTCCCTGGCCACCGTCTCATACGCGCATAGCATGAACGCTCTTTCCTTCGGGCTCCATTCGCTGAGCGTCAAGGCGTGGCCGGCCGCGGCTTCTTTCATGAGCTCGACCGCGACCCATCCGTTTCAGGTCGTGTCCCCGGAGGTCAATGTCTCGGTGGCCGCGCCGGAGGCAGCGGGGCAACAACCGTTCACGCTCGAGGTCGAGCTCAGCAACGCCACGCGGCTGCCGCTTGAACTCGATGTTGGACTCGATGTCGCGAGCGCTCCCCCGACGACGCGCCAACGGGTCGAGCTCGCCGGCGAGGGCAAAGTCAGTTTGCAGTTTCAGCGGCAGATCACTCACTCGACCTCCTTCGTCGTGCGCATTGCCGGCGACGTCAATCGCGAGGTTCCCGTTAAAGTCGATTACGGCGTCGCACTTGAGATTTCGCTTCTCGGACCACTCCTCCGTACGACCGGCGAGACCGTGCTCGACGTCGAACTGCGCAACGGTGGCAGTCTCGCCTGGCGGGGCGACCTGGCTTGGTCCCTGGCCGGTGCTACGAACGGTAGCGGCGTCACCGCCTTGGCCGTCGAACCCGGTTCGCTCCAGCGCCTCGACCTCCCGGTGACCCTCCTCGCCGGAGTATCGATGCTGCGGCTGGCGGCGGGCGAAACCTCGCAGGAGTTCACACTGGCTGCATACCCTGGCGCGCATGGCGCCCTCACCGTAAGCGTGCCGGCTACAAACATCGAGGGTGATGTCGCCGCGAACGTCCGGCTCGAGAACCTGCTCGACTCGGTGGGCATCTTCCAGGTCGACTTCGAAGTCAGGGACATGGCAACCGGGGCGCTGGCCGCTTCCGAGCTGCGCCTCTGGAACGTCGAGGGTTCCTCAGCGATCGAAGACAGCGTCCAACTCGACCTCGCGCCCGGCCGCTACCTTGTGGAGGCGGCGGTGGAGGGCGAGCCTCCGGCTGCTGCGGTGGAAGTCCGCGTGGTCCCGCGGTTTGCCGCGGAGCTGGAGGTCGCGGTCAGGGACCTCGACGCGGAGGGAACGGTGCCGCTGGCCATCACGGTCCGCAACACCGGGGGACTTGAGCTCGCAGGACATGTGTTCGTCGAAGGACCAGACTCCACGCTTGCGGTGCTGAGCTTCGCCGCCACGGCTGGCGAGGCCTCCACCCAGGTTGTCAACCTGGATCCGGACCTGCTTCCAGCCGGTGACCTCCCGCTCGACGCGCGCCTGGTGACGGGCGACGGGCAGGTGCTCGCCCAACAGCGTGCCACGGTGCAGGTGACCATTGGCGAGCCGACAATCAGCGCAACGCCGCCGCCTCTCGCCGTCAATTCCGGCTCTACCGTGTCGTCCGAGTTCGTCATGACCAACATCGGCATGCAACGGACGCACTACGCGCTTGAGCTATCCGTCAGCGACGGCGCAGCCTTCAGCGACCGCCTCGAAGGCGACCTGCGCGGCGGCGAGCGGCGAATCGTGACCTTCGAGGTCCCGGTGCCCGCCGATCTCCCATCGTGTCGGCTCTCGGGAGCATACACGTTGCTTGCGAGCGACGAAGCCGCGGCGGCGGAACGCACGGTTGCATCCGGTCGCCTCCTTATCGACGTCCAGGGGCTTGCCTTGACGGTCCTCCCGGCGCTCGATCCGGACCACGCGGCGGCCGGTGATGAGGTCCTCCTGACGCTGGCAATCGAGGCCCCCAATCTCGCCGACGCCGTCCCACTCGTGGCCCACGTCTCGTACCCGCCGTTCGAGGAGCGGCGCGAGTTCGAACTCAGCGCCGATGGCGCCCGGCTGCAGTTTCATGTTCCGATCGCCACACCAGGCGGAGAGTTGGGATACGGGATCGACTTCCCATCCGGGCGCGCGCTGCACCTTGACGCGCGGACGATCTACCCTGCCGGCGAGCCGGTTGAGATCTCCCTCGACCGCGACGAATACCGGCCGGGCGAGACGGTGACCGTGGCGGTAACGTTGCGTCAGGCCGGCACGCTCGAGCTGCTCGGGTTCGACCGAGGCGTTTCCCTCGACGAATCCGGGGTGACCGCGTTCTCGATTCCAGCCGGCCTGCCGTTCGGCCGGTACCCGGTCGCGTGGACCTTCTACGGTGGCGAATCAGCGCCCGGCGTGCTCAACGGCGACGTAGCGGTCAAAGTGAGGGGACCGTGGGTCCGGATCCCGCAGATGCGGGTCACGAACGACGGGACGGGTGCCATCCTCACGGCGACAGTAATCTCCGATACCACGATCTCCGCTGTCGCCCGCGCGTGGCTTGAAGGCCCGACCGGCGAGCCGGGGCCAACCGCGGAGCGGTCATTCACCGTTGAAGCCGATGGAGAGACTCCGGTCGAACTACAGCTTCCACTCGCGCGCACCGAACCCGGGACCCAGCGGCTCCTGCTTGCCGTCGTCGGTGCGCAGGGGCGCGAGTTGGTGCGAGGGGCGACGACTTTGGAAACTGGCGGCGGCCGGATCCTCGGGGTCTTCACGGACCGCGTGGCCTACGATAACCCGGGCGACATGGTAACGGCGCTCGTGACGACCCAAGGCAATGGGCCGGCGACACTGACGCTGCTCCTCGACGGCGTCAGTCTAGGCACCCGATCGCTCGACCTCGCCGGTGCCGAGCGAGCCGCAGTGCCGGTACCGGGCGTGCACGCCGGCGCGCACACTCTGGAGGCGACGCTCGACGCGGCCGGCGGGCCCTCGCGCGCGTCAACCTCGTTCTTGGTCGGCCGGGAGCTGCCCGACCTCACTGTCGACCTCGGCGGGGGCTCGACCGAAGGTGGAGCCGTGCGCCTCATTGCCCGCGTCCGCAACGGTGGAGCGCGCGAGGCGGCGGCCACGAGCGTTTCGTTTTGGAACGGCGAAGCCGGCACCGGTTTGCTGCTGCAGGACGTGCCGGTCGCGGCGCTTTCGGCCGGTGTGACGTCATTCGTGCCGGCCGAGGTCACCCTCGCCCGCGGCGAGCACGACCTGAGCGCATGGGTGAACAGGAGCGGCGCGGTCGCCGAGTTCGACGCCGACAACAACGTCGGGCGTCTCCACGTTTCGGTTGGCGAGGCCGTGGAATCGACGCCCACGCCCACACCGACTTTGACCGCCACGCCGACGCCTACCTCGACTCCTACGACGACGGTGACTCCGACGCCGACACCAACCGTGACTGCAAACACGACGACAACACCGACACCGACGGTTGCGGGCACGTCCGTTCAGGCCGAACTGCGTTCCTATCGGGTCGGTGATCCCGTACGGGCAACGGGACGCGCTCCAGAAGGGAGCTACTGCGCCGCGGTCGTCGCCAACAGCACCTGGACCCTGGGCTCGGCGCCGTACCCGCCGCCGGTTGCGCGCGCCGACGTGACATCCTCGGGAGGCGTGATTCCGGCGACCGAGGTGTGGCCCGCGGCGGCGCAGGGGTCGTACGACCTGCTGCTGATCACGGGGCCCTGCGAGGCGGCGGGAGGGCTGATCGTTGCGGCGTTCGACGCGGGGCCGGCGCCCGGGTTCGACGTCGGTGGCGCCGCCGACCCGATCCCGTTGCTTTCGCGGGGGGCGTTCGCGCTGTTCGTGGCGCTGCTGGCGCTGGCGGGGGCGTGGCTGCTCGGCGGGCGGAGGACGTAGGCGCGGCGACTCGCCAACCCGGCAGGCCGGCGAACCTATCGGGGACGAGGCCCGCGAGCTTCGGGAAACCACGATTGGCCCTGCGATGGCCGCGCCTGGAAGCTCGAGCACGCAGGGATGACGACAACGACGTATGCTCGTACGGGGCGAGCGGGGCGCGGGCGGCCGCAAGGGCCGCCCCTACCCGTCAGCGTGGGGCGATGGGAAGGAGCGCGGCGATGGGCGTGCGGATCGATCCGATCAGGCTCGGGATCACACGGTGCGCCCTCATCCGGGGCGACGGGACGCTGCTGGTGGACGCCGGCGTGCCCCGCAAGGCGCGAACCTTTACGCGGGCGCTCGCTCGCCTCGGCGTGGCCCCCGCGGAGATCCGGCTGATCGTGATGACGCACGGGCACTTCGACCACGTCGGGTCGGCGCGCGCGATCTCGGCGATGACCGGCGCCCCGATCGCGATGCGCGAGCCGGACCGCGGTTGGCTGGAGCGCGGCAGGGCGCCGCTGCCTCCCGGCGCGACGAGGTGGGGCCGAGTCATGCTGGTGGGCCTGCGCGCGTTCGCGCCGCTGGTCCCGATCGAGCCCGCGGCGGTGGAGATCGCGATCGGGGACGACGGGCTCGACCTGGCGGCGTTCGGGGTGGCGGGGCGGGTGATCCCCACCCCCGGCCACACGGCCGGGTCGGTGAGCGTGCTGCTGCCGAGCGGCGAGGCGTTCGTCGGCGACCTGGCGATGAACGGCTTCCCGATGCGGCGCGGGCCGGGCGCTGCCGATCTTCGCCGACGACCTCGAGCTGGTGCGCGCGGGCTGGCGGACGCTGCTCGACGCCGGGGCGCGGACGATCTTTCCGGCGCACGGGCGGCCGTTCCCGGCGGAGGTTCTGCGCCGGGCGCTCGCGGCGTAGCCGGCGCGTCGTGCGGGTAGCCGCGAGCGCCGCCCCTACAACAGCAAGGGTTCCCCGAAGTCGGTGTAGGGGCGGGCTTGTCACCGCCCGCGCCGGCAACGCTCGTATCTCCCTCCACCCGCGGGCGGCCGCAAGGGCCGCTCCAACGACCGCCGATCGATCGTATACTCCGCCGACGAACTGCACGAAGGAGCCCCTATGCGGTCGGGTCTGAGAACGCTCGTGTTGGTCGCCGCTGCGGTCGCGGCTGTCGCGCTGCTCGCCGGCTCGTGCGCTTCGACGCCCGCGAAGGAGGCCAAGAAGGACGAGTGGACGGGTCGACAGGATCGACGAGGTCATCGCCAAGCTCGGCACGCCCTCGAACGTGATCCAGGGAGAGAACGGGGAGAAGCGGTACCTTTGGCTTCTCCACCGCTCCATGCCGTTCCAGAGGGTCACCTACGATGCGGTTGGCAATCCGGTGTACCGCACCGAGTACCGGGACAGCGTCCACACCTACATGTTCTCCGTCGATTCGACCGGGACCGTCCTCTCCTGGGAGCAGAGCGCGACCAACGTGAGCAACCAATCGGGCTACTGAGGCCCTGGAGCACGCGCGCCATCCGCCGCTTCAGAGGTCCGCGCTTCGCCGGCGTGACCGCCCAGGCGACGCGGCCCTTGCCGGCACGTCGCCCCGCCTGGCCGTCGAGCGCAGCTCCAGCCCTAATGCGGCACGCCCGGGCGATAGGTGTAGAAGTGCGGCTCCCACTGCGCCTTGCGGATGAGAGCGCCGAGCGCGTCGTCGTCGCGGCGCACGCCGAGGCCGGAGTCGCGCGCCTCGATCGCCACCGCCTTCGCGACGGTGAACGCCACCTCGCGGATCGTGTCCATCCCGGGGAGGAGCAGGCCCTTCTCCAACTCGGCCTCGCTCACCATCGCCGCCAGCGCCTTGCTGGCGCAGACGAACATGCGGTCGGTGACCTTGGCGGCCTGCGAGACGAGGGCGCCGAGGCCGACGCCGGGGAACATGTAGAGGTTGTTGCACTGCGCCACGGCGACCTCGCGCTCCCCCACCCGCACCGGCGCGAACGGGCTGCCGGTCGCGATCAGGGCGCGCCCGTCGGTGGCGGCGAGCGCCTCCTCGGCGGTGCATTCGCTCTTGGTCGTGGGGTTGGAGAGCGCCAGGATCACGGGGCGCGGGTCGTTCGCCGCCATCTGGCGCAGGACCTCCTCGTCGAACATCCCTCGCGTCGCGGTGAAGCCGATCAACACGGTGGCCTTGGCGTTGCGCAGGACGTCCTTGAGGCCGATGCGGGAGGGGGACGCGAGCGTCCACCCCGCCACCGCCGCCCGGGCTTGAGCGAACGGCTTCTGCTCGTCCTCGATCTTGGGGTCGTCCTCGACCAGCAGCCCCTGCATGTCCACCGCGAAGATGCGGCGGCGGATCTCGTCGTCCGGCACCCCCTCCTCCTTGAGGATCGCGCGGATGGCGTGGGCCGTGCCGGTGCCCGCCTGGCCCATGCCGACGATGACGAAGCGCTCATGCTCGAAGCTGCTCTTCTTGATGCGCATCGCGGCGAGCAGCGCGGCGCACGCGGTCGCGCCGGTGCCCTGGATGTCGTCGTTGAACGACAGGCAGCGGTCGCGGTACCCCTTCATCAGCCGGAACGCCTTGTGCTTGGCGAAGTCCTCCCACTGCAGGAGGGCGCCGGGGAAGTTGCGGCGCACGCCGATCACGAAGCGCTCGATGAAGCGGCCGTACTCCTCGCCCTCGAGCCGCGGCTTGCGGATCCCCATGTAGAGCGGGTCGTCGAGCAGGCGCCGGCTGTTGGTGCCGACGTCCAGGCACACCGGCAGGCAGCACGCCGGGTGGATGCCGCCGGCGGCGACGTAGAGGCTGACCTTGCCCACCGGGATGCCCATGCCGTCGGAGCCGAGATCGCCGAGACCGAGGATGCGCTCGCCGTCGGTCACCACGATCAGGCGCACGTGCGGCAGCGAGATGTTGCCGAAGATCTGGTCGATGTTGGCGATGTTCTCGGCGTGGATGTAGACGCCGCGCGGGCGCCGCATGATGTGGGAGAGCTCCAGGCACGCCTGGCCCACGGTCGGCGTGTAGACGATCGGCAGCATCTCTTTGAGGTTCTCCGCCAGCAGGCGGTAGAACAGCGTCTCGTTGCGGTTGAGCAGGCCGAGCAGGAAGATGTAGCGCTCCATGTCGTCCGGCTTGCGGCGGTAGGACTCCAGCGCCCGGACGACCTGCTGCTCGGACGTCGAGACGGCGTGCGGGTGCAGGCCGACGAGGCCGAGGGAGGCGCGCTCTTCCAGGCTGAAGTGGGCGCCCTTGTTGAGCAGCGGGTCGGCGAGCAGCTGCTGACCGCGCAGGTAGACCTCGTAGTACTCCTCGCCCGTAAGGGCGTCAACTTGAAACGAGAATGTCTTCATATTCTGATTATCCTTTCTCAAGATGCAAGCGCAACTTCTTCACAAGCGCATCATACAACCGCCGGGGCGCAAACGCCAGCCTGCCGCACCTCGGCGCGATGGTTCGTAGCGATTCTAATCCTCCCCTCGCCGTCGGCCGATGCGAGCATCGGCCGCAACGCAGGACGCGTCGATCCCCGGCGCGGCCGCCGGGTGGACGGTCGTTGTCTCCGTAGCGGCGTTTGCTTGCAAACGCCGGCCTTCGCCCCGCGAACCAGGGACCTGTCGGCCGATGCGAGCATCGGCCGCTACACAAGACACCCAGACCCCCGGCGCGACCGCCGGGTGCGCGGTCGTTGTCTCCGTAGCGGCGTTTGCTTGCAAACGCCGGCCTTCGCCCCGCGAACCAGGGACCTGTCGGCCGATGCGAGCATCGGCCGCTACACAGGACGCGCAGACCCCCGGCGCGACCGCCGGGTGCGCGGTCGTTGTCTCCGTAGCGGCGTTTGCTTGCAAACGCCGGCCTTCGCCCCGCGAACCAGGGACCTGTCGGCCGATGCGAGTATCGGCCGCTACAACGACCCGATTGTCCAGCCTACGCCCGCTGGGCGGGCGAGGTCGCCCGCCCCACAGCCACACTGACGCAAGGCGCGGGCGCCGGGTTGATTGTTGGGCGCGAGTCTGTGAAGCTGGCGCGCGACGCGAGGCCGCAGCGCGGCACGGGCCACGCCAGCGGAACGACCCTCGCCCGACGCCTCACGCAAGGAGCCCACCATGAACCTCCGGACGTCGCCGCTGTGGCTCGCCGGCCTCGCGCTGGCCCCGCTCGCGGCCTGGGCGCAAGCCCCCACTGCGGCCTTCCCCGAGGACCACCGCGCGCTCACGCGTGTGATCTCCTACGACGACATGTCAGCCTTCCTGGCGAGCGTGAACGGCAAGGGGCCGATCACCGTGTCGGTGGAGGGCACGACGACCAAGGGTCGCTCGGTCTACCTGGTGCACGCGGCCCGCGGCAAGGCGCCCTCGTTCCGCATCCTGTTCTACGCGCAGCAGCACGGCGACGAACCCGCCGGCAAGGTCGCCCTCCTCTACATGATCCGCGACATCGCGGCGCACCCCGAGCTGCTGCCGGCCGACGTGGACCTCTGGATCATGCCGATGATGAACCCCGACGGCGGCGAGGCGGGCACGCGCCGCAACGGCGCCGGCGCCGACCTCAACCGCGACCACATCGTGCAGGAGCAGCCGGAGACGCAGGCGCTCTACCGCGTCGTGCGCCGCGTGCGGCCCGACCTTGCGGTGGACTGCCACGAGTTCGGCCGCGATTCCGACGAGCGCCGCGCCCGCGGTTGGATCGCCTACCCCGACATCACGATGGACGGGGTCAACAACCCCCTCTTCGACCCCGACGTGATCGCCGCCTCGCAGCGCTGGGTGGACGAGTCGGCGGCGGTCGAGGCCGCGGCCGGGCACCGGTTCCTGCGCTACTCGGTGGGCGGCATGCCCCCGAACGAGGAGCAGCGCCACTCCGCGCCCGACATCGACGGCGGCCTCAACGCCGTCGGCATGTACGGCGGCCTCTCGTTCATCATCGAGTCGGCGGTCATGCGCGCCGATGCGCCGCCGGCCCCCGACCTCGCCAGGCGGGTGGACGCGTACCTCGTGCTGTTCTGGCGGTTCGTCAACGGCGACGGCCACCGCGCCGAGGACCTGGCGGCGGTGGAGAAGGCCCGCCGCCGGCCGCTGCCGGCGTTCATCCCGACGAACTACCTGTGGGTCAACCCGGGGATGACGATCACGCGTTTCCCCGTCGTCGAGGCAGCGACCGGGCGCGTGATCGAGGTCCCGACCCCGAACATGATGACGGTGATGGCGGTCAAGTACGCCGTGCCGGCGCCGCTCGCCTACGCGATCGAGCCGGGCGCCGCGGCGGCGTTCAAGCTGCTGCTCGAGCGCCAGGGGATCCCGTACGAGGAGCTGACCGCGCCGCGGACCGTCACCGCCGAGGCGTGCACGCTGCTGCGCATCGAGGACGACTTCGACGACGTCTACTCGCGCTACGAGGGGCGCCAGATCGTTCGCCGCGAGGCCGCGGCGCCGCGCGAGCTTCCCGCCGGCACGCTCTGGGTGCCGCTCGCGGGCGAGGCCGCGGTGCGGGCCGCGCTCGTGCTCGAGCCGGCGGCGATGTACGGGTCCGTACCAGTACCCGCGGTTCCGCGCGCTGGTGACGCCCGGGAAGCCGCTGCCGGTGCTGCGCGTCGTGCGCGCGAACGCCAGCTAGAGGAGGCCCGCGATGCGACGACCGACGCTGCCGTTGACCCTGCTCCTCGCCGTCGCGCTCCCCGCCGCGGCGCGCGCCCAGGCGCCGAAGGCGACCCCGATCGCGGACGATTTCGTCGCCGCCCAGCCGGCGCAACCGGCGTCCGCGCCGCTCGCCGCGGCGCTCGCGGGCGTGCAGGCAGCGGCGCTCGCCGCGCACGTCGGCTTCCTCGCCTCCCCCGCTCTGGAGGGGCGCGGGCTCGGTAGCCGCGGCCTCGACGCCGCGGCGCAATACGTCGTGGCGGGCCTGGAACTCGCCGGGATCCCGCCGCTCGCCGAAGGCGGGTACTTCCAGCCGGTCCCCCTGCGCGAGGTCAGCGGCCTCGCCGGCGAGGTGACCGTCGAGCGCGCCGCCGCGGGCGGGAGCGCCAGCCGCGCGTTCCGCTCCGGGGTGGACTGCATCCTTCCGGACGTCGCGCCGGGCGCGCTGACGGCCGGCGTCGTCTTCGCTTCCTACGGGATCAGCGAGCCGAAGCTCCGCGACGACTACGAGGGGCTCGACGTCCGCGGCAAGGTCGTGCTCGTGCTCGCCGGCGTCCCGCCCGG
Source organism: uncultured Acidobacteriota bacterium (assembly GCA_963789745.1). Taxonomy (GTDB): domain Bacteria; phylum Acidobacteriota; class Thermoanaerobaculia; order Thermoanaerobaculales; family Thermoanaerobaculaceae; genus RBG-13-68-16. The sequence continues at coordinate 299,840 of CAWBLW010000003.1, read as the reverse complement.
CCCCGAGTGGCGGACGCCGGAGATGACCGAGAAGTACGGCGCGACGGAACCGCACGAACGTTGGGCGGCGAAGCTCGAGACGGCGCACGCGCTGGGCGCGGCCGCCGTGCTCGCGGTCGAGGCCGGCGATTTCCCGACCAGCGTCCTCGCCAAGGAGCCGCCGGAGGCGCCGTTCTTCCTCCCGTTCGAAGCGGACGCAAGCGCCGCGCCGCCGCTCGTGCGCGTGTCGGGGGCCGTCGCGGACGCGCTCCTGGCGGGCGCCGGCCCGGCGGGCCAGGCGGCGCCGCGCGCGCTGCCGGGCGTGTCCGTCACCGTCCGCATCACCGGAAGCGAGCGCGCGGTCCCGAGCCGCAACGTGATCGCCGTCATCGCCGGCGCCGACCCGAAGCTGAGCGACGAAGCGGTGGTGATCGGCGCCCACATGGACCACCTCGGCAACGTGGGCGGCACGATCTACCCGGGCGCCGACGACAACGCTTCCGGCGTCGCCGCGCTGCTCGAGATCGCCAAGGCGTTCGCGGCCGCGCCCGAGCGGCCGAAGCGCACCCTCGTGCTCGCGTTCTGGACCGGCGAGGAGGAGGGCAAGCTCGGCTCCGGTTACTGGGTTCGCCACCCGCTCTGGCCGCTCGGTCGCACCGCCGCCTACCTGAACCTGGACATGATCGGCCACCCCTGGTCGGCCGCGGAGATCCGGAAGCTGGTGACCGACTCGCACCTCCCCGACGGCGAAGCGTTCCTCGCCAAGCTCGAGCCGGCCGACTTCGTCGAGCCGGGGCTGCCGCTCGACGCCCCCGTGATCGCGGCGGCGCTGCGCAGAGCCGCGGGGATCACCGGGCTCGCCCTCCACCTCGACCACACCGACGGCACGCACGGCGGCTCCGACTACCGCGATTTCGCCCGCGCCGGCGTCCCGTTCGTGCGTTTCTTCGGCAACTTCTTCCCCGCCTACCACGAACCCGGCGACACCCCGGGCACGCTCGATGCCGCCCAGGTGCAGCGCGTCGCGCGCCTCGCCTTCGCCACCGCCTGGCTGCTCGCCAACCGCTGACGGGACACCGGCGCGGCCGTCCTCCCGGCGCTCTCCTCCCCGCTTGTGGCCGCGAGCGCCTGACGCGCGCCGGAATATCCCTGCCAACCCCCGGCGTTTTGTGAAACAGAGATCCAATTTCAATAGTCCTGGGTCGGGTGAATCGGACGGTGAGCAGTGGACCAGGTGGGCGAATCCGCCACAGGAGGGTCGTATGAGAAAGCAGATCGTAACGGCGGCAGCAGTCGGCGTCTTTGCGCTCGGGCTCGCGGTGAGCACGGTTTGGGCGGCAGGGGCGATCTCGGTGAAAATTCCGTTCAGCTTCATGGTCAAGGACAAGGAGATGCCGGCCGGCGAGTACCAGATCCTGACGGAGGCCGGCCAGACCAAGCTGGTCGTCAAGGGCACCGGTACCGTGGCCCTGGTCCCGGTGATCGAGCGGCTCGCGGACACCGGCGCCAAGCAACCCAAGATCGTTTTCGACAAGATCCTGAACGGCACGCCTGTCCTCTCCGAAGTCCACATCCCCGGCGAAGACGGCTTCCTGGTCGGGGTCGCGACGGCCAAGGAAACACACGTCGTCCTCACCGGCAAGGACTAGGAGGCCGGCTTCGCACCTAAGGGGCAGGGGCCGCCCGGGCCGGCGGCCCCGGGCTCCGCTTCTCCGGCAGTCGGTCCTCCCTTGCCACGGTTCACGCGGCACGGGGGGTCAACTAGCCGCCGTGCAAGCGTACGCCTGGCACGCCTCGGGACCCACTCGGGCGTTGCGGCCAGCGGCACGGCGACAACGAGTTCGCTGAGCGATCCCATCCTCTTCGTGTGTGGGGGCACGACCCGTTGGAACCGAAAGCCGCGGCGTGCGCGACCGACCCCAACTCAGCGCCCGGGGCGTCGGGACCGATCGCACCCCGCTTGGTCCGGGGGCGTGTCCGCCTCACTCCTCGAGCGCCGCTCGGATCTCGCGGGCAAGATGGCCCATGTCGAACGGCTTCTGGAGGAACCTGGAGTTGCCTTCGCTGATCCCCCTGCGAACGGCTTCGTCTTCCGTGTACCCCGACATCAGGATGATCTTCATCGACGGCCAAAGCTCTTGCAGCCCGACAACCAGCTGCGCCCCGCCGATGCCGGGCAGCATGAGATCGGAAAGCACCACGTCGAACGGCTCCGCCGCCGGCAGCACCCCCGCCTCCTCCCCGCTCGCCGCCGCGACGACCTCATAGCCGAGACTCCGGAGGATTTCACACAGCGCCTTGCGGGCCGCGTCCTCGTCCTCCACCACCAGGATCCTCTCCCCGTTGCCCACCGGCAGTTCCGCGGTCCTCTGCGGCGCTTCCTGTGCGACAGGCACCGGCGTCGCACCAGCCGCCGGCAGGATCACCTTGAAGACGGCCCCCTGGCCTTCCACGCTCTCGACCTCGATCCGCCCGCCGTGGCGGGTCACGATGCCGTGCACCACCGCAAGCCCAAGCCCCGTGCCCTTGCCCGCGTCCTTGGTGCTGAAGAACGGCTCGAAGATGCGCTCTCGAATCGCCCCGGGGATCCCGTTCCCGGTGTCCTCCACGCTCAGCCACACGCGATCGCCGCCGAGCGCACCGGTGCGGACGACCAGCGTCCCGCCAGCCGGCATGGCGTCGGAGGCGTTCACGGTCAGGTTCATCAACACCTGGTCGAGCTGCCCGCGATCCGCTTCGACCGCCAGCGCCTCGGGCGCCAGCGCGATCTCCAGCGCGATGTTCGCGCGCACCAGGCGCCGCAGCATGCTCGTGGCGCCACGCACCGAGTCGTTGAGGTCCAGCAACTCCCGTTTGGTCGTCTCGCGCCGAGAGAACAGCAGGAGTTGCCGCGTCAGCGAGGCGCCGCGGTTGATCTGCTCGGCGAGCTCGAAGCCCAACCCCTTTACCCGCTCCGGATCATCGGCATAGGCACGCAAGTGCTCCGCCTGGCTGAGCAGCGCCTGCAGGAGGTTGTTGAAGTCGTGGGCGACACCCCCCGCAAGACTTCCCACCGCCTCCATCTTCTGCGACTGGAGGAGGTGCTCCTCCAGGCGCTTCTGCTCGGTCAGGTCGCGGACAGTCGCGAGGGTCGCGGGCTTTCCCTCGTAGACGATTCGGCCCGTCTGAACGTGCAGGTCGACGCGGGTGACGCCGTCGGAATGCAGACCGCGCACCTCGTACTCGCCAGGGCCGGTGACTTCGTCCGTGCGCCGCCAGAAGCGCTCGGTGAAGGCGGAGCGGTCTTCAGGGGCGATGAAATCCATCAGGCCGTGTCTCACGACCTCTTCGACGGTCATACCCGCCATCCTCGCCAACGCCGGGTTTGCGAAGAGCACCTTGCCGCCGCGTATCACGGCGACTCCCTCCTGCATGTTGTCGACGAGGGTCCTGTGTTTCTCCTCCGACTCCTTGAGCGCCTCCTCGGCGCGTTTGCGCGCGATCGCTTGCGCCACCTGGCGCGAAACGAAGGTGAGGATGTTCCTTTCGCGCTCGCCGTAGCGCACACCCTCCCGGTACGTTTGCACGACGAGCGCGCCGATGGTCTGGTTGCCTACCACCAGGGGCACGCCCAGCCAGTCGATCGATGGCGCGCCGATCGATTCCACCTCGCCGCAGCGACAAAGCTCGTCGAATACTTCGGGCGTCGCAAGGAGAGGCTGCCCCGTGCGAATGACGTATTCGGTAAGCCCTCGACGTGCCCCGGCCGGGGGCGGCGTCAAGTCCTCCTCGTCCACGAAGTAGGGCAAGTCCACCAAATTCTCGGCCGGGTCATACAGCGCGATGTAGAAGTTTCTCGCGTCCATCAGGCGACCCACGATGCGATGCACTTCGACATAGAGATCGTCGAGGCCGCCCGCCCGTTGCGCCGCCTCGGAGATCTCGTAGATCGCGGCCTGCATTTCCTCGACCTGTATCCGGTCGGTCACGTCGCGGGCGAGACCGCGCACCACAGGCTCGGCCACGCCCTCGGTCCGCAACGTGTTGTCATACTCCCAGATGCGCCTTTCGCCGCTCTTGGTCACGATTCGCATGAACCCCTTCGCACGGCCCTTGTTCCTGACCGTCCCGAAGTACGACCCGGACTGATCCTTTACCTCGGGCGCCAGGAGATCCTGCAGGCTCATGGTCAGGAGTTCGTCGATCGAGTACCCCGAGACGCGGGCGGAGGCCGAATTGACGCTCACGAAACGGCCAGCGAGGTCATGCGTGCAGATCAGGTCGCCGCTCTGCTCGACCAGATCCCTGTAGCGATCCTCGCTCTCGCGCAACGCCTCCTCGGCGCGCTTGCGCTCGATCGCCTGTGCCACCTGAGCGGACACGTAGACGAGGATTCCCTTTTCGGCTTCGGTATAGGCAGCCTGCGCCCTGTAGCTCTGCACCGTCAGGACGCCGATGACCCGGCCCTGCACCGTGAGCGGCACGCCGAGCCAGTCCAGCGACGCCGCACCCAGCCGCTCGACCTCGCGCCGTTCCTCGAGGTCCCGGAGGACCTTCGGTGTCGCCAGCAACGCTTCGCCGGTGCGCACGACGAAGCTCGTCAACCCCTTCTCGGCCGGGAACGGGGCCGGGCGCTCCTCCATCTCATCGACGAAATAGGGAAACGAGATCAGATTCGTGTTGGAGTCGTAGAGGGCGATGCGGAAGTTCCGCGCCTCCATCAAGCGACCGACGATGCGGTGCACCGCTGCGAAGAGGTCGTCGAGCCTGGCCGCCTGCTGTGCCGCCTCGGAGATCTCATAGATCGCCGCCTTCAGGTCCTCGGCCCGCTTGCGCTCGGTAATGTCGTGGTCGCTGACGCGGCGGCCCATGTACGCCCCGTCGCGGCTGTACACCCGCCGGCAGCTGTGGTTGATCCACCGTACCTCGCCACCGCGGGTGACGATGCGAAGGTCGAGGTCATGGTGGTCAGGGCCGCTCCTTTCGCCGCGTTCGACGTGGTGGTGGGCTGCGAACCGGCCGCGGTCATCGGGGTGCACGATCCGGATCAGGAGGTCGGGATCGCGGGAGAACTCCTCCGCTCGATAGCCGGTGGTGTGCTCGCAGGACGGCGAGACATAGACCAGGCTCCCGTCCGGGGCCTGCCAGTACTCCATACCGTAGGTGAGGTCGGCGACGGCGTGGAACCTCGCCTCGCTCTCCTCCAGCGCCTCCCGCGCTCTCGTGCGCTCGGTGACGTCGCGGAACGACCACACCCGCCCGACGACGAGCCCCTCCCTCGTCATCGGGGAGGAGAGCCGTTCGAACATGCGACCGTCCTTGAACAGCAGAGTGTCCGTGCTCACGGCATCGGTGTGGTAGAGCCCCTGCACCCTCTTCGAGAACGCGTCGGGATCGACCAGTTGATCGATGACATACCCCAGGAGGGTCCGGTCGTCCCCGCTCGCCATGATGGAGTCGGGGATGCGCCAGATCTCGGCAAAGCGACGATTGGCCTTGATCACCCTCCCATCGTTGTCCACGGCCAGGATTCCGTCGGCGGTGGATTCAAGCGTGACCTGGAGCTGCGTTTCGCTCCAGCGCAGCGCCTCCTCCGCGCGCTTGCGCTCGGTGACGTCGGTGGACATCCCTCCGACCGCGTAGATCCGGCCCCGCGCGTCGCGGAGGGGAAACTTCACGGACGAGTAGACGTGGGCCCCGTCCGGCTCGGCGTTCTCCTCCTCGACGCTGATTGACTTCCCTTCGCGGAACACCTGCCTGTCGTTCCGGGTGTGCTGTTCGGCCACGTCCCTGGGCAGGAAGCTCTCGCGCGTCCGCCCGGTCGCCCCTCCCTCCGCCACGCCGAAAAGCGCTTCGAGCCTCCGGTTGGCGAAGAGGAAGCGGCCGCCCCCGTCGACGATGTAGACGAGCGAGGAGCTGTTGTCGAGGACGTCCTTCATCAGCGCCCGGTTCTCGCGCAGCGCCTCCTCCGCGCGCTTGCGCTCCGTGATGTCGCGGATGAACCCCTCTGAGCCCAGCACGCGGCCCTGCTCGTCCTTGTAGAACTGGGTGTTGAGCGAGACCCAGAACTCGGTCCCGTCCTTCTTGCGTCCCATGCCCACGCGATCGTGGACTCGACCCGTCCTTTCGAGCTCCTCGAAGACCGACTCGCGCTCCGCGGGATCGGCGTAGAGGTCTCGGGCCCGCAAGCCGATCATCTCCGCCGGCGACGCGTACCCGTACATGCGAGCCGCCGAAGGGCTCACCATCGCCAATCGGCCGTCGAGATCGGCGCGGAAGTAGGCGTCCTGGACGTTCTCGAGGATGTTGGCCAGGCGGCGCTCGCTCTCGCGCAACGCCGCCTCCGTTCGGCGGCGGGACTCCTGCCTCGTCCGCTCGCGGGGTCCTCCCGATGACTCAGCGGGCAGGTGCGCGGAATCTCCCCGCAGGGCCGGGCCACCTCCGGTCAGGGGTGTCTTCCCGCCATCGCCGGTCACAGGCTTCCCCGCTCCGGTCTGGCGTGAGGCAGGGCGAGGGCCGGCACCAGCCGCCTTCCCCGATGGGATCTTCTTCCTCGGCACGGATTGTCAACCTTTTTCATTATAGATCTTCGCCCGGGCCTGAGGGGCGCGCCTCGAATGAACAACTGAAGACCTGAGCCGGGCGCCTGAGACGTGCACGCTCATTGACACCATTGCCGGTCGGCAGGCGTGACTTGCGAAGCCTGGGGGAACCGGCTCATTTGCTCGGGCACGGTCGGGGGGTTCTCGTGGAGAGGACGCCCGCCGCCGAGGCTGCAATGTGCACCGGTCAAAACCCCGGAAAGCGCTCCCGCACCGCCGTTCGCCGGCAGGAGACCCCCATTGGCCGAAAGAGCGCAAACTCCTGAACGGGCCGGGCGTATGGTGAGGCGAGAGCGGCACACGCTGGGCGGTGCCGGTCAGCCGCACCGGCTTCGCGAGCCTTCGGCCGTTGCTCTGACGGAGCGCGCAAAAGCCGGCACGGGCCGGTTGTGGTAATGGTGTGGGACGGAGGAGAGCGATGACCAGGCGAGAACGCGCGAAGCTGATCAGGCAGTATGCGGTGGGCTGCGACGAGGTGCTGCAGGCGCTCGAGGGGTTCCCGGCGGGCAAGCTCACGGCGCGGCCGTTCCGCGGCAAGTGGACCGCCGCGGAGATCGTCCATCACCTCGCGGACAGCGAGATGACGGCGGCGATCCGGCTGCGCCGACTCGTCGCCGAGGAACGGCCGTTGATCCACGGCTACGATCAGGAGGCGTTCGCCACGCGGTTGCGCTACAACGAGCGGGAGATCGAGCCGGCGCTCGAGGCGTTCCTCGCCGCGCGCGCGACCACCGTGCAGGTCCTGCAGCGGATGACCCCCGCCGAGTGGGCGCGCCAAGCGTGGCACACCGAGGGCGGTCCGTACGGCCCGGAGCGGTGGCTGGCGATCTACGCGGCGCACGCCAGCAACCACGCGGCGCAGATCTCGCGGCTGCGCGCCGCCGTGACGGCGAAGATACGGACCACGAAGCGGAAACCAGCTTCAAAGCGGTGAGGCACGCGCCGGGGTGCCCCGCTGCAACTACGACCGCCGAACATCCGGGCCCGGCACCGGTGGGTTCGGGCGTCCGCCTACCGCCAGGGCTTGACCCTTGACTCACGCGCGGCTGCACGCGCCTGGAGCGCGGCCATCGCCATGACGGTCGCTCGTCACTCGTTCTCTCGAAAGGAGGGCGGTCCCGAGGCGGGGCAGCGGCTCGGCCACCCACCCGCGGACGTGGTCCTGGGCGCGCGTGACCTCCCAAACCGTCCCGCCGTGCTCGAAGCGCATGCCAACATAGGGCGGGTACTGAAGATCGATCGCGGCGACCCGGGCCGCGTCACCTCGGTCGAGGATCATCGGAAAGGCCATGCCCACGCGTACGGTGCGATCCCCTTGCAGCCGCCTCATTTCCGGCCCTGCTGGCGCCATCGCCCCCCCTTTCCGGCCGTGGCATTGGAGCTCGCCGAACCTCCAGCCGTCACCTGATTAGACGTAGCTGGCGGCCAGTTTGTTCATGCCAGCGGGGCCCCCACGCGAACATCGCGTGCGCTCGGTCACATTGAAACCCCGTATCACGTTCTTGCGCCCAAACCTCTCCCGGTCACAGGAACCGCCAAACCCGGTCCTTCCGCTGGCGAGTGTCAACTGCGACGGGCTTCGGCCTCTTGCTCCATCACGAAAGGAGGATACCCACTTTGTCCAGCCTCGACCCTCGTCGAGGCCGGCCTTCCGCTCGGAACGCACTGATCCTGCGGTTGTAGCGCCGTTGAGCTGGAGCATCCAAACGCCGCACTCTCGGAGTCCGGGGCGATCAGTCGGCGAGGGCGGCGCGTACCTCGCGGGCCAGCGTCGCCATATCGAAGGGCTTTTGCAGGAAGCGCACTGCGCCGGTGGCGACGCCTCGGCGCACGGCCTCGTCCTCGGCGAAGCCCGACATCACGATCACCTTGAGGTGCCTCCAGCGTGCCGCCAGCACCCGCGCAACCTCCGCGCCTGAAATCTTGGGCAGGAGGAGGTCGGTGAGCAGCAGGTGGAACGGCGGCTGGTCGGGAAGGTTTTGCGCCTCCTCGCCGCTCCCCACGGCCACCACTTCGTAGCCGAGCATGATGAGGAGCTCGGTCAGCGCACCGCGCGCCGCCGCTTCGTCCTCGACCAACAGCACACGTTCCCCGCGGCCCTCGCTGAGCCCTGGTGGCGCAACGGCCGTTTCCCGGACCGCGGCGAACTCCCCGGAAACCTCGCGGGGAAGCGTGATGCGGACCGTCGTACCCTCCCCCACCGTGCTCTCCACCTCGATACGGCCTCCGTGCTGGGCGACGATGCCGTGCACCACGGCGAGTCCGAGACCGGCGCCCTCGCTGGCGTGCTTGGTGGAGAAGAACGGCTCGAAGATGCGGCTGCGGATCTCTTCCGGGATACCGCAGCCGGTGTCCCCTACGACCAGCTCAACGCCACTGTCGCCGGCAAGACCCGTGGCGAGGGTCAACCGACCGCCGGCCGGCATGGCCTCGGACGCGTTCACCGCAAGGTTGATGACCACCTGCTCGAGCTGCACGATATCGGCCTCGATGAGAAGTGGGGACGCGGCGAGGTCGAGCTGAACCGCCACGCTCTCGTTGATCAGGTGGTGCAACAGATCGGCTGTGTCTCGCACGACCCCGTTGAGGTCCACCCGCTCCGCCTTGACGACCTCGCGCTGCGAGAAGATCAGCAGTTGGCGGGTCAGGGAGGCGCCGTGGGCAACCCGCTCTTCGATCTCTCGCGCTCGCACGCGTACCTGTTCTGCGTCCTCGGAGTGAGCGAGGAGAAGCTGGGTGTGACTCAACACCGCCTGGAGCAGGTTGTTGAAGTCGTGGGCGACGCCGCCGGCCAGAAGCGCCGCGACCTCCAACCGCTGGATCTGTACGAGCCGCGCCTGGCCGACCTTGCGCTGGGTGAGGTCCCGCATGAGAACCTGCACGGCGCGCCTGCCGGCCCACGTCGTGGGCGTCTGGGCGATCTCGACCGTCACCAGCGTGCCGTCCGGCCGAAGCAGCGTCTCCTCGAATGGCGGCGGGACCTCGCCCTGCGCGGAGGTCCTGGAGACGCGCTCCAGCGCCGCGGCGCGTTGACCTTCGGGAAGGAAGTCGGTGATCATGCGGCCAAGCATTTCTCCCGGGTCGTCCAGACCGACCAGGTGGCCCATCGCGAAATTGCTGAACACGATGCGGCCGTCGACCGAGATTGCAAGTCCGTCAGGCAACGTCTCGACCAGCGTGCGAAAACGCTCCTCGCTCTCTCGCTGTGCGCCTTCCGCGGCCTCGCGCTGGATCGCGGCGCCAAGCGTGCCCGCCGCCGCCCGCAGCGACTCCAGTTCGGTCAGGGACCAGACGCGCCGCCTTCTGCAATCGTCGAAACCGATGAAACCCCAGAGCCGGCCGGCGACGAAGATCGGCACGGCGGCGAGCGACAGGATGCCCGCCGCCTCAGGCATCGCGTGCTCGGACTCGGGGAAGGTGTCCACCGGACCGTGGATGATGCCGCCTCGGGTCAGCACCTCCAGCCAGCGACCGAATCCGCCGGCGACGACCGGGAGGTTCTGCCTTTCCGGCTGGTGAATCTGTGGCGAGATTCCCTCCGCAACCCACTCGAAGCTCTGGCTCGCGAGCAGTGTGGCGTCGCGGGCCGGAAAGAGCTCGTAGATGTACGAGCGACTCGCCCCGGAGGCCTTTCCGAGACGCTCGAGCACCTCGTCGCAGCATTCCCTCCAGCGAGGCACCATCAGCAGCTTCTGAGCTGCGAACGCCACCGCGGTGAGGATCGCGTCACGGCGCTCGAGCGCCTGCTGGACGTGCTTGCGCTCCGTGATGTCGCGGACGATCCCAAAGGTGGCGACGAAACGACCCTCGTCATCGGACTGCGGCGTCCCGGTCACGAGCAGGGATCGACGTTCGCCGTCGGGTCGAGTGATCTCGAGCTCGTAGGTGGTCGTCAAACCCTCCGCACGGGCCTCGCTTTGCCGGCGCAGTGCCGCGAGGCCCGCCTCGTCGGCGAACTCCCTCACGCTGTGTCCGACGAGCGATCCGGGCGCGACACCGAAAATCTGGTCGTTGGCGGGGTTCGAATAGCGGACGACCTCCTCGCCTTCCACGATGACGAGTCCCTCGGCCAGGTTCTCGGCCAGGGCGTGATAGCGGTCTTCGCTCTGCCGCAACGTCTCTTCGCCGCGTCTGCGCAACAGCGCGCTGACGAAGATCTCTCCGACGATCCTGAGGAGGGTGATATCCGCCTCGGTCCACACTGCCTCCGCGCGCACCGCGTCGAGGCCAAGGAAGCCAAACAGCGACTGGCCGGAAACCAATGGCACGACCGCCAGGGATTTGACCTGCCCGCCTTCGAAGACCTCCCTTTCCCCGCCGACCTCCGGAGGCAAGTCGGTCACCCGAGGCACCTGAACCGTCTCGAACCGGTTCAACCTCTCCATGATCCACGGGAAGGCGCCTGTTGGCAGGTTCTGCAGCGCCTCCTGCTGGGGTGCGATCCCGGGACCGCACCATTCGTGGGTATTGCTGTGGGTGGTGCCGTCCGGGGAGAGCCGGAACAGGTAGGTCCGATCCGCTCCCGCGAACGCCCCAACCGCGCCGAGCGCACCGACGATCGCCGCGTCCAACGCGCCCAGCTCCACGTCGAGGAGGTGGTGCGAGATGGCAGCGACGAGACGTTCGACCTCGAGGCGATGGTGAAGCTCCTCCTCCGCCTTCCTGTGCTCCGTGATGTCGCGGGCGATCCCGACGTAGCGGTGCACCTCCCCCGTCGGCTCCCGCACGGGGAAGCCGGAGTCCGCAATCCACCGCACACTCCCGTCGGGACGGCGAATCCGGTATTCCACGGCAAACGGTTGATCGTTCTCCATGGCCGTCAAGTCGGCGAGCACCCGCGCCCGATCATCGGGGTGGACGGGGTCGAGAAACGAGCGCGGGTCCTCATGGAGGCTGGCCATGGAACGGCCCCATATCCGCTCGTAGGCCGGGCTGATGTAGAACATCTTCGAGAAGTCCTTGTCCGCCGCCCAAAACGCATCGGGAATGGTTTCGGCGATCTGGCGGAACCGTTCCTCGCTCTCCCGCAGGGACTCCTCGGCCCGTTTGAGTTCGGTGGAATCGATCGAGATGCTGCCCACCGCCGCGTTTTCCCCCCGTTCGTCGGGGATCGGGAACTTGCTGACCATCCAGTTGCGGGGGCTGCCGCGGTACTGGACCAGGTCCTCACCGTGGAACGGCTCCCCGGTGGCAAGGATCGCGCGGTCCTGGGCCCTCGAGCTCTCCGCCGTCTCGGGAGCGAGGAAGTCGCTCGCCGGGCGGCCCAGAACCCGGGAAACCGGCTGGCCAAGGACTTCGGCCATCATCGGGTTCACGAAGACGAAACGACCTTCCTTGTCGCGGATGAAGGCGCCGCCCGGGAAATGTTCCATGAAGGCTTCGAAGCGCCGCTGACTCTCGATCAGCGCTGCCCGCGCCAGCCTCCCGCGGCGCAGCAATACCGCGCTGATGACCCCGATCGCCAACATCGCGAAAAGAATCGTGGTGCGCATGTAAAGCTCGTACGGCGAGGCCTCCAGGAGGAGGACGTCGAGAAAGGGTTCCTTCGAGAAGAACAGGGAGTCAATGGCTGCGTCGCCGATCCACAAGGACCCGCCAACGGCAGCCGAGAGGATCACCACTTTCGTTTCGGTCTTCATGACCCGTCTCCGCCTGCCACGGTTCGTCCCTTCAGGGTAACAGGAAACAAGCCGGACGGCGGCCGGCCAGGCAACGCTCGCCACCCGACCGCTTCTCCGGGGCACGGGTCGCCGGACCACGACCCCTATAGCCCTCGGGAGAATGCGGACGCCGGGTGCGCGGTTGCCATCCAGTGTCGGCACTCGGAGGGGCGAGATGAGCAAGGGACGTCTGGAAGCGTTCAGCGACGGCGTGGTCGCGATCCTGATCACCATCCTGGTGCTGGAGCTGCGGGTGCCGCGGGGCGCGGGCTGGGGCGCGCTGCGTCCGCTCCTCCCCGTGTTCCTGACCTACGTGCTGAGCTTCGTGTTCCTCGGGATCTACTGGAACAACCACCACCACATGCTCCACCTCGCCGACCGCATCAACGGCGGGATCCTGTGGGCCAACCTCCACCTCCTGTTCTGGTTGTCGCTGGTGCCGTTCGTCACCGGCTGGATGGGCGAGAACCATTTCGCCGCGGTGCCCACCGCGGCGTACGGCGCGGTACTGCTGATGGCCGCCGTCGCCTACACCATCCTCCAGAGCGCGATCATCGCGGAGCAGGGCCCGGGGTCGAGGCTCGCGGCCGCCGTGGGCACGGACCTCAAGGGCAAGCTCTCGATCGCACTCTACGCGGCGGCGATCGCGCTCGCGTTTCTCGACCAGTGGCTTTCGGACGGGCTCTACGTCGTCGTGGCGCTCATGTGGCTCGTCCCCGACCGGCGCATCGAGTCGACGGTGACCGGCTGATCCCCGCGGCGGAGGTCGCAGGGCCCCGGCCGGGGCCCCGCCGCACCGACTCAGCCGGAGATGCCCAGCAGGTGGAGCATGAAGGCGTACTTGAGCGCCGTCAGTCTGTAGCGCTCCAACCGTCCGGAGGCGCCGCTGTGGCCGGACGCCATGTTGGTGAACAGCAGAAGCGGGTTGGAATCCGTCTTCATCGCGCGCAGCTTCGCGACCCACTTCGCGGGGTTCCAGACCATGACCTGCGTGTCGTTGAACGCGCCCGTCACCAGCAGCGCCGGGTACGCCTGCGCCTTCACGTTGTCGTACGGCGAGTACGACAGCATGTAGTCATACTCGGCCTTGCGGTTCGGGTTCCCCCACTCCTCGTACTCGACGGTGACGAGCGGCAGCGAGGGATCGAGGCTGTCGCTCACGACATCGGTCCACGGAACCTCGGCGATGATTCCCTTGAAGAGATCCGGGCGCCAGTTGGCGACGACGGCCATCAGCATGCCGCCCGCCGACAGGCCGTTCGCGAAGAGGTGGGCCGGGCTCGTGTACTTCTGCGCGACGAGGAACTCGGCGCAGGCGATGAAATCGGAGTAGGTGTTCCTCTTGTGAAGCAGCTTGCCGTCCTCGTACCAGGCGCGCCCGAGATCCGAGCCACCGCGCACGTGGGCGATCGCGACGACGAAGCCGCGGTCGAGGAGGGAAAGGCGCTCGGGGGCGAAGTCGGGCCGGACCACCCGGCTGTTGCCGTAGGCGCCGTAGGCGCACAGCAGGAGCGGGTTCGTGCCGTTGCGGCGGAGGTCGCGGCGCATCACCAGGCTGATCGGAACGAGCTTGCCGTCCGGGGCGGGCGCCTCGAGGCGGCGGACCACGTAGCGCGACGGTTCGAAGACGCCTCCGACCTCGTCGCGCTTGAGCACCTTCTTGGTGCCCGACGCGAGGTCCACCTCGTAGATCGTGGTCGGCACGACCGGCGAGGAATAGCGGATCCGGAACAAGCGGCTCGCGTACTCCGGGGTGCTTTCGAGCACGGCGTCGTACGCGGCGTCGGGGAACTCCACGACGTTCCCATGGCCACCGGCGAGGGGCAGGATTCGCATCCGCGTCAGGCCCTTGACGCGCTCCTGCAGGACGGTGAAGCCCTTGAAGACGTCGAAGTTTTCGAGGAGGGCTCCCGGCTCGGGCGGCACGAGGGGCTTCCAATCGCGCACGCCCGTCTTCCCCGGTTGCGCCTGCATTATCCTGAAATCGGGGGCGCCAAGGTTGGTGCGGATGTAGAACATCCCCCCGCCGTGCTGGACCCAGTAGCGCAGGCCCGGGGTCCTCGGCTGAAAGATCGCGAGCTTCGCGTTGGGGTCGGCGAGGTCCAGGATCCGGTACTCCGAGGTGGTCTCGCTCGATGTCTCCACGAGCGCATAGGCGCGCGACTTCGAGACGGAGAGCGCGACCTCGAACATCGGGTCGTCCTCCTGGAAGAGGACGGCGTCGCTCTCGACCGGCCGGCCGATGACGTGCCGCACGAGGCGGTAGGTGCGAACCGAGGCGTCCGGCGTCGTGTAGAGGACGCCCCGGCTGTCGGCCGCCCACACCACTTCCCCGGTAGTGTCGGGGAGGACGTCGGCGAGCAGCGTGCCGGTGACGAGGTTCTTGAAGCGGATCGTGTGCCGGCGGTCGCCGGAGGTGTCGGCGGCGAAAGCCAGCAGCCGGTTGTCGGGGCTGACAACCGGCTGGCTGGTCTTGTAGATCGCGTGTCCCGCGGCGAGCTCGTTGACGTCGAGCATCACCTCGTCGACCGCGCCGGAAGCCACCTTCCGGCGGCAGTACAGAGGGTAATCCTTCCCCCTCTCGAAGCGCGTGAAGTAGAGGTAGCCGTTCTCCTCGAAGGGGAGCGTGCGCTCCTCCGGCGCGATGCGGCCGGAGATCTCCGCGAAGATCTTCGCCTGAAGCGCCTCGGTCGGCTTCATGAACGCGGCAGCGTAGGCGTTCTCGGCCTCGAGGTAGGCCTTGAGCCGGGGGTCGCTCTTGTCCCGCATCCAGTCGTAGTCGTCGGTGCGCCGACTGCCGTTGAACTCGAGAACCTTCGGCACGCGCACCGCGACCGGTGGAGTCGGACCCCCGCCCGTAGCGGGGCTTGCTTGCGCCCAAGCGGCGGCAGGCACACCGACGGCCAACGCACCCAGAATCGCGATGCCAGCCAGAGCGATGCTGTCGGCTTTCCTCTCGATCATTCGTCTCTCCTCCGATGCCGGGCGCACACGACGATCCGCGACGCGCCGCCTGTCCCTACAGCTTCACCTCGGCGTACCACCCCTTGTCCACGATCGTGGTGCCGTACGGCTTCGACAGCGCTTGCAGCTCCTCGATGATCGTCCTGCACCTTGGGCCAGCGGCCAGGCGCGGAACGCCGTAGAGCGGCCCCTCGTCGTCGATCGTGAACGGGATGAGCTCGATCCGCTTGAGCTTCTCGTTGTTGACGGTCATCCGCACGACGACGCCTTCGAAGATCTTGACCGGATCGCGGCGGTCCCACACCGACACGTTCGCCGGGCGCGCGATCTCGCCGTCGCGCTGGTGGATGAGGTCGACCGGGATCCTGTCCGGGGTCCGGTACTGGTAGATGAAGTTGGAGAGGCTGTAGAAGATCGGCTTCCCCTTGTAGATCTCGATGCCGCGCAGGACGTGCGGCCCGCTGCCCAGGACCATGTCGGCGCCGGCGTCGATCGCCCGGTGGAACATGATCTCGTCGTTGGGTGGCGTGTGATCCTGAATGCCGTACGCGCGGTGGTGGCTGACGTCGTGGTTGTGCAGGGCGACCATGAGGACGTCGTTGTGGCGCTTGCCCAAGACGACGTCGTCCTCCATCGCGTCGATGTCGGCCTCCACGGGCCCCTCGACCGGCTCGACCTTGCCGTCCCTCGCGATAAGAATCGCCGCAGGGTTGATCGTGGCCAGGCACGGTCCGCCGGGATCGTTGCAGCGGTACTTGGGGGTCCAGTAGCGCATGTACGAGAGCAGGGCGAAGTCCGTCTTCTGGCTCTGCACTCCGGTTGTGCCGGGCTCATGGGCCGCGGCGAGCGTGAGTCCGGCGCCGGCGTGGGTGATCTGCGCGTGATCCAGGGCCTTGAGGCACTCCTTCAGCCCCTCGGGCCCGAAGTCGAGCGCGTGGTTGTTCGCCATGCTGACCATGTTGATGCCGATCGCCGCGACCTCCCACGCGAACTCCGGGTCCGCGCGGAAGTTGTAGAACGGCCGCTGCAGCTCGGGATGGGAGTTCAGCGAGAACTCGAGGTTCCCGTAGGCGATGTCCGCCTCCTGCAGGATCCGGAAGAGCTGGCGGTGATCGGGCTCTGGGAGGTTCGAGATCTGCTCGTTGAAGATCATGTCCCCGACGGCGGTGATGATGACGTCGCCCGGCTCCTCGCGGAGGAGCTTCGTGATCCGCTCCTCCCAATTGACGTTCTCGGGCGGTTGCGGCGGGTGGATCCGCCGCTTGTACACCGACATGCTCTGGTCGAACGTGAGCTTGGGCGGCGCCTGGGCCTGGCCGATGGCGGTCCCGGCACTCAACGGCACCGTGGCCGCGACCACGACTAACGCCCCGAGGCGCTGCAGACGGCTGCGGTTTGTGGCGTTCATGCGACGTCCCTCCCATGGCGGGTGAAAGACGGGGCGGCCTCGCGGCCGCCCCTTGCGCAAGATGGAAGCGAGTGCGTCAGAAATCCAGACGGACGCCCAACCGGACCTGGCGTGGGTTCTCGATCGTGTACGGCGTCCCGAAGCTGCTCAGTTTCGACCACGTGTTCGAATTCGCGTTGTAGCTGCCCCAACGGTTGTAGTTGTCGACCATGGTGTTGTTGTTCAGCACGTTGAACACCTCGCCGGAGACCGTCAGGCGGAGGTCCTTGCCCAACCTGGGGCTCCATGCCAGCCGGACGTTCAGGAGATGACGCGAGGGGAACTTCTCGGAGCCGCGAGGCACGAGGTCGATGTTCCTGCCCGAGGTCGAGTTGTAGTCGAGCCCGCGGGTCACCCGCACGTACGGCGTCCAGTACATCCCGGAGAGGTAGTTGTACTGGCCGCTGAACTGGAAGTTGAGCGGCAGGTCCACCGAGCCGTTGAGCTTGAAGTCCCACTCGTTGTACGACAGGTCGATGTGGCCGTCGGCGTTGGTGAGCCCGTTGCGGTCCTTGAACTCGCTGATGTACCCGTTGTTCGTGTACTGGTTCCCCTTGAGGTCGGTCCAGACGAGCGAGCTGGAGAGGTACCAGCCGTTGGAGTGGCGCTTCTCGAAGCGCAGGACGACAGACTGGTAGTTGCGGTAGGCGCCGTTGTCGGTGGTGAGAACGTAGTTCTGGGGCGAGTTGAGGACCCAGATCGGCAACGTCCCGCCCGTCAGCGGGTTGTTGGTGGCGGTCTTCAGCGTGTAGTCCTCGTTCGTGTTGATCATTGCCATGATGTCGCGGAACCGCCGGTCGATCAGGTCGAGGCCGAGCACCATGTCTTTGCCGACCTGTTGCTCGATGGTGAGCAGCGACTCGTCGACGTACTGCTGGGCGTACTTGCCCATCGTGGCGGCGTCCGGGACCGAGTAGGTCTCGCAACCCAGGTCGCCGTTGGAGTCGAGGTCGTACTTCCCGGTGGCCGAATCCCAGTAGCAGTCGATGACGGGCGGCGCGATGTGACCCGAGATCTCGCGGTCGTAGATGTACCCCATCATCTTCTGGTGGTAGCGGCCCCAGTGGGCCTTGAGGGCCGTCTTCGAGTCCCCGAAGACGTCCCACACGAACCCGATGCGCGGGTCCGCGAAGCTCACGTTGTAGACGTCGGTGTTGCCGGTGCCCGGCTGGAAACCGCCCTTGTAGTGGCCGTACCGCACGCCGTAGTTGAGGGTCCACCGGTTGAGCCGCATCGAGTCCTGCGCGTACAGGTCGATCGACGTCGTCTGCAGCCACTCGTGGTACTCGCCGTAGCCGGTCTCCCTGTACGCGTAATCGTTCAGACCGCACTCGGGGTGGGCCATGTAGTACGCGAACTGGGCATCACCCTCGCCGGGGCACGCCGAGGAATCGTCGTACAGGGTGGCGCCGCCGTTGGGCGTGGAGTTGTAGGCCACGGACGCGCTCTCGTAGCTCCCGCCGAACTTGAACGTGTGCGAGTCGTTGGGGGTGAACAGGCCGTCCTTGAACAGGGTCCACGAACCGTCGAGCGTCACCTGGTGGCGATGCGAGAGGAGGGTGTTGTCCAGGTTCTGCCACGCGATCCCGGTTTCCTGGTCGTAGCGCTGCGGAACGTCGGTGCCGTTGTACGGCAGCTCGTCGAGCCGGCCGTCGAACCCCGTGAGCTTGACGGTGATGAAGTTGGACGCGTTGAGCAGCGACTCCCAGCTCGAGGCGAAGGTGTAGTTGGGCGACTCCTCCCTGTACGAAGCCTCCGGCAATACGCTGCCGCTGACCCCGCGGTGTTCCTGGACGAGGCCGTCGTGCTCGAGCATGAGCTGGAGGCGGTTGTTCACGCCGGCTTGCCAGGTGAGCTTGCCGAGGTAACGCGGGACCTTGCGGTCGGTCGAGATCGCCGCGCCCACGTTAGCGGTGTCCTTCTCCCAGTCCTCGCCGGAGACGAAGTACCAGAGCTTGTCCTTGATGACCGGGCCTCCGAGGCTGAGCGTGTAGTCGTGGAACTTGCTGGGGGCCTGCGGCCCGAGGTCGGCCGGGGTGTTGTTGGCCACCCAGGAGCTGGGCTGGTTGTAGGCCTCGGCGCTGCCGTGGAACTCGTTGCCGCCCGACTTGGTGACGCCGTTGATCATGCCTCCGGTGTAGCCGCCGTACTCGGCGTTGGCGCCCAGGCCGCCGATCTGGATCTCCTGCATCCACGCGATGCTTGGGAGCAGCCAGTAGTCGCCGCCGGCCGGGTCGGCGATGTTGACGCCGTCGAGGGTGTAGGCGTTCTGCGTCGAGCTCGTGCCGCCGTACGCCATCATGGCGTCGCCGGTGGACGAGGTGGGGTCGATCGTCACGCCCGGGGCCGCGGCGAGCAGCGAGTAATAGTCGCGCGGCAACGGCTGGTTGTTCAGGAACTGCGAATCGAAGCTGGTGGCGACCGAGTTGCTGGCGACGCTGACCAGCGGGGCCACGCCGGTGACGGAAACCTCTTCGGCCACGTTTGCCTGCGGCAGCGTGATGTCGATTACCAGCGCCTTCGCAAGGTTGACGCGGACGTTCTTCGCGCTCTGCGCGACGAAACCGGAGAGCGTGGCTTCGAGCTCGTACGCTCCCGGCGGAAGCGACGGGAAGCGGTACACGCCCCGCTCGTCGGTGACGGTCGTCGCCTTTCCGGCGACGAGGACGTTGGAGGAAACGGTCACCGTCGCACCGGGAAGGACCCCTCCGCTAGAGTCCTTGATCGTGCCTTGAATGCTGCCCGACGTGTCCGACTGGGCGGCAACGGGTACCGCCAGCGCGAGCAGCAGCACTGCAAACAACGCTCCTCTGAGAACCGCACGCATCATTTCTCCTCCCTGGGTGTCACGGTGGCTGCCCGCAGCACCTCGCTCCTTGACCGGAAGCCCGCAAGGGCTTGCCACTCCGGCCCGTCAATTGCCGGGCACGCGCCCCGCCGTGATGGCGTCGCGTCGCGCCGATACCCGCTCATTCCTGCACCCTCATCGCGGCGACCAGCGACCCGCCCGCCGCCTCGATGTGCCGTCGCACCGCGCGCTCGGCAGCATCGGGGTCGTGGGCGCGAAGCGCTTCGAGGATCGCCGTGTGCTCCTCGATGTCCGGCGCGTCGCGCTCCGGCACCGAGTCCCTCGCCACTCGGGGCACGTTGCTCCACAGCATCGTGGGGAACGCCCCCCACAGCTGCGCCAGCGTCCGCACCAGGTACGACCGTCCGCTGGCGCCGAAGATCCCGGAGTGGAACAGACGATTGAGCTCGCGGTACTCGACGATGTCGTCGGGGGTCTTGCACCGCACCATGCGCTCGTACACCCGCGTCAGCTCCGCGATCGTTTCGTCGGTGATGCTCGCGGCGGCGTACCGCGCCGCCATCCCCTCGATGAACGCACGGCACGCGTAGAGGTCCTCGACGTCCTCGATCGAGAACTCGACGACCCTGATCCCGCGGTACGGCACGTGCTCGAGGAGCCCCTCGCCCGCGAGCAGCTTCAGCGCCTCGCGCACCGGCGTCTGGCTGACGCCCTGCTCCGCCGCCAGCCGTTCCTGCCGGAGCCACTCGCCCGGCTTGATCCGTCCCTCGAGGATCTCGGACCGCAGGCGGTCCGCCACCCAGAGTCGAAGCTGCTGGTGTGAACGTGGCGTGTGTTCCGTCGGCATGGTGGCCTCGATGTATTAGATATAATGTATCCTGCATAATGTTTACCAAACCCAGTTCCCCAAGTCAAGGCCCGCGGGGGGGCCCGCCCGCCGCGTCCAGTTCCGATGTGCAGCGCGACCACCGGACCTACGACCGTTGATTTATCTGCGTAGGGGCGGCCCTTGCGGCCGCCCGCGGGTGGATGGGGACCACGCGAGGACGGCGACGGGCGGGGGCAAGCCTCGCCCCTAGATTCCAATCGTGTGAAACGCAGCCGCCGGGCGCACGATTGCTAATGACGAAGGGCAATCGCCAGCCGGCGCGAGGAGTTGCGACGGGGCCTCTACTCGCGGGCCGCGGTCGCCCGGGGGAGGCTCCGAGGGTCGACACCCCGGAAAGAAGTCGCGCCGGTGGCGGTCCCGGCCGCCGGCGTGTTCACAACGGTGCGCGTCGCGAGGTCGAACGTCTCGCCCGGCAGCAGCACATGGACCTTCAGCCCGTGCGCGCCGAGGAGCGCTTTGCCCTCCTTGGCGGCCTGCCGCCTGAGCGTCGCGGCGGAAGCGTCGATGACGATCACTGAGCTGTTGCCCAGCACCTGGAACGTCCGGTCCGGGCGAACCCACACAGCGGCCGTCTCGTCCACGCCGACGCCGAGCAGGTCGGGGTGCTCGAGGACGACGGCGAGGAGCCGGTTCTCGCGCTGGCGCTTGATGAAGTGCTGGTCGACGATGACACCGCGGAAGAAGCCGAAGCCGGGCTTCAACTCGACGGTGTCGGCCCGGATCACCGTGAAGTCGCCCTCGCCGGTGATCATCGGGTTGCTCTGACACGCGGTGCCGGCCGAGGTGCCGCCGACGACGGCGCCGCGCTCGAACGCGGCCGCGATCGCCGCGCCGACCGGGGTGTCGAGCAGCGCGCTCGTGATCCGCACCTGGTCGCCGCCGCCGAAGAAGATCCCGCCGGCCTTGACCGCGAGCTCGGCCAGATCGGGGCGCATCGCGTCGGCCTTGGTCTTGATGTCGAGGAAGGTCACGTTGGTGCAGCCGTACTCTTCCTTGAAGAGCTTGACGTAGTACGAGCCGGCGTCGGGCTCCTCGGAGGCGGTCGGGATCGCCACGATCAACGCGTGCGGCCCGCCCGCCAACTCGACGAACTTCGCCATCGCGTCCTTGGGCTTGTCCCCGCCGCCGATGAGGATCAGGTTGCCCTTGGGAGCCGGGGCCGCGGCGAACGCCGCCGCAGCGCAAACCATCGAACCGAGGATTGCAAGAGTCCGTCGCATTGTGAAGTCTCCTTGTGGGTTCTCGCCATTGCTACGACGCGCGGCAGCGGTGGCATCGGTCACCTTCCGCGCGCTCACCGTTGATCCCTCATCGCCGACTGCAGCGCCTCGCCCGCCAACCGAATGTGATCGCGCACCGCGCGTTCGGCCGCATCGGGGTCGTGAGCGCCGAGCGCCGCCACGATCGCCGAGTGCTCCGCGACGTCGGGCTCGTCGCGGCTCGGGACCGATTCGGTCGCCACCCGCGGCACGTTGCTCCAGAGCATCGTCGGGAATGCGGCCCAGAGCTGGGCGAGCGTCCGCACCAGGTACGACCGCCGGCTCGCGGTGAAGATCGCGCCGTGGAAGCGCCGGTTCAGCTCCCGGTACTCGCCCAGGTCCCTCGGCGTCTCGCACGCCGCCATCTCGGGCACGAGGGCGGCAAGCTCCGCCAGTTCGCCGGCGGTGATGCTCACGGCCGCGAAGCGGGCGGCCATCCCCTCGATGAACGCCCGGCATGCGTAGAGGTCCTGGACGTCGTCGACCGAGAATTGGACGACGCGGGCGCCGCGGTACGGGACGTGCTCGACGAGCCCCTCCGAGGCGAGCTGCTTGAGCGCCTCGCGCACCGGCATCTGGGAGACGCCGTGCTCCTGCGCGAGCCGCTCCTGGCGCAACCACTCCCCCGGTTTGAGTCGCCCCTCGAGGATGTCGGAGCGGAGCCGGTCGGCCACCCACTGCGGCAGCTGCTTGTGCACGCCTGGAGTGTTTTCGCTGGACATTGCGGCTCCTCCAATATTTGATATAAAATCTAATCCAGAATGAAGCTACCTCACCCCTGGCTGCGAGTCAAGAGGCGTCGCCAGGTGGTCCCGGGAGCCTTGCAATGCCACCCAAACCATTGGCATGCAGAGGGATTCCTGAGGAGCGAAGGAGGACCCATGGTCTCGAGGAACTCGCGTCGCGCACGCATTTGTCTGGTCGTCGGGTTGACGGCCGGCCTCACCCTGGCAGTGGCCGGGAACGGTCATGCCTGCACCACCGCGGTGGTGTCCGGCGCGGCAACCGGCAACGGTCGGCCGCTGCTGTGGAAGAACCGCGACGCTGAGAACAAGCAGAACCAGGTGATCTACGACGACACCGGGCGCTACCCGTTCGTCGGCGTCGTCAACTCCGGCGACGCGGCGGGGTTCGAGGTCTGGGCGGGGATCAACGCCAAGGGGTTCGCGATCATGAACTCGGCGTCGTACAACCTCGCCAAGACCGACTCGACCGCGGAGGGCCTGCTCATGCGGCTGGCGCTGCAGTCGTGCGCCACCGTCGAGGAGTTCCAGGCGCTGCTCGAGAGGACCAACGGCGGGCGTGACGTGACCGCCAACTTCGGGGTGATCGACGCCCGCGGCGGGGCCGCCATCTTCGAAACCTCCCGCACCGCCTTCAAGCGCTTCGACGCGACCGATCCCGCCGGTGCGCCCGCCGGTTTCATCGTCCGCACCAACTACTCCGACTCGGGCGATGCCGACGCCGGCTCCGGCATGCTCCGACGCGCGCGCGCCACCTCTCTGCTCGACGCGCTCGTCGCCGGCAAGTCGCTGACCGCCGCGACGCTGCTCGCCGGCCCGGCGCGCGACGTCGCCAACGTCGAGATCGGCTCCTACCCGGCGCAGGGGTTGCCGGCCGGCACCCGCTTCGCCTACACCGCCGACAGCGTCTGCCGCTACGACACCGCCTCCGCGGTCGTCTTCGAGGGCGTCCGCCCAGGCGAGAACCCCCTGCTCTCCACCATGTGGGTGATCCCAGGCGAGCCGATCACGGGCGCCGCGGTCCCGGTGTGGGTGCGCGCCGCCGCCATCCCATCCGCGCTTGCCGCCGCGTCAGGCGCTTCGCCGATGACCAAGGCGCTCGATGACGTCCGGACGCTCTTCTATCCGGCCACCCGCGGCGAGCTGAAGAAGTTCATCAGCGTCGCCGCGTTCGCGGCCGGGCCCGGCGCCGTGCTCCCACGCCTGCTCGCAAGCGAAGCCGAGAACATCCGCGCCGCCGAAAGCGCACGCGCGCAGTGGCTGGCGGAGCCACCGGCGGCGCCGGACGTGCGGCGCCTCCAGGGCGAGCTGGCGGCGCGCACGCTCGCCGACATCCTGGGGGCCGCCCCGAAGTCCCCCGCCGACTAGCACCGCGCCTTTGCGAAGGGCAGAGGAGCACCGAGACGACGATCTCTTCTCCTCACACCGATCTGCCGTCCGTCGCAGGGGAATCACTGTCACTGCGAGCCGCGGCGGTGGCGGGGCGAAGCAGTCTCATGGACTTCGGCGAGATCGCTTCGTCGTCCCGACGTTGGCGGGGCTCCTCGCGATGACCGTGGTCCTTTAGGGGCCCCTTGGGCCCGGGGGTTTCACGACTGCAAAGGCACTACGTTTGAACGACACATGGGATCAGTACCTCAGCTCGTAGGTTCCTCGGCTGTTGCTCAACGAGCGAGCCCTCGACCGGCTGCGAGCGCTCAGTTCCAAGCCGTGAGTGCGGGCCACACGAGCGCGAGCAGGGAGAACACGAACAACGCCACCTGCAGCGGCCAGTTCCACTTGAACCAGCGCTCGTAGGGGATCTTGGCAAGCGCGAGCGTGCCCACCGTGACCGCCGAGGTCGGCAGGATCATGCTGTTGAAGCCGGCGCCGAGCTGGTAGGCGAGCACCAGCGTCTGCCGCGTGATTCCGGAGAGGTCCGCCAGGGGCGCGAGCAGCGGCATCGTCAGCACGGCCTTCGTCGATCCGGATGGGATGAAGAAGTTGAGGATGAGCTGGAGGACGTACATCGACTGCGCGGCCAGGATGCCGCCGAAGTGCGAGGTGACCGAAGCCATGCCGTAGAGGATCGTGTCGAGGATGTGCCCGTCCTCGAGGATCACGATGATTCCCCCCGCGAACGCGACGATCAGCGCCGCGCCGGCGAGGTCCTTGGCGCCCGTGATGAACGACTTGGCGAGCTTGTTCGGCCCGATGCCGCCGGCGATGCCGCAGGCGAGGCCCATCGCGAAGAAGAGGCCCGCGAACTCCACCATGTACCAGCTGTAGACCGTCGAGCCCACGATCAGGCCGACCACGGTTGCGGCGAGGATCAGCAGGCAGACGCCGTGCCGCCAGGTGAACGCCACCTGCTCGGCCTCGGCCTCGCCGAGGTCCTCGCGGCGCGCCTGGTCGAGGTCGTACATGATCGACCGCTTCGGGTCGGCCTTGACGCGCGCCGCGTAGATCATCACCCACACGATGGCTAGCGCCGTGGCGAGGGCCCAGATCACGAGGCGGTACCTGATCCCCGAGCCGAGCGGCACGCCCGCGATGCCCTGCGAGATCTGCACGGTGAACGGGTTGAGGAACCCGGCCGAGAAGCCGACCGACGCGGCAACGAACGACAGGCACACGCCGACGATGGAGTCGTAGCCCAGCGCCAGCGCCATCGGGACGAAGATGAGGGCGAACGGGATCGCCTCCTCCGCCATGCCGTACGCGCCGCCGAAGAAGGAGAACACCGTCATCACGATCGGGATGATCAGGTAGCTCCGGTTCCCCAGCAGCCTGACCAGCTGGTGGATCCCGGCGGCGATCGCGCCGGTGTCGTTGAGGATGTTGAACGCCCCCCCGACGATGAAGATGAGCCCGATGATCGCGCCCATGCGCAGGAAGCCACGCATCGGGGCGAGGAAGATCGCGGTGGTCTGCGGCTTCGAAGGCTCGACGTGGTAGGTGCCTGGGAGCACGACCTCGCGCGCGGTGCCGTTGACGGTCTCCTGCCGGCGCTCGTACGAGCCGCCGGGGAGGAGCCAGGTCGCGGCGGCCGCCAGCAGGATCAGCGTGAACGCGATCACGAAGACGTCGGGACTCTTCTTGGCCACGGGGGGACCTCCACGAAACCCGGGCATTATACGGACGTGTCAACACGACGCCTTCCGGGATGGAGGGGCGGATTCCCGAGAGCCGCCCATTCGCACGGGGGCCAGGGGTCATTGCGAGGCCGCGCAGCGGCCGCAGCAATCCCGCCGATATCGGCGGGATCGCCGCGTCGTCCCGCCTGCGGAGGGACTCCTCGCGATGACAGGCCTCCCGCAAGGACCCGTGACGCGGCACCGCGCGATGACAAGCCCTTTGAAACGGCCCGAGGTCCCTCGAGACCTCCGCCGCGCTCGATCAGGCCTGGCCGCGAAGCTTCGGCGCGAGGGTTTCGTACTTCGCGTCGAGCAGCTCGTAGAGGGCGACGACGCGCTCCATGCGCGCGTCGAGGTTTTCCTCCCAGGTCTCGAACCGCTCGGTCTCGAGGTGGAGCGCGGCGACGCGGAAGCCCGGCGCGTCGAACCGGAACGACAGCTCGTTCCAGAGCAGGCGCGCCGACAGCAGCTCGCACTCGCGCTTGAGGAAGCGGCCGAGGTCCGGCGCCACCGCGCCCGCCAGCGCGACGCGAGTCTCCGGAGTCACGAGGGCGACCTTCCCCTTCTCCGGCTCGAGCGCCACCTCGTCGTCGCCGATCAGCGCCTTGAGGAAGCGGCAGCCGAGCACCGCCTGCCCGGGTCCCCGTGGGATGAACAGCTCGCTCTCGACGTCCTCCTCGCCGCGGTCGACCCACGGCGTCTTCCAGAGCAGCTCGATCCCCGCCGCCTGCGCCAGCGCCATCGCGGTCGAGAGCGCCGTGCTCGCGGTGCTGCCGACGTAGAGGACCTTGTCGTCGAGGAGGCACTCCGTGAGCCGAGCGCGCGGCGTCGCGCGCTCGAGCGCCTCGGCCACGGCCAGCTCGCGCAGCTGCTTGCGCTTGCGCCCGCCGATCGCCGCCGCGCCGGTGCTCTCCTTCTCGGCCTTGATCAGCTCCTTGAAGCGCTCCTTTACCGCCGTCGGGTCGGGGCGCAGCGAGTCCATGCGGACGCGGAAGGCGAAGCGCTGGTGCCCGATCCGGTAGGCGGCGCCGGGCTCGAAAGGCACGAACCCCGCCCGGTCGCGCACCTCGCCGCCGGGCGGGATCTCCCGGAACGCGTACTCTTCGAAGTCAGGCTCTTCGGGACACGCCAGCACCGTAAACCGCGTAACGCTCGCCGCACCGCTCAACAACCCCATCCGACCTCCAACCGCCCTGCCGTCGCGGGACGAGGACGCATGGTAGCCGGGCCGCCGCCTGCTGGCGAGCGCCCGGAGTCGTCTCGCCTCCGGACCACAGTCGCAGTACACTTTCTTTAGACAATCGAACGAAGCCGCGGAGGACAACCCATGAAGACGAGGGTGGTTGCGCGCGCGATCGCAGTGCTGGCGTTGCTCCCGGTGGGGTCTGTGCACGCCGGACCGCCAGGAACCGTCACCTGGGACCGCGACGTTGCGCCCGCGCTCGGAAGTGTGATCTGTATGATGCGGTACGAACACAAGGGCAAGGTCAACTTCACTCCGACGTTCAAGGGTTGCGAGGCGCCGGCCGGGCTCTCCCCGGCGATGCTCGCGGTCCGGCACGTCTTCGCCGGGAGCGTCCAGACGATCGAGCGCCTGAGATCGACGGAGCGCGCCACAGAGGGTGTGTTCCGGGAGGTCCCGGAAGGCACTCCGGACCGGAACGACGTTCTGCTCGCACGGTTCCGCCACGACCTGCTCGCCAGCCTGCGCTTCCAGAAGCTGGTGATGCCGGGCGTTCACCGCGCGTTGGCGGAGGCGGGTCTGACCTGTGCGGACTGCCCCGGCCCGCGGACGCGGCCCCCGGTCCGCTCCGTCACAGTGGCCACGCTCGTCCCCTACGCCGTCGCGTTCTACTGGCCCGACGCCATTCTTCCCAACGGGCGGCCGAGCGTGCACATCTGCGTCGGGATCAACGGTCTCGCCAGGATGCCCGAGGTCGACCTCGAGCTCGCGGACGCCGCGCTCGCGGCCTTCTTCGCCAACGCGCCGGCGGTCCTCGAAGCGGGAAGGCCTGTCGTCATGGAGGCGATGGGAACGCCCGCATACGAGGCGGCCGCCGACTCCGCCGCCAAGCTCGAGTACCTGCGGGCGACGCTCGCGGCGCGCCTGCCGGCGACGCCGGCGTTCGTCGCGGCGGTCGCGGCCGGCGCCGCCCAGGCGCTGCCCGCCCTCGGGCTGGCGTGCACGGACTGCGACGCGCCCCGCGGCACGGCAGCCTCCGAGCCGGCCGCCGAGCCCTCGCCGCGATAGCTGATCGGGATCCGCGCCACGACCACTACGAGGGTACGAGGCCCGGCTTCGCCGAGCCGAGCCGCTTTGTTCACGGCACCAGCGGCGTACCTACCCGGCCCAACGGCTCACGCCGGCCGGCCCAGCGGGAGCGCGCCAGCGACACCGCCGGCCCCTCTCGCCCACAAAGCGTCGCGGCCAGCGCGGCAGGGCAGTCCTTCGCCTGCACGGCAAGCCCCACTCTTCACCTTGTCAACCTCGCTGGACGTGGAGGACCTATTTCTATTTATCTTCTGCGGCGCATGACGATGCCTTGGTTGTACCGAACGGACCGCTCCTCAACGCGTTAACGATGCCGCACCTATCCGCCGATCGCCGGACAGGTCGGGCGGGCGGTGAGACCGCGGAGCATGGGCCTCACGAGTCCCGCTAGGAGATGCCGTAGCCGCGATGTTCGCCAATGGCGATACAATTCGGGAGAATGGCGTCGGCACTAGTGCGGCTCTGACAACAGCACCGGGAGGGCGGCAATGAGGTGCGCGGTGTACTCGAGAGTTGTGTCACTCATGTTCGCTTCCTTGCTGTCGCCGGGCGTCCTGGTTGGGGCGGTGCAGGGTCCGGTGCTCCAGCTCGCCGTGGTTGGCGACGCCGCCGGGAGCATTGGGACCAGCTCACCGGGCATCTCGTGCGCCACGGTGTGCAGCGCTCCGGTCCTGCAGGGTGAGGCTGTCACGCTCCTCGCAACTCCGGCGCCGGGTAACGCGTTCGAGTCGTGGGCCGGGGATTGTGCTGGTCTCCAACCCACGTGCACCCTGAGGATGGACGCTGGCAAGCTGGCGGTCGCGTCGTTCAAGCGAATCGGAGATCCCTATACTGTGATCCACCGCTTCCTACCCAACGACGGTGACGGCCTGATGCCTGGATCCGGGGCGTTGCTCGAGTACGACGGTTTTCTCTACGGCATGACGCCCAAGGGCGGTCGTGGCGGACGCGGCACGATCTTCCGTGAGCTGCCCGACGGCACCCAACACACCGTGCTCCACGATTTCCTCGGCGCTCCAGTCGATGGAAGTCTTCCCTATGGCTCACTGACCGAACACGGAGGGACTCTGTACGGCATGACGCTCGCGGGTGGCAACGGCGGCTGTACCTATGCCGAGCAAGGAAGCTCGGCTCCGCCATCCGCCGGTTGCGGCACCGTGTTCGCGATCGGCCCCGACGGGAGCGGCTTTGCCATCCTGTACTCCTTCTCGGGCGGCGCCTCAGATGGAATGTGGCCGAGGGGCTCGCTCGTCGCGTCCGGCGGTGCTCTGTTCGGGATGACGCAGTACGGCACGGGTACCTGCAAAGGCTTATGGCCCGCGGGCATCGTCGGCTGCGGCACCGTGTTCAGGATTTATCCCGACGGCAGCGGTTTCGCTGTGCTCCACTCGTTCGCCGCCAGTGACACCGACGGGCAGTGGCCACTGGGCTCGCTCATCGACGTTGACGGTGTGCTCTATGGGATGACGTCACAGGGGGGTGGCGGCGGCTGCACCGACTACACGGGCGCCATCATTGGCTGCGGCGCGATCTTCAAGGTCAACGAGGACGGAAGCGCCTTCTCCCTCCTCCATTCGTTCGCAGGTTGGGAGTACCCTCGCAGCTCCCTCGTTATCGTGGGCAACGTGTTGTACGGGATGACGCCCTTTGGCGGCTCCGGCGGGGAACTCTTCAAAATCAACCTGGACGGCACGGCTTTCGCGCTCGTGCACTCCTTCGGTGGGGGCACGACCGAGGGTTCGGAGCCGAGCGGTTCGCTCATTGCATTCAACGGCGAACTCTTTGGGACGACCGTGTACGGCGGTGCGAACAACGCCGGCACGATCTTCAAGGTTCGCACCGACGGGGGCGGGTTCACGCTTCTCCACTCGTTCAGTCAGTATAGTTGGTTAGGTAGTGAATCTGATGGTTACGGCCCCCAGGGCTCCCTCGTTGTCGCGGGAGGCAGACTTCACGGCATGACGCAGGCAGGTGGCGTTGGCGGCCTGGGTACCGTGTTCGGAATCAATGACGACGGGTCCGGCTTCGCGCTCCTCCACTCGTTTGCCGCCACTGCGAATGCGGACGGCGCGCAGCCGACCGGGTCTCTGACCGCGCTTGGGAACGAACTCTACGGAATTACGTACGGCGGCGGCGTCAACGGCGGCGGTACGGTGTTCAAGGTCGACTCGGACGGGACTGGTTTCGCGGTCCTGCACTCGTTCGGCTCTGCCGGCAACGGCGAGAACCCTATCGGCTCACTCACGGCTTCCGGCGGCGAGTTCTTCGGCATGACGCATTTCGGTGGCGCGAGCGGGACCGGCACGATCTTCAGGATCAACGCGGATGGCGGCGGTTTCGAGCTCCTCCATTCGTTCGGGAGCAGCGGCCAAGAGTGGGGTTTCCCCTCCGGGTCACTCACGGTCTGCGGTTCGCAGCTCTGCGGGATGACGCCCTACGGTGGGGAGAGCAGCGGTGGCACGATCTTTACCCTCAACCCGGATGGCACCGGGTTCCGGGTCATTCACTCGTTCTCGGGCTACCTCAGCGACGGGCAGGCTCCGGGGGGATCGCTCCTCGACCTCGGCGGAACACTGTACGGCACGACGTCGCAGGGCGTTCGCTCGGGCACGATCTTCAGGATCAACCCAGACGGCAGCGCTTTCGCGCTCCTCTATAGCTTCGGGTTGGTTCCGTCATACCCCGGGGGGGCCCCAGCCGGCTCGCTCACGGTGTCGAACGGCGTCTTCTTTGGCACGACGTCGCGCGGGGGCGCGAGCGATCGGGGGACGATCTTCAAGGTCAGCGAGGACGGTAGCAACTTCGGTGTACTACACGAGTTCACCGACACCGGCACAGGCCGGTTCATTAATCCGGTGGGCACCCTTGTTGCGCTCGGTGGCGTGCTCTACGGGACGACGCCCTTTGGTGGGGATGGCGGCTGCCTCGACGGTCTCTACCAGCCTCGGGGATGCGGCGTGATCTTCAAGGTGAACGAGGACGGCAGCAACTATGCGGTAGTCCACTCGTTTGCGGGAAACGAGTTCGGCTTCATCAACGGCGGCGACAGCTTCCTCACACCGGTCGGCGGGAGCGTCTACGGCGTGACGCCGAACGGCGATGCCTTCGGCCTCGGGGTCATCTACCGTGTGGACGCTCCGCAGCGACGCGTTCGCCATCACCTGTCGCGGCAATGACTCTCTGAGGCGGCATGGTGGAGGACGGAGACAGGGATAGGTTGAGTATAGTTGACATTTCGCGGAGCGTGCGGCTGTTGTGTCGGCTGGATCCACGAGCGCCCACTGCCTGAACCGCTGAAACACCCGAACGCGTCGAACGTGGCGGCGTGTGTGCCGGGCAGTGCTGCGACGGTGTGCGCTCCGCCACCGGTCGGCATCGACGTGCACCGGCCGGCGCGCAGCGTGCCGGTGACGCTCCCGCGGCCATGACCGGCACCGTCCCGCTCAGAACCAGTACGGGGCGAGGGCGTCGAGGAGGCGGGTGGCGACGAGGCGGTTGCGGCTCACGATCTCGTCGCGCCGGGCGAGCGCGGGGAACGCCGGGTTTGGGTCGTGCAGCGTGGCCGCCGGCTTGCCGCCGAGATGGGCGGCCCACTTTTCGGCCCAGGCCGGAGGGATCGCCTCAGGGATCGGCAAGTCATTGACCACGAGGTAGAGGATCGCCCACACGCGGGAGGCGGCGTGCAGCGAGTAGCCGCCGCCGAGGGTGAACAGGACCCGCCCGCCGGTGAGCTCGTCGGCCAGCTCCAGGATGCGGCGGAAGAGCCGCTCATAGTCCCGCGTCGTGAGCGCCAGGTCGGCGAGGGCGTCGTCGAAGTGGGCATCGGCGCCTGCCTGCACGACCAGGACCTGCGGCCGGAACGCCTGCAGCGCCGGAGGCACCACCTGCTCGAACACCTCCAGGTAGCTCTCCCCGGGGGTGAAAGGCTCCAGCGGGAGGTTGATCTTGAGGCCCCGGCCCATCCCCTCCCCCAGCTCGTGGATCTCTCCGGTGCCCGGGTACAGGTACTGCCCCGACTCGTGCAGGCTGATCGTCTGCACCCGCTCGTCGCGGTAGAAGATCGCCTGCACCCCGTCGCCGTGGTGCACGTCGATGTCCAGGTAGGAGACCCAGAGGCCGCACGCCGTCAGGTGGCGGATCGCCACCGCGAGGTCGTTGTAGACGCAGAACCCGGCCGCGCGCGCCGCGCGGGCGTGGTGGAGGCCGCCGCCGAACTGCAACACCCTGGTCGCGCGCCCCTCGCTCAGGAGGCGGGCGCCGGCTAGCGTGCCGCCTACCATCGCGCGCACGGCCGAGTCGATCCCGGGGACGGCCGGCGTGTCGGGCGTTCCCAGTCCCCACGCCTCGAGGTCGGCGACCGCTTCCCCGGCCGAAACCGCCTCGACGATGCCCACGTACGCCTCGTCGTGCACGCTCAGGATGTCGGCGCGGGTCGCGGGCTCGGGCTCGGTCCAGTGCGGCCCCTGGCCCAGGGCCATCAGCAGGTCGAGCGCCATCTGCTGGCGCGCTGGGGAGAAGGGGTGCTCGGCGCCGAAGTCGTAGCTCCCGTACGCCGGGGTGTAGATCAGCTCCGCCATGGCTTCTCGGCCGGCCACATGACCTCGAAACCAGCTCCCCGCAACGCGTCCGCCAGCGGGCGCGTTTCCAGCGTGTTGACCCGCAGCACGGCGCGCACCTGCCCGGTACCTTCCGGATAGGTCAGGATCGAGTGGATGTTGAGCTGGCGTTCGGCGATGAGGGCGGTCAGGCGCGCGAGCCCGCCCGGCCTGTCCGCCAGGCGCAGCTCGAGACGGCCGGTCGCCCTGTCCACGCCGGTGAGGCGGAGCAGGGCGTCGAGCAGGTCGATGCCGGTGACGATGCCGACCAGGCGCTCGCCGTCCAAGACGGGCAGGCAGCCGATCTTGAGGGCGCGCATGGTGCGGGCGGCATCCTCGACCGGGTCGAGCGGGTGGGCGGTCTTCGGCGGCTGCGCCATCGCGTCGCGGACCAGCCCTTCCGGCTGCGAGGGCGTGAAGCACAGCTTGCTGCCGGCGCCGTGGACGTCGCGATCGGTGATGACGCCGATCAGGCGGCCGTTCTCGATCACCGGAAGGTGACGGACGTTGCGAGCCTGCATCACCTCGCACACCTGCCCGAGCGTCGCCTCGGGCTCGGTGGTGATGACGGCGGTGGTCATGATGTCTCGGACGAGCATGTGGACTCTCCCATTACGCCGCGCGTCAGGTCGGCCGCGGGACCCCCTGTGATCCTAGCCCTGGCGTGGCCCTCCGCTCGGTCGGGTGACCGCAATGCGGAGCCCCCCCCCGAGCGCCGCTCGCGAGCCGTCGATGGCCGCCTCGAGCTCGGCGTTGAGCTCGGCGAGCCACGGCAGCTCCTCGATGAGCTGCGAAAGGCGGCAAAGCAACTCCACCTCCTCTCCATCGGGCGGGAGCCCGACCGTCTTGAGCATGCCCCGCACGTCCTGGTCGGTCAGCGGCGTGATGCGAACGACAGCCGGCTGGCCGGTCCGGCCGAGCGCGACAACGGGGCCGAACACGTGATGCTGGCGCACCCTCAGCTCGATCGGCGGCCCCTCCTCCCGACGAGGCGGACCGGCCGCAACGGCGATGCCGAAGCAGCCGAGGATCTCGCTCGCGCGTTGGCGCGTCAGCGAGTGCGGGCCCGCGTCAGCCGGGTGGTCCCGCATCGCGGCCTCGATCACGGCGTGGGCGCCGGCAGGGTCGGTGCCCTCGTACCAGACCAGGCGGCCTGGCGGCTCG
Source organism: uncultured Acidobacteriota bacterium (assembly GCA_963789745.1). Classification (GTDB taxonomy): domain Bacteria; phylum Acidobacteriota; class Thermoanaerobaculia; order Thermoanaerobaculales; family Thermoanaerobaculaceae; genus RBG-13-68-16. Next base: position 266,362 of record CAWBLW010000003.1, on the reverse strand, counting down.
CGCCGGTATGCGGCATACGCCACGGCGTGGGCCAGGGCGCGGGCCGCGGCTTCCGGGAAGCGGTACGACGGGAACTCGGTCTTACGGTCGGCGAGCGCACCCTTGCCCTCGAACGCGAACTTGACCACGCCCGTGGCCCCCATCATCGAGAGCAGCACCGGCTTGGTCACGCCGGTGGCGTGTTCCGCCCCGATCACTCCACGGCGGATGCCGCGAGCCACGAGCTCCGGGTCGCACTCGCCGACGCAGAGGAAGATCGCGATCACGGCATCGACATGTGGATCCTCGAGCGACCGCTGCACTGCGGCCCGGTAGTCCTCGGCGCCGGCCTGGGGCCCCAGGTCGATGAGACCGGACTTGGAGACATGAAGGCCGTAGGCATCGCACGCATCCGCCGTGATGGTGACGACCCCCCCGGAGTTGCTCAGGATCGCCACACGGTTGCCGCCTGGCAGAGGCTGGTGGGCCAACAGCAGGGCCGCGTCGAAGAGCTCTTCCAGGGTGTCCACCCTGATCACCCCCGCCTGATGGAAGAGGGCATCGACCTCCACGTCGCCGACCGGCGCCGCACCGATGTGGGCGCCCGCGGCGGTGGACCCCGCCCGGCTGCGGGCGCCCTTGACGCAAAGCACCGGTTTGCGGCTCGAGACCCGCCGCGCCACGCGGCCAAACCGGCGCGGGTTCCCGAACGCCTCCAGGTACAGCATCGCGATGTCCGTCGCGGGGTCTTCCTCCCAGTACTCCAGAACGTCGGTGCCCGACACGTCGGCTCGGTTCCCGGCGGAGACGAAGGTCGAGAAGCCGAGGCCGCGCTCACCGGCGTACTGCAGGATGACGATGCCGAGAGCCGCCGAGTGCGAGAAGAACCCGATCCGGCCGATGGGCGGCATCGCGGATGCCAGGCTCGCGTTGAGGCTGATCGCCGGGTCGGTGTTGAGGAGGCCGAGGCAGTTCGGCCCGACCAGACGCGCGCCGTTGGAGCGGACGATGTCCACGAGGCGGCGCTGGAGGCTCGCGCCCTCCTCACCGGTCTCGGCGAAGCCGGACGCCACGACGATCAACCCCTTCGCCCCGGCGCGCACCGCCTCCTCCGCCACCGCGACGACGCTGTCTGCCGGAACGGCGACCACGACGAGGTCGGGCGGTTCCGGGAGCTGGCCGACGCTCGGGTATGAGCGCACGCCGTGGACCGACACGGCTTGGTGGTTGACCGGATACACCGTACCGGTGAAGTTGTGCTCGAGGATGTGCTGGAAGATCCGGCTGCCGACGCTGGTCTGGTCGCGTGAGGCGCCTACCACGGCGACGACCCGGGGCCGCAGCAGGCGCGCCATCGAGTTGGCGGTGGCGGTCCGCTCCCGCAGTGCGGCCCTCTCCGACACGGCGGCCGCGCCGGACACCGGAAACTCCACGTGGTAACTGCCGCCCTCCATCACCTGCCGGGCCTCGAACCCGGAGTCCCGGAACACTCTGGTCATCTGCTGGTTCTCGAAGAGCACATCGGCTTCGAAGCCGACGAACCCGACACCGGCCGCGATTCCAGCCAGCCGCTCGAGCAGAAGCGTGCTGATTCCCCTCCCCTGGAACTCGTCGGCGACGATGAACGCGACGTCGGCCGTGTTGCGCGGGCCGAGGCTGACGTAGTTGCCGAACCCGACGACCTTCGCTTCGGGTTCTTCCCCCATGACGGCCAGCAGGCAGGCGCGGTCGTGCGGGTCCTCGCTGCACAGCCCATCCACGAATTTGGCCGGCGCCTGCTTCATCGAACCCATGAACCGCAAGCGGAGGCTCTCCCTGGAAACCCCCGACAGCATGTCGTGGATCATCGGCAAATCGGCAGGGGTCGCGATCCGGAGCAGCACGCCCTGCCCGTCGCGCAGCAGCACGTACTCGCGGAACTGTTTGGCGTCCGTGATGACCCTGAACATCGCGCGAACCTCCGGAAAGAGCCTCCCCAAGGATAGCGCCATTTCACGACCGCGGCGCGGTGATGCTCACCGCGCCGCAAGGCTGCCGTGGCGGAACGTGCGAAGCGCCCCGGCGGTTGGGGGCGCCCCCCTCGGAGACGTATCAGACGAAGAGAGAGTCGCGCAGCCGCCCCAGCATCGGCAACCCACGGATCTCGCTCTCGAACAGCGGCACGATCGCCCGCACGGAGCCGTCGAACTTCTGCCAGACGGTCTCCATGTGCTCCTGCTGCATCGCCACCCGGTTCTTCACGAAGTCGGCCGCGTCGGCGCCGACCAGAGCCTGATCGATCAACATGTTGACGATGACGCCCCCCACCGGAATCCCGAAGTCGCGGAACCACTGGATGAACCGGGTGATCACGGCGATTGGGAGCGCCTCGGGAAGCGTCACGAAGAAGAACGACGTCAAATCCGGGTTGGTGAGCAGCACGCGCGCCTGCTCCATCCGGTCCCGGAACGACATGAGGTAGTCCATGAGCGGGTCCTGCTGCTTCTTCTTGGTGAACGAGAGCATCTCCCGCAACGTCTTCGCTTCCTCCCGGCTCTTGAGCATCTTGTTGACCCAGAGGGAGTACACCTTCGACATGCCGAGCAGGCGCCGGGCGTTGGCCGTCGGCGCGGTGTCGAAGACGTAGACGTCGTACTCGTCCTTCAGCATGAGGTCGATCATGTTCTCGAACATCGCCGACTCTTCGAACGCCGGGTTCATCGTGGCCGACTCCACGAAGTCCTCGGCCTTCGTCGAGATGTCGGCGAACTTGAGGAACCACTGGATCTTCTCCCGGATCTCGAGCTTGCTCCGCTCGATGGTGTCTTTGGTCTCGATCTCGTACGCCCAGAGGTTGGGCACGCCTTCGACCGGCGTGTGGGTGCCGAGAACGTTTTGGCCGAGGAGGCTCGACAGGCTGTGCACCGGGTTCGTGGATGCGAGCATCGTGCGGCGGCCCTGCTTTGCGTGCCACATCGCGGTGGCCGCTGCGAAGACGGTCTTGCCGACCCCGCCCTTGCCGCCGAAGAAGATGAATTTCAGGCCGGCGTGTTCCCCGAGGTAGCCCCGCATGGACGTCTCGATCTGCGCCATCACCAACCTCCCGTCGTCGTCACGCTCAGCCGTTGCCGTACATGATCCCGGCCAGTTTCTCGATCATCTTCAACCCGGTGACGTCACGTTCCAGCTCGGGAACCGATGCGAGAACCTTGTTGCCAAAGGTCGAGTTGATTTCAGCGAGGTACTTGTCCTGCATCTGGATGCGGTTGCGCAGGTAGTCGGGGATCTTCTGCTCCATGAGGCCGTGGGGGATGACGCGGTTCACCACGTAACCGCCGATCGGCACGTCGAACTGCTCGAAGAGCACCGCGGCCTTCTGGGTGTCGCGAATGATCATGTCCTCGGGGGTGATGACGAAGAAGAAGGCGGTCTTGGCCTTGTCGGTGAGGATCGAAGAGGACGCGTTGATGCGCCCCTTGATGTACTGCAGTTCGGCCAGGATCTGATCCTGCTCCGTATTCTTCTCATGCCGGAGGCGGCTCACCATCTCCTCGTACTCGCGCATCTGCTCGCGCAGGTGCGTGACCTTGTTGATCCACTCGTCGTAGACCTTGGCCATCGAGAGGTAGTACAGCGCGTGCCCGAGCGGGACGAGGTCGTAGATGAAGTAGTCGTAGTCGCTCTTGACCACGACGTCGACCACCGCGTCGAAGATCGCGCTCTCCTCCATCGCCGGCTCCGCGCTGGCCGCCTGGATGTAGCTCTCGATCTCCTCAGGAACGGCCTCCAGGCCGTACATGTCGAGGATCTTCTGGCGGATCTCGCCCTGGTACTGCTTGATGTGGCTGTCGGCGTCGATCTCCTGCGCCCACAGGTTCTCCATGATCTTCACCGGGCCCTTGCCGAAGATGTCCCGCTGGAAGATGTCGGTGAGCGACGCCTGCGGGTCGACGGAGAAGACCAACACCTTCTTGCCGCTCTGTGCCAGCCAGAATGCGGTCGCCGCGGAGAACGTCGTCTTTCCGAGCCCGCCCTTGCCGCCGAACATGATGTAGTGGCGGTCCGGGTTGTTTTGGAAAACCTCTCTGAGCCCCATGTGCGTGCCCTCCGATTCCGGGTCTTCGGTCCTCGAGCGCTCCTAGAACATTGCGTCGGAGACGTCCTTCTCGCGGAGCATGCGGCGTTTCCATGTGGCGATCTGCGGCACCACGTAGGGCAGCAGCCGCAGGCTGTAGTACGGGGGCAGGATCGGGATGCCCAGCAGATCCCCCATCGTGATGAGAATGAAGAGATGCTCCATCGAGGCGCGGGTACGGAGCGCGGCACGGCTCATGTCGTGCGACGCCATCCCGTAGATGGTTTGCCTCAGGCCGTCCCACGCGCCCTTGAGGCCGCCCGGTTTCTTATCTTCCTCGTCTGGCATCGCCGCCTCCTTGAACTGCCCCGACAACTCCTTGCGTCACAACCCGTGCAGATGATACTCGTGGTTGTCGCTCCAGTCGCGCTCGCGAAGCACGTTGCGTTTCCACGTTTGGATCTGGGGAACCACAAACGGGAGCAGGCGGAGACCGTAGTACGGCGGCAGGATTGGGATGCCGATCAGGTCGCCGAACGACACCAGCATGAAGAGCGTCTCCATGGACCCGCGCAACTCGATCGCCTCCTGGGCGATCTCGTAGGTTGTCACTCCGTAGAGGAACTGGTTTACGGCCTGCTTCCAGGCCCCTTTGTCGGTCAAGACTCCGCTCCCTACCGCCTGGCGCCGATGGAGACCCATCAAGGGTCATCACGGCGTAACATGTTAGCATTCCCCGGGATTCCCGGGTCCAAACCGTGCGACGGGAAGAATCGCTCGCAGGGTCGGGACCGACCGACGTTGGAGGCTGTGGATGACCGCTGTTCTGACGTTTCTCGCCATCCTCGTGGTGGCCTGGTTCGCAGTCGGTACGATCTGGAACGTTCGCAGGGGATCGGCCGTCATGCGCTGGATGCACGGCGGCCTTCCCCTCATGGGGGAGCGAACCACCGTGCGCTGGCTGGGCTCCACGACGGTAGAGATGCTCATCCGGGAGGCCACCCCCCCGTTCGAGAGCGTGACGGTGGTGGTCTTCCTCGAACCCCGCGATATCCCGTGGATGTGGGCGCTGAGCCGCGGACGGGGCCGGCGGGACACCCTTATCGTGCGGGGCAGCTTGCGCACCGCGCCACGGAACGACGTCGAGGTCCTCGATCCGGCGAGCTGGTCGGGCCGCGACGCGCTTCGCCGGTCGGCGAGCGAGGACTGGTTGAAGCGGGAGCCCTCCTCGCCCGGAGGGTTGTCGGTTTACTACAAGACGCCGGCCGCGTTGCAGCTGGGCGATGCCCTGATCGATCTCGCGCACCGCGCGGATCTCACGGTGCGACGGGTTTCGGTCCGGCGCACCGGGCGCATCTTTCAGGCTCACCTTGCGGTTCCGCCGGCGACCGCAGCCGCCGGCGATTTCTTCGCTGCCGTCCAGGCGCTCGCCCAACGCGCCACAACGTAGCCGGCGTCGCGGCATCGCTGCTCCGATCCAGGTTCCGCGCTCTCTACGGCTTCGCCTCCTTCGGCTTGAGGGCGGCCGGCTGAGCGCCGTAGCGCTGGTACGCCTTGAATCCATCCCACCCGATCATCAGCGCAGCGACCACGAGCAAGACGGCCACGGCGATCATCGCCCAGGCTCCGGCCACCGGCAACGTGCCCGTCTTCGCGTTCGCGGCGATGGTCACGTACAGGTTTCGCGCCGTGACCATGGTGGCGAAGATCGTGGTGATGTACATGAAGAGCATGGGCACAAGGGCCCAGGTCACCTTGCGCTTCTCGGACCTCAGCCAGACCGTGACGACGAGCAGGCTCAGCGAGGCGAGGAGCTGGTTGGAGGCACCGAACAGCTGCCACAGGTACACCCAGGTGCCGGTGAGGACGAGCCCCAGCGTCAGGATCATGGAGATGAGTGTAGATACGTGCATGTTGCGCACCGGCGGGACCGCGTCGCCGACCCATTCGGTGAGGGTCACCCGCATGACGCGAAAGACGAGCTGGGTGACCGTCAGCACGATGAGGACGAAGGCGCCGAAGCCGAGGGCGGTCCCGAAAACCTCCGGAATCGCTCCCAACGTGCCGGCATAGATCAGCTTGCCGACGCCGGCTGCGAACCGTCCGCCACCGCCGCCGACACCCGCGATCGACACCGCCACCAGGGAGAGGAGCGCCAGCGTGTACTCCCCGAACATCGAGCCGGCGCCCACCGGGAGGGCGTCGGTTTCGTACTCGAGCTGCCGGGCCGTGCCCACCGAGCCGATGAGCGCGTGCCAGCCGGAGATGGCGCCGCAGGCGATCGTGACGAAGAGCATCGGCCAGAGCGGCTGCCACGCTTTCCCTGCAGTCATGGCGAACCCCAGGCTCTTGACCGGCGCCAGCGTGAACGCCGCGATCGCGTGGCCGCCGAGGTCCGTCGCGCCGGTAAACGGCGCCAGGATGCAGCCGATCGCGCTGAGCACGATCGTGATCAGCATGACCCAGAACCCGATGTAGTTGACCGGTTGCGCGAACCTCCAGATCGGAAGGTTCGCTCCCAGGTAGGAGAAGACGAACAGGAACAACACCCAGAAGAGGTAGTTCGGCAGCGTCCGCACCATCCCTGTCGCGGCGTCGTACGCCACGGTGGTCGGGCGCTTGCCGTCCGGACCGGGGGCCGGGATGCGGGGATCGGCCCCCGTCGGATCCTGGACGGAAAACAGCGCCGCTCCGCCCGTGATGCCGTCGACCGCGTGGTTGAGCGAGACGATGGCCGCCCCGACCGGGCCCTGAACCAGACCGCCCTTCTCGTTGTGCCGCTGCCCCATCGGGCCCAGAGCGATCGCCCCCAGGGTCGCGACCACGACGATCACGCTGACGAGGACCATGTTCATCTTCCAGCGGTACATCATCTGCCCGGCGAGCAGGCCCATCAGCGCGAGCACGATGATCCCGAACGGCACGTCCGGACGCGCCGCGAAGATGGCCGCCAGGATGCCGATGAAGGCCCCGGCGAGCAGCAGGAGGTAGAAGAAGATGAACACGAAGAGGATGGTCCGTGTGCGCGGCGCGATGATGCGGTACGAGATGGCGGACAGGCTGTTGCCGTCATTGCGCACCGCCACCATGATCGCGGTGTAGTCGCTCACCCAGCCGATAAAGGCGACGCCGAACACCAGCCACAGCAGAGAGGGCAGCCAGCCCCACAGGTTGGCGGCGGTGATTGCCCCGACGATCGGCCCTGCGGCCGCGATCGACTTGAAGTGATAGCCGAACAGCACGTTCTTGTTCGTCGGCATGAAATCGACGCCATCCATGTACATCCTGGCCGGTGTCGCGCGCTTGGCGTCGGATCGGATGACGGCGCGGTCGATCCGCCTCGCGTACTGCGTGTAGGCGACCCAGATGACGACGATGCCGATGACGACGATCCACATTGTGTTCATCGCTCGCCTCCCTTTCCTCCAACCGCACAAAATCCCGGCGCGGTACCCGACGTCTGGAAACCGCGCTGAACTCCGGAGAAAAGAAGCTGCCCGCCCCCTGATTCGGGGCCGAGGCTGGACCCGAGCACGCCGCGACCGCCCAGTCCGGCGTACCGCCTGCCAACTGGCGAGGGCCCTCGTTGGTCGTGCCGGCCAACGGCGCCGTGGTCGGGTGCCCGGCAGCCTGTCAGATGTTCCCCCGATTCGCTGCGCAATTATAGCTCCGCCCCCCGAGCCGCATGCAACTGGTTGGGGGGTTCAGCGCGGTCACCGGCAGGGTGCCGGCAGCGTGGACCGTCGAGGGGGAGGGTCGGGTCGCGGAACGAACCGGATGCGGCCCCCTCGGGCCTCCAGCAGTCCCGCGAGACACCCGGTCTGGGCCGGGTGTCTCGCGGCTGCCGGAGCGGTGGCGACCGTTCACGTTCGACCTACAAGAAGAACCTCGTGCTCACCGCAATCTGGTTCCCCTTCAGCTTGGTGCTGTTGGCCAGGGTCAAGTCGTCGTGCAGCCACTCGAGTCCCAGCTGGTACTCCCCGAGCGACCACTGCACCATCGCTACTTCCTGCTCGTTCTTCTGCCTGCCCGTGGCGCCTACCCACTCGAGGACGTCGTTGCGGTTCGCATTGACGGTCCCGTAGAAGACATAGCCGCTCCACCGCTTGGTGAAGTCGTACCCGAGTTGCAGCCAGCCACCGGTGTCCTTGATGTCGCCGAATTGCGTGATCGCGGCGAAGTTCTGGCCGTCCGCCTTCGTCGTGTAGAGGTTCCCGTGGATCAGGAACGGACCGATCTTGTAGCTGCCGCCGACCTCGACGCCGTTGCCGTCCAGCGACGTCTGCCCGTGCTGCGCTGGGAAGGCGTTGCCGACGCCGTTGAGGCTCTTCTGGTCGTAGTGGCCGGCGACGTAGAGCTTCCAGGCGTGGCCCGCGCCGTCCTTGCCGGAGAAGTTGAGCTTGGCATCGAACTGGCCGCGGAAACCAACGTTGCCGAACGTCTGGTTGTTGAGCTCGCCTGAGGCGGGCCCGTCCCAGGAGCCCTCCATCACCGCGAGATCGAGCTGCATCTGGGTCCTCGCCGACTTGGGGGTGAGCTTCTGGTAGAGGAAGATGCCGGGGAACCGCCACCCCACCATCCCGGCGGAGCCGTAGCCCAGCGGGAACGCGATGTGGGAGAGCGACGCCGGCACCTCGCCGAAGAACGGCGCCCAGAACTGCCCGATTCGCAGGGTCGTCCCGCCCTTTGTGAGGTCGGTGAACGCGAGCCTGAGGCGCGGGGTCGCCTGCTGTTGGCTGAACGCGCCGGCCCCGTTGAAACCGCCGAAGAAGTCGCCCTCCACATAGGCGCCCACCTTCCAGCCGTCGGCGGTCTCGGGGCCGTCGAACGCCATGATGAGGCGGGTGTTGCGGACGTCACCGCCGTTGAACCACTTGTTCGAGGAGTTGGCGGACGTTGGCCACTCGGCGTTCTGCCCGTTGCCGAACGAGAAGTTCTGATCCTGCTCGAAGAAGGTCGCGCTGATGAAGCCCTTGATCGTCAGCGTTTCCTTCCCACCCAGCTTGACCATGATGCCCGGCTGCGGGGCTGCTGCCTCCCCCGCAGACGTCGCGGTGGCGGCCGCGCTTGCGGTTCCGCCGCCCCCTCCACCAGATGCGTCGAGCGGCTGTAACAGCGCCGCGGTGACCCCCTGATCGGCGGCCTGTTGCGCCGCCGCAGGGCTGCTCACTCCCAGGGCCAAGACTGCGGCTACAGTGGCGAAAACGACGAACAACGGTGCTCTTGCCGACATTTCGCCCTCCTTTCGGGCATGACACTCGAACATGAGTCAGCGACTCACATTATTCCCAGCAGTGGCAAGTCTCTCGTCTTTACTTCCCTTCCCCCTGAACCATCACGCGGATCGTCTCGACCACCTCGGGGTTGGCCAGCGTCGTGACGTCGCCGGTGTTGGCGTGGCTGGAGATGGCCCCGAGGACGCGGCGCATGATCTTGCCGGAGCGCGTCTTGGGCATGTCGGGGACGATCCAGACGTGCTTGGGCCTGGCGATTGGGCTGATGGCGTCGGCGAGAGCCTTGGCGATCTTCTCCTGCAGCTCCTTGGTGGCCTTGTAGCCGGGCTTGAGGGAGACGTACAGCTCGGGCACCCGCCCCTTCACCTCGTCGGGGATCGGGACCACGGCGGCTTCCGCCACCTCCTCCACGGTCAAGGCCGCGCTCTCCAGCTCCTTGGTTCCCAGCCGATGGCCCGCCACGTTGATGACGTCGTCGATGCGCCCGAGAATCCGGACGTACCCGTCCGCCGCCAGCACCGCCCCGTCGCCGCAGAAGTAGGGCCAGTCGTGCCAGTCCTTGGAGTTCTTGTCCTTGCAGGCGCGTTCGTAGTACTGCCGCACGAAGCGTGCGTCATCGCCCCAGATGGTCTGCATCAGTCCGGGCCAGGGGTTGCGGATGCAGATGTTCCCCGCCTTCCCGGCGCCGGCCGGCAACTCCTTGCCCTCGTCGTCGTAGACGATGGGGTAGATGCCCGGCACGCCGGGCCCGCAACTGCCCGGCTTCATGGGGGCGAGCGCCGGCAGCGTGCTGCAGAGGAAGCCGCCGGTTTCCGTCTGCCACCAGGTGTCGACGATCACCGCTTCCTTCTTGCCCACCTCGTTGTAGTACCAGCGCCAGACCTCGGGCTCGATCGGCTCGCCGACGGTGGTCATGTGCTTGAAGTGGTGGTTGTACTTCCGGGGCACGTCCTCGCCGGCGCGGCGCAGGCCGCGGATCGCGGTGGGGGAGGTGTGGAAGATGTTGACGCCCAGCTCCTCGGCGACGCGCCACGGGCGGCCGGCGTCGGGGAAGGTGGGGATGCCCTCGTAAATCACCGATGAGGCCGCGAGAGCCAGCGGCCCGTAGACGATATAGGAGTGGCCGGTGATCCAGCCGATGTCGGCCATGCACCAGTACACGTCCTCGGGGTGGATGTCCTGGATGTACTTTGAAGTCCCGGTCACGTACGCCAGGTACCCGCCGGTGCTGTGCTGCGCGCCCTTCGGACGGCCCGTGGTGCCGCTGGTGTACATGAGGAAGAGGATGTCCTCCGCCTTCATGTGCTCAGGCTCGATCCGCTGGCCGCGGTACTTCGGGAGGATGTCGTTGACGATGAAGTCACGGCCCTGGACGAGCGGCGTCTCGGCGGAGTACTTGCCCGGGTACCGCTCCCAGATGAGGACCTTCTCCGGTGGCTTGCCCAGCTTCGTGGCCGTGTCGTAGGCGATGTCGGCCTGCTTCTTGTGGTCGAGGAGCTTGCCCGAGCGGTAGTAGCCGTCCATGGTGATGAGGACGCGGCTCTGCGAGTCCTCGATGCGCTCCCCGCACGCGTTGCCCGAGAAGCCACTGAAAACCTGGGAGTGGATCACGCCCAGGCGGGCGCAGGCCAGCATCGTGATCGGCAGCTCAGTGGTCATGGGCAGGTGCAGCGTGACCCGGTCGCCGCGCTTGAGGCCGCAGAAGTCCCGCAGCAGGGCGGCAAACTCGTTGACCCGAACGTACAGCTCCTGGTACGTGACATGCTGGATGGCTTCGCTCTCCAGCTCGGGGACGAAGTGGATCGCGGTCTTGTTGCGGTACTTGGCGAGGTGCCGGTCGACGCAGTTGTACGAGGCGTTGAGCTCACCCCCGACGAACCACTTCCAGAACGGCGGATTGGACGCGTCCAGCGTCTTGTCCCAGGGCTTGTACCAGGTGAGCATGTCGGCGTATTCCCTGAAGCACTCCGGGAAGTTCTTCTCGCCGAAACGATCCAGGACATCCTTGTCCGTCATGTTGGCCTGGGCGATGAACCCGGCGGGCGGATAGTAGAACTCCTCCTCTTTCCAGTGGACCGCCATCTGGGCTTCGTTGACTTCGCTGCTCTCTCTGTTCGCCATCTTATTGTCTCCTTGTCCGCTGACGTAATGTTGCGCCAAATGTCCGGGGGAGGTTGACGCGAACCCCTCCCCCGAGGGGGATGCTCGAACAGACGCCTGAGCGTGGAACGCTCTCTTGGATATCTCTATTTCTTGACAACGCCGAGCGGCCAGACCGTATGCCCGTAGACTTCGTTGAGAACCTGAGCCAGGCCCGTGTAGATCGCGGAGGCGCCGCAGAAGATCCCTTCATAGCCCGTGAAGGTCTTGATCGCCGCGCTGCCGGTGGCGTCCCCGAGGGCCAGCAGGAAGAAGAGGATCCAGAGCGTGAAGAAGACCACCTGCAGGGCGCGGTTGAGCTTGAGCGTGCCGATGTAGAGGACGAAGGTGAAGATGCCCCACATGATCAGGTAGGCGATGATGCCGCCCTTGTCGTTCTTGAAGCCCTGCCCAGCGGGCGTGTTGGGCATGAGGAGGAGGATGACGAACGACCACCAGAAGAGACCGTACGAGGTGAAGGCCGTGGCGCCGAAGGTGTTCTTCTTCTTCCACTCCTCGATGCCGGCGATGACCTGCGCGAGGCCGCCGTACGCGATCCCCATCGCGAGGATCATGCTGCTGAGGCCAATGATCCCGGCATTGTGCAGGTTGAGCAGCACGGTGGTCATGCCGAAGCCCAGCAGCCCAAGGGGCGCGGGGTTGGCGGTGGTGTCCACGATGACGTTTTGAACGACGCTATTCTCTCCAGCCATGGGTTTCTCCCTTTCTGGGCCCCAGACCGCGGAGTGAGGGACCCGACAGCGGACCTGAACCTTCGAATGGAAAACGCACGCGTTCACCTCGACTCAAAGATGAAACCTCTCCTACCCGCTCCTTCTCCTTTGACCGTCGCATCGCAACCGCACGTATCTCTATGCGATCCCCTTCCGCCCCCTCCTTTCTCACTCGTCCCGCGTCCGCCCCCCCTGCAGCGCTGCTCCGTCGTTGACCGGGGGGGATGCAAGCCCTCCCCTGAAACTGCACGGACCCGGGACAGGCCACCCCGGCCTCCCCTGAGATCCGTCCGTCCTCCTGTCGGGTGAAATCCCGCGACTGCCACCGAACCTGCGAGATGCGCGCGGGCAGAAGCGGAGTGAACTCACGAGGTTCTTGTCCGGGATGCGGCGCCTGGAGCCGCGCAAGGACTCGGCGCCGGAAGGCGCCGCGTGGCAGCCACCCATCCGCGACGACTCGCGGCGGCGCGGTTGAAGCGCGCCCCCCACGACCAGCCAACTTGTCATCGGCCCCCCGCACAAGCCGCCGTACTCCCGAAAGGGAAGCCACTTCCCCCTTCGTGACGTCGGCCGAATACCTCGAATCTCCCCCCCGGAAGATTGTCATGCGGTTACGAGTGAAGAAAATTAACTGGGTGTCTTTTTACGCCCGTGGCCGACCGCGTGTCAAGCCCCACCGCCCGTAGCCCCCACCGCCGGCAGGTCTCGCCCGGCCGTGGCGCCCCAGCGCGCGCATCGCCGCCGGGAAACCCCGGTCACGCCGGAGCGGCGCGGCAGCGTGGAGCTATGAGGGACCAGCCGCGAGGCGTGCGACCGGTCCGCGGCCGGAGGGGTCTCGGTCCGCGGCGGGCAGCAGCGAGCAAGGTCCGAACGCCGCCTCACCCGAGGGGCTTCGCAAGACCCTCAGGCGTGGATGAGGGCGGCGACAGCCTCCAGGCCCTCGCGGTCCACCTCGTCGAACCGGGCCAGCTCGCTCGAGTCCACATCCAACACGCCGACGATGACGCCCGTGGCGTCCCGCAGCGGCACCACGATCTCCGAGCGCGACCGCGAGTCGCAAGCGATGTGCCCGGCGAACGCATGCACGTCGGAGACGATCACGCTCTCGCCGCGATCGACCGCCGCCCAGCAGACACCGGCGTGGGCCCTCAGCACGAGGCACGCGAGCGAGCCCTGGTACGGTCCCACCGTCAGCGCGCCGTCCCGCAGCAGGTACCAGCCGGTCCAGAAGAATCCCGGCATTTTCGCGTGCAGGACCGCCGCCGCCGTCGCCATCCTCGCCACCGGGTCGGTCGTTGCGACGAAGAGCTCCCTGAGTTGCGCCACGACGCGCCCATAACGCGCCAACCTCTGCTCGGCGTTCATCCACGCCTCCGCCGCCATCCTAGCTCCGCCTCCGCGAGGCCGCCAGGAGCAACGCCGCCGCGGCCGCAACCTGCAGAGTCGCGATCCCCAGCGCGCCGGCCGCAAGCCCCGCCCACGGCAACACGACCAGGCCCACGAGCAGAGCGGCCGCGGCGGCGCCCACCTCGTCGGCGGCAAAGCCACGCCCCGCCCCGCGCCGCAGCGCGCCACCACCCGCGAGCCGCGAAACCGTGGGAAACGCCGCGCCCGTCAATGCGCCACCCACCACCAGAAGGGGCACGACCGCGGCCCTGGGAAAGGCAAGCGGGGCCCCGGCCGCGATCGCAGCCGAGATGACCGCCCCGGTCCCCAGCACGCCGGCGAGCGTCGCGGGACTGAAGGGCAGCCACCGGCGCGCGCCGGCCGCCCCCGCGACCGTCCCCGCCATGAACGCAGCGGAGAGCGCCCCGATCTCGCCGTAGACCGAGCCGACGGTTTCCTGCCAGCACGCCAGCAGCAGCACCCACCACCCCATCGAGGCGAACCCGACGACGGCGCCGGCCTCGATCCCCAATGCGGCGCCGGCGGCCCCGCGGGCGAGTAGCAGCGTGGCCGCCGCCGCGAGCGCGACACCCAGCACGGCCGGCGCGCGCCGATCCAGCGCCCGCGCCACGCCCAGCAACGGCGGCGCCCCGCGGGCTTCGCGCAGCGCCGCGGCGAGCAGCACCGCGCGCGGGTGCCGGGCGGTGTTCACCGGCGCCCTCGCCACCCGGAGGAACTCCCGTAGCGCACCGGCTCTGGCAGGGTCGACCAGGAGCGGGAGTACGCGGGGGTCGAAGTCACTGTCGCGGACGCCCTGGGCGCGCCAGCGGGCGAGCAGGGCCACGGGGTCCGCCGTCACCGTTTTGGGGTCGCGGCCCGCCACCAGCAACACCTCGTCGCCTGGCACGGCGACCACCTCGGGGAACGCCTTGCCGAGCGTCGCCGCGAGGATCGCGAGCAGCCGCCCTCCCGCGCCCGCGAGGTAGGTGTCCCCCACCCCCACCCGCACCGCGAGGATGCCCCCCGGAGCGAGCGAACCGCGGCAGGCGCGGAAGAACTCCACCGTCCGGGTGCGGTTGCGCCGCAGCGTTGTCGGGTCGCCGTCGCCCAAAACGATCAGGTCGAGCCCTTCCTCGCGGCCGACCAACCGCAGCGGATCGCCGGCCTCCAGGGCGAACCGGGGATCGGACCAGGCCGATGCCGCCGGCGACCCGAGCCAGCGAGGCAGGACCGCGGCGAGGCCTGGATCCTCCTCGACGGCGACGAGCCGCCGGACAGGGTGCCGCAGCATGGATACGAAGGCTCCGTCGGCCGCGCCGATCACGAGCACGCGTGCCGGATGCGGGTGGAGGAGCATCGCCAGGTGGGCGCGCTGGACCGTCCCGAACGGATCGGGAAACGAGCCCGCCAGCCGGCCGTCCGCGTAGATCGCGGCCGGCGCGCCGGCGGCCAGTTCCAGGCGCTGCACCTGCGTCTCGCGCCATGCGGCGAGTTCGCCCAACCGGCCGGACCAGCGCCAACCCGCGTGCGCCAACCCTCGGGCGGCCGGACCCGCCACCGCGAGCCCGGCGAGCAACGACGCGACCGCGAGCCACCGGACGCCGCGCGACGCCAGCAAGGCGCCGGCGCAGACGCCGGCCCCGACGCACACGGCCAGCGCCGAACCTCCCGGCGCCAGCGCAAACGTGAACGCCAACCCGCCCAGCATCGCCCCGCCGCTCTCGAGCGCATAGGCAAGCGCCGGCCCTCCCGAGCCGACAAATCCCGACGCGGCGGCCGGGAAGCACCACCCGCCGGCAAGGGCCGGCGCCGCCACCGCGAGAACCCACACCCAGGCCCCGCCCCACACCGTCGCCGCCTGGCCCGCGCTGGCGGCCGTCAGCGCCGGAACGGCGCGCACGAGCACGACCGCCGCGCCGGTCAGCGCCATCACTGCGAGCGGACCGAACGCGGCGAGCGGCGCTCTGCCGCGCCGCGCGCCGATCCACGCCCCGGCCCCGATCCCGGCCAGCCACACCGCGAGCACCGAGCCCCACGCCAGCTCCGAACCCCCGATCGCCGCCATCGCCTCGCGCAGCAGCACCGCCTGCGCGACCGCGGTCGCGAACCCGAGCGCGAGCAGCGTCGCAACCGACGCGAGGGGGGCGGCGGGGCGCATGACCCGATTATCGCGCCGGTCCGGAGGATGGCCACGGCGGCGCCTCGACTTGACAAACCCCTGCTCCTGCGCGATATGGAGAGATAGAGTCCAGCCAATGAACGCCCGTGTTCCGTCCCTTCCGAGGTTCGTTGGGGGGCGTATTGGGAGCCCCGAGGCCGGCCTGTGATCGGAACGAAAGTCTCCCACTACACGATCGTCGAGCGCCTCGGCGGCGGCGGCATGGGGGTCGTGTTCAAGGCCGAGGACACGCGCCTCAAGCGCTTCGTCGCCCTGAAGTTCCTCCCGCCCGAGTTGACGAGGGACGAGGCGGCCAAGGAGCGCTTCATGCTCGAGGCGCAGGCCGCCAGCGCCCTCGACCACCCGCACGTTTGCGCCATCCACGAGATCGACGAGACGCCGGACGGCCAGGTGTTCATCTGCATGGCGTACGTGGACGGCGAGTCGTTGACGAGCCGCATCGCGCGCGGGCCGCTCGCGATCGACGAGGCGATCGTCATCGCGATGCAGATCGCGGAGGCGTTGGCCCAGGCCCACCAGCACGGCATCGTCCACCGCGACATCAAGCCCGCGAACGTGATGCTGACCGGCGACGGCGCCGTCAAGATCGTGGACTTCGGCCTCGCGACCCTGGCCGGCCAGGCGAGGGTCACCAGGCCCGGCCTGGTCGTCGGCACGGCGGCGTACATGTCCCCCGAGCAGGCGCGCGGCGCCGCGGTCGACCAGCGCTCCGATCTTTGGTCGCTCGGCGTCGTGATGTACGAGATGCTCACCGGGCGCCTCCCGTTCGCCGCCGGCAGCGCGCAGGGACTTCTCCACTCGATCCTCAACGAGCCCTTCGCGCCCCTGGAGCGGGCACGCCCCGGCCTGCCCCGACAACTCGCCACCATCGTTTCCCGCTGCCTGACCAAGGAGGCGTCCGAACGCTACCAGAGCGCCGGCGATCTTCGCGCCGACCTCAACTGCGTCCGGCGCACCCTCAGCCTTGCCACCGCACCGATCGCCGCGGACTTGCCGCCGGCCTCGATGCCCAGGCGCCGCCGTCCGCCGGTGGCCGCCCTCCTGGGGACGGTGCTCGTCGTTCTCGGGACGGCGGTTGTGCTGCGACCGGAGCTGCGAGCGCTGCTCAGGCCGGCCGAGGCGTCGGCCCACAAGGTCCTGGCGGTGCTGCCGTTCAGCAACGTCGGCGACGACCCTTCCAACCAGGGGTTCTGCGACGGCCTGCCGGAGAGCCTGACGAGCCGGCTCACCCAGCTCGAGCGCTACCAGGTGTGGGTGGTGCCGTTCTCCGACGTCAGGGACAAGGGGATCACGAGCCCGATAAAGGCGCGCGACGGGCTGGGCGTGAACCTGGCGGTCACCGGGTTCGTGCAGCGCGACGCGGGCCACGTCCGGGTCACGCTCAACCTCAACCGCATGGATGGCCAGACGGCGCGCCAGATCCGCTCCAAGACGATCGACGAGCGCGTCTCGGAGCTCTACCTGCTCGAGGACAAGGCGGTGTGGGCGCTCGCCGAGATGCTGGACCTCGAGCTACCGCGTGAGCTGCGGCAGACGCCGCTGCCGGGCGGCACGACGGTCGGAGCGGCGCAGGACTGCTACCTGCGGGCGTTGGGCGCGCTGAACCCGAGCAAGGGGACGCCGGACGCCGCCGCGGCCGTCGCCCTCTTCGAGCGGGCGGTGGGGCTGGATCCCAGGTTCGTGCTCGCCTATGCGGGCCTCGGCGAGGCCTACCTGGCCCAGTACCACACGGCGAAGGATCCCGAACTGGTCGCCCGGGCCGTCGCCGCCGGCAACAAGGCCGCCGAGCTCGACCCGACACTTCCGCAGGTCCACGCCGCGCTCGGGATCATCCGCCTCACGAAGGGCGATGCCATGGACGCGGTGCACGAGTTCGAGCTGGCACTCGTCCCGAACCCCGCGGATGCGAGCGCCCTGCGCGGTCTCGCGCGTGCGTTCGAGACGCTCGGCCGCTTCGACGACGCCGAGGCGGCGTACAAGCGGGCGATCGCCGCCCAGCCGGGCCTCTGGCCGTCGTACAAGAGCCTCGCCCAGTTCTACTGGCACCGCAGCCGCTACCCGGAGGCTGAGGCGCTGTACCGCCAGGCGATGGCGCTCGATCCCGGCAACGAGTGGATCCCCAGCAACCTCGGCGCCCTCTACTTCAACGTCGGGCGGTACGCCGACGCGCGCGCGATGTTCGAGCGCTCGATCGCGATCCGGCCCACCTACGCCGCGTACTCGAACCTCGGCACGTTGGCGTTCGTGCAGAATGACTGGAGCGAAGCAATCGCAAGGTACGAAAGAGCTGTCGCGCTCGACGACCGCGACTACGCGGTGTGGGGCAACCTGGCGATCGCGTACCACCGGCTCGGTGGGCGCGACCCGCAAGCGCGCGAGGCCCGGTTGACCGCCGTGAAGCTGGCCGAGCGGCAGCTCGCCGTCAACCCGCACGACCCGGTGGTGCTCGTAGATCTCGCGAGCTACTGCGCCAATCTCGGGCAGAAGGACAGGTCGCGAGGCTACCTCGCCCAGGTCGAGGCCGCGGGCCGGGAACAGGCCGACCTCGCCGTCGCGATCGCCGATGTCTGGACCGACCTGGGGGACAAGGAACAGGCGATCCTCTGGATCGAGACCGGCCTGAAGCTCGGTTTCCCCGCCGCCGATCTCAAGCAGAGATCAGCGTTCGAAGGTTTGCTGCAAGACCCGCGCCTCCGGCCCCTGCTGGGAGCCGGCGGCGAAGGCGCGCCGCGATGAACGAACCGGCGGAGATTCCCGGCGCGGCGGGAGGACGTACCGGCCGCCGAACACGAAAGGAGAGGACGCATGCCTAGGAACGCCGATGCCTCGAAAGCGAAGAAGCCGTGTCCGAAGCGAGTTGTCATCATCGCCTACCTCGATCCCGTCGGGGAGTGTCGCGTGAGACCGCGCGAAGCGTGCGTCCGCGCCGGGGGCACGGTGGTCTTCCGGTCGTTGATAGGCCCGCTGACGGTGTTCGTCCCGACCCCCGCGCGCGCGGCGGCTCTCTTCCCGCGCACCCGCGGGGCGGTGTTTGCCGTGCCGGCGAGAGGGAAGACGCTCACCGTCTCGGCGGCGAAGCCGAAAGAGCCGGTCGTCTACACCTACTCGGTCTACTGCCGCAAGCACGAGTCGTTCGCCAAGGCGTCGTTCCCCAAGATGATCGTCGTGTAGCGCCGCCGGTCCGCGTCCAGGCTAGAATGAGTCGCCGCCACTTGCGGCCCTGGAGGAAGTCTCGCCATGACTGACGCCGCGCACGACCTCGTCATCATCGGTTCCGGCCCCGGCGGCTACGTCGCCGCGATCCGCGCCGGCCAGCTCGGGCTGAACGTCCTCGTCGTGGAGAAGGACCCGTTCCTCGGCGGCACATGCCTCCACCGCGGCTGCATCCCGACCAAGGCGCTCCTGCACACGGCGGACCTGCTGCAACAGGCCCGCGACGGCGCCAAGTTCGGCGTCGTGTGCAGCGGCGTGGCGCTCGACCTCGCCGCCGCCCACGCGCACCAGCACCGCGTGGTGGCGAAGAACGCCAAGGGGATCGAGGGCCTGTTCAAGAAGAACAAGGTGAGGTGGATGCAGGGAACCGGCCGCCTCGCGGGCGGGCGGACGGTGGAGGTCACGAAACCCGACGCGTCGACCGAGAAGCTGCAGGCGACCAACGTCATCCTGGCGACCGGCTCGCGTTGCGGCGACCTGCCGTTCCTCGCCGCCGACGGCGACCGCTTCATCAACTCCGACCACGCGCTCGAGCTCACCGAGGTGCCGCCGCGCCTGCTCGTGCTCGGCGCCGGCGCGGTCGGCATGGAGTTCGCGTCGGTATTCTCCCGCTTCGGCTCCAAGGTCACGGTGGTCGAGCTGCTCGACCGCGTCCTCCCGCTCGAGGATGCGGACGTCTCGGCGGAGGTCGCGAAGGCGTTCCGCCGCCAGGGGATCGCGGTTCACGTCGCGACCCGCGTCGAAGACGCCAGGGTCGCGGACGGCGTCGTCCGTTGCAAGGCGGTCACCGCCGGCGGCGAGACGCTCGAGCTGGAGGCCGACAAGCTGCTCCTGGCCGTCGGCCGGCAAGCCAACTTCAAGGGGATCGGGCTCGAGAGCACGAAGGTCCAGATCGAGCGCGGCCGCATCATCGTGGACGAGTTCTGCCGGACCCGCGAGGAGGGGTTGTACGCGATCGGCGACCTGCTGCCGACGCCCTGGCTCGCCCACGTCGCCTCGATGCAGGGCGTCCTCGCAGTCGAGCACATCGCGGGGAAGAACCCGCCGCCGATCAACTACAACCAGGTGCCGTCGTGCACGTACTGCTGGCCCGAGGTCGGCGCCATCGGCCTGTCGGAGGCGCAGGCGCGCGAGAAGGGCTACGACGTGCGCATCGGCACCTTCCCGTTCACCGCCAGCGGCAAGGCCGCGATCCTCGGCGAGACCGCAGGCTTCGTGAAGGTCGTCGCCGAGGGGAAGTACGACGAGGTCCTCGGGCTGCACATCGTCGGTCCGCACGCGACCGAGTTGATCGCCGAGGGCGAGGCGGCGCTGCGCGGCGAGCTCACCGCTGAGGAGCTCATCCGCACGATTCACGCGCACCCGACACTGCACGAAGCGATCCACGAGGCAGCAGAGGGGGTGCACGGGCAGACGATTCACTTCTGAGGCCGGCTCGCGCCTTCCCCTCGGGGGAATGCCGGGCTTCGAGCCGAGTTTCTGCAGGGTGGACCACGAGGGGGTACGCATGCCGGTCAACGTCTTGATGCCGCAGATGGGGGAGTCGATCACAGAGGGGACGATCGTCCGCTGGTTCAAGGCCGAGGGGGACGAGGTCGTCAAGGACGAGCCGCTGCTCGAGATCTCGACCGACAAGGTGGACGCCGAGGTGCCGGCGCCGGCCAGCGGCCGGCTCGGCAAGATCGTGCATGGACCCGGCACCACCGTCGCGGTGGAGACCGTCATCGGCGAGATCGCCCAGGCCGGCGAGGCCGCCGAAGCGGCTCCGGCGGCCGGCGCCGACGCTGTGCCATCCACGCCCGCCGCGCCGGCTGCCCAGGTCGCCCCCGTACCGGCGCTTGCCGCACCGCCTGCCGCGCCACAGGCCGCCGCGCGCGCCGTCGCCCCCGCCGACGCGGGGAGCGACGCCCTGCGCCAGCGCTCGTCACCGCTGGTGCGCCGCATCGCGGCCGAACACGGCGTCGACCTCGCCGCGGTGCCGGGGACCGGCATCCAGGGGCGCGTCACCAAGGACGACATCCTGGCGTTCGTCGCCAAGGGCGCGCCGCCGGCCGCCGCACCCGCCCAGGCGCCGGCGCTCCGGCCATCTCCGGCGCCGGCCGCGAGCCACGGCGCGCCGCTTCTTTCGGGCGCCACGCTCGGGCCGGCCGGCGCCTTCACCGGCGACGAGCTGCGCGAGCCGCTCTCGATCATGCGGCAGAAGATTGCCGAGCACATGGTGCTCTCGCGCCACACCTCCCCGCACGTGAACACCGTCTTCGAGGCCGACATGTCGAAGGTGGTGGCGCTGCGCGAGGGGAGCCGCGCGGCGTTCGAGGCGCAGCACGGGATCAAGCTGACCTACACCCCGTTCTTCCTCGCCGCCGTGATCGAGGGGCTCAAGGCGTTCCCCGTGGTCAACGCTTCCCTCGACGGCAACGACATCGTCTACCACCGCCACATCAACATCGGCGTCGCGGTGGCGCTCCCGCACGGGCTGATCGTGCCGGTCGTCAAGCGCGCCGAGGAGTTGTCGCTCATCGGACTGCAGCGCGCCGTGACCGACCTCGCGACCCGCGCCCGCAGCAAGCAGCTAAAACCCGAGGACGTGCAGGGATCGACGTTCTCGGTCACCAACCCCGGCCCGTACGGCGGACTCTACGGCCTGCCGATCATCAACCAGCCCAACGTCGCGATCCTCTCAACCGGCGGGATCCAGCGCCGGCCGGTGGTGGTGACCGACGAAACGGGGCGCGAGGCGATCGGCATCCGGGACATGATCTACCTGGCGCTCTCGTTCGACCACCGCCTGGTGGACGGGGCGACCGCCGACCAGTTCATGGCGGCGCTCAAGGCCGCGCTCGAGGCGGCCGACTTCGAACTGGGTTGAGTCAGGAGACAGGGCACAGGGCGCAGGGCGCGGGAACAAGCATTTTCGGGCGAAAGAAGACGAATGAGCGGAGCGGGTCGCCCCGCCGTGGCCATGGGTCAGCCGGCCGTCGGTTTCTTTTGGGGTGCTGGCGCCGGCGGCGCCTCTTCGAGGAGCTTCGAGTACGCGGCGCAAGGCTCGTCCAACGGCTGCGCCAGTTCCGGGAGCACGATCGACCGCACGGTGTGGTCGTCACCCAGGATCCACGCCCGCTCATCCGAGAGCCCCACCAGGACGTCCGAGGCCTTGAACGGCAGCACGGCCACGAGCGACTCGGTCACCATGTCCCAGATGTCCAGCCGGCCGCCGCCCTTCAGTCGCGGGTCGGTGGGCGTCACAGCGAGGTACCGCCGGTAGGTGACCACCGACCCGAATGAGTTCATGAAGCCGGTGATACGGCTACCCTTCTTGAGCCTCTCTTCAGCCGCCTCTCGATCTTCGGGCGAGAGGTTCTTCAAAACGGATTCACGGAACCCTTCCACCGCGTCGTCCCCTGTTCGCATCCGCCCTTTTGCCGCAAGGCAGTCCGGCGGCTCGACCGTGCGCAGCGGCAACCCGCCCTGCGCCGGCCGCAGCAACGCGTACACCGCCTTGGGGAGGATCCATACCTCGTTGGCGGCCACCGCCACGTCCGCGAGATGGGGGCCAAACGGCGCATCCAGCTTGGCCTTCTTGACGAACTCCGCGATTGCGTCGCGAACGTCGTACTGCGAGCCGACTCTCCCATCCTCGTCAAATTCCACGAAGACAAACTCGTCGAGGTCTTTCGCCTTGGGCCTGGCCACGGTCAGCCAGTCGTGGCGTCCCGCTGTGAGGTAGATCGGGTGCCCGATCTCGAACGGCCTGTTCGCGCCGACCTCGCACCGATCGATGTCGACCACCACAAAACGTCGCTCGTCGCTCTTCCCGACGACCGAGTCGGAGAACACGAAGATGACCTGGTCCCCGTGGGCCGCGACCTTCGCCCACCCGTCACCGAACGGCCCCAACTTCGGTTTGCACGTCGCGGTACGAGCGCCCTCGGGGTTCCATTGGGACAGGGTGCGGCTCTCGTAGTCCCACCCGACCAGCCCGCCGTTTCCGTCACTGAGGAACCTGATCGTAGGGAAGGTTCGTCCCGGATCGTCGAGGCGGGGCTCGGCGGCTTGGCCGTGGGCGCGGATCGGAACCGTGAGTGAGATGATTCCCGCGACCACCGGCATCAGAAATCGTCGCGTCATCGAATGCCTCCCAACCCAGTCGCGTCGGTTCAACCGCGAACGATGCAGTTGCACGTTTTCGTAACATCTTACTACCGGTCGGCGGCCGGCAGTTGCTCCCACTCGACTCTCCCACGCCGTCTCAGCCAGAGCCCGTGATCACCTTGGTAGACGGCGTCCGGGCACGAGCCGGTGATGCGGACCGACGCACCGGGCTTCGGGCCAGGGAACGTCCAGAAGTCCACCCGGCAGCGCCCGCTCTCGGCAGCTGGGCGATCCTCGAGGAGGACCGCCACCCGGTCCCCTCTCGGACTCACCTGCCGGACGGCGGCCTCGACGAGCGCACTCGCGCGCCCGGGGCCGGGTGGGGTGCCGCGTTCCTCGTAGCGCCGAGCGGCGACCTCGCCAGTGAGATGGTTTCCGCTGACCCGCCGGTCGGCCCCGACCTCGACCCGGAAGGGGATCTTGCCGAGGCGCCAGAGCTCATAGACCCCACCGGGGATGCCCCAGAGCTCGCGTCCGTGGAAGAACGCCCGCACGTGCGCGAGCCACATCGAGCCGGTCTGGACCCGCACGGACTTGATGAGCTCGGCAGGGAGCGGGTAGATCGCCAGAACCTGCCCCTTGAGGTCAAACACCTGGACCGGCGCCGCATCGTCCACGGAGAGACCCTCCATGACGAGCGAGTCGGGGCCGAGCGTCACCGTGACGGCAAACGAGGGGAATCTCAGTTCGCGCACCCGGGACCGGCTCGATAGCGAGAAGAGTTGGACCACGAGACCGCCGTCGGCTCCCTTCCAGAGGAGCGCCAGATGCGTCTGCGACGCGATGGACGCGATCGGTGCGGCTCCGTCGGAGACGCTGGTGATCTCGATCACGCCCCGCGGGCGGCCACCCGCATTCCAAAGCCGAACGGGTCCACTCCGGCCCTCGAGTACCGCCACGCCGCCCGCAGGGAGGGCGCACCACAATGCGCCGGTGGGCGCGACGTACTCGGCGAGCGTGGCGGTCGGCGGCGGGCCGGCGCTGGCGAGCCTCAGGCCGGAGATCAGAATGACAGCCAGTGGGAGGTGTGCCGTTCTCACCGTCGCGACCTCCAGGAGTCGGGAATAGGTTACAACACCGACACGGTCAGTCGGGTGTTGCGAGTCCGAACGGGATGAGTTGACTGGGCCATGGCCGCCGGGCGGCAAAGAACCTGCGCTTTCGGCGCCCGTCCCCAACGTCCGGGCGCACGACAGGTTACCGGCGGCGCCGCCCCCGGCGGGAACTCAGGCGGGGATGGCGGGGGCCCAGCCGGCGAGGTGGTGACCGACGAAACCGGGCGCGAGGCGATCGGCATCCGGGACATGATCTACCTTGCGCTCTCGTTCGACCATCGCCTGGTGGACGGGGCAACCGCCGACCAGTTCATGGCGGCGCTCAAGGCCGCACTCGAGGCCTGCGCGTTCGAGCTCGGGTGACGCCGCGACAACGAGGCGGCGCGGTCGGTGGTTCGTGGCCCGGGCTCAGAGAAGAAGGACGCCGGGCACGGTCGCAGCCCGGAGGTTGACCTGTCGGGGCGGCGACGCCCCTGTCTCGACCGTCGTCGACCCTGCCCTCACCGGCGCTCGGCGGCCAGGTACCTGAGGAAGAGCAGGTCGCCCCAGACCTCTGCGGGGGAACGGTCGTCCGTGAACACCGGCCGCCCGGTTTCGAAGAGCGCCGGTTCCATCCTCTGGAGAACCGCGAGACGCCACCCCTCGACCGCGGCGGGGACGGGATTGACCGCGAGCCGGTCGCGCAACCCCGGGGTGTCGCTCGCAAACACCAGGAAGTTCGCGTGCTCCAGCGGGTGGAACACCCACACCTCGCGGAACACGCTGGCGATCGTGTTCACGACCCCGTCCAGCAACCGGTCGTGGCGGCTCAGCGCCGCGACGTTCATCAACAGGACGCCGCCCGGCCCCAGGCGCGACCGCACAAGCTCGAAGAACTCCGCGGTCGTGAACGGGAACGGAATGTGCGGCTGGCGGAAGACGTCCACCGCGATCGCGTCGAACCGTTGCCGGGTTGCCTGCAGGAACACCCGGCCGTCCGCGTTCACCACCGTGAGGTTGGGGTCGTCGAGCGTGAAGTAGCGCCTCCCGAGGGCGATGATCTCGGGATCGAGCTCGACCCCGGTCACGCGCACGTCCGGGAGGTGGAGCTGGAAGTCGTGGGCGATCGTCCCGCCCGCCAGGCCGATCTCGGCGAGCGTACGGAGCCTTCCTTCCTTCATCGCGCCGGCGAGCAGGAACGCGTCGTACATCGTCCCCGACAGCGCCGCGCCCGGCACGTACGTGGACTGGGCGGCGAGCCCCTCGTTGACGCGCAGGACCCTCGCCCCGTCGGGGCCCTGATCGACCTCGACGTGCTGATAGGGGGACTCGGCTTGGGCGACGACCCCGGGCGTTCGCGGCCCCCGGCCCGGCACGACGGCGGCAACGGCCACGAGCGCCGCGGCGCCCGCCCCCCGCCTGCCGAGGAACAGGAGAGAGGTCGCGACCGTGATCCCCCCGAGCAGGCTGAGCGTCGCGGCCGTGCCGACGGTGGGGATCAGGAGCAGCACCGGCGCGAACGTCCCGACGATCGAGCCGGCCGTTCCCACCGCCGACAGGGTCCCCGCCGCGCGCCCGACCCCGGCGATCTCCTTCGCCTTGAGGCGGACGAGGAACGGGGGGACCATCCCGAGCAGCACGGTCGGCGGCAGGACGAGCAGCGTCGCCGCGAGGAGCGACCACAGGAACAGCGGCAGCGAGGCTCCGGAGAGCGCGGCGCGGGCGCTCGCCAGGAGGGGGCGCGAGGCCAGGGGCACGAGAACGATGAGCCCCCCGCCACACAGGAACACCCAGCCGAGCGCCCGAGGCTCGGGCCGGCGGTCGGCGAGCCGGCCGCCGGCGGCGTAACCTCCCGCGAGCCCCGCGAGGATGACCCCCACCACGCTCGTGAACACGAGGAGGGTGGCGCCGAACGACGGGGCGAGCAACCGCACCGCCGTCACCTCGAGGGCGAGCGTGACGAAGCCGGCGACGGCGGCGCCGACGATCAGGCGCACGTGGTCACGGCGTCACCGGTCAGCGGGGGGCGCCCGCCTTCGTGCCCGGCGCCTGAACCGCCGGCAACTGGACCGCGGGCAGGAGCAGCCCGATCAGGACCTGGTCCATGCCGGGCGACCCGATCTCGAGGATCTCCTGCCGACCCCGCGGCTCGAAGTGGAACTGCTGCGCGTTCACGTTCGGCGCGCCGCGCTGGAGCCTGCCAACGGCGGTGCACTGCTCGGCCCCGCCCTGCATGAACTTGGCCCGCACCGAGCCGTCCCCGAACGAAGATACCTCGACGTCGTACCGCCCCGCCGGCAGTTTGTGACTCCCGTCGCACATCATGGCCTGGTCGATGGCAATGACCGTCCGGAACAGCAGCTTGCCCGGCCCCCCTCGCTCGACCAGGGTGAACCCCGACGCGGGCGAAACGGGCAGCGCGAGGGCGATCCCTGCGACAACGGCGAGGGCGGCCGAGAAACCAAACCGGTTCTTCATCAGAAAGCCTCCTTTGTGTCTTGGAGGTCTCAACCCGACCGGACCCGGCGCTATTCCCCCTCGTCTCGACACGGGTGGGCGTTGCGGTTGGCTGGAAATCAGCAGGATGTCAGGCCGTGACCCGAGCGGTCCGGGCCACGCCCCGGACTCCTCCTGGGCGAAGCGGGCCCGCCGGGCTCAGGCGCCGAGCGCGGGCGTCCAGCCGGCCAGGCGCCGGGCGACGAGCCCCGCCAGCGCGTCCACGTGGTCGGGGCGGGCGCCGAGCGCGGGGATGTAACGAAGCTCCCCGCCCCCGGCGGCGAGGAACCGCTCGCGGTTGGTGATCGCGATCTCCTCGAGCGTTTCCAGGCAGTCGGCCGCGAAGCCGGGGCAGGCGACGTCGACCCGGCCGGCGCCCTCGCCCGCGAGACGCAGCAGCGTCGCGTCCGTCGCCGGCTGGATCCACGGGTCGCGGCCGAACCGAGACTGGAACGACACCACCAGGCGCTCCTCCGGCCAGTCGAGCGCCGCGCGCAGCAGGCCCGCGGTCGCCAGGCACTCCGCCTGGTAGTGGTCGCCGGCGTCCACGTAGCGTTGCGGCAGGCCGTGGAACGACAGCATCAGGCGTTCAGGGAGGCCGGCCGCGGCCCACGACCCGCGGATGCTGGCGGCCAGCGCCGCCACGTAGGCGGGGTCGTCATGGTATGAGGAGACGGTCCGCAACTCGGGGACCCGCCGCCATCCGGCCAGCTCCGCCGCCACCGCGTCGAACGTCGAACCCGTAGTCGGCGAGGAGTACTGCGGGTACAGCGGCAGCACGAGGATCCGGGAGCAGCCGCGCTCCCCAAGCTCGCGCAGGGCGCGCCCGATCGCAGGCTCGCCGTAGCGCATCCCGAGCGCCACGTGCACAGGCGCCCCCACCCCCTCCCGAAGGCGCGCCTCGAGGCCGGCGGCGATCGCGCGGCTGGCAACGAGGAGCGGCGACCCTTCGCGACCCCACACCTTGGCGTACAGGCGCGCGGAGCGACGCGGCCGCAGCGGCAGCACGAACAGGTGAAGGATCAGCCACCAGAGCGTGCGCGGCAGCTCCACCACGCGCGGGTCCCAGAGGAACTCCGCGAGGTAGCGCCGCACCTCGGGCGCCGTCGGCGCCTGCGGCGTGCCGAGGTTGGAGACCAGCACCCCGATCGGCGCGGCGCCGCTTCCCTCTTGCCGGACGTAGCCAGGGTAGCGCGGTTTCACGCCGCCCCCGCGACAAGCGCCGCGATCCGCTCCGCCTCGACGACGCACGCGTTGGCCGCGATGCCGTGGAAGCCGTTGCCGAGCAGGTGCAGGCCAGCGATCGCCCCCGCCGCGCGCTCGATCTCGCCGAGGCGGGCGAGGTGGCCGAGCGTGTACTGCGGGATGCCGTAGTCGTGCCGGATGACGCGCACGAAGTCGGGCTCGGGGTCGCCGCCGAGGAAGTGGTCGAGCTCGCGTCGCACGAGCGTGAGCATCTCGCCGTCGGAGAGGTCGAGCGCGCCGCCGTCGCGCGCGCCGCCGAGCAGCGTGCGCAGCAGCGTCGCGCCGGCCGGCGCCTGCGCCGGGAACGTGGCGTCGCAGAAGATCGAGCCGAGGATGCGCCGGCGCTCGCGCCCGGGCACGAGGAAGCCGAAACCGCGCGCCGGGTGCCGGAACGGCCGCGGCGCACGGTACCCGGTCATCACCACCGCCACCTTCGCGTACGGGATGCCCTGCAACGCGGCCACCGCGCCCGCGGGCAGCAACGCCTCGAGCGCCCGCGCCGCGGCGCCGGGCGGCATCGCCACCGCCACCTGCCGGGCCGCCAACTCCGAGTCGTCGCCGAGGCGGACCGTAAACGCGCCCTCGCCGCGGGTGATCCGCTCGACGCGCGCGCCCAGCCGCACTCGGGCGCCGAGCGCGGCAGCGAGCGCGTCGGTGAGCTGTTGCATGCCGAGGCGCAACGTGGTCAGCGTCCCGCCCGGGCCCGCCGGCCCGCCGCCGCCGTTCCGCTTCTTAGCGAGCATCGCCCGCATGAGCGAGCCGTATTGTTGCTCCATCGCGCGCATCTTCGGGAACGTGGCGGGTAGCGAGAGCTGGCCGGGATCGCCCGCGTACACGCCCGTCACCATCGCGTCCACGAGCACCTCGGCGGCCTCCCGGCCGATCCTGCGGGACGCGAACGTGAGTACCGACTCCTCGTCGGCGCCGCGGCGTTGAAACGGTTCGAGCAGCACGCGCAGGCGTCCCGGCAGCGAGAGCACGTCGGAGGTCAGGAACGCCGGCGGGGAGAGCGGCACCTTGCGCAGGCGACCGCCGCGCGCAATGAAACGATCGCCGGCGCCGTCATCGGCGCGCACCAACTCGCCGTCGAGGCCGAGGCTCGCCACCAGCGAGAGCGTCTCCGGCACGTTGTCGAGGAAGCCCTGAGGCCCCCACTCGCAGCAGAAGCCGTCGACCCACTCGGTCTGGATCTTCCCCCCCGCCCGCTCGGCCCCCTCCAAGACGACGACGTCGGAGACGCCTCGTTGGGCCGCGAGGTACGCGAGCGCCAGGCCGGAGATGCCGCCGCCGCAGACGACGAGGTCATGGACCGGTTCGCGCATCGCGACCGTCATACCGTCCGCGAGTACACCGTCTTGCCGGCATCGCCCGCGAGGTACGCGTCGAACGGCATGCACAGGTTGCGGATGAACACCCGGCCGCGCGGCAGGACGTGCACACCGCTCTCGTCGACCTCGACCAGGCCGTCGGCGGCCGGGGCGGCGAGCGCCGCCAGCTCGCGCTCGAACGTCACCCGCGGGTCGATCCCGAGGCGCTCGCGTGCCCAGCTGAAGTCGAGCCCGAACGTGCAGATCAGGCGCTCGATCACCCGCCGGCGCACCTCGTCCTCGTCGGTTCGTTCGAGGCCGCGCTCGACCGGGAGCGCTCCCGCCACGAGCGAGCGCTGGTAGCGCGCCAGGTTCTTCTCGTTCTGCACGTAGGCCCCGCCGACGTCCCCGATCGCGGTCATGCCGATGCCGATCAGGTCGGTCGCGGGCAGTACCGTGTAACCCATGAAGTTGCGGTGCAGGGAGCCGGCGTCGAGGGCGCGAGCCAGCTCGTCGCCGGGCCGGGCGAAGTGGTCCATACCGATGAAGCGGTAGCCTGCCGCCAGGAACGACTCGGCCGCCGCGGCGAAGACGCGGAACTTCTCCCATCCGCGCGGCATCGGCAGGCTCTCCAGCGCCCTCTGGTGCGGTTTGAGCCACGGGACGTGGGCGTAGGAGAACACGGCCACGCGGTCCGGCGCCAGCTCATCGATCACGGCCCCGACAGCCGCCCTGAAGCTATCCGCCGTCTGGAACGGGAGGCCGTAGATGAGGTCGATGTTCACCGAGGAGAAGCCGAGCGTCCGCGCCAGCTCGACCTGGTGCCGGGTGAGCGCCAGCGGCTGCACACGGTGAACGGCCTCCTGCACGCGCGGGTCGAAGTCCTGGGCGCCGAGCGAGACGCGGTTGAAGCCGAGGCCGCGCAGCGTCGCGAGGTGCTCGTCGGTGGTCACGCACGGGTCGATCTCGATTGCGACCTCGGCGCCGGGCGCGAGCTGGAAGTGGCGCATCACCGCGCCGAAGAGGCGCTCGCACTGGAGGGGCGTCAGGTACGTCGGCGTCCCGCCCCCCCAGTGGAGCTGAGAGAGCGTCCGTCGCCGGCCGAGTCGCCCGGCGACGATCTCGAGCTCGCGCTCGACGGCTTCGAGGTAGCGCTCCTCGGGACCCCGGTGCGGGGCGACGACGATGTTGCAGCCGCAGTACGTGCACCGCGCCTCGCAGAACGGCACGTGCACGTACAGCGACAGCGGCGCATCCGGGCTGGCGGCGGCGCGGGCCAGTGCTGCAAGGTACCCTTCCTCGGCGAAATTCGGACTGAAGTGCGGCGCGGTCGGGTACGACGTGTAGCGCGGGCCGGGGCGATCGTACCGCGCCAGCAGTTCGGGGGTGATCCCGGCGAAGTCCACGGCCGGACCCTCGGCGCCGCTCAGCCGGCTCATCGCGCCTCCCGGATCACGTCCAGGAACGCCTGCGCCGACGCGATCGGCGTCGCCGGCAGGATGCCGTGCCCGAGGTTGGCGACGTAGCCGATCGCCGGGACGCGCTCGAGCATCGCCCGCGTCGCCGCGCGCACCACCTCGGGCGGTGCGAGCAGCGCGGCCGGGTCGAGGTTTCCCTGCACGGCCTTCCCGGGCAGGACGGCGGCAGCCGCGGCCAGGTCCGTGCGCCAATCGAGGCTGACCACCTCGCACGGGAGGCCGGCGAGGACCGGGAGGAGGTGGCCGCCGGAGACGTACACGATGCGGGGCACCGCCAGGTCGTCGAGCTGCCGCAGCAGCCGCGCCAGCGCAGGCACGACGAGTGCGCCGTAGCTCGGCGCCGAGAGAGCCATCGCCCACGAGTCGAAGACCTGCACCACGCCGGCGCCGGCCGCGACCTGCTGCCGCAGGTACGCCGCCATGGCGTCGGCGAGCACTTCGAGGAGCCGCCGGAACTCGTCGGGGTGCGACAGCATCGCGGCGCGCACCGCGGCGTGGTCCCGCGAGGTGCCGCCCTCGATCAGGTAGCTGGCGAGCGTCCACGGCGCGCCGCAGAAGCCGATCAGCGCCGTCTCGGCGGGGAGACGCCCGCGCACGAGGGCGATCGCCTCGGCCACGAACTCGGTGCCGCGCCCGTCGCGCGGGGCCTCGAGCCGGGCCCACTCGGCGGGGCCCAGCGCGCGTTCGATGCGCGGCCCGCCCTCGTCGGGGAACGCGAACTCCACCCCCATCGGCGCCAGCGGCAGCAGGATGTCCGAGAAGATGATCGCGGCGTCGAGCCCGAACCTCGACACCGGCTGCAGCGTCACCTCCGCTGCGAGCGCGGGCGTGCGGCACAGTGTCAGGAACGACCCGGCCCTGGCGCGCGTGGCGCGGTACTCCGGCAGGAAGCGGCCGGCTTGCCGCATGATCCAGACCGGCGGCCGGTCCACCGTCTCGCGGCGGCAGGCGGAGTGCAGCCGGCTCACCGGTACGCCTCCGCGAGCGCGGCGCCCAGCGCCGCGACCGTCGCGTCCACGTCGGCCTCGGTGTGCGCCAACGAGAGGAAGCCGACCTCGAACGCCGACGGCGCGAAGTACACGCCGCGCTCCAGCAGCGCTCGGTGGCACGTCGCGTACCGCGCCGCGCCCTCCGGCGCCACGGCGTCGAAACGGCGCGGCGGCGCCCCCGGCTGCATCGCCACCCAGAACAGCGACCCCAGGCGGACGAAGCCGACCGGCAGCGACCGCTGCACCAGCACATCCCGCACCCCGCTCTCCAGACGCGCCCCGAGCGCTTCGAGCCGTCGCCAGCCGTCTTCGGCCGCGAGCACGTCCAGGGTGGCGAGGCCGGCCGCCATCGCGACCGGGTTCCCCGACAGGGTGCCGGCCTGGTAGACGGCGCCGAGCGGCGACACCAGCTTCATCAGATCGCGCCGCCCGCCGTAGGCGCCCACCGGCATGCCGCCGCCGATCACCTTCCCGAACGTCGCGAGGTCGGGGGTGATCCCGTAGTGGGCGGCGGCGCCCCCCGGGCCGAGGCGGAACCCGCTGATCACCTCGTCGAAGACGAGCAGCGCGCCGGCGCGCCGCGCCAGCTCGGCCAGGCGCAGCAGGAACTCCCGGCGCTGCACGAGCAGACCGGCGTTGGCCGGCACCGGCTCGATGATCGCGGCGGCCAACTCGGCGCCGTGGACGGCGAACGCCTGCTCGAGCGCCGCCTCGTCGTCGAGGGGCACGACCACGGTCAGCTCCGCGAGCGCCGCCGGCACGCCCGCCGAGTTGGGCGTCCCGAACGTCGCCAGGCCCGAGCCGGCCTTGACGAGGAGCGAGTCCACGTGGCCGTGGTAGCAGCCGTCGAACTTGAGCACCCGCGGCCGGCCCGTCGCCCCGCGGGCGAGGCGGATCGCCGACATCACGGCCTCGGTCCCCGAGGACACGAACCGCACCATCTCGCAACCGGGGTAGCTCGCGACGACCTTCTCGGCGAGCGCGACCTCCGCGGCGCACGGCGCGCCGAAGGAGAGCCCGCGCCCGGCCGCCGCGCGCACCGCCTCGACGACCGCCGGGTGCGCGTGGCCGAGGATCAGCGGCCCCCACGACATCACGTAGTCCAGGTAGGCGTTGCCGTCCTCGTCGGTGAAGCGCGCCCCCGCCGCCTCGCGGTAGAAGACCGGCGGGCCGCCGACGGCGCGGAACGCGCGCACCGGCGAGTTGACCCCGCCGGGGAGCACGGCGCAGGCCCGCTCGTAGAGCGCCGCCGACCGGTCCAGCACCAGCCCCGTCACCGCCACCCCCGCGTGCGGCACAGGTCCGGACCCGCGCCCGCCGCCGTCACAGCCAGCCCTCGGCCAACGCCTTGCGGGCGTGGTAGGTGATGATGATGTCCGCGCCGGCGCGCCGGAACGCGTGCAAGTTCTCCATGGTGACGGCGCGCTCGTCGATCCAGCCGCGCTCGGCCGCCGCCTTGACCATCGAGTACTCCCCCGAAACGTTGTAGACCGCCACCGGCTGGGTGAAGTTCTCCTTGATGTCGCGCAGCACGTCGAGGTACGCGAGACCCGGCTTGACCATCAGGATGTCCGCGCCTTCCTCGACGTCGAGCTCCGCTTCGAGCAGCGCCTCCCGCCGGTTGCGGGCGTCCATCTGGTACGAGCGCCGGTCGCCGAACTGCGGCGCCGAGTGCGCCGCCTCGCGGAACGGCCCGTAGTAGCCCGAGGCGTACTTGCAGGAGTAGCTCATGATCGGCGTGTCCACGAGGTCCGCGGCGTCGAGCGCCTGGCGGATCGCCAGCACCCGCCCGTCCATCATGTCGGAGGGCGCGACGATGTCCGCGCCGGCGGCCGCGTGCGCCACCGCCTGGCGCGCGATGTGCTCGAGCGAGGGGTCGTTGGCGACCCGCTGGCCCTCGATCACGCCGCAGTGACCGGTGTCCGTGTAGGCGCACAGGCAAACGTCGGTGATCACCACGAGGTCGGCGCCGAAGCGCTTCTTCAGCGCGGCGACGGCGCGCGGCGTGATCGCGTCGTCGGTGTATGAGCTGCGCCCGTCGGGGTGCTTCGGCTCCTCGTCCCCGGGGACGCCGAAGAGCAGCACGGCACGGATCCCGAGCCTGAGGTCCGCCTCGATCGTCGCCGACAGGCGGTCGATCCCCTCGCGGCGGATCCCCGGCATGGCGGCGATCTCTTCGACCGCGCTCGGGTTGCGCAGCACGAAGTGCGGCATCACGAAGGCGCGCGCGTCCAGCCGGGCCTCCGCCACGAGGTCACGGACGAGAGGGTTGAAGCGAAGACGGCGGGGTCTCACGAGCAGGTCTGCCATAGCTCCTCCACGATGCTCTCGGTTGTCGGATGCGGGGCGGCGACCGCGCGCACGCCGGCCGCCGCAGCGGCCGCCGCCGTGGTCGCCCCGATGGCGATGTGCGGCACGCCGGCCCAGCGCGCGCCGCAGCGGGCGACGTAGGCGCGCACGGCGCGCGGGCTGGTCAACACGACCGCGGACGGGCTTTCCTCGGGCAGCGGCTGGGCTTCGCTCGCGGGGACCTCGTCCATGGCGTACACCACGAACGGCACCACCCGCGCGCCCGCCCTCTCGAGCGCCGCGCCGAACTCCTCCCGCCGCTCGCGCCCGCAGGGGTGCAGCACCGCGTCGCCGGGCCGCAGGCGCGGTGCGAGCGCGTTGGCCAGGGCTTCGCCGCCGCCGTCCCCCACGATCTCGACGGCGAAGCCTTCGCAACGGGCCGCGTCCGCGGTGGCCGGCCCGACTGCGGCCGCCGGCTTCGTCGCCAGCGCCGGCGTCAGATCGGGCGCGGCGCGCCGCAGGGCGCGCGGCGCGCGCTTGCTGGTGAAGGCGACGAAGCGCACCGCCCCGAGCACTGCCTCGACCCGCGCCCGGCCGGCCGCGTCGTCCACCGGCACCTCGCGCGTGACCGCGAGGGAAACAAGCTCGACCCCGCGGCCCTCCAGGGCTTCCGCCAGGGCCTCGAGGCCATCGGCTCCCCTCGTCGCGAGGACCCACCGACGGCTCACCGCCCACTCCCGCTCAGGGCCGCCAGGGCGGCGCGCGCGGCAGCCTCGGCGTCGGCCCCGCTCACCCGCACCCGGCGGAGCGACGATCGGGTCACGCCCTCGTCGAGGTCGGCCAGGGCCGCGAGGAGCTCGATCCCATCGCCGGAACGGGTGGCGAAGGCGCCCAGCGGCAGGTGACAGCCGCCGCCGAGACCCTTGAGGACCGCGCGCTCGCAGTCCGTGGCCTCGGCGACGCCGGGCTCGTGCAGCGGGCCGACCACCCGTGCGACCTCCGTGTCGTCCACCCGCACCTCGACCGCGAGCGCGCCCTGGCCGGGCGCCGGCAGGAACCGCTCGACCTCGAAGCGCGTGGCGGCAAGCCCCTCGAGGTCGAGGCCGAGACGGTTCACCCCGGCGGAGGCGAGGAGGATCGCGCCGAACGCACCGTCGCGCACGCGCTGCACGCGCGTCGGCAGGTTGCCGCGCAACGGGCGGATCACCAGATCCGGCTGCATGGCCAGCGCCTGGCCGGCCCGGCGCAGCGACGACGTGCCGACGACCGTGCCCGGGGCAAGGCCCAGGGCGCCGCTACCGACCGCCTCGGGCCGCGCCAGCATCAGTTCGCGAGGGTCCTGGCGCAACAGCACCGCACCCACCGCGAGGCCGGCCGGCTCGTCGGTCGGGAGGTCCTTCAGCGAGTTGACGACGAGGTCCACAGTGCCGGCGGCGAGTGCGGCCTGCAACTCCCTGGTGAAGAAGCCGCTGCCTGGGAGCTCGTGCAGCGCGCGTGAGAGGTCGGCGTCGCCGCTGGTGCGGACGATCACCAGCTCGCTCGCGACCCCGGAGCGTTGGCGCAGCAACTCCGCCACACGGCGGGACTGCCAAAGGGCCAGGTCGGAGCCTCTGGTTCCGATCCTCAGCACTGACGTCACTTCTCCACCGCGGCGAGAAAGATGCTGAGCACGTCGGAGGAGTGCTGCCACGCCACCTCGCGCAGACCGCGCAGCGGCACGCGCACGAGCCGCTGCGACAGGCGGTCAACCGCCTCGTCGAGCCGCTCCGGCGGCACGTCCTGGCGGCCGTCCACCATGCGCGTCATCTCGTTGCGCGCGAGCTCTCGGAAGGTGGCGACGAGGTGGCGGGCCACCGGCGACAGCTCGACCTCCATCACCTCGTACGCCAGCTCGCGCAGCTGCTCCTCGACGATCGCCTCGGCCTGAGCGATCTCCGCGTGGCGGGCCGACCGGTTCGTCTCCGCCTCCAGGCGCAGCGCGACCTGATCCACGTTCTCGATCCCGTCGACCGCGCCGCAACCCGGCGCGAGGTTGGGCGGCATGCCGAGGTCGAGGAGGAGCGTCGGCGCAAGGAGCGCCGCAAGCTCGGGGTCGATCAGCGGCGCCGGCGAGGAGGCGGCCGTGATCACCGCGGCGAAGCCGTCGCCGCCCGCCGCCAGCGACTCCAGCGGTCGAAAGGTTCCGCCGCAACGGGCGGCGAGCGCCTCGCCGCGCTCGCGGCCGCGGTTGAACACCACGATGCCGCGTGCCGGGTCCAGCTTACGGATGAGCTCGACCGCCATCCCGGCCATGCTGCCGGCGCCCACGACGGCAACCGGGCCGGGGCCGGCAGCCAGACGCCGGCCGAGCCGGCGCTCCGCCAACGAGAGCAGCGACACGGGGTGTCGCGACAGCGCGGTCTCGGTCCGCACCCGCTTGGCGGCGCGGAACGCCTGGGTAAAGAGAGCGGAGAGGCGCGGGCCGGCGACACCGAGGTCGCTCGCGAGGCGGAACGCCTCCTTCACCTGGCCGAGGATCTGGTTGTCCCCGGGCATCAACGAGTCCAACGCCGCCGTCACCCGGAACAGGTGTCTCGACGCGTTCTGTTCGTGCTCCGCCAGGCACTTCTCGAGCGGCGGGAGCGACGCCGCCCCGCCTGTGAGCCGCGGCAACGCCGAGGACAGCGCCATCAGCAGGCGGCCCGGGCACAGCGGGCCCTCGTACGCGAGGTAGAACTCCGTGCGGTGACAGGTGGCGAGGTAGACCAGCTCCTGCGCCCCGAGTTCGGCCTTCAGGCCGGGGAGTGCGCCCGCAACGGCATCGGCGGGTATCTGCGCCCGTCCGACCTCCTCCGGGCCCGCACCGGTCTGGTTGCAGCCAATGACCACGTAGCGTCGCATCGTTCCCCCCGGAGGTGAAGTATGAGGAGAGAACTGTCATATGGGAAGCGGGTTTCCGTCAGTTTTCCGTTACGGAAGTGCAATGTTTTGGCAATCATGCGAAGTGATCTCAGGCGCCTCGCCGCTCACGGCGTCTCTCCCGCCGGCGTGGCGGCAGCCGAGCTTCCGCTGGACGCCACCAGGTACCACCCGTCGGCGCCGCGCAGCAGGAGCGCCGGGTCGCCGGCCGAACCGACGTCGAGCAGGCCCGCGAGCGAGTCGGCCTTCTCCAGCCAGCCCTTGTAGACCGCCGCCAGCCCGAGCCGCGCGCAGAGCTCAGCCGGTTGCTCGCCGGCCGGCTTCATCGTCGCGGCGTCGAGGATTGCGGTCCGGCGCTCCTGACCTGCCACCAGCACGAGCACCCTGGAGTCGCGCAGGAGGCGTGCGTCGAGCACCCTCGCCGCCGGGACGGCGCAGCGGAAGCGCGGCTCGCCGCTCGCGGTCCCGGTCGCCACGACGGCGCCCTCGCCGTCGATCGCCGCCACGATTCCGCCGGCGACGTCCACGTCGACGATTCGCCAGGTTCCGCCGCGCGCCTCGCGCTTCCAAGCGACACCGCCCGGCGAGTGGTACCGCATCATTCCGCCGCCGACGAGGGTCAGCAGCATGTCGTCGGGCGAGAGCGCGACGAACCCCGCGAACGCCGCCGACGCGCGCGCCAGCAGCTTCTCACCGGCGAAGCGAAACGTCACCGCGACGCCGGCGCCGGTTGGGATGTCGCCCGGCAGGCCGAAGTACTCGCGCGCGGGCGGGTCGAGGGGCAGGAACCCGTACAACCCCTTGCCATCGAGCGTGAGACGGCTGGCCTCGGTCGGGAAGAGTTCGGATATCCCCGAGTTCGGCCACGCCAGGCGTTCCCGCCCGCCGGTCGTGATCGCGACGAACACCTGCGCCATCCCCTGCACGTCGTGCGTCGCGTAGCGCAGGTTCGGCCCGCAGAACTCGAGCACGCGCGGCGCCGTCCCCGGCAACTCGATCGTCCCGCGCGGCCCCGGCGCACGGACGCTGTCGAAGATCTGCAGCTGGCCGCCGGTGAGAACCGCGACCATGCCGCTTGCTCGGTTCACCGCCACCGTGGTCGCCGCGCCGGGGAAGCGCGGCCTCGTCGGCGCCGGAGCCGTCTGCGACCATGCGGCCGCCACGGCCGCCGCTGCGGCCGCCATTGTGAGCCGGACAACCCGGCGAGATCCGTACGCGTTCATCGGTCCTTCCTCTCTCCGGCGCCTCGCCCGGCGAGGGCGGGGTCGTCCCGCCACCCACCCGGGAGGCTCGTCGGCGCGCCCGGCCTGGGGTGAAGCACGCCGACGTGATCGCGGTGGCAGGAGAAGCAGTCGTCGCGCAGTGGGTGCCCTGGCGGCCGCGGGTGCGTGCCGGCGCGTTGGTGGCAGCTCAGGCACTTCGCCTCGGCCTGCGTGACTGCGTGGTCGCCGTCGGCGGGCAGAAGGGGGGGCTTCCCCGAGGTCGCCCACAAACCGATCGCAATCGGCGCCGCCAGCCCGACGGCCCACACGAGAATTCGTCGCCTCGCCCGCATCGCCGCCATGATAGACTCCCCGACCGATGCGGGGACTCGTTCGCGACGCCGCGCTCATCCTCACCGCCGCTCTTGTGCTCGGGACGGCCGCCAACCTGGTCCCCGGACGCCGGCTGGCGTGGTGGGGCAAGGGGAGCGAGCCGCCGAAGGCCGGCGTGGACTTTCAGTTCATCGACGCCGCCTCGGCGGACGCGGTGCGCACCTCGCTGCCGCACGTCGTCGTCCTCGACACGCGCTCGGCGGAGGAGTTCGCGGACGGCCACGTCCCGGGGGCGGTCCGGATCAACTACACCAAGCTACAGGCCCAGCTGACCCCCGCCGTGATCGCCCAGCTGCGGGCCGCGGACGCCGTGCTCGTCTACGGGGATGGCGACGAGACCGACGTCGAGCAGCTCCTCGCGCAAGAGCTGCACCGGCGTGGCGTGGCGCGCTCGTACGTGGTGATGGGCGGCTTCATGGCGTGGCAGGGCGGCGGCCTGCCGACCGAAGGGGCGACGCCGTGACCCTCCTGAGGAACCGCTGGCTCCACCGCGCACTCGGCTTCGTCATGGGGGGCATCTTCCTCTACGCCGCCGGCAGCAAGCTGATCGACCCGCGCCCACTGGTGACGATCATCTGGGGGTATCGCATCCTGCCGCCCGGGCCCATCAACCTGATGGCGATCTACATGCCCTGGGTCGAGCTGCTCGTGGGGGTCGGTCTGCTCACCGGGTACAAGCGGCGCGCCGCCGCCTTGTTGGCGAGCGGCTTGCTCACGATGTTCATCGTGGCGCTGGCGATCAACGCCGTGCGCGGCGTCAACGTCGCGTGCGGTTGTTTTTCGGCGAGCGCGGAGGACGTCAGCAACGCGTGGCTGCTCGTCCTGCGCGACCTGCCGATGCTCGCCGCCGCGCTGGTGCTGCTCCTCGTCCCGCCCAGGCGCGACTCCTCGACGTCAAAGTGAGTCGCGCGACGTGCGCGGCTGCACGCCGGAGGAGGCGCAGACGGAGAGGGAAGAGCGCGGATGGAACATGAGGGTGGAGCCGCAGCGCCGCCGCCTCCCCTGAGTCTCCCCGTTGCGCCTTGCCATCGACTTCCCCGTTGCCCTCTGACGCTTCCCGTTTGACATGCCCGTGACGAACTCTCGGAGGCACGGCGGCTCGCGACTACGCGTGCGCCTCCGGGACCCCCTTGCGCTCCGCGCCGCTCGGCTCCCGGACCAGCGCGGGGATCAGCTCGTCGAGGTCGAGAGTGGCCCAGCTCGCGCGGGCGAGCTCCTGCCCCGCGCCCCGCCAGGCGGCGTTGACGACCTTGATGCCGCGGCCCTGCAACCCGACCACCGGGAAGACGAAGTCGCTGTCCGAGGAGACGACGACCGCGATGTCGAGGGCGTCCGACCACGCCAGCTCGTAGAGGTCCGAGATCAGGGCGGACTCGACGCCCTTCTCCGCGGACCACACCAGCGCCTGGCCGCACGACGGGCAGTTGCCCGTCTCGTAGCCGCACGAGCGGCAACGGATGTGGTCGAACCGCCGCCGGCGGTCGAGGACGACGACGCTGGTCCCCGGCTGCCGCTCGAGAAAGTTCTCGAGCCAGCGGCGGAGGTTCTCGTCGTCGGGGTCGCACGACGCGTAGACGCGCGTGCCCTGGTAGTCGAGGTCGTCCGCGATCGGCAGGGAGCGCACCTTCTCCAACAGCACGGCGGGCAGGTGCGTCCAGTTGCAGCGCGCGTCGCCGGCGCGCTCGTTCCATCGCAGCTGGAAGTTCCAATAGTCCACGAACACATGCGTGCGCTGCATCCATGCACCTCCTGCGATGCCGGCCGCCGCGGCCGAAACCGGGCCGCCCCGCTCAATCGCTCGGACGGCGCCAGCGCAGGACCGGCTGCCGCGCCGCTCTCACCTCGTCGAGGCGCTGCACCGGCGTCGAGTACGGCGCGCCCCTGACCAGGTCCGGCTCCTCCCGCGCCTCCCGCGCGATCGCCTTCATCGCGGCGACGAACGCGTCGAGCTCATCGATCCCCTCGCTCTCGGTGGGCTCGATCATCAGCGCACCGTGCACGATCAGCGGGAACGACATGGTCGGAGGGTGAAAGCCGTAGTCGAGCAGGCGCTTCGCGATGTCGATGTTCTTCACGCCGAACGCGGCCTGGATCGAGTCGTCGAACACGACCTCGTGCAGGCTCGGGCCATGGTATGGCAGGTTGTAGTCGCCCTCGAGCCGCGTGCGGAGGTAATTGGCGTTGAGGACGGCGCCTTCGGCCATCGACTTGAGGCCGTCGCGGCCGAGCGAACGGATGTACGCGAGCGCCCGCACCAGCATGCCGAAGTTGCCGTAGAACCCGCGCACCTTTCCGATCGTCCCCGGGCGGTCGTAGGCGAGCGCGTAGCGGTCACCGTCCCGCTCGACCATCGGCACGGGCAGGTGCGGCACCAACGCCTGCGAGACCGCCACCGGCCCCGCGCCCGGGCCGCCGCCGCCGTGCGGCGTCGAGAACGTCTTGTGCAGGTTGATGTGGAGGGCGTCCGCACCCATCTTGCCCGGGAGCGCGATGCCGACGAAGGCGTTGAGGTTGGCGCCGTCCATGTACAGGAACGCGCCCCTCTCGTGCAACATCGCCGCAACCTTGACGATCTCGGGCTCGAACACGCCGAGCGTGTTGGGGACCGTGACCATGAGCGCGGCCACGTCGCCGCCTTCGAGGTGACGTGCGACCGCGGCGAGGTCCAGCGTGCCGGCGGCCGTTGACGCGATCTCGACGGTCTCGAACCCCGCGAACACCGCGGACGCCGGGTTGGTGCCGTGCGCCGAGTCGGGGATCAACACCTTTCCGCGCTGCTCTCCCCTCGCCGCCAGCGCCTTGCGGATCATCAGCATCCCGGTCAGCTCGCCGTGGGCGCCGGCAGCCGGCTGCAGCGTGACCCGCGCCATCCCCGTCACGGCGAGCAGCGCCTGCTCGAGCTGCCACATCAGCGCGAGCGCGCCCTGCACCTGGTCGGCGGGCTGCAACGGATGGAGCTGCGCCAGACCGGCGAGGCGAACCACCTCCTCGTTGATGCGGGGGTTGTACTTCATCGTGCACGATCCGAGCGGGTACAGCCCCTCGTCCACGCTGTAGTTCCACTTCGACAGCCGGGTGAAGTGGCGCACGACGTCCACCTCGCTCACCTCCGGCATTCCGTCGATCTCGCCACGAAGCAACGCCGACGGCACCGTCGCCGCGGGGTCGGAGGCCGGCACCTCGAGAGGCGGGAGTTGGTAGCCGATCCGGCCGGCCGACGAGCGCTCGAAGATCAGCCCTTCGCGCTCGCGCAGGGAGCCACGCTCGCTCATGCCAACCTCCGGATCGCGTCGAGGAGGCGATCGCACTCCTCCCGCGTGTTGCGTTCGGTGACCGCCACCAGGATCCCCTTCGGCCAGCCGGCGCCGAAACGGGTGGTTGCGACTCCGCCCAGGATCCCCTCGCCCTTGAGCCGCGCGAGCAGGCCGTCGGGGTCTTCGTGAAGCACGAGAAACTCGTCGTAGCCGGGACTCTGCGGGAACGCGAGTCTGGCCCTGTGCCCGGCGCCCAGTGCCCTGAGGCCCGCCCTGACGTACTCGGCCTTGGCGTGAGAGGCGAGCGCCACCTCGCGCACGCCCTTCTTGCCGAGCAGGGACAGCACGATCGTAGCGGCGAGCGCCATCAGGCCGTGGTTGGTGCAGATGTTCGAGGTCGCCTTGGCGCGCCGGATGTGCTGCTCGCGGGTCGAGAGGGTGAGCACGTAGCCCCTCCGTCCGGCCGTGTCGGCGGTCTCGCCGACCAGCCGGCCCGGCATCTGCCGCAGGTGCGACTGCCGCGCGGCGAAGAACCCGAGAAGCGGGCCGCCGAAAGCCGCCGGGATGCCGTACGCCTGCAGCTCGCCACACACGACGTCGAAGCCGAAGCGTCCACCGGGTGCGAGCACTCCGAGCGACGTCGCCTCCGCAACCGCGTGCACCCCGAGCGCGCCCGCGGCAGCGATCGCCTTGCCGAGCGCCGGGAGATCCTCGACGACGCCGAGGAAGTTCGGCGACGCCACGACGACCGCGCACACGTCGTCGCCGAGCAGACGCTCGAGCGTCCCAACATCCACCCGGCCGTCGTTCCCCCACCCGGCCTGAGTGATCGCAATCCCCATCGGCTCGCAGTACGTCTCCAGGACGGCGCGCCAGTCGGGGTGGAGCGTTCCGGCCACGACCACGCGCCGTCGTTTCGGGAGCGTGCGCGCCGCCATCAGGACCGCCTCGACTACGGCCGTGGCGCCGTCGTACAGCGAGGCGTTGGCCACGTCGAGCTCGGTGAGCTGGCACACGTAGGTCTGGAACTCGAAGATCGCCTGCAGGGTGCCCTGGCTGACCTCCGGCTGGTAAGGCGTGTAGGCGGTGAAGAACTCGCCCCGCTGCAGCAACGCGTCGGCCACGGCCGGCGTGACGTGGCGGTACACGCCGGCGCCGAGAAAGCTCGCGAAGCACTCGGGGGCGGCATTGGCCGTCGCGTAGGACCAGAACTCCCGCCGGACCTCTTCCTCGCTCTGGGCCGCCGGGAGGTCGAGAGCCTCGCAACGGACCTCGGCGGGAATCGACGCGAACAGCTCGTCCACCGACGCGCAGCCGACCGCGTCGAGCATCGCTCGACGGTCGCCCTGCCCCGCCTGATAGCGGTGCATCAGTGCGCGCCCTCTTCGGCGAGGAACTTCTCGTACGCGGCGGCATCCATCAGGCCGTCGGCCGCACCCGGCGCGATCCGCAACCGGACCAGCCAGCCCTGGCCGTACGGGTCCTGGTTGACCAGCTCGGGATGGCTCTCGAGCTCGCCGTTCGTCGCCGACACCTCGCCGGCCATCGGGGCGAAGACCTCGGACACCGCTTTGACCGACTCGATGTTGCCGAGGGCGGCGCCCTTCTCGACCCTCTTCCCGGGCGCGGGGAGCTCGACGAACACCACGTCGCCGAGCTGCTCCTGCGCGTACTGGGTGATCCCGGCGGTTGCTTCGCTGCCAGTCAAGAGGACCCATTCGTGCGTCTTCGTGTAGAGGCGATCGTTCGGTTGTGTCATGGCGTCTCCCCCCTCAATCCCTAGCGTGCGCGGCGGTAGAACGGCATCTCCACCACCCGCGCTGCGATCTTCTGCTCCCTGATCTCGACCTCGATCGCCGAGCCGACCGCGGAGTGCGCGACCGGCACGTACCCCATGCCGAGCGCCTTGCCCAGCGTCGGCGCGTGCGTCCCCGAGGTGACCGCGCCGACCTCCTGGCCGCCGGCCCAGATCGGATATCCGTGCCGGGCGATGCCGCGGCCTGTCATCTCGAACCCGACGAGCGCACGGCGGACGCCGTCTCCCTGCTGCCGCAGCAGCGCCTCGCGTCCCAGGAACCCCCCCTTGTCGAGCTTGACGATCCAGCCGAGGCCCGCCTCGTACGGCGTGGTCGTATCGTCGATATCGTTCCCGTAGAGCGGCATGCACGCCTCGAACCGGAGGGTGTCCCGGGCGCCGAGGCCGGCGGGGACGATGCCGAACTCGCGTCCGGTGCCGAGCAGCGCCCGCCACAGGCGCGGCGCATGCTCCGGCGCCACGTAGACCTCGAAGCCGTCCTCGCCCGTGTAACCCGTTCTGGCGATGATCGCGGGAGCGCCGTCCACCGTCCCCTCGACGAAGCGGTAGTACTTGATCTCGTCGAGCCTGACCGCGGTGAGCTTCTGCAGCGTCGGCAGCGCCTTCGGCCCCTGCACGGCGATCTGCGCGTATCCGTCCGAACGGTCCTCGACGTCGACCCCGTCGAAGCCGACGCACTGGGCGCACAGGTACGCGTAGTCCTTGTCTTTGTTGGCCGCGTTGACGACCAGGAAGTACCGTTCGTCCGACATCTTGTGGACGAGCAGGTCGTCCACGAACGTGCCGCGCGGCGTCATCAGGCCGGCGTACTGTGCCCGCCCCACCGTGAGCTTTGCGGCGTCGTTGCAGGTCACGTACTGCACGAAGTCCAGCGCCCGGCGCCCCTTCACCTCGATCTCGCCCATGTGCGACACGTCGAAGAGGCCGACCGCCGTGCGCA
Source organism: uncultured Acidobacteriota bacterium (assembly GCA_963789745.1). Taxonomy (GTDB): domain Bacteria; phylum Acidobacteriota; class Thermoanaerobaculia; order Thermoanaerobaculales; family Thermoanaerobaculaceae; genus RBG-13-68-16. The sequence continues at coordinate 221,951 of CAWBLW010000003.1, read as the reverse complement.
CCGCACGGTGTTCCTCCAAGACGCCCGCGTACTGCACCGGCATCTCGTACCCCGCGAACGGCACGATGCGCGCCTTCGCTTCGACATGGCATTCGTACAGAGGCGTGCGCTTCAGGCGTGTGTCGGCCATCCAGCCCTCCCGGCGCGGGCGCGCCGCTCGCGAAGCCTATCACCGCGCCGGTGGAGCGGCAACACGACTTCGGCGCCGGCGAAGGGACTCATCGCGGGGCGCGAGGACCGCCCTGTGGATCGTTGTGGACCGGGCGGCGCCGGATCGGGCGAGCGGCGCCGCCGGCAGGCAGGCGCTGCAGCGCCGGGTAGTCGGCCGGGAGCCCGGCGGAGGGATCCACGAGCCGAGCGTCGAGGTCCTCGACGGGGAGCGAGAGCGTCACGAGGCCGGGGTCGATCGGGCGGCTCGCCCCGCCCGTGGGCCATCGCAGCTCGTAGTACAAAGCCGGCACCCGCGTCCAGCCGGTCTGTCCCACCGTCCCGAGCCGGTCGCCGCGAACCAGGCGCTGGCCGCGCTTGACGGCGATGTCGCGAAGGTGCCCGAATACCGTCACGACCTCGCCGCCGTGGTCGACCACGACGACGTTGCCCATGCGTGTCCAGTCGTTGGTCGCGCGCTCCCGGACGACCCCGGCGAACAGCACGCGGCCCGCGCCGGCCGCCCGCACCGGCTCACCCTCGGGCGCCGCCAACGTCGTGCCGTAGTGCGCCTCGGTCTTCCCGGTGAACGGCGACAGGCGCCATCCGTACAGCGCCACCGCAACCGCGTGCGACTCGTTGATCGGCGGCCCGGTGGGCATCGCGGCGAGCGGGCAACGCAGCGAACCGGCCTGCGCGCCGGCCAGTTCGTCGCCGAGTTCCTCCAGACGAGCGCCCTCGCGCACGACCCACGCGGCGGTCGTGTCGTCGGCGGCGCCGGCTGCGGGCGGCGCCGGACACGGCGCCCGCCACACCCCTTCCGGGAGGCCAACCGCCCACGCCAGGCGCCGGCCGCGCTGAAGCTGCGTGTACACCCGGCCCGCGAGAGCGCGCGAACGCTCGCCCAACCCATCCTGGCGCGTCTTCAGCGTCCGGTTCTCTCGCCGGGCGGCATCGACGGTAAACGAGGTGACGAAGCTCTTCAGGCCCAGGGGGAGCGCCGCGACGACGCCGAGTGCGAGGATGCCGAGCAGTCCCAGCCCGACGAGCCCGCGGCGAAGACCGCGCCGTGTCAGCACGAGTCGGCGGAACCTGCCTCCGCCACCCGGGTGCCACTGCACCTCCCAAATCGCCTTGTCGTTCAGACCCACCGCAGCACCTCGACCGGCTCCCTTCTCGCCGTCCGCGCGGCAGGCAGGAGCGCGGCCGCCAGGACCTCGAGCAGGGAGAGGCCAAGAACTGCGGCGAGGTCGCCGGGGTCCAGCCGCAAGGGGATGGTGTTCACCATGTAGATGCTGGCGATGTCGGGAGGGAAGTGCGGAATGCCGAGCGCGGTCAACACCCAGACGATGGCGATCCCGAGGCCGAGGCCCGCCACGACGCCGGCCCCGCCCAGGGCGCCGCCCGCCAGCAGCAGTGTGCGCCGCACCAGACGCGGGGGCGCGCCGAGCGCGAGCAACACGCCGAACTCGCGCCTCTTCTCGGTGACCAGCACGACCAGGGCCGATGCGACCTCGAACGCGCCGACCCCGAGCACGAGCGAGAGGACGAGACCCAGGGAGATCTTCTGCCAGCGCAGCGCCGCAAAGAGGTTGCGGTTGCTCTCCTGCCACGTCGTGACGATCGCCCCGTTACCGCATGCCTGCTCGACGGGGTCGCGCAACGCCGCCGCGCGGTCCGGATCGGCGACCCAGACCTCGAGCCCCCCGTTCGGCAGCCCCGGCACCCGCCGCCGGAGGCCATCGAGGCTCGTCATCACGAAGCGCTCGTCGAGTTCCGCGAAACCGGTGTCGAACACCTGCCCCACGACGACCGGCACGCCACGGGGCATTCCGGCGGTGACGACCTGGAGCGAGAGCACGTCGCCCTTACGGACCGCGAGTTTGCGCGCGACGCCGCTTCCAAGCGCCACCGCGAGCGGGCCGCCGGCGCCGTCCCCGCCGAGGAGGACGAACGGCGGCGGGGCTTCGCTCGCCCGGACGCTCACCAGCTCGGCGCCGCCGCTGGGCGGAAAGAGCATCCCGGGGAGGTAGACGACAGGACCGACCCGTACCACGCCCGGGACCCGCGCAACCCGCGCCGCCGCCGCCGCGCTCGCTTCGGCCGAGGCGCCGGGAGGCAGCAGCGCGACCAGGTGCCCACCGGCGGCCAGCACGCCGTCGCGGAGGGCGGCCGTGTAGCCGCTCATCAGCGCCAGCACGACCACGAGCGAAGCGGTTCCCAGCGCCACCGCGACGAGCGCCGCGAGCGCGCTCGTCCGCAGCAGCGAGGTCCCCCGCCGCCGCAGCAGCCGCGCCGCGAGAAACCACGCCATTCCCACCCGGGGATTCTAGCCCCTAAAGCTCCGGCGCCGGGCCCGAGGGTCGGTGTCAACGGTTCGCAGCGGTTGGCGAAGCGATGCCGGCCGCTCGGCGAGCAAGGCCGACCGCGGCAACCGTCCCGACCGCGATCAGGAGCAGCAACAGGGCGTCGCGCAGCGCCGGTTCCCATTCGGCCAGAGCCCAGACGCTGCCGAACACCCACCCCCACACTCCCGCCACCGCGACCGCCGTCCCCGAGCCGCGCTCGACGGCTGCAGCCGCGACGACGGTCAGCGCGGGCCCGAGCCACGGTCCGGCGAGGGCGACCGCCGCCACGCCGAGCCCGGCGAGCACCAGCGGACGCAGCCGCCCGGCGGGCCTCGCCAGTTCACGCAGTCCGTCCCCCGCGAGGCCCATCAGCCACCCGAGCAGCACTGCGAGCGCCGCAAGCGCCGGGAGCCGAAGCGGCAACCCGGCAACGCCGAGCAGCCATGGCGCGGGCTGCAGCCGTCCGGCGAGGACGCCGATGGCGAGTCCGACCGCGAGCCAGCCGGCCACGGGGCGGCCCGCGACCGCAGGAAAGCGCTGCGCGCCGAACGCGAGTGCACCGAGGAGCAGCGTCGCCGCCGCCCCGAACGCCAGCTCGCCGACCCACGGCCGCACGCCGGCCTGGAACGCCGGTGGCGCAAGCTCCGAGAGCTGCGGCAGCAGTGGCAGGAGTGCCACCGCCGACCAGCCCACGGCCTGTCGCCAGATGCGCCCGGGCACACCGGGCACCAGGTGGCGCGCGGCCGCCCCTGCGAGCAGCAGCCCGGCGAGCACGGCCCCCGCCCCCGCGTACCTGCGGCGGGAGTTGGCCGGGAGATCGCCGCCCGCCGGCAGCGCGCCGAGGAGACGGGCGTCGGCCAACTGCCAGTCGCGGCGGCCGAGGTACTCACGGCCGTGCGCCGCAGCTTCGTCGTGGCCGGTCATCGCGCTCGCGGCGCGCCGGGAGAGCCTGACTCCGGGGAGCCACGATGCCGCTTCGATCCGCCAGCGCGGCTCCCCCGGCCCATCGGGCACCCAGGCACGGACGAGCCACATCCCGTGCGCGGGCTGCCAGGTCAGCGTCCAGCCGTCGTTGACGCGTTCCCAGGCCCGCACTTTGCCCCAGGGGAGACCCAGGGAAGGGAGTTCGTCCTCCGCGCGCTCGGCTGCCGCCGCGGGCGGTTGCGACGCCGGCTGCTCCGGAGGCACTGCCGGCACCCACAGGGAGGCGGCCGCGAGTGCGGCCGCGGCCGCGGCGGCCGACAGGGTTCTCACACGCGCCGGCGCGGCCATAGCAGCAGTACCGTTCCGACCGCGACACCGAGCAGTGCGACGCGGTCCCACCCCGAGCCCACCGGAAACGCGGCCCGTTGCACCAGAGCCTCGCACGTCCCGCGTGCGAGCACGGCGCCGCCGACGCCCGCGAAACGTGCCACCACCGCCAGGCAGAGCTGCAGCACGACCTCGAGCGCGATCGACGCCAGCAGCGGGACCGCGGGCTCGGGGTGGAGCAGTGCCCCGATCGGCGCCGCGAGCAGCGCCGCGCCCCACCACCCCACCAACGGCGCCGCGAACGCCGGGAGCGCCCCGCGCAGCAACGGTTCCTCGACCAGCGCGGGCAACCACGCGTCGGCCAGCTGGCGTTCCCAGCCGGTGTCCGACGGAACCGGGGAGGTCACCGGTACCCAGCCGCCGACACCGAGGATGAGCGTGCGGCCCGCCAGCGTTGCCGCCGCGAGCGCCACCCCGGCCGCCGGCCCGAATCTCAGGCGCGTGGGAGGAAGGTCCGTCCACGACGGCAACAGGGCGACGACCGCCGCCAGCACCACGCCCTGGACCGGCGCAGCCGCCAGGGAGTCCGCCGCAAAGCTGCCGGCGACGGCGACGACGACGCCGTAAATCACGCCGCGCACGAGGGCAGTCGACTCGCGATAGGCGACCGCCTCGGCGCCCGCGATCAGGACCCCGATCACCACGATCGCCAGGCCGAGCAGCGCCGGTCGGCGCAGCACGTGCAGTTCGGCCATCCGCCCCGTCACCACCCCGAGGTCGGTCCCCAGGGGGTGCACGAAGCGCCTCCACGAGACGACCGAGGAGCCGGCGATTTCCAGCTCCAGCTCGCGACGCCACCCGGGGGGCAGCGGCCCACTGCCGCCGACGAACCACGCCCGTTCCCATGTGTGCCCGCCCTCCCGCCAACTCTGCGCGCGGACGAGCCGCCAGCTGGAGGGATCGGACACCGCCTGCGCGACGGCGGCCTCCACGCGCGCCGTCGCGAGCGACGGGAAGAGATCGGGCCCTGGCGCCTCGGGAACGGGCCGCCGCAACGACCACACCACGCCGTCCAGGGTCACCTGCGCCTCGCCACCGCCCGGGAACACCAGGCGCCAGCGCACGGCGCCACCCTCGCCGCGAGCGAGTTTGGCTCCGGCCGGCCCTGGACGCGCACGCTCGAGCGCCCACGCCAGCTCCTGGTCCCCCTCGAACGTGGCGGTCGGCTCGCCCAGCGGCGCGTAGCCGAGCCGCTCCATTGCGGCGCGGGCAACTGCCGCCGCCTGGGCCTCTCCCGGAACGCCGCGGCCACGGATCAAGGCCACGGCGCCGGCGGCGGCAGCTGCCGCCGCCACGACCCGGAGGACATAACCGAACCGAATCACTGCCGCCAGTCTACGGCACCGCTCCGCGATTGCCCAAGTTCTTCCCGGCGCCCCGGCCCTTGTCCTTTCCACTGGCTGGAGCCCGTCTTCGGTACCGGTCCCGCGGGAGGCGTTGGCCTTCTTCACTGCGTGAGGCCTGTTCTCTTTGCCCGCTGGCTGCGGCCGGGTCGCTCGGGCGGAGCCCCGGCGCGGATCGCCCTGTCCGGTCGCGGGCGCAGGAGCATGCGGGCTCGGGCGCGGGGGCGCCCGGGCCCGCATTCGGCCACCCGCGGGACCGGCACGCAAGAAACCTCCACGAAGTGGAAAAATGATCAACAGGGCCGAGCGACACGGCTTCGGCCCGCGGGGCAAAAAAGGTCAGGCGAGCTTCGCGGCCGCGGCCTTGAGCTGCTCCACGTGATGCAGGCTCTCCCACCGGAACTCGGGCTCCGAGCGGCCGAAGTGCCCGTAGCTCGCTGTGATGCGGTAGATCGGCCGGAGCAGGTCGAGCTCCGCGATGATTCCGCGCGGCGTGAGCGGGAATACCTCGCGCACCGCGGCGATGAGCCGATCGTCCGGGATCACCCCGCCACCGTTTGTGTCCACCATCACCGACACCGGTTCCGCGACCCCGATCGCGTATGCGAGCTGCACGAGCGCCTCGCGCGCGAGCTTGGCGCCGACGATGTTCTTGGCGATGTGGCGCGCCATATAGGTCGCGGAACGGTCGACCTTGGTGGGGTCCTTGCCGGAGAACGCTCCGCCCCCGTGAGGCGCCCATCCGCCGTAGGTGTCCACGATGATCTTGCGGCCGGTCATCCCGGTGTCGGACTGCGGTCCGCCGATCACGAACTTCCCCGTCGGGTTGACGAGGAAGCGAGTCCTCGCGTCCACGAGCTTCTTGGGCAGCACCGCGAGTCCGACCTTCTCGATGATCTCGTCGCGGGCGGCGGCGGTGATGCGGTCCCCCTTGCGGTTGAGGATCTCCTTGGTGTGCTGCGAGGAGATCACGACGGTGTCGATCCGATGCGGTTTGCCTTCGCGGTACTCGACCGTCACCTGCGACTTGCCGTCAGGCCCCAGGTACGGCAACACGCCCTTACGGCGCACCTCGGCGAGGCGCCGCGTGAGCTTGTGCGCGAGCGTGATCGGCATCGGCATCAACTCGGCGGTCTCGTCGCAGGCGTAGCCGATCATCAGGCCCTGGTCGCCGGCGCCGCCGGTATCGACGCCCTGTGCGATGTCCCCCGACTGCCGCCCGATGGCGTTGAGGATGCCGCACGTGGCGTAGTTGAACCCGTACTTGATATCGGTGTACCCGATGCGGTGGATCAGGTCGCGCACGAGGTCCTGCACGTCCACCCAGCCGTCGGTGGTGATCTCGCCGCCGACGATGACGAGTCCGACCGTGATGAAGCTCTCGCACGCCACCCGTCCCTGCCCCACGCGGTCGCGCTCGATGTCCTGCCGGAGCACCTCGTCGAGCACCGCGTCCGAGATCTGATCGCACACCTTGTCGGGGTGACCCTCCGTCACCGATTCCGACGTGAATACGTGAATCCCCCGGTTGTTCACTCGCATCCTCCCCCGGCCCCGGGCTGGCCAACTCCTATTCCAGCCACGGCTTGGCCTGAACGATAGCACACGGTTCGAACTCCGAGCTGGGCCGTTCCTACTCGCCGCGGCCGGCTGCGGCGGCCGGCTCCGGCGCCAGCGCCAGTAGCGCCCGCGCCCGTTGGCGCAGGCGTCCGACCTCGAGGCCGTACAGCCGCAAGCGGTCGGCCGGGAACGTCCTGAGCTGCTGCTTGCGGAACGCCAGCGTCACCAGCAGGCCCAGGATCTCCCGCCGTTCGTCCCGCCGCGGCCACCAGTCCGAACGGATGCGCCGGCTGTAACTGGGAAGCACCTCGACCACCCAGCCTGGCAGGACCCCGAGCTCGACCTCGTCGCGGAGCTGGTCGGCAAGGACCCTCCGCTCGTACGCCAGGCCGGCGGCCACGACCGCGGCCAGTGCAGCCGCGGCCGCCGCGGCGAGCCCCAGGTTGCACGCGACGCTGTTCTGGCCCCACTCCCGCCAACACGAGAGCGCGGCAAACGCGAGCGCGGCAACGAGTGCGGCGGCTGCGGCCGCAGCGGCGGCCGCTGCCGGCAGGCGCAAAGCGCGGCGCGAGGCGAGCTTGGCCAGCCCGACCCCGGCGCCCAACAACGCCCCGGCGGCGGCGTGCAATACGGTCACGAAAACCAGAGCGGCGCCATCCGGGCGCCACGGCGACCGCGCGAGCACGAGGCACGTCGCCCCGGCCGCCAGGCCGACGCCGGCGACGCCGCCGAAGACCGCGCCGTCGGTCGGACCCTCCACCACGCGCGACCGCGCCGCCGCAAACGTCGGCAGCACGGCAGCGACGACGACCAGCGCGAGGATGAGCCACGGCGCGGCCAGCCACGCCTCCGGGAACGCGGTTGCCCGTTCCGGGTCCCGCAGCAGGCGCGTCACCGGCGCGCCCGCAAGCGCCGGCGGTACCAGGACCGCAAAGCTCCAGACGGCGGTCGCCCAGAGCCACGCGAGCGCGCCCCAACGGGGGCGGTCGAGCCAGAGCAAGCCAGATGCGCCGGCCAGCAAGACCGCCGCCGCCGCGAGGGGTGCGAGCAGCTCCAGGCTCACCGCCGCACCAACTCGTCCGCGGGGAGTCCGGCTTGGGCGAAGTAGAGCTCGGCCGTCTGCACGTCGCGGCGGATCTGCGCCACCAGGTCCATGCTCGACCCGAACACCTTCTCGTCGCGCACGCGGCGGAGGAACGACAAACGCACGGGCTCGTCGTACACGTCGCCGGTGAAGTTCAGCACGTGGCACTCGACGGTCACCTGCGAGTTCTCGTAGACCGTCGGCCGCACGCCGATGTTGGTCACCGAGGCGAAAACCCGCGAGTACGAAGGGATATGGAGGACGGTCACGTACACCCCGTGCGCCGGCAACAGCTCGTTCTCGACGTCGACGTTGATCGTCGGGAACCCGAGTTGGCGGCCGAAGCGCTTGCCCCGGTACACGCGCCCGTCCACGTAGAACGGCCGCGCCAGGAGGCGCCACGCCTCGTCAACGTGGCCGCGGGCGATCTCGCGCCGCACTCGTGTGGACGAGACGACCTCCCCGCCCTCTTCGAGCGGCTCGACGCCGATCACCGCGAACCCCATCTCGTGTCCGAGCGTGGAAAGGAAGTTGACGTCGCCCATCCGGCCGGCGCCGAAACGGAAGTTCGTCCCGAGCCTCACCTCGGCAGGGGCGAGACGGCGGAAGAGGAACTCGCGGGCGAAGTCCGGCGCCGTGATCGCCGCGAAGCGCCGGTCGAAGCCGATCTCCACCAGCGTGTCGATGCCCAACCGGTCGAGCAACTGCGCCTTCTGCGCCCGCGTCGTGACGAGCCTCAGACCCGAGTCCGGCCGCAGCACCTTCTCCGGGTGCGGCTCGAACGTCAGCGCGACCGCCGGCACGCCGAGCGCCCGCGCCCTCTCCACCGCTCCGGCGAGCAGCATGCGGTGACCGACGTGCACGCCGTCGAAGTTGCCGATCGTCACCACCCCCCCGCGGGGGAGGTCGGAGGACGGCGCCGGGTCGCGCAGGACTTCCATCGGACTATCGCGCGACCGCCGCCGGCAGCACGGGCAGCCGCGAGGGGAGCAACGGCAGGCGGCGCGGCGGGGCGGCCAGGAGCACCTCGCGGATCTCGCCGACGAGGTCGAAGGCGTAGGTCTTCGTGATGCGGACGCGGACGACGTCGCCGGCGCTGGCCGTGCCGTCCGAGAAGAGGAGCCGGCCGTCCACCTCGGGGGCCTGGCGCAGCAGTCGACCCTCCAGGAGGTGTTCCGACTCGCGGCTGGCGCCCTCCACGATGGCCGTCATCTCGCGCCGCCTGAACGCGCGGTTGTGCTCGCGGCTGATGGACTCCTGCTGCTTCATCAGCGCACGCCGGCGCCGCTCCTTCGCCCGCGACGGCACCGGGTCGCCGAGCGCAGCGCCGGGGTTCTCCTCCTGGAACGAGTAGGCGAACACCCCGACGTGGTCGAAGCGGACCTCGTCCACGAACGTCTGCAGTTCGGCGAACTCCGCCTCCCCCTCGCCCGGGAACCCCACGATGAACGTCGTGCGGACCGCGAGGCCAGGCACCGCTTCTCGCGCCTTCGCGATCAGTTCCCGGTAGCGGCGCGCGTCCCCGCCCCGTTTCATGAGCTTGAGGACCGGGCGGGCGGCGTGCTGCAACGGGATGTCGAGGTAGGGCGCGAGGCGGCTCTCGCGCGCCATCAGCGGGAAGATGCCGGGGTCGAGAGTGGCTGGGTACGCGTACATGAAGCGGAGCCACGGCAGCGAGGTTCCCGCGAGCAGGGCCTCGAGCAGGCGGCGCAGCCCGGTGCGTCCCATTCCGAGGTCCTCGCCGTAGCGCGTCGTGTCCTGGGCGATGAGCACGAGTTCGCGCACGCCGGCCTCTTCGAGGCGGCGCGCCTCGGCCACGAGCGAGGCGAGCGTGCGCGAGCGGAAAGCGCCGCGCATCGCCGGGATGTGGCAGAACGTACACGGGTTGTTGCACCCCTCGGCGACCTTGAGGTAGGCGAACACGCCGCCGGTGGCGAGCAGGCGCGGGGCGGTGTGGTCGTAGAGCTTGAGCGCGCCGCGCTGGTCCGGCAGGCGGCGGCCGGAACCGCCGAGCACCGCCTCCGGCGCGCGCTCGAGTTCGTCCAGGCCGACGAACGCGTCGATCTCGGGGATCTCGGCCGCCAACTCCCGGGCGTAGCGCTGCGCCATGCACCCGGCGACCACAAGGCGGCGCAGCGTGCCGTCCCCCTTGCGCGCCGCCACCTCGAGGATCGCGTCGATCGACTCCCGCTTCGCGTCCTCGACGAATCCGCAGGTGTTGACGATTACGACCTCGGCGGAGTCGATGTCGGCGACGACCTCGGCGCCGCGCTCCGTCAGGTGACCGAGCATGACCTCTCCGTCCACCAGATTCTTGGCGCACCCGAGCCCGATCATGCCGACCTTGACCGACTTCGGCGCGCGCGCTGGACGCGCGGCCTTCTTCACGAGCGGTGATTCTAACATCGCGCCGCAGGAGAATGATTCCCGGCTTCAAGTGCGCGAGGCCGCGGCGGGAATCGGGCGCCGGTCGCCTGCATTGTTGCTCGTGATGAGCGATACGACGACGATGGGGATCCGTGTCATGGTGCAACCCTCGTTCCTGCCGGAGTCCAGCGCGCCGGAACGCGGCGCCTACCTGTTCTCCTACCGCATCCGCATCACGAACCAGGGCGAAGGCGTCGTCCAGCTCCTCCGCCGTCACTGGACCATCACGGACAGCAACGGTCGCGTCGAGGAGGTGGAGGGCGAAGGCGTCGTCGGCGAGTCCCCGGTCCTGCGGCCTGGCGTCTCGTTCGAGTACACGAGCTTTTGCCCTCTGCCGACGCCGTTCGGGACGATGCGCGGCAGCTACCTGATGCGGGCCGAGGGCGGCCGGCAGTTCGATGTCGAGATCGCCCAGTTCTCCCTTATCGCGCCTCAGGCCCTCAACTGAGGGGGCGCGGGCACGCCCGTCCGGAGCGCCGGGCTTCCTCCAGCCGGGCCGCGAGGCTCCACCCGCCGCACCCGGCGGGGCGGCCGCACCCGGTCCCGGCAGGCGGGCGGACGCTTGGCGGCGCGGTGCCGCCGCCGTACACTCGGCGCAACGCTTGCGCGAGGGGGGTACCGATGGCCACGACTGGGATGACGCGGAGGGGGTTCGGCGTAGCGCTCGGGGCGGCGGCCGGGGCGGTGGCCCTCGGACGGGGGCTGGCGCCGGTTACGGCCGAGGCGAGCATCGCCCTCGGCCAGCCGGTCGACTCGATCCAGCTCAACTCGAACGAGAACCCCTATGGGCCGTCCGCGGCCGCCCGCGAGGCGATGACGCGCTCGCAAGCCGTAGCCGGGCGCTACCCGGATGGGTCGGAGGACGAGGTGCGGCAAGCGCTCGCGCGGCTGCACGGCGTCGCGCCCGAGCAGATCCAGCTCGGCTGCGGCTCGAACGAGATCCTGCGCATGGCCGACGGCGCGTTCCTCGGCACCGGCAAGAAGGTCGTCGTCGCCGAGCCGACGTTCGAAGCCGTTCTGGCCTACAACCGGGTCACGCGGGCCACTCCGGTCAAGGTCCCGCTCGACGCCGCGTTCCGACACGACCTCCCGCGCATGTCCGCCGCGTGCGACGCCGCGACCGGACTCGTCTACGTCTGCAACCCCAACAACCCCACCGGCACGGTCGTGACGGGCGAGGAACTGGCAGCGTTCCTGGCGCGCGTTCCCGCCGCCGCCACCGTGCTCCTCGACGAGGCCTACCACCACTTCGTCGAGCACCCAGGGTACCGCAGCGGGACCGAGCTGCTCGCCGCTCACCCGAACTTGATCGTCGTCCGTACGTTCTCGAAGATCTACGGCATGGCCGGCATGCGGCTCGGCTACGCGGTCGCCGCCAAGAACAAGGTCGAGGCGCTCAACCGCTTCGCCTCGTTTTCCAACACGAACGCCGCGGTGCTCGCCGCGGCCCTCGCGAGCCTCGCCGAGCCCGACCTGGTCCCCCGCATGAAGCGACGACTCAACGACACGCGGAGGTGGCTCACGGGACAACTGACCGCCGACGGCCGCCGCTTCATCCAGTCCGAGGCGAACTTCGTCATGATCGACACCGGTCGCGACGTGGCGCCGCTCATCACCTCGTTCGCAGCTCGCAAGATTCTCGTCGGGAGGAAGTTCCCGTCGATGCCGACGTGGCTGCGCGTCTCCATCGGTACGCCGGCGGAGATGGCCGCGTTCCTGGCCGCCCTCCGCGACATCCTCCCGGCCCGCGCCGCCGCGTGATACCGGGGCTCGGGCCTCGGGGTCCGACCCGGCTGCGCCGGCCCCAGGCCGCGCAGCCACAAGCGCCTCCCTCGAAGACAAAGAAGCGCGCCCGGCGGGCGCGCCCCACATTAGAACCAACGACGCCGACAGGCAGGGCCTCGCAGCTTGGGGCGTGTAGCCGCGCCGCCGAGAGTGGGCCAGCCGCAAGGCGCGCGAACCCCGCCGCACCGGAGCGTACCCGGAGGGTACGTGAGGATGCGAGCGGGGCGAGCGTAACGCCGCGGATGGTCCGCTATCGGCGGCGCTCTAGGGGTAGAGGCGGTTGATCATGCGCGGGTACGGTATCGCTTCCCGGAGGTGCTGCAGCCCGCACATCCACGTCACGACCCGCTCGATCCCCATCCCGAACCCCGAGTGCGGAAAACCGCCGTACTTGCGCACGTCGAGGTACCACTGGAACGCCGCCAAAGGCAGGTTGTGTTCGGCGATGCGCTGCTCGAGCTTCTCCGGCGAGGAGATGCGCTCGCTGCCGCCGATGATCTCGCCGTACCCGTCCGGCGCGATCATGTCCACGGCGAGGGCCCGCGTCGAGTCGTTCGGGTCCGGTTCCATGTAGAACGCCTTGATCGCCGCCGGGTAGCGCGTGATCATGATCGGCTTGCCGGATTCGTCCGCGAGCGCCGTTTCCTCGTCGCCGCCGAAATCGTCGCCGAAGCTGACGTCGAAGCCCTTGCCGCGGAGCTTCTCGACCGCGTCGCCGTAGTCGATGCGGGGGTACGGCCGCGTGGCCGCGGGCTCGAGTCTGGCAACGTCACGCTCGAGCCACTCGAGCTCCTGTTTGCAGCGGTCGAGGATGCGTGCCACGAGCGTCGAGACGAACTCCTCGGCGAGCTCGAGCAGGCCGTCGAAGCGCATCCAGGCGACCTCGGGTTCCACCATCCAGAACTCCGTCAGGTGCCGGCGGGTCTTGGACTTCTCGGCGCGGAACGTCGGCCCGAAGCAGTACACCTTGCCGTGCGCGGCCGCCGCCGGTTCGAGGTAGAGCTGCCCCGACTGCGAGAGGTACGCCTTCTCGCCGAAGTAGTCGGTTTCGAACAGCGTCGAGGTCCCCTCGCACGCGGCCGGGGTGAGGATCGGCGAGTCGATGTTGACGTAGTGCCTGGTGTAGAAGAAATCGCGGATGCCGAACGTCAGCTCGTTGCGCACCCGCATGATCGCGTGCTGGCGCTTGGAACGCAGCCAGAGGTGGCGGTGGTTGAGCAGGAAGTCCGGGCCGTGCTCCTTGGGTGTGATCGGGTAGTCCGGGCAAGGCTGCACGACCGCGATCTCCTCCACCTGCAACTCGACACCGCCCGGGGCCCGCGTCTCCTCCTTGACCGTGCCGGCGACCTGGAGGGACGACTCCTGGGTCACCCTCCCTGCTTCATCCCACACCCGCTCGTCCACCGCGGGCTTGAACACCACCGACTGGAGGTAGCCGGAGCCGTCGCGGACGACGAGGAAGCGCAGCTTGCCCGAGGAGCGGGCGTTGTAGAGCCAGCCGGACACCCTCACCCGCTCTCCGACAAGCCCTGGTAGCTCGCGAATCTCGGCGTCTCGCATCGCAAACCTCCGTCAAGCCGTGCATTGTAGCGCAAGGCAGGCCCTTGGCCGCGACGGGTTCTGGACTACAATGCGGCCGTGGCGACACGCGGCGCGAAGCGCCGGGCCAGCGCGGATGCGACGCACCCGTGGCGTCGGGGCGAGGCGACGCCACGCCGACGGCAGGGAGAGATCGATGGCGGATGATCCGATCCGGGGACTCCGGACGTGGGCGCTTCTTCTCATCGTGGCGGGTGTTCTCGCCTCGGCGTCATGCTACCGCCTCACCGCCACCAACATCGGCACCATCGTCAAGGACGCTGGCCGCTACGAAGGGAAGACCGTCACGGTCTGGGGCACGGTCAAGGAACGCATCGACCTCCCGCGGCTCAAGTGCTACATCCTGGACGACGGGACCGGCACGATCGCCGTGTCCACAACCGGTCCCCTCCCAAGGGTCGGCGACAAGATGCACACCCGCGGCCGGGTCGAGCAGGCGTTCGCGATCGGCCGCAGGCAGATCGTGGCGGTCATCGAGCCGCCTCGACCGAAACCGACCCCGATGCGGCGGCCGCCCCCCGGCGCCATCCAACCGAGCTGACCGACACTCCCCGAGCACCGGGGGAAAGACGTGGGGCGCGACCGCGCGGCCGCGTCAGCCGCCCGCGGGCGCGGGCGCCGCCAGCCGGGTGAAAACGCCCTCCGGCCGTAGCAGATCGCGGCAACGCAGGAAGCGGATCGTCCGCACGGCGTGGCCGTCGTGCTCGACCACGAACGACGGCTCTTCCGTCACCGACGCGAAGATCGCCGCGAGCGGCGCCTCGAGCCCGGCGCGCTCGGTCACGAACAGGAAGTCGCGCCCCCGCAGAGCGTCGGGCGGGTACCAGTAGAGCGACGCGAGACCGTGGACGCCACCGTGCACCCTGGCGAGCCGGGTCGCGATCCGCCCTTTCGAAAGGTACGCGTACAAGTGGACGTCGGTGTAGCTCTCGGAGGCCACCATCTCCCCAGGCTGCAGCCGGCGTTCGATCTCGGTCACGATCTCCTGGTTGGCGACGGCGGCGGCCAGTTTGTCCGCGACCGTGCCGCGCAACCGGCCCACGAGCGGCCAACGCACGTCGAGGGCGGTCGTGGCGAACAGCACCAGTGCGACCGCTGCCAGCGAGACGACGACGCCGAACGCGGCCCCCCACCGCACCAGACGGCGCGGCCGGGGCGACGCGAACGCGAGGACAAGGGCGGCGAGCACGATGCCGGGCCCGGCCCAGTGCGGCGAGATGTCCTCGCGCAAGGAGACGTACCCGAAGAACACGAACGGCGTGGCGGCCCCGACGAGCACGGCGTTCCAGGCGCAATCGCGCCGCCGCCATGCGCGCCACCACGCCCCCGCCAGCGCGACGAACAGCGGCGGCGACGTCAGCAACGCCACGAACGCGACGAACTCGAGCAGGTAGACGGCCGTCAGCGGGCCGCGGTCGTGTCGCTGCTGGAGTTGAAAGGTGATGTTCACCCAGTCGTGCTGCGCGCCCCAGATCCACACCGGCGCCGTGAGCGCCGCCGACAGGGCGCCGGCGAGGTACGGCACCGGCGTGCGCAGGTGCTCCCTGGCCTTGCGGCTGGCCAGGACGGGGACCAGGACCGGCAGGACCAGCACGGCGGGGAACTTGGCGAGAAAGCCGAGCGCGACCGCCACGCCGAACCCCCACCACGCGCGCCTCTCCCCCTGTGCGATGGCCACGGCTGCCCACACCGCCCCTAGGTAGCCCGCCATCATGCCGATGTCGGTCGAGGCGTAGAAGGAGCCGAAGAAGAAGAGGGGCGTGGCGTGCAGGAGAAGGTACGTCCACGCGGCCTCGCGCGGCCCGCCTCCCAGGCGCCGCGCCAGCGGCAACAGGAACGCGCCGATCAGGAACGCCGCCGCGATCGCCGGACCGCGAACACCGAGGGCAGTCTCGCCGAATACCGCACGGAACGGAATCGGCGCGAGCATCATCAGGGGTGGCTGGTCGTAGGTCGCCCAGTCCGGGTGGCGGGAGCAGTCCCAGTAGTACGCCTCGTCGCCCGAGACCGGCACGATCGTCGCCAGCACCGCGTGCGCCAGCACGAACGCCAACAGCAGCCACAGGTACCGCCGCGCCGTCCACTCCGCGGGGCCTGCACCGGCCACCGGCCACCGGCCACCGGCCACGCTTCCTACTCCAGGTTCGCGCACTGCTCGCGCAGCTTTTCGAGCGCCGCCTTGGCCTCGACGACACGCTCCCCCATCCCAGCCTCGCGGCACTTCGACCCCGCGGTGTTGACCTCGCGCAGCAGTTCCTGGAGGAGGAAGTCGATCTTCTTGCCGACCGGCCCGCCCTGCGCCAGCAGGCGCTCGAAGTGATCGAGGTGCGCCACGAGGCGTTGCACCTCTTCGGCGACGTCGGCGCGGTCCGCCGCGACCGCGGCTTCCTGCAACAGGCGGTCCTGGCTGATCTCGGTGCCGTCCAGCAGCGTCGCCAACCGTTCCTTCAGTCGCGCCATCAGGCTCGTCCGCACCTGATCGTTGACTTCGGCGAGCCAGCCGCGGAACGAGGTCAGCAGCGCGATCTCCCCGGCGACCTGCGGCAGCAGCGCGGCCGCCTCGCGCTCCCGCACCGCCACCAGGCCATCCCGCGCCTGTCCGACGAGCGCGAGGAGCGCTTGTTGTTCCTCGGGATTCAGACCCAGCTCCCCGCCCCCCTCGGCAAACCCCGGCAGCGCCAGCAGGTCGCGCAGCTCGAGCGGCGCGAGCTCGATCCCGGCGGGGCGCTGCGCCAGGGCCGCGAGCAGCGATTCGGCGACCTCCCAGTGCAGCACGAGGCCGGCGGCCGCGCGCGCCTGCAAGGCGAAATCGACCGTGACCTGCACCCGCCCGCGGGTCAAGCCCACCGCCAGCACCGGGCGGACCGCCGCCTCCAGCTCCGCCGTCTCGACCCGCGGGTGCGTGCGCAGGGTGACCTCCAGGAAACGAGAGTTGACCGAAGTCAGCCGCACCTCGGCACGCAGGCGCTGCGAAAGTTCCCCGCCGGCCTGCCCGAACCCGGTCATGCTGCGCAACGTCCCAGCCATCGACTCCCCCTTCGCGCGTCGCCGCAGGCTACATGTAGAGGCCGCCGGAGACGTTGATCACCTCTCCGGTGACGTACGACCCCGCCGGCCCCGCGAGGAACAGCACGACCGCCGCGATGTCCTCCGGGGTGCCGAGACGCGGGATCGCGAGGTTTGCCAGGAGGGCCTTCTTCTGCTCCTCGTTGAGCTTGTCGGTCATCGGGGTCTGGATGTACCCGGGCGCGATCGCGTTGGCGGTGATGTTGCGGCTCCCGAGTTCGCGCGCCAGCGACTTCGTGAGGCCGATGATCCCGGCCTTGGACGCCGAGTAGTTGGCCTGGCCGGGGTTCCCCATCAGGCCGACGACCGAGGAGATGCTGATGATCCGCCCCTCGCGCTGCTTCACCATGACCTTGACGGCCGGCTGCGTCACGTTGAACGCGCCGTCGAGGTTGACGGAGAGCACCTTGCGCCACGATTCCGGCTTCATGCGCATGAACAGGCCGTCGTCGGTGATGCCGGCGTTGTTGAGCAGGATGTGCAGGCCGCCGAGCTCGGCGGCGATCTCCTCGACCACCCGCTGGCACCATTCCGGGTCGGTGACGTTGAGAGGCTTGACGATCGCCTTCCCGCCCGTGGCGACGATGTCGTCCGCCACCGCCTGTGTCGGGTCGGTCGGCAGCGACGTGCACGCGACGATGGCGCCCTCGCGGGCGAGCGCCCGCGCGCACGCGGCGCCGATCCCGGTCGCCGCCCCTGTAACCATTGCCACCTTTCCCTCGAGTTGTCCGGCCATCGCGTCCCCCATCCAGAGAAGTCAAGAGTCAAAGCCAAGAACAAAAGGGCAAAAGCCAAAGATCAGACTGAGCGGCCGGATGTCGGCTGTCAACCGCCCTGCCGCGCCAGGTACGCCTCGACCTGCTCGACGGTGCCGACCTGAACGGTCGCAGCCTTGCGGGCGATCCGGCGGATGAGGCCCGAGAGCACGCTCCCCGGACCGACCTCGACGAACGTGTCGAACCCGTCGGCCACCATGCGCCCGACCAGTTCGACCCAGCGCACCGGCGCGTCCACCTGTCGGATGAGTCCGTCTCGCACCGCACCGGCGTCCGCCACCGGCGCCGCGTCGACGTTGTTGAAGAGCGGCACCGAAAGTCCCGCGAAGGGGAGCGCCGCCAGCACCGGGGCGAGCCGTTCGCGCGCGGGGGCCATCAGCGGCGAGTGGAACGGCGCCGAGACCGGCAGCGGCACCACGCGCTTGGCGCCGCGCGCCGAGAGGAGCGCCCCGGCGCGCTCAACCGCGGCGGCGGCGCCGGCGATCACGGTCTGCTCCGGGGCGTTAAAGTTGGCCGCCACGACGGTCTCGCCGCCGGCGCTCGCCTCCCGGCAGCACGCCTCGACCTCGTCGCGGGCCGGTCCGAGGACGGCGGACATCGCGCCGACGCCGACCGGTACCGCCTCCTGCATGAGCTGGCCGCGCCGCCGCACGGCGCGCACCAGGTCCTCGATCCCGAGCCCTCCGGCGGCCCCGACCGCGCTGTACTCGCCGAGGGAGTGTCCGGCCACCCCGTCGAACTTCGACCCGCGCGCCGCCAGGACCGCGAACGCGGCCAGCGAGGCGGTCAGGATCGCCGGCTGGGTGTTGGCGGTGAGCCTGAGCTGTTCGTCGGGTCCCTCGAAGCAAAGCTCAGAGAGGGGCTCGCCGAGCGCGGCGTCGGCGCGCTCGAACACGGCCCGGGCCTCGGGGTACTCCGCCGCGAGGTCTTGTCCCATTCCCGCGAACTGGCTCCCCTGGCCGGGAAAGACGAAGCCGGTCTTGCCCATCGCGCCGGCTCACCACTTCAGGAGGGTTGCGGCCCAGGTGAGCCCGCCGCCGAACGCCGCCAGCAGCACGAGGTCGCCCCGCTTGAGGACGCCGCGGTCGATCGCCTCGCGCATCGCGAGCGGAATCGAGGCCGACGAGGTGTTGCCGACGTGCTCGAGGTTCAGGTAGGTTCTCTCGGGCGGGAGGCCGAGCCGCTCCCCGACCGCGGCGATGATGCGCAGGTTGGCCTGGTGCGGGATGAAGAGGCTCACCTTGTCGGCGGTCACGCCGGCGCCGGCGAGGACCTCCTGGCACACCTCCGTGATCGAGCGGACCGCCACCTTGAACGTCTCGTTGCCGCGCATCTTGATGAACGGCAGCTTGGCGTCGATGTGCTCCTTGACGTTCGGAGGGTACTTGCTCCCGCCTCCGGGCATCTGGATGAAGTCCGCGTACGTGCCGTCGGTGTGGAGCGCCGAGCGCAGGATCCCCTCGCCGGCCGGGGCCGCCTGCAGCACCGCCGCGCCCGCGCCGTCGCCGAACAGGATGCAGGTCGCGCGGTCGGTGTAGTCGGTGTAGCGGGACAGCGTTTCGGCGCCGATGACCATCGCCGTCTTCACGTCGCCCGTAATGATGAACTGGCGGGCCACGTGCATCGCGTACAGGAACCCGGAGCACGCCGCCGCGATGTCGAAGCAGGTCGCGTTCTTGATTCCGAGAGCCGGCTGGATGATCGCGGCGGTCGCCGGGATCGGCTGCTCCACCGTGGCCGTGGCGAGCACGAGCAGTTCGACCTCCGCGGGATCGACGCCGGCGTCCGCCATCGCGCGTTTGCCCGCTTCGATGGCGATCGTGGCGACGCTCTCGCCCTCGCTCACGACGTGGCGCTCGCGGATCCCGGTGCGCGAGACGATCCACTCGTCCGAGGTGTCCACCATCCTCTCGAAGTCCTTGTTGGTCAGAACCTTCTCGGGCAGGCACGTGCCCAGCCCAGCGATGCGCGCGGTCAGCGCGTGTCGGTCATGCACCTTGGACCCCCTCCGATGCGTTGCGGGCGCGAAGCTCGCCGATCTTGGCTTCGATATGGCCGACGACGCCGCGCGACGCGTAGCTGTGGGCGAGGCCGATCGCGTTCCTGATCGCCTTCGGGCTGGAGCGGCCGTGGCCCACCAGGCACGCCCCGCGCACGCCGAGGAGCGGCGCCCCCCCGTACTCGGCGTAGTCCGCCTTGCGCTTGAGGGCCGTGAGCACGCCCTTCGCCAGCAGCATGCCGACCGCCGACGTCGCCGAGCGGCGCGCCTCGCTGCGCAGCAGGGCGTAGATCATCTCGCCCAACCCCTCGGAGACCTTGAGCACGACGTTGCCCACGAAGCCGTCGCAGATCACGACGTCGACGGTGCCGTTGTAGATGTCGCGCCCCTCGACGTTGCCGACGAAGTTCAGGCCGGCGTCCGCGAGCAGGCGGTACGCTTCGACCGTCACGCGGTCGCCCTTGCCCTCTTCCTCGCCGATCGAGAGCAGGCCGACGCGTGGACTCGACACTCCCAACACCGCCTGCGAGTAGAAGTGACCCATGACGGCGAACTGTTCGAGGTTCTGTGGCTTGCAGTCGACGTTCGCGCCGACGTCGAGGATCAGGGTTTCGCGCACGAGCCCCGGCACCGGCGTTGCGAGCGCCGGGCGCTCCACCCCCGGGATCGTGCCGATGATCAGCTTGGCGGCAACCATCGCCGCACCGGAGTTCCCGGCGGTCACGAACGCACACGCCTCGCCGTCGCGGACGAGCCGCGCCGCCTCCGCCATCGAGGAGTTGCGCTTGCCGCGGACGGGCGCGGTGGGAGGATCTTCCATCGCCACCACCTCGGCCGCATCGACGATCTCCAGACCGCTTGGCGCCCCTCCCGCGTGCGAGAGGTGGCGGCGCAGCACAGCCTCGCGCCCCACCAGGAGGACCCTTACCCCGAACTTTCGCACCGCCTCGACCGCGCCCGCTACTGTTGCTGCCGGGGCGTGGTCTCCCCCCATCGCGTCCAGGGCTACCGCACCCGAAGCCGCCTTGGTCATGCCCTAGCCTGGGTCAGGCGAGCTCCTCGACGTGCAGGACCTGACGGCCCTCGTACATGCCGCAGTGCTGGCACACGCGGTGCGGCTGCTTCGGCTGAAAGCAGTTCGGGCATACCGACTGCGCCGGCTCCGCCAGGTGATCATGCGCACGCCGCTTGTCGCGACGCGCCTTCGAATGGCGACTCTTTGGGTTGGGCATCGGAAAAACCTCCCGCGTCTACTTGCTCGGCCGCCAGCCAACCAGCGGCTCGAACCGATCGTCGTTGCTCTGTGGGGGGCAGGGACACGCCCCCAGGTTGAGGTTCGCGCCGCAACGCGGGCATATCCCGCGGCACTCCTCGGCGCACAGCGGTTTCATCGGCACGGCGAGCGCGAACTGCTCGGCCGCCAGCTCCGCCAAGTCCACGGACGGCTCCTCGAAGAAACGGACTTCGAGGTCGTTGCGGCCCAGGCGGGTCTCGTCATCTTGCGGCGCCGCCGTCACCGGCATCAGGTGCAGCTCGATCTGCTCCGCGAATTCGAAGTCGAACTCCGACAGGCAGCGACTGCATCGCAGCCTCGCACGGCCCGCCGACCGGCCCTCGAGCAGGTACCCCCGCCCGGCCTTCTCCACCCGACCGGAGAGTTCCACCGGCGCAACCGACACCACGCCCTCCCCGCCTGCAGCGGGTGGCACGACCGGCCGTTCGTCGAACTCCTGCGGCTCGGTGTCGGCATGGGTCAAGTCGATCCGGAGCACACGCTTCCCCTTCCAGGGACCGTGCAGCATACCAGCGGGGCGAGCCCTCGTCAAACCCGGATGGGCGTTTCTCCCTGCCGCGCGGGCGGCGTCGCCTCATCGGGACTTCTCATCACCACGGTAGGATCTCCGGCTCGGTGGGCCCGGGGGGCGTCGGCCCGCACGGGGGTCCGGACGTCGGCCTCCAGACCGGTCTCGCCGGCCGGGCGCTACGCCTTGTCTCCCAGCTTCGCCGCCAGGCGGCTCAGCTCGCCCGCGATTGCGCCGACCCGCTCCTCGAGCGCGGCGACCCTGTCCGCGAGGCCGGCGCCGGGGCCCGGTCGTGGCGCCGACGCCCGATCGGAGCGCTCGGGTGGCGGACCCGACACGAGATGGGTCCAGCGGCCCTCCTTCTGCCCGGCGGCGCGAGAAAGCTCCACCGCCAGCGGCTCCGGGCCCGCCGCCAGACGCTCGAGCGCCGCCTCCACCTCCCCCACCGACCCGAACGGGTGGAGCCGCTCGCAGCGGGACCGGAGTTCCCCGGGCGTTTGCGGGCCGCGCAGCAGCAGCACGGTGATCAACGCCTTCCCCGCCGGGTCCAGCTCCCAGCTGCGGTCCAGGTTGTGCTCCCAGCGCCCGGCGCGGGCGCCCTCGACCGGCCACACCAGCACGTCGGCGCGCAGGCGGTCGAGGGTCTCCCGCACGTCGTTCTCCGCGAGCTCCGTCACGGGGTCGCGGTTGCTCTTCTGGTTACACGCCGCCACCAGGGCGTTCAGGGTCAGCGGGTAGTATTCGGGGGTGGCCTGTTGCTTCTCGAGCAGGCACCCGAGCACCCGCACCTCCACGGCATCGAGCACCCTCGGCAGGCGAATGGTGCACCTCCTGTCGCCATGATACGACCTGCGGAACGATGCGCCGCGCGGCGCCGGCCGTCCGGGTGGACCCGGCTTGACACCCGCGCTCGGTCCAGTGAAGCTTGGTCCATGATCATGGAAACGAAACCGCTCCCAGGCGCATCGCCGCCGCGCCCGCGGTGAGTGGCGACCAGGGAAGGGCGACGGCCGCAATGAGGCGCAAAGGCTCGAGTGGCACCGAACGACCCCCAGACGATGGGAGCCACGTCTCCCTCGAGGGGCTTCACGGCACGGTCGCAGTCCCCCCCATTCGGCAGGGTTCACCAAGCAGTGGCGAGCGTTCGTGGGCCCGGCGCTGCTCGTGAGCGTGGGCTACATGGACCCGGGGAACTGGGGCACCGACCTCCAGGGCGGGGCCCAGTTCAAGTACGGCCTCCTCTGGGTCGTCGCGTTGGCGAGTCTCATGGCGATCTTCCTTCAGGTCATCTCGGCGCGGCTCGGCGTCGCGACCGGGAAGGACTTGGCCCAGTGCTGCCGGGACTGGTATCCGGCATGGACGCGCTGGCCCAACTGGCTCATGACCGAAACGGCCATCGGCGCCTGCGATCTGGCCGAGGTCCTCGGCAGCGCCGTCGCCCTCAACCTCATGTTTCACATCCCGCTTCTCTGGGCCGTCATCATCACCGGATTCGACGTCCTCCTGCTCCTGATGCTGCAACAGTTCGGCATGCGAACCATTGAGGCGGTGGTTCTGATTCTCGTCGCCACGATCGGCCTGTGCTACTTCATCGAGATCTTCGTCCTCCCCCAGACCAGGCCGAGCTTCCTCGAGATGGGCCAAGCCATGCTGCTGCCGAGCTTCCGCCAGGCGGGGATGCTCTATGTGGCAATCGGGATAATCGGCGCGACGGTCATGCCCCACAACCTCTACCTTCATTCGGCCCTTGTCCAGTCGCGGAGCTTCCAGCGGGACGCACCATCGATCCGGATGGCCATCCGGTTCAACACGATCGACTCGACGCTCGCGCTTTCAGTCGCCTTCCTGGTCAACGCCGCAATCGTCGTGCTTGCAGCCACGGTGTTCTTCGGCAAGACCAGCGTGGCCGTCCCGGGGGGCGGCGTGGTGACGTTCAGCCCCGACAGCGACTGGATCCGCATCGCCTACCTCACGCTCGCTCCGCTGCTCGGTACGGCGACCGCGAGCACGCTCTTCGCCATCGGCCTCCTCGCCAGCGGGCAAAGCAGCACCATCACGGGCACGCTCGCCGGCCAGGTGGTGATGGAGGGGTTCATGCACTGGCGCGTTCGCCCTTGGGTGAGGCGAGCCATCACCCGGACGCTCGCGATCGCCCCGGCGGTGATCATCATCGGCGTCCGAGGCGAGAGCAGCGTAACCGACCTGCTCACCCTCAGCCAGGTCGTGTTGGCTCTTCAGCTCCCGTTCGCGATGTTTCCGCTTCTGCAGTTCGCGAGCTCGCGCAAGCGCATGGGTGAATGGAAGATCGGATGGTTCCTCGCTGCGGCCGGCTGGGGCAGCGCTCTTCTGATCACGGCCCTCGACGTGTACGGCCTGCCTGATTCGATCAGGACGGCGTGGCACGTCATCACGGGCGGGTAGAGACTCGGCCGGCCCTGCGCTGGCGCTCCGGAGGCGAGCATGTACAAGAACATCCTGATCACCTTGGACGCGACCCCGACCGACCGGGCCATCCTCGACCACATGAAGCCACTCGCCAGGCTCATGGAGAGCCACGTCGTCCTGCTGCACGTCGCCGACGGTTGGGCCGCGCGCTGGTATGGGCAAGAGGCGGTCAGCCGCGAGGTGGAGGAGGATACGGCCTATCTCGGGAAGATCCAAGCGGAGTTCACATCATCCGGCATCGAGACCGAGGCGAAACTGGCGTACGGCGATCCGGTGACCGAGATCGTGCGGTGGGTCAACGAGCAGGGTTGCGACCTCGTGGCCATGAGCACGCACGGCCACCGCCTGCTCGGAGACCTGTTTTTCGGGACGACTGCCAACCGGGTGCAGCATGACGTCAACGTGCCTGTCCTGCTGCTGCGAGCGCGGTAGTTTGCAGACCGCGCCGGCGGGAGGCGGGTGACCGGCGGAGACCGGGCATCAACATCCGTCCCACCCACCGGCGGCGCGCGGAGCGGCGCGTCGCTCAATCTGCATCGAGGCGCCGCCCACGGTCATCCTCGGAGGCGCGGTCTGCAACGCCGGCGCTGCGGCGGCTCGTCCGGCCGATCTCCCGCGAGCGGAGGCTCATTCCGGAGGTGGCCGCCGGGATCGAGGCGGCAACCGAGGGAAGCGTCTCCGAACGGACGTGACGGGAGCCGGCGTCGCCCTCCCGAACCGGCGCCGGCGTCACGACGGCTCCTCCCCGGCGTGCGGGGCGAAACCTTCGCCCAGCACCTCCTGGGCGGGGGTGATCGCCACGAACGCCGAGCGGTCCACCTGCGCCACCAGTCGCTTGAGCCGGCCCACCTCGTTCGGCGCCACGACGACGTAGAGCACCGGACGGCTCTCGCCCGTGTAGCCGCCCTGCCCCTTGATCACCGTGACGCCGCGGCCAAGCTGGCCGAGCACGGCTTCGCGGACGGCGTCGCAGCGCTCGCTGATGATCAGCGCGGCCCGGGCCGCGGAGAACCCGGTTTGCACCACGTCGAGCACCCTTGCCGACACGAACGCCAGCGCCAGGGCGACCATCACCGCCTCCGCCCCGAATACGAACGCGGCGCCGGCGAAGATGGCCACGTTCATCGCGAGGAGTCCCTGGCCGATCCCGATTCCGAAGTAGCGGTGCGCGAGCCGGGCGAGCACGTCCGTGCCCCCGGTCGTGCCGCGCCCGC
This sequence comes from uncultured Acidobacteriota bacterium, assembly GCA_963789745.1. Lineage (GTDB taxonomy): Bacteria > Acidobacteriota > Thermoanaerobaculia > Thermoanaerobaculales > Thermoanaerobaculaceae > RBG-13-68-16. Next base: position 197,045 of record CAWBLW010000003.1, on the reverse strand, counting down.
GGAACACCAGGCCCATCCCGAGGCCGTCCATGAGCCCGCCGTAACAGATGACGAGGAGCCGGTCGTGCGTCGGCGGCACGAGCAGCGGCGCGGAGAGGTCGATCGCCACCGACATGATCAGCACCGACACGACCGTGCGGACGAAGAACCTCATGCCGCCGGCAAACCGCCACCCCAACCACAGCAGCGGAAGGTTGAGCAGCAGCACGACCATCCCGACCGGGGTCTTGAAGAGGTGGTGGGCGATGATCGAGAGGCCGGTCACGCCGCCGGAAACCACGTTGTTGGGCACGAAGAAGAGGTTGGTGCCGGCGGCGACGAGCAGCGAGCCCGTCGCGATCTGAGCGTAGTCGAACGCCACGCCCCAGCGGCCCTTCGGCGCCACAACCGAGAGCTTCATCGGCGCGCATGGTGGCACGAAGCGGCGGCCACGCCAAGCTTCGTTGCGAACGGCACGGCTGCTACCCTGGCGGCGGGAGGTGGCCATGCTCGAGGCGGTCGTCCTGATCAACGTCAAACCCGGTCAGCTGCACACGGTCGCGGAGGCGCTCATGGAGCGCGAAGGCGTGCACGAGCTCTACTCGGTCGCCGGCGCCTACGACATGGTCGCGGTGCTGCGCACCTCCCGCAACGAGCGCCTCGAGGAACTGGTGACTGGCGAGCTTGCCTCGCTCCCCGGGGTCGAGCGCACGACCACGCTGGTCGCCTTCCGCTGTCTCTCGCGCCGCGAGGCCAACGGCACGTTCACCGTCGGGATGGAGCCGGTGCGAACGTGACGCACGCCCGCATCGTCCGCCGGTTCGCCGACCACGTCGTGGTGGCGGACGGGGCGATGGGGTCGGAGCTGCTCACCAGGGTGCCGGCGGGCGCGCACCTCGACCTCGGGCCGCTCGAATACCCGAGGCAGGTGCTCGATATCCACCTTGCCTACCTCGCGGCCGGCGCCGAGATGATCGAGACCGCGACGTTCGCGGCGTCGCGCCCGCGCCTCGAGCGGCTGCAGGCCGCCGACCAGGTCGAGGCGCTCAACTCCGCGGGCGTGAAGCTCGCCCGCGAGGCGCGCGAGATCGCCGGGGTGGACTGCCTGATCGCCGGCTCGATCGGCCCGCTCGCCGGCGTGATCGACCTCGACGAGCCCGCGAACCGCTCGGCGATCGCCGCCGGCCACGCCGAGCAGGCGGCGATCCTCGCGGGGCGCGGCGCCGACCTGCTCGTCCTCGAGACGTTCTTCCGCCTCGACGAGCTTCTGCTCGCGCTCGAGGCGGCGCGCAGCGTTACCGGGCTGCCTCTCGTCGCGATGCTGACCTTCCCGTTCGAGAAGCTCCCCGAGAGCCACCCCGAGCTGGCCGCCCAGGTGCGCGAGCTGTTTGCCTGCGACGTGCTGGCCGCCGGCGTCAACTGCGCGCCGGGACCGCAGGGGGCGCTCGACGTGCTGGAGCACCTCGCCGGCGCCCCGGGACCGCTGGCCGCGATGCCCAACGCCGGCTCGATGGTGCGCCGCGACGACCGCATCTTTTTCCCCCCGGCCACGCCCAGCTACCTGGCCGGGTTCGCCCGACGCGCCGCCGAGCTGGGCGCCGCGCTCGTCGGCGGGTGTTGCGGCACCGGTCCCGAGCACATCCGCGCGATCGCCGACGCGGTGCGGGGAATGCGCCCCGTCCACGGGCGCCGCGTGGCCGTCGCCGTCGAGGATCGCCGCACCCCGGCGCCGCGTCCGGGCCCGGCGTCGGACCTGGCGGCCAAGCTCGCCGCGGGGCGCTTCGTGCGCGTCGTGCAGCTCGACCCGCCGCGCGGGACGAACTCGGAGCGGGTCGTCGAGGCGACGCGGGCGCTCGCAGCCTCCGGCCGCGTGGACGCCGTGGACATCAACGCCAACCCGCTCGCCCGCCTGCGCATGGAGTCGCTGTGGCTGGGCGCGGAGATCCAGCGCGCGACCGGGCTCGCGACGATCCCGCACGTCACGCCCCGCGACGCGAGCCTGATGGGGTTGCAGGCGCAGCTGCTCGGCGCCTGGCACGCCGGGATCAGGAACCTGCTCGCGATCTCGGGCGATCCCTCCCAGCTCGGCGACTACCCGGGCGTGCACGACGTCAACCACGTGGACATCTTCGAGCTGGTGCGCTCGGTCGCCCGCATGGCGGAGGGGTACGACTGCGCCGGCAACCCGATCGGCGAGCCGCCCGCGTACTGCCTCGGGGTCGCCGTCAACCCCGCCGCCGACGACCTCGGCCACGAGGTCGAGCGCCTCCGGCGCAAGGCCGACGCGGGGGCGCACTTCGCGATGAGCCAGGTGTTCTTCTCGTGGGAGCCGTGGGAGCGCCTGCTCGACCGCTGCGGAGGCGCGCTCCCGCTCCCCGCCCTCGTCGCTGTGTGGCCGCTGCCCTCGTTCCGGCTCGCGCTCCGCCTGCACCACGAGGTGCCGGGGATCCTGGTGCCGGAGGAGCTGCTGGCGCGCCTCGAGGCGGCCGGACCCGACGCGGCGAAGGTCGGGACCGAGCGCGCGCTCGCGATGCTCGCCGAGGCGCCGCGGCGGGCGGCCGGGGTCTACGTCGTCGCGCCGTTCAAGAACCCCGCCGAGGTGCTGGGCCTGCTCGACGGGTAGCTCCGCCGCGCCTACACGTTCCTCACGGACTCCGCGGTCGCGACGATGCTGGCCTTGAGGTAGTCGCGGTTCAGCCGGGCGATGAACTCGAGCGTGATGCCCTTCGGGCAGACGGCCTCGCACTCGCCGTGGTTGGAGCAGGCGCCGAAGCCCAGCTCCTCCATCTTTTCCACCATGCGCAGTGCGCGCTGGTGGCGCTCGGTCTGGCCCTGCGGCAGCAGGCCGAGGTGGCTGACCTTGGCCGCGGTGAAGAGCATCGCCGAGCCGTTGGGGCAGGCCGCCACGCAGGCGCCGCAGCCGATGCACGCGGCCGCGTCCATCGCCTTGTCCGCCTTCTCCTTGGGGATGGGGATGGCGTTGGCGTCAGGGCCGGAGCCGGTGCGGGCCGAGATGAAGCCGCCCGCCTGCACGATCTTGTCGAGGGCGCTGCGGTCAACCACCAGGTCCTTGATGATCGGGAACGCCCGCGAGCGGAACGGCTCCGCCACGATCGTGTCGCCGTCCTTGAACTGCCGCATGAACAGCTGGCACGTGGTGGTGAGCTTCTGCGGGCCGTGGGCGATCCCCGAGATCATGAACCCGCACGAGCCGCAGATGCCCTCGCGGCAATCGTGGTCGAACGCCACGGGGCGCTCGCCCGCCTTGATCAGACGCTGGTTCAGGATGTCGAGCAGCTCGAGGAACGACATGTCCTCGGCGACGTCGTCCATTTTGTAGGGGACCAGCCGGCCCTTGTCGGTCGGGCCTTCCTGCCGCCAGATCTTCAACGTCAGCTTCATTTGTAGCTCCGCTGTGCCAGGTGCACGTTCTCGAATTCGAGCGACTCCTTGTGCAACTCGGGAGCCTTGCCCTCGCCCTTGAACTCCCACGCCGCCACGTACGCGTACTGCTCGTCGTTGCGCAGCGCCTCGCCGTCCGGCGTCTGGTGCTCTTCGCGGAAGTGGGCGCCGCACGACTCGTCGCGCATGAGCGCGTCGTAGGCCAGCAGCTCGCCCATCTCGAGGAAGTCCGCCACGCGGCCGGCCTTCTCCAGCTCCTGGTTGAAGTCGGCGCCGGAGCCCGGCACGAGGACCTCTTTCCAGAAGCGCTCGCGGATCTCCGGGATCTTCTGGAGCGCCGTCTTGAGGCCGGCCTCGTTGCGCCCCATGCCGACGTAATCCCACATGACCGCGCCCAGCTCCTTGTGGAACTCGTCCACGGTCGTGCGGCCGCCGATGCCGAGAAGCTTCTTCACGCGGCCCGCGACGTCGGCCTCCGCGTCCTTGAACGCGGGGTGGTCCACGCCCGGCCTGGTGCCCGGCTTCACCCTCGCGAGGTAGTCGGCGACGGTGTAGGGGATGACGAAGTAGCCGTCCGCCAGCCCCTGCATGAGGGCGCTGGCGCCCAGGCGGTTGGCGCCGTGGTCGGAGAAGTTGGCCTCGCCCAGCACGTGCAGGCCGGGCAGGTTGCTCATGAGGTTGTAGTCCACCCAGAGCCCGCCCATGGTGTAGTGCATGGCGGGGTAGATGCGCATCGGCCACTTCCAGGGGTCCTCGCCGGTGATGCGCTCGTACATCTCGAAGAGGTTGCCGTAGCGGGCCTCGATGACGCCCTTGCCGAGGCGGTTGATCGCGTCGCTGAAGTCGAGGTAGACGCCGCGCCCGCCGGGGCCGACGCCGCGGCCCTCGTCGCACACCTGCTTGGCGGCGCGCGAGGAGATGTCGCGCGGCGCGAGGTTGCCGAAGCTCGGGTACTTGCGCTCGAGGTAGTAGTCGCGGTCGCCCTCGGGGATCTCCCAGGGCTTGCGCTTGTCGCCGGCGCTCTTCGGCACCCACACGCGGCCGTCGTTGCGCAGCGACTCGCTCATGAGGGTGAGCTTGCTCTGGTGCTCGCCCGCGACGGGGATGCACGTCGGGTGGATCTGCGTGTAGCAGGGGTTGGCGAAGTAGGCGCCCTTGCGGTGGGCGCGCCAGATCGCCGTGGTGTTGCACCCCTTGGCGTTGGTGGAGAGGTAGAAGACGTTGCCGTAGCCGCCCGTGGCGAGGAGCACCGCATCCCCGGCGTGCGAGCTGACCTTCCCCGTCACCATGTCGCGCACGACGATGCCCTTGGCGTGGCCGTCGATGACGACCAGCTCCAGCATCTCGTGGCGCGGGTGCATCTTCACCGAGCCCAGCGCCACTTCGCGGCTGAGCGCCGCGTACGCGCCGAGGAGGAGCTGCTGCCCGGTCTGGCCGCGCGCGTAGAAGGTGCGGGACACCTGCGCGCCGCCGAACGAGCGGTTCGCGAGGTAGCCGCTGTACTCGCGGGCGAACGGCACGCCCAGCGCGACGCACTGGTCGATGATGGCGTTGCTGACCTCGGCAAGACGGTAGACGTTACCCTCGCGGGAGCGGAAGTCGCCGCCCTTCACCGTGTCGTAGAAGAGGCGGTAGACGCTGTCGCCGTCGTTCTGGTAGTTCTTGGCCGCGTTGATGCCGCCCTGGGCCGCGATGCTGTGGGCCCGGCGGGCGCTGTCCTGGTAGCAGAACGCCTCGACCTCGTACCCGAGCTGGCCCAGGCTCGCCGCGGCGGCGCCGCCGGCGAGGCCCGTCCCCACGACGATGACGCGGTACTTGCGCTTGTTGGACGGGTTCACCAGCTTCATGTCGAAGCGGTGCTTGTCCCACTTCTTCTCGATGGGACCCGATGGGATCTTGGCGTCGAGTGTCATGGTGCCCTCTCCCTAGCGGATGACGCCCAGCAGGACCGCGATGGGCACGGAGACGAAGCCGGCGGCGATGATCACCGACAGCCCCGTGGCCACGAGCTTCCGCAGGCGGTTGTACTTCGGGTGGTTGGCGCCGAGCGTCTGCAGCATGCTCCACGCGCCGTGCCAGAGGTGGTACGCCAGCACGAGCATTGCGACGATGTAGACGCCCGCGATCAGCGGCACCTGGAAGCCCTGCACGACGTTGGCGTAGACGTCCGTCGCGCTGCGGCCCGGCCCCACCTTCAGGTACGTGAACATGAGCAGGTGGTAGATCAGGTAGAGGAGGATGATCGGGCCGCTGAAGATCATGGTGCGGGCGGCGTACGAGGTCTCGATGTTCTTCTTGACCACGTAGCCGACCGGCCGCGCCCTCCAGTCCGCGAGCGTCACCTGCACCGCCGCGAGGATGTGCAGCAGGATGGCGACGATCATGACCGCGCGCACCCCGAGCAGGATCTCCTCGCCGCCGTTGTGAAGGAAGTGGGCGTAGGCGTTGATCTTCTCGGGTCCGAAGAAGATCTGGAGGTTCCCCACCATGTGTCCGACGAGCCAGAGAAACATCATGATGCCCGTCACCGCCATGACGATCTTCTTACCCACTGTCGTCCGGTAGAAAGCCACCCAACCGTGCATTCGAGGCTCCTATGCTTGAAGGTCCGTCGCGGGCCGACGTCAAGGCTCGGATCAGAAAGCCGCCGTCAGTATAAGCACCGCGCGCGTCCATGCAAGCCCCGGTTGAGCCCAGCCAGAGGAAACGGACCCGCCAATCGAGATTCGCCGTACGCAACTCGCATCGAGAAACGGACTCCCCGGCGCAGCGCCGGCGGGGGCACTCAGAGGAGACCGAGGAAGCCGGCGCAGGCGGCGACGATGCGGCCGGTCGCCTTGCCGTCGCCGTACGGGTTCATGGCGCGGGCCATCGCGTCGTACGCCACCGGGTCGGTGAGCAGCCGGCTCGTCTCCTCGACGATCGCGCGGCGGTCGGTGCCGACGAGCTTGACGGTGCCGGCGGTCACCGCCTCGGGCCGCTCGGTGGTGTCGCGCATGACGAGCACCGGCCGGCCCAGGCTCGGCGCCTCCTCCTGGACGCCGCCGGAGTCCGAGAGGATCACGGTGGCGCGGCTCATCATGGCGACGAACGGCAGGTACGCCAGCGGCTCGATGAGGTGGACGTTGCCGGCGCCGGCCGAGCGCAGGATCGCGTCCACCGGCCGGCGCACGTTCGGGTTCAGGTGCACGGGGTAGACGAACGCCGTGCCCGGAAAGCGGCCCGCCAGCTCCGCGATCGCCCGGCAGATCGCATCGAAGCCGGGGCCGAAGTTCTCCCGGCGGTGGCCGGTGACGAGGACGAGCGGTTGCGCGCCGTTGACGACATCGTCCGGCAGGCCGGGCACCGCCGGCCTCGCCCTCCCGACGATCTCGAGTGCGAGGAAGAGCGCGTCGATCACGGTGTTGCCGGTGACGACGATGCGGTCGTCGGGGACGCCCTCCCGCAGCAGGTTGTCGCGGTTGCTCGCGGTGGGCGCGAAGTGCAGGCGGGCGAGCCTCGTCGTCAGGGTCCGGTTGGCTTCTTCCGGCCACGGCGATTCGAGGTTGCCGGTGCGCAGTCCGGCCTCGACGTGACCGACCGGGAGATGGCGGTAGAACGAGGCCAGGGCCGCGCAGAGCGTGGTCGTCGTGTCGCCCTGGACGAGGACGAGATCGGGCTTCGCCGCCGCCAGGTGCCGGTCGATCGCCTCCACGGCGCGCGCGGTGAGGCCAGCGAGCGTCTGCTCCGGCACCATCAGGTCGAGGTCCGCGTCCGGCGCGATCGCGAACGCCTCGAGCACCTGGTCGAGCATCTCCCGGTGCTGAGCGGTCACGCAGACGTCGCAGGCGAAACGCGGGTCCGCGCGCAGCGCCAGCACGACGGGCGCCAGCTTGATCGCCTCCGGCCGCGTCCCGAAGATGACGGTGATCTTCCTCATGACGGGGAACGCGGGCCGGCGCGGACCTCGCGCGCGACCTCGGCGAGGTCGGCCTCGACCATCATCGCGACGAGGCGCTCGAAGCCGACGCGGGGCGTCCAGCCAAGCTCTGCCTTGGCCTTCGCGGGGTCGCCCAGCAGGTGCTCGACCTCGGTGGGGCGGAGGTACCGCGGGTCCATCTCGACGAGCACGCGCCCGTCCTCGCCGACCCCCTGCTCCGCCGGCCCCTCGCCGCGCCATGCGATCGGCATGCCCGCGTCTGCGAACGCGAGCCGGCAGAACTCCCGCACCGAGTGCGTCTCGCCCGTGGCGACGACGTAGTCGTCCGCCGCCTCGGCCTGCAGCATCAGCCACATCGCCTCGACGAAGTCGCCGGCGAACCCCCAGTCGCGCTTCGCGTCGAGGTTGCCGAGGTAGAGCTTGTCCTGCAGCCCATGCTTGATGCGCGCGACCGCACGGGTGGTCTTGCGGGTGACGAACGTCTCGCCCCGGCGCGGCGACTCGTGGTTGAAGAGGATGCCGTTGACGGCGAAGATGCCGTACGCCTCGCGGTAGTTCCGTGTGATGTAGAAGGCATACGCCTTGGCCGCGGCGTACGGGCTGCGCGGGTAGAACGGGGTGGTCTCCGTCTGCGGGACCTCCTGCGCCTTGCCGAACAGCTCGGAGGAGGAAGCCTGGTAGAAGCGGGCGTCGAGCCCGAGCTCGCGCATCGCCTCGAGCAGGCGCACCGCGCCGACGCCCGTGACCTCGGCGGTGTACTCCGGCACGTCGAACGAGACCTTGACGTGGGACTGCGCCCCCAAATTGTAGATCTCGTCCGGGCGCACGATCTTCAGCAGCTTGTTGAGCGACGACGCGTCGTTGAGGTCGCCGTACACCAGGCGCAGGCGCACGTCGGGCTCGTGCGGGTCCTGGTAGATGTGGTCGATGCGGCCGGTGTTGAACGTCGAACTGCGCCGCACCATCCCCCACACTTCGTACCCCTTGCCGAGCAGCAGTTCGGCAAGGTAGGAACCGTCCTGTCCGGTGATGCCGGTGACGAGGGCGCGCTTTCCGTTCTTGGGGGGCCAGGGGGTCATCTTGTCTCACTCCCGGTTCCTGATGGCTGGCTCTCGCGCAGGTGATCGTGGTTGGCGAGGAACCAGCGGTAGGTTGACTCGATGCCGTCGCGCAGCTCGATGCGGTGGCGCCAGCCGAGGGCGTGGAGGCGCGAGACGTCGAGGAGCTTGCGGGGGGTGCCGTCGGGCTTGGAGGCGTCGAAGACCAGGCGGGCGTCCGGGTGCACGACGGCGGCGACCATCTCCGCCAGCTCGCGGATCGAGAGGTCGAGCCCGGTCCCGACGTTGAGGTGGAGATCCCCGTCGTAGCGCTCCATGATGAACACGCACGCGTCCGCGAGGTCGTCCACGTGCAGGAACTCCCGGCGCGGCGAGCCCGTGCCCCAGATGACCACGTCTTTGCGTCCCTCGGTCTTGGCGTCGTGGAACTTGCGGATCAGCGCCGGCAGCACGTGCGAGCTCGCCAGGTCGAAGTTGTCGCCCGGGCCGTACAGGTTCGTCGGCATCGCCGAGATGAAGTCGCACCCGTACTGGCGCCGGTACGCCTGGCAGAGCTTGATGCCGGCGATCTTGGCGACGGCGTACGGCTCGTTGGTGGGCTCGAGCGGTCCGGAGAGGAGGTACTCCTCCCGCATCGGCTGTGGGCACTCCCGCGGGTAGATGCAGGAGCTGCCGAGGTAGAGGAGCTTCCTGACCCCCTCGCGGTACGCCGCGTGCACCACGGTCGCGTGGATCATCATGTTGTCGTAGATGAACTCGGCCGGACGCGTCGAGTTGGCCAGGATGCCGCCGACGGTGCCGGCGACGAGGAAGACGTACTCGGGGCGGTTGGCGCCGAACCACCGGTCCACCGCCCCCTGGTCGCGCAGGTCGAGGGCTCCGCGGCCGGCGGTGAGGACGTTCGTGAACCCGCCCGCGCGCAGCCGGCGCACGACCGCCGACCCCACGAGGCCGGCGTGGCCCGCGACGTAGATTCGTGCGTCCCCGGCGATCTTCTCCATCGGTGATCTCCGCCGGCCGCACGCCGGCCGGCACAGCGAGAGCCTACCACGGCGGTCTGTCGGCGATCGGCCCGCGGGGCCGGACCTCGGCGTTCAGCCGGACCTGATGTGGCGCGCGTCGACCTCGACGTGGCGCGGGCCGGTCACCATCGCGAGCAGGAGCCGCACCCGGTCCTTCGCCGGAAGGTAGCGGGTGACGATGCCCTCGACGCCGCGCAGCGGGCCGTTGACGACGCGCACCCTGGCGCCGGCGGAGGGGGGCTTGCGCGCGTCGCCGATCACGAGGTAGCCGCGCTCCCCCTCGCGCTCGCGCAACGCGGCCATGAAATCGTCCTCGACCGCCGCCAGGTTCTCCCCGAAGCGGACCACCCCGGCGGCCCCAGGGCAGTAGTGGACCAGCGCGTACCGGTCCCCGGCGACGCACTGGGCGAACACGTAGGCGGGGAAGAGCGGCACCGGGCCGTGCGGCGCCCGCGCGTGCGGCCGCGGCTCCAGCACCCTCGGACAGTAGGCGGTGACCCCCCTGACCGCCAGCGCCTGCACGACGGCGCCCTCCTGCTTCGGCTTGGTCCGCACGAGCAGCCACACCAGCCGCGGGTCGTCGGGTGCGATCAGCATGCGTTCGTGCCGGCCGTCGGCGTCCCCTCGGTCACGCGACGGTCTTGTGCGTGCCGTCGCAGCGCGGCTGGGTGCCGGTGCGCTTGCAGCCGCAGAAGGCGACGATCTGCTTCTCGGCGATCTCCACCTGCACCGGGGCAAGGCCGGTGCCCTTGTGCGAGCCGTCGCAGAACGGCTGGTTCCCCGAACGGCCGCACCGGCACCAGTAGTACGTGCCGGGCTCCACCTCGAGAACGAACGGGTGCTTCGCCGCCACCACGGGCTCCTCGCTCATGCGCACCTCCGAGGTGGAATTGTCTCACGGGCGGGAGAGGCAGGGAGAAGGAGGACGGAAGAAGGAAGAAGGAAGACGGAAAACGAAGGGCGGGTCTTGTCTTTCCTCTTCCCTTTGCCTTCTTCCCTCTTCCTTGTCTTTCTACACGTGCAGCTCGACGACGTCGCGGTCGCGCAGCTCGAAATCGCGGGCGACGCGCTGGCCCTCGAGCTTGCCGCCCCACACGCGCGCGAACTGCAGCTTCTCCGCCACCTCGCGGTGGACGCGTTCCGCGAAGTCCGCCACCGTGTACCCCTGGGGCAGCACGAACGGCTCCGACCTGTCCACCGGCTTTCCGGGCGGCTTGGAGTACACGCGCACGAGCTGCAGCCGCCGCCAGATCAGGACCTTGAGCGCGTCGAGGCCGGCCCGGGTCGCGACCGAGACCTGCGCCATCGGGTACTCCTGCCCGTACAGTTCTCCGAGCACCGCAAGGTCCCCCTCCCGGGCGCGATCGACCTTGGTGACGACCATGACGGTCGCCACCGGCGTGTCGCGCGGGTCGGAGTCCTCGGGAAGCTCGCCCACCAGCAAAACCCGGGCGGCGGCGAGCCTCTCGCGCACGACCTCCACGTCCTCGGGCAGTTCGGCCGAGGTCGGATCGACGAGGAGGAGCGCCGCATCGGCGCCGCGGACGAGGCCTGGCAGCCACGGGTCCATGTGCTCGGTGGCGATCGGCGGGAGGTCGACGAGCTGGATGTGAACGTCCTCGAAACCCAGCATTCCCGGCTGCGGGCGCGTCGTTGTGAACGGGTAGTCCGCGATCGCGGGCTCGGCGTGGGTGAGCGCGGCCAGGAGCGACGACTTGCCGCAGTTTGGCGGCCCGAGCAGGACGATCTGGGCCGCGCCTTCGGGTTCGACCTTGAACGAGTGCCCGTGCTTGGCGGTGCGGACCTCCTCCTCCTGGCGCAGGCGCGCCAGGCGGCGCTTGAGGTCGGCCTGCATCTTCTCGGTCCCCTTGTGCTTGGGGATGATCGCCAGCATCTCCTCGAGCGCAGCCCGCCGCTCGTCCGGGGCGTGAGCGGCCTTGAACTTCGCCTCTGCGGCCCGGTACTGGGGGGTGAGGTTCGCAGGCATGCGAGACCATTGTAAGCGTGGTCCGTGGTACGTGATCCGTGCCCCGGTGAGGACGGCCTCCGGTACCGGACCGCATTCCAGGCCCGCCGCGGCGGATGGCCTCGGAGGTCGCGACGACGGCCTCGCACGGTAGACTGCGCGGAATGCACGACCGGTCACGTCGTCGAGCGCTGGTCCCGATCGTCGCGACGGCGCTGGCCCTCGCCTACCCGGCGGCGGTCGCGGCCGGCCCGTGGGCGCTCGCGGGCGTGACGATCGCCGCCGCCGTTAGCGGGTGTGCGCTCGCGCTCGCCCGCCGGCCATCGCGCGGCCTCCGCCTCGCCTTGGCCGCCGTCGCCGCCTGGCTCGCGCTCGGCCTCGGCGGGGCCTGGTTGCTGCAGGCCCGCCCCGTCGCCGGCTTCGCCTGGGTGCTGTTCGTCCTCTACCTGCTCCCCCTCCCGGCAATCCCCGCTCTCTACGCACGGACGCTCGACGCCCCGGCCAGCGGCACGACCGCTCTTTCGGGACGTGACGGGGAGAAGCGTTGACGATCCTCGCGCTCGTGGTCGTGCTGGCGGCGGCGGTGGCGTGGTGGGGGGCCCGCCGCGTCCGCGACGCCACCGACTACTTCGCCGCCGGGGGTCAGGCCGGCGCCTGGCTCGTCGGGGTAGCGGGCACGGCGGCGGCGGTCTCCGCGTTCGCGTTCGTCGGCGGACCAGGCCTGTTCGCGGTGGTGGGCGTGGGTTCGCTCTGGATCACGTTTTCCGCTCCGCTCACCGGCGCGCTGCAGTGCTGGGCCGTCGGCGAACCCGCCGTGGAGGCCGCGCGGCGCCACGGCGTCCTCACGCCGCAGGAGCTGATCGGAGCGAGGTTCGGGCACGCCGCGCGGGGGATCGGCGGCGCGCTCATCGTGATCGGCTGCGTCGCCAATCTGGCGGTGCAGGCGCGGGCCGCGGCGGTGCTCGGCGAGAACTTCCTCAAGGTGCCGGGGGCGCTGGCCGCGGGCGTCGCTCTGCTCGCCACCACCGCGTACACCGCGCTCGGAGGGATGCGCTCCGGTCTCCTCGCCGACGCCGTGCAGGGCGCGACGATGGCCGTCCTCGCGCTGCTTCTCGCGGGCGCCGCGCTCGCCGCGGCCGGCGGACCGGCCGCGGCGCTCGAGACCGTCCGCCACACCAGCCCGGCGCTGCTCGGCAGCTTCGGGGCCGTCCCCGCGTCCCGCGCCCTCGCGTGGTTCCTTCTCTTCTGCGTCGGGACGTGCGCCCAACCGCACTACATCCAGAAGTTCTTCTTCCTGCGCTCCCGCGAGCAACTGCGCAAGCTGCCGGCCGTGCTCACGCTCGCGCTCGCCGTCACCCTCTCGGTGTGGCTCGCCGTGGGCCTCGCAGGCTCGGCGCTCACGGCGCGCGGCGCGGTCACGCTCGCACGACCCGACGACCTCGCCCCACGCACGATGGCGCTGCTGGGACCGTGGGCGGAACTGGCCGCAGGCGTCGTCGTGCTGGCGGCGCTGATGTCCACCGCCGCCTCGTTCCTCAACCTGGGTGCGGCGGCCGTCACCCGCGACCTCCCCTCCGCGCTGGGCAAGCCGGTGCGCGGCTTGACGGCCGCCCGGGTGACGACGGTCGTCCTGGCGCTCGCGGCCGCGGGCCTGGGCGCCGCCAGCGGGCGAACCGTGGCGCTGCTCGCGATCATGGGGTGGGGGTTCTTCACCGCTGCGTTTCTCCCCGTGTTCACCGTCGGGCTCGCCTGGAAGGGCGCCGGGCCCCGCGGCGCGGCGTTCGGGATGCTCGCGGGCGCCGCGACCGACATCGCGCTCGAGTGCGTCCGCGCCCACCTGCCCGCCGGCCTCGAGCCAGGGCTCGCCGGCGCCGCGGTCGGGATGCTCGTCCTGGTGATGGCCTCGCGGCCCGACCGCTCGGCCGCCGCAACGGTCGAAGCGGCGGCGCCGAGGAGCGGCGGCGGCGAAGAGCCGAGCGGGGGTGGAGTTGCCACATGGGGACGACCGTGACGGGCCGAGTCCCGCGAGCCGGGATCGGCGCCCGCTGGCTCGTCCCGCGGCTCGAAGCGGTTCGAGCGACCGTCAAACCGACGACGCTGGCCGAAGTCGAGCGCGCCCGCGACCCGTTCCGGTTGCTCGTGGCGTGCGTGATCTCGCTACGCACCAAGGACGCGGTCACCGCCGAGGCGAGCGCGCGCCTGTTCGCGGTGGCCGCGACGCCGCGGGGGGTCGCGAAGCTCGACGAGGCGCGGATCGCCGAACTGATCTTTCCCGCCGGCTTCTACAACACCAAGGCGAGGCAGATCCGGGCGATCGCGCGGCGCATCGTGGCCGAGCACGGCGGGCACGTCCCGGGCGACCGCGACGCGCTGCTCGCCTTCCCGGGCGTCGGCCGCAAGACGGCGAACCTCGTCCTCGGCCTCGGCTTCGGTTTCCCGGCGATCTGCGTCGACACCCACGTGCACCGGATCTCGAACCGCCTCGGCCTGGTGCGGGCCCGAACGCCGGAGCAGACCGAGCACGCCCTGGAAAGAGTCCTGCCGAAAGCCTATTGGATCGACATCAACGACCTTCTGGTGACGTTCGGACAGCAGCTCTGCCAGCCGGTCTCGCCGTGGTGCTCGCGCTGCCCGCTCGCCGTCCGCTGCCCGCGCATCGGCGTCACGCGCAGCAGGTAAGGCGGCCCGGCCCCGTCGAAACGCGGGGAGCGGAGTCCGGCAGCAGGAACTCCGCCCCCCGGCCACTTACCAGATCCGGCACTGCTCGGCGCGGACCATCGGGTCTCCCGGCTTGCAGCCGAACGCGGCGGCGAACGCCGGCATGTTCGACGGCGCGCCGATCGCGCGGAACTGCATCGCCGGGTGTGGGTCCACCCGGACTTGCATCTGCTCGAACTGGGGGCGCGCCGCCCCCGCCCAGACGCGGGCGAACGCCAGGAAGAAGCGCTGGTCCGCGGTTAGCCCGCCGATCACGGGAGGCTTTGCTCCCGCCAGGCTCGCCTCGTACGCCATGTGGGCGATCGTCAGCCCGCCGAGGTCCGCGATGCTCTCGCCGAGGACGAGCTTGCCGTTCTCGTGCAGGCCGGGCTGCACTTCGTACGCCGCGAACTGCTTCTCGACGCACGCGGCGCGCGCCTCGTAGTTCTTCGCGTCCTGCGGCGTCCACCACTCCTTGAGGTTCCCCTTGGCGTCGAACTTGCGCCCCTGGTCGTCGAACCCGTGCGTCATCTCGTGGCCGATCACCGCACCGATCGCGCCGTAGTTCACCGCGGGGTCGGCCTTCGGGTCGAAGAACGGCGGCTGCAGGATCCCGGCGGGGAAGACGATCTCGTTGCGCGACGGGTTGTAGTAGGCGTTGACGGTTGGCGGGGTCATCCCCCACTCGGTGCGGTCGACCGGCTGGCCGATCTTGTCGATCGTGCGGTGGAACTCGTACTGGTCGCCGCGCCGGACGTTCGTCAGGTACGAGTCGGCCGCGACCTGGTACTTCGAGTAGTCGCGCCACTTGTCCGGGTAACCGATCTTCGGCGTGAAAGCGTCGAGCTTGGCGATCGCCGCCTTCTTCGTCGCCGGACTCATCCAGTCGAGGGTGCCGATGTCGGCGCGCAGCGCGGCGATCAGGTTGTGGACCAGCTCGTCGGCCTGCTTCTTGGCCTCGGGAGGGAAGTACTTCTCGACGTAAAGCCGTCCGAGCGCGAACCCGAGCTGCCGGTCGGTGGCGCCGACGCAGCGCTGCCACCGCTCCTCGATCTTTTCGGTGCCCTGCAGCACCTTCCCGCGGAAGTCGAACGCCTCGTTGACGAACGGCGAGGAGAGCTGCGGCGCCGCCCAACTGACGAGGTGCCAGCGCAGGTAGGTCTTCCACTGCTCGAGCGGGACCCTGGCGAGGAGCGCGCCGACCCCGCGGACGAACTCCGGCTGCGCCACGTTGAGGCTGGCGATCGCCGGCGTCTCCTGGGCGCGGAGGTACACCGGCCAGTCGAAGTCGGGCGCGAGCTTGGCGAGCTCGGCGATGGGGATGCGGTGGTAGGTGTTGTCGGGGTTGCGCTGCTCGACCCGCGTCATCGAGATCTTGGCGAGATCGGTCTCGAGGGCGAGGACCGTCGCGGCCTCGGCCTTGGCCTGCGCCGCGCCGTCCCCCAGCAGCTCGAACATGCGCGCCATATGGTCTGCGTACTTCTCGCGGATCTGCTTGGAGCGGGCGTCTTCGTTGAGGTAGTAGTCGCGGTCGGGCAGGCCGAGGCCGCCCTGGCGCAGCGAGGCGATCACCTCGTCGCTGTTCTTGCGGTCCTGCTCCGAGCCGAAGCCGAAGAGCACCCGCACGCCGTCGCTCTGCAGCCGGGCCACTTCGGCCTGGAGCTCGGCCGGCGTCTTGATCGCCGCAATGCGCGCGAGCTCGGGCTCGATCGGCTTGGCGCCGGCGGCCTCGATCGCCTTTTCGTCCATGCACGAGCCCCAGAAATCGGCGAGCTTGCGGTCGTCCGAGCCGGGGACGAGGTCCTTGCGCGCCGCCAGGGCCTCGAGGATGCCGTGCAGCTTGTCGCGGTTCTCCTCGGCGAGCACGTTGAACGTGCCCCAGCGCGGGTACTCCGCCGGGATCGGGTGCGCCTTGATCCAGCCGCCGTCGGCGTACTGGAAGAAGTCCTGGCACGCCTTGGCGCTGGTGTCCATGTTGGCTGGGTGGATGCCGTGGACCTCCTGCGCCGCGAGCGGCATGGCGGTGGCCGCGAGGGCGGCGGCAAGGGTGAGGGTGATGGATCGGGTCATGGCTACCTCCTGACGGCCGGTGATTGTACGCCCCCAGTCGCCACACGGTCACCGCCGGGCAAGGAAAAGGGCGGAGCCGCGCTCCGCCCTCCCCAACCTTCTTGCTTCTCCGGGTCCCGGTCCGCTGTCCGTTGCCGGCCACTGGCCACCGGCCACGTTCTTCCGGACCCCGGTCCCCGGTCTCTACAGCGTCTTCAACATCTCCTCGGCCTCGCCGCAGGTCTTGCCGACGCCGGCGACCGACTTGGCGAACGCCGTCTTCTCCTCGTCGGTGAGATCGAGCTCGATGATCTTCTCGATGCCGTTCCTGCCGACGATGCAGGGCACGCCGACGAACAGTCCCTTGACGCCGTACTCGCCGTCGAGTTTGGCGCATACGGGGATGATCTTGCGCTTGTCGAAAATCACGGCCTCGGCCATCTCCAGCGCCGCCCATGCGGGCGATACGAACGCGGAACCGAAGCCGAGCAGTCCGACGACCTCGCCGCCGGCCTTGCGGGTCCGCGCCTCGATCTTGGCCAGGGTGTCCGCGTCGAGGAACTTGCCGACCGGGATGCCGGCGATCTGGCAGGAGCTGCGCACCGGCACCATGTCGTCGCCGTGGCCGCCGAGCACCAGCGCGTTGACGTTCTCGACCGACACCTTCGCCGCTTCGGCCACGAAGTAGCAGTACCGTCCCGAGTCGAGCACGCCGGCCATGCCGAACAGCTTGTTCTTCGGGGGGGCCAGGCGCTTGTCGAGGGTGAAGACGATGGCGTCGAGCGGGTTGGCGATCGAGATGATCATCGCGTCGGGACAGTACTGCTTGATCCCCTTCGCCACCTCGAGCGTCACCTTGAGGTTGATGGTAAGCAGCTCTTCACGGCTGGGAAAGGTGCCGTCGGGACGCGCCTTGCGCGGCACGCCCGCGGTGTTGATGACGAGCTCCGCCCCGGCCAGCGCCGAATAGTCCTTGGAGCCGACGAGCTTGATGTCGTGGCGGATCGTCGGCAACCCCTCCGCGATGTCGAGGGTCTTGCCGATCGAGACCGACTGCTTCTTGACCACCTCCTGCCGCTCGGGCGCATCACTCGGGTTCGGCATCGGGGCCGGGTCCGTCAGCCCGACCTCCCGTGCCAGCCCACGCTTCGCGATCTCCTGGGCGAGCACCCCGCCGATGTAACCGCCGCCGATCAAACCAATCTTCTTCAACATGATGTTCCTCCCTTCCTGGGCCGTCAGCCCTTACCTACCACTGGCACGAGGCGGGAAGCGGACATCAGATCCGTCCCATCCCCGGTCCTTACGGTCGCTCGTATCCCGCGGGTCATGCCTTTGGGAGGGCGGCCGGCAATTTGGCCGCCTGCGCCGCGACGTCGCCCGCGCTCTTGTGGAGGAGCGCCTGCTCGTCCGCCGTGAGCTTGAGCTCGAACACACCCTCGACACCCCGGATGCCGATCTTTGCCGGAACGCCGACATACACGTCCTTCAGGCCGAACTCCCCCTGCAAGTACACCGCGCAGGGCAGGATCTTCTTGCGATCCTTGACGATGGAATCAACCATCTCGTACACGCCGGCGGCCGGCGCGTAGTACGCCGAGCCGGTCCCCAGGAGCTTGACGATCTCCCCGCCGCCCTGGGCGGTGCGCCGCACGATCTCCTCGATGCGCTCCTTGGGCAGCAATTCCGGCAGCGGGACGCCGCTCACAGTGGTGTAGCGCGGGATCGGCACCATGCTGTCGCCGTGACCGCCGAGCACGAGTGCGAACACGCTCTCGGTCGAGACGCCCAACTCCATCGCGATGAACGCCCGCATCCGCGCGGTATCGAGGATTCCGGCCATGCCGAACAGGCGCTCGCGCGGGAAACCCGACACGCGGCGCGCGACCTCGCACATCACGTCGAGCGGGTTCGTCACCATGATGATGATCGAGTCGCGTGACTTGCGCACCGCGCGCGAGATGCACTCGGCTACGACCTGGGCGTTGGCGTCCCGCAGGTCGTCGCGGCTCATCCCGGGCTTGCGCGCGAGGCCCGCGGTCATCACGATGATGTCCGAGCCCTCGGTCGCATCGTAGTCGTTGGCGCCCAAGAGCATGCAATCGTGATGTACGACCGGCGCCGCCTGGTACAGGTCGAGCGCCTTTCCCTGCGGCACCCCGCCAACGATGTCCACGAGGACGACGTCACCCAACTGCCCCTCGGCGAGCCGTTGGGCGGTGGTGGCGCCGACGTTCCCGGCGCCGATCACCGTGATCTTGGGCTTCTTCATCACGATCTCCCCCTGGCGGGGTTCCCGGCTGGCGCCAACATTCTTGACACGGCGGTTACAGTAGCACCGCCTCCGGGCAATCACAACCATTTCCCGGCGGGCTTCCCGCCCCGAAATCCGCACGCCCGCATCGCCGGCCGGCAGGGGGTGCCGCGGGGCGCGGGCAGCGGCGTCCGTGCGCTTGAAATGCACAAAAAAGGGGTGTATAAGAGGTCGGTTGCTGCTTTCGAAGAGAAAGTGGGACTCCGGTCCCACTTTTTTTTCGGAAGCGAAGGGGATAATGACGCGTCTTTCCGATGATCTCCTGGCACGGCTGGGCCGCCTCGCCGCGAGCGAGGGGGTCGAGTTGTTGGCCGTCGAGGTGGCCGGCACGGCCCGCAAGCCGGTCGTCCGCCTGCTCCTCGACCGCGAGGAGGGCGGCGTGACGCTCGCGGACTGCGAGACGGTCTCCCGTCAGGCGAGCGTGCTCCTCGATGCGGATGACCCGTTCCCGGCTGCGTTCACCCTCGAGGTGTCGTCCCCTGGAATTGATCGCAAACTATATAACAAAAAGGATTTCGCTCGCTTCGAGGGATGCGCGGTGCGGGTGCGGATGTGCCCCGCCTGGCCCGCGCCCCGGGTCGTCAACGGGTTGCTGGAGGGGTGCGCCGACGGCGTGATCCGCGTCCGCGACCGCTCCGGGGCCACCCGGGAGCTCCCCGAGGGCCAGGTCTTCGAGACCCGCCTCGCCCCGGACCTTGGTGAGAGCCTCAAGAGAGCGAAGTCCCGGGGAAGGATGTAGGCGATGAAGATGGAACTCGGCAACCTGATCCGCCAGGTCTCCCACGAGCGGGAGATCGAACCGGAGCGGCTGGTCGCGGCGCTCGAGGATGCAATCTCGCAGGCGGCGAGAAAGCATTACCGCGAGAGAGGCGTCCGCACCCACATCGATTTGGAGACGGGCGAGATGTCGTCGTTCCGGGTGCGAACCGTGGTGGCCACCGCGGAGGAGGTCACCGATCCGACCGCGGAGATCCTCCTCGAAGAGGCGCGCGAGATCGAGCCCGGCGTCGAGGTCGGCGGCGAGATCGTTCTCGGCGAGCTGGATACGGCGTCGCTCGGCCGCATCGCAGCGCAGGCCGCCCGCCAGATGCTCTTCCAGCGCGTACGCGAGGCCGAGCGCGACAACATCTACAACGACTACATCGGCAAGCAAGGCGAGCTCGTCAACGGCATCGTCAAGCGTTTCGAGCGCGGCGACATCGTGATCGAGCTCGGGCGAACCGAGGGTGTGGTCACACGCCAGCACCAAGTGCGGCACGAGCGCTACAGCCAGGGCGACCGGATCCGGGCCGTGATCGTGGATGTCACCAAGGACGCCAACAAGCCGCAGGTCGTCCTCTCCCGCACCGCGCCCCAGCTGCTGATCAAGCTGCTCGAGATGGAGGTGCCGGAGATCTACGACGGCACCGTCATCGTCAAGGGGTGCGTCCGCGAGCCTGGCGAGCGCGCCAAGGTTGCGGTGGCGTCCCGCGACCGCGACGTGGACCCGGTCGGCGCTTGCGTCGGTATGAAGGGCTCGCGCGTACAGGCAATCATGCGCGAGCTCAAGGGAGAGAAGGTCGATATCATCCCGTACAACCAGGACATCGTGACGTTCGCCCAGAGCGCGCTGGCCCCCGCGAAGATCAACCGGGTGGCGCTGCGGGAGCAGTCGACGAGGATCCCGATCACCGACACAGACGGGAAGCCCGCCCAGGACGAGCACGGCGAGCCCCTGGTGCACGAACGGAACGAGACGGTGCTCGACGTGATCGTGTCCGACGAGCAGCTCTCGCTCGCCATCGGCAAGCGCGGCCAGAACGTGCGCCTGGCCTCACGCCTACTCGGGTGCCGCATCGAAATCAAGAGCGAGGAAGCCGTCAAGGACGAGGTTGCGGCGGCGCTGGCCGCCATGCTGCGCCAGGTGGAGGGGGTTACCGAAGACGTTGCTGCGGACGCCGAGCCGTCCGCCACGATCGACTACGACACCCACCTGCCGCTCGAGGATCTGGCCGGGATCAGCGACAAGATGCGCGAGAGGCTGCTGGAGCATGGGTTTTCCCATGCCAGCGCGCTCGCCGCCGCCGACCCCGAGAAGCTCATGGAAATCCCGGGAATCGGGCCTCATTCCGCTGCCAAGCTGATCGCAGCGGCGAAGACGGCGCTCGCGGCGCAAGCTCCCGCGGGCCTCGAGGAGTAGAGCATGCCGCAGGTGTTTCGTGTCGGCGATTTGGCCCAGCAAATGGGCGTTTCGGTCGAGGAGCTGATCTTCAAGCTGCGCTCCATCGGCGTGGACGTCACCACTGCGGAGAACACCCTCGACCTGTCGACGGTGCGCGACATCATCACCGGACAGACGCTCGTCCGGCGCCCGCGCGAGGTGATCGTGCGTCAGGCGGCCGCGAGCCCGGAGGAGCAGCGCAAGGCGCCGGCGCCGCCGGTCGAGCGTTTGAAGCGCCGCCGCCCGGGACGCCGGGGAGTCGGCCTCGACGAGGAGCTCCCCGACGAGGTCCCGAACCTCGCCGCGCTGGCGGTGCCGGCGTCGGCGAAACACGCCGCCAGGGCGGCGGACGAGCCCGAGGCTGCCGCTGCCGGGGAGACCGAGCCGGCCGTCGAGACCATGCCCGAGGCGGCTCCGATCGAGGCCGAGGCGGCCGCGGAACTTGCGCCCGAGCCGGCCGCGTCGCTGGAGGAAGCGCCCGCCGCACCGGTGAAGCCGGCGCGCGCGGCAAAGGGCGCCAAGGCCGCCAAGGCCGAGCCAGTCCTCGCCGAGGCACCCGTCGAGGCCGCATCGGCTCCGCCGCCGGTCGCGCCGGCGCCCCAATCCGCCAAACCCAAGGCCACGGCCGTGCGCGAGACCGCCAGGCCGGCCAAGAAGGGCGCCAAGGCGCCCCTCGAGTCCCAACTCCGCGAGCTCTCGGACGACGAGGTGCGGCAGCGCATCATGGCGGCTAAGCAGGCTGCGGCCGCCAAGCCGGCCGAGAAGCCGGCCGTCCCAGGCCGGGGGAAATCCTCCCGGAAGGCCAAGGCGGCCGCGGACGCCGACGAAATCCGCGACCTGCTGGCCAAGTTCGAGGAGTCCAAAGTCCGGGCCGCTGCCGAAGGCCCTGCGGCACCGCGACCCCCGGTTTCCCCGGGCGGGCGCGGGAGGCCGATGCACCGCCCCCGGCGCGAGCGCGGGGAGGCCCCGGCCGAAGCGCGGATCGTCACGGTTTCTTTCCGCGACGGCCTCAAGCCCGAGGGCCCCGTCTACCTGTCGGAGGCCGTCACCGTCCGGGAGCTGGCCGAGAAGCTCAACGTGCTGGTCAAGGACCTCATGGCGTACCTGATCTTCAAGAAGATCCTGGTCACGGCCAACCAGGCCCTGCCCCAGGAGCTCGCGGAGCAAATCTGCGAGGAGCTGGGCATCGAGGCCATGGTCGTGAGCTTCGAGGAGGAAATCGACCTCCAGCAGGAGGAAGCGGCGGACTCGGACGTCAAGCCGGAGCCCCGCCCCCCGGTCGTGACCGTGATGGGCCACGTGGACCACGGCAAGACCTCGCTGCTCGACGCCATCCGCTCGACCCGCGTGGCCGCAGGCGAGGCCGGTGGCATCACGCAGCACATCGGCGCGTCGCGCATCGTTCACAAGGACAAGCCGGTCGTGTTTATCGATACCCCGGGCCACGCGGCGTTCACGCAGATGCGCGCCCGTGGCGCCAAGGTGACCGACATCGTGGTGCTGGTGGTGGCGGCCGACGACGGCGTCATGCCGCAGACGGTCGAGGCGATCAACCACGCACGCGCCGCCCACGTGCCCCTGATCGTGGCGATCAACAAGATCGACAAGGCCAACGCCAACCCGGAGCGTGTCAAGCAGGAACTCGCACAACATGAGGTCCTCCTCGAGGGTTGGGGCGGCGAGACGCCGGTGGTGCAGGTGTCGGCCACCAAGAGCCAGGGGATCGACGAACTCCTCGAGGTGATCCTCCTGGTCACGGAAATGGCGGATGTCAAAGCCGTTCGCGAGGGTCCGGCCCGCGGCACCGTGCTCGAGGCCCGCAAGGAGCGCGGCCGCGGGGTCGTCGCGACCGTACTGGTCCAGCAGGGCACACTCGCCCAGGGCGATTGTTTCTTTGCCGGCTCGACCTACGGTCGCGTCCGCGCGATGCTCGACACCGGCCGTAAGCCGGTGCGCACGGCGAGGCCGTCCGAGGCCGTCGAGATCATGGGCCTCGAGGACATCCCCGAGGCTGGCGACACGTTCCAGGTCGTCGAGGACGAGGCGCGGGCGCGCGACGTGGCCGGCCACCGTCAGGCCAAGCAGCGCGAGGAGCAGATGGCCAGCAACCGCAAGGTCACCCTCGAGGGCTTGATGGACAAGATCAAGGCCGACGAGGTCAAGGCGCTCAACCTCGTGCTGAAGGCCGACGTGCAGGGTTCGGTCGAGGTGCTGCGCGACACCCTTGCCAAACTCTCCACCGACGAGGTGGCGATCAACGTCATCCACGCGTCGGTCGGCGCGATCACAGCCAACGACATCCTGCTCGCGTCCGCGTCTCAGGCGATCGTCATCGGGTTCAACGTGCGCCCCGAGCGCTCGGCCAAGGAGCTGGCGGAACGCGAGAAGGTGGACGTCCGCCTGTACTCGGTCATCTA
This sequence comes from uncultured Acidobacteriota bacterium, assembly GCA_963789745.1. GTDB lineage: Bacteria > Acidobacteriota > Thermoanaerobaculia > Thermoanaerobaculales > Thermoanaerobaculaceae > RBG-13-68-16. The sequence goes on along the minus strand of CAWBLW010000003.1, from coordinate 174,022 downwards.
CCACCTCACCGACGAGCTGCAGAAGGCAATGCTCGGGATGCTCAAGCCGACGTTCAAGGAGGAGGAGCTCGGCCGGGCCGAAGTCCGCGAGGTGTTCAAGGTCTCCAAGGTGGGAACGATCGCAGGCTGCATGGTGCTCGAGGGAACGATCGTGCGCACCGCCAAGGCGCGCCTGCTGCGCGACAACGTCCTGATCTGGGAGGGCAACCTCGCCTCGCTCAAACGGTTCAAGGACGACGCGTCCGAGGTCAAGAACGGCTTCGAGTGCGGCATCGGTCTCGAGAAGTACCACGACATCAAGCAGGGCGACGTCATCGAGGCGTATCGCACCGTGGAAGTGGCGCGCGAGGCGTGATGCGAGCCTGGGGTCCGAGCTCCGGGGCCCGGGGTCCGACGGGGACCCGGGGATGAGCGGCAAGACGCCTCTTTTCGTGGCCGTGGCGCAGGTGGAGCTGCACCTGCCCGGGGCTCGGTCTCTCAAGGACAAGCGCCAGGACGTGCGATCGCTCGTCGAGCGGATGCGGCACCGCCTGGCGGTGCTCGTCGTCGAGAGCGACCACCAGGAACTGCACCAGCGCGCGGGGCTGGCGATCAGCGCGCTCGCAACCGACGCCGAGGCGGCGCGCGGCACCGTCGCGCGCGCCCTCGACCTGGTGAACGACAGTTTTCCGGGCGTCGTACTCGACGAGCGAGTCGACGTCGTCCAGGTGCGGTAGGAGGTGATTCGTGCGTGACGCCCTCGTGCGCCGCGAACGGCTGGCGCATGCGATGCGGGAGGTGCTCTCGGAACTCCTCCTCACCCAGGTCAAGGACCCGCGCCTGTCCGGCGTCGTGATCTCCGCCGTCGAGCTCTCCGGCGACCTGAAGATGGCCCGCGCCTTCTTCTCGGTCTTCGGCGACGACGAGCGCGTGCGCCAGGCCGCCGACGGCCTCGTTCAGGCGCGCGGCTTCCTCCGCCACGAGAGCGCGAAGCGCATGCGAATGCACAACCCGCCGGACCTCGAGTTCAAGCGGGATCTCGGGTTCGAGCGCGCCGACCGCATCGCCCGGGTCCTGGACGAGATCGCCGCCAACCGGCCGGAGACCGACGAGAGCGAGGCCGGCCAGGAGCCGGGCGCCGGAGTTCGGGACTCGGAGCTCGGGGCTCGGGACGACCAAGATGCAACGGACGGAGCGGTCAGGGGCGACGAGCCTCGCCGGGGGAACAGCGATGAGTGAGGCGACACGGGATCCCGGCGCCGCGCTCGCCCGGCTGAAGCGCGCCAGGCGCGTGTTGATCACCTCGCACAGCGCCCCCGATGGGGATGCGCTGGGCTCCGAACTCGGGTTCGCCGAGGTCGCCCGGGCGCTGGGCGTCGCGGCCACGATCGTGAACCGCGACCCGCACCCCGCGTCGCTCGCGTTCCTCCCCGGCCTCGAAACGGTCCGGGTTCAGGACGAGCTACCCGCCGGGTTCGAGCGGGATTTCGACCTCGGCGTCCTTCTGGAGTGCCCCGATCTCGACCGCCCCGCCCTGGCGGGACTCGACCGGATGCCGCTGCTCAACATCGACCACCACCTCGAGAACGCCCTTTACGGCGAGGTGAACGTCGTGGACGAGGACGCCCCCGCGGTCGGAGAGATGGTGCTGGCGATGGCCGAAGACGCCGGCCTCGAGGTGACGGCGAGCATGGCCACCAACCTGTACGCGGCGCTCGTCACGGACACCGGCGATTTCCGCTACTCGAACGCCACGCCCCGGGCGTTCGAGGCCGCCGCCAGACTGGTGGCTGCCGGCGCGAAACCGGACAAGATCGCGGAGGCGCTCTGGGAACATACCCCCGCGCGGGTCGTGCGTCTGACGGCCGAGGTGCTCTCCACGCTCGAGCTGCTGGCCGGCGGCCGGCTGGCGGTCATCGCCTGTGACCGCGCAATGCTCGCGCGGGCGGGCGCCCACCCGGAGGACACGGAGAACCTCGTCAACATCCCGCGCGCCATCGACGGCGTGCGAGTCGCCGTCTTCCTCAAGGCGCTTGCCGACGGCGCCGTACGCGTCTCGCTGCGCTCGCGCGGCGACGTCGATGTCCAATCGGTCGCCCGGGCGTTCGGCGGCGGCGGCCACCGCAACGCGGCGGGCTGCACCATCGAGGGCAGCCTCGCCGAGGCAAGGCGCGCGCTGCTCGCCGCCGCCCTCCCTGTCGCGGAGTCCTCATGAGCTTCTCCCGCAGCGGGTTCCTCCTCGTGGACAAGCCGGCCGGGCCGACCTCCCACGACGTCGTCCAGGCGGCGCGCCGGGCGCTCAAGGAGCGTCGCATCGGTCACACCGGCACCCTCGACCCGGCGGCCACTGGGCTGTTGCTCCTGTGCATCGGCAAGGCCACGCGCCTGCAGCAGTACGTGCTGGCCTGGGAGAAGACCTACCACGGCGAGATCCGCCTCGGCTGGGGGACGACGACCTACGACGGCGAGGGGGAACCGCTCGCCGCGGCGAGGCCCGTGCCCGAGCTCTCGGAGAGCGTGATCGCCGGCCTTGCGGCGCGCTTCTCCGGCGAGATCGAGCAACTCCCGCCTCCCTACTCCGCCAAGAAGACCGGCGGGCGGAAGTTCTACGAGCTGGCGCGCGCGGGGGAAGAGGTCCCGCTTCAGCCCAAGCGGGTGACGGTGCAGAGCATGATGCTGACGGTCGTGGGGCCGGACCGCGTCGGCTTTGCGGTGACGTGCTCCTCCGGCACGTACTTGCGCTCCCTCGCGCACGACATCGGCGAGACGCTCGGTTGCGGCGGCCATCTTGCCTCTCTGCGCCGCGTCCGCATCGGGCCGTGGCTCGTCGAGGACGCGGTGAGCGCGGAAACGCTCGCCAACCGCCCGCAGGAGGTCCAGGCCGGAGCGTTCGTTTCCCTCGCTTCAGCCATCCTGCCGTTCCCGGAGGTGACGCTCAACCCGACCGCGATGGACCACTTCATGCACGGCCAGGAAGTGGCGGTGCGCGAAGCGGATGGCAACTACGTCCCCGGGTCCCCGGTGGCCGTGCGCGACCGGTCCGGGGACCTGGTGGGGGTTGGCGTCACCCTCGCGTTCCTCGCCCGCGCCCGCACCGTCAACGTGGCCCCGCGCATGGTGCTTGCGGACGTTGAGGCCCCGGCAAAGACGTGATATAGTGACAACCCTCCCCGCCACCGGGGACTTGACGTGGAGATGCGGAGCAGACGATGAGCGAACGTGAATTCGTAACCAACAAGGAGCAGATCATCTCGGATTTCCGCCGTCACGATCACGACAGCGGCTCGCCCGAGGTGCAGGTTGCTCTCATTACAAAGCGCATCGAGTACCTCACCGAGCATTTCAAGATCCACGCAAAGGATCACCACTCCCGCCGCGGCCTCCTCATGCTGGTGGGACAGAGGCGGCGCCTGCTGGAGTACCTCCGGCGGAAGGATCTCGCCCGGTACCGGGCGCTGATCGAGCGGCTTGGTCTGCGCCGCTAGAGCCGGTCCGCCGCACAGCCAAAGGAGCATCATGGTCGTCACTGAGAAAGTTGAAATCGAAGGCAGAGCACTGGAACTCGAAGTCGGGAAGGTCGCCAAGCAGGCCGATGGGGCCTGCTTGGTGCGTTTCGGCGAGACGTTGGTGCTGGTCACCGCATGCTTCCGCAAGGACACGCGGGAAGGCGTGGACTTCCTCCCGCTCACCGTGGATTATCGCGAGAGCACGTACGCTGGCGGCCGTATCCCCGGCGGCTTTTTCAAGCGCGAGGGCCGCCCGACCGAGAAAGAGATCCTGACCTCCCGGCTGATCGACCGGCCGTTCCGGCCCCTCTTCCCGAAGGGCTACACCCACGAGACCCAGATCATCGGCTTCGTCCTGTCGGCCGACGGGGTCAACGACCCGGACGTCCTTGCGATCAACGGCGCCTCGGCGGCGCTCATGGTCTCGGGGTGTCCGTTCGACACCCCGGTGGGCGCGGTTCGGGTGGGGCTCGTCGACGGCCAGCTCGTCGTCAACCCCACGCACCAGCAACGTGCGGAGGCCGCGCTCGAGATCGTGGTCGCCGGCACCGAGAACGCGGTCGTGATGGTCGAGGCCGGAGCGCGCGGCGTGTCGGAGGCGCAGATCCTCGACGCCATCGACCTCGCCCACCGCGAGATCAAGAACATCATCGCGGCCCAGCGCCGCCTCAAGGACCAAGTCGGCAAGCCCAAGCCCACCTGGGCGCCACCGGTCGCTCCCTGGCCGGAGGACTTCGCCAACGGGATCCGGCAGCGCTTTTCCGGTCCGCTCGATGTTGCGCTGCGCGTGCGGGGCAAGTTCGAGCAGGTGGATGCCGTCGACCGGGTCGAGGACGACGCCGTCGCCTCCGTCCCCGAGGCCGAGAGGCCCGAGAAGGGGCCATGGGCCAAGGCCATCTTCCACGACATGGTCAAGGAGCAGTTCCGCAGCGCCATCCTCGCCAAGGGTGAGCGCCTCGACGGCAGGGCGTTCGACGAGGTCCGCAAGGTCACGTGCGAGGTCGGCATACTGCCCCGGACGCACGGATCCGCTCTGTTCACCAGGGGCGAGACCCAGGCGCTCGTGACGTGCACCCTCGGCACATCCGACGACATGCAGGTCATCGAGGCTCTCGAGGGCGAGAGCCACCAGCGCTTCCTGTTGCACTACAACTTCCCGCCGTTCTCGGTGGGCGAGGTCAAGTTCATGCGCGGCCCCGGCCGGCGCGAGATCGGCCACGGCAACCTGGCCCGTCGCGCCCTCGGTCCCGTCATGCCGGACAAGAACGCGTTCCCCTACACCCTGCGGGTGGTCTCCGACATCCTGGAATCCAACGGCTCCTCGTCGATGGCCACGGTGTGTGGCGGCACCCTCTCGCTCATGGACGCCGGGGTGCCGATCGCGGCGCCGGTGGCCGGCGTGGCGATGGGTCTTGTGTCCGACGGCGTTCGCCACGCCGTCCTCACCGACATCGCGGGACAGGAAGACCACTACGGCGACATGGACTTCAAGGTCGCCGGAACGCGCGACGGGATCAACGCCCTGCAGATGGACATCAAGATCGGCGGGCTGCCGCGAGAGGTCATGGAGCGCGCCCTCGAGCAGGCCCACCGCGGCCGCCTCCACCTCCTCGACATCATGGAAGCGACGATCGCCCAGCCGCGGCCGGACATCTCCAGCTACGCGCCGCGCATCATCACGATCACGATCAACCCCGACAACATCCGCGACGTCATCGGACCCGGCGGCAAGACGATCCGTGCCATTCAGGACGAGACGGGCGCGAAGATCAACATCGAGGATGACGGCCGCGTCGAGATCGCGACCGCCGACGAGGCGGCGGCGAACCGCGCGGTGCAGATCATCGAGGGCCTCACCCGGCAGCCGCAGGTCGGCGAGATCTTCGAGGGCACCGTCAAGCGCATCGAGCCGTACGGCGCGTTCGTCGAGATTCTGCCAAACCGCGACGGCCTGTTGCACGTCTCCGAGTTGGCCTGGGAGCGCACCCGCGAGGTCACGGACGTAATCAAGCTGGGTGACAAGATCAAGGTCAAGATCATCGGCATCGACGGCAGCGACCGCATCAAGCTCTCCCACCGCGCCCTGATCCCGCCGCCCGAGGGGTACACCCCCGAGTCCGGCGAGGGCGAGGGCGAGCGCCGCCGCCCGCACGGCGACCGCCCCGGGGGTCGCGACCGCGGCCCGCGACGCGAGGGCCGCCGCTAACCCCTCCGTCCCCACCGATTCCGAACCCGGAAGCCGCCGCGAGGCGGCTTCCTTCGTTTCGGGCCGGTCCCCCGGCGGCCGGTCGTCAACGCTGGCAGCGCGGGCAGTAGAACGCCGACCGCCCGGCGAGGACGCGGCGAACGATCGCGCCCCCGCACGCCGGGCATGGCTGGCCTTCTCGCCCGTACACCCCGAGCTTGACGGCGAAGTAACCGCCGCCCCCCGCCGCATCGACGAAGCCGCCGTCGCGCAGCGTCGTGCCCCCGGCCTCCAGTGCCGCGGTCAACACCTGCCGCACGGCCGCCGCCAGTGCCACCAGCCGCCGCGGCGCAATCCTGTCGGCACGACGCAGCGGCGAGATCCGCGCCAGCGCCAGTGCCTCGTTGGCGTAGATGTTGCCGAGCCCGGCGAGCACATGCTGGTCGAGCAGCAGCGAACGGATCGGGGTGTGCGAGCGGGCGGCCGCGGTGAGCGCCGCTACGGCATCACCGCACAAAGGGTCCGGACCGAGCCCCGCGAGGGATGGGTGCGTGGCCAGGGCCCCGGGTTCCAGCACCACCGCCACGCCGAAGCGACGCGGATCGACGAAACGGACCTCCAACCCCCCTTCCAGCCGGAGGACGAGGTGGGTGTGAGGGGCGAACGCCTCCTGTGGCCGGGCAAGGACGAGGCGGCCCGACATCCCGAGGTGGAACAGCGCCGCGGCCCGTTCTCCGTGCGCGATCAGGTACTTGCCGCGGCGCTCCAGGGCCGTGAAACGCGTTCCCTCGATGCGAGCCTGCCAATCGGCGGGCTCGATTCCTTCCCGCAGCCGCACCGGCCGCGCCTCGACCTCCACCACTCGCCGGCCCACGAGGTGGGGCTCGAGCGAACGACGCACGGTCTCGACCTCGGGCAGTTCCGGCATGGCCGCAGACCATAGCACGCGCACCCGCGAGCGCGGACCACGAGCGGTCGAGGGGTTTCGATGATGTGTCTTTTGCGCCACAACCGGACCGACTTCCAACCGGCCGGACGCCGCCCTCCGAGTTCGACAGACTCTCCTTAATGTATGAAAGTAAACGATATATGTACCAGTCGCGGCTCCGGCACGCCACCCTAAACAAACCGCCCGCGGGGTGCGTATTAATGGGTGAAGCTGCTTCCTCCTTTCTCCTCCTTCACACCCGGCGCCGTGAACTCCACGGCGCCGCGGTGCGTCCGGGGCCCCGCGCGGTGCCGACGGCCGGCGAATCGGGTATCCTTTGGGCGGCCTGGGGATGGCAACACGGCCCGGGGGGGAGACACGGCATGGAACTGAAGGAAGCCCTTACCACTGCGATCGATTTCGAACACAAGGTGCACGACCACTACGCCAAGGGCGCCGGGGAGATCCTCGACCCGCAGGGGAAGAAGGTCTTCGCGACCCTCGCCAAGGAGGAGTTGGGACACGTCGCCTACCTGGAGAGCCGCCTCGCGGAGTGGCTCACAACCGGGAAGGTGTCCACCCCCGAGCTGCCCACCGTGCTGCCGAAGGTCGATTGGGTGCAGGCAGCCAGGGCGAGGGTGGCGCACGACCCGGAACCCACGATCGCCGTGAAGGGGGAGATGGAGTTGCTCAAGATCGCCCTCGACCTCGAGCGTCAGACCAGCGGCTTCTATGCGCAGCTCGTCGACACACTGGCGAGTGAGTACCGCGGGCTCTTCGCGCGCTTCCTCGAGATCGAGCAGGCGCACCTCCTGATCGTGCAGGCCGAGATCGACGCGATCGCCGGCCACGGCAGCTGGTTCGACGTGATGGAGTTCCGCCTCGAAGCTGGCTGGGCGCAGGTATAGGCACGTTCCTCGCTAACCTGCGCCGCCGATAGCGGACCATCTGCGTTGTCGGGCTGCGGCGGTTCGGATCCTCACGTAGCCTCCGGCTACGCTCCGGTCCGACCGCCTTGCCCTCCTAGCATCTGGCCCACTCTCGGCGGCGCGGCTGTACGCCGCAAGCTGCGACGCCCTGCCCATCGCCGAGGTTCTCGTCTTCGCGGGGGTTTATGGAGGCTGCGCAGCCTGCGGCCGGCGCAGCCGGCCCGGAGTCAAAGCGGAACGCGCCGCGCGCCGTCGTCAAGCCCTCATCGCGGCTTCGCTGCGGCCTCGATGAAGCCAAGGGAGCCGTCGTCGCTGATCTTCACCAGCCGAGCGGGGAGGTCATCTCGGCAATCCTCCGCAACTCTCTCGACCACAAATCCGTACCGGTGGTCCCAGTGCAACTTGGCTGTCGTTCTACATCCATCGCGGTATGCGCCTTGGATCCCGGCTTCCTTGAACCCCGGCTCGATGTCAACCGAGAAGTTCCCCTTGTCGTCGGGTCCGTCGAGCGCGTCTCCCGTGGTGGGCCGGACAGGATCGCCACAGTGCCCTCGTTCGACGACATCCACGGCCACAAGCATCGCGCCGAAGTGAGGCGAGTCGTCGCTCTCGTCGATGGCGAGGAGGAGCAGCCCGCGGGCCAGGCCTTGCGCGATCACGGTCCGGAAGAGCCGGACTCCGGGCCCCTCGTACGCCAGGTCGGTATGTACAACCCAATAGGGTTGCTGAATCGCCACAGCTCCGCCACCGAGACCGCTTGCCTCGATCTCCCCAAAGGGGCTCCCCTCGTTGGCGGCCGCCGGATAGTCCCAGTCGAGCTTGACGGTGAGGGGCATCGCGGGCTGGTAGAGCCATGCGACCGCGAGATCGGGTTCGAACACTGCGTCCGAGGTTAGCCCCGAGTAGAAGAGAAATGGGGGCAATCCTCCGGCACGAGGGACCAACAGGATCGGTGTGACCGGTCCAAGGTTGGCAACCCGCACTTCGGAGCCAACTGCGATCGTCCCGCGGCGGCAGCTCTCGAGCAACTCGGCAAGAGTCGGCGGATGTGTCGCCACAGCTTGGCCCGAGGAGAGGGGTTGCTGGCGGCCCATCACGAACCGCGTCTCAAGCGCCTTCATGGTCCACTCGAGCTGGAGCGTCTTCCGCGATAAACAGCGGAGCCCGTCGAGGTTGCGATCCCACTGGCAACTGACGCGCGACTTGACGGGTGGGCTTTGATTGAAGCTGCACGGACCTCCGCGGTATTCCATTTCTCCGCACACCATCTCGCCCAGAGTCCGCGGCGGAAGGAACCGGAGGTCGAGAATCACATGGCTGGTACGCCGCTCCCCCGTGTAGTTTCCGGCGTTGCCAGACCTGATCCCGATATCGAGGATCGGCTGAGGCGGCGCGGCCGGAGCGAGAACCACGTGAGCGAGCGCCGGGCCCCCGCGGTCGCCCGGATCCGAAGTGACGGGCTCCCCGGAGCGGCTGCTCAGGCGCCACCACGAATCGTGAGTCTCTCCTACGAGGTGAACGAGCAGCTCGATCGAGTGCTGGTAGTAGGTCGCCGGGAGGTACTGCCCAAGAATGTCTGCAGCGTGGACCTCGACGGTATGGAAACAGTAGAGGCTCTCGTCGAAACCACCAAAGGTCCAGTTTGGCTTCAGCGGTAGCGCTGGCTCCCCCGCCGCCACGGCCCGCAACTGAAGGTCGGATTTACCCACGCTGCTGTACCGGAGCACGCCGTTGTCGTCGGGGTCCCAGCAGGCGAGGTCAGTCTCGGGCTCGGATCGTGCCTCCGCGCTCCCCACAAAGACACTCCCCTTGAACGGCTCGATTCCCATCTCTTCGCACTTTCTGGTAGCGGCCGCCACGAATTGATCACCCCACCTCGGGGACGTTCCGCCCGAAAGGACGCAATCGCTATCCCTGGCCGCAACGTGCCTCTCGCACCGGTAGGCAAAGAAGACAACGTCCTCCAGCCTGACGCAGGGCGCCGCTCTGCGGGTTCCTAGGTTGTCAGGCGAGAAGAGCACGTTGAAGCCGCTGCCGCCGAGAGTGAAGTGCCCGAAGATGGTCCCCGCCCTGAGTCGGAACTCCGTCGCGTGGTTGCCTGGGGCATACGCCTCGGCGTCTCTCGCGAGGACGGCCCCCATGCCCTTGTCGGCCGACGATGGAATCGAAAACAGGAGTATGGCCGCACCAAGACCAAGCCAAGACCCTCGACTCGTGGCAATCATGTGTTGCATCATGAGACAACTCGCTCCGCGGCGCAACCGCTGTCGCCCGAACCCGCGCGAGTAGCCAACCCTGGCCTCCCATCAACGCCTCGACTTCGAGCGTGGTCCCCGCCCCGCGACAGCCGGGACTTGGGGTTCGGGCACAGAAAGACGTGGTCCGTTGTCCGCGGTCAGTGGAGATCAACGACAGCGCGCCCGGCGGGCGCGCCCCACATCAGAAACGGCCGTGCCCCACGCCTTACCCGGCCGCGCCGGCGCAGGCGCGCGGCCTCCTAAGCTCCCTCGAAGGCGAGCACTTCATCGATGGCAGGGCCTCGCAAGCTTGCGGCGTGCAGCCGCGCCGCCGAGATTGGGCCGGATGCAAGGCGCGCAAGCCGGCCGCACCGGAGGCGTACCCGGAGGCTACGCTGAGGATGCGAACCGGCGCCGCGCAACGCAGCAGACGGTCCGCTATCGGCGGCGCCTATTCGGTGATGCCTTGCATGCTGGCCAGGCGCGCATACCCCCCGCCCCGGGCCAGCAACTCGGCGTGCGTCCCCTGCTCGACGACGCGCCCCTCCTCCATCACCGCGATCGTGTCGGCGTTGCGAACCGTGGCGAGGCGATGCGCGATGATGAGCGCGGTGCGGCCCTTCATCAGGTTCTCGATCGCGCGCTGCACGATCCCCTCGGCCTCGGCGTCGAGCGCCGATGTGGCCTCGTCGAGCACGAGGATCGGCGGATCCTTGTACAGCGCCCGCGCCACCGCGATGCGCTGCCGCTGGCCGCCCGACAGGCGCGTGCCGGCCTCGCCGATCACCGTGTCGAAGCCGCCGGGGAACTCGAGGATGAACTCCTCGGCGAACGCCGCCCGCGCACACGCCCGCAGCCGGTCGCGGTCGACCGTGCTCTGCCCGTACGCGATGTTGGCCGTCACCGTGGTGTTGAACAGCACGGTTTCCTGGGTGACGAGGCCGATGCTGCCGCGCAGCGAGGCGAGCGTCAAATCGCGGATGTCGGTGCCGTCGATCGTGATCCGCCCGTCCTGCACGTCCCAGAACCGGGGCAGCAGTTGCGCCACAGTTGACTTCCCCGCGCCCGAGGCGCCGACCAGGGCCAGCGCGCGCCCCGCCGGGATCACGAGGTCGAGACCCCGCAGCACAGGCTTGTCCCGCTCGTAGGCGAACGAGACGCGGTCGAAGGTGATGGCTTCGCGCACGCCGGTGAGCGCGCGCGCGGAGGGCCGGTCTTTGATCTCGACGGGTTCGTCGATGACCGAGAACACCCGCTCTCCGGCCGCCACCGCCCCCTGGAGGGCCATATTGACCTTGGTGAGGCGTTTGATCGGCGTGTACAGCGAGTAGAGCCCGAGGAGGAACGAGGCGAACGCCCCGGTGCTCATCGCCCCGGAGCTGATGAGCCGGTGCGCGTACAGCAGCAGGCCCATGATTCCAGCCGCTCCGATCACCTCGATCACCGGAGCGTTGAGCGCCAGCACCTTGCGCGCCTTGAGGCTGGCTCTGAAGTGGCGGCGCGTCGTCTCGCGGAAGCGGGCGGCCTCGAACGCCTCCATGCCGAACGCCTGAACGACCCGGTAGCCCTTGAGCACCTCGTCCACGACCGAGTTCATCTCGCCGAGGCGCTCCTGGCTCTGGTGCGAACGGTGCCGGAGCTTGCGCGCGAAGGTCGCGATCGGCCAGAGGAAGACGGGGGCGCCGATGAGGACAGCAACCGCGAGCCGGAAGTTGAGCGAGAGCACCAGCGCCACCATGCCGACCACCGTGAACGAGTCCTGGACGAGGTCGGAGAGACGGTCGGAGATCACCTCGGTGATGCGCTCGACGTCGTTGGTGATCCGCGACATCAGGACCGCGCTCGGCTGCCTCTGGTGGTAGACGGCGGACTGGGCGAGCAGCCGGTCCATCAGGCGGTCGCGCAGGTCTTTGACCGTCGCGAGGCCGGCGTGGTAGATCGCGTAGTGTCCGAAATAGGTGAAAACGTTCTTGGCCAGCACGGAGAGGAACCCGAGCAGGAGAATCGCGATGGCGTCGCTCGGCAGGAACCGCCGCAGGGATTCTTTCGCGCCCTCGAACCAGGCCTTGAGGTCCTTGGCGAAACCGAGCTGCTCGACCGCGGCTCGCCCGTGAACCCCGGAGGCCGCACCGGAGGCGGCGGCCAGCCCCGGGATCGGCACCTGCGCGCCGAGGACCGTGTCGAAGATCGGTCCGATCAGGAAGACCATGAACACGGTCGCGAGCGCGACGCCGGCCATCGCGGCGGCCGCCGCGACCACCCAGGCGGAGTGAGGCCGCAGCATCTTCAGGATCCGGCGCAACGCGCTCATGCGGCCTCCCCTGCAACCGCGAGAACGGCCTTCGCCGCACGCTCGCTCGCACCGGGCCCGCCCAGGAGCGCACGAACCTCGGCGAGCCCCTCGCGCTGCACTTCTCCGCCTTTGCCGAACAGCCTCCTCGTTTCGGCCAGCAGCCGGCCTTCGTTGAAGTCGCTCTGCACCGCTTCCGCCGCGATGCGCTTGCCCGCCACGAGGTTGACCAGCCCCACGTGCGGCACCCGCACGAGACGCTTTGCAAGCGCGTAGGAGAGGGCGTGCAAGCGGTAGCCGACGACCATCGGGACGTCGAGAAGCGCGCACTCCAGCGTGGCCGTGCCCGAGGCGACCATCGCCGCCGCGCATTCGGCCAGGGCCTGGTACCGGTCCTCGACGACCACTTCGACGTGTACCGGGGCGCCGGCCAGGCACGCTGCGAGTCGTCCGCGCTCCAGGCCCGGCGCAGCAATCAAGCGGACGCGCAAGTTCTTGACCTCGGGGACGAGGCCGGAGGCGGCCGCCAGCATCGTCGGCAGCAACGCCTCGACCTCGTGCCACCGCGAGCCGGGCAGGAGGGCCAACGTCCCGGGCACCCGCCGCGGCATCGCCGCCATCACTGGCGCCACCTCGTCCACCAGTGGATGGCCCACGTACTCGGCAGCGACCCCATGGGAAGCGTAGAACCCCACCTCGAACGGGAGGATGCACAGCACCCGCCGCACGTCGCGGCGGATCCGCCGCACACGGCCGGAGCGCCAAGCCCAGAGCTGCGGCGAGACGTAGACAACGACCGGGATGCCGGCGCGCCTCAGGCGGCGGGCGAGTGGCAAGTTGAACTCGGGCGAATCCACCAGCACCGCCACGTCAGGGCGGCGAGCCAACGCCGCGCCGCGCACGCGCCGGGCGAGGGCCAGCAGGCGCGGCAGCTCCCGCACGACTTCGGCCAGCCCCATTACCGAAAGCTCCTCGCTGCGGGCGACGCACTCGAGGCCCGCCGCGCGCAACCGTTCGCCGCCGACGCCGAACGCCTCGAATTCGCTCCCCTCACGCCGCAGCGCGCGGAGCAGGTTCGCCGCGTGGAGATCGCCACTCGCCTCGCCGGCCACGATGAAGATCCTCACCGGCGCTGCCTCCACGCCGCGAGGACGGCGGCGCCGAGCGCCGCCCCGGTGGCATCGGCCAGAACGTCGGCAACTTCGGCGGTCCGCGGCGGCGTGTAGCGCTGCACCACCTCCAGCAGCGCTCCGTGACCGACGGCATACCCCCACCCGATCAGCGCGGCGGGCGCCATCCCAATCGCCGCCGCGGCGCCACCGGCGGTCACCGCGAGGACTCCGTAGGCGCCGGCGTGGAGCAGCTTGTCGGAGAGGTGCCGGAACGCCTCGGGGTTCTGCGGCCGAGTGCCGAGGTAAAGGTAGGCGGCCGAGAGAACCACGGTCATGACCAGGGGAAGGATCCGCGGGGCGTGCATCGCGCACCCGTCCGGTCCGCCGTCAGCTGCGCGGGAACGGGTACATCAGCCACCCGAGCACGATCGCCCCGAGCACCAGCGCCCCGAACACCTTCCAAAAGTACACCATGCGCTCCCGCTTCTCGCGCTTCCACAGGAAGGAAAAGAAAATCGCGATCAGGAACGCGTCCAGCACCATCAAGGTGAGGTGGTCGGTCATCACCAGTCCTTCTTGCCGGTGCCGATGTCGTGGACGTCGAGGACGAGCAGCAGGTTCATCATGCCGGCGGTGAGCAGGAAGGTATTTCCGAACTCGAACGCGGGCGATGTCACGACGCCCTGCCCCAGCCCGACGGCGCGCGCAACGAAGAAGAGCACGCCGTTGCCGACGCTCGCGATCGCCGCAAGGTAGGAGAGCGGGTCGCCCGCGTGCGGCAGGATCAGTTCGCCGTCGAGCGCGATCCCGAGGAGGAACGCGGTCACGACCACGGCGAAGAACACGACGGCGCGCGACCGGCGCCCCAGCATCATGTGCCCGAGGCCGGGCACGAGCCAGGCGAGGACCATGAGCACGGGGAGCGGGAAAGCCGCGCCGCCGTCGCGCCGCTCAGGCATCGGGGGTCCCCAGCGCCCGCCGCAGCTTGGCGCAGGTCTCGCCGAGGTCCTCGGGAACGACCCGGAGATCTGCGTTGACGGTGACAAAGCTCGTGTCGCCGCGCCAGCGCGGCACCACGTGCAGGTGCAGGTGGTCGGCGATCCCGGCGCCCGCGGCCTCCCCGAGGTTGAACCCGATGTTGAAGCCGTGCGGGTGGTACGTCGCTTCGATCGCCCGCACGACGCGCTGAGCGAGCCGCATGAGGTCCCCGATCGTGGCGGCGTCGAGCTCGGAGAAATCGCTGACGTGCGCGAGCGGCGCCACCATGGTGTGCCCGGAGGTGTATGGGTACCGGTTCAGCAGCGCGAACGCCCGTCCGTCCGCGGCAAGCGTCAGCGTCTCGACGCCGCCGTGGGCGGCTTCGCACAAGACGCACGCCTCGGTCGAGTCGGTGTGGGACACGTACGCAAACCGCCACGGGGCGAAGATGTGCTGCAACCGCCCCTCACCTGCCGCCTAGGATCTCGCGGAGCTGCTTGCCGGGCTTGAAGTACGGCACGATCTTGGGCGGGACATGGACCTGGGCGCCGGTACGCGGGTTGCGCCCAGCTCGTGCCTGGCGCTTGCGGGTCCGGAACGAACCGAAGCCCCGGAGCTCCACCTTCTCGCCGTCGCGGATCGCTTCGACGACGCCGTTGAGCACCACGCTCAGCACCTCCGCCGCCTCCCGGCGCGTCAACCCGACTTGCTCCGCGAGTACCTTGATGATGTCGGCCTTTGTCATTGGTGAACCCTCCTCCAATTGTGGGGCGATGGCATTCAACTCTCGTGCGGCTCCTCTGTGTCGGGTGCTTCGGGTGCGGCCTCGCCTGCGGCGGGTGCCTCCTCGGGCGGCAGGGCGGAATCGGCCGCCTGCACCTCCGCCTGGTCCGCCTGCTCGGGCACCTGTTCGAGGGCCACCTCCTCCGCTTCCTGTTCAACCACCGGGGCCTTCTCGCCCGGCTCGGGCTGCGGGATGCCGCGCAGGGAGAGACCGATCCGTTTCTCGTTCCAGTCGATCCGGATCAGGCGCGTACGGACGCGCTGGCCACGCTCGAACGTCCCGACAAGCGGCTGGGTGCCGCGGCGCTCCACTTCGGAGATGTGGCACAGGCCTTCGACCCCGGGGGCAAGCTCGACGAACAGCCCGAAGTCGGTCACGTTGGTGACGAACCCCTCCACCTCGTCCCCCACCTGGTGGGCGGTCGCGAACTCGTCCCACTCGTTCGGCATCAGCTCCTTGATGGAGAGCGAGATGCGCTGGTTGGGGATGTCCATGGCGATGATCATCGCCTCGATCTCCTGGCCCTTTTGCACAACCTCTGACGGGTGGGTCAAGCGGCGGGTCCAGGCCATGTCGGACACGTGGACGAGGCCGTCCACGCCGGGCTCGAGTTCGACGAACGCGCCGAACTCCGTGAGGTTCCGGACCACGCCCTTGACCTTGCTCCCGACGCGGACCCGCGAGGCGAACTCCTCCCAAGGGTTGGGCTCCGCCTGGCGCAGCGACAGCGACAGCCTGCGCTTGTCGATGTCCACCTCCGTGATGACGACCTCGACCTCCTGGCCCGAGTGGAGCAGGCTCTTGGGGTTCTTGACCTTCTTGGTCCACGACATCTCGGAAACGTGGATGAGACCCTCGACCCCCTCCTCGAGCTCGACGAAGGCGCCGTAGTCCACCACGTTCGTGACCTTGCCCGTGACCTTCTTGCCGACCGGGTAGCGGCCCTCGACGTGCGTCCACGGATCCTCGAACCGTTGCCGGTAGCCGAGGGAAACGCGCTCCTTGTCCTTGTCGATGCGCAACACCACGACCTTGACCTCGTCGCTGACCTTGAAGTACTCGCTGGGATGGCCGACCCGGCCCCAGGAGATGTCGGTCACGTGGAGGAGGCCGTCGATGCCGCCCAGGTCGATGAACACGCCGTAATCGGTGATGTTCTTGACCGTACCGGTGACGATCGTGCCCTCCTCGAGATGCGTCAGCGTCTCGTCCTTGAGGGTCGAGATCTGCGCCTCGAGCATGACCTTGCGCGAAAGCACGACGTTGGCGCGGCGGCGGTCGAAGTTGATGATTTTGGCTTCGACCTCCTCGCCCACGTAGTCCTCGAGGCGCCTCGTCGGCCGCAGGTCCACGAGGGAGCCGGGGAGGAAGGCGCGCACGCCGATATCGACCGCAAGGCCGCCCTTGACTCGCTCGACGACCTTGCCGCGCACCGGAGAGCTGTCGCGGTAGGCCGTTTCCAGCACTTCCCACACCCGCATCTTCGCCGCGCGCTCACGGGAGAGTCTGATCTCACCGATCATCTCGTCGAAGCGCTCGACAAGGACGTCCACCTCGTCACCGGCTTTGACCGTCAGCTTGCCGTCGCGGTCGGTGAATTCGGAGCGGGGGATGATCCCCTCGGACTTGAACCCGATGTCTACAACGACGTCGTTGTCGTTGAACGCGACGATGGTGCCGCGCACGACGTCGCCCTCGCGCAGATGCTGGAAGGATTCCTCGACGAGCTCGCGCATCTGGTTGCGGGTGACGGGGCTCTGGCTCTCCTCCTTTCCGGCAGGGGTGTTGTGCTGATTGTTGTCCGGGCTGTCAACCACTTGGCCTCCTCGAGATGCCCCGGGCGGGACATCTAACTGCTTGTTTTACAAACGGCAAACTATACGAGCCACACGCTTGGGGTGTCAAGGGGCAGGGGGCAGCAGGGCGACGACGGCATCCACCACTTCAGCCAGCGAAAGCCGGCTGCTGTCCACGATCACGGCCCCCTCGGCCGGCCTCAGTGGTGAGTCCGGGCGCGTCGAGTCGCGCAGGTCCCGTTCCCGCTGTTCGGCGGCAACGCTCTCCCATCGCGCCGCGACCCCCTGCCCTGCCAGCTCCTCGAACCGCCGCTGCGCCCGCACCTCGGGGGCGGCGGTCAGGAAGACCTTGAGGGTGGCGTCCGGAAACACCACGGTGCCGATGTCGCGTCCCTCGACGACCCCTCCCGCGCGCGCCGCCAACTCGCGCTGGCGCCGCACCATCTCGCGCCGGACCTCGGGGATCGCGGAGACGACGGAGGCCATGCGGGAGACCTCGGGGGCGCGCAACGCCCCGGTCACGTCCTCCCCTCCCACCGCGACCCGCTGGTTGCGGGGATCCCCCAGGAACCGCACGTCGAGGCGGCGAGCCAACTCGACGACCACCGCCCGCCCTGCGCCGTCCAGTTCCGGGCCGAGGCCCGCGCGGGCCGCCTGCAGCGCAACGGCGCGGTACATGGCGCCGGTGTCCAGGTACGGCAGCCCGAGCCGCACCGCCACCTCGCGCGCGGTCGCGGACTTGCCGGCGCCCGCCGGACCGTCGATCGCAATGAGAACGGGACGCTGCGCCACGCCGAGAGTCTAGCAGCGCGTTGTACACTCCGCCGCATGCGCGTGTATCTGGCCGCAGCGATGACCAACGCCGCCCGCGACCTCGGGGCGATCCGAGCCCTGCTCGCATCCATCGAGGGGGAAGGCCACGAGGTCCCGACGCGCCACGTCGCCGACCCCCGCGGCCGCGAGGTCGAGGGCGACGCCACCGACGCGGAGGTTGCACGGCGGGACCTGGCGTGGGTGAGGAGCTGCAACGCTCTCGTCGCCGAGGTTTCCACACCCTCGCACGGCGTCGGCGTCGAGGTGGCGATCGCCCTCCAGCACGGCGTCCCCGTCCTTCTTCTCCACCGCCGCGACGCCGTCGTCTCCCGGCTCATGCTCGGCCTGGCCGGGGTCGAATCCGCCACGTATTCCGATCCCGACGGGATTGCCCCGGCGGTGCGCGGGTTCCTCGCCCGGGTGGTCCGCGGGGCGGCGCTCCCGGTTGCGGAGGCGTGACGCGGTGCCGTCGCCAGGGACCGTGCCGGGCGGGCGCAACGGCCTCAACCGCGTCGACATCGGGCTGGCCCTCACCGTTCTCGTCTGGGGCGTCAACTACACGGTGATCAAGGCTGCGCTCGGCGAGCTCCAGCCGCTGGCGTTCAACGCGATTCGCTTCACTCTCGCGACGCTCACGCTCGCCGTGCTCGTGCGCAGCCGCGGTCCCGCGCCCTCCATCCCCCGCCCGGACCTCATCCGCCTGGCGCTGCTCGGGGTGCTCGGCAACGCCATCTACCAGATGATCTTCATCTTCGGGATCGCCCACACCACCGCCGCCAACGCATCGCTCATCATGGCGTCGTGTCCGATCATGGTCGCCGTCCTCGGCACGGCGCTGGGCCGCGACCGCCTGCCGGCGGCCGGCTGGGCGGGCGTCGGACTCGCCGTCGGAGGTCTGGCGCTCTTGCTCGCCTCCGGGCGAGGGAGCGGGTTGGCGTCGGGCAAGCTGACCGGCGACCTCCTTATTCTCGCCGCCGGCGTCACCTGGTCCGTCTACACCGTGTTGGCGAGCGGGGTGATGACGCGCGTCCCCGCCCTCGCGGCGACGCTCGTGACGTTCCTTGCGGGCGCGCCGGTGCTGGTGGCGGTGGCGGTCCCCTCGCTCCTGTCTCAGGACTGGGGGGCGGTCGGCGCACGTGGCTGGTTCGGCGCCGCCTTCTCGGGGGTGTTCGCGATCGGAATCAGCTACGTGCTCTGGAACGCGGGCCTCGCCGCCCTCGGCGGCGCCCGCACCGCCGTGTACCAGAACTTCACCCCGGTGGTCGCCGCCGCCTTCGCCTGGCTCACACTCGGTGAGCGCTGGACGCCCGGGCAGTTTGCCGGAGCCGCCGCCGTTCTCTCCGGCATCGCCCTCACGCGCCTCCGCCCGACGCTGTCGGCTACGGCGATGGGCTCGGGGGTGAGCGCTGAACCGCGCCCGCCCGACGGGGTCTGAGCGGACCCTTTTCGGCGCATCGGAGCGCCTCCAACGGGGCACAGGTTCACCCCGCCTTCACGCCGCCCTCTCGTCGTCCTCACAGCGGCCCCGTACAAAGCACCGAAGGGGCGCCGCCCCCAAGGAGGAGACATGACGATGCCAGTCCAAGTTGTCAGCGAGAACCGTAGCACCACCTTGTGGCGCGCAGCCGCGGGCCTCCTCGCCGCCCTGCTGCTCGCCGGGGCCGCCACCGCCCAGGTCACCGGTCTTTACTACCAGGAGATCCGGAAGGACGGCACGATCTACGTCTTCAACACCTACGAGCGCTACAAGGCGTTCCAGGCGACGGGCGAGATGGGGAAGACGGCGATCAAGCTCACTGATCGTGGCCCGAACGGCGAGACCGTGGTCGGCGAGAACGCCACCGCCATTGACCTGTTCCTGTTCAAGAACAACCTGCCGGGGTACGACCGCCCCACCCCGAAGGCCGCGGCGCCGGCGGCTTCCCCGGTGACCGTCGGAGGGCTCGCGTTCATCTCCTTCCAAAACGGGGATCTTGCCGACAAGGCGTATTCGAAAACGAGGATCAAGCGCGCCTACCTCGACGTCAACGCCAAGCTCCTGCCGTTCCTCTCGGCCCGCGTCACTGAGGATGTCACCCAGGACTCGACGGGAGACTGGAAGGCCCGCTTCAAGTACATCTACGGCAAGTTCTCGGCGCACGACATCGGCTTCGTCACCGATCCCTACCTCGAGTTCGGCCTCGCCCACATGCCGTGGCTCGACTTCGAGGAGCACATCGACAACTTCCGCATGCAGGACGAGATGTTCATGGAGCGCAACGGGTTGTTCAACTCCGCCGACGTCGGCCTGATGGTCGGTGGCCTGCTGGGCGGCAAGGTGTCCGCCGAGTACCAGAACAGCGTCTCGAAAGCGTACCCGGGCCGGTACGGCTCGTTTCAGATCGGCGTCTACGACGGCGCCGGCTACCACGCGGCCGAGGCGAACCAGAACAAGGTCCTGGAGGGACGCCTCACGATCCGGCCGCTTCCCGATGCCGTTCCGGGGCTCCAGTTCACCTACTTCGGCATCAACGGCAAGGGCAACACCGCGGCGGCCCCCGACTGGACCCTCAACACCGGCATGGTGAGCTACGAGAGCGAGGTTGCGGTCGTGACCGCCCAGTACGTCTCCGGCAAGGGGTCGCAGAGCGGCACGGCCGTCGATGGCAGCGGCAAGTCGTTGCCGCGCAACGGTTGGTCGGGGTTCGTCGAGGGCAAGTTGACGAAACAGTGGAGCCTGATCGCCCGCTACGACGAGTTCAACCCCAACACCGACGTCAGCGGTCTCAAGACAAAGCGAACGATCGGCGGCGTCGCCTACAAGCTCGGCAAGGGCAACGTTCTCCTTCTCGACTACGACCGCCTCAGGTACGAGCAGGCGGGCAAACCAGACGACAAGCGCGTGCAGCTCACGCTCCAGGTCGCCTTCTGAGCCATCCTCGAAGCGCCCCGGGGCCACACGCCGGGGCCAGGGGCGTGGCGGGAAGAAGGCGAGGATTGACGGTGTTTGGGGACAGTGGAGGGCAACCTCCATCCTGCCTTCGCAGGATTGGGGCCGCTGACTGGGGGGGAGGCGGCCCCTGTTTTTTCTGCGCCGTGCCCTGACCCGGCAGCCGAAAGGCCCGGGAGCAGAGGGCTCGCAGACAACAACAGGGACGCACCTCTGGTGTCCGCTCCTCTGCCCCTCCGCTCCTCCATCCCTCCGCCCCTCCGCCGCCATGCGCCGCGGTACGATGGCACGATGCGGAGGCGGTCATGAGAGAGCTGGGGCTGTTCGTCGCGGGCGCCTGGCAGCAGGGGGACGGCGCCATCACCGTTCGGTCGCCCTACGACGGGCGTGAGGTCGCCCGCGCGGCACGAGCCGGCGACGCGCACCTTGCGGCCGCACTCGACGCCGCCGCGGCGGCGAGGTCCGCAATGGCGGCGCTCACGCCGCATCAGCGGGCGGGGATCCTGACGAAGGCGGCGGAGGAAGTTTCGCGCCGGCGCGAGGAGCTCGCGCAAACGATGGTCGAGGAGGCCGGCAAGCCGCTCGCCCTCGCACGGGTCGAGGCGGACCGCTGCGCCGAGACGCTCACCGACTCCGCCGTGATCGCCCGCACCCCTCACGGCGAGCTGATCGACCTCGGCGGCTTCGCGTCGGGGGCCGGCCGCACGGCGCTACTGCGCCGGTTTCCGGTCGGCGTCGTGGTCGGGATCACGCCGTTCAACTTTCCGCTCAACCTGGTGGCACACAAGCTCGGGCCCGCGGTCGCGGCCGGCTGCCCGATCGTCCTCAAGCCGGCCTCGCAGACGCCGTCAGCGGCGCTGCTGCTCGGCCAGATCCTCCACGAGGCGGGTGTGCCGCCCGGAGGGGTGAACATCGTGCCGTGCGGCGGCGCCCAGGCAGCGACGCTGCTCGACGACGCGCGCGTCCGCCTGCTGACGTTCACGGGGTCGGCGGCCGTCGGCTGGGAACTCAAGCGGAGGCTCTGGGACCGCAAAGTGGCGCTCGAACTGGGCGGAAATGCCGCGGTGATCGTCGAGCCCGACGCCGGGGACCTCGGCGCCGTCGCCAACCGGATCGCGATCGGGGCGTACGGCTACGCGGGCCAATCGTGCATCTCGGTCCAGCGCGTCCTCGTCCAGGAGGGGGTCGCGGCGGCTTTTGGCGAGGCGCTCGCGGCCGCCACGGCGGCGTTCCCGACCGGCGACCCGGCCTCGATCGAGACCCTCTGCGGCCCGATGATCACGCCCGGCGACGCCGACCGCATCGAGGCGTGGATCTCCGAGGCGGAGGACCGCGGGGCCCGGTGCCTCACGCCCCGTCGGCGCGAGGGTTCGACCGTGGCGCCGGTCCTGCTCGAGCGCGTCCCCGCCGGGGCAGCCGTGTGGTCCGACGAGGCGTTTGCGCCCGTGGCCGCGCTGCGCAGCTATCGCGACTTCGACGAGGCGCTCACCATCGTCAACGACTCGCGGTTCGGCCTCCAGGCCGGGGTCTTCACCCGCGACGTCGAGAAGGTCCAGCGGGCGTTCGCCGCGCTCGAGGTCGGCGCCGTGATCCAGGGCGACATGCCCTCGTGGCGCAGCGACCCGATGCCGTACGGGGGCGTCAAGGAATCCGGCGTCGGCCGGGAGGGCCCGCGCTTCGCCGTCGAGGAGATGACCGAGCCGCGCCTCCTGGTGCTCCGCCACGGCTGAGACGTCAGTAGCTCCCGTCCGTCCCGGCGCGCGGGGCAGCCCATTGCCGCACCAGGGGCCTCCGGCTACCATGGTTCGAGGGGATCCGGCGAAGGCGCATGTTCAGCGTCATCATGCCCGTCTGGAACCGAGCCCATCTAGTCGGGCGGGCGATCGAGAGCGTGCTCGCCCAGACGTTCCAGGGGTGGGAGCTGGTCGTCGTCGACGATGGGTCGGAGGACGGGCTCGCCGAGCGGATCGCGCCGTACCTCTCGGAGCGGGTGGTGTTGCAGCGGACTCCGCATCGGGGCCCGGCCGCAGCACGCAACCACGGCATCCTCCACTCCCATCACCCAATCATCGCCTACCTCGATTCGGACAACGAATGGCACCCCGGTTATCTCGCCAGGATGCGCGACGCCCTCTCTGAGGTCCCCGCCGCATCCGCGGCGTACTGCCAATACAGGATCCACCGGCGGGACCGCGACGGCACGATCCGCCCGACCGGAGTCGGCGGTGCGCCGTTCAGCTTCACGTTGTTGCTCGACGAGCCGTACATCGACCTCAACACGTTTGCCCACCTTCGCAAGTGCCTCGAGCACACAGGCATGCACGACGATGGCATCAGGCGAATGGAGGATTGGGACTTCATCCTCCGGGTTGCGACAGCCTACGAGCCGCGCTTCGTGCCCGAAGTGCTGGTGGACTACTACCTGCGCTGCTACGATGACTCGGTCACGTGCCGCGAGGAGGCCAGGCCTGCGGCCAGACTGATCCGGGGGGAGAGCAGGGTGCACGACGGGCCCGTCCGCGTCCGGCACGACGCGATCGAGTACACCTGGCGGAGCGTCACCGACGAGAAGCGCCACAACTGGGCGCGCATGCGGCGCAAGGAATTCGACACCTCCACGTTTTCGGCGTGGGGTTACCCCTACATGCTGCAGATCGAGCCGACAAACACGTGCAATCTCCGCTGCCCGCTGTGCCCGACGGGGCGCGGTGACCTCAACCGCCCGCCCCGCCACATGAAGCTCGAGGAGTTCAAGGGGCTCATGGACGACATGGCGCGCTACCTCCTGCTCGCGATCCTCTGGGACTGGGGCGAGCCGCTCCTGAACCGCGAGTTGCCGGAAATGGTCCGCTACGCGGCCGAGCGCGACATTAAGACCGTGACCAGCACCAACGGCCACTTCTTCGGCGACGAGGCCTACCTGGCTGCGCTGTTGGAGTCCGGCCTCACTACCATGATCGTGGCGGTCGACTCGATCTCGCCCGAAAGCTACGACGTGTACCGCAAGAAGGGGACGCTCGGCGAGGTCCGCTCCGGGGTCGAAAGGATCGTGGCCCTCAAGAGGAAGCTCGGGTCGAAGACGCGCATCGTCATACGCACCGTGGTGATGAAACAGAACGAGCATGAGCTCGCGAGCACCCGTGAGTACGCGAAAGGCATCGGAGCGGATCACTTCGTCGTGAAGACCCTGAACCCGGCGTGCGGCTCGACTTCCCTCGACTCTGAGCTCGTGCCCGACAACCCACGCTACCGGCGCCTCGCGTACCGGGAAGGGACGATGGACCGCATCCCCTCCGAGAACCTGTGCGCCCGCGTTTGGAAGATGTCCAACATCTTCTCGAACGGCGACGTCGCGCCCTGTTGCTACGACTTCTCCGGCGACATGAAGCTCGGCAACATCAGCGAGCGGCCGTTCACCGAGATCTGGACGAGCCCGGCGTACAAGGAGCTGCGGAGGAGGGTCTACACCGCCAAGGACACTGTCGAGCGGTGCCGGCAGTGCGTGGACAGCTACCAGCTTTCCGAGACCGGGATGTTCGCGGAGTCGCGCCAGTTCCACCGCCAGCCCGGTGAGCGCCTTGTGGACGTCGCGCGCAGCCGCGTCCTCTCCCCCCAGGTCCTGCGGTTCGCCCGCCGCGCCGCCCGTCGCCTCGGCCTTGGGCGATTCTAGGACCAGATCGGCCCCCTGGCGCCCGAACAAGGCGATGGCGAATGGCGGGTGGTCGCGGCGCCGCAGCCTGATCCTGCCCGTGGCAGGACGGATGGGTCGACGCCGGCGGCGGCCTCTTACCGGAGCCAGCCGGCCAGCGACTGCGCGAGGGTGAGCGCCGCCACTGCCGCGGTCTCGGCGCGCAGGATTCGCGGGCCGAGCGGCAGCCCGACGAACCCTGCGGCCCTGACCACCGCCAACTCGTCGTCGGTCAGGCCGCCCTCCGGACCCACGAGAACCGTGATGCCGCCGGCCGACGGCTCGAATGCCGCCGGCACCGGTGCTCCGAACTCGCCGACGAGGCGGACGCCGCTGGCGTTCGCCGTGAACTCGGCGAGCGGCTGCGGTGCGGTCACGGCCGGCGGGCGACTGCGGCCGCACTGTGCGACGGCGGCGTCGGCGAGGCGCTGCCAGCGCTCGACGCGCGCGGCGTGCCGCCCGCCCTGGACGCGGGCGGTAAGCACCGGGACCAGCGCCGTCGCGCCCAGTTCGGTCGCCTTCTCCACCGCCCAGTCGAAGGCCTGAGTGTGCAGCACGGCCAGGCCGAGCATCAGCGGTGCGGGCGGCTCGCCGCGTCCACGCTCGACGCGGCCGATCTCGACCAGGCACGTGTTGCCGTCCCACCGCGCCAGGGTGCCGATCCCGACGGCGCCGGCAAGATCCAGGAGTTCGACCGGATCGCCCGCCGCCACCCGAGCGACCCTGGCGTGGCGCGCCGACTCGGCCGGAACGCGGAACACGCCCGCGGCGAGCGCCGCGCCCGGCAGCACGAGCCTCGTCACGGTCATCGGACCACAGGTGGGGCGGATGCGTCGGTACGAGCCCCGACCCCCGAACCCCGGGCCCCGGCCGTGCACACCAGCCCGGCCCACTCCTCGAGCTCACGGGCGCACTCGACCGCGAAGCCACAGCGCTCCAGTTCCTCCTCGCTCGCGGCGAGTTGGTCGGCCATGAGTCCGGAAAGCACCAGCACCCCGCCCGGAGCCAGCAGCGAGCGCAGGTCGGCGAGCAGCGGCTGCGCCTCGACCGGAAGGAGGTTGGCGAGGATGACGTCGAACGCCGGCCGCGCCGCGAGCGCCGAAGTCGAGCCTGCGAACAGCGCGACCGCCAACCGCTGCGGCTGCGCGGCAACGGTCTGGTGCCCGACGCAGACCGCCTCGAGGTCGATGTCGAACCCCACCACCGCCGCCGCGCCGAGAGCGCGCGCGGCCAGCGCCAGGATCCCGGAACCGGTCCCGACATCGAGGACGCGGCGCCCCGCAATCGGCAGCTCCTCCATCATCAGGAGGACGAGCTGAGTTGACTCGTGCGAACCGCTGCCGAACGCCTGGCGGGGCTCGACGACGAGGTGCACTCGCCCCGCAGGCGGGGGGCTCGGCGCATCCGGGTGCGGGTCCACCCAGAACAGCGTCCCGATCGGGCGCGGGACCGCGTAACGCCTGTACTCGGCGAGCCAGTCCCGGTCGGCAAAGCGGCCGGCGCCGATTTCCCGGCCTCCCAGCGCCGCGAGCCCCTCGCGAACGGACGCGAGCGCCCCTGATTCGTCCTCCTCGATGAACACGGTAACGGTGACGTCGGAGCCGGCGTCTTCGACCTGACACCCCAGCACCGGCCAGTGCTCGAGGACGCTCGAAAGGTCCTTCTCAGCGTCGGCGGGCATGCGGCAGGTGACGGTCAGATAGCTCGCGCTCAACCATTGCCCTCGATCAGATCGCGGACCCGGCGGAAAACGCCCGGGCGATCGCCCTCTTCGGCCACGACCGCCTGGATCAGCTCACGCTGCTTCGCGGTGAGCTTGCGCGGCACCGTGACCTGAAGGTGGACCACGAGGTCCCCCTTCCCAGAGCGCTGCACGCGCGAAAGGCCCTTGCCGCGCAGGACTACGGTGTCACCGGGCTGCGTCCCGGCCGGCACCTTGAGCTTCTCGGCGCCGCCCAGCGTCGGCACCTCGAGTTCTGCGCCCAGAGCCGCCCGAAACGCGGAGATCTCCTGTTCCAGGTGAAGGTTGGCACCGTCGCGCACGAACAACTCGTGCGGTTCCACCCGCACGACGACGAAGAGGTCACCCGCCGGCCCGCCGTGCACCCCCGCTTCCCCCTCGCCGACCATTCGCAGGCGCGTGCCGTCCTCGATCCCGGCCGGGACCGTGACCTTGAGCTGGCGCCGGCGCTCGACCCGGCCGGCGCCGCGGCACTCCGGGCACGGGTTCGAGACCTTCCGCCCTGCGCCGCCGCAGTCGGGGCACGGCCGCACCATGGTGAAGAACCCCTGGCTGACGCGCACCTGGCCGCGGCCGCCGCAACTCCGGCAGGTTTCGGCCTTAGCGCCAGGTGCGAGGCCGCTGCCGGTACACGCCTCGCAGCTCTCTTCGCGGGGGACGGTGAGCAGCCGCTCGACCCCCCCCGCCATCTCGGCGAACGAGATCGCGATCGAGGTTCGCAGGTCGGAGCCTCGCTCCGGGCCGCCGCGGCGCCGCCCACCGCCGAAAATCCCCTCGAAGCCGAAGATGTTGCCGAGGATATCCGCGAAATCGCCGAAGACCGAGGAGTCAAAACCGGAGAACGGCTGCTCCCCGAGACCGGCCTGGCCGAAGCGGTCGTAGCGTGTGCGCTTGTCGGCGTCGGAGAGGACTGAATACGCCTCGGAGGCCTCCTTGAACATCTCCTCGGCCCGTGCGTCGCCCGGGTTGCGGTCGGGGTGGTACCTCACGGCGAGCTTGCGGTAGGCGGCCTTGATCTCCTCGCGGGACGCGGCGCGGCTGACCCCGAGCACTTCGTAGTAGTCGCGTGCGCTCACGAGTTTCCGCCCCCGTCGAGGGGGGTACCGCCCATGCCGGAGAGGAAGCGCGAGGGGTCCGTCAACATGACCTCGGTGAGGTGGCGGGCCGCGACTTGCACCGCATCGATGGCCTCCTGGAGGACCGCGGAGTCCTCGGAATCCAGCACCCTCCGACCGTGCTCCAGCGCCCCCTTCACGTTCTCGATGATCGGGGCTTCGAGGAGAGAACCGAACTCCTTGAAAACCCGCTCGTTCGTGTACAGAAGGCCTTCCAGCCTGTTGCGCAGCAGGCGAATCTCGCGGCGCCGAACGTCGTCCTTGCGCATCCGGTCCGCCTCCGCGATCATGCGGTCGATCTCCTCCTTGCTCAAGCCGCCGGCGGGGTTCACCTGGATCGACTGCTCGCGCCCGGTGGCGAGATCGCGCGCCGTCACCTGCACGATGCCGTTGGAGTCGATCGCGAACGTCACCTCGATCTGGGGAACGCCGCGCGGCGACGGCGGGATTCCGACGAGCTCGAACCTGCCCAGCGCCTTGTTCTCGCTGGCGAGCTCTCGTTCGCCCTGTAGCACGGCGATTTCCACCGAGTGCTGGTTGTCGGTGACCGTCGTGAAGATCTGCGACTTCCGCGTCGGGATGGTGGAGTTGCGTTCGATCAGCTTGGTGAACAGACCGCCGCGCGTCTCGATGCCGAGTGAAAGCGGGGTGACGTCCAGCAGCACCAGGTCCTTGATCTCGCCGAGCACGATCCCGCCCTGGATCGCCGCTCCCACCGCCACGACCTCGTCGGGATTGATCTCGCGCGAGGGCGTCCTGGCGAAGAACTCGGCGACGGTGCGCGCGACGAGCGGCATGCGGGTCTGGCCGCCGGTGAGGATGATCTGCTGCACCTGCTCGGGCTTCAGACCGGCCGCCTCGAGGGCGTTGCGACAAGGGTCGAGCGTCGAGCGCACCAGGTCGCCGACCAGACCCTCGAGCTGCTCGCGGGTCAGAGCGCAGTTGAGGTGCAGCGCCTGCGTCCCGTCGGTGGCGATGAACGGCAGGGAGATGGTCGCGATCTGGGCGGTGGACAGCTCGCACTTCGCCGCCTCGGAGGCTTCCTTGAGGCGCTGCATCGCCATGCAGTCGCCGCGCAGGTCGACCTTGGTGTCCTGAAGGAACTGGTCGAGCAGGAATTCGATGATGCGGGCGTCGAAGTCCTCCCCGCCCAGGAACGTGTCGCCCGCGGTGGACTTCACCTCGTACAACCCTTCCCCGATCTCGAGGATCGAGATGTCGAACGTGCCTCCGCCGAGGTCGAACACGGCGATCGTTTCGCTGCCTCCGCGCCCGAACCCGTAGGCGAGCGACGAGGCCGTGGGCTCGTTGATGATACGCAGCACCTCGAGCCCTGCCAGCGTCCCCGCGTCCTTGGTCGCCTGACGCTGCGAGTCGTCGAAGTAGGCCGGAACCGTGATGATCGCCTGCGTCACCTCTTCGCCCAGCGAGGTCTCGCAGAACTCCTTGATCTCGCGCAGGATGAACGAGGAGATCTCCTGCGGCGAATGCATCTTGTCGCCGACCTGGACGTAGGCGTCCCCGTTGGGGGCCTCGACGATCGAGTAGGGCACGATCTTCCGCGCCCGCTGCACCTCGGGCGTGTTGTACTTGCGCCCGATCAGGCGTTTCACCGCGTACACGGTGTTGCGCGGGTTGGTCAGGGCCTGTCTGCGAGCGATCTGCCCGACGAGAAGCTCCCCGTCCGCCGCCCGGCCGACGACCGATGGCGTCGTCCGCGCGCCCTCCCGGTTGGGGATGACGACTGGTCGGGCCCCCTCGACGACCGCGACGCATGAGTTCGTCGTGCCGAGGTCAACTCCGATGATCTTACCCATTGGTTCCCTCGGAACTCTGCCCCGCGCCGGCCTGCGGCGCAGAGCCGGCGGGCACGGCTACGATCACCAGCGCGGGACGTATCAACCGCTCACCCAGAAGGTAGCCCTTCTGCAGCACCTGGACGACAGTCGGTTCCTGAACTCGAGTGTCCTCGTTGCGTGAGATCGCTTCGTGCACCGTCGGGTCGAACGGCCGGCCGGCCGGATCGACCTCGGCGAGCCCGTTGCGGCCCAGCGCGTCCTTGAACTGCCGCAACACGAGCTCGACGCCCTCGCGCAGACCGCCGGCGGCGCCGCCCGGGACGGCGAGCGCCCGTTCGAGGTTGTCCAGTACCGGCAGGCAATCGCGAAGCAGCTCGGCGTTCGCGTACCGCCGAAACTCGCCCATTTCGCGCTCCTGCCGCTTGCGGTAGTTGTCGAAGTCCGCGAGCTTGCGCAGGTAGAGCTCGCGGAACCGCGCGATTTCCCGCTGGAGGTTGGTCAACTCCTCCTGGAGCGCGTCGCTGTCGGGCGGAACCGGCTCCTCGGTCTGTCGCCCGGCGGCCTCCACGGGTTCAATGCCGGTCTCCGCGTCTTCTTCCGGCGCCTGGCGCCGTTCCTCGTCGCTCATCCAACTCCTCCCGGCTCGATACCGGACTCAGTGAGATACTGACCAATATAGTCCACGATCGGAATGATTTTGTGATAGTCCATGCGCTTGAGGCCGACCACTCCGATCAAACCGTGCTCGCCGCTGCTCCGTTGGAACGAAGACACGATCAGCCCGAGATCGCCGCCGCCCACCAGCGTGAACTCGGAGCCGAGCAGCACCAGCGGCCCGGAAGCCTCGAGAAAGTCGTTGAGGAGGGTCAGCAGGGAGGCCTTGTCGGCGAGGGCGCCCAGCAACCTCCGCACGGCCTCGAGCTGGCCCGGCCCGGCACGCTCCAGCAGGCGTCCCGCACCCTCGACGAAGACTTCGCCGGCGGGCGCGGCCTGACTCTCTACCGCGCGCCGAGCGAGGGCGACGACGCCCGTCAGCAATTGGTCCGCCTGCGCGCGTTCCTCGACCACGAGGGCGAGCAGACGGTTCCGGATCTCCTGCAGCGACAGCCCTTCGAACGTCTCCGTGCAGTAGTTGGAGATCCGCTCCAGTTCGGGCGGCAGGAACTCGCGATCGACCGTGAGCAGCCTGGAGTCGACGAGCCCTCCCGCCGTCACGACCACGGTGAGAACCCGCTGCTGCGCCACGCGGACGAAGTGGATCGACTGCACCATGGCCTGTTGCGAGGCCGGCGCCAGCGCCATGCCGACCTCGGTTGTGACGTTGGCGAGGACGCGGCTGGCCTGCGCCAACACCTCCTCGAGCGAACCGGAAGGCGAGAGCATCGCCCGCAGGCGGCGCTCCTCTCGATGCGGGAGCGCGACGCGCTGCAGGAGCCTGTCGATGTAAAGGCGAAAACCCCGGTCCGAGGGGATCCGCCCCGCCGAGGTGTGGGGCTGCAGGAGGAACCCATGCTCCTCGAGGTCGGACATCACGTTCCGCAGTGAGGCGGACGAAAGCCCGGTCCGCGAGGCGCGTGCCAGTGCGGCCGAAGCCACGGGTTCGCCGTCGGCGAGGTACAGCTCCACCACCTCGCACAGAATCTCCCGCTCGCGCTCGGTCATGATGTCTTTCATCGGCCTGTTTCCGCCCGCGCGAAGCCCTGCCGCGGGTGGCCATACTGTACCATGATCGTATGCTCTCTCAATGGTTTCTCGTGGGTGCCGGCCGCTGCGGCGTGCAGTTGGCCCGGGCAATCGAAGCGTCCGGTCTCGGGGTCGCCGGCGTGGAGACGCGCTCGCCGAGGGGCAGGGCGCGGGTGCGGCGGGCGCTGCCGGGTGTCCGGGCGTTCGGCGCCGGTGACGCCCTGCCGCCCGTCCACGGGGTGATTGTCGCAGTTCCCGACTCGGCGATTCCGGGGTGTGCCGAGCGGCTCGCCCCGCGCCTGGACCCGGCCACGACCGTCGTGCTTCACACCTCAGGGCTACTTGCGGCCGACGCTCTCGCGGCAGTTGCGCGCTCCGGGCCGGCAACCGGGTCGCTCCACCCGATGGTGAGCTTTCCCACGGCCGTCGGGCCGCTTGTCCGCCTGGCGGGCGCCGTCGCGACCGTCGAGGGGAGCGCCGCTGGGGTGCGCGAGGCGAGGCGCCTTGCGCTTGCGCTTGGGATGCGGCCGGTGCGCCTCGCGGCGGCCGCCAAGCCCGCCTATCATGCCGCCGCGGCACTGGCCGCCAACCTGACCCACGTGCTCGTGGCGACCGCGATGGACCTCCTTGTCGGCGTGGGGTTCTCTCGGCGCGGCGCCGCAGCGGCACTTCGTCCCCTCGTTGCCGGCGCCGTGGAGGCCGCCCTCTCGGCGCGCGGCATGGAGAACCTGACGGGTCCGCTGGCCCGGGGAGACAGCGCCGCGGTGCTGGCCCACCTCGCGGCGATCCCCGACGGCGCTGCGGCCGCGTACCGGGCCGTCGCCGGCCTTGCCGTCGCGGCGCTGGCCAAGGAGCGCCTGCTCAACCAAATGCGGACCGACGACCTCAAACTCGCGTTGACCGGCCAACCCCGGTGTGGTAGGTTCCAGCCGTCGACGTAGTCTGGGGGCGTGCAGCAATGGTCTTCTTCAACTGGGCCACGATGCAGATGGCGGCCAAGATCGTGTACTACGGTCCCGGTCTGTGCGGGAAGACTACCAACCTCTCGTTCATCTACGCGAAGACGGCGCCCGGCTCCCGTGGCGAAATGGTCTCGCTCGAGACCGAAACCGACCGGACTCTCTTCTTCGACCTCCTGCCGATCGAGGTCGGCAAGGTCGGGGGGTTCCGCACCCGCCTCCAGCTCTACACCGTCCCCGGCCAGGTCTTCTACAACACGACCCGCAAGCTCGTGCTCAAGGGCGTCGACGGGATGGTGTTCGTTGCGGACTCGCAACGACCGATGGGCGACGCCAACCTCGAGAGCCTCCAGAACCTGACCGAGAACCTGCTCGAGTTGGGCCTGGCGATCGACACCCTCCCCATCGTCCTGCAGTACAACAAACGCGACCTCAAGAACGTCCTCACCCTCGACGAGCTCAACAGCCGGCTTAACCCCGACGGCCGATGGGATTACTTCGAGTCGGTGGCGACGGACGGCACCGGCGTTTTCGAGACCCTGAAGGCGATTACCAAGCTCACATTGCGGTCGCTGCGGCGCCGAATGACTACGCACGATGCCACCGGCGCTCCCCTGGCCGCGTCGACTGGAACAACCCCCCCCGGCCCCCCGCCGCGACATCAGGTGGCGTTCAGCCCCGCGGCGCTGGCGGCGGCGGCGGCCGAGGGCCTCGGAACGCTGGCCTCCGCTCCGACGGCAACCGAACCTGACGCATATGAGGCGCCCCGCCTGGCGGCGCAGGCGGTCGAAGCTGAAGATGCCCAGCCGGCGGTGGTGGCGACGGAGGAGGTCGAGCAGCCCGCCGGGAGCGAGACACCGAACGCCGAGGCCGCAACGGCGAGCCCAGACGACACCACAGCCGAGTTCCCGGCCGCCGAGGAGGCCGAGGAGACCGACGAGGCCGGGGTCGAGTTCGCCACGACGCCCGAGGCCGAGCCCGAAGCGGTGGAGACCGAGATACGCCACGTCAAGGTCTCGTCATCGCTCGACATCCTTGCCGAGCTCGAGACGCTGCGCAAGTCGAGCACGTACCGACCGGAGCCGCGGCCGGCACGGGACAGCACGCCTGCGTTCGATCTCGACGCTCTGCTCCAGGGTTCGCTCAACTCCCGCCAGGAGGTCAAGCGGCGCATCGACGAACAGGTCGGCAGCGCCCTCGGGGAGGCTCACAGCTGCCTGATCAGCATCCAACTCGTGGACGGAGACGGCCGGGTCGTGAAAGACATGTCGCCCCTGGAGGTCGAACTCAAGCGCGGCGGCCAGATCCGTCATCTGGCCTTGACGCTGCACGTGAACCTGCAAGGCGAATGAGCCGAAGAGCGATCACTTTCGGGGCTTTGCTTGTCGTGCTTGCGGCCGCTGCCGGATGCCGCACGACGCCGCCCGCCCGCGCCGGAATCGACCCGGCCACGGCCCCGGCCGCGGTCGTCGGTTCCGCCCCCGCGCCGGCGTCTCGGCCGGACGCCCGCGACCAGGTCGAGGCGTTGCTCGCTTCGGCCCAGGACGCGACCGCCAGGGGTGATGCAGCCGAGTTCCAGGACTGCGAGGCCGCCATTTTCCAACTCCTCGACCGCACCCCGGAATTCGCCGCGCAATCGAACGGCTGCTCCGCGTACCGCGACGACGCCGTGGCCGAGCTTGCCTCGCTCGCCGACCAGATCGACGACGGCGACGACACCGCGGCCGATGACTCGCCGCCCGAGCCTGAACCCGTGGCCGAGGCGCACGTCACCGAGGCGCAGCAAAAGGCGCGCCGGGCCCAGTACGACCTCCCGGTGGTCGTCAACCCGGAAGTCACTTCGCTGATCGACTTCTACACCGGACGTTACCGGGAACGGTTCATGGCCGCCCTCCAACGAGCCTCGATCTACTTGCCGTACATTCGAGCCGAGCTCAAGAAGGCAAACATGCCGCAGGACCTCGCCTGGTTGCCGCTGGTCGAGAGCGCGTTCAACCCGCGCGCCCGCTCGCGTGCCAAGGCGCAGGGTCTATGGCAGTTCATGGCGGGGACGGCGCGGCTGTACGACCTCCGCGCCGACAGCCTCGTCGACGAGCGCAACGACCCGTTCCTCGCCACCCAGGCCGCCGTGCGCCACCTCGCCGACTTGCACGGCATGTTCGGTTCATGGGAGCTCGCGCTGGCAGCGTACAACTGCGGCGCCGGCAACGTTCAGCGGGCGCTGCGCCGGAGCAAGGGCGACACGAACTTCTGGACGTTGCGCCGTTATTTGCGGCGCGAGACGCGCAACTACGTTCCGGCGCTGTGGGCGGTGGTTGTGGTGACGAAGAACCCGGCGGCCTACGGCCTGCCCCCGATCGAGGAGCACCCGCCGTGCCTGGACCGTGTGCCGGTCGCGGGCGCGCTCGACCTCGACGTACTGGCGCAGCGCGCCGGCCTCGACGCCCAGGACCTCGCCGACCTGAACCCGGCGCTGAAACAGCGCCTCACACCGGCAAGCGGGAGCTACCAGCTTGCCGTCCCCTGCGGCCTCAAGTCCAACATCGCCGAGGTCATCGCCGCGATCCCCCCCTCGGAGAGGGTGCGCCGCTTCCTGCACGTGATCAAGAGGGGCGATACCCCGGGGGCGATCGCACGCAAGTACGGATCGAGTGTCGACGCGATCATGGCGGCGAACGGCCTCAGGAACCCACGCACCCTGCGGATCGGCCAGACACTGATCGTCCCTCGCGGCCCCGTCGCCACCGAGCGGCGCATGGTTGCGACGACTTCGTCCCACCCCACGAGAGGCCACGCGCCGAAGAAGAGGTACGTCGTCAGGCGAGGCGACACCCTGTACAAGATCGCGAGGCGATTCGGGACCTCCGCCGACGAGCTGCAGAAGCGCAACAATCTTTCCGACAACACCATCCGCCCAGGCGACGTCCTCCTTCTCGGCCGCTGATCGGGGGAGGTGAGAGGGGAAACGGAAGAAGGGAGAGGAAAGACAAGCCGAACCCGGCACTTGGTTTCACTTGTCCTGCCTCTTCCGTCTCCCTTTTCCCCTCTCCCCTTCTTCCTTCTTCACTGTTCCCACGGCGGCGGTCACTTGCGGAGAGCGCGGACGAACATCCAGGCGCCCGCCACTATCAGCGCCACGGGCCACCAGGTGCGCAACGCGATCATCGCCTGCGGTGGGATCACGGCGATATGCCGCAGGAACCGTGCGCCTCCAAGGGCAAGCAGGATTGCGCCGGGGAGCAGAGGCCACCAGTGCCGGTTCAGCCTGAGGACGAGCGCGAGCACCCAGATCCCGATGAAGCCCGCGCCGAGGCCGAACTGGATCCACGCGCCGGATGACAAGCCCCCTACGCCGCGGTCGCCCAGCAGCATCCCGGCGCCCAGGCCCAGCAGGATCATCCCAGCGACCAGCGAGCGGTACGAGGAGCTCACGATCGCGATCAGCGCCAGTCCGACCCCGAGCCCGAGCAGCCAGGCGGGGGCCGTGTCCATCAGCGCGAAACGGGTCACGAGCAGGACCCCGCCGACCACCACCAGGATCACCCCAGCCGCCAGGTTCGACGTGCGCATCCGAGCCATTCCCCCTCCAACTCGCGCCGCGGATGAGCCCTTTGCCGCTCGCCCCGGGCACGCTCCGCGAGCTTAGCAAACCCTCGGAGCGCCGGGACGCTTCAGAAGATTCTGAGGAACCTGACCACCACCAGGCCCAGCAGGGCGATCAGGTAGAACCGCAAGAAGAACAGCGCCGCTTTGACCGTCGGTGTCATCTGGACGCGGGGCACTAGGTTCACCTATTCCTTTCGGGACGACACACCCGCCATGATCTCGTTGTAGCGGATCACACCGAGAATGCGGTCCTGGGCATCGACGATGGGGATCATCCGATAGTGGTATTTGGCGAAGACCGCGGCGATGTCATCCTGCACGTCGCTCTCCTCGACCGAAACCACCGGCGACGTCATGATCGACGACACCGGAGCGTCGTCCTCCGCGAGCACGAGTTCGCGCAGATCGACGACCCCCGCGAGGGTGCGCCCTTCCCGGGCGACCACGTATACGTACGAGACCGTCTCCGGCTCCGCTCCCGACTTTCGGATCCGATCGAGAAGCGGACCCACCATCGTGTCGGACGGAACGGCGATGAACTCGGCCGACATCAACGCCCCGGCTGTCGCCTCTCGCTCCGAGAGGATCGCCCTGATCCTGGAGGCATCCTCGGGGTTTAGCACCTCCATGAGCTCGGTCGCGTCGTCGTGCGGCAAAACCGAGAACAACTTTGCAAGCTGGGGGACGCTCATCTCCGAGAGGATCAGTCGCGCCCTCTCCTTGCGGAGGTCCGCAATCAACTGGCGTTGGGCGCGCGGCTCGGCCTCAAGGAGCGTCTCCGCGGCCTTCTCGTAGTCCAGAGCCGAGAACAGCGCTTCCTGCTCCTTGCCCTCGAGCTCCTCGAGCGCGTCGGCGAGATCCTCGCTCGGCAGGTCGAGCATCTGCGTACGGGTCACCGAGAGCGACACCTTGTCGGTCGCAACGGCGTCCTCCACCGACAGCGGCTGGACGTACTTCCACGAGATGAACTCGTCCTTGACCCACTTCAGTCCGCCGAGACCCCACCGCCGAAGGATCCCGTTCATCGAGGTGTCCACGTGCACGAGGAGGAGGTGGCCCTTGGCCTCGAGCAAGTGGACGTCGTTGACCACTTCGGTGCGGCGGCCGTCCATGTCGAGGATCGTGCGACCCATGAGGTGCGCGTCAATCAGCATCCACCCCGGCTGGTCGACGAACGGTGGGTAGGTACCGCCGGTCTCGGGCGGTTTCACGAAGACCGCGTCCTCCTCGACCTTGACGACCCGCTCCCAGGGGATGAACTGCGTCGGCTTGCCCCAGCCGAACTCGAGGACGATGCCGACCGCCTCGGGGTAAGGCTCCTTCAGGGCGAAGACGAGGTCGGTGAGCTTGCCGATCCGGTCCTTGATCTTCCCGGCGCACACCGGGCGCTTGAGCAGCTGGGAGAAGAAGAGGAAGCGGAAGCTCCCGATCCCCTGCGGCAGGTCCGGGACTCTCGGCGGCTGAACGGTCGGAGCTGCCATGTCGTCCTCCTAATTGCCCGCCCCGAACAATCGGGGAAACAAGGTGCTGATCGCGAAAAGCGTGGACATGAACGTCACGAAACCGACGATGCTCCAGTTCGCGATGTTCTGCCACCGGGTGTTGACGTGCTCTCCGACGAACGCCGGATCGTTGAGGATCAGAATGAGAAAGACCAGGGCCGAGGGGAGCAGAGTCACGGCCACCACCTGCACGAACATCGTGATGGCGATCAGCGGCGCGCCGGGGATCAACACGATGGCGCCGGCGCCGAGCAGCATCGCCATGTGAACGACGTAGAACCAGGGCGCCTCCTTCACGCTCTTGTTGAGCGAGTGCGCCCAGCCGAGGACCTCGCCCACCGCCCAGGAGGTGGAGAGGGAAATGCAGAGGGCGCCGAGGAAGCCGGCGTCGAAGAGACCGATCGCGAAGAGCTTCTTCGCCAGGGCGCCGTGGCCGCCGAGGAGCGGAACGATCGCCTCGGCGGTCTGCTTGGCGTCCTCGATGACGATCGGAGGGTGATGGTAGTAGAACGCGGCCCCGGTCGTGATGATGATGAACGCGGCGACGATGCCCGTGATGAGCGACCCGGCGAACGTGTCGATCTTGCCGAACTTCACGTCGTGGATGTCGAGCCCCTTGTCTACGACGGAGCTCTGCTGGAAGAAGATCTGCCACGGCGTGATCGTGGTCCCGATGTTCGCCAGGATGATGAAGAGCAGGCTCCCCGAAAGTCCTCCCGGGAGCGTCGGAACCATGAGCCCGTGAAACACCGTCCCCCAGCCGGGGGAGGTCGGCATCCTCATGGCCCAGATCGCCGCCGGGATGTAGACCAGGTTGAAGGCGCAGAAAAACAACGTCAAGCGCTCGAACGTCCAGTACTTCCCGGTCATCGAAACGGCCGAGAGGATGCCGGTCACCACAAGGAAGGTGACCACCGGCGGCACGCCGAACAGGCTCATCGCCGCGATCATCCCGATGTACTCGGTGACCAGCGTCAGCAGGTTGACGACGGCGAGGTCGCCGAGGGAGAACCACCCCCAAAAAGGCCCGAACCCCTCGAAGATCGCCTCGGCGTGCCCCCGCTTCGTCACCGCGCCGAGACGGACGGTCATCTCCTGGATGTAGTAGGCCATTGGGACGAGGAGGACGATGATCCAGAGCAGCGAGAACCCGTACTTGGAACCGGTCACGGCGTAGGTGGAGATGCCACCCGCGTCGTTGTCGGCCACCATCGTGATGATGCCGGGGCCGAGCACGGCCAGGAAAATGACCAACCGGCGCTTGAATCGGTTCGCTACGTGGAAGCTCTTCGAGAGCCAGTACATGGAACGCTTCCCTCGGTGCTCACGACACGCTCTCCGGGGGGCGGGCGTCGTCGCCTGCCGAAACCATCGGCACAGCCGCACGTCTCAATGTCAGGCGACGAAGCATGCGCATCTCCGTTTCCCCGCAGGGACCCGAGGCCGGAGACGCGCCGCGGACGGGACTCAGATGCGCCGTACCGCAGCGCCCGCCAGCCGGCGAGCCCGGGTGTAGAAGTCGCTTTCCCGACTTGGAGGTTCCATCTGTCCTTTCCACCCCTGTCCGGCGCCAGCGGCGGCGTCGTCACGTCACGGCACGTCACCACGATTGGCCCTTGTAGTCCAGGCCGCACCGGTTGTCAACCGCCGCTGCGCGACCACCCCGGGGAGGGGTTTTCTTCGCTACAATACTCTTGGTAATGTCTCTCCCCCGCATCGTCGTCACTGGCGCCTCCGGTTTCGTCGGCCGCCACCTCCTCGAGGAGATCAAGGAGCGCTATCGGATCGTCGGCCTCGCGCGCCGCTCGCAGCGCGACAGCGGCGCGCCGGTGCATGCCAACATCGAGTGGTCGCAGGTCGACATTGGCGAACGCGAGCCCCTCGCGCGCGTGTTCGACGGGGTTGCCGCGAGCGGCGGCGCGGACGTGCTGCTGCACCTTGCCGCCCACTACGATTTCACCGGGGCGGAGGACCCCGAGTACTGGCGAACCAACGTCGAGGGCCTCCGCAACGTCCTCGAGTGCGCCAAGGGCCTCAAGGTCCGCCGGTTCATCTTCGCCAGTTCGGTGGCGGCGTGCCGGTTCCCTCCGCCCGGGCGAGCCCTGGACGAGACCAGCGTTCCCGACGGCGATCACATCTACGCGCGCACCAAACGCATCGGCGAGGAGATGGTCGGGGAGCACTCCGCGTTCTTCCCGACCTGCACTGTCCGCTTCGCGGCGCTCTTCTCGGATTGGTGCGAGTACCCTCCCTTCTACGTGTTTCTCGAGACCTGGCTGTCGCGCCGGTGGAACGCCAGAGTCCTGGGTGGGCGCGGCGCATCGGCGATCCCGTACCTGCACGTGCGCGACGCGGTCCGCGCCCTGCAGGTCCTGCTCGCGCAGCCAGGGCTCCCGCACGAGCGCGAGGTCTTCGTCATCAGCCCCGACCGTGCCGTCTCGCACCGCGAACTCTTCACCGCGGCACGGATGACCGGCCTCGGACGGACCTCGCGGCCGATCTGTCTCCCCAAAGCGCTGTGCGGTCCAGGCATGCAGGCGCTCGACCTGCTCGGACGAGCCCTCGGCGAGCGGCCGTTCGAGCGACCATGGATGGCGAAGTACATCGACCTCGCGATGAGGGTCGATGCCGCGCACACCCGCGGCCGCCTCCGGTGGGTGCCGCGCCCGCGCCTGGAAATCCTCCGCCGCCTGCCGTTCCTGCTGGAGAACCGCAAGACGCAGCCCGTGAACTGGAGCTGTCGGAACCTGGCGGCGATGAAGGCCGTGAACGTCCGCCCGAACCTTCAGATCCACCGCCTCCTGGAGGCCAACGAGGCGGAGATCTGGGGCTCCATGAGCGATCAACTCCTCATGCCCGACCACCTCCCGAGGCATCCGAAGTACGAACAGATCCCGAAGCGCGAACACGATTGGGACAACCGGTTGCTGCTCCACAGCCTGATGAACTCGGTCGGCACCCGCGAAAAGGCGCCCTTCCGCTCGCACTGCCGCGACCTCGCCGAGCGCCGCCGGGCGCAGGGCTTCACCGCCGACGACGTGTGCTACGCGCTCCGCCTCCTCAACGAGACGTGCATCAAGACGCTCTCCAGGGAGCCGGCGCCCGTGAGTCTGGCCGAACTCGACGCCTACATTACCGCCGTGGTGCACTTCGGCATCGACGAGGTCGAGGACGTCTTCGACCGGGACGGAGGGGGACCGTAGCACGGGGGGTCTGCTAGTATCCTCCAGTACTGGGAGAGCGCGATGGGTTCGGGCCGCAGGCTGATGATGATCGACGACGACGTCAACCTGGTGAGCGTCTTCAAGCTCGTCTGCACGGCCAAGGGCTACGAGTTCTTCTCGGCCCACTCCGCCGCCGAGGCCCTCGAGAGGATCCCAGAAGTGGAGCCCGACCTCATCATCCTGGACGTGATCATGGAGGACTTCGTGGCGGGCTTCCGGGTGGTGAGCGAGCTGCGGGCAGGGGGTCCGGACTCCCGCTTCGCCAAGTACGCGAAAGTCCCCATCATCATGCTGACGAGCGTGACCAGCAAAACCCACGTCAACTTCTCCGACCGGGTCGGGACGGCACTTCTTCCCGTCGACGACTTCATCGAGAAGCCGGTCAAGCCTGCCGAGATCCTGACGAGGATCGATGCTTTGCTGGCGAAGGCGCAGGCGCCAGACGCCTCCTGACGGCGTTCACTATCCCGGCCCGGCGCCGCCGGCGCTCTCCTGCGGCGCTGCCGGCGCGACCGGGAGGGTGAAGATGAACTCGGCCCACCACCCCGGATCGGACTCGGCCCAGATATGGCCGCCGTGCTTTTCGATGATCCGCTGCGACACGAACAGCCCCAGGCCGGTGCCCGATTTCGTGTCGTCTCCTCCCGACGGCAGCCGTGAGAACTTCTGAAAGAGCTTCTCGCCGGCGCCCCGCT
Organism: uncultured Acidobacteriota bacterium; assembly: GCA_963789745.1. Taxonomy (GTDB): domain Bacteria; phylum Acidobacteriota; class Thermoanaerobaculia; order Thermoanaerobaculales; family Thermoanaerobaculaceae; genus RBG-13-68-16. Next base: position 133,544 of record CAWBLW010000003.1, on the reverse strand, counting down.
CGAACCCCTCTCCCTCGTTCCAGACGCTGAAGCGCAGCGACCGGCCGTCATCGGCCGGATGCGCAGTCACGAGAATCTCCCCACCTTCCCGGCCGTACTTGATGGCGTTCGACAGGAGGTTCTGGAAGACCGAGGCGACGAGGCCAGAATCGCACACGCCAGCGAGACCGGCCGGAACGTCGCAGACGATGCGCATGCCTCGCTCGCTCGCCAGATCGGAGAGCCGGTCGAGCAGGGGCTCGATCAAACCGGGGCAGAAACGGACCTCGGAAAGGTGCAGCTTCAACTCCCCCTCTTCGATCCGGCTGAGGTTCAGGTAGTTCGCAATCGTGTCGCGAAGGTAATCGGCGCTGATCGACGCGGCCTTGAGGAGCGCCTCCTGCTTCGTATTCAGGGAGCCTAGGATGTGGTCGCGGAGGGACCCGATGGCGAACACGATCGAGGCCAGCGGCGACTTCAGCTCGTGGGTGACGAAACCGAGCATCTCGAGGTAGGCCCGGTTCTTCTCCTCCGCATGCAGGTAGGCCTTCTGCAGCGCGAGCGAGGCCTCGTGCAGTTCGTTGTTGCGGACCTCGAGGGCCGCGGCCATCGAGTTGAACGCCTGCGCCAGCTCCGTCACCTCCTGGCTGGCGCGGACGACCTTCACCCGCGCCCCGAGGTTGCCTCCCGAGAGCTCGCGAGTCGCGCGCACCAGGCGCATGATCGGCCTGCGAAAGCCGCTCGAGAGGTACATTGCGATCGCCGCGGCGAGCACCAGGGACAGGAACGTGATCCCGAGGTACTCCAGGGCGAGGCCCGATTTGTACCCGAGGTACTGTTTTTCCAGCAACCCGACGTAGATGATCCCGACGATGGCGCCGGTCGGGTCCCTGATCGGGTCGTACGCGGAGAGGTACCAGTCGTTCACGACGAACGCACGGTCGGCGAAGCGCTCGCCACGGCGGAGGACCTTGTCGTAGACCTCCTTCGAGATCCTCGTCCCAAGGGCGCGCGCTCCAGTGTCGAGCATCACGTTGGTGGCGATGCGCACGTCCCCCAGGAAGATCGTTACGGTTCCCACCGGTTTGCCCAGGTAGGTCCTGTCGCCGAACGTCGCATTGCGGATGCGGTCGACGAGGGCGGACTTCCGGTTGAGCAGGACGCCGCCGTAGACGACTCCCAGCACGCGCTCTTGGGCATCGAGCACCGGGATCGCCGCCTCGATCACCATCCCCCTGTCCTCGACGAACCTGTCCGTTGGCGTCGCGTGTTCCGTGTAAACGATCGGGATGCGGGCCCTCTCGGCGAGCCTCTCACTCTCGCGGAGCAGCTCGGCCCGCGACATGAGGACCGTGCCGCTGCTGGCCCTGCCGGCGAAGGCGGAGCAGATGACGGCGTCCGTGTCCACCTTGTCCCCCGCCGCAAACGGCGGCCTGGACCTTGCGATCACGCGCCCGTCCCTCCCCACGAGGGCGAGGAAGTCGACCTCGTACCTCCGGCGGAACGCGTCGAGTTGCTCCGAGATCCCGGCGCTGGAGGACTGCCCGCGCAACGCCGCCCTCAGGGACTCGCTTTGGGACACCATGCTCACGACGACCTGCGTCCGCGTCCGTTCGGCTTCGTAGGCGGACCAGGCGGCCCCGAGGTCCATCTCGACCCTTAGCATCGCCTCCTTCACGACCGTCCTGGAGATGAAGGAAAATCCGGTCCAGGTGCTGACGGACGCTACGATCCCGATCACCAGGATGAATCCAGAAAGCAGCCTGGTCCTGAAGGTGAGATTCGTCACGAACGGGCTCCGGCCGAAGGAGACTCTCCGGTCAACGCCTCATCTCCTCTGCACGAGGCAGCTCCAGATGGTGTTCTCGATCGACTCACGGGCCGTCGTGCCATCCTCCCCGGGGGTGTCGATGCCGTCACCGGACATCGTCGCGCCGCGCTCCTCCAGCCGTTCGTACTGACCCCGCACCTCCTCCATCGCCAGCTCGATCGGCACGGTGACCCGGTCGAACAGCTCGTGCTCGAACCGCCTGAGGTCGGCACGCCGCCGCAGCGCCTCGACGATCACGTCGTTCATCACCCGTAGGAACAGGCAGACCTCGTCCACCGAGAAGCCGGCCTTGAACCGGCTGACACCCGTGACCTCGAGGTAGTTCACCAGCAGCATCCTGTTGCTGGTCTGGACCGAGGTCACCAGCAGCCGGTGCCACAGCCGCGCCAGCCAGACCAGCTTGGAGGTATCCATCGCGGCGTACGAGGGCAGGCGGCCCTGCGCCGCTTCCTCCCCGACCCGTTGGGCGAGGGCATCGAGGAACTGGTTCTCCTCGGTGACGAGCGCCTTGAGGATCGCGAGATCGGGGCGGACGATCTCCTTCCTCATCACCGCCGCGTTCCGGGCGTGCCACTCAACCGACTCGCTCTTGAAGCGCTCGATCAGGAAGGGAAGCCTCCTCTCCATCTGGTACCTGGCGCTCGGCGACCACTCGAGGCGGGCGCAACTGTGCGAATTGTCCACCTCCATTTGCCGGTCGATGTAGTGGTACATCCAGAGCCGCTCGAACGGCATCAATCCCCGAATCCGTCCCAGGGCGGTCATCAACACCATGCCGAGGCCGCAGAGGGGGGCGGGGCACCCGATCGCCCGTTTCGCCGACCCGGAGTACGAACGGGTCGCGAGCTCGAACAGCCGGAGGTGCGAGGTGCAACCCGTCGTCGAGGCGATCAGGATCTCTCCCGGCCGCAGGCGATCGCGCCGGACGAGCAGGTGCCTGATGAACGTGACGACATCGCGGATGTGAATGTAGGGGATCGCGCTCTCCCCCGAGCCCGCCAGGATCCTCGACCGCCACGAACGGGCGAGCCATGTGTTCAGAAACACGTAGAGCGGGGGGTACTCGCACCAGTCGCTGTAGACCGCTCCGAAACGCACGATGCAGGTCGGGACCGAGTCACGCTGCTCACGCACCAGGCGCTCGCCCTCCCGCTTGCTCCACGCGTAGATATGGCGGCCGTCCGGGGGGGTCGACTCGGTGATCGGGCCCTCGCGCCGCGGGAACTCGCACGCCGCCACCGAGCTCGCGAACACGAAGCGGTCGAGCTGCAGCCCCTTCGCCAGCTCGAGCACGTGTTGCGTGCCCTCGACGTTGGTCCGCCGGTACTCCGGCCGGTGCTCGCCCGCGTAGTCGTAGTACGCCGCGAGGTGGAGGAGGACTTTGGCCCCCCCCGCGGACGCAATCTCGCGGAACGTTCGTGCGAGACCGTCGATGTCGCCGATGTCCACCTGCATCCACGCGATGTTGGGATGGACGGGCGCTCCGCACTCGCGCTGGGATCGCCGGGCGATTGCGAAGATCCGATACTCGTCCTTGAGGTCCTCGAGGAGGTGCCGCCCAACGAAGCCGGAGGCGCCGGTGACGATCAGCGCCGGCCGGGGCATTCGAGGACCACCTCGAGACTCTTGAGACAACCGCCGGTCATCGCGGATTTTCCCTTCGTCTTCGAGCAAGAATAACACCCCGGCCGGCGCCGCCGTGCGGCTCGTCACAGCGTCACGACCTCCGCGGCGGCGCCGGGCTAGGGCTGCCTCGGTTCCGGGCGGGGCGCCGCGGCCGAGCGAACCGATCGGCGCGTCAGGACCACCGCCAGACCCATCAGCCCATCCGCCGCCCCGGCAAAGCCCACGAACCACGGGGCGCCCCCCAGCAGCGCTGCCGCGCCCAGGAAGACGGTCGCGAGAATTTTGGCCGTCAGCAGCAGGGCGACGCCCCGCTGGCGCGCGTACTCCAGCAGGTAGCCGGTCCCGAGCACGAAGTGGAATAACCCGGCCTGCCGCGGGAAGAAGAGCGGCGGAACCGTCTCCCAACCACCGAACCGCAGCGCCCACGCCGGCACGGCCAGCAGCGCGATCCCGATCGTGTATGTGTGCAGGGCGATCAGCACGACCAGCCACCGTTCCGCCCGGCCGGCCAGGGCAGGCTCGATCCTCATCGCCGCTCCCCGGCCCGGTCCGCGCGTCCGGCGCCGGCCCGTGCGCTCACGGCCGCTCCCACCAGAGGTCCGGCGGCGACTGGGACGGACGCGAACGGACCGGGGCCCCGAGTCGGTCGAGCTCGCGCACCACCTCCGCGACGGCGGCCGGCACGGCGGCGCGCACCGCCGCCGTGAGGCCGAGGCCGGTCGTCACCTTGCCTGGAACCACGCCGACCAGCAACACCTCGCTGGGCCCGTCGCCGGCGAAGGCAACGGTCAGGAGCGCCTCCTTGAGGCCAGGGTCGTGCGGCGACAGACGCGGCTGGGGAGGGGTCTTGAGGATCTCGTCGCGGCGGTACAAGACGATCGCCCCGGGCGCGCCGGGCGCGCTCACCGTGTCCACGAAGACGGCCGCGTCGAGGCCCAGCAGGTACGGCGTGAGGTCGAGGCCGGGCGTGCCGAGGTCGAGAACCGCGACCTCGGGTGGGAACTCGTACTGCGCGTCAAGTGCGCCGATAACCGTCGGGCCCAGGGCATCGTCCCCCATCAGGACGTTGCCGAGCCCGATCACGGCCAACCGCCGATGGGACTCGACCCCTCTCCCGGCGCCGCCCTGGTCGCTCATCGCTCCTCGCAGTATCGTGTGCGCACATTCCAGGGGCGGGAGCCATGCCCCCGCCCCGATCTGACCCTTGCCCCGAGTGGGCGTTCCTCCTCGACCCTGGCCTCGTGCCTAGGTCAGAGTCCTGATCTTCGACAGCTCGTTGCCCTCGACGTCCACGGTGTGGATCGCGCACGCCAGGCACGGATCGAACGAGTGGATGGTCCGCAGCACCTCCAGAGGCTTCTGGACCTCGGCGATCGGGTTGCCTACCAGCGAGGCCTCGTACGGCCCCTTCTGCCCCTTCTCGTCCCGCGGCCCCGCGTTCCAGGTGGAGGGAACCACTGCCTGGTAGTTGACGATCTTGCCGTCCCTGATGATGACCCAGTGCGACAGCGTGCCGCGCGGCGCCTCGTGGAACCCGTACCCGCGCTGTTCGCCAGCCGGGTAGCTCCAGGGGGTGAAGATCGCGGTGTCGCCCTTGCCGATGTTCGCGGCGAGCAGTTGCCAGTGCTTGAGGGCCAGCTCCGAGATCGTGGCGCAGCGCACCGCGCGCGCGGCGTGGCGCCCGAGCGTCGAGTGGAGCACGTTCGGTCCCAGCTTGACCTTGGCGATCGCCGAGGCGGTGGTCAGCACCTGGTCGGCGTACTTCTTGATGATCGGGTGGCCGCCGACGTAGCCGACGAGCACTTGGGCCAGCGGGCCCACCTGCATCGGCCGGCCCTGGAAGCGCGGCGACTTGACCCAGGAGTACTTCTTGTCGCCGTCGAACTCCGTGTAATGCGGGACGGTGTCCTCGTCGTACGGGTGCTTGTCCCAGTCGCCGTCGTACCAGGAGTGGGCGATCCCCTCCGTCACGTTGTCCTTGAAGTACGCGTCCTGGAAGCTCGTGATCGGTTTGAGCGTCGCGAAGTCGCCGTCGAAGATCGTCCCCCCAGGCAGGTCGAACTGCGTCCCCTTGGTGTCGAGCGGGAGGTCGGGCACCGCCAGGTAGTTCGTGACCCCGCTGCCGTAGCCGAGCCACTCCGGGTACATCGCGCCGATCGCGGCGACGTCCGGCAGGTAGACCTGCTGCACGAAGGCCGCGACCTCCGTGAGCAGATCCTTGATCATGAACAGCTTCTCCATGTTCAGCGTGGCCTGGTTGTCGAGGTTGATGGCGTTCGCCACGCCGCCCACGGCGAGGTTCTGGATGTTGGGGGTCTTGCTGCCGAGGATCGCGACCACCTTGTTGGCCTTGAACTGGTAGTCGAGCGCCTGCAGGTAGTGGGCCACCGCCAGCAGGTTGACCTCCGGCGGCAGCTTCATCGCCGGATGGCCCCAGTAGCCGTTGGTGAAGATCCCGAGCTGCCCGCCGGCGACGAAGCTCGCGAGCTTGTCTTTGACCGCCTCCATCTCGCGTTTCGAGTTGTGCGGCCACGGGGACAGGCTCTCGCCCAGCGCCGAGGCCTTTGCCGGGTCGGCCTTGAGCGCGGAGGTCACGTCCACCCAGTCGAGCGCCGAAAGGTGGTAGAAGTGCACCATGTGGTCGTGCATCGCGTGGGCGGCCACGATGATGTTGCGGATGTACTGCGCGTTGATCGGGATCTCGAGCCCCAACGCGTTCTCCACGGCGCGCACCGAGGCGATCGCGTGGACCGTCGTGCACACGCCGCAGATGCGCTGGGTGAAGATCCAGGCGTCACGCGGGTCGCGACCCTGGAGAATCGTCTCGATGCCGCGGAACATCTGCCCGGAGGACCAGGAGTTCCTCACCTTGCCGCCGTCGACCTCGACGTCGATCCGCAGGTGGCCCTCGATGCGGGTGATGGGATCTACCGTGATTCGCGTGCTCATGTCCCCCCCTTAGGAAGTCTTCTTCGCGGGCGCGGGGCCCTCGAGGATCGGAAACGTCTTGACCACCGCGATGTAGATCGCGACCTCGGCAGCGATGATCCCGAACGTGATCAGCAGCTCAGGGACGGCCGGAAAGTACGAGTACGCTTGGCCCGGCCTGAACGCCACCAGATAGGTGTCGACCCGGTGCAGCACGGCGCCGACGAACAACACGATCGCGCCCCGCACCTGCCACATCGCCTGGCGCCGCAGGTCCGACAGCAGGATCGCGGCGGCCGCGAGCGGCAGGAGCACCTCCGCCATGAATGCGAGCCCGTAGCCGCTCGCGAGGTACCCCAGCTTGCCGGCAAGAGCCGCCTCGCCGACCCGGAAGACCGACCAGCCCACGGCGATCCATCCCACAACCCTGGAGAGCGACGCCAACATCACCGTCTCGCGGGGCCGGCTGAACGCCACGGCGGAGAACGTCGCCTCCAGCACCACGACCGCAAACCCCATCAGGATGGCGTTCACGAGGAAGAGCAGGGGCAGCCAGGGCGTCAGCCAGAGCGGGTGCATCCTCGGCCCCGGCAGGAGCATCATGGTCCCGAGCGACGACTGGTGCATCGTCGGCAGCAGCAACCCGAGGGCGAGGATCCAGACGAAGTTCTTCTCCACGAACGTGAGGCCTCTCTCGGCCAGACGGCGCAGGCCGGTCGAGGTGCCGGCGCGGAGCTTCTCGAACAGCGCCGGCGAGAGCTCGATCATCAGCACCAGCGTGTACGCGGCGACGCAGAGGGCGACCTCGAGCTGCGGGGAGTGGGACCAGCGCCAGACATAGACCGGAACCTTCCACAGGCTCCAGAAACGCCCGAGGTCGATGACCACGGCGATTACCGCGAGCCCGTAGCCGAGCAGGCTCGTCAGCACGGCCGGCCGCACCAGAGGGTGGTATTGGCCCTTGTTGAGGATGTACACGAGGATCCCGACCGCGTAGCCGCCGCATCCGATCGCGGTGCCGACGACGACGTCGATCGCGATCCACACGCCCCACGGATAGCCGTTGGAGAGGTTCGAGACGGCGCCGATGCCGTAGAAAAAGCGGATCGCCGCCATCACGGCCCCGACACCGGCGATCGCGAGCAGCACGATGAACGGCCGGGTCATCAGCCGGCCGCCCATGGCGACGTGGACCGGGGCGTGGCTGCTCATCGCTTTCCCTCCTTCTCGGCGGCGCCGACCGAATCGGCACGGCGGTTGCGGTAGATCACCGCCCCGAGCACGGCGAACAGACCCACGGGGGCGAGGAACGGGACCTTGTAGTAGATCCCTTCCTGCACCGCGTAGGCGGTCTCCGGCACGGGCTCCGGTCCGAGGTCGGGAAACCCAATCCTGTCGAACGGCACGTGGGCGAGGTACAGCACCTGCGTCCCGCCGCCGTCGAACTCGCCGTACACCCGGTCCTTGTAGTACTTCCCGGGCCACGCCGCGATCCTGCGTTTCGCCTCGGCGAGCAGTTCGCTCCGCCTGCCGTAGATCACGGCCTCGCGCGGACAGACCTCGCAGCACGCGGGGCCCTGGCCCTTGGGGTAGCGAGTGAACCCTCCCGGGCCCATGACCGCGGCATCCTTGATCCGCTGGCGGCACAGCTCGCACTTGACGATCTTGGGGGCGGCCTTCTCGAACTCGAACTTCGGCACGTTGAAGGGACACGCCATCATGCAGTAACGGCAGCCCACGCAGTAGGTCGGGTCGTACATGACGACCCCGGTCACCGCGTCCTTGTGCAGCGAGTGCAGCATGCACGCCGCCGCGCAGCCGGGATCGACGCAATGCATGCACTGCTGCTTGACGAACGACTCCTGCTCACCGTCGTGGTAGAGCTTGATGATGTTCTTGGTCGTGCTGTCGAGGTCGGTGGGAGCGTCCCAGAGACCGCCGTTGGCGGCGCTGTCGGCGGGCATGTCGTTCGCCTGCTTGCACGCCACCACACAGGTCTTGCACCCGATACAGAGGGTCGCGTCGTACAGCATGCCCATCGCTTCGGGAGGTGCGGTCTTCCGCACGGCGGCGACGGCCGGGGTGACGCCGGCGGCGACGGCCGTGCCACCGACGGCAAGCGACTTGATCAGGGCGCGTCGGTCGATCGCCATGTCACGCCCCCTTGTCCGGCTTGGTGCCCGCCTTCTCGCCGCCACCGTCCACCTTCTTGGCCGCCACCCATCCGCCGCCCACGAGCGCGCCGCCGACCAACCCCGCGAGGCCTGCCGCCACCGCGCTGACCGCTCCCTGGGGCGCCTTGATCGGCGGGTAGCCGTCGGGAGGCGTCACGTGCTCGGGCTCAACCGTCGTGAACATCGGGATGCGGAACATCGTGGCCTGCTCGGTGCAACCGACGCAGGTGTGCCCGGTGCCGATCGGCCATGCGCCGGGAACCTCGCAGAAGGATTTCAGCGAGCAGTTCGCGTGCGTCACCGGCCCCTTGCACCCCATCTTGTACAGGCAGTACCCGTTGCGGTGGGCCTCGTCGCCGTACTGCTGCACGAACCTGCCCGCGTCGAAGTGCGGGCGCCGCGGGCAATCCTCGTGGATGACGCGGCCGTAGGCGAAGCGCGGCCGCCCCTTCTCGTCGAGAGCGGGCAGCGTGCCGAACGTCACGAACTGCAGCGCGGTCCCGAGGAAGTTGTACGGGTTGGCGGGGCAACCGGGGATCGTCACCACGGTCTTGCCGGCGAGGATCTGCGGCGCGCCGACGGCTCCGGTCGGGTTGGGGTCGGCTGACGGGATGCCGCCCCACGACGCGCAGGAGCCGATCGCGATGATCGCGCCGGCCTTGTCCGCGACCTCGTTCAGCATGTCGACCGCGGTCTTGCCGCCGATCTTGCAGTAGATCCCGTTGTCCTTGGTGGGGATCGCGCCCTCGACCACGCAGATGTACTTGCCCGCGTTCGCGGCCATGGCGCTCTTGAGCGCGTCCTCCGCCTGGTACCCGGCCGCCGCGAACAGGGTCTCGCAGTAGTCCAGCGACACCAGGTCGAGGATCAACTGCGCCAGCCCCGGGTAGGAGGTGCGCAGCAGCGACTCGGTGCATCCGGTGCACTCCTGGAAGTGCAGCCAGATCACCGACGGCTTGAGCCCCTTTGCCGCAGCCTCGGCCCATTTGACGCCGACCGACGCCGGTAGACCGACGGCCACCGCTGCCATCGTGCAGATGCGGATGAAGTCACGCCGGTCCAACCCATGACGATCGGAAAGCACGCGATCCGTATCGTTCCGCCTCGAACTTGCCATGAGTGCCCCCTCTACGAGTTCCGCTCTTGCTTGGTGCGCGCCAGGTGCTGCTACAGAAAGTAGCCCTCTGTACCAGGACTGTCAAATAGGTAAATAGCTCATCGGCGCCGTAAATCTTCGCGAGTCTCATTTGACTCGGCGATCCAGCAATTACCTTCACTTTGCGTCCAACCCACACCGTGTGTTCCTGTGGAAAATCATTTGAGTCATGTGCACCCTTTCACGATATCGTCAAATTCCCAGCACCTACTTTCACAAGTGAACCGAGGGGAGTGCGGTCGCCATCTTGTGATATGATGCACAAGGCTGTTCCGCGCTAGGAACGGCGGGGGGACCGAGGATGCCGACAAAGGAAAATCTCAAGGCGGCGTTCGCCGGCGAGAGCCAGGCCAACCGCACCTATCTGGCGTTCGCCAAGAAGGCGGATGCCGACGGCTTCAAGCAGATTGCCAAATTGTTCCGGGCGGCAGCCGAGGCCGAGACCGTCCACGCGCTGGCGCACTTCCGGGTGATGGGCGGGGTCGGGACGACCGAAGCGAACCTCGAGACCGCGATTGCGGGCGAAGGGTACGAGGTCAGCGAGATGTACCCGGCGTTCGTCGCCGAGGCCGAGAACGAAGGCAACAAGGGGGCGGTCGCGTCGTTCAAGAACGCCCTCGCGGTCGAGAAGGTGCACCACGCGCTCTACAGCGGCGCGCTCGCAGCGTTCAGGGAGGGCCGCGACCTCAAGGGCGACCGCATCTGGATCTGCCCGGTGTGCGGCAACACCGTGGTCGGCGACGAGCCGCCCGCGGCCTGCAGCGTGTGCGGGGTGCCGGGCGACAAGTTCTTCGAGGCGAAGTAGCCTCGGCGCGCTCGCGACGGACGGTCGTCGCCGCGCGAGAACGCGAGGAGCGGACATGGTCACGGCCGCAGAGGACGTGCGGATCGACGAAGGTCTGATCGCGGCGACGCTGGCTTCAGGGCGCCGACACGATGCCGTCCAGGTGCGCGAGATCCTGGCGAGGGCGCGCGATCTCGAGGGCCTTCCCGACCGTGACCTGGCCGTCATGATGGGCGTCTCCGACCCCGAGCTTCTCGGTGAGGTCTTCCAGACCGCCAAGAGCGTCAAGGAAAGCATTTACGGCAACCGCCTCGTTCTGTTCGCGCCGCTGTACATCTCCAACCTCTGCGGCAACGAGTGCGCCTACTGCGCGTTTCGCGCCCGCAACCGCGAGCTGCAGCGGCGGGCGCTCAGTCAGGACGAGATCGCCCTCGAGGTCAAGCACCTCGTCGAGCAGGGCCACAAGCGCATCCTCCTCGTCGCCGGCGAAGCGTACCCACACGAGGGGTTCGAGTACGTCCTGAAGGCGATCGACACGGTTTACCGAACCGCCTCGGGCCCGGGCGAGGTCCGGCGCGTCAACGTCAACGTCGCGCCGCTCTCGCTCGACGAGTTCGGGCTCCTGAAGGCGAGAGAGATCGGCACCTACCAGGTCTTTCAGGAGACCTACCACCGCGAGACGTACGCCAGGGTCCACGTCGCCGGCAAGAAGCGCGACTTCGACTGGCGCGTCAACGCCCCCGACCGGGCGATGGCGGCGGGGATCGACGACGTCGGCATCGGCGTGCTGTTCGGCCTCTTCGACTGGCGCTTCGAGATCCTCGCGCTCGTGCAGCACATCCGCCACCTCGAGCGGCGTTTCGGCGTCGGCCCGCACACCATCTCGGTGCCGCGCATGGAGCCGGCGACGGGTTCCGACATCGCGACCCACCCCCCCCACCCGGTCTCGGACATCGACTTCCGCAAGATCGTCGCGATCCTCCGCCTCGCGGTCCCCTACACCGGCATCATCATGTCGACCCGGGAGACCGCCGAGATCCGCCGCGAGACGTTCGCCCTCGGGGTGTCGCAGATCTCCGCCGGCAGCCGCACCAACCCCGGCGGCTACGCGGAGGACGAGAAGCTCGACGCGGCGCAGTTCTGTCTCGGCGACCACCGCCCGCTCGACGAGGTCATCCGCGACGTGGCTGCGCTCGGCTACGTGCCGTCGTTCTGCACCGCCTGCTACCGCCTCGGACGCACGGGCCGCGACTTCATGGATCTCGCCAAGCCGGGGGAGATCAAGGAGCACTGCGGGCCGAACGCGCTCGCCTCCTTCCAGGAGTACATCGAGGACTACGGTTCGCCGGAAACCCGGCTGGTCGGTGAGGCCGCCATCGCGCGCGCCCTCGCCGGGCTGGAGCCCGGCCTGCAGGACAGGGCCGCGACCATGGTCCAGATGGTGAAGGCCGGCACGCGCGACGTGTACTGTTAGAGACAGGCATGAGGCGTGAGCGCACGAACGACCGCACCTCCCGGGCGCCGGATCTCGCGACGGCCGGCGAGGAGGCTGGGGTCCGGACCGAGCGGGACGCGCTCGGTGAGATGACCATTCCTGCCGGTGCCCTCTGGGGGGTCCACACGGCCCGGGCGGGCGCCAACTTCCCCCTCGCCGGCCACCCCGTCCACCCCGAGTTGTCACACGCCTACGGCGCCGTCAAGCTCGCCTGCGCCCGCACCAACCGCGCGCTCGGCGTCTGGGCGGATGACGCCAAGGCCGCGGCGCTCGATCGCGCGTGCTGCGAGATGGCCGACGGGAAGCTCGACGCTCACATCGTGGTCGACGCCCTTCAGGGCGGCGCCGGCACCTCGCTCAACATGAACGTGAACGAGGTGCTCGCCAACCGGGCGCTCGCCCTGCTCGGGCTGCCGCCCGGTCGCTACGACGTCGTCTCGCCGCTGGACGACGTCAACCTCCACCAGTCCACCAACGACACCTTCCCCACCGCACTGCGTCTCGCCGCGATCCGCCTCGTCCGCGTGCTCGAGGGCGAGGTGGTGGCGCTCCAGGAGGCGTTCCAGGCCAAGGAGCGGGCGTTCGCCCACGTCGTCAAGGTCGGACGGACCGAGATGCAGGATGCGGTGCTCACGACCCTCGGGCGCGAGATGGGGGCGTACGCCGAGGCCTTCAACCGCGACCGCTGGCGGATCTCCAAGTGCGAGGAGCGACTCCGCGTCGTCAACCTCGGGGGCACCGCGATCGGCACCGGCCTCGGCGCCCCGCGCGAGTTCATCTTCGGGGTCGTGGACGTGTTGCGCGAGATCACCGGCATCGGCTTTGCCCGCGCCGAGAACCTCGTCGAGGCCACCGCCAACGCCGACGTCTTCGTCGAGGTGTCCGGGATCCTCAAGGCGTGCGCCGTCTCCCTCGCCAAGGTGTGCTCGGACCTCCGCCTCCTGTCATCGGGGCCGGAGGCGGGCCTCGGCGAGATCATCCTCCCGCCGCGTCAGGCCGGCTCCTCGGTCATGCCGGGGAAGGTCAACCCGGTCATTCCCGAGGCCGTCTGGCAGGCCGCCACGCTCGCAATGGGCCACGATCAGGTGATCGCCGCCGCCGCCGCGGCGGGTTCCCTCGAGATCAATCCGTTCCTTCCGCTGATCGCCCACAGCCTGCTCGAGAGCTGCGACCTGCTGGCGAGGGCGTGCTGGATGCTGCGCCGCAATTGCGTCGATGGGATCGAGGCCGACGAAGCGCGCTGCCGCCGCCAGGTCGAGAACTCCACGGCCGCGGCCACCGCGCTCCTACCCTTGCTCGGCTACGACGGTGCGAGCCGCCTCCTCGCGTACGCGAAGGAGCGCGGCCTTTCGGTCAAGGACGCCGCCATCCAAGGCGCCTTCGTGACGCCGGCACAGTTCGACGAGTGGACCGGCCCCGAGGCCGTCTGCCGGCTCGGGTCTCCCGGCCGGAACGCCCGCTGACGCTCGGCTCGCGCCACACGCGCGCCGACCTGGCCCCGAGCCGGAACGGCCGGTCCGGGCGCCTCGGCATCGGTCGACCCCTCCGCCCCGGCCCGACTGTTCCGGTTCGAGACTCGTCTACCGGCCCTGGACGCGAAACAGCCGCAGGGATTCGGGATGGCCGCCGGGCACTTCGACCTCGCGCAGGCGCGAGTCGAGCTTCAGCCGATCGAACCCCGGCCAGCGACGTTCGACGATCACCCAGATCCCTTCCGGCGGCACCGCCCGAGCGGCCGCACCGATGGCCGGCCAAAGACCAACCTTCTCCTCCACCCGACGGTACGCGAGGCCAAGGTGCCGGGAGGCGTACTTCGTACAGAACGTCATGTACCCCGGCGCCACGAGCACCGCCGCGCGCTGTTCACGGCCGTCACGGGCGACGTGCGCGCCGAGGTACGCCACGATGGGCCGCACGTCGGAGTCGTGGACCGGGTCGGCGAAGTACGCCCCGGTCGCGGGAAGCGACGCCAGGGCGCCGACGCCCAACGCGGCGACGACGAGCCTGTGGTCGAGCCGGAGAGCCGACAACCCCCGGGCGATCCCGATGATGAGAAGCGGCAGCACGAACGACACGTACCTCGACAATTGCATGTAGCCGGTCGCCGGTAACGCCGCCAGCCCCACGATCGGCGGCAGGAAACACACCCACACGAGGAACACATCCCGCTCGTGGCGTCCCTTCTCGAAAACCAGGGCGACCAGCCCCCCGAGCCCCACCACTGGCACCAGCAGCGCCGCCGCCGCCGCAACGGCGGCCAGCGGCCTGCCCTCGGCGCCCGTGCCGTAGTACCCGAGAAACCAATCGTGGACGAGTTGCGCCGCGTAGCCGGGAATTGCGGACGCAGCGACCGGTTCGCGCCACGCCTGGCCGCGGGAAATCTGCGCGAGGGCCATTGGCAGCCACGGCAGATAGACCGCGCCGATCGCGCCGTTCGCGACCAGCCACGTGAGGATCGGGCGCCGCAGCGGCAAAGCGTCCCCCCGCGCGCGAAACCGGCGGATCGCGAGCGCAAGGAAGTGCGCCCACGCGGCCGCAAGCACCAGCACGGCGAAGTAGTGAAGGTAGATCGCCACGCCGCCCGAGATCGCGAAAGCCACGAGCGCACCGGTCCGGGTGAACTCCGACTCGACCCACCGGCGGTACGCCACGCAGATGCCGAGCACCGCGGCGGTCGTCAGCGCGTACATGCGCGCTTCCTGCGCGTAGAACAACCAGTGCGGCGAGATCGCCAGCCAGAGAAGCGCGGCCACCAGTGGCCCCCGCTCGAGATACCGAGAGCCCAGGCGCCATGCCAGGACCATGGCCAGCAGGCTCGCGACGACCGACAGGCTTCGGAGCCCGCTCGGCGAGTCGCCGAATACCGCGCTCCACGCCTTCAGCAGCACGTAGTAGAGCGGCGGATGGATGTCGTCGGCGCCGGTGCTCCGAATGAGGGTCCCGACCGACATCGTCGCCTGGTTCCAGGACCAGGCCTCGTCCAGCCACAGGTTCTTCTGGCCCAGTCTCCAGACGCTCGCGCCGAGCGCGAGAAGGAGCAGGAACGCGAGGACGAGTTGCCGACTCCCGATCGCCTGCGCCAACGTCCGGACGACGTGAGGCCAAAGGAAGAGACGCGGTTGGGCTTTAGCTGCCCCCGTTTCTTGTGCCACCTCCAGAATTGTAATCAATCGGTGTCGACCCGCCCCGGAAAACTGGACCAACGGTAGGTTGAGAGTCGGGTGGTTGCCGCAGCGGTCCACGGCCGACACCTGCGTTGTTCCGAGCGCCAGGCCCGGGTCAACCGCCCCGCCGACGATCTCGCCGGGGAGCAACGCGCGGTCGAACCGGATGAGCCTCCCCCGCTCTGGACGCCGCCTCGGAGACCGACGCCACGACGCCGTCGCGCGAGGCCACGCTTGCGCGGCCGGTCCCTGCTACACCGTGACGTGCGAGGCGGACCTCAACACCGCGACCGCCCCGCCGGCCGCGGCTTCGATCGGAAGACCACCGTCGGGTATCGGTCCCCATCCTCGTAGGTCGGCACGTGGCAGGCCACCTGCTCGAAGCCGTCGGCGAAGATCTCTCGGACCTCGGCGACCGTCGGGAAGGAGATCCTCGTTTCCAGCCCGCGATACCTGTCCAGGACCCGCGCCGCGTCGGGCGCCCACCCGATGGCCGTCATCAGATCCCTCGGTTCGGGAACGTTCTGGTGCCAGGCCTCCCAGACGTCGGCGAGGCGGGTGCCGGCCTCGAGGTCCCCATGCATCGCCATTGCGAGCCTCCAGTGGAAGACGTCGAAGTTCGCGAGGCGTCCACCTCGCAGGTCGTCGAAGATGGAGGCCACCGAGTCGCGAGCCTCCGGCCTGGCGAAGAGACGGATCACGACGGCGCCACCTTTGCTCAGCACTCGGCCCAATTCTCGGACCAGCGCGGCAAAGTCCTCCGGGTACCGCTGCGAGGTGAGGATGCCGTCACCGATGATGAAAGCGTACGCCTCGTCCCGCACTGGCATGGCCTTCCAGTCCGCGCGGGCGACAGCCGCACTCACGGCGGAATCCTTCGGCCAGACGTTCCGAATCATGGCGGGTGAGGAGTCGAGCGCGAGCAAGCCGGTGCCCGTCGGCCAGCGCATCGTGGCGATCTCCGGCGTGACCCCGAGCAGGAGGGCCCGCCGGTTCGGCCAATGCCCGTTGCCGAGCACCTCGTCGGCCACCTGCCGAAACAGTTCGATGTCCTCGGATGCCGGGCGCAGCGGAGGCAGGATCCTGGCCCACCTCTCGGAGAGCTGCACCCAGACGTCCGTCAGGGGGCCGTTGTCGGCCGTGTCGATGGAGGCCGGAAGGTCGCCGGCGGCATCGTCGGAGCGGATGATCCGGAGCGCCGGAACCAGGAGAGGAACGCCGTCCTCGATCCGGTACGCGGTCCCCCCACCCAGCGACACCAGGCCACCCTCGAGGGGCCTCTCGACCGGATTGCCGTACCCGTACCGGGCGCGGCCATGGCCGATAGCGGTGTTCAGCTCCGCAAGCTCCTGCTCCGACATGACACGGAGCGGGCTGCGATTGACCGGGCAACACAACGTCGCCATTAGTTCATCATCGAGTTTCACGCCATCGGTCTCCTCTCTGAGAGGTTAGCGGATGTGGCGGGGGGACCGCAAACCCTGGGAGTCCCTTCGCGGCTCCTTTCGCAGCCCTAACCACCCCGCAGGGTCGTTGCTATAATTCCTCGCGAGCCGGGATCGCCCCGTTTTGCCGTTGGGTGTTTTCGCTTGCAAGTGGTGTCGCGCGTCGCCTCTCGCGAGCCGGCGACCCTGAATGGTCGGCAGGGCCCCGCGACAGTCGGACCTTGGAGGCTCAATTCGCCATGAACGGAAATGCTCTCTTCCGCCTGGCCGGCCCCGACATCGTCCACGACGTCATCGACGACGGCATTGTCGTCGTCAACCTCAGCGCCGGCGCCTATTTCACGCTCGACGGGGTGGCGCGGGAGATCTGGGACCTCCTCGCCTCCGGACGATCGCAAGGGGAGATCACGGCCGACCTCGGCACCCGTTACGACGCTCGGCCGGAGGAGATCGTCGACGGTGTCGAGAGCTTCCTCGGCCGTCTCTCGGAGGAAGGACTCATCGTCGGCGCCGGAGAGGGCCCACTCTCCGAACCGTCGGGACTTCTGGGAAGGACCGACAAGAGGCCCTTCGCCGCCCCCGTCCTGGTCAAGTACACCGACCTGGAGGACCTGCTGACCCTCGACCCCATCCACGAGGTCGACGACTCCGGTTGGCCCCACGTCAAGGCGCCGAAGACCTCTTGATGGCCGGGCTCTCTTCCTAGGCGGCGCCGGTTGCCAACGCACGCCGTCACGACGACCGAGCACGCGATTGCCGGCTTCATGGAAGATGCGACGGCGGCGTTCGAGCGGGCTGCGGCTGCTTCCGGCCTCATCGAGACGAGGCGGGTGATCGCTTCGGAGCGAGTGCGGGTTCGGCTTGCCGGCCCTGCCCTCGCCGGCTATGCGTTGCCCGCTCTTGCCCACCATCGGACCCCGGCCGATTCCGAGCCCGAGGACCTGACGATCACCGTCTTCGACACCCGCTCGACGGGAGTCGCCATGCCGCCGCCCGTCTGGCCGACGACCGCGTACACGCCGACCTCCGAGATCTGCGGCGTCGAGGGAGGCAGGTTCATCGTCGCGTTCAACGTGGGGACCGGCGTCCTCGACCTTCTGGACACCTGCAGCGGCACCGCCCTGCATTGGATCCACGATGCGGCGCTGCACCCCGCGTACGACGTTTCCTCGCCGTTTCGCCTGCTGCTTCACTGGTGGCTGCGGCGCCGCGGCATCCAGTTCATGCACGCCGGCGCCGTCGCGAAGAAGGACAAGGGGCTGCTGCTGGTCGGGAGGGGAGGCAGCGGCAAGTCGACCGCGGCCCTCGCGTGCCTCCTCGCGGGCTTCGACTTCCTCGGGGACGATTACGTCGGGGCGCGTCCATCCCCGCGTCCGGAAGTGTTCAACCTGTACGGCTCGGCCAAACTCGAGGTCGGCCATCTCGATGCCAGGTTCGGGCGGCTCGCTGGCGCCGTCCTCGGCCGCACCGGGGTCCCGGACAACGACAAGGCGATCTTGCTGCTTCCCGAGCGCTTCGGCCCATCCGTGTGTTCCCGCGCCGAACTGGCCGCGATCGTGATCCCGCGCATCACCCGGACGCACGGTTCCTCGCTGCGGCCCGCGAGCACGCCCGCTGCCCTTCGGGCCCTCGTCCCTTCCACCTGCAGTCAGCTCACCGCGATGCGAAAGCAGGATTTCGATGCGTTGGCGGAGCTCGGTCGAACGCTGCCGGCATACACTCTCGAGATGGGAGAGGAGATCGACCTGGTGCCGGAACTGCTCGCGGGTCTCCTGGACCGGAGTGCAACGTGAACGCAGCGCAGGCGGCAACGCGCCCGCACGCGCCGGCCGCGCTGTACGTTGGCCTGCGCGTCCCGACACCCCATCTGGACGGGGGGTCGGCGCGCGAGCTGTGCGTTCTCACGGCCCTTCGCAACCTGGGCAGCAGGGTTACCTTCGCCTGCCACTACGAGAGGCCGGACCCGCCCTACAGCGAGACCGTTGCCGAAGACACGGCGCGCCTGTGCGCCCTCGGCGTCGAGGTCGTCGGGCCCTCTGCCGGGTCGACGCTGGAGGAGCACCTTGCCGTCCGCGGGCCCGAGTACGACCTCGTCCTCTTGAGCCCGTACTCGGTCGCGGACCGGTACCTCTCCGCGGTCCGCGCCCACGCCCCCAGGGCCGCCGTGGTCTACCTCGCCCTCGACCTCGGCCACGTCCAGCACTTCCGCCGCGCGCGCGTCACCGGCAAGGTCCCCGACCTGCAGCGAGCGCTTTCGGCCAAGCGGTGCGAGACCCGGCTGGCGCGGGAGACCGACGCCACGTTGGTGTGCAGCGCCGAGGAGCGGGAGGTGGTCCTCTCGCTCTGCCCCACGGCGAACGTGCGTCTGCTCTCGCACGTCGTCGAGCCGCGGCGCGCGCCGACTCCGTTTGCCCGCCGGGCGGACCTGCTGTTTTTGGGCTCGTTCCCGCACCTCGCAAACGTCGATGCGATGGAGCACTTCGTGCGCGACATCTTCCCTGCGATCAGGAAGGGGATTCCCGGTGTCGCGCTCGACATCGTGGGAAGCGACCCACGCGGCGACGTGCGCCACCTGCAGAACGATGACGTCAGGGTCCATGGTTGGGTGCCCGACCTCGAACCGTTCTTCGACCAGGCGAGGGTGTTCGTCGCGCCGCTTCGATACGGGGCCGGGATCAAGATCAAGGTCCTCGACAGCCTCGCCCACGGGGTCCCCGTCGTCCTCTCGCCGATCGCGGCCGAGGGCATGCACCTCACCGACGGGACGGACGCGTTGATCCGCCCGTCCCCCGAGGCCTTCGCCGATGGGGTGATCAGCCTCTACGGCGACGAGGAGCTTTGGCACCGGCTCGTCGAGGGCGGGACCTCGCTCATCGAACGCCACTTCTCCTGGCGGGCCATGGAGGAGACACTCGTCCAGCTCTTCCCGAAGCAAAGGTCGGGAGGGTAGAGCGTGGCGCACCCCCTCATGACCGTCGTGATTCCGGCCTTCAACCGCGAGCGGTATCTCGGCGAGGCGCTCGCGAGCGTGCTCTCCCAGGGGTACGGACCGCTCGATGTGATCGTCGTCGACGACGGTTCCAGCGACGACACGGTCGGTGTGGCCCGCCGGTTCCCCGAGGTGCGCTGCATCAGCCGTCCGCACGGCGGCGCCGCGGCCGCCAGGAACACGGGCATCTCGGCGGCCAACGGCGAGCTCCTCGCGTTTCTCGACAGCGATGACATCTGGGCCGAGGGAAAGGTCGCATGCCAGATCGGGGCTCTCCGCTCGAACCCCGGCGCCGCCATGATCTTCGGGTGGGTGCGGCAGTTCCTGAGTCCCGACGTGCCGGAAGACGTGCGGCGGAGCCTCCTCTGCCCACCCGAGCCGAGCCCGGGCCGGTGCTGCGGCGCCATGTTGATCACCCGGGAGGTCATGGGACGGGTGGGGCCGTTCGACGAGACGCTCGGGGCGGGCGAGTTCATCGACTGGTACTCGCGCGCCAGGGATTTGGGAACGGGCGAGGTCATGGTCGAGCAGACCGTCCTCCTCCGCCGCCTGCACGGCGAAAACCTCGGGTTCCAACGGCCCGCGCTCCGTCGGGAGCTCGCCCGGGCCGTCGCCAATCACCTGAGACGTCGGAAGGCGGACGATGCCGAGGGTTAGGGCCGCATCGGCGCCGTGGACCGTCCCATGAGGTGCGGGGTCTGGCGCGAGGTTGTCCAGCTCTTCCGCGGCGGCGATCACGCCGAGCTGCACGACCGGGTGGTCCGCGAGACCGGAGGTCTTCCGGGGTTGGCCGGCCCCTCCGGCGGGACCGGCCGGCCGCGTGCGGCCGCGCAGGACGCTCGGGGCTAGGATCCGATGGAACGGCGAAACCCGGACGGCATCTGCTGGCCCAACGCCGAACAGGAGCTCGTGCTCAAGGCGGCCCTCGGCGACGGTGCCGTGGCCGTCGATGCGTGGGAGACGTGGCGGAGAGCGGTGGACATCGCGGAGGTCGACACCGGGTCGTTCCGCCTGCTGCCGCTGCTCTACCGCAACCTCATCTCGCAGGGGCTCGAACCGCGCGAGCTCGGCAAGCTCAACGGCATCTATCGCCAGAGCTGGTGCCGCCACCACGTCGGCCTGCGCACCCTGGCGGAGGTGCTCCGCGCTCTGCAGGGCGCGGGGATCGAGACGATCGTGCTCAAGGGAGCGGCCCTGGCGGTCCTCTACTACCACGAGCCTGGCGTGCGACCGATGAAGGACCTCGACGTGCTGGTGCCTCCGAAACGAAGCGCCCAGGCCGCCGACGCCGTCCAGCCGCTCGGTTGGCGCCCGCTGGCGATGGTCGACCCCGAGGCCATCGCGGAGCGCCACTATTCGGCGCCGGGAGGCAAGGAACTGGACGTTCACCACTACCTCCTCCCGTACGACCGGTCCCCCGGCGTCGATGACGACCTCTGGCCGACGGCGGTACCCCTCGCGATCGAAGGCGTCGCGTCCAGGGCGCTCGCGCCGGCCGACCAGCTGTTCCACGTGCTCGCGCACGGCATTGCCTGGAACCAGGTCTCACAGGTGCGTTGGGTCGCGGACGCGGTGACGGTGATCCGGGCCGCAGGGACGCAGCTCGACTGGAGCCGCGTCCTCGAGCAGACAACCAGGCGCGCTTACGTTCCCACGGTCCGCAGCGGCCTCGACTATCTGCGCCGGACGTTCGACGTCGACATCCCGGCCGGCCTCGTGCGCGACCTCGACGCCCTCCCGGTGTCGCGCGGGTACCGGCTCGAGCACTGGGCCAGGCAACGCGGGCCGTACACGCCGCTGGGCTGGGCGCCCCTGATCTGGTGCGGGTACGTGCGCACGCTCCAGGGGACGGGGGTCACCCCGGGGCTCACGGGCTACGTGCGCTTCCTGCGGAAACAGCTCCCCGCGCGGAACCCGCTTTCGTTCGGTTTGCTGGTCGCCTGGAAAGTTCTCCGCATCCTCGCCCGGCAGATCGCCCACCTGGCCGGAATCGGCCGCGGCGCCGCGCGGACGGCGGCGATCGCCCCCCGGCGGTGAACGGTCCCGGGGCGCCGGCGCCGCGAGGCGGTCGGCAGAGGTGCTAGGCTTCCGCCCGGACGACCCGCACGGGGTTGGGCCGCACCATCCCCGGCGAACCGCGGCGCCCCGGCGGCACGTCGTCCGGACGCAGACGTAGGCCATGCAGACCCAACCGCGCAACATGCGCCTCCACATCGGGTTGTTCGGCCGCCGCAACGTCGGCAAGTCGAGCCTGTTGAACGCCATCACCCGGCAGGAGGCGGCCATCGTCTCGGCGACGCCTGGCACCACGACTGACCCCGTGGAAAAGCCGATGGAACTGCTTCCGCTCGGGCCGGTGCTCTTCATCGACACCGCCGGCGTCGACGATGCCGGGGCCCTCGGCGAGAAGCGCATCGCGAAGACCCGCCAGGCGCTCGACCGCACCGACCTCGGCGTGCTCGTCACCGAGGGCGGCGCGTGGGGCGATTTCGAGGACGCGCTGCTCGCCGAGCTTCGTTCCCGCGGCGTGCCCGTCGTCGTGGTGTTCAACAAGAGCGACCTCGGCACACCGGGCCGGGCGCTGCTCGAGCGCCTCGCGACAGAGAAGGTGACGGACGCGCGGACCACGGCCACGTCCGGCGACGGGATCCCCGAGCTACGGCGCGCACTGGTCGCCGCGGCACCGGCCGACTTCCTGGACGCCCGCAGGATCGCCGGCGACCTGGTCGGGCCGGGTGAGCTCGTCGTCCTCGTGGTCCCCATCGACAAGGAGGCGCCGAAGGGCCGCCTGATCCTCCCCCAGGTGCAGACGATCCGGGACCTCCTCGACGCCGACTCGTTTTGCCTGGTGGTCAAGGAGCGCGAGCTCAAGACCGCGCTGGAGCGCCTCACCCAGCCACCCAAGCTCGTCGTCACCGACTCGCAGGCGTTCCTCAAGGCGGCCGCCGACACCCCGCCCGGCGTGATGCTGACTTCGTTCTCCATCCTGTTCGCACGGTTCCAGGGCGACCTCGCCGAGTTGGTGCGCGGGACGCGAGCGATCGAGGCCCTCAAGAGGGGCGACTCCGTCCTGATCGCCGAGGCGTGCACCCACCACCCGATCGGTGAGGACATCGGCCGCGTCAAGATCCCGCGCTGGCTGACGCAGTACACCGGCTGCAAGCTCGAGTTCACCACGGTCCAGGGGCACGACTTCCCCGGAGACCTCTCACCGTACGCCCTGGTCGTGCACTGCGGCAACTGCATGGGGAACCGCCGCGAGATGCTCTCCCGCATCCTGCGCTGCCGCCAGGCGGGGGTGCCGATCACGAACTACGGCCTGGCCATCGCCTACTCCCTGGGGATCTTCGAACGTGCCCTCGGCCCGTTTCCGGCGGCCCTCGCCGCCTACCGCGCCGCGGCGGCCCGATGACCCGCGCCGAGGTCCTCCGTTGGCTCCGCGAGGAGGATCCGGCCGTCCTCGAGGCGCTGTGGGCACGCGCCGATGCCGTGCGCCGCGAGCACGTCGGGGACGAGGTCCACCTTCGCGGCCTCGTCGAGATCTCGAACCACTGCGTCCGGCGCTGCGCCTACTGCGGGATCCGGGCCGGCAACCGCGACCTCGTCCGCTACCGGATGACCGCCGAGGAGATCATGGCGTGCGCAGGGGAGGCCGTCGCGCTCGGGTACGGTACCGTCGTGCTCCAGGCCGGCGAGGACGACGGCATCAGCCGGGGGTGGCTCGCCGACCTCGTCCGGCGAATCAAGGCCGAGAGCCCGCTCGCCGTCACCCTGTCGCTCGGCGAGCGACCGGACGAGGATCTCGCGGCGTGGCGGGACGCGGGCGCCGACCGCTACCTCCTGCGCTTCGAGACCTCGGACCCGGCGTTGTACCAACGCATCCACCCGCCCCTTGGCGGGCGCCCGTCCGACCGGTTCGCAGTCCTCACCCGCCTTCGCGAGCTCGGCTACGAGGTCGGGAGCGGCGTAATGGTCGGCATCCCCGGCCAGAGCTACGGCAGCCTGGCGGCCGACATCGCCCGGTTTGCGGCCATGGACCTCGACATGATCGGCGTCGGGCCGTTCATCCCCCACCCCGCCACACCGCTCGGGCGGGGCAAGGGCGCCGTCGGTTCGCCAACCGGGCAGGTGCCCAACACCGGGCTGATGGCGTGCAAGGTCGTCGCCCTCGCCCGCCTTGCCTGCCCCGACGCCAACATCCCTTCGACCACCGCGCTCGCGACGCTCGACCCCGACCACGGCCACGAACTCGGCCTCGCCCGCGGCGCCAACGTCGTCATGCCCGACCTGACCCCGGAGCGGTACCGCGCGCTCTACGACATCTATCCGGGCAGGGCGCTCACCCGCGCCGGGGCGGTGGCCGCCGGCCACGACATCCGGAGCCGGATCGCCGCGATCGGGCGCGCCGTCGGAGCGGGGCCCGGCGGCAGGCGCCGGAGCTGACGACACCCGCGGGTGCGCCGCGGGCCGGGGGGTTTACTTTCAGGTACATGGTGATAGTATTCACATGATCAAGATGCCGCCAGGCGGGGCGGCCACCGGACCGGGCCGCGGGGCGCGCGGATCTCGGGCGGTCGCGGGCGGTGAAAGGAGTCGTGGCGCCATGCTGGTGACCGATCGGCAGCGTCTCAGGGAGGACATCGCCGCCTGGGTCGAGCGTTTCGGCGCGCAACGCTCCTCGCTCATCCCGGTCCTGCAGGAGATCCAGGCGAAGTACCACCAGATCTCCGACCACGCGATGCAGGTGGTCGCCGATCACCTCGACATCCATCCCGTCGAGGTCTACAGCGTCGTCACCTTCTACGCGTTCCTCAACGAGGGGTACCACGGCAAGTTCGTGATCCGCCTGTGCCGCACACTCTCCTGCGACATCGCGGAGAAGGACCGCGTGGCCCGGCAGCTCGAGAACGATCTCGGGATCACCTTCGGAAAGACGACGAAGGACGGCAAGTTCTCGCTCGAGTGGGCCAGCTGCATCGGCATGTGCGATCAGGGCCCCGCGCTGCTCGTCAACGACCAGGTCTTCACCTCGGTGACCCCGGAGAAGGTGCACGACATCCTGCAGCTGTGCCGGAAGAGCTTCGGCCCCCTGGCCGTGCACGACGGCAACCCCCGGGAGGCGTGCGTATGAGCGCGGCACACAAGGGCCTCGTGACCTTCAGGGCGATCGACCCCCAGGCCGGGCTGGCGGCCGCCCTGGCGAGGAGCAGCGCCGAGATCATCGCCGAGATCACCGCGTCAAGGCTCAAGGGCCGCGGCGGCGCGGGCTTCCCCACTGGCGTCAAGTGGCACCTCGCGGCGGCGGCGCATGGCGACGCCAAGTGCGTCGTCTGCAACGCCGACGAGGGCGAGCCGGGGACGTTCAAGGACCGCGTGATCCTCTCCGAGGTGCCGGACCTCGTCTTCGCCGGCATGACGATCGCCGGCCTCGCGATCGGCGCCGCGAGAGGGATCGTCTACCTGCGCGGCGAGTACGCCTACCTGCGTCGGCCCCTCGACGAGGTGCTCGCCCGGCGCCGGGAGGCGGGTTTGCTCGGCCCGCGGATCATGGAACGGGACGTCGCGTTCGACGTCGAGATCCGCATGGGTTCCGGCGCCTACGTCTGCGGCGAGGAGACGGCGCTCATCGAGTCGCTCGAAGGGCACCGCGGCGAGCCGCGCAACCGCCCTCCCTTCCCCGTCGACACGGGCTTCCTGGGCGAGCCGACGATCGTGAACAACGTCGAGACCTTTGCCTGCGCCACCGCGATCATGGCCAAGGGCGCCGGCTGGTTCGGCGGCATCGGCACCGAGAATTCGACCGGCCCGAAGCTGTTCTCGGTCTCCGGCGACTGCGCCCGCCCGGGCGTCTACGAGTTCCCGATGGGCTTGACGGTCGCCGAGCTCCTGAGCGAGGTCGGCGGCCTTGGCGCCAAGGCGGTGCAGATCGGCGGCGCCGCCGGTCGCTGCGTGCCGGCCTCCGAGTTCGCCCGCACGATCTGCTACGAGGGGATCGCGACCGGCGGTTCCGTCATCGTGCTCGGCCCGCAGCGCGACATGCTGCACGTCGCGAGGAACTTCATGGAGTTCTTCGTGGAGGAGTCGTGCGGCCAGTGCACGCCGTGCCGCGAGGGAAACGCCAAGCTACTGGAAGGGATCGACATGCTCGCGCAGGGCCGGTGCTCGGCCAACTACCTCAACGAGCTGAAGACCCTCGGCGAGGTCATGCAGATCGCCTCCAAGTGCGGGCTCGGGCAGTCGAGTCCGAACGCGTTCCTTTCGATCGTCAAGCACTTCCAGGACGAGATCATGGGCCGCGCCCTGCTCCCGGCGCGGTAACGAGGGGGAACCGGCCATGTCCGACCACAGCTACTCCCGAATCGAGCCCTCCCGCGCACCGGTCAGCCAGCGCACCCGAAGAGTCAGGGTGCCGGCCGGAGAGGGTGCGATCGGGGCTGAGGTCAAGATCACGATCGACGGCCAGGATGTCGAGGTGCCGCTCGGCACCACGATCCTCGCGGCCGCCAAACGGATCGGCGTCAAGATCCCGACGCTCTGCCACCACGAGGACCTCTGCGTCGCCGGGGTGTGCCGAATCTGCGTGGTCGAGGTCGACGGCCAGCGCACGCTGCAGGCCTCGTGCGCCTACCCGATCACCGCGCCGATTACGATCAAGACCCACACCCGCAAGGTACGGCAGGCGCGCCGGCGCATCCTCGACCTGCTGCTTTCCAAGCATTACGGCGAGTGCTACTCCTGCTTCCGCAACGGGAACTGCGAGCTCCAGGCGCTCGCCGCCGAGCTCGGCGTCGACTTCTTCCGCTTCGGCCACCCGACCGCACCGATGCACGAAGTCGACACCTCGTCGTATTCCGTGCTGCGCGACATGAACAAGTGCATCCTGTGCCGCCGCTGCGTACGCACCTGCATCGACCTCCAGGAGGTCGGCGTGCTCGAGGCCGTCAACCGCGGCGACAAGACCATGATCTCCACCTTCATGGACAAGCCACTGGCGGAGGTCATCTGCATCAACTGCGGGCAGTGCATCAACCGCTGTCCGACCGGCGCCCTGGGCGCGGCCGACCCGACCGACGACGTCTGGCGCGACATCAACAACCCGTCCAAGCACGTCGTCATCCAGACCGCGCCGGCGCCACGGGCCGCCATCGGCGAGTGCTTCGGCCTGCCGCCGGGCACCCCGCTCACGTTCGAGATGAACTCGGCGCTGCGCGCCATCGGCTTCGACCGGGTGTTCGACACCAACTTCACCGCCGACCTCACGATCATCGAGGAGGGGACCGAGCTGATCATGCGCCTGTACCGGGCGCTGGTCGAAAAGCAGCCCGTGGCGCTGCCGCAGTTCACTTCGTGCTCGCCCGGCTGGGTGAAGTACATCGAGCACTTCTTCCCCGAGATGCTGCCCCACGTCTCCTCGGCGAAGAGCCCGCAGCAGATGTTCGGGGCGGTGATCAAGACCTACTACGCCAGGATCAACAACCTCGACCCGGCAGACATCGTCACCGTGGCGCTGATGCCGTGCTCGGCGAAGAAGTTCGAGTGCAACCGCCCGGAGATGGCCGCGTCCGGCTACAAGGACGTGGACTACGGGCTCGTTACTCGCGAGTTGGCGCAGATGTTCAAGGAGGCCGGTATCCAGCTGCCGACGATGCCGAAGAGCGACTTCGACGAGCCGTTCGGGACCGCGACCGGCTCGGGCGTGATCTTCGGCGCCACCGGCGGCGTGATGGAGTCGGCGCTGCGCACGGTCCTCGAGCTGGTGTCGGGCCTCAAGGTCGAGAACCTCTACGAGCACGCCGACATCCTCCCGGTCCGCGGCTTCGACGGCATCAAGTACGCCGAGATCAGGATTCCCAAGATCGGCCCCGTCCCGGAAATCCTCAAGATGAACGCCGCTCTCCCGTTCGAAAGCTGGGAGTGGCTCGCGGGAGCCACCCTCAAGGTTGCCGTCTGCCACGGCACGGCCAACGCAAAGCGGGTGCTCAAGGACATCAAGGCCGGAGGCCAGCTCTCCGAGTGTCACTTCATCGAGTTCATGGCGTGCCCGGGCGGGTGCCTGGGCGGCGGCGGGATGCCGATCCCGACCTCGCCTGCGATCCGCGCCGCGCGCGCCCGTGCGATCTACGCGGAGGACGCCGCCTACGAGGTCCGCAAATCGCACGAGAACCCGGCCGTCATCAGACTCTACAACGAGTTCCTCACCGACGGACCGAACGGCCACACCGCGCATCGCCTCCTGCACACCACCTACACCGACCGCGGCAAGTACATCGCGTGACACCGGCGCGCCGCCGGCACGTCTGCACGCGCCATCCGGTTCCTTGCGGTAGAGTGTTTCGATGCTCGGAACCAGCGCTGCGGAAACGCGGGGCGACGAACGGCCGCCGGTGCGGATTAGCGTGGTGATCGCGACGATCGGCCGGTCGGATCAACTTGCGGCGTCTCTCGCGGCGTACGCAAGATTGGAGCCGGGCACCCCGCCGTTCGAGGTGATCGTCGTGCTCGACGGGGAGGATCCGGCTTCGCGGAGCGTTGCGTCGCGGCCCTACCCATTCCCGACCCGCGTGCTCTCGCAACCCCGATCGGGGATCGGCCCCGCCAAGAACCTCGGCGCCGGTGCAGCCGTCGGAGACCTCGTCGTGTTCCTCAACGACGACACCCGTCCGGAACCGTCGTGCTTGTGGGCCCACGCCGTTGCGCAGGAACGCTTCGGCCCCTGCGTCGTCCTCGGCAGGGTGGACTGGGACCCGGAGCACGAGGTCACCCCATACATGGCGTGGCTGGCTCCAAGAGGGCACCAGTTCAACTACGCGCGCTTGCGCCCCGATGCGCCGATCCCGTGGGATGCCTGCTGGGGCGCACACCTCGCCGTCCCGAGGCCGTGGATGCTTGACGAGCCGTTCGAGCCGCGGCTCCCGTTCTCGGCGCTCGAGGACGGAGAGTGGGCGTACCGCCAGGCGCGCCGAGGCCGCCCGCTCCGTTACGTGGAGGCCGCGCGTGTGTGGCACAACCACCATTTCGGGGGCCCGAAGGACTTTCGCTGGCGCCCGCGCGCCGCCGCAGCCACAGCCCGCTGGGTCGTCGGCCGCCACCATCGCTTGGTCTTCAAACTCATCGTCCGGCCGGTACTCGCCGCGGGGGCTGCCTCGGTGCTGGCAGCGTGGCCGGGTCGCTGGCGGAGGAGCACGCTCTGGGACCTGGATTACCGCTGGAACTACGTGACTGGTCTCCTCGTCCCACCAAAGAACTGAGCCGTCACGACGCGCGGCCGGCGCCGCGCCTCTAGATTCGAGAGCCCGGCGCCCAGCGCCGCCCCGCGAGGCGCGGTACAGTGACCCCGGGGAAACTGGGGACCCGACTCTCATGTGCGGGATCTGCGGTGTGGCGTTCTCCGATCCGCAGCGACAAGCGGACCGGGCGGCGATCGAGAGAATGATGGCATCCATCGTCCACCGGGGACCCGACGGACACGGCAGCGCCTTTCTGGCCGGCGCGGCACTGGGGATCCGGCGCCTGTCCATCATCGATCTCGAGACTGGAGAGCAGCCGATCGCCAGCGAGGACGGCGGCGTCATGCTCGTGTGCAACGGAGAGATCTACAACGCCCCGGAGCTTCGTTCGGAGTTGCAACGGACCGGACATCGCTTCCGTTCGCGCTCCGACACCGAGGTTATCGTCCACCTCTACGAGGACGCCGGCGTGGGGTGCCTGGCGAGGCTGCGCGGGATGTTCTCGTTCGCCCTTTGGGACGCGCCACGCCGTCGGCTCATGCTGGCGCGCGACCGCTTCGGTATCAAACCGCTGGTGTACGCCACGCGCCCCCACGGCGTGTGGTTCGCCTCCGAGGCGAAGGCGATCCTGGCCGCCGGCGTCGCCGGTGGCGGGGCCGACCCCTGGGCGATCGATGATCTCTTCAGATTCGGGTTCGTGGCCGGACCGCACACGCTCTTCTCGGACATCAAGAGGCTCCCACCCGCCCACTTTGCGCTCTACCAGGGTGGCAAGCTCTCCCTCAGCCGGTACTGGACGATGCCCGAGCACGCGGGACATCGCGCCTTGAAGGCGGCCGAGTGGGCTGAGGCGCTGCGCGCCAAGCTTGAAGAGAGCGTTCGCATGCACCTCCGGAGCGACGTGCCGGTCGGCGCGTGGCTCAGCCCGGGTGTGGACTCCAGCGCCGTCACCAGCCTTGCGATGCGCCGCCTCGGCCGGGCGATGCCGACCTTCACCCTAGCCTTCGAGGACCCGGAGATCGACGAGACGCGGCGGTTCCCCACCCTGAACACCTATGCCGGATATGGGACGCCGAACCATCCCGCGTGGTGCGGTGCGGATTCGTTCGCCCTGCTCCCCAAGGCAATCTGGCATATGGAGGAGCCGACCGCGTGGTGCGTCGAAATTCCCCGAATGCTGCTCGCGGAGGCGGCGGCGGGCGAGGTCAAGGTCGTGCTCACCGGGGAGGGCTCCGACGAGATCTTCGGAGGGTACCTCCACTTTCGGATGCATCGGATCTCGCGCGTCGTCGCGATCCTCCCCCTCGCAGCACGCCGTGCGCTCCTCGCCCCACTGGTGCCGGCCGGCCGTCCGATGGTCTCCAAGTTGCTTCTCGCCCCGCGAACCCTTACGGCCGAGCGCTACGCCCGCCTGGTCGGCCCCGTTCACGCCGACGAAAGGCGCCGTCTCTTCTCAGGAGACCTCCTGGGACGGCTCGATGAGGCGCCGGAATCGGAGGTCTGGGTCCTCCGGCCGGAGTGGATCCGGTCGAAGCACTGGTTCGACCAACTGCAACAGTGCGATCTCGGCCTCCGGCTGCCCGACCTCATCAACCATTCGCTCGACCGCGGTTCGATGGCCCACGGCCTCGAAGCGCGGGTGCCGTTCCTCGACCACGAGCTCGTGGAGCTTGTCGGCCGCATCCCTCCCGGCCTCAAGGCGCACGGTCGGATGGAGAAGTCCATCCTCCGGGAAGCCCTGCGCGGCGTGGTTCCAGAGGAGATCCGCGTGCGGCGCAAGGCCGGCATGGGTGTTCCATTCGAGTCCTGGATGTCCGGTCCGCTCCCCGCCTTTGCCGAGGATCTCCTCTCCGAGCGACGGCTCCGCGAAAAGGGCTACTTCGAGCCGCGAGCCGTCCACTGTCTTCTCCGCGAGCAGCGCGAGGGGCGCCGCCGGCTCGGCGCCGTTCTCATGGCGGTGCTCGGCGTGCAGCTCTGGGACGAGATCTTCCTCCACGGCCACCCGGCCACGCCACCCTCCTGACGCGTGCGCATCGTCGTCGGGTGCGCGGCAAGAAGCCGGGATGCCGTCACCTGACCGGCGTCAAAGATGGTCCCTGGCCCACAGCGCGAGGATCAGCAGTTGTTTGAGCCTGCTGCCTTCGGTGATGAGATCGCCACGGTACCGGATCGGCTGATCGGGGGGCGGAAGGATCTCGTCGAGGACCTCGGGGACGAATAGTTCTTTGAGCCCGTCACGCCAGGGCTCGGCCAACCTGCGAACTGCCGCCCACCCCACGTTGTTCAGGTCGAAGGTGCGGTAGAAGTAGCGACGCTCGTACCTCGGCCCCAGCACCGGGGTGAGCCACCGGGTTCGTACGTACGACGGAATCCGGTCCACGAACCGGCGGATGGGGCCTGCCAGCAGCGGGGTCGTCATGAAGCCGTTGCGGTCGAGCGGCAGGCGCGCCAGAGCTGGGAACTGCCTGCACAGCAGCGCCTGTTCTGCCTTGCGATCCGCCATGGTCGCCAGCGGCAGGCCGGTGATCGTGGTGAACAGATCGCGATCCAGCGAGACCATCATCGGCCAAGAGCCGAACGAAAGGTGCCAGGCTGCGACACCGGCGCTGAAGCGTCCCCGATGCAAGAGGAAGAAGTGCCAGAACCGCCGCAGAGGGTCCTCCGCCAGAGAATCGCAGTCGGCGCGCATCTCCTCGAGCGTGTCCCGGACAAGGTCGCGGAACACCTCGCGCCGGAGCAGGCGGGCCAACAGCGCCGGCGAGAACCCGCGGCTGTTGATCTTCAGCGCGAAGCCACGGTCGAACGAGAGCTGATCCTGGTCGACGCCAAAGTCGTAGGAACCGCCGACCAGCCAATCGAGCAGGATGCCGTTGGCGATCCGGGCCGGAAACGATTTCAGGAATGCCCTGGTCCCCCAGTTGAAGATCACCTCTCCACCGTTCGCGAGGTGTTCCCACCGGCTGGTCAGCGTCTCAGCGAAGTCCGGATAGAGTTCGAACGGCACGGAGGCGGTGCGGTGCTCGATCCCGAGTTCGCGGACCACCCGCTGTGCGCACCGCATCTCGATGTCGCTGGGAACCCCGAGCGTCAACGCGACCAGCCGCGTGCCCTGCCGGTGCAGATAGCCGGCCACCAGGCGAGAATCCAGCCCGCCCGACAACAGCACGCCGCACGGGTCCCCCGCCGGGACGTGACGCCTGGTCCCCCTGGTGAACGCACCGTCGACCATGTCGAGCTGCTCCGGAAGGGAAAGACTCGGGCTGTCGCGTCTTCTCAGGCTTGCTGTCAGACTCGAGTCCGCAGACTCTGTGGGAACACTCCCCTGCCTGAACCGGAGGAAGTGCGCCGGCCGCAGCCTGCGGACGTCCTTCCACAACGCCCGGCCGCGAAACAGACCGTTCGTGAGCATGATGCCGACAAGCCCGGCCGGGTCGAGGGCGCGATGGAAGGAGGGATGGTACTGGAAAGGTTCGGGGCTCGAGGCCATCAGGAGGACATCGCCGTCCGACCAGTGGTAGAAGGGGAAGAGGCCGAGCAGGTCCGCGCCGGCGACCACGCCGCGCTGGGGGTCGAACACCATGGCCGCGAAGTAGCCGTCCCACGTCCACCACGTGGATGACGCTGCGTCCGGACGCCACTGCTCCCGCAGCTCTTCCGGGGTCATCCGGGCGTCTGAGGCGGGGGAGATCGCCTCTCCCAACACGACCGCCGCACCGCGCGCGTCCGATACTCCGCGGATGGGTGCGTTGGGCGCGGCCGCCCAGACGGCGTGGAATGCCCCCGAGCGGCACGACCCGGACCTCAGGCCGGAAAGCAGGTGCAGGCGAGGCGCCACTGCCGCGATGAACCGTTCCCGCCTCACCAGATCGGGGTCGACGAGCGCCGCGAAATTGGCCAGCACCTCCTCCTTCCGTCGGTTCGCGCCGCCCATCTCGTCCGGGCCGGCGCCGACCGTCAGCACACTGCGGGCGAGCCGCCGCCGACCCCGGAGGGGCTCAACGCTTCCAAAGGCGCCGCACCCGTTTGCGCAGGCGCCGCCCGACGTGGCGGAGGCTGGCCCCGGCGGGCGGGGTGAGACCCTCCGAGGCCCTCTCCAGCACCTGCCTGACCGCGGAGAAGACGGGGTCCCGGTCGAGGCCACCCTCGACCGCACGCTCGTAGCAACGCCTCCACTCCTCGACGACCACGGTCATCGGCAGCTGCGTCGTGAGCACCACCTCCGGCGTCAGGGGTGACGCGAACGCCGAGAAGTCGGTGACGCCGCACGCTCGCATGCAGAGCATCTGCCGCACGCACTTTTCGCACCGCCCGCAGTTGGTGGAGAGATCTTCGCCCTCCCAACACACCCGCAGGTTGCGCCACACCGTGTCGTCGCCCACCAGGCGCTCGGTTTTCTCGACCCTAGTCACCGCGAGGTCGGGGACGACGCTGAAGGTCGCCGATGAAAGCAGCGGGTCCGACCACGGCGTCGAGCCGTTCTCCGACGCGATCCAGTGTGTGTTCTCGTACGCGCTCGACGCGGCGAGCAGCCCGATCTCGAAGCGGCGCTCGAACAACGAGAGGACGGCGACGACGGCAGCCGAGAACGTCGTCTCCCACAGCGGCAGCAGCTCCTTCAAGTTCGAGCGGACCGCCACCAACTCCGTCGAGAAGCGGTCGGTCAACGTTCGTCCCCGGGCGAGCGCGGCGGCGAACGCGCCGTCGTCCAGCGGGATGTCGAACCCGTGGACGAACACGCATGCCCCGACATCGAGCGAGTTCCGACCCCTCCGCCCTCCCTTGTGCGCCGCAAGCGACTCGACGCTGTCCAGCCCGCCCGAGAAGGCCAGTACCGCCGATCCCCGCCGGGCCCGATCACCGGCGACGGCCTGCGCCGCGTCTTCGTCGTTCACTTCCTCGTCCGCGCGAAGGTGAACGGGCCGGTACTCCGGCCACCACCGGCACACGATCGCCTGGTAGCGCTCCAGGTTGGCCAGGAGCCGTGTCGAGACGCGGCCGTGGACGGTGAGCTCGCCGCCGGCCTCCATCGCCGACCAGATCGTGGCGCGCAGGAGCGCATCGTGGATGTCGTCGGGGCGGCCGCCGATCGCGAGCCACTCCCGGGTCGAGGCCGGCACGTCGAAGAAGAGATCCCCGTTCCGCCGGGAGGCCCTGGGATGGCCGCGGACACGGCCGCGAATCCTCACCCAGTCCCCGAGGGGCTCGGACGGCAGGACGTCGACGTGCATCTCGTTGGCCATCTGGTCTCCCCGGTGACCGGCCTCGATGCCACCAGCGCTGGTTGCTCGCCAACCAGAATACCGGACGCGCGCAGCGGACGAAAACGCTCGTCCTCAGGCCCGCCGCGCGCAAAGGGTGGGCGACGGCAAACGGCGGCACCCGACATTGCCTCCTGCCCTCATCGCCGCTCGCGCACCCCGTCCGCTACACTCGATCCGATGGTCAACGAACCATTGCCGAACGACGTCGCCGACGACGCGTTGGCCGACCGCCTGCGGGAGCGGCTCGACACCGCGATCGCCGACGTGCTGGCCGGCCGACCGGAGGTTGCGCTGGCCACCTTCCCGAACCATTGGAACCTCGGCGACACGGCGGTGTGGGCGGGCCAACGCTCGGTGCTCCGCCGGCTCGGCGTCGGCGTGGCGTACGTCTGCGACTTCCGCACCTACCGTCCGGACGCACTTCGACGCGCCCTTCCGGATGGGCCGATCCTGCTCAGCGGCGGAGGGAACTTCGGTGACGTCTACGCGAACGAGCAGGGGCTGCGGGACCGCATCCTCGACGACTTCCCGGACCGGACTGTCATTCAGTTGCCCCAGAGCGTGTGGTTCCGTTCCGAGGCTGGTCTGGACACCGTTCGCCGCCGGTGTGAGAGGAGCGGTCGGTTCGTCATGATGGTGCGGGACCGCAGCAGCGCCGACCTCGTGCGGGCGCGGTTCGCGGTGCCGGTGCACCTCGCGCCCGACATGGCGTTCGGCTTGCCGGACCTCCGGCCGCGGCGACAGGCGCCCGCGGTCGATGCGCTCTGGCTCCTCCGGCGCGACATCGAGGCGAGTGGGCACGCAATCCGGCGCGCGGCCGCGCGCGGGGCGCCAGGCGCGGTCCGGGATTGGACCCGGCCCGGGTTCGGACACCCGGGCGCGTCGTGGGCCGCTAACGCGCGGGCCCAGTGGTCGTCGTGGCCGCTCCGATGGCTGCCGAGGGTGCTGCTGCGCGGCCGCGAGGCGTGGATCGAGAGATCGTTCGAGAACCTCGCGAGGCTCCGCATGGAGATTGCGATCCGGCTGCTCTCCACCGCCAGGGTGGTGGCGACGGACCGCCTCCACGGACACATCCTCGCGCTGCTGTTGGGCATTCCGCACGTTTGCCTGGACAACAGCAACGGCAAGGTGCGCCACTTCCATGAGACCTGGACCGCGGGCCACCCCCTGGTCTCCTGGGCAGTCGACCTGGCGCACGCGCGGACCCTGCTCGGGGGCTTCCTCGCAGGTGCGGGCGGCACAGCCCAACGCGACGGGATCGCAACACTACCAGAACTCTGACTCCGGCCGGAACGGTTCCGGCCCGACCGGGGGTCCTCTATAGTGGCGGCCGTGCACGCGCAGAATGTGCCGGATTCGACTCCCGAACAGGGGGGCGCTGCCCCGCCGCCGGGGCGCGGCTGCCGCCTCTCCGAGGAGCTGGACGAGGTTCTCCGTCTCGCCACCGGGGAAACGGTTCCGGTGCGGGTGTTGGTCGAGCACTTGAGCGGCCGCGGCACGGCCCTGCTCGCGATCTTCCTCGTCCTGCCGTTTCTGCAACCGATCCCGCTGCCGGGAGTATCCACGCCGTTCGGGATCGCCATCGTGTTGCTCGGAGCCGCGATGGCGCTCGGACGGCCGCTCTGGCTGCCGCGGCGGTGGCTCGACCACGAGCTGCGTTCCGCTCTCGTGATCCGAATCGGCAGCGGCGGTCAGCGGTTGCTGCGCAAGGTCGAGCGCTTCATCAAACCGCGCGGCCTCTGGTTCCACCGGCACCGCTGGGCGCACTCGATCGCCGGGATCGTCATCGCGGTCTCCGGCGCCGAACTCGCGCTGCCGCTGCCGATCGTCTTCACCAACACGCTGCCCGCGCTGACGATTGCGACGACCGGCGTCGGACTGCTCGAAGAAGACGCCGTTCTCGCGATCATCGGACAGGCGCTGTTTGTCGTCGGGCTGTTCGTCTTCGGCGCCATCCTGGTCCTGCCGTTCCTCGGCCTGCACCTGATCTTCTAAGGCCAGAGCCCGGCCGACGCTTGCGTCCACGCGCCACCTTGAGGCCTCCCCGGGGCGCGCGATAAAGAAGAAGGGCGGGGATCGCTCCCCGCCCTTCGCCTTGCAGCACTTTTCGGGGACCGGCCACTGACCACCGGCCACCGGCCACGTCGTCTCTAGTACATGTCCCCCATACCGCCGCCACCCGGCATCGGCGGACCGGCAGGCTTCTCCTCGGGGATCTCCGCCACCAGCGCCTCGGTGGTGAGCATCAGTCCTGCGATCGACGCGGCGTTCAGGAGGGCGTTCTTGGTGACCTTGGCGGGGTCGATGACGCCGGCCGCGACCAGGTCCTCCATCACCATCGTCTGGGCGTTGTAGCCCATGGTGCCGCCCTTCTTGCGGATGTCGCGCACGATTACCGCCGCCTCGTCGAGGCCGGCGTTGTGGATGATCTGCCGCGTCGGCTCCTCGAGCGCCCGCACCACGATCTGGATGCCGGTGCGCACGTCGCCCTTGTGGTCCTTGAGCAGCTTCTCGACCTCTTCCTGGGCGCGCAGCAGCGCCACGCCGCCTCCGGGGACGATCCCCTCTTCCACGGCCGCCTTGGTCGCGTGCAGCGCGTCCTCGACGCGGGCCTTCTTCTCCTTCATCTCGGTCTCGGTGGCCGCGCCGATCTTGATCTGCGCCACGCCGCCGACGAGCTTGGCCAGGCGCTCCTGCAGCTTCTCGCGGTCGTAGTCCGAGGTGGTGTCCTCGACCTGCTTGCGGATCTGCTTCACCCGCCCGGCGATCGCCTCGCGCTTCTTGGGGTCCTCGTCGTCCACGACGATCGTGGTGTCGTCCTTGTCCACGGTCACCTTCTTCGCGGTGCCGAGATCTTCCCACTTGACGTTCTCGAGCTTGATGCCGAGGTCGTCGGAGATCAGCTTGCCGCCGGTGAGGATCGCGATGTCCTCGAGCATGGCCTTGCGACGGTCGCCGAAGCCCGGGGCCTTGACCGCGATGACCTGCAGCGTGCCGCGCAGCTTGTTGACGACCAGGGTCGCCAGCGCTTCGCCGTCGACGTCCTCGGCCACGATCAGGAACGGCTTGCCCTGCTTGGCCACCTGCTCCAGGATCGGCAGCAGGTCCTTCATCGAGGAGATCTTCTTCTCGAAGAGCAGGACCTTGGCGTTCTCGTACACGGCTTCCATGCGCTCGGCGTCGGTCACGAAGTACGGCGAGAGGTAACCGCGGTCGAACTGCATTCCCTCGACGATCTCGAGCTGCGTGTCCATGGTCTTCGACTCCTCGACCGTGATCACGCCGTCCTTGCCGACCTTGTCCATCGCCTCGGCGATGATGTGCCCGATCTCCTCGTCCGCGTTGGCCGAGATCGTGCCGACGTGGGCGATCGCCTTGCCCTCGACGGGCTTGGAGAGCTTGGTGATCGCTTCGACCGCCGTCTTGACGGCGATGTCGATGCCGCGCTTGAGCTCCATCGGGTTGGCGCCCGCGGTGACGTTCTTCGTCCCCTCGCGGATGATCGCCTGGGCGAGCACCGTGGCGGTGGTCGTGCCGTCGCCGGCCACGTCGGAGGTCTTGGAAGCGACCTCGCGCACCATCTGGGCGCCCATGTTCTCGAGCTTGTCCTTGAGATCGATCTCCTTGGCGACGGTGACGCCGTCCTTGGTGATCACGGGCGAGCCGAACTTCTTCTCCAAAACGACGTTACGTCCCTTGGGGCCGAGCGTCACCTTGACCGCGTCGGCCAGCTTGTTGACACCGCGCAGGATCGCCTGGCGGGCGTCCTCTGCGTAGACAATCTGTTTCGCCATCTCGAGCCTCCCTTACTTTTCCAGCACGCCGAGGATCTCGTCCTCGCGCGCGATCAGGTACTCCTGGTCGTCGATCTTGATGTCCGAGCCCGAATACTTGCCGACAAGGACGCGGTCGCCCTTCTTGACGTCGATCGGCATCCGCTTGCCGTTGTCGTCGAGCTTGCCGGGGCCGACGGCGATGACCTCGGCCTCTTGCGGCTTTTCCTTCGCGGTGTCGGGGATGATGATCCCGCCCTTCACCACTTCTTTCTCTTCCAGGCGGCGGAGGAGAACCCGATCATGGAGTGGACGTACGTTCATATGCTTAACCCTCCCTCTTTCTTATGTTTACGTTTTCTCGTCGGGGTGCTGACTGGCACTCGCCATACGAGACTGCTAAGAGTCTAGGACCTGCGCGTGGGGTTGTCAAGTGGGTCCGTCGGCCGATGCGAGCGTCCCGTGGGGTGGGCGCCCTCGCCCGCCCTGCGATGGCCAGGCGATTGGAGGCCTTCCGTCTTGCGTAACGACGTTCGCTTGCAAACGCCGATCGGCCGCGACCGCCGGGAGCGCTTCAGTCGACCCGGGGAGGGGTCCTGAGGTTCCGGAGCGCCTCCCGGTGACCGCGCAGGATTGCGGCCGCCGCAGCCCGGCCGGTCGCGCCCCGCACGGCGGCGCTGTACCACAGCGCCCGGAGGACCGCGTAGCCGGAGTGCATCGCCGCCAGGTACATCCGGTACGCGAGTGGCCGGAACGGGCGCAGCCGCGTCGCGGCCATGTGCTCGAGGTAGAACGGCGAGCGTATCCGCGAGCCGGTCACGGCGCCGAGCCTGTGCGCCGCCGCCATCTCCGGGGCGAAGAGCAGCCGCCAGCCGCTGCGCCGCAGGCGTAAACAGAGATCCACGTCCTCGTTGTACAGGAAGTAGCTCGCATCGAAGCCGCCGACCCGGCGCCACGCCTCGGCGTTGACCGCGAACGCCGCGCCCGACACGAACCCGACCGTCCGCTGCCGCCCCGCCGCCGCAACGGAGGTCGCTTGCCGTACGGTGCCGGTGACCCAGTTGACGCGGCCGCCCGCGTACCAGAGCGAACCTCCCGGGCGGTCCAGGTAGAGCGGGCCAGAGGCCAGCGCGATACCGGGGTGGCGGAGTGCGGCGACCGCCGCGTCGAGATAGCCGGCCCCCACCTCGATGTCGTTGTTGAGCACGACGATCGCGTCGAGGCGACCGGCCCCGAGCGCCTCGACGCCCGCGTTGACACCGGCGCCGAAGCCGGGGTTGGAGGCCAGGGGCACGACCTCGGCGCCGTGCCACGGCCCGGCGCCCAACGTGCCGCCGTTGTCCACAACCACGACCCGCCGGTCGGCGCGGGAGCCGTCTTCTCGGAGGGCCGCGAGACACGCTTCGGTCGGCGCCGGGTCGCCGAAGTGCACGACGACGATGCCGACCCGCTCCGGGGCTGCTTCGGGCCCGTTCATTCGAGTTCCGTCCCGGCCATGGCCGTTCCCTCGATCCGCTGCGGCCGGCGCACGGCGAGCGTTGCGACGGTGATGCTCGTCGTAAGACCGAACGTCCACACCGTCACCGCGACCACGGCACACCCCATCGTCCCCCAGCGCGGGATCACGGCGAGGTTGGCCGCCGCGCTCCCTGCCAGCAGGACCGCCTGGCTCGCCAGCGACCAGCGCTGCCTCCCGCACGCCGCGACCAGGACGCCGAGCCCCATCATCACGTACGCGGCCGGCAGCACCCAGGCCAGCACCCCCATCAACGGCACCGAGCCGAGGTACGCCGGGCCGAAGACCAGGCGAACGAGGGGGACCTTGGCGGCTGTCAGCGCCGCGGCCACCCCCGCCCCGGCCACCCCCCCACCCGCGACGATGGCGGCGATGTGCCGGACGCGGAGCCGGCCAGCGGCGGCGGCCTTGGCGACCGTCGGATAGGTCGCGACCGCGAAGAGCTGGGCAACCCCCATCAGGCCCCACACCGGCGCCGCGGCGACGCCGTACCGCCCGATCTCCTCCTTCGCCACTCCGAACCCCGCCAGCAAAAACGTGTCCAGGCGCAACGCCGCCTGCAGCCCGAGGTTGAGCAGGAGAAAGACGGCCCCCTCGCGCGCGAGGAACGCCCGCGTGACGGGGGGCGCGGCGACATCAGGCAGCGCCCGTTGCTGGTGCCGCATCACGGCGAGGCCGCCCGCGGCCCCGACCGCGAACGCCAGCCCCGTCGTCCACACCGGGGCCGCGAGCGCCGCCAGCACCCCGAGCAGCAACAGCGCCACGCCGAGCTCCACGCTGCGGCCGCCGACCTCCACCTCCATCCTGTCGAGGCCCTTGAACGACGCGCCGACGGTGACGAGGCCGCTGCGCAGCCACGCGTAGGGGATGAACGCCAGCAGCGTCCAACGCAAGCTCGCGTCGGGCACGAGCGCAGCGCCGGCGATCGCCACCGGCACGACGACCGCCGCCACCCGGCGCTGCCACCCCTGCGAGAGGCGGCCGAGCGTGCGGACAGCCTCCGGCCGGCGGGCCGTCTCCCGGATCAGCACCTCGGCCTGTCCGGCCATGAGCACCAGCATCAACACCATCGCCGCGCCGTACGCGACGGTGAACGCGCCCATCCCCGCCGGCCCAAGCCCCCGCGCCACCAGCACCCCGGCGCCGAACAGTGCGCCCTTGAGCACGACTTCGCCGGCGCCCAGCCACGCCACGTTGCGCGCCAGCTTGCCGGTGGTCCGCGTCACCGCCTGGCCCCGACCAGCGCGACGCTCGCGGTGCGGAGCAACGTCAGCAGGTAGATCCCGAACGACCGCTCGCGGATGAAGTAGAGGTCGTACTCCAGCTTGCGGCGGTGCTCGTCGGTGCCGACGGCCGACGGCATGTTGACCTGCGCCCACCCGGTCAGCCCCGGCGGGACCGCGAGCCTGAACGTGTAGTAGGGGATCGTCCGCGCCAGTTCGGCCACGAACTCGGGGCGCTCGGGGCGGGGCCCCACCAGCGACATGTCGCCCCTGATCACGTTGACCAACTGCGGCAGCTCGTCGAGCCGGAGGCGCCGCAGGATGCGACCCAGCCGAGTGGCCCTGGGGTCATCGGCGACCGCGAACACCGGTCCGTTCTCCTCGGCGTCCGGCCGCATGGTGCGTAGCTTGATCACCCGGAAGCGGCGGCCGAACTGACCCACGCGCGTCTGGAGAAAGAACACGGGCCGTCCATCGAAGAGGAGAA
The DNA here is from genome assembly GCA_963789745.1 of uncultured Acidobacteriota bacterium. Lineage (GTDB taxonomy): Bacteria > Acidobacteriota > Thermoanaerobaculia > Thermoanaerobaculales > Thermoanaerobaculaceae > RBG-13-68-16. Next base: position 92,486 of record CAWBLW010000003.1, on the reverse strand, counting down.
CGGCGAGCATCGCCGGCAGGAGCACGGGCAGGCAGACGGCGAGGAGCGCGATGCCCGCCGCGACGTCGACCACACGCGTGACCCTGTTGAACAGCTCCCAGTGCATCACCGAAAACCCCGGTTGGTGCAGGAACGCGGACGGCGACAACTCGTCCACCGGCAGGCGCCCGTCCAGCCACGCCCACAGCTCCGAGGCGATTACCACCGGCACCCCGGAAAACTGCAGCTCCGTGAGGTCGGACGCGAGCCCCTCGGCGCCCGACGGGATGCCGGCGAGCACGACCAGTTCCGCGTTGCGCAGACGCGCCTCCTCCGCCACGACCGCGGCCGTCAGGGAGGCGCCGTCCACCGCCTCCCACGGCGCCGCCGGGTGCTCGCGCAGCTTGCGGCAGATCTCCTCGACCGCGCCCGCTTCCCCGACCACCAGGGCGCGAGGACGCGGACGGCGGCGAAGCCAGAGCGCTACGGTGCCGCGCACCGCCACCGCCCCGACCGCCCACGCCGCGGTCGTGATCAGCAGGAGTCCACGGCCAAACCTCCAGCCCGGGACCAGGTACGTCGCCACGACGAGCGCCGCGCCCCACACCGCGGCGACGATCGCGCCCCTCGCCGCCACCTCGCGCCGCCGCAAGACGATCGGCTCGTACAGCTCCGCGGCGACAGCCGCGGCCCACATCGCGACGAATCCGGTCGCCAGAAACCCGGGATGGCTCACCAACTCGTGAAGCTTCGCGGCGCGCTCGACCCCGGCCGGAAACCTCAGCGCATGGGCCAGCCACCCGGCCGCGGCCAGCAGGGCGCCGTCACCCAGGGCGAGCGCCAGGCGCAGGCGCGGCGTGCGGGGAAGGAACAGACTCATCCTTGTCGGGGATGGTGCGCGGGTTCCCCTGATGTGTCAACAACCCCAACCCAATTCTGCGCGCGGTCGCCGAGCGCACCGCCCCTTGCTGTAGCGGCGTTTGCTTGCAAACGCCGGCCCTGTGCCAGGCGGCCGCGACCTGCCGGCACGTGTCTGTGTAGGGGCGGCCCCAGATGGACGATGGCGGGCGGGGGCGCCCGCCCCACAGGATCGCTATTTGGGGCGCGGCCGCCGGGCGCGGGGTCCTCGCCTCCGTAGCGGCGTTTGCTTGCAAACGCCAGCCTCTTTCAGCGCCGCAGCGCCTCGTCGGCCGATGCAAGCATCGGCCGCTCCGAAGGAACCGCTGATGCCGGAAGCGTCAGGGCCTAGCTGTAGAAGTCCGCGATCGACGCAACCACCCGCTCGCGCTCGTCCGCCCGCAGCTCCGGGAAGATCGGCAGCGCCAACACCTCGGTCTCGGCTCGCTCCGCTTCGGGGAAATCCCCCTTGTGATAGCCGAGGTCGGCGAAGCAGGCCTGCTCGTGGAGTGAGATCGGGTAGTAGACCTCCGCGCCGACGCCCTGCTTCGCCATGTGCTCGCGGAGTTGGTCGCGCTTGGGGACCCGCACCACATACTGGTGGTAGGTGTGCCCGCGCCCGGGCAGCTCCTCGGGAATTCGCACGGTGCCGTCGAGGCCCGCCGCGTGGAACAGCTCGCGGTAGTGCGCGGCGCCCGCCTGGCGCTTCGCGATCCAGCCGGGAAGGCGCGGCAGCTTGGCGCGCAGCACCGCGGCCTGCAGCGCGTCCATGCGGAAGTTCCCGCCGACGAAGTGGTGGACGTACTTCGGCCGCATCCCGTGCATCCGCATGTCCAGGAGCTTCTCGCCGAGCGCCTCGTCGTTGGTCGTCACCAGGCCGGCGTCCCCGAACGCCCCCAGGTTCTTCGTCGGGAAGAACGAGAAGCAGCCGAACATCCCGATCCCGCCGACCATGACGCCGTTGTAGGCGGTCCCGATCGCCTGGCAGCAGTCCTCGACGAGCGGGATGCCGGGCGCCGCCGCCTTGATCGCGTCCATGTCCGCCGCCTGGCCGTACAGGTGCACCGGGATGATCGCCTTGGTGCGCGGCGTGACCGCGGCGGCGATGCTGTCGGCGTCGATGTTGAAGTCGCGCGGGTCGATGTCGGCGAACACCGGGCGCGCGCCGAGGCGGTGGATCACGCCGGCGGTCGCGAAGAACGTGAACGTCGACGTGACCACCTCATCCCCCGGACCCACCCCGACCGTCATCAACGCCGCCAGCAAGGCGTCGGTCCCCGAGGACACGGCCACCGCCCGCTTCACCCCGAGGAACGCGGCGCACTCGCTCTCGAGCGCGGCCATCTCGGGGCCGAGGATGAACTGCTGCGTCGCGAACACCCGCTCGACCGCAGCGTGGACGTCGTCGCTCACCTCGAGCCACTGCCGTTTCAGGTCGAAGAGCGGAACTGGCGGTTTGGGGTCGGTCATCGGTCACTCTCCAAGGACGGGGTCGTGCGGCCGCGGGCGCGCCCGCATCGGCCGCTTCAACAGCAGCGCCATTCCCGCGCCGGCCAGGAAGCCGCCGATGTGGGCGAACCACGCCACGCCGCCGGTCGCGCCCGCCGCCGACGCGAGCGAAAGGGTACCAGAGAAGAACTGCACGACAAACCAGAGGATGAGGAAGAGCGGCGCCGGGATCTCGACGACCGTGAACAGGATGCCGAGGAACAGCAGCGTCTTCACGCGCGCCCACGGAAACCACACCAGGTACGCGCCGAGCACCCCGGCGATCGCACCCGAAGCGCCGATCATCGGCACCGCCGAAGACGGAGCGGCCAGCGCCTGCCCGAGCGCGGCCACGCCGCCGCACACCAGGTAGAACGCCAGGTACCACACGTGCCCGAGAGCGTCCTCGACGTTGTCGCCGAAGATCCAAAGGAACCACATGTTGCCGATGAGGTGCAGCCAGCCGGCGTGGAGGAACATCGAGAGGACCATGCTCTTCAGGCCAACGACGAGCCCGCCGGCGGACGCGATGGCGCGGAAGAACGGCGCCGGTGCGAACGCGTACGCCCGCATGAAACGGTCGAGGTACGACCCGAGCGACAGCTCGAACACGAACACCGCCACGCAACCCACGATCAGCAGCACGTTGACCACCGGAGGCCGCAGGGAGGGAACGGAGTCCCGGAGCGGAAACACCGCTACGGATTATAGTCGCGGTCGTTGCTCCCGCAGCGGCGTTTGCTCGCAAACGCCGGCCCTGTGCCGGGCGACCGCGACCTGCCGGCACGTGTCTGTGTAGGGGCGGCCCTTGCGGCCGCCCGCAGGTGGGCGGGCGACCCCGGACGGGCGATGGCGGGCGGGGACAAGCCCCGCCCCTACATTTCGACCGTGCGAAACGCGAACGCAAACCTGGCGAGGGCGCCCGCTCCACGGAGGCATTGAGAACGGATGCCATCGCCGGGCGCGACGCGAGGCCCGCCCTCAGGGTTGCAGATTGCGCAGCCAGAGCTCGAGCACGAGCAACGCGTAGATCAGGCCGGGGCGGTTGCGCTCCTGCATCGTCCTGCCTTCGACCAGCGCCCGCACGAACGCCGGCTCGACGTACTCGCCGACGCGGGGGTTCGGCCCCAGGAGCGCGTCGCGGACGAGGTCGCGCAGGTCGCCCTCGAGCCAGGCGGCGAGCGGCACCTCGAACCCCCGCTTGCGACCCTCGATCACCTCCCGGGGCAGGCGCCCGCGGTACGCGTCGCGCAACACCGCCTTCAGCCGCGAGCCCCGGACGCGGAACGCGACCGGCAGCCGCAGGGCGAACTGTGCCACCTCGTGGTCGAGGAACGGCGAGCGTCCCTCCAGCGAGGCCGCCATCGTCGCCATGTCCATTTTCACGAGCAGGCTCGAGAGCAGCTCGATGCCGATGTCGCCCGCCACCTGCGTATCCACGGCGGCGAGGCGGCCGTCGAGCCGCTCCGCGACCCAGGCTTCCGTTGACCGCTGCGGCCGGCCGCGCCAGACCCGCCTCTTGTCCTCCTCGAGCAGGAGGTCCTTCGTCCAGACGAGGTAGCGCGCCCCCGGCGCCAACGACACGCCCCGGCCGAAGCGCCGCAGCAGGCCGACCGCCGACCGGCGCCGTCCCGGCGCGAGTTGCGAGGACGCCGCCCTGACGACCGCCCGCGCTCCTGGTACCGACGCGACCCGTCCCAGGGTCCGCGCCGCGAGGTAGCGCCGATACCCGCCGCACACCTCGTCGCCGCCGTCCCCGTTCAGGACCACCTTGACGTGCTCGCGGGCGAGCCTGGCGATCGCCAGGCTGGGGATCGCCGAGGGGTCCGCGAACGGCTGGTCGAAGTGACGCGCGACCGCCAGCACCCCGTCCCGCGGCGCGACGTGCAGCGGCAGGACGAGGTTCTCCACGCCGAGCGCCACCGCCGTGCGCCGGGCCACGGGCGCCTCGTCCAACGCCTCGTCCGCAACCGAAACGGTAAACGTCCGCAGCCCCTCTCCGAGGTGCCGGGCCGCCTCGTACGCCACCACCGAGGAGTCCACCCCGCCGGAGAGGAAGACACCGACCGGCACGTCGCTCCTGAGGCGCAGGCGAACCGCCTCCCCGAGCGCCTGTCGCAGCCCTTCCTGGGCCTCCGCGTAGGTCCCGGCGCTCTTCGGCTCGAGCTCCGGCCGCCAGTACGCCTGCTCCCGCGACCGCTCTCCATCGAAGCGCAGCCAGCACCCGGGGCCGACGGTACCGACCTCCTCATAGACGGTGTCGGGCTGCGGGACGGCCCCGAGCGACAGGTAGTCGTAGATCCCCTGTGCGCGCAGCCGGGGCGTCGAGCCGGCCCCGCGCAGCAACGGCAGCAGCCCCTTCAACTCCGACGCGAACGCCAGCCCGCCGCCGGGCAGCGGCGCGATGTAGAGCGGCTTCTTGCCGAAGCGGTCGCGGGCCAGCAGCAGCGTCCGCGCGCGCCCATCCCAGATCGCCAGCGCGAACATCCCGCGCAGGCGGGCGCACAGCGCCTCGCCCTCGTCCTCGTACAGGTGGACCAGCACCTCGGTGTCGCTCGCGCTCGCGAACGTGTGGCCGCGCTGCCGCAGCGTCTCGCGCAGCTCCACGTAGTTGTAGATCTCGCCGTTGAGCACCGCGACCACGGAGCGGTCCTCGTTGAACACCGGCTGGTCGCCGGTCGCCAGGTCGATGATCGCCAGCCGCCGCATCCCCAGGGCGATCCCCGGCGCCGCGAACGTCCCCTCCCCGTCCGGGCCGCGGTGCCGCAGCGCGCGCAGCGCCTCAGCCAGACCGGGCCCGGCAACCTCGCGGCCGTCGGGCAGGCGGACCCCCGCTATCCCGCACATCGAGCGCCAGCCTCCCTCGGGCCGTGGAGAACGATCAGAGTTCGGGCGCGCCGCGCTGTCGTCATCGCCACACTCTACCGCGTCTTGCCCGCTGCGCTCCCGGCGCGTCGCGCAACCAGCGAGCGCCCGGCCGATGCGCGCGGCGGCCGCTACACACGACGCGTTGGGTGGGCACGTCATCGCAGGACGGGCGGGGGCGCCCGCCCCACAACCATGGGACAAGGGCGCGCGCCGGTGTGGGGCGAGACCGCAGGACGGGAGGCGCTACAGATCGATCTCGGAGACGGACTTGAGCAGCCGCTCCAGCCGGGCACGGACCTCGGCGCGCTCGGTCTCGAGCTCCGCGACGCGACCCGTCAGCTCCTCGTGCGCCGCGCCGCCGTCCCGAAGGCGGCGGTTCTCCTCCTCGAGGTCGGCGATGCGAGCCTGAAGCTCCTTGTGCGTCACGATCAGCTTCTCGACACGTTCCTCAAGAGCGGCAAAGACGTCCATGCGGCCTCCCTACGAAAAGTTCACCGCCAGCTCGCGGCCGAGCCGGTCCATGAGCGCGAAATGCGCAGCGTTGACCTCGTCCTGCGTGAGCGACCGTTCGGGGTGCCGGTACGTCAGACGAACGGTGGTCTTGACCTCGTCCGGCGCCACCCCCTCGCCGCGGTAGCGCACGACGGGCGAGACGCTTTCCAGCCATTCCGGGCCGGCCGCCGCGACCGCGGCCGCCAACTCGGCGTAGTGCAGCGAGAGCTTGTGGCGCACCGTGAGGTCCGCCGTGACCGCCGGGAACCGCGGCAACGGCTCGAACACCGGCACGAGGGCGGCGGCCGCGGTGGCCGCGAGGTCGATCTCGGCGACCCACAGGGGCGCCGGCAGGTCGGCGGCGCCGGCGCCGTCCGCGAAGCGTCCGGCGACCGCGATCACGCGGCCGTCGTGCACGACCTCGGCGCCCTCGCCCGCGGCGAGGACCGGGGCGGACGCCGGGCGCCACGCCGTCGCCGTGACGCCCAACTCGGAGAGCAGGGCTTCCACCGCGCCCTTGAGGTCGAGGAAGTCCGCGGCCCGGGGCGCATCCCACGGCCCGACGTTGCCGGCCAGGGCGAGCGCCAGCCGCTCTTCCTCGGCGACGCCGCCGTCGCGCGCGAAGAAGACGCGGCCCACCTCGCCGAGCATGACGCTCTCGGCGCCGCGGCGGAGGTTCCCGCCCGCCGCCTCGGCCAGGCCGGCGAGGAGCGAGCGGCGCATCACGGCCATGCGCGCCGAGAGCGGGTTGGCGACGACCACGACGCCGCCGCGCTCGGCGAGCGGCGAGCCCGCCGTGGCCGCATCGGCCTCTTCGGCGATGAACGCGTAGGTGAACGCCTCCGCGGCCCCCACGCCGGCCAGCGCGTCGCGGGCGCGCTCGGTGAGCGGCCACGAACCCAGACGCAGCCCCGGCTTGACGGCGGCCGAAGGCAACACCGACGGCACGTTGCCGTACCCGAAGTGGCGCAGCACCTCCTCGTAGAGGTCCTCCGCCAGCTCGAGGTCCATGCGCCACGGCGGCACGGTGCAGGTCACGGTGTCGCCCGCGACCCGCGGCGCCAGCTCGAGCGCGGCGAGGGTTCTCACCGCGAACTCGGCGGGGATCGCGCACCCGACGAATGCGGACAGGCGCGAGAGCCGGAACGAGATCTCGCGCGGAGCCGGCAGCTGGGGGCAGGAGTCGATGACTCCGGCCGCCGCCTCGCCGCCCGCCAGCCGCACGACCAGCTCGGCCGCAAGGTCGGCTGCGGTGCGCGCCATCGCGCGATCGGTGCCGCGCTCGAAGCGGTGCGAGGCCTCGGTCTTGAGGCCGAGCCGCCGGGCGGTGGAACGCACCCGGCGCGGGTCGAACGTCGCCGACTCGATCAGGATGTCGACCGTGGCGCTCGAGATCTCGCTGTTGGCGGCGCCCATCACGCCGGCGATCCCGACCGCGCGCGAGGCGTCGGCGATCACGAGGTCGTCCGAGGCCAGTCTGCGCTCGACGCCGTCGAGGGTGGTGATCCCCTCCCCCGGGCGGGCGCGCCGCACCCGGATCTCGTGCCCGGCGAGGCGCGCGAGGTCGAAGGCGTGCAGCGGTTGGCCGACGTCGAGGAGGACGAAGTTGGTGGCGTCCACGACGTTGTTGACCGGGCGGACGCCGCAACGCTCCAGCCGCTGGGCGAGCCACGCCGGCGACGGTGCGACCTTGACGCCGCGCACGACGCGGGCGCAGTACCGGGGGCACCCTTCGGCGTCCTCGACCGTGACCTTCGCGAGGTCGCCGACCTCGCCCGCACCCTCGACGAGGCCCGGCGCGAGGGGCTTGAGCGTCCCGCACCCGGCCGCCGCGCCCTCGCGGGCGAGCCCGCGGTGGTTCATCGCGTCGGGGCGGTTGGCGGTGACGTCCACGTCCCAACTTTCGTCCGGTTCGGGGGGGCCCTGCGCCACTCCCCCACCCTCCCGGCGCAGATGCCCCCCCGAGCCCCCCACGCTCGCGGGAAGTGAATTCCCGCTCGCGTCGATCGGCGTGGCTGGTTCGCGCAGTTCGACGTTCATCCCGGCGGAGGTCAGCTTCGCCGCCAACTCGTCGGCCGGGACGTCGCCGTCGAGGTGGTCGCGCAGCCAGGCCAAACTGAACTTCATCGCGCCGCCCCCCCGAACTGCCGCAGCAGCCGCTCGTCGCCGGCGAAGAGCATGCGCAGATCGGGCAAGCGGTACTTGAGCAGCGCGGCGCGGTCGAGACCGAAGCCGAACGCGAAGCCGCTGTAGCGCTCGGGATCGAGCTTGCAGGCGCGCAGCACGCGCGGGTCCACCATCCCGGCGCCGAGGATCTCGATCCACCCGCTCCCCGAGCACATCGGGCAGCCCTTGCCGAGGCAGAGCACGCAGGTGATGTCGACCTCGGCCGAGGGCTCGGTGAACGGGAAGAACGACGGCCGGAACCGCACGGCGAGTCGCGGGTCGAAGAGGACGTGCACGAACGCCTCGAGGGTGGCCTTGAGGTGGCCGAACGTGATGCCCTCGTCCACGACCAGCCCCTCGACCTGGTGGAACATCGGCGAGTGGCGCAGGTCGGAGTCGCAGCGGTACACCCGCCCCGGGATGATCACCCGGATCGGGGGCGGCGTGGACTCCATCGTGCGGATCTGGACCGGCGAGGTGTGCGTGCGCAGCATGCGGCCGCTCGCGAGGAAGAACGTGTCCTGGCTGTCGCGAGCCGGGTGATCCGGCGGGAAGTTGAGCGCCTCGAAGTTGTGCCAGTCGTCCTCGGCCTCCGGACCGTCGGCGACGGAGTACCCCATGCGCAGGAAGATCTCCTCGATCTCCCGCCGCACCAGGGTCACGGGGTGCAGGGCGCCGATGCGGGGCCGCCGCCCGGGGAGGGTGACGTCGAGCACCTGACCCTGCTGGCCCGCCGCCTCCGCCGCGGCCTGCGCCGCCGCCAGGCGCTCCTCGACGAGCGTCTTCAGCTCGTTGAGCGCCTTGCCGTACGCGGGCTTGGCCTCGCGCGGCAGGGCCTTGAGCGCCTCCTCGAGGTCGCGCAACAGGCCCGAGCGGCGCCCGGCGAAACGGACGCGCACGGCCTCGATGCGGGCCGCATCGCCGCCCGCCCCGGCCAGCGCGGCGAGAAACTCCTCCCGCGCCCGTTCGAGGGGCTCGGTCGCCATCAGGCGGCCGGCTTGGCTCCCAGGCTCTTCTTGGCGGTCTGGGCGAGCTCGCCGAACCCTTCGATGTCGCGCACGGCCATGTCGGCGAGCGCCTTGCGGTCGAGCTCGCAGCCGGCCGCCTTGAGTCCGGCGATGAGCTGCGAGTAGGAAATCTCGAACTGCCGCGCCGCCGCGTTGATCCGCACGATCCACAGCGAGCGCATCGAGCGCTTGCGCTGCCGGCGGTCGCGGTAGGCGAACTGCAGCGAACGCTCGACCTGCAGCTTCGCCATGCGGTAGGCGTTGTGCTTGGTGAGGTAGTAGCCCTTGGCGAGCTTGAGGATCTTCTTGCGCCTGGCAACCCGGTTGTGTCCACGCTTCACGCGCATGTCAGCCTCCTACTTCGCGTACGGGAGCATGCGCTCCACGACCTTGGCGTCGGCGGGCGTGAGGACCGCGTCCTTCTGCAGGTGACGCTTCCGCTTCGACGTCTTCTTACCCAGAATGTGGCTGTGGAACGCGTGGTGGCGCTTGATCTTTCCGGTTCCGGTCTTCTTGAACCGCTTCGCCGCCGCACGCAACGTCTTGATCTTCGGCATTACAGCCTCCCCGTGGCGCGGCCGCCCTCGACCGCGCAGATTGTCGCATTGGCGGGCGAGGGCGCCCGCCTTACCGCTCGCAAGAACAACAGCCGGAGGCTCACTGCGCCTCCGGCCATGGGTTCAAGGCACGCTGCTTCGTCGTCGTCGTCATCGTGGCCACGATCTCGTCCAAGCTCGTCGAGCCGATGTCGCCGCGGTGCCGCAGCCGGACCGAGGCGCCGCCGGATTCGGCCTCGCGCGCTCCGACGATCAGCAGCACCGGCACCTTGGCCAGCTCTCCGTCGCGGATCTTGGCCCCCAGCTTCTCCGAGCGCTCGTCCACCTCGGCCCGCAGCCCCGCCGCGACCAGGCCGGCCTTCACCGCCCGCGCCGCGTCGATGAACTTGTCCGAGACGGGGAGGATGCGCGCCTGCTCAGGCGCCAGCCAGAGCGGCAGGTCGCCGGCGAAGTGCTCGAGCATGACGCCGAAGAAGCGCTCGATCGAGCCGAGCACGGCGCGATGGAGCATCACGGGGCGCTGCTCGCCGCCGTCCTCGGCGACGTACGCCAGCTTGAAGCGCTCGGGCAAATTCCAGTCGAGCTGGATCGTGCCGAGCTGCCACTCGCGGCCGATCGCGTCGTGCACGACGAAGTCGATCTTCGGGCCGTAGAAGGCGCCGTCGCCGGGGTTGACCGTGAACGGCACGCCGCGGCGCTTGAGGCAGTCCTCGAGCTGCGACTCGGCGCTCGCCCACAGGGCGTCGTCGCCCATCGCACCCTCCGGCCTGGTCGACAGGTAGATCCCGGGGTCGTTGAAGCCAAACGTCCCGTAGACCTCGAACATCATGTCGAACAGGCTGTCCACCTCGGCGCCGATCTGCGACGGCATGCAGAAGATGTGGGCGTCGTCCTGGCAGAACGAGCGCACCCGGGTGAGCCCCTGGACGACGCCGGAGCGCTCGTAGCGGTGGAGACGGCCGAAGTCCGCGATCCGCAGCGGCAATTCGCGGTACGAGTGCGCGTGGACGCCGAACAGGACGCAGTGCGAGGGGCAGTTCATCGGCTTGAGGCCGTACTCGCGCTCGTCCACCTCGGCGAAGAACATGTTCTCCTTGTAGTGGAAGTAGTGGCCCGAGGTCTTCCACAGCTCGGCGTCGAACAGCTGCGGAGTGATCACCTCCTGGTAGCCGTACTTGACGTAGAGCGCCCGCATGAAGGCCAGCAGCTCGTTGTACACCGCGGCGCCCTTCGGGTGGAAGAACGGCGAGGCCGGCGCCAGCGCCGAGAACGAGAACAGGTCGAGCTCCCTGCCCAGGCGGCGGTGGTCGCGGCGGCGCGCCTCCTCGATCCTGACGAAGTAGGCGTCGAGCTCTTCCCTGGTCGCGAACGCGGTGCCGTAGATTCGCTGCAGCATCTCGTTGCGCTCGTCGCCCTTGAAGTAGGCGCCCGAGGTATCGATCAGCTTGAACGCGCCGATCTGGTCGGTGCGCTGGACGTGCGGCCCGCGGCACAGGTCGAGGAACTCGCCATGCTGGAACAGCGTGATCTCGTCGCCTTCGGGGATGTCCGCCAGGCGGGCGAGCTTGATCTCTTCCTTACGGCCCTTGAAGACCGCGGCGGCCTGCGCCCGGGTCACGACCTTGCGCTCGAACGGCCGGCCTTCCTTGACGATGCGGGCCATCTCGGCCTCGATCTTCTCGAGGTCCTCGGGCGCGAAGCCGCGCGGGAAGCGGAAGTCGTACTGGAACTTCTCGGAGTGGTCCTGGCGGCCGGCGTCGATGATCGTGCCCGGGAACACCCGCTCGACGGCGTCCGCGAGCACGTGCTCGGCGGAGTGCCGGATCACGACCCCAGCCTCGGGGTCTTTCGACGTGAGCAGGCGGAACGTCCCCGAGCGTCCGATCGGCGCCCGCAAGTCAACGAGCGCACCGTCGAGCACCCCCGCCACGGCGGCCTTGGCGAGGCGCTCCCCGATCGTCCGCGCCACCTCGAGCGGTGTCGCGTCCGCGGGGAACTCCCTTGCGCTCCCGTCCGGCAAGGTCAGTGTGATCTTCTCGCTGCTCATCGCCCTCTCCTGCAACGTCAACCCGTGGGGCGGGCGCCCTCGCCCGCCCAGCAAAGCCGGAGGGCGGGCAACAAAAAAGCCGTCCTCCGATTGGGGACGGCAGCGGCGAGACACGCAAAGGCGTGGTAGGCGCGTGCGGGCTCGAACCGCAGACCTCATCCGTGTGAGGGATGCGCTCTACCAACTGAGCTACGCGCCTGTTCTCGCATGCGGAGCCTTGCTCGAATGGTAGGCGCGAGCGGACTCGAACCGCTGACCTCTACCGTGTCAAGGTAGCGCTCTAACCAAGCTGAGCTACGCGCCTGCTCCGCGGGCTGCCGGCGGGCGTCCCCCGGAGCACGCGCTCCGCGGGGCTCTTGTGGCCCGCCCTCGTCCCCGATTTCACTGCCAAAGAACACAAGCCCGGCTAGACCGGGACGTGCAATCTACCGCAACGGCCGGAGACCGTCAAGCGCGCACGGCTCGCCGCAGCATGCGGATCGCGGCCGCCGGGCGGGCGAGGCGGCCGCCCGACAGCCACTTGATTTGGGACGCGGCCGCCGGGCGCACTGTCTCGGTCGCCGTAGCGGCGTTTGCTTGCAAACGCCGGCCCCTTCCACGTGAACCGCGTCCGGTCGGCCGATGCGAGCATCGGCCGCTACACAAACCCAACCGATCCGCGACGCGGCCGCCGGCCGGGCGAGGCGCCCGCCCCACAGATGCCTTGATGTGGGGCGCGGCCGCCACGCGTGCCGTCTCGGTCGTCGTACCGGCGTTTGCTTGCAAACGCCGGCCCCTTCCACGTGAACCGCGTCCGATCGGCCGATGCGAGCATCGGCCGCTACACAAACCCAACCGATCCGCGACGCGGTCGCCGGGCGGGCGAGGCGCCCGCCCCACAAGCCCTTGATGTCGGGCGTACCCCCCACGCTGGAACCGCGCACAGAAAAGCGCCCCGGTGGAGACCACCGGGGCGCGGAGTGTTGCGGGGTTCGAGTACGAGGAAACCTAGAAGCGGACGCCGAACGTCAGCGTGATCGTGCGCGGCGCCTGGTAGCTGCTGGCCGAAAGCGGCTTGCCGAAGTTGGGGCCCTTCTGCCAGTTCGCGCCCATCGCCTTGCAGTCCGCGGCGGCGGTGCCTTGCGGGCACTCCTTGGGCGTCGCGTTGAACGGGTCGAAGAGCAGCCAGCTCGAGCCACTGTAGCGGGTGAAGATGGTCGAGTCCGGGCCGGTCACGGCCTGCTCGTTGAAGATGTTGGTGATCTGCGGGATGACGAAGAACTCGAGCTCGGTGCCGAACGCCGGCAGCTTGAACGAGTAGTTCACCGAAATGTCGGTGCTGGTGACCGGGTCGGTGGTGTAGGCGCCGCGCTTGGAGAAGAAGTACGTCACGGTCGTCGGACGCTGGTAGTAACCGGGGTTGGTGACGTACGGGTAGGAGTAGATCTGGCCGGCCGCCGAGTACGGCGTGCCCGACCAGTAGCTCTCCATGACGCTGGCGCTCAAGGTGTTGTGACGGGTGTTGACGAGGTCCCACACGGCCCACACGCGGCCGCGGTGGCGCTGGTCGTTGGAGAGGTTGCCGACCGGGTTGGTCCAGCTCTGCCGCGAGTACTCAGGGTAGTAGTACGGGTTCGAGGTGTTGGAGATCGGGCCGGAGCCGGCGGTCTCGCCCTCGTAGTTGCCGTAGCTGTGCGACCACGTGTAGTTCCCCGCGATCTGCCAGGCGTCGTTGAGGCGGTAGTTGGCCTGCAGGTTGACGCCGTCGTACTTCTTGGAAAGCACGTTGTCGTTGCCGATGATCTTGAGGTCGCTGACGTTGCCGAGCGAGTCGGTGACATTGCCGGTGCTCATGTCCACGCGGGTGGAGTAGAGATCCTTGTACTCGCGGTGGACGTAGTCCATGCGGAAGAGGCCCCGGTTGCCGAGGCGCTTGGTGAAGCCGATCGTGCTCTCCTGCGCGTACGGCGACTTGAGGTCCTTGCCCACGATCTGCGACAGGCCGGCGATCGAACCGTAGCCGACGTTCCGGCCGACCGGGCCGCCGATCGCGTTGGTGCCGTTGGCGTACAACCACGCGAACACCTCCTGCAGCACCTCGTGTGCGTTGAGGCAGGCGCCCGGGTTGGCCGGGTTGCAATCGGTGTTGATGTCGGGGCCCTCGTAGAAGTAGCCGAACGAGGACGGCGAACCGGCGCCCTGGGAGGCCACCGAGCCCGCGATCGCGGTCACGTAGTTGCCGTGCGAGGCGTTGATGACCCAGTTGCCGTCGCCGTTGACGTCGTAGCTGACGCCGAGGCGCGGGCTGATGCGACTGTCCTTGGCAACCGTGTTGTGCGAGGCGTCCTCGCCGTCGTTCTTGTCGTAGCGCACGCCGACGTTGAACGACCACTTGTTGTTGAGGCGCCACTTGTCGTTGATGAAGGTGGAGTTGGTGCGGAAGTTGGTGCCCTTGGACTGGTCCAGCACCGCCCAGTAGGTGAAGTCGGAGCTGCCGTCGCCGTAGACGACCGGGATCGGCTGCTGCAGCACCGGGTCGAGGACGAACGCGCCGGACGCGTCGGTCAGGTACGAGGTCGGCCAGTAGATGTAGTTGGAGCCCGACTGGTAGTTGTTCGAGAGGCGCTTGTCGTTGAACGAGTCGTAGCCGAACACGATGTCGTGCGAGCCGAGCGTCTCGGAGTTCGCGAACCAGGAGCCCTTGACCAGCCAGTCCTCGTTGTCGCGCTTCTCCGGGGTGCATACGCCGCAGAAGTACGGAGCGTTTGAGTTCCAGTAGTGGACGTTGTCGCGAATGACGGTGCCGTGGACGTAGTCGCGGGCGTCGCCGCCGGAGCCGACGAAGGTGAAGTGGCGCTTGGAGTACTGCGCCTCGACGAAGAAGTTGTTCGTGATGATGCCGGTGTAGTTGGCCGCGAAGAGGTCCTGCGGCAGTTCGCGGGACTTGTCGAGGCTCGCGAGGTCGAGGATCGTGCCGAACACGTTGTTGAGCTGGGTCTGCTCCACCTTCATGTAGGACGCGATCACGCGGTGGTTCGGCGTGAGCGAAAAGGTGAGCTTGCCCTCGTAGCGCTTCTGGGTGTCAACCGACGTGAACGGGATGTTCGTCGCGTACGTCTGGCCGTCCTGGGTGAGCTTGCGGTCGCGGCCGGCGAGGAAGAACCACAGCTTGTCCTTGATGATGAATCCGCCGAACGTCGCCTCGTAGACCGAGTTGATCTTGTCGTTGCGGCTCGCCGTCTTCGGGGTCGCCGCCGACCACTTGTCGCTGGAGAGCGAGTCGCGGAACGACCCGTGGAACTCGTTGCCGCCCGACTTCGTCAGGGTGTTGACGATGCCGCCGGCGAAGCGGCCGTACTCGGCCGAGATCGCCGCCGTCTGGGTGGTCGTCTCCTGGATCGCGTCCTCGATGTAGAGGGCGTTCGGGGTGTTGCGGACGTTGTCCTGGATCACGACGCCGTTGACCATGTACAGGTTCTCGTACGACATGGCGCCCGAGATCGAGAGGTAGCCGGAGGGGCCGGTGGTCGCCACGCCCGGGGTCAGGATCGCGGCGCTGGTGATGCCGCGGGCGACCGGCAGGGTGTTGATGAGCTTCTGGTCATAGGTCGTCGCCACCTGTTGCGACGACGAGATGTTGTCGTAGGTCCCGGTGACGGTGACCTCCTCGGCGACCTTCGCGGTCGGCATCGCCGCGTTCAGCGTCGCCGTCTGCGCGGCGTTGATCTTGATGCTCGTGTCGAGCGTCTGGAACCCCATCAGCTCGAACCTGACGTGGTAGTCGCCGGCGGGCAGGAAGGCGAAGATGTAGGCGCCGGTCACTTCGGTGACCGCGGTGCGCGCGCCTTGCAGGTTGGGCGAGGTCACGGTGACGGTCACGCCCGGGAGCGGGTCCTTGCCGTCGGTGGCGCGCCCGGTCAGCGTCCCGGTGGGGTTCTGCGCGAGCGCGGGCAGTGCGACGACGACGAGCAACGCGGCAACACATATGATTCTGGCGAACTTCATGTCGACAACCTCCTTCGTGATGTGATTTGATGCACGCTTTTAAGTACCGCGAATTGCAGCGCGCACGGCCAACCCCGGCCGTGCTCAACTCATCCGGCGTATCGAGATGCCCCTGGTCACCTCCCTTTCAGCCGTGGGGCGCTCGCGCCCCGATCCCGTCAAAACGCGAAATCCGTGGAGAGTCCGCCAAACGACATTGTGAACGCAGTTGCAGGCGGCCAGTTTCCGAGACTGGCCCCAAGCTGGGCATCTCATATTGCGGCCCGTTCCAGGCGATTGGGTGATCTCGCTCCAACATCGAATGGACTCTAGCAGCAATGTCAAGCCGAGACAAGGACTGTCAAATTGTTGCAGTATCTGTGGTTAGAATTGAGACGCAGAAACAAGGAAGCCCTTCAGCACCGCCGCGGCGGCGGCGGGCTGCTCGAGCGGGACCAGGTGTCCGCTCCCGGGTATCGTCATCAAACGAGCGCTCGAGATGCGCGTCGCGAGCAGTTCCGCATTTGAGGCAAAGCTGTGGACTTCGTGCTCCCCGCGCACGATCACGGTCGGCGCCGTGATCTCGCTGAGACGGTCGGTCAGCTTCCACTCCCGGTCGGGGACGTCCCGTGCGGTCGCCAGGTACTCGCCCGCCGGGAACGTCCGCAGCATTGCCTCGAGGCGCTCGCGGGCGCCGGGAAGCGCGGCGGCGCTCGCGATCAGGGGGTTCGAAAGCCAGACCTCACCCATCACCGCACCCGGACCGGCCGACCGGATCGCCTTCGCCACCGCCCGAAACGATGCCACCAGTTCGTCCGGGAGCGGGGCGTCGGGAACCAGGGGGCCGATCAGCGCCAGCGTCCGCACCAGCTCGGGCCGGCGCACGGCCAGCTCGAGCGCGATCCCTCCCCCCTTCGACAGCCCGACCAGGTGGGCCGGCCCGCCCGCGACGCGGGCGATCACCTCGGCCAGGTCGGCGGCGTGGTCGCCCCAGCGGTACCCTCCAGGCGGCGAGGCGCTGCGACCGTGGCCGCGCTGGTCGTAGCGGATCGTCCGCAGCCCGCTTGCGACCAACACCGGGACGATCTCGTCCCACACCCGCAGGTCCAGGGTGTGGCCGTGGAGGAGCACGACCGGTTCCCCGTCGCCCTCGGCGACCACGAACAACGCCACGTCGTCGCGATCCACGATCATCGTGCCGTCCTGAAGGAAAAGGTGACCGGCGCGGTCAGTTCGTGGCCGGCCGCGTCCTCGACCGCGTCCTGCGCGAGCGTGACGTGAAACGTATCCCCGGGAGCGAGGCCGACCGCCGGTTGCCACACCACCCACCAGTTCTCGGCGTCGTAGCTCACCTGTCCGGGAATCAGGCCGCTCGCCTCCCCGAGTACGGACACGCTTTCGGCTTTCAGCGAGGTGGGGCGCAGCGGCTCGGACAACGAGAAGACCACGCGGGGCCGGCGCGCCGCGACGACCGCGCCCGCCGCCGGGAAGTGCGAGGTGACGACCGGCGGCAGCGAGCGCGCGGCGCGCTCCCAGCCGGAGCTGGCCGCGAGGTTGATGGAGACGTAGAAGACGGCGTTGAGCAGCTCCGGCGGCGGCGGGGGCGGGAGCGGCAGGCCATGGTCGCGGCTCTCCTTGGTGAGGATGACCGCGATCGCGACGACGGTCACCACGCCGAGCACGACCAGACCGGTCGAGACGTGGTCCAGCACGGCGCGGACGTCGGTGACGGCGCCGTCCTTGACCTCGACTGTGGCGCCCTTGTCCGACAGCCGCACCACGTTGCCAGCCTCGTCCAGGCGCGCCGGGAACCGCACGCGATACTTGCCCGGAGGCAGCCCGGCGACCGTCCACGCCGGGTTCAAGGAGCGGAACACCGGCACCCACCCTCCACCCGCCCGGCGCTCCACCTCCCCCAGGATTCCGGCGGGACCGGGGCGCCCGGCGCGGTGGGCGCTGTCGTCGGCAAACACCTGCACCGAGACGCCGCCCCCGGGGCCCTCGAACGGACGGCTGCCGGTGGTCCGCACCGACATGCAGCCCGAGAGCATCAGCGTGAGCTGCCCGATGGCGAGGAGCACGGCGAGGGCGCGACGCGGCATGCCGGGAGTGTCGCATTCGAAGCCCCCGCCCGCAAGACAGCCGCGGGAAGCGGAAGTACGTGGTCAGTGGTCCGCCCGGCCGCGCCGGCCGCAGGCCGCGCCGCCTCTCGCGCCTCCCTCGAAGACGAAGAAGCGCGCCCGGCGGGCGCGCCCCACACTAGAGACAACCACCCCGAGGGGCAGGGCGTCGGAGCTTGCGGCGTGTAGCCGCGCCGCCGAGAGTGGGCCAGATGCTAGGAGGGCAAGGCGGGCGGACCGGAGCGTAGCCGGAGGCTACGTGAGGACCCGAACCGCCGCAGCCCGACAACGCAGGCGAGACGCGGTTCCGCCGCGGCTCGCGGGGGGCACGGGGGGTCGAGAGCGGCCGGGCGGGTGGTGGAGCGGCCGCGGGACCCCCCGGCAGGATCGTGGTCCGCTATCGGCGGCGCCCAGAGCACGGTTCTACTTCCTCCTGGTGGCGACGGCGAAGGAGCGGGCCAGCGCCTCGATCTCGCCGGGCAACTCCGGAACGTCGCCCAGCTCACCGATGCGCTCCACCAGGACGGAGCCGACGACGACGCCGTCGGCAAAGCCGGCGATCTGCGCGACCTGTTCGGGCGTCGAGACGCCGAACCCGACCGCCACGCGGCTCTTGGTCAACTTCCGGACCAGCCGCACCTGCTCCTCGAGCCCCTCCTCGAGGGCGGCGCGGGCGCCGGTGACGCCTGCACGTGCGACGAAGTAGACGAAACTCCCGGCGAGCTTCCGCACCGCCCTGACCCGCTCGCGCGTCGACGTCGGCGCCAGCAGCAGCACGAGCTCGACGCCCGCACGCCCCAGCGCCTCGTGCGCAGGGCCGGCCTCCTCCACCGGGACATCGGTGAAAAGCACGCCGTCCACGCCGGCCGCCGCCGCGTCGACCGCGAACCGGGCAAGCCCGTAGGCGTGCACCGGGTTGAAGTACGAGAACAACACGACGGGCAACTCGCTCGAGAAGCGCAGCTCGCGCACCAGGCCCAGCACGCCGGTGAGCGACGTGCCATGGGCGAGCGCGCGCTCCGCCGCGCGCTGGTTGGTGGGGCCGTCGGCGATCGGGTCGGTGAACGGGACCCCGAGCTCGAGGATGTCGGCGCCGGCGCGCTCGAGAGCGCGCGCCAGGACGACCGTCCGGGCGGGCAGGGGATCGCCCGCGGTGATGTAGGGGATGAACGCGGCCCGCCGTGCCTTGCGCGCCCGGAGGAACGCCTTCGCGATCCGGCCGCTCATAGTTTCACCCCCTCGAGCCTCGCGACTTCGACCACATCCTTGTCGCCGCGGCCCGAAACGTTCACGAGCACCGCCTGGCCGCTGCCCATGCGCGGGGCGACCCGCGCGACGTACGCGATGGCGTGAGCGGTTTCGAGCGCCGGCACGATCCCCTCGAGCTCCGAGAGCAGGTGGAACGCGTCCAGCGCCTCGCGATCCTCGACCCGCACGTACGACACGCGGCGGGAGTCGTGCCAGTAGGCGTGCTCGGGGCCGACCGCGGGGTAGTCGAGGCCGGCCGACACCGAGTGCGTCGGGACGACCTGGCCGTCCTGATCCTGGAGGACGTAGCTGCGCGTCCCGTGCAGGACACCCGGGGATCCGCCGGCGAAGCGCGCCGCGTGCTCCCCCAGCCGCGTGCCGCGCCCCCCGGCCTCCACGCCGACCAGATCGACTTGCCGGTACGGGACGAACGCCGAGAAGATGCCGGCGGCGTTCGAGCCTCCGCCGACGCACGCTACCACCAGATTCGGCAACGAGCGGTGCTGCGAGCGGATCTGCAGCAGCGCCTCGCTCCCGATCACGGACTGAAACTCCCGCACCATGACCGGGTACGGGTGCGGGCCGAGCACCGAGCCGAGGACGTAGTGCGTGGTCGCGACGTTCGTCACCCAGTCCCGCAACGACTCGTTGATCGCGTCCTTGAGGGTGCGCGCACCCGCGTCCACGCCGACGACCTCGGCGCCGAGCAGCTTCATCCGGTAGACGTTGAGCGCCTGGCGCCGCTCGTCCTCGGTCCCCATATAGACCCGGCACCGCAGCCCGAACACCGCCGCGGCGGTGGCGACCGCCACGCCGTGCTGGCCGGCACCGGTCTCGGCGATAACCCGCACCTTGCCCATCCGCCGCGCCAGGAGGCACTGGCCGACGGCGTTGTTGATCTTGTGCGCGCCGGTGTGGCAGAGGTCCTCGCGTTTGAGGAAGACCTGCGCCCCTCCGAGGTGCTGCGTGAGCCGCAGCGCGCGCGAGATCGGTGTGGGACGGCCGCAGTACGTCGCGAGCAGGCCCGCGAGCTCGCGGCGGAAGGCGCGGTCGCGTCGCGCCTCCTGCCAGGCTGCGGTCAGCTCCGCCAGAGGCGCCATCAGCGTCTCGGGCACGAAGCGCCCGCCGTACGGCCCGAAGTATCCACGGCTGTCAGGTACCGGCTTCATCGTCCTCCCCCCGCCACCACCCCACCCTACCACCCGGGTCAAAGTCGACGTTGAACAGTCAAGAGCTCGAAGTCGAGAGTTCACGGCCTGCAGTCGACGGATCCCCCCTCGACCGCGAAAGGCGGCGGGCCATCAACGGCGCCCGGCGGGGCGGCCAGCGCCGCGGACGGCGGCCACGAAGGCTCGCATCCTGGCGGCGTCCTTGCCGCCGGCCGCGGCCTCCACGCCGCTGGCGACGTCAACCCCAGCCGGGCGGACCCGTTCAACCGCCGCCGCAACGTTTTCCGGGTCGAGACCGCCGGCCAGCCAGAACGCGAGGCCCTCCGGAGCGCCGTCCAGCACCCCCCAGTCGAACTGCCGGCCGGTGCCGCCGCCCGCCCCCGAAGCGGTGTCGAACAGGACCCTGGCGACGGCGGCGTAGCGCGCCACGCGCACCCAGTCCACGACGCCCGAGACGGCAACCGCCTTGATCACCCGCGCCCTCCCCCCGAGGGCGGCGCACATCTCCGGCGGCTCGTCGCCGTGGAGCTGCACGAGGTCGAGGCCGGCGACCTCCCGAGTCCGCGCGACGGCCTCGGCGCCGAGGTTGCGGAAGACCCCGACCCTGGCCGCGCCCACCACGTCCCGGATCCATGCCGGCGACGGCCCGACGAACCGCCGCGACGCCGGGTCGAAGACGAACCCGACGAACTCCGCCCCCGCCGCCACGGCGGCGCGCGCATCGCCGGGGCTCGTCAGACCGCAGATCTTGACGGTCACGCGCACGCCACCAGCTCCGCGAGCGCCGCGCGCGGATCGTCCGAGCGCAGCAGGTGCTCGCCGATGAGGAAACGCCGGAGACCGCCCGCCGCCAGCGCTCGCACGTCGTCCGGCCCGGCGATCCCGCTTTCCACGACGGCCACGCGCCCGGCGGGGACGCGCCGGGCGAGTGTCGCTGCGACCTCGAGGTCGACGCGGAAGGTCTCGAGGTCGCGCGCGTTGACCCCGACGACCGGCGCCGGCAGCACCAGCACCCGTTCGAGGTCGCGCGCGTCATGCACCTCCACCAGCGCCTCGAGGCCGAGCTCGCCGGCCACGCCGAGCATCTCGCCGAGGTGCGGCCCGGGAAGCGCGCGGGCGATGAGAAGCACCGCGTCGGCCCCGAGGAGAACGGCCTCGAACAGCTGGCGGGGGGCAAGCAGAAAGTCTTTCTGCAACACGGGCAGCGCGACCGCGCGCCGCACGGCCGCCACCCACCCCGGCTGCCCCGCGAAGAACTGCGGCTCGGTCACCACAGAGACCGCGGCGGCGCCGCCGGCCCCGTAGGCGCGCGCCAGCTCGACCGGCTCGAACGGTTGCCGGAGCCACCCCTTGGAGGGTGAGCGTCGCTTGCACTCCGCGATCACCCGCACGCCGGGGGCCTCGAGCGCCGCGAGCAGGCTGCGCCGCCCCTCGCGCCTCCGGGCGCTCGCCGCCTCGCGCGCCCGCGCCTCCAGCCCGGCCGGCGGCGGCTCTTTCGCCAGGCGGTCGCGGACGGCCTCCGTGATCTGCACCAGGATGTCGGCGTCGGGCGCGCTCACGACACGCTTCCCCCCGCGGCACGGATCACCTCGTCGAGCTTCGCCGCGGGCGCGCCGGCTGCGAGGCTCGACCGGCTCCGCTCGAGGCCCGCCCCAAGGTCGGGGACGGCGCCCGCCACAACCAGCGCGGCCGCGGCGTTGAGCGCCACCGCATCCGCGGCCGCCGAGCGTTCCTCCCCCGCGAGGATCGCCCGCAGCCTCGCCGCGTTCTCCGCGGCGCCGCCGCCGGCCAGCTCGGCGTGGCCGGCGCGGCGGATGCCGAGCGCCTCCGGGGCCACCGCCGTCTCGCCAATGACGCGGCCGTCGCGCACCTCGATGATCCGCGTCGGGGCACACACCGACAGCTCGTCGAGTCCGTCGTCGCCGTGCACGATCCAGGCGCGCTCGGCGCCGAGCTCGGCCAGCGCGCCGGCCACAAGCTCCATTACCCCACGGCTGTAGACGCCCACCACCTGGCGGCGCACCCCGGCGGGGTTGGCGAGCGGGCCCAGGAGGTTGAACACCGTCCGCACCCCGAGGGCGCGGCGAACCGGCATCACCGCACGCATCGCCGGGTGCAGCCGCGGCGCGAACAGGAACGCGAAGCCCACCTCGTCGAGCAGGGCGCCGAGTCCCTCCGGTTCGAGTTCGAGCGGGACCCCGAGCGCCTCGAGCACGTCGGCCGACCCGCACCGCGACGACACCGAGCGGTTGCCGTGCTTGGCCACCGCGACGCCGCAGGCTGCGGCCACGAGCGCGGCGCCGGTCGAGATGTTGAGCGTGTGGGCGCCGTCCCCCCCGGTGCCGCACGTGTCGATGAGCGGCGCGCGGGAAGTTGGGACCGCGACCGCGAACGAGCGCAGGACGCGCGCCGCCGCGGCCACCTCGCCGGGGGTCTCGCCCTTGGCCCGCAGCGCGATCAGGAACGCGGCCTGCTCCGGCTCCGACCACTCGCCGGCCATCAGCGCGGTGAAGCACGCTTCGGTGGTCTCGGTGGGCAGGTCCTCGCCGGCCAGCAACGGTTCGAGAACGTCCCGGATCACGCCGCCTCCGCCTTCACGCCGGCTATGCCGAGGAAGTTGGCGAGCAGGCGCTTGCCGCCCCGTGTGAGGTACGCCTCGGGGTGGAACTGCACGCCGAAGTGCGGCCGGCCGCGATGCGCGAGCCCCATGACCAGGCCGTCGTCGGTCCAGGCCACGACCTCGAGGCCGCGGGGGAGCGACGCCCGCTCGGCGACGAGGGAGTGGTAGCGCGTCGCCTCGAACGGCTCCGCGAGGCCGGCGAAGAGGTTCAGGCCGTTGTGGTGCACCGGGGAGGTCTTGCCGTGCCGGGGCTCAGGAGCTCGCACCACCCGCCCGCCGTAGGCGACCGCCAGCGCCTGGTGCCCGAGGCAAACGCCGAGCAGCGGCACCGCCGCTGCGGCCCGCGTCAGTTCGACGCACACCCCGGCGGTTTCGGGCACGCCGGGGCCCGGAGAGAGCACGATCGCGCGCGGCGCGAGCCCCACGATCTCGGGCACGGTCGCCGCATCGTTGCGGATTACGCGCACCTCCTCCGCGGACGCCAGCTCGCGCAGGTACTGGACGAGGTTGTAGGTGAACGAATCGTAGTTGTCCACCAGCACGATCACGACTTCATCCCTTCTGCCAGCAGTACGGCGAGGGCGAGCGCGCGGGCCTTGCTTGCGCACTCGGCGAGCTCGCTCTCGGGCACCGAGTCGAAGACGATCCCCGCGCCCGCCTGCACGTGGACGGCGCCGCGGGCCGCCACCGCTGTGCGGATCGCGATGCACGCGTCCATGTCGCCGCCGAAGTCGAAGTAGCCGACGGCGCCGCCGTACACGCCCCGTCGCACGACCTCCAACTGCTCGATCAGCTCCATCGCCCGCACCTTCGGCGCGCCGGTCAGCGTCCCGGCGGGGAAGCACGCGAAAAGCACGTCGAGCGCCGAGAGCCCCTCCTCCAGGTCGCCCGTGACCTCGCTCGTCAGGTGCATGACCTGCGAGTAGCGCTCGACCTCCATGAAGCGCTTCACCTTCACGCTGCCCGCGCGCGCGACCTTGCCGACGTCGTTGCGGCCGAGATCGACCAGCATCAGGTGTTCGGCCCGCTCCTTCTCGTCCGCCAGCAGCTCCCCCGCCAAGCGCGCGTCCTCGGCAGCCGTGCGCCCACGCCGCCGTGTGCCCGCGATCGGGCAGGTCGCCGCCTGGGCGCCGCGCAGCCGCGCGAGCGTTTCCGGGGAAGAGCCCAGGATCTGGGCCTCGCCGGCGTCCAGGTAAAACATGTACGGCGACGGGTTGGCCAGGCGCAAAGCCCGGTAGAGCGCGATCGGGGATGCGGAGCTCGGGCGGGACCACCGGCGGGAGAGCACGATCTGGAAGCACTCGCCGGCGCGGATCTCCTCCCGCGCGCGCGCCACAGCGGCGAGGAAGCCTTCGTCGTCGGGGGCAACCCGCCACGCGAGGTCGGGCTGGAGGGACGCGTCCAGCGCCGGCAGCGGCGCCGGACGCGCCTCGTCGAGCGGCGCCGCCAGCACGCCCTCGAGCCGGTCCAGCGCGGCAACGGCGCGGCCGTAGGCGGCGTCGGCGCCGTCTTCCACGGTGACCGTAGCGATCAGGAGCAGGCGCTGACGCGCTCGGTCGAGCGCCGCGATCACCGGGTAAACGGCGAACCACGCGTCGGGCAGGCCGAGCGGGTCGGGAAGGTGCGCCGGGAGCCGCTCGATGAGCCGCACCGCGTCGTAGCCCAACCATCCGACCGCGCCCCCCGCGAACGGCGGCAGGTCCTCCACCGGCGCGCGGCCCTGGGCCGCGACGGCGGCGCGCAGGGCCTCGAGCGGCGCCGCCGCCGACTCTACGCCGTCCATGAACGCCGTGCCGCCGCGCACCGCGACGATCCGCGCCGGGTCGGCGCCGGCGAAGGACCAGCGCGCAACGCGCTCGCCGCCCTCGACGCTCTCGAGCAGGAAGGGGTGGCGTCCGGCACCAGCCAAGCGCAGCAGCATCCCGGTCGGCGTGACGGTGTCGGCGGTCAGCTCCCGGACCACCGGGACGAGCCGGTGCCTCGTCGCGAGCTCGCCGAAGCGCTCCCGGGACGGACGGGTCAACGGCCGCGCTCTCCGGGTGGGAGGAACCCGCCCCGTTCCAGGACGCTCACATCTTCCCCCGGCTGCCGGCGTGCAGCGATTCGTCGTGCAACACCGACTCCTCCGGCGGCGCCAGCGCCGCCGCCGCCCGCGCCATGGCCGGGTAGCGGTGGGCCGCGACCCGCGCCACGGAGGTGCGGCGCACGAAGTCCCACACTCCGAGCGGCGAGGCGAAGCGCGCGGCCCCGGCGGCCGGTAGAATCGGGCTGGCGCCCAGCACGAGATCGGCAATCGCCGGCGGCGACCACGGCCCCACGAACACCGCCCCCGCTCGCTCGATGAGGTCCTGCACGCGCAACGGCTCGGCAAGGAGCAGCTCGACGCGCTGCGGCGCGATCCGGTTGACCACGTCGGCCGCGGCCTCGAGGTCGGCCACGAGCACGATGGCACCCCAGTTCTTGAGCGCTGCCCGAGCCGGGCTCTTCTTCGGCAGGCTCCGTACTCGCGCTGAGACGCGCCGTTCGACCTTCGCCGCCAGGCTCTTCGACGGCGTCAGGAGAACCGCGAGCGCGTCCTCGTCCTGGCCGGCCGCGGCGAGCAGGTCGGCGGCGGCGATCTCGGCTTCCGCGCGGGCGTCGGCGACGATTACCACCTCGGAGGGGCCCACCGTCCCGTCGGTGCCGACCACGCCGCACACCGCCCGCTTCGCCGCCGCCACGAGACGCCCGCCGGCGCCCACGATCTTGTCCACAGGGGCGACCGAGTCGGTGCCGTAGGCGAGCGCAGCCACGGCATGCGCGCCGCCCATCAGGTAGATCTCCCGGAGGTCGAGGCGGTCGAGCAGGTAGCGCAGTTGCGGCGAGGCCAGGAACGCACGGGGGGGCGTCGCGACCGCGATCCGCGCCACCCCTGCGATGCGCGCTGCAACCACCGCCGTCAGGAGCGACGACAACGACGCCGCCGAGCCGTCCGCCACGTACACCCCGACCGAATCGATCGGCCGCACCCGGAACCCGAGCGCGTCGTCATCCCCCTCCGACGCGAAGCCTTTCACGGCCTGTGGCTCGTGGAACGCATTGGCGTTGGCGAGCGCGAGCTCGATGGCGCTGATGAACTCCTCCCCAACCTCCTCGCCGCCCGCAACCGCGCCGTGCAGGCGAAACCCTTCCGTCGGCCGCCCTTTGAGGTCGAGCCGCCGTACGTAGGCCACCAGCGCCTTGTCTCCCTGTCTGGCGACGGCGGCTACCGTCCGGCGCGCCTTGTCTTCGAGCTGGGCCGGGAACAGCCGAGCGTATCGCGTCTCCAGCTGCTGCAGGTACTGCTCACCTTTCGCGTCGCCGCTATTCCAGATCTTCATTGTCGCCTCCCCACGTGCGCCTCAACGCATGGACTACGGCGCCCTTCGTGAACGCCGCGCGCCGGAATCCGGACGGGTCCGTCCCATTCTCCCGCAAGCCGGCGGGGCTTTCCACCGGCACGCTCCGGTGCGCTCCGCGCGGACGCCGCTCCTACGGCCCGGCTCACGCCTCCGCCTCCCGGAGTCCGAGCGCCGCGGCCATCGCCCGCACCGGAGGCGCCGCACCGGTCATCGCCGCGAACTGCGACACCGCCTGGAAGAGCAGCACCTCGCGGCCGGCGACGTAGCGCCAGCCGCGGCGCGCGGCGAGTTGCTCGAGGAACGTCGGCCCGGCGCCGTACGGGAGGTCCACGAGCACGCCTCCTGCGGGCAGGCGCAGCGCCTCCAGCCACGGCGACGGCTCGCCGTCGGTCCCGGCGGGGGTGGCGTTGACCACGACGGCGACCCTCTCGCTGGCTGCGATCTCGACGCCGGCGACCCCGAGACCCCGGGCCGCCGCGAGCGCACGTTCGCCGTCGCGCGCGGCGATCGCCACCTCGGCTCCCGCGAGCTGCAGCGCCACCACCGCGGCGCGCGCCGCGCCGCCCGCACCGAGTACGAGTGCCGACGCCCCGGCAAGATCCGCACCCTCCTCGGCGAGGACGCGCGTGACCCCATCCATGTCGGTGCAGTCGCCGAGCACCTTCCCGGCGCGCGGCAGCACCGTGTTCGCGGCGCCGGCCCGCTCGGCTCGCGGCGCCAGCAGCGTGCAGCGGCGCGCGGCCTCCCCTTTCCACGGCATCGTCACGGCGAAGCCGCCGGCCGGCAATCCCAGCGCGTCGAGCCACGACGCGCCCGCCGGGACCAGCAGTCCATCCAGCTCCGCGGCTGCCCCAACCTCGAGTGGCACGAACACGTTGGGCAACCCGAGCGCGCGATATGCGGCGGCGTGGACGCGCGGCGAGAGCGAGCCGGAGACCGGCTGGCCGAGCACCGCGAAGAGCCGCCGCGGCCGGCCAGCCAGGTGCCCGATCAGGGCAGCCATCTCCTCCGGGAGGTACTGGCCCGGCGCCGCGTTCCGCCCCGGCGCCCATGCGGCATAGGCGAGCGGCGCCCCCAACAGCGGACCGAGCAAGCGCGTCGGGCGGCCCGCCTCGCCGGACGCGAACAGCACCGCCCTGCGGTCCGCCCGCCGGCCGCGGTCGAGCGCGTGCGCCAGGCGAAGCACCGCCTGGACGTCCGCAAGACTCCGCGCCTCCGGGACGATCTTGACGAACCGCGTCCCCGCGGCGAGCATCGCCGCGGCCCGTTCCTCGAGGTCGGCGGGGGCGCTGCCTCCGAAGTGCGCCGAGAGGATCACGCGTTCGCCCGGGACGACGGCGTCCACGAGGTCGCGGTCTCGGCTCGCTTCGAGATCCAGGAGCGCCGCGGGCAAAGTCGCCGCGCGCTGGAAGAAGGAGCGCCGATCAGTCGGGTCGTCCGGCCCTTCGCCGCCCTCCGCGCGGGAGCGCAGCGTCACGATCGCCGGCAGGCCGGCGGCGCCGATCAGCCGGCCGAGGTCGGCGCCGGCGCCGAGGAGGTCGGCGCGCAACTCCACCATCGTGGCGCCGGCCGGGGGGAACCGTAGCTCCTCGGCGGGGTCGCCGCGGACGCTCGGAACGAAGGTGGCAACGATCTCCATGAACTCGAACCTCCCCGCCGGGGGCGGGGAGGTTGTGGTCCGTTTCCACCTTGTCTCCCCGCTTGCGCCCGGCGGCGAAGCGGGGACGGCACGCCCCGCCTACCGCCTCTCAGGCCAGCGCCAGCACTCACGATGACGAGGAACGCCAAGATACTGCATGACCGAGACGCTATCGCAGAGGTGCGAACCGTGTCAACCCCCAATGCGTTCTGCGCTAGCATGCCACAGGCGCGGCCCCGCCATCACCGGGCGCGGCGGCTGGGAACGGCGGCGCGCGCCGGATGGTTGTCAGCCGGTCGGTTGAAAGCGCCACGCGAGCCGGGCGCCGGAGAGGAGCGATATGAGCCACCCGTGGCACGACGTGCATCTCGGAGCCGGCGCACCGGACGAATTCCAAGCCGTCATCGAGATCCCCAAGGGGAGCAAGGTCAAGTACGAACTCGACAAGGAAACCGGGCTGTTGCGGGTGGACCGGATCCTGTACTCGTCCGTGATCTACCCGGCCAGCTATGGCTTCATCCCGCAGACACTGGGCGACGACCACGACCCGCTCGACGTGCTGGTGCTGATGCAGGAGCCGGTGGTGCCGCTTTCGATCCTGCGCGTGCGCCCGATCGGAATGATGACGATGCTCGATCAGGGAGAGAACGACGAGAAGATCATCTCGATCCACCTCGACGACCCCGAGTACCGCGAGTACTCCGACATCTCGCAGCTCCCCGCTCATCGCATGAACGAGGTGCGCCGCTTCTTCGAGGACTACAAGAAGCTCGAGAACAAGGAGGTCCGCGTGCAGGAGTTCCTCGGACCCGACGAGGCGAAGAAGGCGGTGAGCCACGCCATGGCGCTGTACGACAAGCTCTTCTCGTACATGCACCGCTCCGCCGGCCCGCGAAGTTGAGTCGGCCGGACCGAGCAGGCCCGTCGGACCGCGGATTTCCACGAACCGGCCGCCATTCTCGGCGCCTCGCGATGACCGGACGAACGCTTCCTCTTGATTGACGCAGCCTCTCGTCAGACGGCGAACACGCGCGCGTCGATGAGATCCTTGATCTCGGCGGATGTCGTCGGCTTGGGCAGGTACCCGCACGCCCCGTCGGCGACGGCGCGGTCGATCCGCGCACGGACCGGCCCAGAGCCGGCAAGACCGGTCAGGAACACCACGCGGGCCGCGGCGGCGGGCGACGCTTCCCTGATGCAGTAGAACGTCTCGATACCGTCGAGGCCGGGCATGGCGACGTCGAGAATGACGAGGTCGGGCAACGTCATGGCGCACAGTGAGGCGACGCCTCCGCCATCGTCGTAGGTGTCAACCCGCAGCTCGCCGTTCGCCACCTTGTCCTCGTACAGCCGCTCGATCGTCTCCCGCAGCGTCTCGCGAACGGCCGCCACGTTGTCGGCGATCACCACGAGTTTGCCCACGCCCACCTCCGGCTGCAGAGTCCCAATATCTCGTTTTGACTACCGTCGATCTTACCCCAGGTGATGGAGCGTGGACCGTGGCTCGTGGACCGTGGGCCGAACCTCCTGTACCGGCCGCAGGGCGTTGCAGCTTGGGGCTTGAGGCCGCGCCGGCGGCGCTCAGGTGGCGAGGGCGGCGCGCACGCGCTTCGCCATCTCCTCCGGCGTCATTGGGACCCTCGGTGCCGGATCGGTCGCGGAGGCGTCCACCGCGAGGTCGAGCAGCGCCGGACCCGGTGCCGCCAACCACGCCTCCATCGCCCCGCGGGCGTGCTCGCCGGAGAGGCACCGGCGCGCCCAGCCGTAGCCGGCGCCGGCCGCGACGGCCGCGAGGTCCACCTCTTGCGACAGCGCCGGTTGCCCGCCGGTGGTGGCGTAGCAGCCGTTGTCGAGGACGAGGTGGTAGAGGTTGGCGGGCCGCAGCCCGCCCACGAGGGCGAGACCGCCGAGCCCCATGAGCAGGTTGCCGTCACCGTCGAGGGCTATGACTCTCTCCATCCGGGTCATCGCCAGGCCGAGTGCGATCGAGGCGACCTGCCCCATCGAGCCCAGCATGTAGAACGTCCGCACCCGGTCGTGGGCACGGTACGCCTCGCGCGAGATCGCGCCGTCGGCGGCGATCACGATGTCGTCGTCGGCGAGAAGCGGCAGGACCAGGGCGACGGCCTCGGCGCGCGTCACGAGTCAGCTCCCTTGCCGACCAGCAGCACGGCCGGCCTACGCTCGCGCTCGGACGCGGCGACGAGCCAGCGCGCGTCATCGCTCTCGGCGCCGGGTCGCGCCTCGGCCCACGGAATCTCGAAGAGCTCGAGAAGCCGGCGGGTCCCCTGCCCGAGGATGCGGTGCTCCTCGTAGTCGCTGGGGTCCCCCCGGTCGGAGACCACCATCGGCAGTGGGACGCCGTACATCAAGTGCAGCGAAGTCAGGACCTCGAGGCAATAGCCCAGGCCCGAGTTCTGCATCGCAGCGGCGGCTCGGGTTCCGCCGAGCCAGGCGCCGGCGCACGCCGCCACGGCGTGATCCTCGCGCACGGCGGGGAGGAACGAGGACAGCGGCAGCTCTTGGCACCCCGCGAAGAACGTCCGCAAGTACGAACACGGCACGCCGGCCACGAAGCCCACGCCGGCGGCGAGCAGCGCGTCGAGGCGGCGCGAGGCGCTCACTTCCTCCGCTCCGGTACGAGCATCTCGGTGTCCGGCGAGGAGTCGGGCGTGATGCGCGGGCCATTCTTGAGATCCTCCCGGATGATCAGCTCGAGGAACATGTCGCGCACGCCCGCCTTGCCGCGTTGCTTGTAGACGCGGGCGACGTCGCGCGCGGAGAGCTCGATCCCGGTCATCGCCTCCAGGTACTGGGTGAAGACCCGCGGGCGGGACAGGAGGCTCACGACCAGCAGCAGGAGCAGAACCCCGACCGCCGTCACCAGGTAGATCACCATTTGTGTCGAGAGCTCAATCATCGGTGGTCGCCTCCCCGCCGCCGTCCAGTTGCGTCGCATCCACCTCGCCGAAGTACTCGGGCGGCACCAAGACCTCCCGCCCTCGCGAACCCTGAGAGGGTCCGACAAGACCCTGCTGCTCCATCATATCGAGAAGCCGGGCCGAGCGCGCGTACCCCAGCCGCATCTTGCGCTGAATGTAGGAGGCGGAGGCCTTGCGCGACCCGACGACCAGGCGGGCCGCCTGGTCGTACATCGGGTCGTCCCACTCCGCGTCGCCGCCGAACCCGGCCCCCGGTTCCGGCTCGGCAAGCACCGCCGGGTCGAATTCGGGCCGACCGAGGCGGCGCAGGTGTTTGAGCACGGTCAGGATCTCCTCCTCGCGCACGAGACAGCCGTGGAGGCGGGCCGGACGCGAGGTTCCGGCCGCGAGGTAGAGCATGTCGCCCATCCCGAGCAGGCACTCGGCGCCCTCGGTGTCGAGGATCGTCCGGGAGTCGAACCGCGTCCGCACCTTGTAGGCGATGCGGCAGGGGAAGTTGGCCTTGATCACGCCGGTCACGATGTCGACGCTCGGGCGTTGGGTCGCGAACAGCAGATGGATGCCCACCGCGCGCGCCATCTGCGATAGGTGGCCGATCGAGTCCTCGACCTCGCTGGCGCAGGTCATCATCAGGTCCGCGAGTTCGTCGATGATGATCACGATGAACGGCAGCGGCTGCAGCTCCACCGTGCCGGCGCTCTCGGCGGCGACCTTGCGCGCCTCGCTGTCGCCGAGCAGCGCGTTGTACTGGGTGAGGTTGCGGACCTTGCACGCGGCGAGCAGCGCATAGCGCTCCCGCATCTGGCGCACCGCCCAGCGCAGGGCGCGCGCGGCTTCCTTGGGGTCCGAGATGATCGGCGTCAGCAGGTGCGGCAGCTTCTCGTACATCCCGAGCTCCACCTGCTTGGGGTCGATCAGGATGAAGCGCACGTCGCTGGGGGTCGCCTTGAACAGGATCGACATGATCATTGCGTTGATGCCGACGCTCTTGCCCGAGCCGGTGAACCCGCCGATCAGGAGGTGCGGCATGCGCTGCATGTCGGCCACGAACGGCCTACCGTGGATGTCCTTGCCCAACGCCAGCGTGAGCGGCGAGGCCGAGTGGACGAACTTCGAAGACTCGATGACCTCGCGCAGGACGATCGTGTGGCGCTCCGGGTTGGGCACCTCGATCCCCACCGTCGCCTTGCCGGGAATGCGCTCGATCCGCACCGCCTCGACCTGCAGCCCGAGGGCGAGGTCCTCTTCGAGGCGCACCACCTGCGCGTACTTGACCCCCGCCGCCGGACGGAACTCGTAGGTGGTGATGACCGGCCCCGGCAGCACGTCCTCGACCGTGCCGTCCACCCGGAACTCCTGGCACTTGGCCTCGACCTGCTCCCGCATCGCGGCGAGCTGCTTGGGGTCGAGCTCGGGCGCCGGCGGCGGGAGGGCCAGCATGGTCTTCTCCGGCAGCGGCGAGATCGGAGCCTCCGGGAAGTCGAACGCCTCCTGCATCGGCACCGCTTCGACCCGGCGTGCCGCCGGACGCTGCGGGCGCGGCGCGGGCGCGCGGCGCTCGGACCCTTCGCTGCTGCCGACGGCAGGGGCCCTGGAGGTCCGCGGCGGCGGTTCGTCGCTCACGACCGCAACGTGGCGCAGGCGACGGATGCCGAAGCGTGCCTCTCCGAACCGCTCACGGGCCACCAGCGGCGGCTGCGGTGCGCCCGGATGGCGCTCCTGGTGGCGGCGCATCAGCTTCTTCCTCATTTCCCCGCGTTGTCGGTCGTCGCGCCGGCGCGCCCACCGCGCCGCCATCTCGGAGCGCTTGTGGGTCACCAGGCCACCCAACCCGGCGAAAACCTGCACGAGCGATCCCCGCACGCCGAACACCACCCCCGCCAGGACAGCCCCGGCGCACAGCACCAGCGCCCCCACCGGACCCAGCGAATCCGTGAGCCCGCGGGCGACGAGACGTCCGACCTCACCCCCCCACTCCAGCTGGCCGCCGCGGTAGCCCGTACGCCCCACGAGTGCGGCGAGCAGACCGTCCCCGCCGACTACGGCCACCGTCCAGGCGGTCCCCACGACGGCCGGGGACTCGAGTTCGCGCCCGTGCAGCCAGCGCCACCCGATCACCATCATCATCACCGGAACGGCGGGTGCGAGCGCACCAACCAGGCCGACCACGATGCCGGCGATCGCCGCACCGCCCCACGAAAGCAGGTTGTGGACGACGTCGCTTCCCGCCGCGAACAGCGACGGGTCGAGCGGGTGATACGTCACGGCCGCGAGAAGCACCAGCACCCCCATGAGCCCGAGCAGGTAGCCGGCAACCTCGCGCGTGATCTCCTCCCGGCTTCGCGCCATCACCACACGCCCATTCTGGCGAAGACCACGGTAAGCGCCGCGAGCGGCAGCAGATACCAGGCGAACAGGTGCAAGCGCCCGCGCTCGACGAGAAAGCGCACCAATAGCAGAGATGCGAACCCGACCACCGCCGCCGTCAGCGCGCCCACGACCGCCGGTCCGGCGAAGCCTCGTGCCGCGGCGATCTCCGTCCGGTGCATCCAGCCCTCGACGGCCGCCGCGCCCAGGATCGCGGGGATCGAAAGCAGGAACGAGAAGTCGGCGGCCCAACGCCTCTCGAGACGGCACGCCAGACCCGCGCAGATCGTCGTCCCGGAGCGGGACATCCCCGGCAGCAGCACGACAATACCCTGCGCGAACCCGACGACCGCCGAGGCCCACCAGGTCATCCCCGGCCCCTCGATCCGTCCGGCCGCGTGGCGCACGGCGATCAGGAACAAGGCGGTCACCGTGAACCCCGCTGCGATCAGCATCGGGTAGTGGATCGAGTCCTCCGCCCAGTGCCGGAACGGCAGCGCCAGCATGGAGGTCATCACCATCGCGAGCACCAGTTGCGCGCCCAGCCTCACCAGGTACCGATGGCGCACGACCTCCACCAGCCGGCGCCACTCCAACGCCACGATCGCGAGCACCGTGCCGAGGTGGAGCGCGACGTCGAAGACAAGTCCGGGTTGCGAAAAGCCGGGCATGAGCGCCTGCACGAGGGCGAGGTGGCCGCGCGACGAGACCGGCAGGAACTCGGTGAGTCCCTGCACGGATCCCAGCACGACCGCGTCCACCATGGTCATCTAGAGCTCCACCACCAGCGCCACCACCACCGGACGGCGGCGCGTGCGCCGGCGCACCTCACTTCGAAGCCACCGCGTCATTGTACTTCGCAGCCACTCCGGGTCGCGGCGCGCCAGGATCCCGGCCCGCCCAATCTCCCCGGCGAGCCCCGCCGCGAGGTGGTCCACGAGCCCGGCGCTCGCCGGCATCCCCGAGACGTGAATCTGCACTTCGCCGAACCCGTCGTGCCCGGCGCGCGGGTATGGCAGCACCGCCACCACCATCCCCTCGCGCGCCAGCGAGCGCCGGTGCCGCAGGATCGCGGGGTCGAGGACCTCCTCGCCGACATCGTCGAGGAGGATGCGCCCAACCTGGCGCAGCTCGCCGGTGACGCTCGCGCCCGCGCTCCCCCACGCCACTTCCTCGCCATTCTCCACCACCAGCGTGGCGATCCCGCGGGCCCGCGCCAGCTCCGCCACGGCCTCGAGGTGGCGGCGGCGGCCGTGCACGGGGATCACCCGGCTTGGCCGCACGAGGTCGAGCAGGCGCACCAACTCGGCCCGGTGCGGGTGGCCCGAGGCGTGGATCGGCGCCTCCGCGGCCGTCACCACCCGCGCCCCGCGGCGGACGCAGTGGTCGAACAGCATCGCGAGGCGGCGCTCGTTCCCCGGGATGACGCGGGCCGCGTGGAGCACCGTGTCGCCCGGCCTCAGGCGCAGGCCTGGGAGGAGGTCCACGGCCAGGCGCGAGAACGCGGAGCCCGGCTCCCCCTGCGACCCCGTCGCGACCACGACGACGCGGTCGCGCGGCAGCGCCGGCAGCTCCCGCGCCGGCCGCACCAGGCCCAGGGGAAGTCCCATCCCGCCGAGGCGGCTCGAGACCTCGAGCGACTCGACGAGGCCCCGTCCCACGGGTACCACCAGCCGCCCGGTCTGCGCGGCGGCGCGGGCGAGCTGGCGGAAGCGCCCGAGCTGCGAGGCGAACGAGACCGCGATCACGGCCCCGCGCGCCTTGCGCACCTGTTCTTCGATCGCCTCGGCGACGGTCGCTTCCGACGGCGGCTCGGCATCGATCAGCGCGTTCGTCGAGTCGAGGAGCAGCACGTCGGTGCCGGCGTCCCCCCACGCGGCGAGCGCGTCCTGCGACGTCGTCTCCTCGAGCGCCGACGGGGCGAGCCGCAGGTCGGTCGCGAGCACGAGGGTTCCGTCCGCCCCTTCGAGGCGCAGCGCAACCGTCCCCGGGATCGAGTGCGAAACCGGCAGGGCGTGGACCGCGAACGCGCCCGCCGCCACGGCGCTCCCCGGCTGCAGCTCGCGCGTCACGATCGCGGTGCCGTTGGCGACGGCGGGGCGCGCCCACACGAGCGTCGTGCGGCTCGCCGCCACTTCGATCGCGGGATACGCCTCGCGCAGGAACGCGACCCCTTTGACGTGGTCGTCGTGCGCGTGCGTCAGGACCACCGCGGCCGGCGCCGTCCCGCCGAGCGCGCCGAAGTCCGGGACCTCGTACCCGACCCCGAACGCCGCGAGGTCCGAGAACGCGGCGCCGGCGTCCACGAGCACCCGGGACCCGTCTTCGTCCTCGACGAGCAGCGAGTTGGCGCCGAACTCGCCGAGCCCGCCCAGCGCGACCAACTTCGCCATCAGGCGCTCCCCTCGCCGCCCCGCACCGCGCCGCCCACCTCGGGCATGGCCCGGCCAAGGGCGAGCCACGCATCCCACGTCAGCTCCTGCGGCCGCGCGCCGGGGTCCACGCCGGCAGCCGCGCACGCTGCCGTGATCCCGCCCGCGGGGGCCGCCGCGGCCAGCGGGTTGGCGATCTTCTTTCGCCGCTGCGCGAACGCGAGCGACGCGAGAGCCAGCGCGCGCCCGATTGCCGGCGCCGGCGTCCGGACGGGCCGGAGCCAGATCCGGATCACTGCCGAATTCACCTTTGGCGGAGGGTCGAAGCGTTCCGGCGGGACGGTGAACAGCATCTCGGCCCGGCCGTAGGCCTCGGTCTCGAGCGTCAGCAGCCCGCGGTTCCGGCCCCCCGGGAGCGCCACCATGCGCTCCGCGACCTCGAGCTGCACCATCACGACGAGCAGGGCGAACAGGTCGCGGCGTGGGAGGAGGCGTCGCACGATCGCCGTCCCGACGCTGTAGGGGAGGTTGGCGGCCACTTGCCAGGGTCCTCCCTCCGCGAGCGCCTCGAGGTCGCCGGCAAGCGCGTCGCCGTGTCGGACCTCGAGGCCCGGAGGGTCGCCCAGGCGCCCGGCGAGCCCCGCGGCGAGGGCGCCGTCGAGTTCGACGGCGCGCACCCGCCCGAAGCGTTCGAGGAGCGCCCTGGTCAGCGCGCCTCGCCCCGGTCCGATCTCCAGCACCTGCGGCGGGTTGCCGGCGAGCGCCGCCGCGATCGCGCGCCCAGTCGCTGCGTCGCGCAGAAAGTGCTGCCCAAGCCTCTGGCGCCGCGTGCGCACGGTTGCCACCCCCGTCCCGTCCTGCCTACAATACCTGCTCCGGAGGTTCGGGGCGCGACCTGTGGCGCCCGCCGGTTGCGAACGCTCCGGGATGGAATTTGTACGGTCGCAGCCGTGCTTGCACGCACGCGAACTCGGGGACGGAGCCGATGCGCCCCCGGAAGAGAGGAAGGATTCAATGTCTGGAAACGTCACGCAGGTCACCGACGCCACGTTCGAAGCCACCGTCGTCAACGCCGACAAGCCCGCAATGGTGGATTTCTGGGCCACCTGGTGCGGGCCGTGCCGCATCATCGCCCCACACGTCGAGGCTCTCGCCGAGGAGTTCGCCGGCAAGGCAATCGTCGCCAAGGTGGACGTGGACTCGAGCCGGCAGACCGCCATCAAGTTCGGCATCCAGTCGATCCCGACGTTGCTCTTCTTCAAGGGCGGCAAGATGGTGGACCGCGTCATCGGCGCGGTCGAAAAGAAGGTCCTCAAGGAGAAGTTGGCCGCCCTGCTGTGACGGGCGGTGGAATGAGCCCTGACCTAGGCCGTTCGCCCCAGGCCGGTGCGGCCCCACCGGGCGGACGGCATGCGACGATCGCCGGGGTCCGGGGGCCGATCGCGTACGAGCGCTGGGGCGGCGGCCCGCCGTTGCTCCTGCTCGCCGGTCTCGGTTCGCGCGCCCGGTTATGGGGTGAGTTGCCCCGCTTGCTCGCGGACCGCTTTACCGTGCTCGCCCCCGACAACCGCGGGGTGGGTGGCTCGCGCGGTGGCGAGCGGTTCACCCTCGCCGGCGCCGCCGACGACGCCGCGGCCGTGATCGCTCACGCCGGGTTCGACGCCGCCGGGGTCGTCGGCGTTTCCATGGGTGGTCTCATCGCCTGCCAGCTCGCCGTGCGCCACCCTGCCACCGTGCACCGCCTCGTTGTCGCCTCGTGCGGGGCCAGACTGACGCCGTCCCACCGGCGCGTCATGCGCTTCTTCGAGATCGCGTTCACGCGCCTCGAGCCGGCCGAGGCCGCCGAAGCGTTCATGGCGTTCGCCTTCGCCAGCACATTCGCCGACAAGTACCCCTCCTTCGTGGACCAGGCCGCGAAACTCTGGACGCTCGACCCCGACGACCGTCCGGGTGCGCTGCAGCAGCTTGAGGCCCTCCGGACCGGCTGGGACATGCGCGCCGAGCTCGCCGCGGTCGCCTGCCCGACCCTGGCGCTCGCCGGCGAGCACGACCCGCTCGTCGCGGCCGCGGCGACGCGGGAGTTGGCCGCCGCGATCCCCGAGGCGCGCTACCGCGAGGTTCCCGGAGCCGCCCACTCGGTCCTCGCCGAGGGCGGCGGCGCGCTGCTCAACGAGGTCGTCGAGTTTCTCTCGACATAGCCGCGGCGCCGCAACGCGCGGCGTATAATTGCCTCGTGACTGGGTCGCAAGATCTCGATTCGGGACGCCGCGCGCCAGACGACCTTGGACCCGAGCTCGAGGAGCTGCGGGTGCGACTCGTCGCCGACCTCGACGCACTCATCGCGGCGGTGGCGCCGTTGACCCAGGCCCAGGCCGACTGGAAGCCCGCGCCGGAGCGGTGGTCGGCAGGCGAGGTGTTGCACCACGTCGTCCTCGCCAACCGGACGTTCGCGGTCGTCGCGAGGAAGTTGATCCAGCAGGGACGGCGCGAGGGGTTGACCGCCGGCCCGCGGACCCGGCGCTCGTGGCCGCGCCTGCGCTCGATTGCCGAGATCGGCGCCTCCGGGCCGGTCAAGAACCCCGACCGCGTGACGCCCGCTCCCGGGCTCCCGATCGCCGCGCTGCGCGAGGAGCTGGCCGAGAGCCATGCCGCTGTGGCTGCGGCGATCCCCGCGCTCGCCGGCCTCGACCTCGGGGCGCTGCGCTTTCCTCACCCCCTCGGGTTCGAGCTCAACCTCTACCAGTGGATCGATATCGCCGGCGCCCATGAGCGCCGGCACCTCGCCCAGATCCGGGCGATCACGGCCTCCCCCGGCTTCCCGCGCGGGAACGGGTGAAGCGGCCCGCCACGGCGTTCCGGGCGCCCGACGCGGCACGGTTTCGGCTAGAGTGAGGCATGCGCACGCGTCTCGCCCGCTCGGCGGTCGTGCTGGCCGGCGTCTTCGTCGCGGGCACGCTCGGGTACCGACTGACCGAGGGCGTCCCCTGGTGGGACGCCTTTTACATGACCGTGCTCACGCTCACGACCGTGGGGTTCAACCAGATCTCCGCGCTCTCGCCGGGCGGTCAGGCGCTCACCGTGCTCCTGCTCTTCGGCGGCCTCGGCCTGATCCTCCTGGCCGCGACCGAGATCGGCCGCTCGGTGGTCGAGGGCGAGCTGCGCGAGGTGTTCGGACAGGTGCGGAGGTTACGGATGATCGAGAGCCTTTCCGGCCATGAGATCGTATGCGGCTGGGGCCGCATGGGCCACGCGGTGGTCGAGGAACTGCGCCGCGCCGGCCATACCGTCGTCGTGATCGAGGCGAATGCGGAAAAGGCCCAGCAGCTCAAGGCGCAGAGCGTGTCGGTGGTCGCCGGCGACGCGACCAGCGAGGAGTCGCTGCGCGCGGCAGGGATCGTTCGCGCGCGCGGCCTGGTGGCGTGCCTGAACGACGACGCGCACAACGTGTACACCGTGCTCACCGCCCGATCGCTGAACCCCGAGCTGTTCATCGTGGCGCGCGCCGGCGAGGAGGGCGCGGAGGCGAGGCTACAGCGCGCCGGCGCCAACCGCGTCGTCAACCCGTACCAGCACGGGGGCGCGCGTCTCGCCCAGCTGGTTGTGAAACCAACGGTGGTGGATTTCCTCGACTTCTCGCTCGGCGCCGGGAAGGTGCCGGGGCTCGAGCTCGAGCAGGTCCAAATCGCCGCCTCCAGCTCGCTCGTGGGGTCCACGCTGGCGGAGGCCGACCTGCGCCGCCGCTGTGGCGTTGGCGTCGTCGCCGTCCAACGAGGCGCGGCGCTGTTCCCGAACCCCGAGCCCAACCTCGCGCTCAACGACGGCGACGTGCTGGTCGTGCTCGGCATCCGGGACCACCTCGCGGAGTTCGAGTCGATGTGCTGCGCCGTCGGCGCCGGAAGGGAGAGTTGAGATGAGGCTCTGTCGGATCGAAGTGGCGGGCGTGCCGCGGTGGGGGGTGATCGAGGAGGAGTTGGTGACGCCGTTGGCCGCCGCGCCGTGGGAGGGCATTCGGAAGCTCGGCGGCGCGCTGCCGCTCGCGACGGCGACGCTGCTGCCGCCGTGCGAGCCGACGAAGATCGTCGCGGTGGGCCTCAACTACCGCGCCCACGCCGCCGAGATGGGCAAGGAGCTGCCAGCCGAGCCGCTGATCTTTCTCAAGGCGCCCACGTCGCTGCTGGCGCCGGGCGGGACCGTCGTGCTGCCGAGGCAGTCGCAGCGGGTCGAGCACGAGGGGGAGCTGGCCCTGGTCATCGGGAAAACCGCCACGAAGGTCAACGCCGAACATGCGCTCGAGCACGTGCTCGGTTTCACCTGTCTCGACGACGTCACGGCGCGCGACATCCAGCACCGGGAGAAGCTGTACGCCCGCGCCAAGGGGTTCGACACGTTCTGCCCCGTCGGGCCGTGGCTGGAGACCGGGATCGCCGACCCGCAGGCGCTCGACCTCGAACTCCGCGTCAACGGTGCGTGGCGCCAGAGGGGGACCACGGCGGACATGATCTTCCCGGTCGCCGAGGTGATCGCCTTCATCTCGCACGTCATGACGCTCCTCCCCGGCGACCTCGTCACCACCGGCACCCCGCCCGGCGTGGGCCCGCTCGTCGCGGGCGATCAGGTCGAGGTCGAGATCGCGGGGATCGGCGTGCTCAACCATCGGGTGGCGTAGAAACCTGGGCTCGGGGCTCGGGGCTCGGGGCTCGGGGCTCGGGGCTCGGGGCTCGGGGCTCGGGGCTCGGCAAGGCGACGAAATGCTCTGCTCGCCGTATTCCCCGTTGTTCCCGCAGCGTCATCCGCTCGCCGCTAAACCGAGGGCCCGGCTGGTGCTGCCCTTGACGGTCCCGGCGGACGCTGGTATTTTTCTCCTCCACCCGCGCGAGCGGGCGCTGAGCTGAGCGGGAATAACTCAGTGGTAGAGTGCGACCTTGCCAAGGTCGAAGTCGCGGGTTCAAATCCCGTTTCCCGCTCCATCTTGTCGGGGGGCTTTGCGGCCCCCCGAACCTTTCCCCCGCCGCAAAAGTGCCCCCCGAGCCCCCCAGGCGCTGCGGGCGAGTGAATCGCCCTCCGCGCCTGATGTCGCACCCCCTCCCGGGGCCCTGTGGCCCCCCTCCCATTTCCCCCGCCACAGATGATCCATCCGTGCGGGGGGTCCCGCGCGCACGCCCCCTCCCACCCGCGCGCTCTAGACCCCCCGAGCCCCCCGCTCGTCCCGCCGCGGGCGGGACTCGCCCAATCACATCCCCGAGCCCTCAGCGAGTGAATCGCCCTCCGCGCCTGATGTCGCGCCCCCTCCCGTTGCCCTGTGGCCCCCCTCCCATTTCCCCCGCCACAGATGATCCATCCGTGCGGGGGGTCCCGCGCGCACGCCCCCTCCCACCCGCGCGCTCTGGACCCCCCGAGCCCCCCGCTCGTCCCGCCGCGGGCGGGACTCGCCCAATCACATCCCCGAGCCCTCAGCGAGTGAATCGCCCTCCGCGCCTGATTTCGCGCCCCCTACACGAACGACGTGGTCGGTGGTCCGTACCGCCGTGCCGACCGCAGGCCGCGCAGCCCCGAGCCCCTCCCTCGAAGACGATCCCTCCACCGAAGGCAGGGCGCTGCACCTTGGGGCGTGTAGCCGCGCCGCCGAGAGTGGGCCAGATGCTAGGAGGGCAAGGCGGTCGGACCGGAGCATAGCCGGAGGCTATGTGAGGATCCGAACCGCCGCAGCCCGACAACGCATATGGTCCGCTATCGGCGGCGCCCTCTGCACGGCGCTACGATATGGACGTCGGGAGGTAGGCCATGACCACGGACGCCACCACGGTCCTCACGATCTCGCGGCAGCTCGGGTGCGGCGGCGCCTTCATCGGCCAGGCGGTCGCGAAGCGGCTGGGGATGCGGTACGCCGACGGCGAGATCCTGGAGCGCGCCGCGAAGGCGGCCGGCCTGCTCGAAGGCGACCTCGTCCCGGTCGAAGAGAGGTCCCCCGGGTTCTGGCAGCGGGTCCTGGAGTCGCTGGCGATGGGCGCTCCGGACGCCGCGGTCGCTCCCCCGGTCCGGCCCAGCATTTCCGCCACGCGTCTATTCGAGATCGAAAGCACGATCATCCGCGAGATCGCCGGCAGCTGCGACGCCGTGATCGTCGGCCGGGCCGGCTTCCACGTGCTGGCGGGGCGCCCGGGGGTGACCAACGTCATGCTCCACGCGCGCCTGGCCTGGCGAATCCGCCGCGTCATGGAGAGGTTGGCCCTGGCCACCCCGGACGAGGCGGCGTCGATGATCGAGCTCTCGGACCGCCGACGGGCGCAGTTCGTCCGCGCCGTGACCGGCATCTGCTGGACCGACGCCTGCGCATTCGACCTCTGCCTCGACACCAGCGCTGCCGGTCTCGATGTCGCCACGGAGATCATCACCACGCTCGTGGCCAGCAAGTTGGCGAACAAGCAGGGCGCGCCCGGCCCGCCGGCCGCCTGAGGTCCGGGGTCGGGACCACGCCCGCAACCTGTTCTCGCAAGCTGGTACTCTTTCAACCGCAACTGGAAGATCGGGATCGCCGGCGAGGTTGACCGGCACCGAGGAGACCAAAAGATGCCTCCCCTGAACGCAAAGGGCTCACGCGCAACGCACCGTTCCCGCCGCAACCGGTGGCTCGGCGCCGCCGTTGCCGCCGCGTGCGTCGCCGCGGCTGCGGGCGCGCAGCAAACACCCGCAGCCACGCAGACTTCCACCCTTACGCTGGCTGGGGCGCTGCGCGAGGTTGCCGCGCGGTCGACGGCGGCCGTGACCTCGGCCCTCGATGTCGACGCAGCCCGCACGGCCACGGCGCGGGCCGAGGCCGCGTACCGCCCGTCGGTCTCGGTCTCCGCCGGCTACGAGCTGCGCGACCACGAGATCGTCGCCAGGTTCGGGACGCTGGAGGCCCCGACCACCGAGAGCAACTTCCTCACCGGCGAGATCGACGCGACGCAGCTCCTGTGGGACGGCGGGCGTCGCGCCTCCGCCCTCGCGAGCTCGCGCGCCCTGGAACGGGCCACGACGGCGCAGGGCGAGGCGAGCGTCCTCGCCTCCCAGCTCGACGGGCTGCATGCCTACATCCGGGTGCTCGTCCTGAAGGCCCAGCGGCGCGTGCTCGCGCAGCGGGTTGCGAGCTTGCAGGACCATCTGCGGGAGGTTCAGGACCTGTTCGACCAGGGGGTCGTGGCGCGCAACGACCTGCTCGCCACCGAGGTGCGCCTCCGCGTGGTCCAGGACCAGGTCACTCAGGTGAACGACGGCGAGGCGGTGGCTCTGCAGGGGCTCAACCGCGTGCTGGGGCGCAACCCGACCGGCCCCCTGGCGCTGCCGCAGTCGCTGCCGTCGCCGCCACCGCTGGGGGTCGGCGTCGCCGAGCTCAAACGGCGCGCGGCGGACGCCAACCACCGGCTCCTCGCGCTGCGCGCCCGCCTGAAGGCGCAGGAGGACGTCATCGCCCTGCGCCGCAGCGACAGCGCCCCGACCGTCTTCGCGCAAGCCTCGCATACCTACCAGCAGGACAAGTACCTCGTCTACCCGAACGCCAACGTCTTGTTCCTCGGCCTCTCCTGGCAGGCCTACGACGGCGGCGCCAGGAAGGCGGGGGTCAGCGAGGCCGAGTTCACCGCCGCGCGGACGCGTCAGGAGATCGCCGACCTCCAGCGCCGGCTCGAAGTCGAGGTCGAGCAGGCGTTCCGGGAGTACGAGCAGGCGCTCCGCCAAGCCGCCACCGCCGAGACCAACGTCAAGGCGTCGGAGGAGAACCTGCGGATCGAGGAGGACCAGTACAAGGCCGGCCTCGTCAGGACCACCGAGGTGCTCGACGCGGAGTCGCTCCTGGCTGAGAGTCGCTTCGCCCTCGTCAACCAGCACTACGACGCGTACCTCACGCAGGGTGCGGTGCTCGCCGTCGCCGGGGAGGACCTCCCGGCGTTCTTCGCGGCAGTGGGAAGCGCCGGACAGGAGCAGTGACATGAAGAAATGGATCAGCCTCGCGGTCATCGTGCTGGTGCTGGCGGCGGTCGCGGTCTTCGCGTACCGCGATTGGAGGCACTCGCAACTTCACCCCAACACTGAGGACGCGTACGTGAGCGGCGATGTGTTCTCGATCTCCTCGCTCATCCCAGGGAGGTTGCTCACGGTGGAGGTGACCGAGAACCAGCAAGTGAAAAAGGGTCAGGTCATCGCGACCATCGACCCGCGCGACTACGACGCCCAGGTGGAGCAGGCGAGCGCCGCGCTCGAGGAGGCGCGCTCGGCGCTCGCGACCAATCGCGCGCAGATCGCTCAGGCGAGGGCGAAGGTCGATGCCGACGCAAGCAAGCTCGCGCTCGCGCGCCTCAACCTGCAACGCTTTTCCGAGCTGTTCCAGCGCAACTCGATCCCCAAGCAGCGCTACGA
The DNA here is from genome assembly GCA_963789745.1 of uncultured Acidobacteriota bacterium. Taxonomy (GTDB): domain Bacteria; phylum Acidobacteriota; class Thermoanaerobaculia; order Thermoanaerobaculales; family Thermoanaerobaculaceae; genus RBG-13-68-16. Next base: position 48,774 of record CAWBLW010000003.1, on the reverse strand, counting down.
CGACACGGTCACGGCCGAGCAGGTGGCGGCTGCCGACGCCGTTGCCTCGACCAAGGCTCTCGCCGCCGTCGAGGCCAACCTGGCCGTGGCCGAGCAGCGCATCAAGGTGCAGGAGACCCGGCTCGCCGGCGCCGAACTGACGCGCTCGCACTGCACCGTCGTCTCGCCGATCGACGGCGTCGTGAGCAGGAAGAGCGGCCAGGCCGGCCAGGTGGTGGCGCCCGGCCAGCCGCTCTGCGCGGTCGTCCCGCTCCAGGGCGGCCACATATGGGTCGAGGCCAACTTCAAGGAGACCGACCTGCGCCGGATCCGCATCGGCCTGCCGGCGACGTTCCACACCGACGTCAACCCGACCCGCGAGTACCACGGCTGGGTCGAGAGCCTCTCCGCCGGCACCGGCGCAGCGTTTTCCCTGCTGCCGCCCGAGAACGCCACCGGCAACTGGGTCAAGATCGTCCAGCGCCTGCCGGTGCGCATCGCGATCGACCCCGCCGCCAACGCCGACCACTCGCTGCGCCTCGGTCTTTCCGTGCACCTGGAGGTGAACACGCTGGCCGAGCCGCGCACCGCGCCGATCCCGCCCGAGGCAGCCCAGGCGGGCCCGCGCTGAAGGCCGACGGCGGAGCAATGGAGAATAACCGTCCCACGAACAAGTACCTGATGGCGTTCACCTCCATGCTCGGTACGCTGATGGAGGTCGTGGACACGTCCGTCGCCAACGTTGCGTTGCCCCACATGCAGGGGACGTTCTCCGCCGGCGTCGACGAGATCACATGGGTCATCACCTCGTACCTGGTCGCCAACGCGGTCATCCTGCCGATCACTGGTTGGATCGCCAACTACTTTGGTAGGAAGAAGTTCTACCTCTCCTGCCTGGCCCTGTTCACGCTCGCGTCGCTGGGCTCCGGCGCGGCACCTTCGCTGGCCTTTCTGGTGGTGATGCGGGTGCTCCAGGGGTTCGCCGGCGGCGCCATGGTGCCGATGTCGCAGGCGATCCTGCTCGACGCTTTCCCGCGGGATGAGCGCGGCAAGGCGATGGCGCTGTTCGGGGTCGGTGTGGTGTTCGGCCCGATCATCGGACCCACGCTGGGCGGGTGGATCACCGACAACTGGGGCTGGCCATGGGTCTTCTACATCAATATCCCGGTCGGCATCCTCGGGATGGCCCTCGGCCTGCTGTTCATCACCGACCCGCCGTACCTCAAGCGTCCCGAGGGCCGCGTGGACTTCCTGAGCTTCCTGTTCATCTGCCTCGGGCTCGGCAGCCTCGAGGTGACGCTCAACCGCGGCCAGCGTTTCGACTGGTTCAACAGCAACTTCATCAAGTTCTTCGCGCTCATGGCCGTCGCCGGGATCGCGCTCTTCGTCTGGCGCTCGTTCACCGCCAAGACACCCCTCGTGAACCTGCGCATCTTCAAGAACAGGTCGTTCGCGTCCGCCACTATTCTGATGTTTCTGCTCGGATTCGGCTTGTTCGGCTCGTTCACGATGCTGCCGCTGTACGTCCAGACCATGCTGCACTACACCGCGACGTGGGCGGGGCTCGTGATCTCGCCCGGCGGAGTCGCTTCCTTGCTCGCCATGGGTCTCGTCGGCGCCCTCATCGGCAAGGTCGACACCCGGCTCCTGGTGCTCGTCGGAGCGGCGTTCAACGTCGCGGCGATCTGGCTTCTGCAGGCCGTGGACCTGAACATCGGCTTCGAGTACCTGATGTTCTCCCGCCTGCTGCAGGGGTTCGGGCTCGGGTTCCTGTTCGTGCCGATCTCGACCGCGGCGTTCTCGCACCTGGAGCCGGAGCAGATCGGCAACGGGACCGGGCTGTTCAACTTGTTCCGCAACGAGGGCGGGTCGGTGGGGATCGCGATGTCCGCCACGGTGCTCGCGCGCCACACCCAGTTGCATCAGGCGCAACTCGCCGACCACGTCACGGCCTTCAGCCCGATCGTCCAGGAACGGCTTGCAGCCGCAGCGCATGGCCTGTTTCCTGTGGCGGGGCTCGACCCTGTCACGACGCAGGCGTTGTCGCTGCAGCTGATGTACCGTCAACTCGAGCAGCAGGCGGTCGTCAAGGCCTACGTGGACGTCTTCTGGATGCTCACGGTTGCGTTCGTCCTCTTCGTCCCGTTCATCTTCACGCTGTCCGGCGAGACCGGGAAAATGCGGACTGGCGCGCACTGAGCCGCTGGAACGTGCCATCGCCGCGAACGCACAGCCAGCACGCGGAGGCGGGGGAGATCGGGACGGTTCTGGCCACTTCCAGACCGCACGCCACAATTGCGTCCTCGATCGGCGCGCGCACGAAGCCGGCGTAGTGCGGGCCCTCGAGGTGCTCGACCAAGCGCACGTACCACGGTCCGGGTGCGGCGTAGTCGAAGATCAGCACCGCCTGGGCGGCGATGCGGGCGGCGTGTTCCAGGGTGAGGCGCCGCAGCTCTGGGGCGAGGCCGTGCAGGACATAGCCGACCGAGACAAGGTCGAACGAGGCGTCCGCCACGCTGGCCAGATCCGCGAGGTCCATCCGACGAAACCGCGCGGCCGGGACGCGCCGCGCCGCCCGCTGCAGCAGGCGCTCGGCGACGTCGATCCCGGTGACGGTGTGGCCGCGTTCCGCCAGGATCCTGGCGAGGCTGCCGGTGCCGGTGCCGAGGTCCAGCGCGGAGAGCTCAGGGGGAAGCTCCAGCGCGGCCAGCGCGGCGCGGTACTGGGGTTCGAGCCAGCGCTCGATGACGAGGAATAGCGGTGCCGCGCGGTTGAACAGGCGGCGGGTGCGTTCCATCTCGCGGCGCGCGGCGTCGAGTTCGGGCACCGCGCCAGGGTAACAGGGCGGCGGCGGGAATGACCCGGGCCCGCCTACCCTTGCAGCACACGGCGACGGCGAAAACGCCTGCGCAGGGAAGGATCGAGCGATGGACACGAGGACTCTCGGGACGCAGGGTTTGGCGGTTTCGACGATCGGGCTCGGCTGCATGGGGATGAGCGAGTTCTACGGGACCGCGGACGAGGGCGAGGCGATCGCCACCATCCACCGCGCGCTGGATCTCGGCGTGACGTTCCTCGACACCGCCGACATGTACGGCCCGTTCACCAATGAGCGCCTCGTCGGCCGCGCGATCAAAGGGCGGCGCGACGACGTGGTGCTGGCCACCAAGTTCGGCAACGAACGACGGCCGGACGGGAGTTGGGTCGGCGTCAACGGCCGCCCCGAGTACGTGCGCGCGGCGTGTGACGCCTCGCTCGCCCGCCTCGGCGTCGACGTCATCGACCTCTACTACCAGCACCGGGTGGACCCGACCGTGCCGATCGAGGAGACGGTCGGCGCGATGGCCGGTCTCGTGCGCGCCGGAAAGGTTCGATTCCTCGGATTGTCGGAGGCGGCGCCGGCGACGATCCGCCGCGCCCACGCCACGCACCCGATCACGGCGCTGCAGACCGAGTACTCGCTGTGGACGCGCGACGTCGAGGACGAGATCCTGGCAGCGGTGCGGGCGCTGGGTGTCGGCTTCGTCGCGTACAGCCCGCTCGGGCGGGGGTTCCTGACCGGCCGTTTCCGTTCGCCAGGTGACCTCCCCGAGGGCGACTTCCGCACGCACTCCCCGCGCTTCGAGCCGACGAACTTCGCGAAGAACCGCGCGCTGGCGGTGAGTGTCGAAGCGATCGCGTTCCGGCTCGGCGTCACCGCGGGGCAACTGGCGCTCGCCTGGGTGCTGGCGCAGGGGGGCGATGTGGTGCCGATCCCGGGGACCAAACGCGTCCGCTTCCTCGAGGAGAACGCTGCGGCCACGGCGATCACGCTCACCCCGGCGATCCTCGCGGAACTCGACGCCGCCGTCCCGAAAGGCGCGGCCGCAGGCGCGCGCTATCCGGAGACGGCGATGCGCGCGGTCAACCGATAGCGCCGAGGCGGGTGGCAGGCTCTCCCGGCGGAGCGCCTGCAAGCCCCGCCCGCGTTGACACCATCCCCAACCTGCCGCTAGACTTCCCCGCGCGGTGACGTAGCCAAGTGGTAAGGCAGGGGCCTGCAAAGCCCTCATTCGGCGGTTCGACTCCGCCCGTCACCTCCACTCTTGTTCATTACCCCTTCCGGCCTGGCCCGTCGCGCCGCGGCCCGGGTTGGATACAACCGCCGCGCGCGGGGCCGTCGAGGACGGAGCGATCACTAACCGCAGAACGGACGACCGTAAGGAGACCCGAATGAAGCGCACCTTCCTGATGTTGGCCCTGGCCGCCGCTCTGGCCGCTCCCTTGATGGCCGCGGATGCGCCGGCCACGAACGGCTCCGGTTGCTGCCTGAAGGCTGCCGGCGCCCAGCACACCGTCACGAACCTCGAAAACGGCGTCAAGGTCACGATCACCTCCACCGATCCCAAGGTCGTGGCGCAGATCAAGGACGAGACGGCTTCCTGCCCGAAGCAGGGGTGCGCGAAGGCCTGTCCGATGCAGTCCAAGGGCGTCACCCGCACGGTCGAGAAGACCGACGCCGGCGTGGTGATCACGGCAACGGCCGCCGACGCGGCCACGGTGAAGGCGTTGCAGGAGCACGCGGCGACGATGTGGGACAACGCATGCCCGCACCGGGCCGGGATGAACTGCGCCAAGGGCAAAGCCATGACCGGCAAGTGCCCGTACGCGAAGGGCGGCGCCGCCCCCCAGTCGTAGTCAGCCGCTTCGGCGTGAAGGCGGCCCGGGGCACGACGCCGCGGGCCGTCGTGCCGCCGCCGTGGCGAGGGCGGTCGCGCGGGCTACCCGCGCACCGATGACGGGCGCCGGTACAATGGCGGTGCGATGGACGAAACGCCGACGACCGACTCCGGGCCGATGGGCCTGCCGATCCACCGGATGGAGCAGGAGAAGCGGCTGACGTTCTTCGGCTTCCTCCGTACCCGCTTCGTCACCGGCCTGTTCGTGTCGTTCCCCCTGGTCGTGACCCTCTTCTTCGGCCGCTTTCTCTTCGATCTGATCGACCGCTGGGCCGACCCGATCAGCCGTCGGCTCTTCGACCGGCCGATACCCGGTTTCGGCGCGGCGGTGTTCATCGTCGGCGTGTTCCTGCTCGGCGTCCTCGCGCACAATGTGATCGGCCGCCGCGTCCTACAGTTCGGTGAGAGGCTTTTCGCGCGCATTCCCGTGCTGCGCGCTGTTTACACCGGCACACGTGAGGTGACGCGGGCGTTCGCCGGGAACCGCGCCAAGAGCTTTCGTCGCGTCGTGTTGGTGCCGTTCCCCACCGAGGGGGTGTGGGCGGTCGCGTTCGTCACCACGGAGTTCGAAGACACGACCCCTGACGGGCCACGGCGCGTGATCGCGGTGTTCTTACCGACGACGCCCAATCCGACGACCGGCTTCTTCCTCGTCTATCCCGAGGCTTCCGTCAGGGCCACGGACATGTCCGTGGAGGAGGCGATCCGCATGGTGATCTCCGGCGGCCTCGTGGCGGCCGGCCAGGGCCGTGTGTTCCCCTTCGCGCCTGCACCGAAGGACAGCATGCCGTGAGCGGACGCACACCGGCGCGCCAGGCGCCACCGGCCAAGCGGGCCGCGGCGATCGACGCGGCGCTCGCGGCCGCCTATCCCGACGCGGGCTGCGAGCTCGATTTCGCCGACCCGTTCGAGCTGCTGGTGGCCACGATCCTCTCTGCGCAGTGCACCGACGTGCGGGTCAACATCGTGACCCCGGCGCTGTTCGCCCGTTGCCCCGATGCGCGTTCCCTGGCCAGCGTGCCGCAGGACGAACTCGAGGAGCTGATCCGTCCCACCGGATTCTTCCGCAACAAAGCCAAATCGCTGCTCGGGATGGCGCATGCGGTCGTGGAGCGTCACGACGGCGAGGTCCCGGCAGCGATGGACGCCCTCACGAAGCTCCCCGGCGTCGGCCGCAAGACTGCCAACGTTGTCCTGGGCACGGCGTTCGACATCGCGACGGGGGTCGTCGTCGATACCCACGTCGCCCGTCTGGCGAAGCGGCTCGGTCTGACTCGCGAGGAGGACCCGGAAAAGATCGAGCGCGACCTCATGGCGCTGTTCCCCCCCACGGCATGGGTCGTGCTCGGCCACCGCCTCATCCATCACGGGCGCCGGGTCTGCCACGCCCGCAAGCCCGCGTGTGACGGCTGCCCGCTCGGCCCGCTGTGCCCACGGGTCGGCGTGTGAGGCTCGCGGGCGTGAGCGAACGTCTAGAGCGGCGGGCGTCGCGATGATCCTGCTTCCAGCCGGCTGGGAAGCAGCTCACGCCCCGGTTGCGACCACGCTCGCCGCGTGTGGCCCGTCGTGGGTCTGGTGGGTTGGCGGAGCAGCGTTGCTCGCAGCCGGCCTCGCGCTGGCGTCTCGGCGCCCTGGATGGTCGCTGGCCCTCGCCGTGGGGGCGGCGCTCGCTCTGGGCGTCTCGACCAACGGGTTGGTGGACGATTCCTACATCCAATTCCGCCATGCCGCCAACCTTGCGGCCGGGAACGGTCCGGTCTTCAACGCCGGGGAGCGGATCGAGGGCGCGACTGGTGGCGCCTGGATTGGGCTCCTCGCAATGGGTCCGTCCGTCCTCGGCATCGATCCCGGTGTCTGGGGCCGACTCCTCTCGCTCGCCCTCACCGGCGTCGCCGTTTTCGCCGCGGGCCGCGCGGTCCGGGCCGCGGCGGGGGCGGTGGCCGGCGCCACGGCGGCGCTGCTCTGGGCCGCGATCCCGACCACCAGCCTGTATGCGGCGACGGGACTCGAAACGGCCGCGTTTGCGGTCGCCCTCTGGCTGGCCGCCTGGGCGGTCGCGAGCGCGCGCTCCCGCCTGCAGTGGGTGCCGGGAGCGATGGCGGCGACGCTGCGGCCCGAAACCGTGATCCTCGCCGCTGCTGCGGCGCCGTGGTTTCGGCGGCTGGAACGCCCGGCGCGAACGCTGCTGCTCGGTGCGATCGGCGGTGCGGCAGCGATGGTGGCGCTGCGAATGGCGTACTACGGCGCACCGCTGCCGCGGCCGGTCACTGTCAAGGGTTTCACCGCCGCCGCCGGTCTGGGCTACGGCATCGCCTACCTCGGGCGGAGCCTCGCGGAGTGGTGGCCCTTGCTAGCCGGCGCCCCCCTTCTGGCTCGGCGCTGGCGCAAGCTCGCCCCGGCGCTCGTGCCGGCGCTCGCGTGGAGCGCGCTCGTCGTGGCCCGAGGCGGCGACTGGATGCCTGGCAGCCGCTACCTCCTCCCACTGCTCGTGCTGGTAACGGCCGGAGCCGCGGCTGGTGCCAGGCGGCTTGCCAGGGCAAGCGCCGTCGCAATGGCGGCGTGGGGGTGCCTGTTGCTCGTGCCGCTCCCCGATCCTGCCGTGCCCGTTGTAGGTTCGACGTGGCGCGACATGAAAGAGCGCCAGGTGCAGTCGCGCTGGTGGGAAGCCCTGGGAACCCTCCTGCGCACCACCCTACCCCCTGGCACGAAGCTGGCCACCGGCGCGGCCGGCGCGTTGCCGTACGCCTCCGGCCTGCCGACCATGGACATGTCCGGCCTTTGCACGGTCGTTACCACGCACCGGGAAGGGATGCCAGGCCACCGGCTGTCGGGGATCGGTCAAGCCATGGGGCGCTCCGACGTGATGTACGCGCTCGGCTCCGTAACGCCGCTGCCGCAGGTTCTCGATCCGCGTGCGGTCGCCGCTGCGGCCGAGGCGCAGGCGGCCGAGATCCCCGGCTTCCGGCAGAGGTACAGCCCATTGATCGTCCTACACCGGCCCGAGGCGCGGCTCGACGTGGTCGCGGACGTGCTCTGGGTGACGCCTGCGGTGGCCGCCACCATCGAGGCGCGGCGCAGCACCGCAGCCAGCCCGCCGCGGCGTTGAGGGCTCTGGCGGCAGGGGGCGCGCCGTGGTATATCCCTTCCATGCAGCCACGCAACCCCTGGGGCGGTGGGATCGAAGTGATCACCGGCAGCATGTTCTCGGGGAAGTCCGAGGAGCTGATCCGGCGGCTGCGCCGGGCGATCATCGCGCGCCAACGCATCCAGGTCTTCAAGCAGGGCCTCGACGACCGCTACGCCGCGGGCCAGGTGGTATCGCACTCCAGGTGGCGGCTCGAGGCGGAGCGCGTCGCCAAGGCCGCGGAGATCCTCGACCTGGTGGATCCGCGCACCGAGGTGGTCGGGATCGACGAGGCCCAGTTCTTCGACGCCGACCTCGTCCGCGTCGCCGGGCACCTGGCCGACCTGGGCAAGCGGGTGATCGTGGCCGGCCTCGACATGGACTTCCGCGGGCAGCCGTTCGGGCCGATGCCGGAGCTGCTGGCGGTGGCCGAGGACGTCGAGAAGGTGCATGCGATCTGCGCCCGCTGCGGCGCCCCGGCGTCGTACACGCAGAGACTCAGCCAGGCGCAGGAGCAGGTCGTGGTCGGCGCGGCCGATATTTACGAAGCGCGCTGCCGCCGCTGCTTCGAGCCCGGCGGCCCGGGTCAGGAACCCGAGCTGTACCCCCCGGACGAAAGCGAGGGGTAGCGGCCCCGCCGGCCGCTCGGCGCCCAGCCCCCGCAACGGCCTTGACGCGTCGAACGAGCGGCGCTCTAATGCCCCGGTGTCACCCCTTAGCGATCGGCAGTGGGCGTTCTTCCTCGCCGTGGCGGCGCGCGTGGTCCCGGCGGTCACGTCCCTCGACGAAGCCGGGCGCGAACGCTTCGCCGCGATCGTGGGGAAGGCTCTGGCCGGCCGCCCGCGCTCGCTGCAGCGTCAGTTCGCGCTCTTCCTGAGCGTGGTGCGCTGGGCGCCGGCGCTACGCTTCGGCGCGCCGTTCGACCGCCTTGCGCCTACCGCGCAGGATTCCGTGCTGCGCTGGTTCATGGACGCGCCGGCGGCGAAGCTGCGCGGCGGCTTCTGGGGGCTGCGGGCGCTCGTCTTCATGGGGTACTACGGCCAGCCCGAAGTGTGGGGCGCGATCCGGTACGCGCCGTCGTTCTCCGGGAACGAGTCCCTCCATGGTTGAGAAAACGTACGACGTCGTGATCGTGGGCTCCGGCGCCGGGGGTGGCGCGGTGGCCAAGGAGCTCGCGCCGCTGTGCCGTGACGGGCTTCGCGTCGCTGTGCTGGAGTGGGGTCCGAAGCTGCGCGAGAGCGAGTTCACCGGCCGCGAGACCGAGATGGCCGACAAGCTCTACTTCGACTCCGGCGGCTTCCTGACGCGCGACCGCGCGATGACGCTGGCGTTCGGGCGCGCCTACGGCGGCTCGACCGTCGTGTACACCGGCACCTCGCTGACGCTCCCCGAGGCGGTACTCGCGCGATGGGGCGTCCCCGGGCTCGACCACGGCGACATCCGCCGCCGCTCGGAGAAGTACCTCGGCGAGAACAACGTCCATCTCCTCGAACCGGAAGCGATCAACGACAACAACCGCCTCTTCGCCGAGGGCTGCCGGACGCTCGGCTACCGCGTCGCGCAGTTCCCGGTCAACCTCAAGGGCTGCCACGGTTCGGGCCTGTGCAACCTCGGGTGTCCGAACGCCGCCAAGCAGGGGACCAACCGCGTCCAGCTCCCCGCCGCCGAGGCCGCCGGCGTCGAGGTGGTCACGAACTGCAAGGTCGAGACGATCGGCGAGCGCGAGTGCACGGCAACCGTCGCAAACCCGTCGTTCGGCGAGCCGTCAAGCTGGGAGCCGGGCCGTTACCGGGTCCGCGCCCGCGCAATCGTGGTGGCCGGCGGCGCGGTCAACTCCCCCGCTCTGCTGCTGCGCTCGCACCTCCCGGTGCGGCTGCCGGCACTCGGGCGCTACCTGACGACCCACCCGGCGCTCATCCTCGTCGGCGAGCACGGGCGCCCGATCAGCAACTACCACGGCCACCCCAAGAGCTACTACTGCGACCACTTCGTCGAGGACGGCGGCTTCCTGCTCGAAACCTGCATGTACTTCCCGTTCACGACGGCGAAGAACCTGATCGGGTTCGGCGCCGAGCACGCCGAGCTGATGAGCCGGATGGACCGGATGCAGATGATCCTGGTCCTGGCGGTGGATCCGGCGCTGCCCGGCAACCGGGTCACGGTGGACCGCGGCGGCGAGCCCGTGGTGGACTACCGGCTCACCGACGGGGTAATGGACGCACTGGTGGCCTCGCAGCGCGCTGCGGCGCGCATCTTCTTCGCAGCCGGGTGCCGGCGGGTGCACGCCCCGGCCGGGGCGAGCTTCTTCATCGCGGCGGAAGAGGCCGGACGGATCGACGAGCTGATCACCAGGGGCCCGTTCAAGCTCGGCAAGGTCTCGATCTCGAGTGCCCACCTGATGGGGGGGTGCCGGATGGGCGCGGACGCCGGCGGGTCGGTGACCGACGCCTGGGGGCAGGTGCACGGTGTCCCGTGGCTGTTCGTCGCCGACGGCAGCCTGTTCCCCGCCTGCGCCGAGATCAACCCGTACGTCACGATCATGGCGCTCGCCGACCGCGTGGCGGAGCGCGTGCGCACCCGCCTGCCCGAGCTTTCGGCATGAGCGAGTCCGGCGCGCGGGTCGTGGCACGGGCGCTCGAGGACGAGGGCACCGCGTTCACCTTCGGGATCCCCGGCACGCACAACATCGAACTGTACGACGCGCTCGCGGCCTCGAAGCGCGTCACGCCGGTGCTGGTCACCGACGAGCAGGCGGCGTCGTTCTTGGCCGACGGCCTCGCGCGCAGCTCAGGCGGAGTCGGCGTCCTCAACCTCGTGCCCGGCGCGGGGATGACGCACGCGCTCTCCGGCATCGCCGAGGCGTACATGGACGGCGTTCCGCTCGTCGTGCTGGCGTGCGGGATCCGCACCGATACCGGCCGCGCCTATCAGCTGCACGCGATCGACCAGCTCGCGGTGGTCCGCCCGGTGGCCAAGGCGGTGTTCCCGGTGCGCGAGCCGCGCGACCTGTACGCCACCGTGCGGCGGGCGTTCGCGCTCGCGCGCGCCGGCACGCCGGGACCGGTCGTCGTCGAGGTGCCCGCCGAGCTCTACCTGCTCCGCCACGACTTCGGCGCGTCCACCTGGCAGCCGGAGCCGCCCGCATCCACCGCCCCCGCCGCCGACGCCGTGGAGCGCGCGGCCGGACTCCTAGCGGGCGCCCGCCGCATCCTCGTCTACGCGGGGCACGGCTCCCGCGGCGCCACGCGCGAGCTGCTGCTGCTCGCGGAGCGTCTCGGCGCGCCGGTCGCCACGACGATTCAGGGCAAGGGCGTGTTCCCCGAGTCGCACCCTCTGTTCCTGTGGAACGGCCTGGGGCGGAGTGCGCCGGCGTTCGTCCGCGAGGTCGAACGCTCCTGCGACGCGATGCTCGCGGTGGGGTGCCGCTTCTCCGAGGTCGGGACCGCGAGCTGGGGGTTCACGCCGCCGCCGGCGCTCGTTCACGTGGATATCAACCCCGACGTCTTCGGCCGCAACTTCCCCGCCGCCGTCGCGGTCGCGGCCGACGCCGGCGCCGCACTCGGCGCGCTGTTCGGCCGGCTCCCGGCACGCGAGCGCGACGGCGCACTCGAGGGCTCGATCGCCGATGGTCATCGTGCCGTCCGCGAGCAGCAGCACCGCCCCGGCTCTCCCGGCCGCGTCGCCCCAGCGGCGCTGTTCGACGCGCTGCAGGCGCTGTGCGGGCCGGACGCGATCTTCACCGCGGACTCGGGCAACGGGACGTTCCTCGCCATGGAGCACCTCCGCCTCGACGCGCCGGGACGGTTCCTGGCGCCCGTGGACTACTCGTGCATGGGGTACAGCGTCCCGGCCGCGATCGGGGCCAAGCTCGCCAACCCCGGCCGCGACGTCGTGGCGCTCGCCGGCGACGGGGCGATCCTGATGACGGGCTTGGAGCTGCTCACCGCCGCCGCGTACGGCGCCGGCGTGGTCACGGTGGTGCTGCGCGACGGCGAGCTCGCTCAGATCGCCCAGTTCCAGCGCACCACCCTGAACCGCGCGCCCTGCTCCACGATCGCCCCCTACCGCGTGCAGGCTCTCGCCGCCGCCGCCAACTGCGACTACGCCGCCGCCGGCAGCGACCCCGAGGTCCGGCCGGCCCTGGAGCGCGCGCTCGCGACCGCCCGTGCGGGCCAGCCGGCGATCGTCGAGGTCGCGATCGACTACGCGCGCAAGACCTACTTCACCCGCGGCGTCGTCGCCACCACGTTCCGGCGCCTACCGATGCGCGACCGGCTGCGCATGGTGACGCGCGCCGTGGCGCGCCGCCTCGGCGGCTGACGCCGGGCGCGCGACTGTGGCGTCTGTGACCTATCGGTCTTGAGACCGTCGCCTCTCCCTCTGTGGTCTCGACCCCGCGCGGCGTTAATCTAACTCGTCACTGCGTGAGGCGGTCCTGCTTGCCGGTCCCGCGGGTGGCCGGATGCGGGCCCGGGCGCCCCCGCGCCCGAGCCCGCATGCTCCTCCGCCCGCGACCGGACAGGGCGAGCCGCGCCGGGGCCCCTCGCTGTTCCCTTCGCTGCGCTCAGGGCCAGCGACACCCCGGCGCGGCTCGCCCGTCCGGGACCCGCGGGCGCAGGAGCCAATGGCCACCCGCGGCACCGGCGGAATGGACGACACCCCCTCGCCCGGCTTGGCGGCCCTGCTGGGGACCGAGAGGCTGGGTGACGGAGAGCAGGTCGGCAGGGCTTCCGCGGAGTGAGGAGGGGGCCAAGACCGCCCCGCGGGGTGAAGAGAAGGCCTGGATGACCCGAGGGGTGGCCGCTACGATTCTTCCGGAGGCTTGAGGGCGCGGAACGACCGCCACAGCGCGAGGTCGTAGAGGATCTTCAGTCCGCCCGCGAGGAAGAACGGCAAACCCATCAGTGCGGGGGACGCCAGCAACGGACCGGCGATCATCGGCGACAGCGCCGCTCCGGTCGTGCGGGCGACCCCCGTCACCCCCGCCGCCGCCGAGCGCTCGTCGGGGCTCACGACCGCCATCGTGTACGACTGGCGGGTGGGCACGTCCATCTGCGAGATCGAGAAGCGGAGGAACAGCACCGCGACCGCGAGCGGCAGCGTCGGCATCAGCGGCACCAGCAGGAGGAGGACGTTGGACGGCAGGTGGGTGACGACCATGGTGTTGACGAGGCCGATCCTGCGCGCCACCCGCACCGCGACCAGCGCCGAGATCCCGGCTAGGAGGTTGGCGCCGAAGAAGATCCCGCCGAGCGTCGCCGGGGAGACGCCGAATCGGAGGTGGAACCAGTACGCCACGAGGCTCTGCACCACGAAGCCGCCGGCGAAGGCGTCGAGCGAGAAGAGGCCGGCGAGCCGGACCACCACGCCGCGCGAGCGGTGCAGCCCGAAACGGCTCGCGACCTTGACCGCCCCCACCGGCGCCTCGACGCCGCGGGAGAGCCCGGCGAACAGCGCGGCAAGCAGCACGCCGAACCCTGCGTAGCCAATGACGACCGCACGGTAGCTGGTAAGCGGCGATGCCCCCGCCCCCTGCAGCGCCTGGCTCGCAGCTCCGCCGGCAAGCGAACCCGTGGCGGTCGCGAACGACCCGACCAGCCCGTACCAGGCGAACGCCCGGGTGCGGTCCCGGTCCGGCACGACCTCGGTGAGCGCCGCCTGTTCGACCGCGAGGAACGGGCCGACCTCGTTGCCGCTCGGGCTGATGACCCCGACCGTCGCGGCGGCCAGCAGCAGCAGGAAGTTGCCGGTGAGAGCGAACACCACGCCCGCGAGCAGCATCAGGACGGCCCCGGCGACCAGAGTGCGCCGCCGTCCGAACCTGTCGGCACTGGTCGTCAGCCAGAGCGAGACCGCGGTGTCGCCGAGCAGCGTCAGCGTCAGCAGGAGTCCGATGCGCGCTTCCGAGAGACCGGCCTCCGCGAGGTAGAGAACCAGCACGACCGACAGGGAGCCGTAGGCGAACAGCCGGGTCATGCGCGTGAGGAACAACCTTCGCCCGTCGGCGCCGAGGTCGCTCAGGGGGCCCGGAATGGCCCTGGCGGGCGAGTCCGACCGTGGTGCTCTCACCTCCGAGAGCGTAGACCATTTGCGGCGGCGTGCCACACTACGCGCCCCGCCGTATACTCGCGCCGGCCCGCGGCCGGAGGTGGGATGACGGCAGGCACCGACAGAGAGCTCTCACCCGGAGGGATCGTGCCCCTCGGCGCGACGCTCACGCCCGAGGGGGTGAACTTCGCGCTCTTCTCGCGCGCGGCGAAGGGCGTCCGGCTCCTCCTGTTCGACGACCCCGCCGGCGACCCGACGGACGTGATCAGGGTCGAGAGCCGGAGCCGCTTCATCTGGCACGTGTTCGTGCACGGCCTCAAGGCCGGTCAGTTGTACGGCTACAAGGTCGGCGGCGATTTCGACCCGGCGCGCGGCCTGCGCTTCAACCCCAACAAGCTGCTGATCGACCCGTACGCGAAGGCCCTCACCGGCAAGGCCGAGAATACCGACAACCTCCTCCTCGCCTACGACCCCGCCGATCCGGCCAGGGACCTTTCGCTCGACACCCGCGACGACGCCCGCGTCGTCCCCAAGTGCATCGTCGTGGACGACGCCGCCTTCGACTGGCAGGGCGATGCGCCGCCGGACATCCCGCTCGAGAAGCTGCTGATCTACGAGGTGCACGTCAAAGGTTTCACCGCCCACCCGTCGTCCGGCGTCGCGCACCCCGGGACCTATCTCGGGTTCGCGGAGAAGATCCCTCACCTGCAACGCCTCGGGGTCAACGCGGTGGAGCTGCTGCCGGTGCACGAGCACTTCACCGAGGACTACCTCGAGGAACGCGGGCTGACCAACTACTGGGGGTACAACTCGCTCGCGTTCTTCGCACCCGAACTCTCGTACAGCACCCGCTCGTCGCCAGGCTGCCAGGTCGCCGAGTTCAAGACGATGGTGCGCGAGCTGCACCGCGCCGGGATCAAGGTGATCCTCGACGTGGCCTACAACCACAGCGCGGAGGGGAACGAACTCGGGCCGACGCTCTCGCTGCGCGGCGTCGACAACCCGACCTACTACGCGCTCGGCGGCCCGGTCGAGCAGCCCGGACGCTTCTACCTCAACTACACCGGCACCGGCAACGCCCTCGACCTGGCGCGGCCCGCGGTGATCCGGCTGGTGATGGACTCGCTGCGCTACTGGGTCTGCGAGATGCACGTGGACGGGTTCCGCTTCGACCTGGCCTCGGTGCTCGGGCGCTCCGAGGACGGCACGTTCCGCACCGGCGCGGGTTTCTTCGACGCGGTGTCGCAGGACCCGGTGCTGTCGCGCGTGACCCTCATCGCCGAGCCGTGGGACCTCGGGACCTACCAGGTCGGCAACTTCCCGGTCGACTGGTCGGAGTGGAACGGCCGCTTCCGCGACACCGTCCGCCGCTTCGTCAGGGGCGACCCCGGGCAGCTCCGCGAGATGGGGGCTCGGGTCACCGGCTCGGCCGATCTCTACCGCGACGATGGCCGCTCCGCCTACAACAGCGTCAACTTCGTCAGCTGCCACGACGGCTTCACCGTGCGCGACCTGGTCACGTACGACGCCAAGCACAACGAGGCGAACCTCGAGGGGAACCGCGACGGCTCCGACGACAACGACTCGTGGAACTGCGGCGTCGAGGGCGAGACCTCCGACCCCGCGGTCAACCGCCTGCGCCGCCAGCAGGCCAAGAACCTGATCTGCCACCTGCTGTTCGCGGCCGGCACGCCGATGATCCTCGGCGGCGACGAGTTCTACCGCACCCAGCGCGGCAACAACAACGCGTATTGCCAGGACAACGAGCTGTCCTGGCTCGACTGGAGCGCCGCCGAGGACAACCACGACATCCTCCGCTTCTTCCGCACCGCGATCGCGCTCACCCGGAGCTGCACCATCCTGCAGCGGCGGAAGTTCCTTCTCGGAGAGGACGCCAACGGCGACGGCGTCCCGGACATCGTCTGGTACGGCAGCGAACTCGGGTCCCCCGCCTGGGACGACCCGGCGTCCCGTTCCCTCTGCGTTCAACTCGACGGCGGCGCGGAGCGCTCCGACCTCGGGTCCTACCGGCTCCTCTTCATCCTCAACGGCGGCCCGGAGTTGCAGCGCATCACCCTGCCGCCGCTGCCCTCGGGGGCGGCGTGGCACCGCCTCGTGGACACGACTCTCCCCGCGGGCGAGGACATCGTGCTCCCAGGGGCCGAGGTTCTCATCGCCCCGCCCGGCTTCTACCTCGTCAACCCGCGCAGCACGGTCGTGCTGATCGGCCGCTGAGGCGGGAGGATCGCGGCAGGAGCGGGCCCCGTCGCGGCACCGCGCCTCCGCTCACCAGCGCGCCGCGACCGCGAGCCGCCTGGCCCACTCGGCGGCGGCGCGGTGGCCGCTGCGCTCGGCCAGCTCCAGCAGGCGCAGCAGCTGGAGCGTCCGGATGCGCTCCGCGAGCGCCTCCTCCCCCAAGGCGACCCCCGCCGCGGCGAGGAACGCCGGCCACGCGACCGGCCAGCGGTCGGGGTGGTGGAAGCGGACGACCCAGCCCCACCACGCTACGTCGAGGAGCGGATCGGCGCGGCGGGCGAACTCGAGGTCGAGCAGCGCCGCGATCGTCTCGGCGCGCCGCCCCGAGGCGGGCGCGACGAGCACGTTGACCGGAGCGAAATCGCCGTGCGCGAACGCCGGCCGCCGGCCGGCGAACAGCGTCCCGAGGCTGGCGATCGCGGACCGCAGCGTCCTCGAGGTTGCGGCGTCGAGCCGAGGGGCGGCGCGCTCCAGCCAGCGCTGCGCAGCGTCCGCCAGGCGCGCCGGGTCCGCCCACGTGGACGGCAGACGGAGGCCGCGGGCGTCCACGGCCGCGAGTCGTGGCACGAGCGCGCCCATCAGGCGTGCGAGGCGCACGGCGCCGGCGTCCGTTGCGAGCGACTCGGCGCCGTTGGCGCCCTCGACGGCGCCGTGCAGGACGAACGGCGGGGTCGAGTCCGCGTCCCCAGCGAGCAGCGGTGCCGTCGGGATTCCGGCGGCCGCCAGCCGTTCCGCGAGCCGCGCCCCGACTCGCAGCCGCCGCCGCGCCGCGGTGCGGTCCACGAGCAGCTGCACGGCGATCCGGCGCCCGCCGGCGACCGTCACCAGGGTCGTGCGGTTGGAGAACCCCCAGCGCGCCGGTTCCGCCGCGACCACCGGCAAGCCCACGAGCTCCGCCAGCCTCGCGCACTCGGCCGCATCCGCGGCCCCACCGGCCACGTGTGGGGTCGCGCTCCGTTCCGGCCGCGCAGCTCGCCGGCGTGGGTAGGGCACTGTCGGCACGGCCGCCATGGTGCCACAGCCCCGCAACGGCACGCCTTGACAGCGCCGGGGGCGGCCCTAGACTCGGAACCACGGGGGGATTCGTTCCGTCCCTCGGCTTCGTGAGGAGACCCGCTTGTGGAAGCAGCAGATCACGACCGCGCTTCTGAGGTGTCATGTCCGGCGGTGGAGTTGCGCGGAGAAGCGAACTGGGTCGCTATCGAGGCGCCGTCACTGGTGGGGGAATCGCTGCGCTTCGTCTCCGGAGAGCCCGACGGCGACCGTTGCCGCGTGCGCTACTTTCTCGACGCCGAGCGGCGCCTCCACGCCCGCATCTGGTTCGGCCCGGAAACCGAAGGCCCTCCCGGCCACGCCCACGGCGGCGCGATCGCTGCGGCGATGGACGAGGCGCTCGGGCTCGCGGCCTGGGCCGCCGGCTACCCCGTCGTGGTCGGCAACCTGAACGTGAGCTTCCGCACGATGCTGCCGCTCCGGACGGTGGTCACGCTCGAGAGTCGCGTGGTTTCCGCCGAGGGACGCAAGGTCATGGTCCACGGCCGGCTCTTCCGCAACGAGGGGCCGGTGTACGCAGAGGCGCAATGCCTCTGCATCACCATCCCGGGGCGCTGACCCCAGGCGGGTCGGCCAGGACGCCCGTCACGGCGATGCCGGACCCGGGGCGGCGTCGGCGCCGGGGAGCTTGAACTGGTCCGGGCGGGACCTGACGACCTCGCGCAGCCACGACTGGGGATAGCCGAGCTCCTGCGGCTCGCCCGATTCGCTCTGCACGTAGCCGTCGTTGTACTTGGTGAAGAGTGCTTCGGCCAGCTCCCGCCAGCGCCGGGCCACCTGTTCCCCCGCCGACACCGAGTAGTCGGTCAGGAATCGCCTCGCCCTGCCGGGGTCGCTCTGCAGCATCTCGCGCGCGGTCCCCTCGATCGCGGGCTGCAGCGCGAAGAAGTTCCCCTCGAGCTCCTGCTGGACCTCGACGATGTCCTTGACCATGTACGAGAACTTCAGCTGCGCGTAGTTCGCCACCAGGTTGAACACCCACCACGGCGAGTCCCAGGAGAACTTCTGCAGGCTGCCGCGCCCATAGGAGGCCGGCACGGCCGTGATCCCGGCGTAGAGCGGGAAGTAACAGCTCGTGTAGGTGTCGTCGAGGCCGTACCAGAGCACCCCGCCGATCTCGTCGGGGAGGAACGACCGGCAGTTGGCCACGAACGAGCAACCAGTCTGCTGCGTCGAGATCGGCCGTTCCCACGAGTAGACCTGCCCGTCGACCTGGAACGTTATCGGGCGCGCCCGCAACGGCGAGCCGAACGGACCGGCGTCCACGCCCTGCGTCATGTCGAGAGGCGTCCCTTCGTAGTGGTCGCGCATGAGGGCCATCACGTCCCGCACGGAGAGCTTGCGGTCGGGCTTGATCCACAGCGGGTAGCGCTTCGCGCCCGGCGTGCCGCGGCTGTACTCCACGGACAGGTCGAGCGACGGCGCCGCCCGCCGGAAGATCGACCAGACGCGCGTCTCGGTGTAGCGGAGTTCCTTGGCCGTGGCCGGGCAGTAGACCTCGCAGAAGCGGAACGGCCCGTCGGTCTTCGGATGGAAATACCCCTTGCGCACGGCGAACTCGATGACGTTGGGCGAGTAGACGCAGTTCTCGGGGTCCGCGAGAGGAAACGCCCCGATGCGGGACTTGTTGGCGTGCGCGGCGATGAGCCCGTCGGGCACCCTCTCGGCCACCCAGACCGCACCCTTGATCCCTTCGCCCTCCCCGATCATTTCGAGGATCCAGGCCTCGTTCGGATCGGCGATCGAGAACGACTCGCCGGTCGAGGCGTAGCCGTACTCGGCGACCAGGTCGGTCATCACTTTGATCGCCTCTCGCGCCGTCCGCGCCCGCTGCAGCGCGAGCTGCATCAGCGCCCAGTAGTGGATCCCGCCCTGCTTGTTCTGCAGCTCGAGGCGGCCGTCGAACGTCGTCTCGCCGATCGCCAACTGGTGCTCGTTCATGATGCCGACCACGGCATAGGTGTGAGGCGGCTGCGGGATGCGCAGGCGCACCAAGCCGTCGCGGCCGCGCACCTCGAACGCTTCGCCCGGGGCGTGGTCGGCCGCCGGGACATAGCGCAGCGTCGGGTAGAACTCCCCGTCCACGGAGTACGAGATGATCACCGACCCGTCGGACGACGCCCCCTTGGTCACGAGGATGTTCGTGCAAGAGAGGACCGGCCTGACGGAGACGACGAGCACCACCAGAGCAACGATCAGGAACGCCTTCCGCATGCCGATCTCCTTTCAACCCGCCGCCGATTCGAACCTTCCGAGCATCATGACGCCGCCGCTCACCGGCAGGTACGGCCCGGCGGCGAGGGCGGCGGCGCCAACACTAAGCGTGTCGCCTGCGGATGTCCACGGCCCGCCGGCGCCCGCCGCGAGAGCCGAGGATTCGCGCGCGCCGCACGGCGTGATCGGGTATCGTGGCGGCGAGGAGGCTGGCATGACCTTCCTGTACCTCAACTCGGACCGGATCGGCCAGGGCGAGGAGGAACTCGGGCGCACGTTGCTGGCTCTCTTCCTCCAGAAGCTCGTGGCTTCGGAGGTCAGGGTCGATTTCGTGGCCTGTCTCAACGGGGCGGCGCTCCTGACCACCGAGGAGGGGCCGGCGCTCGACTCGCTGCGCGCGATCGAGGCGCGCGGCGCCACCGTCACCACCTGCGGCACGTGCCTCGATCACCTGCAGCGCAGGGACAGGCTCCGGCTCGGAGCCGTGGGCGGCATGCAGCAGACCGTCGAGCTCTTCGCCGCAGCCGACCGCATCATCGCGCCGTGCTAGCGGACGGCGCACGCATCCGGCCGGACGGGCGGACCGCCGGGCTCACAGGGGTCCCCAGCGCGGCAAGCGGGAGCGAGCGCGGAAGAGGCGGGGGCCGCAGCCCCCGCCTCCCGCCTCCGACCTGGTTGGCCACGGCCACGACCGAGCGGGTCCAACCGCGCGCGCCGCGCAGCCGGTCCGGTACCGGTCGTGAATCGCGAGCCGCGTTCAGTCCGCTTTCCTGGTCCTTCCGCCGTGGTCTCCGATCAGCATCCAGCGGTCGCCCTCCTTCATGAGGATGTCGGTCCAGCGGCCCTTGAGCTCCTCGGTCTTGCCCTCGGCGTTCTTCACCATCTGCACGTAGTAGTAATCGGCGAACGCGAAGTTGCCGTGCACCTGGATCGCCACGGGCTTGATGTCGTAGACGAGGGTCTTCGACATCTGGTACTCCTGGGAAATGAACTTCTTCACGGTCGCCTTGTCACCCGGCATCGGGCTGTCGTACGACCAGCCGACGTAGCTGGGATCGAAGTACGCCATGAACCCCTCGACGTCGCCCTTGGCATCGAGCGCCCAGTAGTTCTCGACGCTCTTCCAGACATCCTTCTGGGCGGCCGACCACTCCTGCGCGCGGGCCGGCGCGGCGGCCAGCACCGCCACACACACCAGCGACGCGGCTCCAACGAGACGCAACGTACCCTTCATGGTGATTTCCCCCTTATCACCGAGAATGGCTCACCGTCCCCGTGAAATTCCCGGTCCGGCGCCGTGCGCCGCCGGACTCCCGCCCGGCTGAGGTTGACGGGCACGGCTGGGACGCCATACCGTACGCGCACATGGAGGACCCCCCATGAAACGCGCCTTCCTGCCGTGCATGGCACTCGTCTCTCTCGTCCCGCTCCTCGCCCTGGCGCAGGCCCCGCGCGGCTACTACCGCTTCCCCGCCATCCACGGCGACACCGTGGTCTTCACCGCCGAGGGCGACCTCTGGAAGGTCGGCATCGCCGGGGGCGTCGCCCAGCGCCTCACCACCCACGCCGGGCAGGAGACCCACGCCGCGATCTCCCCGGATGGCTCGTCGGTGGCGTTTTCGGCCGAGTACGAGGGTCCAACCGAGGTCTACCTCATGCCCCTGGCGGGCGGGCTCCCCACCCGGCTCACCTACGAGGGCGGGCACGCTGCCGTGGTCGGCTGGACGCTCGACGGCAAGGTCCTCTATGCCACCACGACGTTCTCCACGTTGCCGGAGGTCCAGCTCGCGACTGTGGACCCGCGCACCGGCGCGCGCTCGCCGGTGCCGCTGAGCCAGGCGTCCGACGGCGCGTACGACCAGAGCGGGACGCTGTTCTTCACCCGTCTGCCGTTCCAGGGGAGCCACACCAAGCGCTATCGCGGCGGCATGGCGCAGCAGGTCTGGAAGCTCGAGGCGGGCGCCGGCGAAGCGCTCCCCCTGACCGCCGACTACTCCGGCACGAGCAAGACCCCGATGGTCTGGCAGGGACGGGTGTACTTCGCCAGCGACCGCGACGGCACGATGAACCTGTGGTCGATGAACGAGAACGGCGTCGATCTGCGGCCGCTCACTCACCACGAGGGGTGGGACGTCACGTCCCCGTCGCTCTCCGACGGGCGGATCGTCTACCAGCTCGGCGCCGATCTCCGCCTCTTCGACACCGCCGCGGGCAAGGACTCCGCGCTGCCGGTGACGCTCGCCTCGGACCTCGACCAGCTGCGCGAGAGATGGCTGCCAAAGCCGATCGACTACCTCACGACGGCGGCGATCTCCCCCGACGGGGACCGGATCGCGCTCACCGCCCGCGGCCAGGTGTTCGTTGCGCCCGCGAAGCAGGGACGGTTCGTGGAGGCGGTGCGAGCGCCCGGGGTGCGCTACCGGCACGCGCACTTCATGCCCGACGGGAAGTCGCTCGTCGCCCTCTCCGACGAGTCGGGCGAAGTCGAGTGGTGGCGCTTGCCCGCCAACGGCGTCGGCAAGCCCGAGCGCCTCACCCACGACGGAAAGGTGCTCCGCTTCGACGGCGTGCCCTCTCCCGACGGCACGATGATCGCGTACGACGACAAGGACCTCGTCCTCTGGATCTACAGCATCCCGGACAAGCGCACGCTCCGGGTCGCCACGTCGCCGCGCGGCGGGTTCGGCGGCATCGCGTGGTCCCCCGACAGCCGCTGGCTCGCCTTCACGATCCCAGCGCCCAACACGTTCAGCCGGATCGAGCTCTACCACGTCGACGACGGCGCGACTGTTCAGCTCACGGACGACCGCACGAACAGCGATGCCCCTGCGTGGAGCCCGGACGGGAAGTGGATCTACTTCCTCTCCGACCGCAACCTGCGCTCGGTGGTGCCTAGCCCGTGGGGTGCCTACCAGCCCGAGCCGTACTTCGCGAGCCCCACCAGGATCTACGGCGTCGCCCTCGCCCCCGACGAGCGCTTCCCGTTCCTGCCCGCCGACGAACTTCACGCCGGCAAGAAGGAGCGGGAGGGCGCGAAGGGAGTGAGAGGCGCCGGCGCCAACGGACGGGCCAAGCCCGACGCCGGCGCAGACAAGGCGGAAAAGCCGAAGGTCACGGTGAGGGTCGAGCCCGCCGGGCTGCGGGAGCGTCTCTACGAGGTGCCGCTGGCGGCCGGAGACTATGCCTCCCTCTCCACCAACGGTGAGCGCCTCTTCTGGCTCGCGTCCGACGGCTCGCAACCGCGCAAGGCCGCACTCATGAGTCTCGAGGTCACCAACGAGGCGCCGAAGCCGAAGCGTCTGGTCGACGACGTCAGGGAGTACGAACTCTCCCTCGACGGCAAGAGGTTGATGGTCCGGAAGAAGGACGACATCGCGGTCATCGACGCCTCGGCCGGCGAGAAGGTGGACCTCGGTGAGAAGAAGGTCGACCTCTCCGCGTGGAAGGTCGTCATCGATCCGCGCGAGGAGTGGCGTCAGATGTTCGTCGAGGCGTGGCGTCTCGAGCGCGACTACTTCTACGACCGCCGCATGAACGGCGTGGACTGGCCCGTGATGCTGAGGAAGTACCAGCCGCTCGTCGCGAGGGTCACCGACCGCGCCGAGCTCTCCGATCTTCTCGGCCAGATGGTGAGCGAGCTCTCGGCGCTCCACATCTTCGTGTACGGCGGCGACGTGCGCGAGGGGCGCGAGCAGATCGAGCCGGCCTCGCTCGGGGCCGAGTTGGCGCGGGATGAGGCGGCGGGCGGGTACCGCGTGGCACACGTGTACCGCTCCGACCCGGACTACCCTGATGCGCTCTCGCCGCTGGCCAGGCCTGACGTCGACGTGCGCGACGGAGACGTCATCGAGGCGATCAACGGCGTCGCCACGCTGACGGTCCCCGATCCCTCCGTCCTGCTGCGCGACCAGGTCGGCCGGCAGGTCCTCCTGCACGTGAAGCGCGAGTCCGGCGCCGCCCGCGACGTGATCGTCACTCCGATCTCTCCCGCCAGGGAGGCGAACCTCCGCTACAGCGAGTGGGAGCTGACGCGCCGGCAGCGGGTCGAGAAGTTGGGCGACGGGCAGATCGGCTACGTCCACCTGCGAGCGATGGGCGCGCGGAACTACACCGAGTGGGCGCAGAGCTTCTACCCCGTGTACGACCGCGCCGGTCTCATCGTCGACGTGCGCCACAACCGCGGCGGCAACATCGACAGCTGGATCCTGGAGAAGCTCCTGCGCAAGGCGTGGTTCTACTGGCAGCCGCGCATCGGGCAACCGTACTGGAACATGCAGTACGCGTTCCGCGGCCACGTCGTCGTCCTGACGGACCAGCGCACCGCGTCCGACGGCGAGGCGTTCGCCGAGGGGTTCCGCAGGCTCGGCCTCGGCAAGGTCATCGGCATGCGCACCTGGGGCGGGGAGATCTGGCTGTCGAGTAGCAATTTCCTCGTCGACAAGGGGATCGCAACCGCCGCGGAAACCGGCGTCTACGGTCCCGAGGGGGAGTGGCTCATCGAAGGGCACGGCGTGCAGCCCGACATCGTCGTGGACAACCTCCCCGCCGCGACGTTCCACGGCGGTGACGCGCAGCTCGACGCCGCGGTCCGCTACCTCCAGGAGCAGATCCGCGACCACCCGGTGCCCGTGCCGCCGCCGCCCGCGTACCCCGACAAGGCGTCGAAACCCGACCACCCGTAGGCGGACCCGTCCCCCGGGTCCGGCCGCACGAGTTGAGGGTGATACGTACCGGTCGCCGGAACCGACGGATCGCGGCGACTGCGTTCCTGCCGGCGTGGGAGGCACAGTCACCCTCGCCGGACGTGTCCAGGCTCTTCGGTCCCCGGGTTCCTCGTCCCGGACGATGTTGACAGGACCGAGCGCGGCAGTACCATCGCGCCCGGCGAGGAGGACTTCTTCCCTTCGCCGACGGGAGGAGACGCCTGCACCGCATGCAACGGAGCTTCGCCGATCCGCGGACGCGTCACTACCTGATTGCCGGGACCGTTCTCCTCGCGGGTCTGATCGGCGCGATCGTGATCTACCTGAGGGCGGGCAGCGCTCCGGCAACCCTCCTGGAGCTCTCGCCCGAGACCTCCAAGAAGTACCTGCGTGACCTGGAGCTGTACGGCGGGACCGCGAACGTCCTCGCGGTCCAGCTTCAGGCCTGGTTCGACGGGCTGTGGCACGGGCGGCGGCTCGCGTACACCGTCGCCGTCCTCTCGGCGGTCACCTCTCTCGGGTACGTCTTCTTCGCCGTCGTCCTGCCACCGTTGCGCGACCCCGACACACCGGAGGATCAGCGATAGGCAATGGGCGACGGACACGACGTCCCGGATGGCAACTGACACGCGAAGCCCGACGACGAACGCTGGTCACGCCTTGTAGATCTGCTGCGCGCGCAGCTCCTTGATGCGGTCGCGGAGCTGCCCCGCCTCTTCGAACTCCAGCCGCTTCGCCGCCGTCTTCATCTGCTTCTCCAGCTCGGTGATCGCCTTGGCGAGCGAGGCCGGGTCGGCGATGTCCGCCTCCCCCACCCGCGGCGGCAGCATGCCCGCGTCGTGGTAGTCCAGGTTGGAGAGCTGCAGCAGGGGACTCGCGATGTCCTTGATGATCGTCCTTGGCTCGATGCCGTGCTCGAGGTTGTACGCCTCCTGCACCGCGCGCCGGCGGTTCGTCTCGCCGATCGCCTTCGCCAGCGAGTCGGTCATGCGGTCGGCGTAGAGGATCGCCGTGCCGTTGACGTTGCGCGCAGTGCGCCCGATCGTCTGCACCAGCGACGTCGCGCTGCGCAGAAACCCCTCCTTGTCGGCATCGAGAATCGCCACCAGGGAGACCTCGGGGAGGTCGAGCCCCTCGCGCAGCAGGTTGATGCCGATCAGCACGTCGAACATGCCGCGCCGCAGGTCGGCCAGGATCGCGGTGCGCTCCAGTACCTCGACCTCGCTGTGCAGGTAGCGCACCCGCACGCCCAGCTCCGCGAAGTACTGGGTGAGGTCCTCGGCCATGCGCTTGGTCAGCGTGGTGACCAGCACCCGCTCGCCCGCCGCGACGCGCTCGCGGATGCGCGCGAGTAGGTCGTCCACCTGGCCCTGCGCCGGCTTCACGACGATCTGCGGGTCGAGGAGACCGGTCGGGCGGATGAGCTGCTCGACCACCTCGCCCTCCGAGTGCTCCAGCTCGTACGGCCCCGGCGTCGCCGAGACGAACAGCGCCTGGTGGATCCGCCCCTCGAACTCGTCGAACGTGAGCGGGCGGTTGTCGAGCGCCGACGGCAGGCGGAACCCGAACTCGACCAGCGTCTCCTTGCGCGAGCGGTCGCCGTGGTACATCCCGCGCACCTGCGACACCGAGACGTGCGACTCGTCCACGACGAGCAGCCAGTCGTCCGGAAAGTAGTCGAGCAGCGTCGGCGGCGGCTCGCCGGGCTTCCGCCGCGTGAGGTGGCGGGAATAGTTCTCGATGCCGTTGCAGTAGCCGAGCTCGGCGAGCATGTCGAGGTCGAACATGGTGCGCTGCGACAGGCGCTGCGCCTCGAGCAGCTTGCCGGCGGCGGTCAGCTCCTTCGTGCGCCCGTCCAACTCCGCCCGGATGTCGACGAGCGCTTCGTCGATGACCCGCCGGGTGACGACGTAATGCGACGACGGATAGACCGCCAGCCGCGAGTCGACCTCCTCGAGCACGGTGCCGCGCAGCGGGTCGACGCGGCGGATGCGCTCGACGGTGCGGTCGAAGAACTCGACGCGCACCGCGTGGTCGTCGTACGGCGGGTAGATCTCGAGCACGTCGCCGCGCACCCTGAACGCGCCCGGCACCAGGTCGAGCTGCGTCCGCTCGTACTGCATCGCGACGAGCTGGCGCAGCACCGCGTCCATTCCCGGCTCGGTTCCCGGCTCGAGCAGGAGCAGCATGCCGTAGTAGGCCGTCGGGTCGCCGAGGCCGTAGATGCACGACACCGAGGCGACGATCAGCACGTCGCGCCGCTCGAACAGCGCCCGCGTCGCCGACAACCGCAAGCGGTCGATCTCCTCGTTGATCGACGTCTCCTTCTCGATGAAGGTGTCGGAGGACGGCACGTATGCCTCCGGCTGGTAGTAGTCGTAGTAGGAGACGAAGTACTCGACCGCGTTCTCCGGGAAGAACCCCTTGAACTCCTGGTAGAGCTGCGCCGCCAGCGTCTTGTTGTGCGAGAGCACCAGCGTCGGGCGGTTCAGCTGCTCGATCACCTTGGCGACGGTGAACGTCTTGCCGGAGCCGGTGACGCCGAGCAGCGTCTGCGCCCACACACCCTGTTCGAACCCGCGCACCAGGGCCGCGATCGCCGCACTCTGGTCGCCGGCCGGCTCGAACGGCGCCGCGAGCTTGAAACGGTTGCTCAATTCGGCAGCTCTCCCCCGCCCTCGGCGCACAGGCCGCCGGCGAGAACCTCGATCCGGTCGAGCTCCTCCGGGCTCACGCCGCCCGTTTTGACGGCCTGGGAGCACACGCGCACCAGCTCCCCGAGGCGCCGTTCGTCGACCCGTCCGGCTTCCGCCTCGCGCACGACGCAGTCGAGCCGGCGGCGCAGCTCCTCGCGCCGCGCCGGCGACAGGTCGGCGGGCAGCGCCGCGACCACGCGGGTGGTGATCCGCCGCAGTCCCCACGACAACACGCGCCGGGCGGAGAACACACCCGCGAGGAGCGCCAGGAACAGCACGGCGACGACGACGCCCCCCCCGATCCCGGCCCACCGCCACCACCTGGGGGGCTGCGTCGGTCCGTGCCTCGGAGCCTTCGGGAGTCGAAACTCCATCGCAACACGCTAGCACGCGCCGCGCCCCGCATCCACGGCGTGGCCCGTGGTCAGTGGTCCGTGGTCGGAGCCGGACGCGCCGCGGGGAAGCCGGGGTTCGGGACTCGGGCAAGGCGCAGCCGAGCAGATGCTCGTAGGCGCCGGTTCTCGCCGTCTAATGTATGGTGTCCGAACACGCGGTTACGGAATTGTTGTTCGCACAGTACTTATTCGTACAGATCGTCCCTTCGATCGTGTTGTTGCTTTCACTCATCTCCGCCACTTCGTTCTTCGAGTCGACATGAAGCGAGAAGTCACTCACCCTCTGGGAAGCCCAGTACACGGAGCGTTGGATGCTGTGCTCCTGCCCCGGGGCCAGAGCAGGAATCTGGTAGTGCTTGACGCCCTTCTTCTCGATCCAGAAGCGGAGATCGCATGGCGCCGAAGGTGCCTGGCCGATATTGCGAACCCTCACCGGATACCATGACGTGGCATGTGCCGGTGACTTGTTGTATTTCTTGAAACAAACGACGAGGTCCGAGCGGAGAGCTTTGACGGAGAAGATCTTGCTGTATAAGTTGTTTTGTCCGTTCTCTTCTCCGGCGGAAAGACCCTCCGTGATGATCGCCCCGTCGACCTTGTGCCGTCCTCCGAAATCAAAGGTGAGGGTCTTTGAAATGGTAACCTCCTGGCCGGGGTTCAAGCGGGGGATGTTGTTTGTGTACCAGGGAATCAAGTTGGAGAGACTCGTTCGTCCTGCTACGCGCTCACCGCTGTTGTCGACACTCCAAACAGACATGCTCAGTGAGCACGCTCGGGAAGGAGTCATACCGCCGACGTTCTTCACGACGACACTGATCCGGGCAAGGTCGCGTTTCATGACGGGCTGGGCCGGCGTAATGATCACCTGCACGACTTTCAGATCCGCCGGCATCGCCCTGTTCATTCTTTCGATCGCAACGGGCTGCGACGACGCCGGGCCGGCGTGGGCATACGTCACCAAGCCAGCGATCAGTGACGAGCAGAGCTGGAAACGTACCCGTTTGCTGAGGCTCATTGCTTCCTCCCCGCAAGCGTTCGCCGGCGATATGCGTGGATCACCGCCACGGACGCCATGCGATGCCGGTTCAGAATGACCTCCAGACGTTTTCGCTCGGGGCAGCGTCAGAGGAGACCGTCTGCTACGTCGCGAAGTCGTCCTCGGTGTGTGTAGACCTAGTCCAGTTTGCAGGTTACCCCCCGGGCACGGTGCTGTCAACCTGCTCCAAGAGTCTTCCTCGGAGGCCGCGGGCGGCCGCAAGGGCCGCCCTTGCACCCGAAACACCACACCCCGCAGCGCGAGGGGTGGAGTCGGTGGTGGTCAGTGATTCGTGGCGACCAACGACCCCGCGCCCGGCGGGAGCGCCACACATCAGAAGAGGCCCGCTCCGTGGCTCTCCCGGCTGCGCCGGCCGCAGGCCGCGCAGCCTCCAGCGCCCCTCTCGAAGACGAGAACGATGCCGGCAGGAAGGGCGCCGCAACTCGGGGCGTGTAGCCGCGCCGCCGCCGTTGGGCCTATGGCAAGGCGCACGAGGCGGGAGGAGCGGAGCGTAGCCGGAGGCTACGTGAGCATCCGATCCGCCGAGTGCAACGCAGCCAGAGGTCCGACGCCGGCGGCGCCACGCGGGCGCTTGACACGACCCGGAGGCGCCGTCAAGCTCCCCGGGATGGGCAAGACCCTTCTCCGCTGGCTGCTGGTCGGCGCCTTCATCGGCCTCGGGATCGGGGCCGTGATCGGGCTCGTCCTGTCGCGGTTCGTGGACCTTCCAGCCGTCGAGGCACTCACCACCTACCATCCGGCCGCGTCCACCCGCGTGCGGGCGCGCGACGGCTCGATCCTCGGCTCGTTCTCGGCCGAGCGGCGCATCCCGGTCGGCAGCGAGGAGATCCCGGCGGTCTTCCGCGACGCCGTGATCGCGGTCGAGGACGCGAACTTCTACCGCCACACCGGCGTCGACCCGCAGGGGATCGTCCGCGCAGCCCTGCGCAACCTCATCACCGGGCGCTGGTCGCAGGGGGCCTCGACGCTCACGCAGCAGCTCACCCGGTCGCTCGGGATGCTCTCGCGGGAGAAGAAGCTCGCCCGCAAGATCAAGGAGATGCTGCTCGCGATCGAGATTGAACAGCGCTTCTCCAAGGACCAGATCTTCACGATGTACGCCAACCAGGTGAACTTCGGCCACGGCAACTACGGCGTCGAGGCCGCGTCCCGCTTCTACTTCGGCAAGCCGGCCAAGGAGCTGACGCTGCCCGAGGCCGCGCTGCTCGCCGGCCTGCCGCAACGGCCCGGGGAGCTGTCGCCGATCGACTACCCGAAGCGCGCCCTCGAGCGGCGCAACCACGTCTTGGACCGCATGCTCGACGAGAAGTACATCAACAAGACCGCCTGGCAAGCGGCCCGTCAGGCGCCGCTCGGGGCGTCCGCGCACCATGACCGCAACGTGACAGCCGCCTACTTCGTCGAGGAGGTCCGGCGCTCGATCGAGGACCGCTTCGGGAGCAAGAAGATGCTCGAGGGCGGCCTCGAGGTGGAGACCACCCTCGACACCAAGCTCCAGGCGCTGGCGGAAGACTCGCTGCGCGAGGGGCTGGTCGCGGTGCAGGAGCGCCTGGGGTGGCCGGGCGCGCGCCGCAACGCCCTTGCCCTCGGGGTGCAGGACCCGAAAGGGTACCGCGACGAGAGCTGGCCGTTCATCCGCTGGCGCAAGGACGAGCTCGTCTACGCGGTGGCGACCGACGTGCAGGCCACGAGCGCCACGTTGCTGATCGCGGGCCGCACCGCGATCCTGCCGGTCGCGGGCGCCAGCTGGACCGGCCGGACCAACCTGCTGCGGCTCCTCAGGCGGGGCGACATACTGCTGGTTCGCCTCGGCGAGGTCCCGCCCGACCGGACGCAGCCGCTCAAGGTGACCCTCGTCCCGGAGCCGAAGGTCGAGGGGGCGATGCTGGTGTTGGACAACCGCACCGGCGCGATTCTCGCGCTTGTCGGCGGCTTCGACTTCGGCCGCTCGCAGTTCGACCGCTCGATGCAGGCCAAGCGCCAGTGCGGGTCCGCGTTCAAGCCGTTCGTGTACCTGGCCGCGTGGGAGCACGGTTTCTCGCCGGCCGACATCATCTTCGACGGCCCCGCGCTGCTCCCCGACGAGAAGGGCCTGAACACGTACGTGCCGCTGAACTACTACCGCCGCTACGAGGGTCTGGTGACGTTCAGGTACGCGTTCGAGCACTCCCTCAACGCCTCGGCTGCGAAGATCCAGCAGCTCGTTACCAGCCAGGCCGTCATCGACGTCGCTCACCGCCTCGGGGTCAAGGAACCGCTGGCGCCGTACTCCTCGCTCGCCCTCGGCACCTCCGAGATGCCGCTCCTGGAGCTGACCTCCTCCTACAGCGGGATCGCGAACCGGGGCCAGCTCGCGGAGCCGTACTTCATCGCCCGCGTCCGGGACGAGGAGGGCAACGAGATCCTGGCGACCAAACCCAAGGTGCGCCAGGCGGTGCGTGAGGACGTCGCGTACCTCATGACGCACGTGATGGAAGGCGTGATCCAGCGCGGGACCGCGTCGGCGGCCGCGTCCTTGCCCGGCCACCTAGCCGGAAAAACCGGCACGACCGACCGTTTCACCGACGCCTGGTTCATCGGCTTCTCGCCCCGCATCACCTGTGGCGTCTGGGTCGGACGCGACCTGAAGGAACCGATCGGAAACCACATGACAGGCGCGGAGGCGGCGCTCCCGGTATGGATGCATTTCATGAAGGGCTACATGGAGGCGCAGAACGACGCGGCGCGCCAGGAGGAATTCCCCGTTCCCGCCGGGGTGACCCTCCTCCCGATCGACAAGAACACCGGTCTGCGTGCGATCCCGCTGTGCGACGGCGCCGTCATCCTGGAATCGATCCCCAGCGGTCGCGAACCGGGCGAGTGCAGCGCGGCCGCGCACGCCCTCGTCGCGCTCCCGTGGCTGCAGCAACTCGCCCACTACACGCCGCGGCCCGGCGAGCCGCCGACCACACCCGAGGCGATCGCCGCAGCCAACCTCAAGCTTGCCGGAGAAGCGGAGAGCGGCCGACACTAGCAGGCGGCCGCACCGCCGCCGGCCGTCAGGCCCTCTTCATGATGTTCGTGAGCTCCTCGAGGAAAGGGCCGGGCTCCATGTAACCGGGGATGCGGCCCACTTCGCTGCCGGAAGCGTCGAGGAACAGGATGGTCGGGAAACCGTCCACATTGAAGCGCGCGGCCGCGTCGCGCCCGTCCTTCTCGGCATTGAGCCGGACGCTCACGACGCCCTGCAACGCCTTCTGCACCTTTCCGTCCGCAAAGGTCGTCTCGTCGAGACGTCGGCACCACTTGCACCAGTCGGTATAGAAGTCCACCATCACGAGCTTCTTCTCGCTGCCGGCGAGAGCCAGCGCGGAGGGCAGGTCGCGCTCCCAGGCGACCGCCGACGCGCCGCCTCCGGGCACCGCCTGCGAGCCGCCCCCGCACCCCACGCCACCAAACCCCACCGTGGCAACCAGCAACACTCCGCTCCAGATCAACCCTCGCGACATGATCCCCCCACGGCCATACTTTGCCACATCCCGCTCGGGAGTAACAAACCGGCCGCAAGGGCCATTCTCGCGGCGCGCTCACCCGCCGAGCGGCGGCAGCGGACTGGCTGGCAGGTACCACACCCGGCCCACGGCCACCCCCAGCGACCGCCTGTCCCCACCCCCGGGCACGAACGTGGTGCTCGAAAGCTCGAGGCGAACCCGCCCTGCACCTGCCAGCTCCGGCGGCACCGGCAGCGCGACGGTCACCGGCTCGGGTCCGACGGTCACGTTGGCCTGGCCACTGCCGAGCCGGAGCACGACCACGGCCGGCTGCACGCTCGGCGCCAGCAGTTCGATCCCTACGAGTCCCGCGCCGGCTGGAAACGAGAACGCTGCGTGGGCGCCGGTCCACGCGGCGGGGCGCGGCGGGTTGCCGAGCTGCTCCAGGGGGTAGGTCCCCTCCGCCTCCGCACAGGCGCCGAGCAGCGAATCGCGCTCGGGTACGAAGGTGAGCGGCGGCGAGAGGTGCGGCGGGGCCTGCAGTGACACGCCGAAGATGCGCAGCGCGAGCGCGCGGGTATCCCCTCGCGATGTCGCCTGCGCCCCGAGGTTGAGCTCGACCCAAAGCAGGTTCGGGGAGTTTGCAGCGGGCGGGATGGGGATCGGGATGACCTGCAGCCCGCCGGAGACCCGTTCGCTCCAGGTGCGGACGCCTGCCACCCGCGCCTCGGCCGGGACGTCGCGCAGGCTCGGGTGGACCTCAACGGCCAGCCCGAGGGTCCCCGGGCCGCTCACCCGGGGGGCCAGAAGCGCGGCCCGGGCGCCACACCAGACGAACCGCCCGGTGCCGTCGAACTCCACCGGCGCACCCCCGCGCGCCACCAGCACGGGGTTCTTGACCAAGCGGACGCGCAGGAACCGCTCCTGCGAGAGGCGCCATACTCTCGCTTCGCGGCAGTCGAACTCGAGGACCCGCGACTCAGGGCACGGCAGGTCCTCTCCACGCCCCTCCGCCAACAACCAGAGCGGAGCGCCCGCGATGCGGGGACCGGCACGCCGCATCTCGGTCAAACGGAGCGAGTCCACCGGCAACCGGCCCGTGACGACGGCAAAGTTGCGGAACGAGAACAACTGGTCCTCGTAGATCAGAACGCCCGGGCCCTCGCTGGCGACGGCGGCGAGGGCCGCGACCACGGGTAGCCGGTGGCGGTGGATGTGCCAAACCGCGGGAAACCCCCAGCCGACCGCCGCGGCGAAGCCGACGCCTGCCGCCGCGAGGCCAGCCGCCCGCGAGCGCCCGAGGCGGGCGGCCCCGGCGACCGCCGGGGTCGCCAGCAGCAGCCATACCAGCACCCAGTACCGGGGGTAATTGCGGTTGTCCATGAACTCGAGCACGAACGCGAGCGTGGCGCCCGCGAGCGTGCCCGCCCACCACTGGCCGGCGAGCGAGCGCTTCCACCCCCACCACCCGACCGCAGCCAGGGCTAGGAAGAGAGCTGCGAATGCGGGCGTGCCAAGGCCGCGCACCAAACCGATGCTCTCGAGCGCCCACGACTCGGTGCCAAGGGTTGCGATGATCTCCCCGGCGTGGATCTCGCTGACATCGAGGAGCATGCCCCAGCCGCCTGCCGCGAGCGCGGCCGGGACCATCACCGCCGCAAGCACGGCGGCGCCAGCGGTCGCGCCCGCCGCGACGAGGCGCATGTCCCGCCGTACCCACCAGGCCGCCAGCACGACCGCAAGGACGAAGACCGGCGCGAGCGGCGGGCGCACCAGTGCGGCGCAGGTCATCGCGACCACGCCCGGAACGAAGCCCGCGCGGCCGCCGCGCAGCCAGAGCGCGAACGCGATCACCGCCAGCGCAGCAGAAGGCGTTCCCGAAAACGCGCGCCCAGCGTGGAACCACACGCCGGG
The DNA here is from genome assembly GCA_963789745.1 of uncultured Acidobacteriota bacterium. GTDB lineage: Bacteria > Acidobacteriota > Thermoanaerobaculia > Thermoanaerobaculales > Thermoanaerobaculaceae > RBG-13-68-16. Next base: position 15,147 of record CAWBLW010000003.1, on the reverse strand, counting down.
GAGGAACGCGGCCAGCGCCGCCCCGGCGAGGGCCACCTTTCTCCCGGCGAGGCCATCCCAGAGTCCGACCAGTGCCCAGATCGCGACGACCGAAAGGAGAGCGCTCGCGACCTGGAGCGCGAGCAAGGGGTCGGCGACACCGAGCTTGCGGACCGTCTTCCCGACGGCGATCCAGAGCGGAAAGCCCGGCGGCAGCGGCATGTGACGGCTGGGGTCGAAATCGAGGACGCCGCACGCCATCAGCGCCTCGTCCTGCTCCCACGGCCCAGCCGGGAGGAGCAGGAGGCGGGAGGCTGCGAGCGCGGCCAGTGCCGCCACACTTGCGACGGCGGACGGAGTCGCACCTCCGATGGGCACCAGCGGCCACGGAAAGACCCGACCCGCCAGGCGCTTGAGATCCGCCGCCCATGGTCTCATGCCGGGAGTCTAGCATCGGGCCGCCAGAGGCGGCGCCCACGAAAAGGCCTGCCGCCCGGGGGTGGCCGCTACGGCGCCGTGATAATCTCGGACGCCATGGCGGCGATCTCGGTCGAGTTCACGAAGGTGGGGAAGCGCTTCGGCACGCGGGCGGTGCTCGCGGCGGTGTCGGGCACGCTGCGGCCGGGCGAGGTGCTGGTCGTGGCGGGGCCCAACGGCGCGGGGAAATCCACCCTCCTGAACATTCTGGCCGGGATCCTCCGGCCCTCCCGCGGCGGCGTCGCGTACCGCCGCGGTGAGGAGGAGGTGCCACGCCGCGAGTGGTTCGAGAACCTCGGGATGGCGTCGCCCGACATGGCGGTCTACGAGGAGCTCTCGGCGATCGAGAACCTCCGGTTTTTCGGCCGTCTCCGCGGCCACGCCCCCGCCGATGCGGCGCTCGCCGGGCTCTTGGAGACGCTCGGCCTGCCGTCGCGCGAGCACCACCGCGCCGTCGGGACGTACTCGTCGGGGATGAAGCAGCGGGTCAAGCTGGCGCAGGCGGCGCTGCACGTGCCAGCGGTCCTGCTGCTCGACGAACCCTCGTCAAACCTCGACGCGGCCGGGCACGAGGCGGTGGCGGCGCTGGTGGCCCGCTTCCGCGCGTGCGCCGCGGTCGCCGTCGCCACCAACGACCCGCGGGAGATCGCGTGGGGTGATGCGCGCCTCGACCTTGCTCTCTGAGAGCCTCGCCGTCCTCCGTAAGGAGCTCACCGCCGAGCTGCGCAGCCGGGTGGCGCTCAATGCGATCGGCCTGTTCGGCCTCACCACGCTGATCGCCGTCGCCTATCAGATCGGCCCATACCAGATCCAGGAGCAGGACCGTCCGCACCTGCTCTCGGCCTTGCTGTGGATCATCCTGTTCTTCGCCGCCACCTCCGGCCTGTCGCGGGTCTTCGTCAAGGAGGAGGACGCTCATACCGCCAAGACGCTGCGCCTGGCCGCACGCCCCCTCGCGGTGTTCGCCGGCAAGTACCTGTTCAACTTGATCCTGCTCAGCGCTCTGTTCGCCCTCATCGTCCCGCTGTACTGCGCGCTCATGAGCTACGCGGTGCGCGGGGTGGCCGGCCTGGTGCTCGTGCTGGCGGCGGGGGCGGTTGCCCTTGCAGCGACCTCGACGATCGTCGCGGCGATCATCGCCCGTGCCTCAGGTTCGACGACGCTTTTTGCTATCCTATCGGTGCCGCTGGTGTTGCCGCTTCTCGTCATGCTCATCCAGGGGACGCGGGCGGCGGCGGCCAGCACCGAGCTGGCGGCCGTCCTTCCGGCTCTGCAAGGGATCGTTTCGCTAGGGGGTGCCGTCTTGACCGTGTCCGTGTACCTTTTCCCGGTGGTGTGGCATGACTGACGACCGCGTGCGAACGGCTCTGCACTGGCTGTTGGGCGGATGGATGCTGGCGGTGATCGTCGCGGCGTTCTTCTGGGCGCCCACGGCGGTCGGGTTCAAGGGCGAGTCGTCCCGGATCGTGTTCTTCCACGTGCCGCAGGCGTGGGTCGCGGTCCTGGCGTTCTGCGTCAACCTGGTGGCCTCGCTGCGCTACCTGCGCACGCGCGACCCGCTCGACGACGCCCGCGCCGCCGCCGCCGCCAGGCTCGGCCTGGTGTTCTCCCTGCTGGCGACGGTCACCGGTTCGATCTTCGCCAACGTGATGTGGAACTCGTTCTGGAACTGGGACCCGCGCGAGGTTTCGATCGCGATCCTGCTGCTCATCTACGCCGCTTACTTCGCCCTCCGGGAGGCGGTCCCCGACGAGGAGAGGCGGGCCAGCCTCTCGGCGGCCTATGCCATTTTGGCGTTCGTCACGATGCCGTTCCTCGTCTTCGTCGTGCCGCGCATCTACTGGTCGCTGCACCCGGACACGATCATCGGCGTCACCGGCAAGCTCAAGCTTCAGATGGAATCGAAGATGCTCCAGACCCTCCTGGCCTCGTTAGTGGGATTTACTGGATTGTTCGTTTGGTTGTACACTCTGGACGTTCGGCTGGCGCGGGTGCGGTTGGCCCGCCGGGAGCGCGAGGAGGCGTAAGCGATGCCAAACGCTGAGAGCTTGATCTGGGTGGCGGCGGTCACGGTGGTGATCTGGCTCGGAATCTTCGCCTACTGTCTCGCCCTCGACCGTCGCGTGCGCCGGCTGGAGGAGGAACGATGAGCCGCAGGGCGGTCTGGACCGTCGCAGGCATCGTGGCGATCATCGCTTTCGTGGCGTTCGGCGCCGGTGCGTTCAAGTCGAACCTCACGCCGTACGTCAGCTTCCAGCAGGCCCGTTCGACCGCCGACGCCGTGCAGGTCGCGGGCAAGCTCGTGCAAGGCTCCGACAGCTTCGATGCGGCTTCTTCCCGGCTGATGTTCAGTATCCAGGACGAACACGGCGACATCATGAGGGTCGCCTACAAGGGGCTGAAACCCGGAAACTTCAACGAGGCCACCCAGGTGGTGGCGATCGGCCGCTATCACGGCGGCACGCTCGAGGCCGAGAAGCTTCTCGTGAAGTGTCCGTCCAAGTATCAGGGGATCGAGGAGAGGGCGTACAAGACCAGCTCCTCGTGATGTCGGCGACGCGCGGGCGTCGTGAAGTGCCAGGGGGGGAGTAATGTTTCTACCGGGTGCCATCGCGATGTGGGTGGCCTTTATCGCCCTTGTTGCGTCAACGTTCTTTTACGTCCGTAGCGTGATGGGCCATCAGGGGGCCCGCGCGTGGGCCCGCCAGCTGTACGGCCTCGCCACCGTCGCCGTGCTCATGGCCGGTGCCGTGCTGGTCTATCTGATCCTCACGCACGACTTCCGGGTCCACTACGTCTTCTCCTATTCCGACCTCTCGCTGTCCAAGCCGTACCTCGTCGCGACCTTGTGGGCCGGCCAGGAGGGCAGCTTCCTGCTCTGGCTGATGTGGGGGATGGTCCTGGGGTTGCCGCTCATCCGCTACGCCAAGCACTACGAGGAGCGCACGATGGTGGTCTACAACGTGGCGCAGCTCTCGCTGGTGCTCATCCTCCTGAAGCAGTCGCCGTTCCGCTTCATTTCCGACCTCTCCTCCGGGCAGGTCCCGTTCGACGGGCAGGGACTCAACCCGTTGCTCCAGAACCCCTGGATGACGATCCACCCGCCGATCATGTTCCTGGGATACGCGGCGACGGCCGTGCCGTTCGCCCTTGCGGTCGCGGCGCTGTGGGGCCGGCGCTACGACGAGTGGACCAAGGCGGCCCTGCCGTGGGCGTTGCTGACGGTGGTCACGCTCGGGTGCGCCATCCTGCTCGGCGGCTACTGGGCGTACGTGACCCTCGGCTGGGGTGGCTACTGGGGTTGGGACCCGGTGGAGAACGCCTCCCTCGTCCCCTGGATCGCCTCGGCCGCGCTGGTCCACGGAATGATCCTGCAGCGCGCGCGAGGACGGTTCCGAAAGCTCAACTTCGCCCTCGCGGTCCTCGCCTACGTCCTGGTGGTGTACGGGACGTTCCTGACGCGTTCCGGTGTGCTCGCCGACTTCTCGGTGCACTCGTTCGTGGACCTCGGCATCACCGGCTGGCTGGTCGCCAACCTCGCCGGAGCGCTCGCCATCGGAATCGGCGCCCTGGCGTGGCGTTGGCGCGAGATCCCGAGCGAGGCGGGCGACGAGCCGTTCCTCTCGCGCACGGTCTTCTTCGTCCTCGCGATCGCCGCTCTGCTGGGGACCGCGGCGATGGTGCTGTTCGGCACCTCCACGCCGCTCATCACTCGTCTGGCGACCAAGCCGTCGCAGGTCGGCCCCGCGTTCTACAACCGGGTGATTCTGCCGATCGGCATCGTCCTGGCGGGGTTGCTCGGCACGGTCCCGTTCCTGCAGTGGAAGGGCGCCGCCAAGGACTTCCGCAGCCGCCTGCTGCTCTCCGCCGCCCTGGCGGCAATCGCGACCGGCGTCGGCGTCGCCGTGGGGGCGCGCGGCGTGCTCTACGTCGCGTTCCTGCTCCTCGCCGTCTTCGCGTTCTTCTCCAACCTGCTCAAGACGTGGGACGAGGTCAGGCAGGGGAAGCTGCGCTCGGCGGGCGGATACCTCGCTCACGTTGGGCTCGGCCTGATGCTGGCGGGGATCGTCACGTCCTCCGCGTACGACCGATCGGCGAAGGTCGTGCTCCCGTTGGGGCAAAGCAAGCAGGTGATGGGCTATACCCTGACGTTCAAGGGGGTGGACAAGCCCACGCCAACCGCGCGAGACGCCATGTTGGTCGAGGTCAAGGAAAGTGGCGGCCGCACCTACGTGGCGCGACCGCACCTCTTCCGCAACGAGAAGTCGAACCAGCTCGTCGCCAACCCCGATGTCCACATGCAGCTGACCCACGACGTCTACGTCTCGCCGATCGAGTTCGACCCGGGCCGGCCCCCGGAGAACGGCGACAGCCTTGACCTGGGCAAGGGGGACACCGGGAAGGTCGGGCCGCTCGCCGTCACCTTCGATGGGTTCGACATGTCCGGCGCGCACGGCGACAACGAAAAGGTGGCGATCGGCGCCCGCCTCACCGTAAAGGGTCCAGCACAAACGCAGCAGCTGACGCCTTTCCTGCGCAGCGCCGGCGGCGGCGAGTTCATCGCCGACCCGGTCGCGATCGCCGGCTTCAAGAACGCAACGGTGGCGCTCAACGGGATCAACGCCAACACCGGCCACGTGCGCCTTTCGGTGACCGGCTTCGGTGCCGGCATCGCCAAGAGTGCCGTACTGCACCGGGGCGAGTCGCTGACCTACAAGGGCGCAACGCTCACTTTCGACGATTTCGACCTTTCGGATTTCGATCCCCAGGCCGGCAAGATCAACATCGGCGCGGTGCTCAAGGTCGGCAGCGGCGGCAAGACCACCGAGATCACGCCATTCTTCCACGGCGGCGAGAGCGGCGACCGCCACGACGACGCCGACGTGCCCGGCCTGCCGGGCGTCAAGGTGCGCACGGGCCGAATGGACCCGAACGAGAAGACGGTCGAGATCCAGATCCTCGATCCCCAAGCCCCGCCGGACGTGGGCGAGCCGATGCAGTTCTCGGTGGATCTCACGATCAAACCGATGATCGGCCTGCTCTGGGGCGGCCTCGTGGTCCTGCTGGCGGGTGGCATCCTGGCGACGGTCCGCCGTACCGGGGAGTTCTCGGCGGCCGCAGCCGGCCGCCCCGGCGGCACCACCTGACCCGGACCGATCCTCGAGGCACGGTGGGGCGCGGCGAGGGGCGAGCTCGGCCCTTGTGTTGCCCTCCTTGCCTGCGGGCTCCTGGCCGCTTGGGTTGGCCGCAGGCGACGGGTATACTATTTGCGCAATGCGAGGCGTGTTCGTGCTTCCCCTCTACCCGTTGCAGGGCCTTGTCCTGCTGCCCGGCGAACGCTGTGCCGTCCCGTCCGAGGCAGGAGAAACCCGCGCCGCGCTCGCACGCGCCCGCGACCACGGCGGCGCCGTGGTGGCGTCGCTCGCCGACGGGGAGTCGGTGCACGAGGTCGGCGTCACCGCCATCGTGAGCGACGGCGCAGAGGGAGAGACATCCCTGCGCGGCGTCACCAGGTGCCGTCTGGTCTCATTGCAGAGCGACGACGACCTGATGGTGCGGGCCGAGCGCTTCCCCGAACAGGAGGTGGTCGAACGCCGGGGCGACCCGGTCGGCCGGCTGCTCCACGTCCGCTACGGGCGGTTGTGTCGGCGCCTCGGACGCGATGCCGCGGTCCCCCCGGGCGGCGACCTCAGCGCCCTCACATGGCGCATCACGGCGGGACTCGGCATGCCGCCGGAGCAGCAGCAAGGCTTCCTCAACGTCCCGGACCCGCTGACGCGCGCCAGGCTCTTGCTCCTGGCGGTGCGCGAACTGGAGCGCCGCGAGCGCTTCCTCCGCCGGTGGGCCCACCTCCGCAGCACGAATCCATGGAACTGACGGATACCAATGGCCAAACTCGACACCAACCTCGACGCCTGCCAGCTCTCCAGCGACCTCCTGCTCAGGCTGCGCAAGATCGTCCGGGACAACCTGCGCGCGACCCACGGCCAGAACTGGGAAGTGGCAGGGATCCCGGCTGAGCCCCGCGAGTTCCTGGCTCAGCGGCAGGCCCGCGAAGCGAGCATCAACTGGAACCTCTCCGACAGCGTGGACGCGCTCGACTTCGCCGGCTATGTCAACCTTTACGACATCATCTGCGCCGCGCCCAACCTGCTGCAACGCTTCCTCCCGCTCGCGCCGGACGAACATATGCTGCGGATCAGGTTCCTCGAGCTCGACACCATCCTGAACCGGATCGCGTACGCACGCCCGATCTCCGAGGCCGACCTCGGCTTCCTCGTGAGCTTCGAAGAGCGCCTCAAGCGGGCGATCAGCGCCCCTCCTCCCGCCGTCGAGGCGGAGGACGCCCTCGAACCTTCCCGGGCCAAACGGTCCGGACCGGCGACGGCCGCCACCTCGCCCGTCCCCCTCGTTGCGGTCGCGGCGCCCCAGACTCCGGCCGATCAGCCAAAACCTGTCGCCGCTGCGGTGGAACCTGAGCCGGAACCCGCACCCGCGCCCGGACCGAGCCCCGCGGCCGACCCTGCTGCGCCGGAGGCGGTCTCATCGCCCGCCACGGCTCCTGTTCTCGGACCCCAGGAGATCGAAGCGGCGCTCAAGCGGGGCGACAGCTCGACCGTCCTGACCGCCATCTATCAGGAGGTGACGTCGCTCGCCGACGGCCTCTGGAACGGCTCCGTGGTCGCGATGCAGAGCCGCACCTGGGAGAGCGTCCGAGAGTCACAGTGGTACCGCAACCATTTCGTCAAGCTGGGCCTCAAGCCAATCTCCGACTTCTTCGGATTGTTCGACGCCTCCAAGGAGAAGATGCAGGCCGGCACGTCCCGCAACGACCTGCAGGAGTTCCTCAAGGAGCACAACTTCGTGCAGGTGCTGCTAGCGCTCAAGGACCTGTTCCGCCGCCACGTCAAGCATTAGTCCCGCCAGGCCTGCCGGCGGCGCGATGCGCCGGCGCCTCAGACGCGCCGGCCTTCCAGGTACTCCGCCAGCCTGGCGAGGGCATCGGGGAGCCCCCTCCGCCCCAGCCCGATCCTGAAGTGGTCCCCAGGCGCCTCGAACATGCTTCCCGGCACGATCAGCACGCCGGCACCGTCGATGACCTGCCGGCAGAAGCGCTCGACCGTATCGTCGCCACGCCACGTGGGAAATGCGACCGGCCCGGCCTTCGGGGCGAGCCAGCCGAAGCGGTCGTCGTGCACGGCGAAGAACTCAGTTGCAGCCGCCAGGTTGGCGCGGACGATCTCGCTGTTGCGAAGCAGAATCGGTTCGCGGCTCTGCAGCGCGATGATCCCCAGGACCTCGCTTGGCGCGCTGGTGCAGATCGTCGTGTAGTCCTTGAACGCTACCCATCGCTCGAGCAACGCGCTCTCCCGGGTCGCCAGCCACCCCACCCGCAGGCCGGGGAGCCCGAACGCCTTCGACAGCCCCGCGAGTGAGATCCCCTTCTCGTACAGGTCGCACGCTGCGGGCAGCCGTCCGTCGATGCCGTACTCGAGCATTCGATACATCTCGTCCGAGAAGAGGTAGAGATCGCGCTCCCGAGCGAGCTCGACGATCGCCCCGAGCTCGGCTCGCGACAGTGTATGGCCGGTCGGATTGTGCGGGAAGTTGATGACGAGCATCCGCGTGCGACGCTCGACCAGCCGTTCCAGCCGGCTGACATCGAGCCGCCAACCCCGGGGGCCGGGTTCGAGCTCCCAGCGCGTCACACCGCACCCGATGTGCCGAGCCACCTCGTGCAGGGACTGGTAGGACGGCGACACGACGACGACGTGATCACCCGACGCCAGCAGCGTTTGCATCGCGATGAAGATCGCCTCCTCGGGGGCCGCGATCATCACGCCTTCGGGAGCGATCGTCTCGTAGAGGCCGGCCACCTCGGCGCGGAGGAGCGGGTGCCCCGCCGTCTCCGTGTAACCCAGGCGCAGCTCGCGCCACAGCTCGAGGCTCGCGGGTGGCGCCATGGCCAGCAACTCCGCCATGGCGAGGGTTTCGCAGTCCGACGCGCTGAGCTGCCACGACGTCCTGAACTCGTACTCCGCGAAGTACCGCTCCAGCTTGAACGGTCGCACCGGCCGCTCCCTCCCCTGGAGCAACGCTACACCAAAGACGTGGATCGTGGATCGTGGGTCGTGGTCCGAGCCGGCCGCGCCGGCCCCAGGCCGCGCGGCCTCGGGCCCCTCCCTCGAAGACGAACCCAACCCCGACAGGCAGGGCGTCGCAACTCGGGGCGTGTAGCCGCGCCGCCGAGAGTGGGCCGGATGCAAGGCGCCCGAGGCGGACGCGGCGGAGCGTAGCCGGAGGCTACGTGAGCACGCGAGCCGCCGAAGGGCAACGCAGCAGACGGTCCGCTATCGGCAGCGCCCTAAGCGATGGCGTTAGGGTTTTCTCGCGACCAGCAGGTAGTCGCGCGGGGCGGAGAGCCACCCGTCGAGCTTCGCCGCCAACTCCCGCACGGCCTCGGGCTGCGAAGGGCTAGCAAGCCTCTGGTCGAGCGGGAAGGGGTGCAGAAACCTGGTTTCCACCACCTCGAGCCCGAGCGCTCGCGCAACGAATGCGAGCGCCTCGGGGTGCACCGGGGCGCGGTGCGTCGGGTCCAGCCAGAACAGACCGCCGCCGACGCGCAGCGACTCCGGATTCGGGCTCTCGATCAGCAGCAACCCCCCCGGTCGCAGCGCCGCGGCCGCACCCTCCACGAGAACCATCCAGCCGGCCGCCGAGAGGTGCTCGACGATATGGACCGCCGTGATTGCGCCCAGGCTGCCCGGCGCCGCCTGGCTCAGCGCGGCGAGGGCGTCGCTTTGGTCGGCGGCCAGACCGAGCTTTCGGCACGCCGCCACCATCGCAGGGTCGGCGTCCACGCCGCGCGCCTCGATGCCGGCGTCGCGCAGCACCTCGAGCAGTTCCCCCCGACCGCAGCCGAGGTCGAGCACCGGCGCTGCCGTTCCGAGCAGGCGGAGGTGCTCGGCGGCGCGGCCGAGGATCTCGCCACGGTCGCCGCGGAACTCGTCCGCAAAGGAACGCGACGCGGCCGCGACCGCGGCCGGAATCCGCGCCTCGACGGCCGGATCGACGGCGATGCGCAGCGGTTCGTGCCGGGCGACTCGCTCCGCCAGCCCCGCGACCTCGGTGAGCTCCTCGTGCAGGCGCTCGACGAGTGCGTCGGTACGGGCCGAGAGGGCCGGCAGCCTCCGGTCGCGCAGTTCCTCCGCGAGTGACTGAACGCCCGCGATCGTCGCCGGGGAGGCGTCGATAGCGCGCTGCACGCGCTCGATGCCGGCCTCCGCCTGCGGGATGCGGGCGTCGCGAAGCGATTCCACCTCACGTTGCAGCGCCTCGGCGGCATGCTGCAACCCGGCGAGCGCGGCCTCCGCGGTCGGCACGCGACCGTCCCGCAGCGACTCCACCTCCCGCTGCACCGCCGCCGCCGCCTGGCTCGCCCTCGCGGTCCCGTCGGCGAGCTCGGCCAGCCGATGGTCGCGCACGTCCTCGAACTCGCCGCGGGTGACGAGGAAGGCCTGGCGCAGGTCGATGACCGCCGCCGCGGTCTCGTCGAGCCGGGTACGGAGGCGACGCTGCGGTTCGGCTCTGTTGGCCGCTTCGCGCTCCACAGCGGTCGCGAGCGCCGTGGCCGCGGCCAGGTCCCCGTCGATCCGCTCGAGTTCCGGCCACAATGCCGCTCTGGCCGCACGCCGCAGCAGTCGCAGTAGCCACCCCTGTGTTCTGGGACCCGGTCGCGCCGGGGTCCCTGCCGCGCCCGCGGGGGGGTGGCCGTCGCTCACGCGACCTACGCCTCGCTTCCCTGCCCCTGCTTCTCCACCTCGGAACGGACGTGCACCGTGATCGGCACCCGCACCTCGCGGTGCAACTTGACCTCCGCGGTGAACGTGCCGATGCGCTTGATGTGTTCGAGGGCGATCCGCCGGCGGTCCACGGCGAGTCCGCGCTCGGAAAGCGCATCCGCGACGTCGGAGGAGGTCACCGACCCGTACAGGGCGTCGCCCTCGCCGGAGCGCCGGACGAACGTGAGCTCGACCCCGGCGAGTTGGCCGGCGATATGGTCGGCCTCGCCCTTCTCCTTGGCTTGCACCTGCTCCCATTTCCTGGTGTCTTGCTTGAATCGCGCCAGGTTCGCCGGCGTCGCCTGGTAGGCGAGTCCCTTCGGGATCAGGTAGTTTCGCGCGAAGCCCGGTTTCACATCGAGGGTCGCGCCGCGCTCGCCGAGTTGGTCCACATGGTCGTTGAGTATCACCTTCATGCTTCACGTCCTCCGTCGTCTGTTCCACCCCGGCGCAGTCGGAAGAAGCTGTCGGCCAGACCGAGGGCCGAGAACGCCAAGGCCACCGGAATCTGCAGGGCAAACACCATGACGCCTAGCCGAACCCACCGGTTCCCACCGAACCGGCGCCCAAGGTAGAAAAGGATGATAGCGAGCCCGTGCACGAAATACAACCCGAGCACCGTAACCAAGAGGTTCGCAGCCAACCACTTGGCCGGCTCGGGCGCGAACACCCAGCCGAGGCCGCCGAGGGCGAACCCGACCGGGAGCCACTCTTCCGACGCGTAGAGCGAAAAGGGCTCGGCCCCGCGCGTCATGCCGAGAAGCGGCAATCGCGGGCGCAGCCACAGCGCCGCCGTCAGCACGTACAGCGCCGTGAACGAGGGCGCGAGGTAGGCGGCCATGTGGAGCGCCTGGGCGACCAGCGCCTCGCCCCCGCCCTCCTCGCCCAAAAGCTTGCCGAGGCTGCCCAACCCGCCGCCGGCGCGGGTCAACATCTGCGTCAGGGCGTCCGCCGGCGCCGCCGGGTAGACGATCGCCGTCATCACCGCCACAGCGATGGCGAGCGCAACGAGAGCGACGATCGCCGCCCACCGCCCCGTGCTCCACGGCCGACGCAGCCATGTCTCCACCGAAACCGCCGGCCACACCGCCACCAGCAGGTAGCCGGCCGTCGCCGCCACCATCCACGGCTGGTGCCAGATCAGCACGGCGCCGGCCATCCCGGTCGCGACCCACCCCCACGCCAGGAACGAGGGCCGGCCCGTAGCCACGACGTGCACCAGAGGCAGCGACGCCAGCAGGGCCAGGAACACGCCGACGAGCGGAAGCAGGGGCAGGCTCGCGAACACGAGCAGCGAAAACAAACCCGCCATCCCTGGGCCGACAAAACGCAGGGATGGCGGTTTGGAGGGAGGCGAGGCCGAAGCCATCACCAGCGCTCTCTCAGTCTCCCAGGAAGGGCAGCAGCGCCATCAGGCGCGCGCGCTTGATCGCCCGGGTGAGCTTGCGCTGGTAGATCGGGTTCGTGCCCGAAACGCGGCGCGGGAGGATCTTTCCCGACACCGGGACGTACTGCCGGATGAGGTCGATGTCCTTGTAGTCGATGTACTCGATCCCCTCGGCGGTGAACTTGCAGGTCTTCTTGCGCTTGACGAAGTACTTCTTCTTCGACATTTCACGCCTCCTCGCGGACCGTGGGGGCCGCGGCAACTACGGCAGCCTCCGCGCGCTCCTTGGCAGCGCGCTTGGCGGCCTTCTGCTCGGCGCGCACCTTGGCCATCTTGCGGGCTCGTTGCATCTCACGGTCCAAGTTGAGGTTGAGGAAGCGCAACACCTGGTCGGACAGCCGCAGGCGGTACTCGAGCGGCTTGACCACCGTGCCGGGCGCCTCGTACTGCCAGAATACGTAATACCCCTCGCGCTTGTGCTTGATCATGTACGCGAGGATGCGCTTGCCCCACACATCCTCCTTGGTGACGGTTGCGCCTTCCTTGGCGAGCAACTCCTTGAGCTCGCCGAGGAACGCCGAGCGTTGCTCGTCGTCCAGGGATGCGTCGAGGATGACACCGAGTTCGTACAGCGGCATGGGCTCTCCTTTCGGCCTTCGGCCCCCGCATCGAGGCGGGAGCAAGGAACCCGCCATGCCTGGCGGAACGAGGATTCTAACCCAAACGGCGGAAAAAGCAAGCGGAACACAGTGGTCCGTGACCCGTGGTCAGTGGTCAGAAGCGGCTGCGCCGGCCGCAGGCCGCGCAGCCCCGAGCGCCCCTCGAAGATACAAGCCTCCCCGATAGGCAGGGCATCGCCACTTGCGGCGTGTAGCCGCGCCGCCGCCGTTGGGCCTATCGCAAGGCGCGCGAACCCCGCCGCACCGGAGCATAGCCGGAGGCTATGTGAGGATGCGAGCGCGGCGAGCGCAACGCCAGGCGAGACGCGGCTCCGCCGCGGCTCGCGGGGGGCGCGGGGGTCTAGAGCGGCCGGGCGGGCGGTGGAGCGGCCGCGGGCCCCCCCGCCAGGATTGTGGTCCGACGCCGGCGGCGCCCCGGGCGAGGCTATTCGGGCGGGGGGGGGACGTGGTTGAACTGCGTCGCCGCGCGGCCGACCCCGACCCGCAACGCGGCCTCGACGCAGTCGGCGGCGCGCCCGACCATCTCGTCGACGGCGGTCAACTCGTCAGGCTCGAACGGGGCGAGCACGTACTCCGAGAGGTCGTCCCAGGCCCGCGCGCCGCGGATCCCCAGGCGCAGGCGGGGGAACCCCTCGCCGACGGCCTCGACGATCGACCGGAGGCCGTTGTGCGTGCCGGGCCCGCCACGTGGGCGAAGGCGGAGCTGTCCGAGCGCAAGATCGACGTCATCGACCACCACCAGGCACTCGGCGGGGACGAGTTCCTCGCCCTCGCAGAACAACGCGAAGGCGTCCCCCGAGAGGTTCATGTAGGTCTGAGGCTTGACCAGATAGGTCGGCCGGCCGCCGCTTCGGCGCACCAACTTCGAGCGGTACCGGCTGCGCCACACATCGAGGCGCCAGCGACGCGCCATCTCGTCAACGACCCGGAAGCCGATGTTGTGGCGGCCGCCCGCGTATTCCGTGCCCGGATTGCCGAGCCCGACGACCGCGCCAATACCCATGGGTTCGAGGTGCCAGGACTACTCGGCGTCCCCGCTCCCCTCCTCGGTGGCCTTGCCGCGCTTGATGACTTCGGGCTCGGCGCCTTCCGCACCGGCGGCGACCGCTTCCTCCGGCTTCGTCTCCTCGACTTCCTTGGCGTGGGTCTTGACCGTCGCGATCATCTTATGCGGGTCGTCGAGCAGCTTGACGCCCTCGGGGAGCGGCAACTCGGCGGCCGCGATGTGTTGGCCAAGTTCGAGGTTGGTGACATCGACTCGGAACGACTCCGGGATCGCCTCCGCCGCGCACTCGACGTGCAGCGTACGGCCCACCCAGTCGAGGAACCCGCCGATCTTGACGCCCGCGGCCTCGCCTTCGAGTACGACCGGAACCTCCACCTTGAGCCGTTGGCCCTTGATGACACGGATGAAATCGAGGTGGGCGTACTGGCGCGTGAGGGGGTCGATCTGGGCGTCGCGCACCATCGCGTGGCGCTCCTGCTTGGTGCCCTTCATCTTGAGCAGGAAGACCGTGTTGCGCCCCTTCTCCTGGCGCAGCAGCTCGGTCACGGTATGACGGTCGAGGACGACCGGCACCGCTTCCTTGTCCTTGCCGCCGTACACGACCGCGGGAATCAACCCCTGCCGGCGGAGTTTCCGGTTTGCGCCTTTGCCAGTGGAGCTGCGACGCTCCACCTCGATCACGAGCTCGTCCATGACACCTACCTCCGGCCTCGCGGCCAAGCCACAAGGGGCGAGAACTCTACCACAGAGACATGCAACAGTCGACCACCTCTAGACGAAGAGGCTCGAAACCGACTTCGCCTCGTGGATCCGCCGGATCGCCTCGCCGAGCAGCTCGGCGACCGAGAGCTGGCGGATCCTCGCGCTCTCACGCGCCTGGTCGCTCAAGGGTATCGTGTCCGTGACCACCACCTCTTCGATCACGGACCCCTCGATGCGCGCCACCGACGGCCCCGACAGCACCGGGTGCACTCCGGCTGCCAGCACGCGGGTGGCGCCGCGCTCGGCGAGCCCCTCGGCCGTCTTCACGAGCGTTCCGGCGGTGTCGATGATGTCGTCCACGATCACGCACGTGCGGCCGTCGACCTCGCCGATGATGTTCATGACCTCGGCCTGGTTCGGGCTGGTTCGCCGCTTGTCGACGATCGCCAGGCCGGCCGAGAGGCGCTTGGCGAACGCGCGGGCGCGTTCCACGCCGCCGGCGTCGGGGGAGACCATCACCAGGTCGGGAAGCTGCAGGCGGCGGATCTCGTCGATCAGCACGGGCGCCGCGAACAAGTGGTCCACCGGGATGTTGAAGAAGCCCTGGATCTGCGCCGCGTGCAGGTCCATCGAGAGAATGCGCGCCGCGCCCGCGGAGGTGATCAGGTCGCAGACGAGCTTGGCGGTGATCGGCACCCGCGGCCGGTCCTTGCGGTCCTGCCGGGCGTAGCCGAAGTACGGTATCACCGCGGTGACGCGGCTCGCCGACGACCGCCTGCACGCGTCGAGGATGATCAGCAGCTCCATGAGGTTTTCGTTGACCGGCCGACATGTCGGCTGTACGACGTACACGTCGCCGCCGCGCACGTTCTCCTCGATCTGACACCCGCACTCGCCGTCGGAGAAGTTGTACAGGCGCACGGCGCCGCGGCGGATCTGGAGGTAGTCGCAGATGCGGTCGGTCAGCTCCGGGTGTGCCCGGCCGGACAGTACGACCAAAGGCCTGTTCTCGTGCATGCGGTCCTCGCAACGCAGTTTGGCTGGGGCGGCAGGACTCGAACCTGCACATGCGGG
>CAWBLW010000002.1:0-372268 GCA_963789745.1 uncultured Acidobacteriota bacterium | reverse complement strand
AATCACGTCCTCGGAGGTCATGACGAGCCGGATCGGCGTGTCCACCGGCACGTGCAGGTTGTCGTCCACGTGGCCGTTGGGGTACGTGAAGAGCCACTTCCACTTCTGCCCGGTGACCATGACCTCGTACGAGTTCGCCGGGGGCGTGTTGACGTCGAGGTAGGCCTTGAACCCCCAGATGAAGATCGCGATCGTGATCAGGATCGGGATCACAGTCCAGGTGATCTCGAGCGCCGTGTTGTGCGCCGGGGCCGGCTCCGCCTCCAGGCGCCCCGGCCGCCGCCGGTAGCGCACGACGAACAGGACCATCAGGCCCACGATGATCACGAAGAAGAGAACCGAAACCCAGAGGATGAAGGAAAAGAGGTGGTCCACCGCCGCCGCACCGGTCGAACCCTCGACCGGCATCCAGAATCCGCCCGCCGCCTGGACGCCCGCCCAGGAGAAGAGCCTGCCTACGAGATCACGCCCCAGGTTCAAGGTGCCGCTCCCCCGCCCTCCGCCGCTCCCCCGACCGCGACGGGGGGAGCCTGCATTCGGGCCTTGACGTTGTCCTTCTTCACAGGCCGGGAGCATCGGTCCCCGGCCCCGAGTCCGCCTTCTTGCTCGCGCCGCGCCGCCACGCCACCCCCAACCAGACCCCGACCACGAGCAGCGTCGCGACGCCGCCCAGCCGCATGAGGTTGCCGGCCGCGACCACGTAGTGCCCCGCGTTGGAGTCGTAGTGGAAGCAGTACAGCAGGATCTGGTCTCCGGCCGAACCGACCTTCCCCTCCCCGGCCTCGGTCAGTGCCAGTTTGAGGGTCCTCGACGGGAATGTGACTCCGTAGAGGACGCGCGTGATCCGGCCGTCCGGCGCCAGGAGGAAGATCCCGGTGGGGTGGGCGTACTGCTGGCGCTCCTCGTCGTACCGGTACGAGAACCCGACGGCGTCCGTCAGCGCCTTGATGTTCGCTTGGCTTCCGGTCAGGAAGTGCCAGCCGGCGGCGGCGGCTGGGCGTCCCAACTCCGATATGTAGCTCTCCTTCTTGAGCATCGCCAGCGTGTGGGTCTCCAGCGGGTCGAAGCTGAGCGTGATCACCTCGAACTGGTTTCCGGGGGTCCAGGACAGGGCCTTGAAACCGTCCACCAGGCCGTGGAGGAGAAGGCCACAGAGCATCGGGCAGCGGTAGTAGTTGAGCGTCAGAATGACCGGCTTCTTGCCGTCGAAGTAGCGTGAAAGCCGGACCGGCGTCCCGTCCTCGGCGGTGAACTCGAGGCCCAGTGGCACGCGTGCCCCGAGGTGCTCGGTGATACCTACTCCCTCGAGCGCTTTCGGCAACGGCTCGCTGCGCTGCACCGCCTCGGCCCCGCCGGGCGGCCCCGCCAACGCCACCATCGTGACGACCGCCAACACGCCGCACCGCACCGTCATCGCCGCCCCCCCTAGCAAAGCCACCGCGGATCCCGGGATTACCCCGGCAGCGCGCGGAATGTGTTGCCCTTACAGATGAGAAACGCTCTGGGCCCGGCGCAATTCCAGCTATCCCTTCGGCGCGGCGGGGCGGGGCGAAGACGCCTGGGGCGGGCTGGGAGGGGGGGCTGCACGGACGGCCATGGCGACCTCCCGCCATCGCGCACCACCAGCTCCATGGCACGGCCGATCGGGATCGCGACGACACCCGCCTTTTCGTCCACCCAACGGTAGCCGTGCAGCTCCCCGAGCTGCTGCGACCGCAGCTGCGAAAGCTCCTGTGGGGCCACGGCCACGACCTTGCGATCGTTCTCCGCCTGTTGCTGCTGATAGAAGAACGCCTGCAGGAAGACCACGACCACGAACAGCACGATCGCGAAGACGATGCCGACCAGCGCCGTCAGCGGGGTGTTCGGTTCGCCGCCCTCTCGCACGCTTGCCTCCGTCCTCACGCGTTTTCGAACGCGAGCGACTCTTCAAGGCGCGGGTCGCCCTCCGGCACCAGCGCCCGGCCGCGCGCCAGGAACGCCGCCGCCGCCACCAGAAGGGCGGCCAACCCGAGAACGACCGTCACGTCCACGACGTGGAGCGCCGGGCTGGCCGGGCTCGCCGCCGGCATCACGAGCCAGTAAAGGTCCACCCAGTGCATGACGAGCATCCACGCGCCCATGGCTGCGAGGTACCTCGGCCGGCGTTTCGGCGCGCGGGAGAGCAGGGCCGCAAACGGGATCAGGAAGTGCCCGAACACGAGGGCCAGGCCGACCCACCCCCAGCCGTGGCTCTGGCGCGCCACGAACCAGTGCGTTTCCTCCGGGAGGTTCGCGTACCACTGCAGCATGTACTGCGAGAACGCGATATACGCCCAGAAGACCACGAAACCGAAGAGCAGCTTGCCGAGATCGTGGTAATGCTCGACCGTCACCGACCGGCGGATGAAACCGGCACGCTGGAGGAGAAACGCCGTCACGGTCAGGAGCGCGTACACGCCCACCGCCGCTCCGGCGAAGTAGTACACGCCGAAGATCGTGCTGTACCACCCCGGGTCCAGCGACATCAACAAGTCGAACGCCGCGAAGCTCAACGTGACTGCGAACGCGATCATCGCGGGCGCCGACCACCGGCGCATCGTCACCGTGAGCGACACATCCCCCGAGACGTCCTGCGCCGACGAGCTCCGCAGGTAGAAACGGCCGAGCGAGCCCCAGACGGCGAAGTAGATCACCCCTCGAACGGCGAAGAAGGGCACGTTGAGGTAGGCGGCCTTGGCGTGTGCGGCCGCGTACCCATCCCGCGCCCAGGGGTAGAGCTCCCCCATCCCGAACAACAGCGGCACACCGAGCACCGCGAGGAACGGCAGCGTCCCGGCGAACAGTTCGGCGATCCGCCGCAGCACCACGCTCCAGCCCGAGTTGGTGAGGTGGTGGAGGAGCACGAAGTAGAGCGAGCCGAGGGCGAGACTGAGAACGAAGGCGAAGGCCAGGAGGTAGGCGAAGAAGAAGCGGTGCCAGCCGTCGGGCGTGACGGCAGCGACCCCGAGGCTGACGCCGATCGCGAGGATGCCGGCGAGCGCGGCGCCCCGCCACAGGCGCTCGCCCATGGCCCCGAGGCGACGCTCTTCAAGGACGGGTCCGGGCACCTGGCTCATCATCCCCTCACCCCTACCTGAGCTGCCCCTGCAGCTCGCGCGGCACATCCGTGACGTGCGCGTCCTGGCTGCGCTCCAGGGCGCGCACGTACGCCACGATCGCCCAGCGGTCCGCCACCGGGATCTGCGGGCCGTACGCCGGCATGTTGCGAATCCCGTTGCTGATCGTGTTGAAGATGAACCCCACCGGCCGCTGCCGCACGAGATCGGTATGGTACGAGGACGGCGGCGTCCATGTGCCTTCCTGCAACGCGTCGGCGCGCTTCGCGACCGCCCCGTCCCCGTAGCCCGCCAGCCCGTGGCAGGGGGCGCAGAAGATGTCGTACCGCTCCTGGCCGCGCCGCATCAAGCGGTCGGTGACCGCCACCGGGAACGCCGTCACCCACCCGTCGGCGGTGCGCCCGGCCCAGTACGCGCCGTCCGCGTGCAGCTCGCCGCGCGCCACGGTTCCCGGCACCTCCGGCCGCATCGCGCGCCCGTCGGCAAACATCGGGTCGGCCGACTGCGTCTTGAACTTCGGCTGCCGGCCCATGTCCTGGATCAGCTGGATCCGCGGCACGTCCGACGTGGTGACGCGGGCGCGCGCGATCAGCGCCAGTGGGATGAGCGCGAGGGCGGCCAGCAGGACGGCGCCGTAGACGAGCCCGCGCGGGATCATTCCTCCTCCAGTTCTTCCACCTGGCGCGCGCCAAGGGTCTCGAGGAATGTTCTCGTGCCTGCGAGGTCGAACTTGAGGTCGTCGGCCTGCACGGTAATGAAGAACCCGTCCGTCGTGGCCCGCGAGCGGAAGCGGGCGCTCTGGAACACCGGGTGATAGAGCTCGGGCAGCCGGTTGGCGATCCACAAGCCGAGGAATCCGCCGACCGCCGCCAGCAGGATCGTGAATTCGAACGTGATCGGGATCGCCACGGGGAGGCCGAAGAACGGCTTGCCGCTGATGATGTAGCGGTAGTCAAAGGCGTTCATCCACCATTGCATGAGGAGCGCCGCGGCGGCCCCGGTGATGCCGCCGCCCAGGACCACCAGCGGCAGGCGGCTCGTACGGATCCCCATGCTCTCGTCCAGACCGTGGATCGGGAACGGCGCGAACGCGTCGAACTTCACGAACCCCGCGTCGCGCACCTTCTCGACCGCCGCGAGCAGCGCCCCCACCGAGTCGAACTCCGCCAGGTACCCCCAGCGCCTGGGCCCTCCAGCCGCGGTGCCGGCGTGTGGCTCGCTCATGGCCTCGCGTCCCCCTTCTGGCGGTCGTGCTGGTGCGGGATCTCGCCCCAGTACTGCCCGTGCCCATGGTGGGGCCCCCGGTCGAGGCCGGCCGCCGGCATCACGCTCTTGACCTCCGCCATCGCGATCATCGGTCCGAAACGCAGGAACAGCAGGAAGAGCGTGAAGAACAGGCCGAACGAGCCGGCGAGGGTCAGCAAGTCGACCCAGGTCGGCTTGTAGTAGCCCCAGCTCGAGGGCAGGTAGTCGCGCGACAGCGACGACACCACGATCACGAACCTCTCGAACCACATCCCGACGTTGACGCCGAGCGCAACGACCACCAGCATCCACGGCGTCGTCCGCACCTTCTTGAACCAGAACGCCTGCGGCGCGACCACGTTGCCGGCGATCATGATCCAGAACGCCCAGGCGTACGGGCCGAGCGCCCGGTTCGCGAGGGCGAACCGTTCGAACTGGCTGCCGGAGTACCAGGCCATGAAGAACTCGATCGCATAGGAGTACGCGACCATCAGGCCGGTCGCCAGCGTGATCTTGGCCATGTTGTCGAGGTGCCGGGCGGTGATCAGGTTCTGCAGCCCGAAGAACGACCGCACCGGTACGATCAGCGTGATCACCATGGCGAACCCGGAGAAGATCGCGCCGGCAACGAAGTACGGCGGGAAGATCGTCGAGTGCCACCCGGGCAGTTGGGCGACGGCGAAGTCGAAGCTCACTACCGAGTGGACGGACAGAACGAGCGGCGTGGCCAGCGCCGCCAGCATCAGGTACACCCTTTCGTACCGGTGCCAGTGCCGACCCGAGCCGCGCCAGCCCAGGCTAAGGACGCCGTACACGATCTTCCGCGCCCGAGTCTTTGCCCGGTCGCGCAGCGTGGCCAGGTCCGGGACCATCCCCGAGTACCAGAACAGCAGCGAAACGATGAAGTAGGTCGAGACCGCGAAGACGTCCCACAGCAGCGGGCTCCTGAAGTTTGGCCACACGTACATCTGGTTGGGGTACGGGAAGAGCCAGTAGTCGAACCAGGGGCGGCCGGTGTGGATCGCGGGGAACAACCCGGCACACATGACCGCGAAGATCGTCATCGCCTCGGCAAACCGGTTGATCCCGGTGCGCCACTTCTGCCTGAAGAGGAACAGGATCGCCGAGATCAGCGTCCCCGCGTGGCCGATCCCGACCCAGAAGACGAAGTTGACGATCGCGAACCCCCACCCGACCGGGATCATCACGCCCCACACGCCGATGCCGACGAGGAACAGGTAGGCGAGCATCGCGAGGAGCGCCGCCGTGAAAGCCGAGGACACGGCGAGCGCCACGTACCACCAGCGCGGCGGCTTGGGCCGCTCGACGATCCCGCAGACCTTCTCGGTCACGGACGCGAAGTCGTTGCCGCCGAGCACGAGCGGAGCGCGAGTGCCCGGGGCTTCGATGGTGTTGTCGGGGAGGAAGGGCGCCGCGCTCATCAACCCTCTTCGACCTTCGGGGAAGGGTTGCGCAGCTTGGCGAGGTAGGTCGTTCGCGGCTTCGTGTCCAGCTCACCGAGCACCGAGTACGCCCGGCTTGCCGCCCGCAACCTCGAGACCCGGCTCGCGGCGTCCTTGATGTCACCGAAGACGATCGCCTGGGCTGGGCAGGTCTGTGCGCACGCCGGGACGATCTCCCCGTCCCGGATCGGCCGCCGGTCGTTCTTGGCCGCGATCTTCACCGCTTCGATGCGCTGGATGCAGTAGCTGCACTTCTCCATCACGCCGCGGCCGCGTACCGTCACATCGGGGTTGAACACCATCTTTTCGGTCTGCGGCACGTTCTTGAAGTAGTTGAAGAAGTTGAAGCGCCGGACCTTGTACGGGCAGTTGTTCGAGCAGTAGCGGGTGCCGACGCAGCGGTTGTACACCTGCTCGTTGAGCCCCTCGTCGGAGTGCATGGTGGCGGCCACCGGACAGACCTGCTCGCACGGCGCGTTCTCGCACTGCTGGCACGCCATCGGCTGGAACGCGACCGTAGGCGTCTCGGGCTTGCCGGAGAAGTAACGGTCCACGCGGATCCAGTGCATCGCACGGTGGCGGATCACCTGCTCTCTCCCGACGACCGCGATGTTGTTCTCGGCCTGACACGCGATCATGCACGCGTTGCAGCCGATGCACGCCGAGAGGTCGATGCTCATCGCCCACTGGTGCTCGCCGGTCAGCTTCGGTGAGGTGAAGATCGGCAGCATCGCCGGCAGCTCGTCCTGCTTCCGCACGAACGCGGGGTCGGCCACGAACTCGGCGAGCGTCCCCTCGCGGACGATCTCGGCGATGCGCTGGCCGCGCGCCTCGTACCCGACGCGGTCGATCGCCTGTTGGTCCTGCGTGCAGGCGAGCGTGTGGGTGCGGCCTGTCTTCTCGATCGCGACGCCGCCCACGAAGTGCAGCGCGCCTGGCGCGCGCAGGACGTAGGTGTCGACGCCGACGCCGTTGCCGACGTTGCCGGCTGCCACCCGCCCGTAACCGAGCGGCAGCACGACCGTGCCGTCGGCTTGCCCGGGCATCACGTACACCGCGATCTCCACCGCCCTGTCCGCGCGTGCGACCCTCACGACGTCGCCGTGCTTGACCCCGGCCGCAGCCGCAGTCCTCGGGCTGAGCAGCGCCGCGTTGTCCCACGTGATCTTGCTGAGCGGGTCCGGCATCTCCTGCAGCCACGCGTTGTTCGCGAACCTCCCGTCGTGGACGCTCGCGTCCGTGACGAACACCGCCTCGAACCCGGCCGCCGCCTCGCTTCCGCCCGCCGCCGTCGCCACCGCGACCCCGTTCCCTGCCCGCGGCGCATCGACCTTGACCTCGGGGAAGTCGCTTCCCGCGAGCACGCCGTCGTTGAGCGTCTTTCGCCAGGTCTCATCGAACCCGTCCGGCGCCACCAGTCCCTTGAACGTTGCGCGGACGACCTCGTACCCCGCGGGGTTCGCCTCGCCCAGAAGCGACGCCACCACCTCGATCGGGGTGCGCCCGCCGTAGAGCGCCTCGATGAGGGGCTGTTGCACCGAGTACGTCCCGTCCCATGAGCGCGCGTCACCCCACGCCTCGAGGTAGTGGGCGCGCGGCAGGTGCCAGGTGGAGGCGCGCGACGTCTCATCGTCGAACAGGCTCAGGTGAATTCGCGTCGGGATGAGCCGGTAGCGCTCGAGGAAGCGCTGCGACGGCGCAGCGGCGTAGGCAGGGTTGCCGCCGAGGACCAGCGCCGTGTGGACCCCGCCCCGATCGGCCGCGGCGAGGAGCGCCTCGAGTCCATCGGAGGCGGACGCCGCCGTCGGCAGGTCGTCACGGACGTAGACGACCGTCTCGCCGACGCTGCCGAGGGCGACGTTGATCGCCGCCGCGACATCGTGCGCGACCGTTTGGCCCGGACCGGCGACGGCGAGGCCGCGGCCGCGAGCGGTCGCGAGGTCCGCCGCGACCGCCGCCGCGAAGGCGGCCTCCCCCGGCTCCGCCGTTGCGAGCCGGCCGAACTCGCGACCTGCGGCCACGGCTACGCCGAGCTTCTCGAGCTCGACCAGCACCCGCGCGGCCACTCCGGCGACACGCGAGGAGGGCACGGCCAGGCGGTGGTCGGCCGCCGCGGCTGTCAGCGACATCACCGCGCCGGCCGAGTAGAGACGGCTCATCGTGCCGCCTTCGCCGCGCCGGCGGGCGGCGAAGTCGCTGGCGTACGCGAGCGCGGCCGGGTGATCCAGAATCGGGTCGGCGTCGAGGCAGAGGATCACGTCGGCCCGGTCGAGACGCAGCAACGGGCGCAACGGCGCGCCGAACAGGCGCTCGGCCGCGCCGCGGCCGTCGTCGCGGGGGATCGCCTCCCAGCAGACCCACATCGCCTCCGGGAACAGACCGGCAAAGCGCTGCCGCAGCCGGGCGAGGCTCGGCGAGGAGCTGTCCTCCGACAGGACGGCGAGGCCGGCACCCCTCTTCGCCCGCAACGCCGAGAAGTGTGGGCCGGCGAACGCCGCGAACTCGTCCCAGCTCGAGGTGAAGACCTGGGCGCCGTCCCGCCGGATCGCGCGTTGGCTCCGGTCGGGGTCATAAAGCTCCAGCAGGCTCGCCTGTGCGAGGGCGCTCGCCGAGCCGCGGCTCGCCGGGTGGAGCGGGTTTCCCTCGATCTTCACCGGCCGTCCGTCGTAGCTCGTGACCAGCAGGCCGACCGCCGCACCGTTCAGCTCCATCGCCGTCGCGTACTGTTGCGGGACACCCGGGATCCGCCCCTCGGGCCGGCTGGCGAACGGGAGGATCGTCTCCTTGGGCCACCGGCAGGCGGCGAGGCCCGCGGCCCCCAGCGAGGCGCCCATGACCTTCAGGAACGCACGTCGGCTCTGCGGCGAGAGCAGCTCCTCGGCGAGCCCCGGGAACTCCCTCTCCACCAGGGCGCGGAACTCCGGCGTGTCGGCCAGCTCGTCCAGGCTCCGCCAGTGCTCCTTCCCCACGATTGGCCCCTTCACCACGCCCGCCGACCCCCCTCCGTCAGTTGCACCGCGCATCCGACACCGTTACGCCCACGCCCGGGTTCCCGCTTCCGCGGGAACGGCACGGACGCCACTTCTCTTCCGACCCCTGACCACGAAGGACGCCTCTTCTGCCCGCTGGGCCCGTTCCCCGGTCTCATCGGTGACACGTCCAGCAATCCGTCGGCGGGTTGATGTTGTTGGCCTTCCGGAGTTGCCGGCCGTACACCTCCGGGTCTTCGGGCGGGACCCAGTCCATCTTTGTCACCATGTCCGGCGGCCGCAGGTGTGGCTCCGGGTGACGGTGGCAATCGAGGCACCACCCCATCGAGAGGCGGTGGACCTGCCTCACCACGTTCATGGTGTCCACCCGACCGTGGCACTCCACGCACCCGACGCCGCGCCGCACGTGCGCTGAGTGGTTGAAGTAGACGTAGTCGGGGAGATCGTGCACACGCACCCAGGGGATCGGCAGCCCGGTCGCGTAGCTTTCCCGGACCGGCAGCAGCTTCGGGCTCGTTGTCCGGATCCTGGCGTGGCAGTTCATGCACGTCTGGGTCGGCGGCAACGCCGCGTGCGCCGCCACCTCGACGGTGTTGTGGCAGTACCGGCAGTCGATCCCGAGCTGGCCCGCGTGCAGCGCGTGGCTGTACGGCACCGGCTGCACCGGCCGATATCCGACGTTCGTGGTTCGCGGCGAGGCGCCGTAGGCCAGCAGCACCACGAGGTACGCCGGCACGAGAACCAACACGGCTGCGAGAACGGGCCTCAGCGCGTTGGTCCACTTTGGGAACACGAACACGGCCCAGTCCTTGCCACCGGTCATGAGACGAAATCTTAGTCAGGGCTTCGAGACGAGTCAAGCCCTCGCCCCGCCGAGGCGAGCCCATTCCGCGACCCTTTGTTTATCTACATGATCTCAAAACGGTTTCGCCCGGCGGCGCCGAGGATGCGGTCAGAGACCCGGCTCGATTCGGTCCACGGTCCAGGCCGCGCCGTCGAAGCTGACGGCGTCACCGACCGCTTTCTCCAGGAGCCCCTGCGCCGCCTCCGAGCCGTGCGAGAGGATCCCTCTCTCGGGGTCCCCCTCGTACGGTCCGAGGATCACGATCGGCCGCCGCTCCCCTCCCGCCTGGGGCAGCAACCAGACCCGGGTGCCGACCCGCACGCGGGTCGTGTCCACCGAGCGGGGATCGATGATCCGGACCTTTCCGAGATCGGCCTGCAGCTCCGAGGCCCTCGCCGAGAGGAACTCCTGCCGGGCGCGGGCCGCGTGGTACTCGAAGTTCTCGGAAAGGTCGCCGTGGGCGCGCGCCTCCTGGATGGCACGCAACGTCTCGGGGATCTCCTTCTCGAGGAGGTTCTTGAGCTCCGTCTGCAGGCGCGTGACGGTAGCCGCGAGCGCCGGGACCACGTCCGGCTCGGGTGCCTGCCGCAGCTCGGGGAAGCGTGCCGTCGTCGCGCGGCGCAGCCAGTTCCGCTCGTCGGCGAGTTCGCCGGGGTGCTCGAGGATCTGCACCACGCGCCGCGCCTGGTCCACGGTGAGCCTCTCACCGACGATCCGGCCGGCAAGCCCGCCGGCCGAGAGGATCTCCTTCAGCCGCGACCGGTACGGGCTGAACGCACGGCGTTCGGCGAGCTCGACCAGGCGCACGAGCAGGGCGCCGCCGCGGCGCTCCTCGAGGAGCGGCCGCAGCGCCTCGCCCTCCTCCTCGCAGAGCCAGACCAACGCCGACGGGTGACGCGCCGGTTGCAGGAGGGCCCGGTCGAGGAACGACTGCACCCTGGCGCTCTCCCCGGCCGCGACCAGCGTGTTGGCGATCGTCGAGAGCAGCTTCGGGCTGGGCTCGCCGTCGAGCCAAGCTTCGTACACGGGCGCCCACCCGACCGGATCGTGCTCGCGCACGAAATCGAGCAGGATCTCGCGCTGCTGGGCGTCGCCCAGCTCGCCGAGGAGGTCGAGAGGACCGACGTTCTCCAGGACGGCGGCGCGAGCGGCCTCCACGACGGCCGCCGGCGCCCCCGTGCGGGCGGCCAGCATCAGCGCTTCCCACACCTGTGCCGGCGGCGTGCCGGCCTGCGCCGCCCGTTCGAGGAGCGCCGCGCCGAAGAACGCGGCCAGCTCACGACCGCGGCCGGCATGGCGGCGCACCAAGTCGAGCTGTTGCGGGAGGGCGGCCGCGGCGAACTCCGCGCGGATTTCCTCCTCGGCGCCAGCACCGGCGGCGAGCCGGTACTGCACTCGGGTGCCGCTGCCGGAGGCGAGGATCCGCTGGTTCTTCTTCGCGCGGTTCCACCAGCTCGTCCACTGCTCCTCAGCCACCACGCCCGCGAGCGCGGCCTTGATCTCCGGAACCGCCATCGGAACCGCATAGCTCTCGAAGATCGCGGCGAGCGTCCCCTGCGGGTCGCTCGCGGCCTCCGCAGCCAATACCTCCGGCTCTTCGAGGCGCCGGCGCAGGAAGTGACCGGCGGGGAGCGGCGTCAGGTATTTCCGCGCCGCGTCGATCGGCATCGGGACGCGCTTCTCCTTCTCGAAGTCGAGGCGGAGCAGCCCCAGCTGCGGGTTGGCGTCGACGACCCGCCCCGGACCCCGGCCCGCCATCGCGAACACGCCGCCGACGTCGTACGCGAGCCAGGTCTCGATGGTTTCCAGGGTCTCGAGCGGCTTGCGCGCCGTCGACAGGGCGAAGTGCTTGAGCAATTTCTCCAGCGAGGGAGAGGCCGCCCACAACCGCCGCAGGCACTCCACCAGGCCCGCCCGCCACTTTTCGCCGTCGCCGAGCCCGAGACGGATCAGCTCGACGAGGAAGCGCTTGCGAGCCTCCCACGCGCCGTCCGCAAGGGCTTGGTCCGCAGCGAGTTCCAAGAGCGTCGCGGCGAGCGTCTTCTTGCCTGCCGAGCGCATCCGCTTGAGCGCCTCGACGAAGGGGGAGCCGTCGCTCACGCCCGTCTCGAGGCGCGCCATCCAGAACTCCTCGATCGCCGCGGAATCGCCTCCGGTGATCAACTCGTCCCACCGCTCCGCCCAGCTGGCATCGCTCACGGTCGGTAACCATACCAGCGTTCACGGCCTTCGCGCCAGACACGGGCCCGAAACCGTCGCCGGCGTGACGGATGTGTCACAATCCCGGCGTTTCGGCCCCGGCGGCCGGATGGACGGAGGAAGATCGATGCGAGCTCTCTTGAGGGTCCTGGCTGTTGCGGCGCTTGCCGTAGGGGCGGCCGCGCCCGGCCGCGCCGACGAGGGCATGTGGATGCTCCACCAGCTCCCGGAGCTGGATGCCCATCTCCGCGCCATGGGGTTGCAGCTTTCGCCGAAGCAGATCTGGGACCCGGCGACGAACACGGGACTGGCTTCGGCGATCCCGTGGCTCGGCGGCTGCACCTCCTCGTTCGTCTCTCCGGATGGCCTCATCATCACCAACCACCACTGCGCGTTCCGCGCGGTTCAGATGAACTCGACGCCCGAGCACGACTACATCACCGACGGGTTCCTGGCCGCGAGCCGAGCCGACGAGCTGCCCGCTCGCGCACAGCGCGTCTACGTCTTCAAGGGGTACGACGACGTCACCGCCCAGGTCAGGTCGGCGATCCCCGCCGCCGCGCCGCCGGAACAGCGGATCCGGGCGCTCGAGGCCCGCGAGAAGGAGCTGGTCGCGGGGTGCGAGAGATCGGGGCTGCACTGCAGGATCGCCGAGATGTACGGCGGCAGGAACTTCTACATGTTCCGCCAGCTCGAGATCCGCGACGTCCGCCTGGTCTACGCGCCGGCGCGGGCGATCGGCGAGTTCGGAGGCGAGGTCGACAACTGGATGTGGCCGCGCCACACCGGCGATTACTCGTTCTTCCGCGCCTACGTCGGCCCCGACGGCAAGCCCGCCGACTACTCGCCGGCCAACGTGCCGTACAAGCCGGAACGCTTCCTCAAGCTCGCCGAGGGCGGCGTCAAGGACGGCGACTTCACCATGATCATCGGCTACCCGGGGCGGACGATGCGCTATCGCATCGCCGCGCTCGTGGCGCAGGACACCGAATTCAACTACCCGTACCAGATCGACCTGCTCAAGAAGTGGATGGCGGTTCTCGAGCAGCGCGCCGCAACCGGCAAGGACGTGCAGATCAAGGTCGCCTCGGTCGTAAAGGGGCTCGCCAATGCGATGAAGAAGGACGAGGGGATGCTCGAGGGGTTGACCAGGGCGAACCTCGCCGGCCGGCGCCGTGCGGACGAGGCGAAGCTGCAGGCGTGGATCGACGCCGACCCCGCGCGCAAGGCGAAGTGGGGCGGCGTCCTCGCCGCGCTCGACGCCCAGGCGGCGGCCGATGCCGCGACGCGGGAGCGCGACCTCCTCGCCGGGTACCTGCCGCGGGCCGGATCCCTGCTGCCGGCGGCGCTGACCATCGTGCGGTGGTCGCAGCAGAGCGGCAAGCCCGACGTCGAGCGCGACCTGGACTACCAGGCGCGCGACGAGCGCACCATCCGCATGCGCCTCGCGACGATGCAGAAGAACCTCGACGTGGCCACCGACCGCGCCGTGCTCACCTACTTCTTCAGGCGCGCGGCCGCGCTGCCGGCCGGCCAGCGCCTCGCGTCGGTCGACGCGGCGCTCGCGGCGACCGGGAAGACCGGCGACGGCGCCATCTCCGCCCTGCTCGACGAAACCCTGGGCAGGACCACCCTGACGGACGAGAAGGCGCGGATGGCACTGCTCCGGCTGAACGAGGCGGGCATCGCCGCGACGCACGACCCGATGCTCGTGTTCGCCCTTGCGCTGCGCAAGGACCTGCAGGCGATCGAGGACCACAGGAGGGTCTCGGAGGGTGTGCTGATCGAGCTGACGCCACGCTACATCGACGCCCTCGCCGCTTTCCGCAGGGCGCCTCTGTACCCCGATGCGAACTCCACGATCCGGTTCACGTTTGCAACCGTGAAGGGGTACTCGCCGCGCGACGGCGTCTACTACGAGCCGTTCACCACGCTTTCAGGCGTCATCGCGAAGTGCACCGGCGTCGAGCCGTTCAACTGTCCGGCCAGGCTCGTGGACGCCGCCGCCCGCCGCACGTTCGGTCCGTACGTCGCCGCACCGCTCGGCGACGTGCCGGCGTGTTTCCTCTCCACCAACGACATCACCGGCGGCAACTCCGGCTCGCCGATCATGAACGGCAAGGGCGAGCTCGCCGGCCTGGCGTTCGACGGCGACTACGAGTCGATGACCTCCGATTACATGCACAGCGATGCGCTCTCGCGGACGATCAACGTGGACATCCGGTACGTCCTCTGGTGCATGGACTACGTGGACAGGGCTCACTGGATCATGCGCGAGATGGGGATCGAGCCCAGCGCCCGGTGAGGTGCCGGCCGATGCGCACGGGCAAGACGCCGGGAGGCGCGGGCCGGATCGCGCGAGCCCTTGCCTCTCTTGAGGTTGCCGGGTCGATCTGGTACAAACTACGGTTCGCGTGAGAGCGCAGGGAGCGGTGATGGCGAACGTCGTGGTCGTCGGGGGGCAGTGGGGTGACGAGGGCAAGGGAAAGGTCGTGGATCTGCTGTGCCCGGCTTTCGCCAACGTCGTCCGCTTCAACGGCGGCAACAACGCCGGCCACACCGTCAAGTTCGCCGATCGCCACTTCGCCCTCCACCTGATCCCCTCGGGCATCCTGCAGCCCGCCTGCCGTTGCCTGATCGGGCCGGGCGTCGTAATCGACCCGACGGCACTCCTCGAGGAGATCCGCATGCTCGAGGACCAGGCGGTGTCGGTTCGGTCCCGGCTGATCGTCTCCCCGCGCGCCCACATCGTGCTTCCCGGCTACCGCGCCCTCGATCTCGCGCGCGAGGCGGCGAGCGGCGCCGCCAAGCTGGGAACGACCGGCCGCGGGATCGGGCCGGCGTACGAGGGGCGGGCGCGGAGGACCGGCGTTCGCATCGGCCTCGCCCGCAACCCGCGGCGTTTGAAGGAGGCCGTCGCCAGCGCCAGCGCCGACCTGGAGAAGGCGCTCGCAATTTACCCGGGGGCTGCAATCCCCGCGGCCGAGGACGTCGAGCGAACCGTGGAAGCGGCAACCGCCCTCGCGCCCCTACTCGGCGACGTCTCGCGGGAACTCGCCGAAGCCATTGCCGCCGGGCGGCCGATCCTGTTCGAAGGGGCGCAGGGAACGCTCCTCGACATCGACCACGGCACCTATCCGTTCGTGACCTCCTCGGGATGCCTCGCGGGGTACGCGGCCCCGGCGTGCGGCCTGCCCGCCCGCGCGATCGGCGGCGTGCTCGGGGTGTTCAAGGCGTACACGACCCGCGTCGGCAGCGGCCCGTTCCCCACCGAGCTCGCGGACGGCACCGGCGAGCACCTCCGGCGCCGCGGCAACGAGTTCGGCACCACCACCGGCCGCCCCCGCAGGACCGGTTGGTTCGACGCGGTCGCGGCCCGGGCGGCGGTGCGCTGGAGCGGCATCGAGGCCGTGGCGCTCACCAAGCTCGACGTCCTCGACGAGTTGGCCGAGATCCGCGTGGCGACGGCCTACCAGGTGGGTGGCAAGACGACATCCGAGTTCCCCGACGACGTCGAGGAGGTGGGCGCCGCATCCCCGGTCTACGAGACGCTCCCCGGGTGGCAGGCCAACTCTTCCGCCGTCACCGCGTCCGAGAAGCTCCCCGAGCTGGCGCGACGGTATGTGGCGCGGCTCGAAGAGCTGCTCGGCGTCCCGTTTGTCGTGATCTCGACGGGGCCACGGCGCGAGGAGACGATCGTGCGCCGGATTGAGCCCCTTTCCCGCTGGAACGTCGGGCTCTGAGCGCTACTCGTACACCTTGCCGGCCACCCGCAGCCGGCGCAGGTAGAGGATCTCGCACGAGCCGTCGCCGGTATCCTGCCGCGACAACGACGACCTCCATCTGACCGTCTGCCCGCCCTTGCGCCCCTCGATCGCCACCAGCTCCCCGGCAAGCTCTGCGACATCGCCCTCCGAAAGGGAGCGCGCGGCGCGCGCCAGGTTGGAGTCTGCCGGGACGATGTGGGTATTGGAGGAGTCCCGGACCACGGTCTCGTTCGAAAACGGCGCCTCGCCGCTCCAGCGCCAGAAGTACCAGCGCCCGCTCTGCGACCAGTCGAGCCGGCGCCAGGCGTCGCCTGCCTCGAGCTCGCCCCAGACCATTGCGACGTCGCACGGCGACAGTCCGGTGTTCCAGTCGAAGCGGTAGTTCTCCCGCGACACCACGACCCCGCGCAGCACGTAGCGCGCGAGCGGCGTGATCACGAACTGCCAACCGCCGTCGTCGACGCGGATCGGCTCCGCGCCGTCGAGCGGGGTCTGCTCCGGCGGGATCGACACGTCGATCGGCGTCGAGTCCTCGGCGCTGGGCCGCGGCCCGCAGGCCCATGCGGCCAGCAGCAGCAGCGACACCAGCACTCCGAGCGTGCACCGAACGAGTCGAGTCATCGCGCCGGATCATCGCACCGGCCCAAGCCTCCGGCAACTGCGCCGCCGCCGACGTGCCGGGCACGCGGGCGCCGCCGTGATTCCGCCTTGACGCCCGTTCCCCCCGCCGCTACCCTCCATCCGGGCCGTTAGCTCAGCTGGCAGAGCAGCGGGCTTTTAACCCGTCGGTCGTGGGTTCGATCCCCACACGGCCCACCACAGCAACAACCCACCTCGCGGTCCTGACACCGGGCAAAGATGCGGAAGGCTGAAGGCTGGCGTGTGGTAATCTTTTCGCCCGCGACGGCCCTGTCGTCTAACGGTTAGGACACCGGCCCTTCAAGCCGGCAGCACGGGTTCGATTCCCGTCAGGGCCGCCAACCCTCCCCTTTTCGCTGCCCCCGGCAGTCGATCCGTGGGCTTGTCAAAAACCCGCCGGGAGCCTAGACTCCCGTTGTGAAACGGTTCACGATTTGACCGTGGACCGGATCGCGAGGTCCGCCCCCCCCGGAGAGGTCCAGACGTTGCGGAGCGGCACACCATCAAGGAGGAACGTTATGTCCGAGAGACGCATGGTCACCCTGGACGGCAACGAGGCGGCGGCGTCGGTCGCCCACCGTACCAACGAGGTGATTGCCATCTACCCGATCACCCCCTCGTCGAACATGGGGGAGTGGGCCGACGAGTGGTCGGCGCAGGGCAGGAAGAACATCTGGGGCACGGTGCCGCAGGTGACGGAGATGCAGGCCGAGGGCGGCGCCGCGGGCGCCGTGCACGGCGCGCTCCAGGCCGGGGCGCTCACCACCTCGTTCACGGCGTCGCAGGGGTTGCTGCTGTTCATCCCCAACATGTACAAGATCGCGGGCGAGTTGACGTCGTTCTGCATGCACGTGTCGGCGCGCACGATCGCGACCCACGCGCTCTCGATCTTCGGCGACCACTCCGACGTCATGGCGTGCCGGCAGACCGGCTTCGCGCTGCTCTCCTCCGGATCCGTCCAAGAGGCGCACGACTTCGCCTGCATCGGCCAGGCCGCGACACTGCACACCCGCGTGCCGTTCCTGCACTTCTTCGACGGCTTCCGCACCTCGCACGAGGTGGCGAAGATCGAGGAGCTGGCCGACGAAGACCTGCGCCAGTTGATCGACGACGGCCTCGTCGCCGCCCACCGCGGCCGCGCGCTCACGCCGGACAAGCCGGTGCTGCGCGGCACCGCCCAGAACCCCGACGCGTTCTTCCAGGCGCGCGAGGCGTGCAATTCGTACTACACCGCGTGCCCGGGCACCGTGCAGGAGGAAATGGACAAGTTCGCCGCGCTGACCGGCCGCGGGTACCACCTGTTCGACTACCTCGGGCACCCCGAGGCCGAGCACGTCATCGTCATCATGGGCTCGGGCGGCGACACCGCCACCGAGTACGTCGAGTGGGCGATCAAGGCCGGCCAGAAGGTCGGCGTTCTGCGCGTGCGGCTGTACCGGCCGTTCTCGGTCGCCGCCTTCATCGCCGCGCTGCCGAAGACCGTGCGGACGATCGCGGTGCTCGACCGCTGTAAGGAGCCCGGCTCGATCGGCGACCCGCTCTACCTCGACGTCGTCACCGCGCTGCGCGAGGCGGCCGACGCCGGCGAGTCCGCGTTCGTCCGGCCGCCCCGGGTGATCGGGGGACGGTACGGGCTCTCGTCCAAGGAGTTCACCCCCGCGATGATCAAGGCGGTCTACGACGAGGCCGCCAAAGACAAGCCCAAGAACCACTTCACCGTCGGCATCGTGGACGACGTGACGCACACCTCGCTGGCGGTCGACCCCGAGTTCGACATCGAGCCCGAGGATGTGAAGCGGGCGGTGTTCTTCGGGCTCGGCTCGGACGGCACCGTCGGCGCCAACAAGAACTCGATCAAGATCATCGCCGAGGAGACGGACAACTGGGGCCAGGGGTACTTCGTCTACGACTCGAAGAAGGCGGGCGCGGTCACGATCTCGCACCTGCGCTTCGGGCCCCGCCCGATCCGCTCCGCGTACCTGATCAGGAAGGCCAACTTCGTCGCCTGCCACCAGACCGAGTTCCTCGACAAGTACGACATGCTCGACTTCGCCGGCCCCGGCGCCACGTTCCTCCTCAACACCCCGTTCGGGCCCGACGAGGTGTGGGACAGTTTGCCGCGGGAGGTGCAGCAGTCGATCGTCGAGAAGAACCTGAAGCTCTTCGTGATCGACGCCTACAAGGTGGCCAAGGACACCGAAATGGGCGTGCGCATCAACACGATCATGCAGACGTGCTTCTTCGCGATCTCCGGCGTGCTGCCGCGCGACGAGGCGATCGAGCAGATCAAGAAGGCGATCAAGAAGACCTACGGCAAGAAGGGCGACGTGGTCGTGCAGAAGAACTTCGCCGCGGTGGACCACACCCTCGCGCACCTGTTCGAGGTCAAGGTGCCCGGCAAGGTCACGGCGACGCGTCCGATGCCGCCGACCGTCTCCGACGCGGCGCCCGATTTCGTCAAGCGCGTCACCGCCGTGATGATGTCGGGCAAGGGCGACCTCCTGCCGGTCTCGGCGTTCCCGGTGGACGGCACGTGGCCGGTCGCCACGACCCAGTGGGAGAAGCGCAACATCGCCCTCGAGATCCCGGTGTGGGACGAGGCGCTGTGCATTCAGTGCAACAAGTGCGCGATGGTCTGCCCGCACGCCGCGATCCGCGCCAAGGTGTACGACCCGGCGCTGCTCGCCGGAGCGCCGGAGACGTTCAAGTCGATCGACTACAAGGCGGCGGACTTCAAGGGCGAGAAGTACACCATTCAGGTCGCTCCGGAGGACTGCACGGGTTGCACGCTGTGCGTGATGGTCTGCCCCGCCAAGGACAAGTCGAACCCCAAGCACAAGGCGATCGACATGGCGCCGCAGATGCCGATCCGCGAAAGCGAGCGCGCCAACTACGCGTTCTTCCTCGATCTGCCGGAGGTCGACCGCGCCGCGATCAAGATCGACGTCAAGGGCGCCCAGTTCATGCAGCCGCTGTTCGAGTACTCCGGCGCTTGCGCCGGTTGCGGCGAGACGCCGTACATCAAACTCCTCACCCAACTCTTCGGCGACCGTGCGCTGATCGCCAACGCCACCGGGTGCTCGTCGATCTACGGCGCCAACCTGCCGACCACGCCGTACGCGGTCAACCGCGACGGGCGCGGCCCGGCGTGGAACAACTCCCTGTTCGAAGACAACGCCGAGTTCGGCTTCGGCTACCGCCTCGCGATCGACAAGCACATCGAGCAGGCGTTCGAGCTGCTCGCGGCGCTCGCCGGCGCGCTCGGCGACACCCTCGTCAATGAGATCCTCAAGGCGGACCAGAGCAACGAGGCCGGCATCGCGGCCCAGCGCGCGCGGGTCGCCTCGCTCAAGGCCAAGCTCGCCGGCATGAAGGAACCGGAGGCGGCGCGCCTGGCGCTGCTCGCCGACTACCTCGTCAAGAAGAGCGTCTGGATTGTCGGCGGCGACGGCTGGGCGTTCGACATCGGCTACGGCGGCCTCGACCACGTCCTAGCCCAGGGCCGCGACGTCAACGTCCTCGTCCTCGATACCGAGGTCTACTCCAACACCGGCGGCCAGGCCTCGAAGGCGACCCCGCTCGGCGCCGCCGCCAAGTTCGCCATGGCTGGGAAGAGCATGCCGAAGAAGGACCTCGGAATGCTGGCGATGACCTACGGCCACGTCTACGTCGCCCACGTCGCTTTCGGCGCCAAGGACGCCCAGGTCGTGCGGGCGTTCCAGGAAGCCGAGTCCTACCCCGGACCCTCCCTGATCGTCGCCTACTCCCACTGCATCGCGCACGGGTACGACCTCGCGTTCGGCCTCGAACAGCAGAAGCTGGCGGTCGACACTGGCTCCTGGCCGCTCTACCGCTTCGACCCGCGCCGGATCGCACTCGGTGAGAGCCCGCTCAAGCTCGACTCCGGCGCGCCGAAGATCGAGCTCGTGACCTACATGCGCAACGAGACGCGCTTCCGCATGGTGGAGCAGGCCAACCCCGAGCGCTTCAAGCACCTCGTCGCGGCCGCGCAGCGCGAGGCGACGAACCGCTTCGCGGTATACGAGCAGCTCGCCAAGGTCACGATGCCGGTGAAGATGGCCGCCGACCAGGCCGCCGCAATCAAGGAAAGCTAAGGGGGACACGATGGACCTCTCGACCACGTACCTCGGCCTCGCCCTCGCCAACCCGTTCGTCGCCGGCGCCTCGCCGATGGTGGACGACCTGGACACCGTCAAGAAGCTCGAGGACGCGGGCTGCGCCGCGATCGTGATGCACTCGCTGTTCGAGGAGCAGATCACGCGCGAGCAGCTCGGCACCGTCATGGACATGGAGTCGCACGCGGAGTCGTTCGCGGAGGCGCTCTCGTACTTCCCCCAGCCGCAGGAGTTCCGCCTCGGGCCCGAGGCTTACCTCGAGCAGGTCCGGCGGATCAAGGCGGCCGTGAAGATCCCGGTGATCGGCTCGCTCAACGGCACCAGCCCCGCGGGATGGCTCGACTACGCCAAGCTCATCGAGCAGGCCGGGGCCGACGCCCTCGAGCTCAACGTCTACTACCTGGCGACGCAGGCGTGGGAGACCAGCTCGGCGGTCGAGCGCCGCGCGCTCGACGGGCTCAAGACCGTCAAGCAGGGCGTCAAGATCCCGGTCGCCGTGAAGCTGTCCCCGTTCTACTCCTCCCTCGCGCACCTCGCCAAGCAGCTTGACGACCTCGGCGCCGACGGTCTCGTCTTGTTCAACCGTTTCTACCAGCCCGACCTCGATGTCGAGGAGTTGGAGGTCGTCCCGAGTCTGAAGCTCTCGGACTCCTCGGAGCTGCTGCTGCGGCTGCGCTGGCTGGCGATCCTCTTCGGCCACGTCAAGGGCTCGCTCGCCTGCTCCGGCGGCGTCCACACCCCGATCGACGCGATCAAGGCGGTGATGGCCGGCTCGCACGCGGTTCAGGTCGTCTCGGCCCTGCTGCAGCGCGGCCCCGCGTACATCGCGACCATCCGCGACGGCATGTCGAGCTGGATGGAGGAGCACGAGTACGCGTCCGTCGAGC
Organism: uncultured Acidobacteriota bacterium; assembly: GCA_963789745.1. Lineage (GTDB taxonomy): Bacteria > Acidobacteriota > Thermoanaerobaculia > Thermoanaerobaculales > Thermoanaerobaculaceae > RBG-13-68-16. The sequence goes on along the minus strand of CAWBLW010000002.1, from coordinate 351,000 downwards.
AGATGCGGGGCAGCCTGAGCCACCAGAACTCCCCCAACCCGCAGGCGCTCGAGCGCGCCAATTACATGCGCATCCTGCAGGGGTGGAAGCCGTAACGACAGAGACGTGGTCAGTGGTCCGTGGTCAGTGGACCGAAGAGACAACGACAAGTGCACGACGGGGCGGCCGCGAGGCCGCCCCGGAAGTTCAGGTGGGGTTCGACCCGGGAGGGTCCGGGGCCCGGGATCCTGAAAGACCCTGGGTCGCGGATCGTGGGTCGAAACGGCGTGTCCGCCGCCTCGGCATCGTATCCCCGTCTTGCGTTCCCCGAGAGACGACAGATCGGCTCCCGACTGGCCTTCCATGTGGCCCGATCTTCCGGCCCTGGGTCACCTGCGAGCAGCCGGGAGGGACCGGGAGTCGCGGCACAAACGAGACTGCGTCCAGTTGCCGTTCGCGCCGGCGGATCGTATATTGCCTTTTGAAGGGAGGACGCCATGCAGTTGACACTCACGACTAAAGAGCGTGCTCTCCTCGAAGCGATCCTGCGCGACGCTCTGGGGAACGTGCGCGAAGAGGTTTACCACGCCGAGGTGCACAGCTTCAAGGACGGCCTCAAGGCCGACGAGGCAGCCATCCGCACGCTTATCACGCGGGTGCACGAGCTGCCGGAAGCCTGATTGAGCGCGCAACGCCTTGCAGACGGCGGCGGACTCGGTGCGCACCTGCGGCCTGTCGCAGATCGAGCGCACGTGGCTTCGCATCTGAACGCCGGGCTTTCGAATCGGCCCGGTGACCGGCGCCCGGCCTCTCAGGGGCGGTCGCCGCGGAGGAGACGCTCGACCTGGGACGGGAACGAGGCCGAGAAGTCGAGCACCCACCAACCCCGCCGGCCGTAGAACGGCTTGGTGACCTCCTCCGGGGGGGGCCGCAAGTTCATGATCCCGTCCCTGAAAGTGGAGGTCCGGACGACGCGCGTTCCCGACGGCGCCTCGATCGCCGGCACGCCCTTGAACCGCAGTGCCGATGCGGGCACGAGCAAGCCTAAGGTGGCAGCGGCCATGTCCGGCGGGTCCTTCTCGACGGTCGCTCGGACGACCGCCAGGAGGCCGAGGACGCGCTCGATCCGCTTGCACGGCGCGCCGTCGAGGTTGTCCCACATCCGCGCGAGCGACGCGCCGATGTCGTCATTCGTTGCCCCCTCGGGGAGGAGGTCCCGTTGGCCGTTGACCTCGGCGACGGCCCGCGTCTTCGCGGCGGCGCGCCCGGCCTCTTCCCGGATGCGGCGCAACAACTCCTCGCGCTCCGCCTCATCTCGCTTCCTCTTCTTCTGGTTCGGGTCGAACGCCGGTTGGAACAACTCGTTGAAAAGCTCCGGCAGGTCCGAAGGCTTGCCGACGTGCTCCACTGCAAGGTACTGCCCGCTCTCCAGGTCCTCCACCACGACGGCTTGCGAGCCGGACGGGTCCGAGGCCACATAGTCGACCCGAACGACCGTCTCGTCGGGGAAGAGGAACCGGCATCCTCCCTGGCTCACGACGGCGCCCGGGGCGGCGCCGTCGGCCCGCGAGAGCGCCAGCACAAGGCGGACCCTCCCCTTCCACGTCTCGCCCGCCCAGGTCGAATCGACGCGCCGGAGGACGTCGTCGCGGTACTGGCGCTGCGCGTCCGTCATCAGCGACGGATCCACGCCACTGGCCGAAACGCACAGGACCCGGGCCGTCACCTCCGACCCGGCGCGGACCTCGCCCGTCTGGTAGGTCACCGTGAAATGCAAGGGCTGCGCCGCAGCCAGCAGGAGCAGCGTCGCGATCATCGTCGTTCTATCTGATGTTACACCGCACTGGGGGAAGGACCGCGGCCCGAGTATCGAAACACCGTGGTCCGTGACCAGTAGTCCATGGTCCGATGAAACGGGCAAGGCAGGGTGACGGCGCGGTGCGGGTAGCCGCGCCGCGAAGATTGGGTCAGCCGCGAGGCGCGCGAGCCGGCCGCACCGGGCTGTAGCCGGAGGCGACATGAGGATGCGAACCGGCGAGTGCAACAACGCGGATGGTCCGATATTCGCGGCGCCCATGTGTGTTAGGCTCCGGCACCGGAGGCTGTTTGGAGAACGTTTCCAGCGTCATCGCCACGGTTCACGAGATCGCCCTCAAGGGCGGCAACCGCAACTGGTTCGAGCGCACGCTGCTGCAGAACGTCCGCGCCGCCCTCAAGGGCTTGCCGGTGGCGGCGATCTCGTTTCCCTCCCGGGTGGTGGTGCGGTTTTCGGAGCCCGTCCTCTGGCGCGAGGCGTTTGAGCGCCTTTCGACCGTCTTCGGGTTGAACGGGATCATGCCGGTCGAACGGGCCGGCGCCACCTACGACCAGCTCGAGGCGTTCGTCGGCGAGCATCTCGGCGAGCTTCAGGGGGCCAGCTTCGCGATTCGCGCCAAGAGGTCGGACAAGCGGTTCCCGATCGGCTCGGGGGAGATCAACCGCCGGCTCGGCTCGTTCGTCAACGAGCGCACCGGGATGGCTGTGAACCTCGAGCACCCCGACGTCACCGTGCACGTTCTCGTGCAGAGCGACGGCATCTGGGTGTACCGCGACCACTTCCCCGGTCCGGGCGGCCTGCCGGTCGGGACCTCGGGCCGCGTCCTCGTGCTGCTCTCGGGCGGGATCGACTCCCCCGCCGCCGCATACCTCGCGATGAAACGCGGCACCAAGGCGCACTACGTCCACTTCCACTCGGCGCCGTACACCTCGGACGCCTCGGTCGGCAAGGTCGAGCGCCTGGTCCGCATCCTCGTCCGCCACCAGGGGTCGTGCCGTCTTGCGGTCGTGCCGTTCGGCGAGTGCCAGCAGGCGATCGTCGCGTCGTGCCCGGAACGCCTCCGGGTCGTGCTCTACCGCCGCATGATGCTGCGCGCCGCGGAGCGCATCGCGAGACGCTGGCGGTGCGAGGCGCTCGTCACCGGCGAGTCGCTCAACCAGGTTGCGTCGCAGACGCTGGAGAACCTCGCGGCGATCGACCGCGTCGCGCACCTGCCTGTGCTGCGCCCGCTCGTCGGGCTCGACAAGCAGGAGATCATCGCCATCGCCCAGCGCGCCGGGACGTTCGAGCTGTCGATCCTCCCCCACCCGGACTGCTGCTCTTTCCTGCAGCCGCTGCACCCGGCCACGCGCTCCACAGCCGCGACGTGCGAGGAAGCGGAAGCCGGGATCGACGTCGAGGATTGGGGGCGTCGGTTGCAGCACGACGCGGTCGTCACCATCGTGCAGCACCGATGGGAACCGGAAGACCGACCCGGCCGTCTCTAGCCCGCCGGCCTGCGGTCTCCCGGTCGGCCCTCGCGCCTCCCTTACTTGGCGCCTTGGAGCCTCGCGAGGTCCGCCAGCACCTGGGTCGCGTGTGAGCCCGGTTTCACGTCGGGGTACGCCTCCAGCACCTTGCCGTCCGGCCCGACCAGGTAGGAGATCCTGCGCGCCCAGAGTCGGCTCGTCGAGTCCGCCGCCCCAACCTCGACCGCGAGCTTCTTGTCCGTGTCCGATAGGAGGCGGAACGGGAACCGGTCCTTCTTGACGAACTTCGCGTTCGCCGCCGGCGCGTCGAACGACACGCCAAGGACCTGCACGCCGGCCTTCTCGAACCCCGTGTAGTTGTCGCGCAGCGTGCAACCCTCCTTCGTGCAGCCGGGCGACAGCGCTTTGGGGAAGAACCACAGCAGGTAGGTCGTGCCGGCCAGTTCTGTCGAGGAGACTTCCTTACCCGCCTGGTCCGTGAGCTTCCACGCCGGGAAGGCATCTCCGGCCTTGAGCATCCCCGCCGCCAGCGCCGAACCGGTAAACCCAAGGACCGCCATCGCAACCGCGAGCAGCTTCATGAGAACGTCCCTCCGCGATGTCCCAACCGCGGCGCCCTGCGTTGGATTCCCCCCTCGCAGCGCGCGCGGGGGGAGACGCGCGCCTTCAGCGCCGTTTGCACTGCGCGCAAATTTTGCGTATAGTGCTTACGCGGATGACATTCTTGTTGAGATGAGCGACGAGCAAGACGAACCCATGGGAGCTCCGACCGGCGCGAAAGCCAACCGCGAGAAACGCTCGGCGGCCGGCAGTTCCGTGCTCGCTGCCATCTTCCTGACGGCGATCAAGCTCGTGGTCGGGGTGGCAACCGGTTCCCTCGGGATCCTCGCCGAGGCGGCGCACTCCGCCCTCGACCTCGCGGCGGCCGTCGTGACGTTGTTCGCCGTGCGCGCCTCCGGCAAGCCCGCCGACCGCGAGCACACGTACGGCCATGGGAAAGTCGAGAACCTGTCGGCGCTGTTCGAGACACTCCTCCTGCTCGTGACCTGCTTGTGGATCATCTACGAAGCGGTCCAGCGGCTGTGGTTCAAGACCGTCGAAGTCGACGCCTCGGCGTGGGCGTTTGCCATCATGGCGGTCTCGATCGCCATCGACGCCACCCGCTCCCGCCTCCTGGCGCGCGTCGCCAAGAAGTACGGCAGCCAGGCGCTCGAGGCGGACGCCCTGCACTTCTCCACCGACGTCTACTCCTCGGCCGTCGTGATCCTCGGCCTCGTCGGTGTCCTCTTCTCCAAGCGCCCGGGGCTGGAGTGGCTCGTCAAGGCCGACGCGGTCGCCGCCCTCGGGGTCGCCGCGATCGTCGCGTGGATCTCGGTGCAGCTCGGCCGCAGGACGATCGCGGTGCTGCTCGACGAGATCCCGCCGGAGCTGCGCGACCGCCTCGTCCGCGCCGTCCGCGTCCCCGGCGTCGTCCAGGTCGGCCGCCTGCGCGTGCGCACGAGCGGCCCCGAGACGTTCGCCGACGTCACCTTGACGGTGGAGCCCGACGTCCCCCTCGCGCGAGCGCACGGGATCGCCACTGCGGCCGAGGCGGCCGCCCGGCATCTCCTGCCGGGCGCGGACGTCGTGGTCCACGTCGAGCCCGCCGACGCGGACGGGAGGGGAAAGCGAGACGACCCCACCGGGGTGGCACACGCCGTCGCCGGCCGGCTCGGCCTCGCCGCCCATGACATCCACGTCCACAACGTGCTCGGCGCCCGCTCGCTCGAGTTGCATCTCGAGGTCGACCGCTCGCTGTCTCTCGCCGCCGCCCACGCGCAGGCGACGGCGTTCGAACGGGCGCTCCGCGAGGCCAGCCCCGGCATCGGGCAGGTGGTGACCCACATCGAGCCCCGCGGCACCGCGGTCGCCGGCGCCGCGCGCCCCGAGGATGAGGGCCAGGTGCTCGCGGTCCTTCACGAACTGGCCGCCGACACGACGCTGCGCTGCCACCCTCACAACGTCACTGTGCACCGCGCCGACGAGGGGGGGCTGACAGTCTCGTTTCACTGCGCCCTCGATCCCGACACGCCGATCCAGGCGGCGCACGACCTCACGGCGCGCATCGAGCGCGAGCTCCGCGAGCGCCTCCCCAGCATCGGCCGCGTCGTCATCCACGCCGAGCCGCTGGTGAACAGCGAGTGAGGAGTTGGAAGAAGAGGGAAGAAGGGAGACGGTAGAAGGAAGTCAAGGCAGTTCAGCGTGAGCGAAGTGCACGAGTTGCCTCGCTGTCTTTCCTCTTCCCTTTTCCTTCTTCCGTCTGCCGGCGTCCCCTGGGCCTACGCGCCGTACTTCGCGACCTTGCCGCCGGCGGCCAGCGCCTCGGCGAGCAGGAAGCGCAGCGGCATCCGGCCGAACCCCCCGGCGATGCACTCGCTCTCCGAGAACGCCGTCACGCCGTCGCGGAACACGCGCCCCGGCGCCCAGATCAGCGCCGGCACCGGGTGCCACGAGTGCGCCTTGAGCGCCACCGGCGTCGAGTGGTCGGCGCTCACGACCACCACCTCGAACCCGTCGCCGAGGATCTCCGGCAACAGGGCATCGACCTCCTCCACGACAGCGCGCTTGCGGTCGAAGTCGCCGTCCTCGCCCGCCTTGTCCGTGTACTTGACGTGGACGAAGAGGAAATCGTGGCCGTCCCGCGCCGCGCGCACCGCCGCCGGGAACTCGCCAAGGACCGGGGGCGCGGGCGGCATCTCCATGCCGACGAGCCGGGCCAGACCCCTGTACATCGGGTACGTCGCGACGCACACCGGCCGCAACCGGAATCGCTCCGAAAGAGAAGGGATCTTGGGCAGCGTGTCGAAGCCCCGCAGCAGGATGCCGTTCGCCCGCGGCTCGCCGCGCAGGATCTTGCCCGCGGCCTTGACGAACGCGGCGACGACCGCGGCCGTCGGTTTGGATGCCGAGTCGAGCGCCTTCACCGGCAGGGGCGGCACCCCGGTGTGCTGAGGGTCGGTGTCGGCCAGCCGGTGGCCGAGCCTCGCGCCGCGAACGATGAGCGCGCCGCGGTGCTCCGCCTCGGTTTCCACGAACACCTCCATGCCTTTCGGGGCCGGGATCTCGCGCAAGCGCGCAACGAGTCGGCGGTTCTCCTCGGTCGGGATCCTCCCCGCCCGCCGGTCCGCGATCTTCCCTTCGCCATCGAGGGTGCAGAAGTTGAAGCGCGCGGCCACGTCGCCCGGTTGCAAAGCGAAGTCGATCCCGACCGCGGAGAGCACCCCACGCCCGATCTCGTACTCGGTCGGGTCGTAGCCGAACAGGGCGAGGTGTCCGGGTCCGGATCCGGGCGTGATCCCGGGTCCCACGGGATCGAAGCGGCCGCAGCAGCCGTCCCGCGCCAAGCGGTCGAGGTTGGGCTTGTTCGCGGCCGCGAGCGGCGTCAGCCCGTCGCCGTAGCGTGGCAGGTCGCCGAGTCCGTCCATCACCACCATCAGGATCTTCGACGGCGTCTGCTCCGCCTGGGCTTCGACAATCCGCATCGGGTCCATGGTCCCCTCCCGGCCGTCCGGCGACGGCCCAACGTCTACGATCGGCCGGGCGCCGTGCCGGCCGGCGCGTCCTCCCGGGCCATCCGTTCGATCACCGCGTTGTACAGCAGCGGGAACGCCGCCTCGGTCTGCCCGCGGAAGTACGGCGCGAACGCGAACAACACCGCGTGGCCGCCTCCCCGCGTCACCTCGACCACGGCGGCCCGCCGCCGCAGCCTCTTCTCGCCGCGCAACCACCCGGAGAGAACGAGCGGTCCGTCCGGGAAGTGCGCCGCCACCACCCGCACCTGGTCGCCGACGACCGGTTTGGTCTGGAACGCGGTCGCCCACTCCACCATCGCGGCGATCTCTCCCGGAAGTCCGGCCCCGAGCGGCGAGGCGTTGTCCACCGCCAGCTCCAGCAGCGCTCCGGGACAATGGAACTCCTCGCGCTTGACGCCCTTGAGGGCCTCGGTGACGGGCAGGTCGAGTGTCTCCGCCAGCCAGTCGGCGGAGGGCCCGAACGCGATCAACGTGCCACCGGACGTGAAGAACCGGCGCACCGCCTCGACACCGTCCTTGCCGATTCCGCTGCGGTACTCGGGGGGTACGGGCGCCGGGCCACGCGGTTGCGGTCCCTCGACGATCGTCTTCCCCTCCAGGGGCGGCAGGACCAGCACGTCGACGCGCTTGGCGAAATCCCCCGAGGCGACCGCCGCGCTGTCCACGACCTCGACGTCGAACGCCGCGTTCTCGAGCACGAACCGCAGCCACCCCGCATCCTCGAGGCCGAGGTTCGGGTGGTAGACGCCGACGCGGACCCGGCGCAGCGGCATCGCCCCGCCCGGCACGGAGGCGACGAGCACGCCGGCGACGCCGGAGCGGGATGCGATCTCCTCCCGCGCTCCATCGGCGAGCCCCTCGATCACGAACGATCCCGCGGGAACAGTCGTGCCGCCGGCCGAGACGGGCGCCGCCAGCCGGGCTACGCGGGCCCCCCGTTGCAGTGCCAGGTTGGCCGCCGCGAACCCTCCCAGCTGGCCCGCCGGCACGACGAGCACGCCGCCCGACCCCGCTGCACCCGGCAGGGGCGGGCTCCAGTCGCGCCCGACCTTCGCCAGCCTCCCGGCCACCTCGCCCTCGACCCGGACGGCCCGCACGCCGAGCTCGAGCGGCATCGTCCACGCCGTGACGTCGTACGGGAGCAGGATGTCGGCGTCCGGCGCCGGCTCGATCTCCGGGTACCGCTGGCGCTCCATGACCTCGAGCAGGTACTGGCGAAGCGGCTGCGCCGCCGCGAAGACCACCGTGCCCGCGGGGTACGTGACGCCGCCGGCCACCACCGGCTCGGAGGCGACGGATCCCTCGGCGCCGGCCTCGAGCAGGAGGCGCACCATGTGGGCTCGCCGCCCTGGGTCGCCTCCGGGCGGCACGAGGTAGGCGCGCGGCGCCTCGCGCGCGCCGCGCTCGACCGCCTGCGTCGCCATCGTGGCGACGTCGCGCAGCACCGAGGCGCGCTCCGTCGCGGCGAACTCGACCATGGCGTTCATGATGACGAGCTGGTAGCCGACCGCGTCGGCGAGGCCCCATGTCCCGCCACGCCACGGGTTGGGGAAGTTGATCTGCGGCCGGTAATCCACGAGTCCTTTCCCGCCGCCCCGCAGCTCGTTCCCGTCAACCTGGATCGGGGTCGCGAGCGCCGCGCTCGCGGTCTCCGTGAGCACGCCGAAGACGTTCTTCCACCACCCGGTGTTGCGGGTGCCGCCGATCCAGTTGCCGTCGAACGTCCAACCGGAAACCACGCCGCTCTTTCCCGCCTCCTCCAGGCGCAGCGACATCAGCGTCCCGAGGTGGGAGGTGATGCGCCACACGAACGGGTGGACGTTCGGCGCGATCGGATCCGCGAACGGGGGCACGAACTGCCTCGGCCCGGTCGGACCCATCATGTGGAGGTCGAGGAAGAGCTGGGGGTGCCAGTCGTGGTAGACGAAGCGGTTGAGGTCCCGGCTCTCCGGTTGCGTGAGGTAGACGAAATCGCGGTTGTTGTCGTGCCCCGCGTAGCGGTGGAACAGGAACGGCGGCTGCGAGCCCTCGTACGGCGTCCCCAGCCACTTCCGGTACCACCCGACCGTCGCCTCCTGTCCGTCGGGGTTGAGGGAGGGCACGATGAGCAGAACCGTACGGTCGAGCCACTGCGCATCCCTGCTCCCGTCGGGGGCGGCCGCGAGGCGATACGCCAGCAGCAGGGCGGCCTGCGGCCCCGCGACCTCGTTTGAGTGGATCCCTGCCGTGATCAACGCGCAGCTCGGCAGCGCCGCGATCAACCGCTCCCGCGCGGCGGCGTCGAGTCCCCGCGGGTCCGCGACCCGCGCCCAACCGGCGCGCAGCTCGTCGAGGCGGGCCAGGTTCGCCGCGCTCGTAACGACCGCCGCGATCATCGTCCGCCCCTCGACGGTCGGGCCAAGGGCAACCACGCGGACGCGGTTGCTCGCCTGCGCGAGAACGCGCAGGTAGCGCTCGCTCTCGGTGTAGCTGGCCAGCACCCGGTCGGCACCGACGTCGATGCCAAGCGCCTCGCGGGGCGACGGGGGGACCGCGGGCGTCGCCGCACGACTCACGACGCCGTTGAGAACGAGCAGCACGCCAAACGCCAACGCCGACCGCCGAGCCTTCATCGCGCCTCCGCGGCACCAAGGTTACTCTCTTCCAACTCTGGAGGAACCCCGGTAACAGGTCTTCCTCCGCCGGCGTTCGCCATTGGGACCGCACCGGCCGAACTGCTAGACTCCAAAATCTGAGCGAGGTGCTCACGCTTTGGTTGCCACGACGATCCGCCACGCCTCGAGCCGGGAGCGCCTGGTCGCCCTGACGCTCGTGGGCACAGGCCTGCTCCTGAGGCTCCCATACCTCTTCCACTACCGCTTCGACTCGGACGAAGCGCAGCACCTCCACGTCGTCTGGGGCTGGACCAAGGGCCTCGTCCAATACCGCGACATCTTCGATAACCACACGCCGCTCTTCCACCTCCTCATGGCCCCGGTCCTGACGCTCGTCGGTGAGCGCCCAGACGCGCTCGTCCTCATGCGGTTCGCAATGTTGCCGCTCTACCTGCTCTCGCTGGGGCTCACCTACCGGCTGGCGCGGCGTCTCTTCGACGCGCGGGTTGCGCTCTTCGCGGCGGTTCTCGCCGGACTCCACTACGAGTTCTTCTTCAAGTCGATCGAATTCCGCACCGACAACCTGTGGACGGTCGCCTGGCTCGCCGCGCTGGCGGTGCTGGCAGCCGGGCCGCTCACCGCCGGCCGGACGTTCGCGGCCGCCGCGGCGCTCGGCGTGGCGCTGGGCGTCTCGCAGAAGACGGTCCTCCTCGCAGCCGCGATCGTGACCGCGGCGCTCCTCGTCGCCGTGCTCTCCGCCGAGGTTCGGGCGGCGTTCCCCGCGCGGCGGCTCGCCAGGCTCGCCGCAGCCGCAGCCGCCGGATTTCTCCTGCTGCCCGCCGCCCTCATCGCGTTCTTCGCGGCGCAGGGCGCCCTCCGGCCCCTCGCCTACGGCGTGATCGGGCACAACCTTCTCCCGGGGCTCGGCAATTGGAGAGAACCCTGGCGCTTGGCAATCCTCCCTCTGGGAGGGCTGACGGCGGCGTGGGTGGCGGCGCCACGCCTGCGCGCTGCGGGGGGCGATCGCATCCGCGTGCTGCGGGTTTTCGTCGTGCTCACCGTCGCGCTGTACGTGCTGGCGCTCGAGGGCCTCTGGCCTCTGGTCACCGGGCAGGACTACCTGCCGGTGTGGCCGCTGGTTGCCATCTTCGCCGTCGCGGGCTTGCAGCAATGGGAAGGCCGCCGGGCCGCCCGCAGCGCACGCGGCCGGGCGCTCCCGGCGTCGCTCCTGGTGGGGTTGCTCGCGCTCGAAGTCGGCGTGATCGTTCTCAAGGGGCCCGTCTGGCGCGACCGCGGTCATGCGCAGACGGCTCTCCTCGCGGACGTGTTGCGCCTGACCGACGGCAGCGATTTCGTGATGGACGCCAAGGGAGAGACCGTGTTCCGCCGCCGCCCGTTCTTCTGGGTCCTCGAGACGATCACGAATGCGCGGCTGCGCCGCGGACTGCTTCCCGACACGATCCCCGAGGGGATCGTCCGCACGCGCTGCCACGCCGCCGTCGAGGACAGCCCACGCTTCCCGGAGCGCGGCCGTGCGTTCCTCAACGCCAACTTCGTCTCCGTGGGCCGCCTCCGGGTGGCGGGGCGCCTGCTCGGCCCGCCGCCTCGCGCCGGGGCGCCGTTGTCCTTTCCGATCGCGGTCCCCGGCGAGTACACAGTGGTCGCGCCGGCGGGCCCGGCCGCCGGCGCCCTCGACGGGACAGCCGCGGCCGGCCCGCGCTTCCTCGCCCCAGGGACGCACGAGTTCAGACTCGATGGACCCCCGCGCCCGCTCGCGGTGGTGTGGGCGAAGGCGATCGCTCGCGGGTTCTCGCCCTTCGGGCCGCCTCGGGGCTCGCCGTGATCCAATCTCTCGCCCTCGGCCCGGACGATCGGCTCCTCGTCCTTCTCCCCCACCCCGACGACGAGAGCGTCGCGGTCGGTGGGCTGCTGCAGTACGCGCTCGCGGTCGGCTCGCAATTGCGCGTCGTGTTCTTCACCGACGGCGACAACAACCCCTGGGCGCAGCGGGCCGGCGAGCTGCGTTGGCGGATCGGCCCCTCCGACCGCGCACGGTTTGCCAAGAAACGCCGCGGCGAGGTTCGTGCCGCTCTCGGGCAGCTCGGCGTAGCGCTCGAAGGCGTCCGCTTCCTCGGCTTCCCTGACCAGGGGACCACCGAACTCCTGCTCTGCGGCGACGAGGCCGCGTTCACTGCCGTCCTCGACGCGATCCGCGTTTGGCGGCCGACCGTGATCGGCGGCCCGTCCCTGCTCGACCTCCACCCGGATCACAGCGCTCTCGCGGTCGTGGCCGAGCTGGCGGTGGCGGCCCTCGGGGAGACCGTCGCCGTGCGCCGAAGGGTCCGTTACCTCGTGCACAACCCCCGGCTGCGCTCGCGTGTCGACGTGGGCTCGCTCGCACTCCCACTGTCGGAGGCGCAGCAGCGCCGCAAGAAGGCGGCGATCGCCTGCCACGAGACCCAGCTCGTACTGCGGGGCTCGTGGCTGCTCTCGTTCGCCGCCAGCGACGAGATGTACTATCTCGACGAGCCCGCCTTCGGCCTCGAGGAACACCCCGTGGCCGGGTGCCGACGCGAAGGGGGGTCCGTGGCGATCGAGGTCGCCTCGGGCGGACACCTCCGCGCGTTCGGCCGCCGCACCCTCTGCCTCGTCGGGCGCAGCGCCCGCGCCTTCGGTTGCACCATCGAACTGCCGTCGCGCGGCGGCCCGGTGGCGGTCCGCGACCCGGGCACCGGCCTCCTGCTCGGCGAGGGCGAGTTCCGCGGCACCCACGGCCGCGGAACCGTGCTCCTGCCGGAAGGCCTCGTACCGCCCGGGTCGACCCTGTTCGCCAAGGTCGAGCACGCGCACGGCTTTTTCGACGAAGCGGGCTGGAGGATGCTGCCGCCTGCGACGCCAGCGGGAGGCGAGAAGTGAGACGGGGCGACGGTCCGGCCGCCTGGCGCGAGCGCGGACGGCCATGGGTGCGCGGACGCAACCTGCACGAGCGCGGCCCGGCGCCCCACACGATCCGTCCGCGCCGGGTCCTCGACCTGCTGCTCCGCGTCAGCGAGGTCCTCGACGCCGCCGTAGAGCCCGAGGCCGCCGGCTGGAGCGTTCTGGTCGCATTCACCGCCGGCGAGGGACTCGGCTTCAACCGCGCGTTCCTCCTCCTGGCTGAAGGCGGACAGCTGCGCGGCTGGTTCGGTGTCGGCCCGCGCACTCGCGACGAGGCGCGCAAGGTGTGGGCCGAAATGCGCGGGACCGACGTGCGCCCCTTGAGTCAGCTCAGCGAGCCCGACCACGCCTCGATCGAGTCCGAGCAGCGCCGCCACTCGTCGACGCTTGCTGCGCTCTCGCACGTTCAACTGAAGGGGTGCGGTGCGTGGCACCGGGCGTTCATCGGCCGTGCCAACCACCCGAACGCGTGCGTCCGCCACTGGGCTCGTGTGCTCGACTCGCGCGAGCTCGCGGTCGTCCCGCTGATGGCGGGCGGGCGCCCATGGGGCGTCGTCCTCGCGGACAACTTCGTCACCCATGCCCCGATCCACCGTGCCACGCTCGAGGCGGCGGAGACGCTCGCCCACTACCTCCGCGCCGCGCTCGAGCGCACGCAGCTCCTGCAGCGCCTCCAGGCCGAGCGGCGGCGGCGGATCGTCGCCGAGCACGCCACCGCCCTCCTGGAGACCGCGCGCACCCTGGCGCACGACCTCAAGAACCCGCTCGCGCTGGCCGGCGGCCTCGCCAGGGAGCTCGTCGCGGCACCTCCCGCCGAACGCGAGACGTTGGTGCGCCAGCTCGGCATCGTGGCCGGGGCAGTCGGCCGCGCCGAGCAGCGCGTCGGCGAGCTGGTGGACGGTCTCGCGAGCCGCGCCGGCGGGATCGCGCTCGAGCCCGTTGCTGTCGGGGTGCTGGCCGCACGGGTCGTGGAGGCGTTCCGCCCGCTTGGCCTCAGCCGCAACGTGCGCCTCCTCTGCTACCACCCGGCGCGCCAGGTCGTTGCGGCCGCCGCCACCGCTCCGCTCGAACGCTGCATCGAAAACCTTGTCGCGAACGCCCTCGATGCGCTGTCGGGCTCGGGGGGCGAGATCCACGTCGTGGTCCGGGTAGAGTCCCCTTGGGTGCGTCTCGAGGTGGCCGACAACGGACCGCCGCTGCCCGCGGCGCTCCGCACCGAACCGTTCGCCGGGGGCGTCACCACGCGCCGCGGCGGCAGCGGCCTCGGCCTCACGTCCGTGCGCACGCTCGCCGAGGCGATGGGGGGGCGGGTGGAGTACGATGAAAGAGAGGCGGGCTGGGTGCGGTTCACGGTGGTCCTGCGGAGGTGGTCGTGACAGGCTCACGGTTGCTGTTCGTGGATGACGAGGAGGGCTTCCTCGAGCTGTACCGCACCACCTTTGCCCGCGACGGGTACACGGTGGACACGGCGGTCGGCGTCGACGAGGCCCGCACCCGCATCAGGGCCGGGGGGATCGACCTCGTCGTGCTCGACATTCGTCTCGGCGCGGGTTCCGGCCTGGCCCTCCTGCGCGAGATCAAGGCCGCCGACGCCGACCTGCCCGTCGTGCTCGCCACCGCCTTCGCCCGCTACCAGGACGATTTCACGTCGTGGCTCGCCGATGCCTATGTCGTCAAGTCCTCCGACCTCGGCGAGCTCAAGCAGGCGGTGGCGCGGTGCCTGGAGACGGCACAATGATCCCGGTCGTCATGGCCGGCGGTTTCGGCACCCGGATCCGGCCGCTATCGGCCAACCGCCCGAAACCGATGCTCCCGATCGTCAACCGCCCCATCCTGGAGCGCGTCCTCACCCACCTCGCGAGCTTCGGGATGCGCGAGGCGATGCTCCTGACCTACTACGACCCCGACAAGATCAGGAGCGCGTTCGGCGACGGTTCCCGCCTCGGAATGCGCCTGCACTACTGCAACGGCGATCAGGATTTCGGCACGGCCGGTGCGGTCGCGTTGGGCTCCGACCAGCTTCCGGCCGACGAATACCTTGTGCTGTCGGGCGACGTCATCTGCGACTTCGCCCTGGACGCCCTGTTGGCGGCGCACCGCGAGCGCGAGGCAACGGCGACGATCGGCCTCACACGGGTGGCGAACCCCCTGCAGTTCGGGATCGTGATCGTGGACGGCGAGCTCAGGGTCCGCCGGTTCCTCGAGAAGCCGACCTGGGGGGAGGTCTTCTCCGACACGGTCAACACCGGCATCTACGTCCTCCAGGCGGAGGCGCTGGCCCGGGTGCCGCGCGGCGAACCTTTCGACTTCTCCCGCGACCTCTTCCCGCGGTTGCTGGCCGCCGACGCCAGACTCTTCGGCCACGTCATGCGCGGCTACTGGCGCGACATCGGCGACCCCGAGTCGTACCTGGCGGCGCACCGCGATTACTTCGATGGCACCCTGCGCCTGACCGCCCCCGGCGAGCTGCGCCAGATCGGCGGCAAGCCCCTGTGGATCGAGGACGACGCCGAGGTGGACCCCGGCGCGGAGGTACGGGGTACAGTCGTGATCGGGCCGCGCTGCCGGATCGGAGCTGGCGCCCGTCTCGAGGACGTCGTGCTCGGCCCCGGCACCGTCGTCGAGGCGGGCGCCGAACTCCGCCGCACGATCACTTGGGAGGACGTCCTCGTCGGCGAGGGGACGAGGGTCGAGCACGCCGTCCTGGGCGCGCGGGTGCAGGCTCGCGCCGGGACCGTCGTCGAGAAGGGCGCCGTGGTCGCGGACGACACCGTCCTCGGGCAGGAGGTAAGGGTCAAGGAAGGCGTCAAGATCTGGCCCGCGAAGGTCGTCGAGGACCACGCGGTGGTTTACTCGAACCTCGTCTATGCGGAGCGGTGGCGGACCTCGGCGTTCGAGGAGGGCGCCGTCACCGGCCTCACCAACCTCGAGCTCACTCCCGAAGTCGCGGCCCGCCTCGGCGCCGCGTACGGCACGCTGCTGCAGCCGGGGAGCACGATCCTCACCGTCCGCGATAACCATCCGGCCTCGCGCATGCTGCGACGCGCGTTCGTCGGAGGGATGAGCTCGACCGGGGTCAACGTCGTCGACCTCGGCGTCCTGCCGGTGCCCGTGATGCGTCACAAGCTGGAGGGGTTCGGCGAGGTGGGCGGCGTCTCGTTCCAGCAGGTCCAACTCGTGCGCGGAATGACGTCGATCCGTTTCTTCGACGACCACGGCCTCGACATCTCCACCAGCTTCTCCAAGTCGGTCGAACGGATCTTCCTGCGGGAGGAGTTCCGGCGCGCCCAGCACCAAGAGATCGGCGTCATCTTCGAGCACCCGCGGCTGGTGGACTTCTACGCCGAATCGTTCCTGAAAGCGCTCGCGGTCGACGCGATCCGGGCGCGGCACACGCGGGTCGTCGTCGATTACGCGCACTCCGCAGCGGTCGTCGTGCTCCCCCGCCTCCTGAGCGAACTGGGGTGCGACGTCGTCACGCTGAACGCCCACACCGGCGGGGCCCACGAGGCGCTGCTCGCGAGTGAGATCGCGCTGGCGCGCCAGCGCCTCGCCAAGATCGTCGCCT
The DNA here is from genome assembly GCA_963789745.1 of uncultured Acidobacteriota bacterium. GTDB lineage: Bacteria > Acidobacteriota > Thermoanaerobaculia > Thermoanaerobaculales > Thermoanaerobaculaceae > RBG-13-68-16. The sequence continues at coordinate 335,065 of CAWBLW010000002.1, read as the reverse complement.
CGCTCGAGGCGGACATCGGCGTTTGGCTGCACCCGAGCTGCGAACGGATGGTGCTCGCCGACCGCAACCAGCGCCTCTGGGCGGACCTCGACCTCGCGGCCCTGATGGTCGCGGCGGTCTGTGCGGCCGACCTTCCCCCGGGCGAGGTCGTGCTCCCCGCCTACACTCCGTCCACGTTCGCCGCCGCGCTGACCGCCGGGGGCCACCGGATGCGCGAGACGCTGTCGGCGCCCAGGGCGCTCACCGAAGCCTCCAGGCAGAAGGACGTCCTGTTCGCGTCCGCCGGCGAGGGCGATTTCATCTTCCCCGGCCTCCACCACGCCCCCGACGCTCTCTTCGCGCTCGGCAAGCTGCTCGAGCTGCTGGCGCGCGCCGGGCGCCCGCTCGCCGAGGTCGCGCAGGGGGCCCCGGCGGTGCCCGTGGCGCAGGCCGCCGTGGCGTGCCCGATGGAGCGCAAAGGCGAGGTGATGCGCCGCTTTGCCGAGGGCGTGCAAGGACAGGAGACCTCCTTCCTGGAGGGCATCAAGGTCGCCGTGGACGGCGGATGGATCCTCTTGCGCCCCGACAGGGTGGCGCCGACGTTGCACGTCCACGCCGAATCGAGCACGGCCGAGGCCGCCGGCAAGTTGCTTCGCTCCCACCGGGACGAGGTGCAGCGCCTGGTGAGGAGCGACTGAACCCCCGATGCCGAAGCTGACGTTCCTGTGGCACCTGCACCAGCCTCAGTACCGGACCGCCGACGGCGCGGTGCATGCTCCGTGGGTGTTGCTCCACGCCGCCGGCGAGTACCTCACGCTCGCTCACGCCCTCGGCTCCTCCGGACTCGGCGGTCAGGTCCTCAACCTCACACCTGTCTTTCTCGACCAACTCGCCGCCTACCGGGACGGCGAGGCCCGCGACCCGCTCCTGCGGGCGCTCGAGATGCCGGCGCGGGAACTCACACCGGGTGCGAAGCGGGAGTTGCTGCGCTGGGGTTTCCTCCTCCACCCCAATCAGCTCCACCGCTTCCCCCGCCTGGCGGAGCTGGCCGCAATGGCTGCGGGGGGGACGGGCGAGGAGATCGCCCGCCGCTTCACCGCGCAGGACCTCAACGACCTGCAGGTCCTGCTGGTGCTCGCGTACGCCGCTCCGAACCTCCCCTGGGAACCCGAGCTCGCCGACCTGGCGACCACGGGGTCGGGGTTCGGTGAGACCGCGCGGGGACGCGCGGCCGCGTGGCTGGCCGCGTGCCCGGGCCGCCTCCTCGAAGCGTATCGCCGACTCGCCTCGAGGGACGGGGTCGAGATCGCGACCTCGCCGTGGGCCCACCCGATCATCCCGCTGCTCATCGACACACGAATCGTGGCCGAGTCGTGGGCGCCGCATCCCGCGCCCCCGGTCCCGGTGTTCACGGCACCCGACGACGCGGCGACCCAGATCCAAGCCGGCCTGGAAGCGGCGAGGTCGTTCGGGTTTGCGACGTCCGGGTGCTGGCCGCCCGAAGGTTCAGTCTCGGAGGCGGCGGTGGCGCTGTACGGTGCCCATGGCGTGCGCTGGCTCGCCGCCGACGAAGGGATCCTGGCGGCATCGCTCGGACGAAACCTCTCCGGCGAGACCGGGGTCGGCGACGAGCTCTTTCGGGCGTGGCGCCTGCCCGGAGCGGGACCCGCCATCTTCTTCCGCCACCGCGGGCTCTCCGATTTCGTGGGGTTCCAGGCCTCCCGCTTCCCCGACGAGGCGGATGCGGCCAGGGAGTTCGCCGGCCACCTCCGGCGCACCGCGGCGCACCTCGGAGAAGACGCCGGCATCGTGATCGCCCTCGACGGTGAGAACCCGTGGACGAGTTATCCCCAGGGCGGCGCGCGCTTCCTCGCCGCGCTGGCGCACGAGATCGGCCAGTCGTCGCAGCTGCGGCCGGCGACGCTCGCCCAACGCCTGCAGGAGGAGACGCCCGCGACCCTCCCGCGGCTCCACCCCGGCTCGTGGATCGGCGGCACGTTCGGAACGTGGATAGGACACGACGAGAAGAACCGGGCGTGGGAAACCCTGGCACGGGTGCGGGCGCTGGGCGCGTCCCGCGGCGGCCGCGCCTGGCTTGCGGCCGAGGGGAGCGACTGGTGGTGGTGGTTCGGCGAAGACAACCCCACGCTCCTGGCGCCGCTGTACGACGGCCTCTTTCGCGCGCACCTGCGCGACGCCTGCGCCGCCGCGGGGGTCGTCCCGCCGGCGGAGCTCGCCGCGCCGATCCGCGCCGCCGCGACTCGCCTGGTCGTCCCGCTCTCCCGCGCGTGGCCCGAGCCCGTGCTCGACGGCAGGACCACGAGCTACTTCGAGTGGTCGGTAGCGACATGGGTCGAGGTGCCGGGGGCGGGCAGGCGCATCGCGCGCGCCGCGCTCCGGGCGGGCGCCGACACGCTCTGGTTGCGCGTGGAACCGGGAGCGGGCGCCGGCCCGCCGGCGCCGCTCGTGGTCACGATGGTCACGCCAAGCACGCGCACCGGTTGGAAGCTTCCGGACGAACTGCCGGCCGGCTGCGCGGTCGGCCGCGTCCTCGAGGCGGCCTTGCCGCTGCCGCAAGGGGAAGTCATGCTCGGGCTCGAGTGCGGCGGTGAGCGGCTCCCCGCCGAAGGGCTGTGGCGGCTCGAGTTGGTCGACGTGGACGAACAGTGAGACAGGGCTTGGAGAACAGGAGTCGCGAATGTCCGAACTGAGGTTCGACCCGATCCGGAGACGCTGGTCGATCATCGCCACCGAACGCCGCTTCCGGCCCCACGAGTTCAGACGCCCTGGGCCCGACGCCCCAGGCGACGTCGGCGCGTGCCCGTTCGAGTACGGCAAGGAGGTCGCCACCCCGGGGGAGATCTTCGCGATCGCAACGCAGCCGCGCCAGGCCAACGGGCCCAACTGGCAGGTCCGCGTCGTGCCCAACAAGTTCCCTGCGCTCAGGGTCGAGGGTGAGCTGTCGCGCGAGGCGGTCGGCATGTTCGACCGCGTCAGCGGCATCGGCGCGCACGAGGTCATCGTCGAGACGCCGGATCACAACCGCCCGATGGCCGACATGACCGCCGAGGAGATCGCCCTCGTCTTCCGGGCGTGGCGCGAGCGGCTTCTCGACCTCCGCCGCGACATCAGGATCCGCTACGTGCTCATCTTCAAGAACCACGGCCGCGAGGCGGGGGCGTCGCTCTTCCACCCCCACTCCCAGCTCATCGCGACGCCGATCATCCCCACTTACCTCGTCGAGGAGCTCAACGTGGCCCGCGAGCACTGGGCCCACAAGGAACGGTGCATCTTCTGCGACCTCATCCGCCAGGAGCGGGCTTTTGCCGACCGGGTGGCCCTGGAGACCGAACGGTTCGTGCTGCTGGAGCCGTTCGCCGCCTCGTTCCCCTTCGAAACCTGGCTGCTACCCAAAGACCACTGCCACGACTTCGCCCTCTGCAGCGACCAGCTCCTCGACAACCTCGCACGTCTGGTGCGCGACTTCCTGCGGCGCATCCGCACACTCCTGGACGACCCGCCATACAACTTCATCCTGCACACCGCCCCGAGCCCGCACCCGCGGCCCGGGCAGCCGCGTTACTGGACGACGATCGAGTACGACTACCACTGGCACCTCGAGTTCATCCCCCGGATCACCCGCATCGCGGGTTTCGAATGGGGGTCCGGCTTCAACATCAACCCGACACCGCCAGAGGAGGCGGCCCGCTTCCTGCGCGAAGTGACGGCGGACGAGAGGGATTAACCGTCAACGGTAAACTGTGACCTGGGAGCCGCGCATGCGCGTCGCACACCTGGCGTCCGAAGTGACGCCGTTCTCTAAGACCGGCGGACTGGCCGACGTCGTCGGGGCTCTGCCCCGAGCGCTCGCGGGCCTCGGGCACGACGTGACGGTGGTCGTCCCGGCCCACCGCACCACCCTCAACGGCCGGGTTCCAGGGAGACCTCGCGGCCAGATCCGCGCGCTCGGGTACACGGCCGCGGTCACCGAGTTGCTGGACGGGCGCGTTCGCGTCGCGTTCTTGGACTGCCCGGCCCTGTACGTCCGCCCGGCCCTGTACTCCCTTGCCGGCCAGGACTATCCGGACAACCCGGTGCGCTTCGCGTTCTTCGCGCGGGCCGCGCTGGGCGTGATCGCACAACTCGGCGGGGCGGAGGTCATCCACGCTCACGACTGGCAGGCGGCTCTGGCGCCGCTGTTGCTGCGCTATGACGGCAAGGCCCGGTTCGCCATGCCGGCCGCCAGGACCGTCCTCACCATCCACAACCTGGCCTACCAGGGCGGCTTCCCCCCCTGGGCGCTTGAGGCGTGCGGCCTGCCCCGGCGGCTCTTCACCATGGACGTGCTCGAGTTCTACGGTGGCGTCAACTTTCTCAAGGGGGGGCTGGTGAGCGCCGATGCGATCACCACGGTCTCCCCGACCTACGCCCGCGAGATCCTCTCGCCGGAGTTCGGATGCGGTATGGACGGCGTGCTCGCCGCCCGCGGCGACGCCGTGTCCGGGATCCTGAACGGCCTCGATGTCGACGAGTGGGACCCTTCGCGCGACGCGCACCTGGACCGCCGGTACGGCGTGGGCGACGCGACCGAGGGCAAGCGGGCCGCGCGCGACGCGCTCGCCCGCGAACTCGGCCTGGCTGCGGGGCGCCGGCCGCTGCTCGGCATGGTGTCGCGGCTTGCCGAGCAGAAGGGGGCCGACCTGGTGACGGCGACGCTGGATACCATCGTCGCGAAGGGCTTCGACGTCGTCGTCCTCGGCTCCGGCGAGCGGCGCTACGAGGAGGCCCTGCGCGCAGGTCAGGCCGCCCACCCCGGCCGGGTCGCCGCGCTGGTTCGATTCGACGAGCGCTTGGCGCACCGCATCTATGCCGCGAGCGATCTCTTCCTCATGCCGAGCCGGTACGAGCCGTGCGGCCTCGGCCAGATGATCGCGATGCGCTACGGCGCCCTGCCGGTGGTCACCCATACCGGCGGTCTCGCCGATACCGTCGTCGACGCCGACGATGGCGACGGCACCGGCTTCATCCTTGCCGAGCTGACTCCGCCTGCCCTCATGACCGCCCTTGCGCGCGCCCGCAAGGTCCTCTCCTCGGCGCGCCGGCTCCAAGCGATGCGCGCGACCGGCATGACCCGGGACTTCTCATGGGGCGCCTCCGCCCGCGCGTACGTCGCGCTCTACGAGCAGCTCCTCGCTTCCCCCACCCGCCCGGCGGAATAGGACGACCGGGGCCCGGCCCCCGAACGACGTGGCCGGTGGCCGGTAGCCGGTAGCCGGTAGCCGGTGGTCGGTGGTCGGTGGCCGGTGGTCAGAGCCGGCTGCGCCGGCCGCAGGCCGCGCAGCCCCGAGCGCCTCCCACGAAGACGAAGAAGCGCGCCCGGCGGGCGCGCCCCACATTAGAGCCAACGACGCCGCCAGGCAGGGCCTCGCAGCTTGCGGCGTGTAGCCGCGCCGCCGAGAGTGGTAGGGGCCAGCTATCGCACTTTGGTGCCGGTGGCCTGACAATTCGGGAGCCATATCGCTTGGCCGGCGGGCCCGCGCTACCGAACCGCGAACAAAGTGTGATACCTGGCCCCTGGCAAGGCGCCCGAGGCGGACGCAGCGGAGCGTAGCCGGAGGCTACGTGAGCACGCGAGCCGCCGAAGGGCAACGCCGGGCGAGACGCGGCTTGGCCGCGGCTCGCGGGGGGCTCGGGGGGTCGAGAGCGGCCGGGCGGGCGGTGGAGCGGCCGCGGGACCCCCCGCCCGAATCATGGTCCGCTATCGGCGGCGCCAGGTCAGCTTTCCTCGACCGGGCGTTTCTTGCCGAAGACCCACGCCACCAGCACTCCGAGGAGGTACAGGCCGATCATCGGAAGGGCGAACACGCACTGGGTCGGGATGTCGGGGGTCGGCGTGATGATCGCGGCGATGATGAAGATGACCAGCACCGCAAACTTGAAGTACTTGAGCAGGAACTTGGCGGTGACGATGCCGAAGCGGGCCAGCACCATGATCAGCACCGGCAGCTCGAAAACCAGGCCAAGCCCCAGGATTACCTTGCTCGCCATCGAGAAATACTCGTTGATCGTGATTACCTGGCGGAAGTCCTGACCGACCGAGAGCAGGAACTTGACGACCATCGGAAACGCGATCTTGTAGCCGAAGTACCCGCCGCCCAGAAAGAAGATCGTCGTGAGAACGACGAACGGGACCACGATCGAGCGCTCGTGGCGGTACAGCGCCGGGGACACGAAGAGCCAGAACTGCCACAGGATGACCGGCGAGGCGACGAAGATCCCGCCCAGCAACGCGACCTTCATGTACAGCATGAAAGGGTCCACGAGGCCGGTGAACGCGAGCTTCTCGCCGGCCGGTAGGAACTGCGTGATCGGCACCGCCATCCAGGCGAAGAGCGGTTGCGCCCAGTACCAGCAGAGGAGAAAGCCGGCGATCACCGCCACGATCGACCACATGATGCGCTTGCGGAGCTCCTCGAGGTGCTCGAGGATTGTCATGCGGCCGAGCTCTTCGCTGCCGTCGCCGGAGCGTTTTGAAACGTCGGCCATCGGCTACCTGGGCTCGATGGGTTCGGGCCTCTTGACCTCGGGGCCGGTTTCGGGCGTGACGGCGTTGGCGGGGGGTTGCGGTGACGCGGGCGGCACCGACGGGACCTGCGCAGCGGGGGGCGTCAGCTTCGTCGCCTCCTCGACCTCGCGCTTGGTCTGCTTGAGCTCGTCCACGGCGATCTCCTCTTCGAGCGACCGCTGCAGGTCGTTCGTGGCGCGCTTGAACTCGTTCATTGCCTTGCCCAGCGTCCTGCCGATCTCCGGCAGCTTCTTGGGGCCGAAAAGGAGCAGGGCGACGACAAAGATCATCAGAAGCTCGGGCAGCCCCAGCGAACCGAACATGCGCACCCCCCGTGGCGGCCGGCCACCTCCGGCAGGCAAAGTATAGTGTGCTACAGTCTCGATCCCAAGGGGGCGGGATGACGGCTCTGCGACGGGGACTCCTGGCGGCGGTGGTGGTCGGAGCTGGAGCCCTGGCGGGCGCGGTGGCCGGCCAGGCGACGCACCCCGAGTTCGCGTCGGCCGACAAGTTCATCGGGCGCTACACCGCACTGCTGCGGCTGGTCATCGCCAACGCCCCCCAGAAGGCCGACCCTTCGGACCTGGTCTACTCCAGCATCGACGGTATGCTGGCCTTCCTCGACCCGCACACCAGCTTCATGCGCCCCGAAACCTGGGCACACATGCGCGAGCATCAGCAGGGGGCGTTCCACGGCATCGGGGTCATCATCTCCGTGCGCGGCGGCAAGATCACCGTCATCACCCCAGTCGAGGGCACGCCGGCCGCCCGACTCGGCCTGCGCGCCGGCGACATCATCGAGAGCGTGGACGGCGTCACCACGGAGGGGATGGACATCGACGAGGCGGCTCGCCGGCTTCGCGGGCCCGAGGGCACGACGGTCCACATCACCATCTCGCGCCAGGGCCTCGCCGCCCCGCTCGAACTCACGATCCAGCGCGCCCGCGTCCCCTCGGACTCCGTGCGCTACACCTTCATGATCGACAAGGATACCGGCTACATCCGGATCTCCGACTTCATCCGCACCACCGGCGACGAGGTGGCCAGGGCGGTCGAGCGCCTGCAGAAGGAGGGGGCGACCCGCCTCCTGCTGGACGTGCGCGCCAACCCCGGCGGCCTCGTGGACTCCGCCGTCGCCACCGCCTCGATGCTGCTGGAACCCGGGCAGGAGGTGTTCTCGACCAAGGGGCGCACCGCCGACTCCTTCCAGGACTACCGCGCCGCCAGTGACGGGTTGCACTTCACCGGACCGGTCGTCGTGCTCGTCAACCGGGGCACGGCATCGGCGGCGGAGATCGTCGCCGGCGCCATCCAGGATCATGACCGAGGCATCGTGGTCGGCGAGACCACCTTCGGCAAGGGGGTCGTCCAGACGATCTTCCCGGTGCGCGACGCCGCTCTCGCGCTGACGACCGCCAAGTACTACACGCCGTCGGGACGTTGCATCCAGCGCGATTGGGATTCGTTCTTCACCTACATCCACCCGCCCGAAGAGAGCAACGGCAAGGAAGCGCCGCCGCAACCCAAGGGCCCCGTCTTCTACACCGACTCGGGCCGGAAGGTGTTCGGCGGCGGCGGGATCACGCCCGACCACGAGGTCCGCCTCGGGGAGTACTCCGAACGGATGGCGCACCTGCTCGCCAACTCGGCGTTCTTCCACTTCGCGGTCGACTATCTGGCGGACAAGCCCGACAAGGCTGCGGCGGCGCGGGCGTTCGTGGTGACCGACGACACCTTCAAGGCGTTCCGCGCCCAGGTCGTGGCCAAGAAGTGGCTCCCGGACACCGAGATCGACGCCGCGATCGCGGACCCCACCGACCGTCGCGAGATCGGCATCGCGCTCCGGTCGGAGGTCCTCAACGCCGGCGTTTCGCTCGCCGCAGGGTACCGCGTGTTTCTCGAGACCGACGAGCAGGCGCAGGCCGCCCTCACGTACTTCGGCGAGGCGGCGAAGCTCCAGGCGACCGCCAAGGACAGCGCGAAGCCGGCGCAAACCGCCGGCCGCGCCGCGGCGGTGCCGCGCGGCTGAGCGCGGCGAAACCCGCCCCGAAGGCGGGTAGCGGACGGGGTAGGCCGCTCGCTCTGCCAGGCCGCAGCGCCCGCGGTGGACGTGGGAGGAGAGCGTGAGAACGATCATCGAGCCGTTCCGCATCAAGGTCGTCGAGCCGATCCGCATGACCACCCGCGAGGAGCGCGCCGCCCTCATCGCGGACGCCGGCTACAACCCGTTCCGGCTCAAGGCCGAGCACGTGCTGATCGACCTCCTGACCGACTCCGGCACCGGCGCGATGAGCACCCACCAGTGGGCCGGGATCATGGAGGGCGACGAGTCGTACGCCGGCGCCCGGAGCTACTTCCGCTTCGAGGCCGCGGTGCGCGGCATCTTCGGCCACACGCACGTCATCCCCACTCACCAGGGGCGCGCCAGCGAGCGCCTGCTCTGCCACGCGGTCGTCAAGAGCGGCGACGTCATCCCGGGGAACACCCACTTCGACACCACCCGCGCCAACATCGAGGACACCGGCGCCGAGGCCCGCGACTTCGTGATCGCCGAAGGGCTCGACCCCGAAATCGACCACCCGTTCAAGGGGAACATCGACCTCGCCGCCCTCGAACGCTGCATCGCCGAGGTCGGCCCGGACCGTGTGCCGTTCGTCCTGATTACCGTCACCAACAACTCCGGCGGCGGCCAGCCTGTCTCCATGGCGAACATCGAAGGCGCGCGCGCCGTTTGCGACCGCTTCGGCGTCCCGCTGCTGCTCGACGCCGCGCGCTTCGCCGAGAACGCCTACTTCATCAAGCTGCGCGAGCCGGCCTGGGCGGACAAGAGCCCGCGAGAGATCGCGCGCGCGATGTTCGCGCTCTCCGACGGCGCGATGATGAGCATGAAGAAGGACGCCTTCGGCAACATCGGCGGCGTGATCTCGATCAACTCGGACGCCTGGGCCGACAAGGTCCGCACCGCCCTCATCCTCACCGAGGGGTTCATCACCTACGGCGGCCTCGCCGGGCGCGACCTCGAGGCGCTGGCGATCGGCATCGACGAGATCCTCGACGAGGAGTACCTCAGGTACCGGATCGCGTCCACCGCGTACGTCGGCGAGCACCTCGCGGCGGCCGGCGTCCCGCTGCTCAAGCCGATCGGCGGGCACGCCGTCTACCTCAACGGCCGCAAGTTCTGCGACCACATCCCGGACGACCAACTTCCCGGTTGGGCGCTCTCGGTTGCGCTGTACGAGCACGTCGGCGTGCGCGCCTGCGAGATCGGGAACGTCATGTTCGGGACGCAGGATGCGAAGACCGGCGCCTGGACGTGGCCCGCGCTCGACCTCGTCCGCCTTGCGATCCCCCGCCGCACCTACACCCAGAGCCACATGGACTACGTGGTGGAGGGGATCATCGAGCTGCACCAGCGCCGCCGCGAGATCCGCGGCCTCCGCTTCGCCCACCGGCCGGCTGTCCTCCCCCACTTCACCGCGACGTTCGAGCAGGTGTAAGGGCCGGGGCTCGGGGTTCGGGGTTCGGGGCTCGGGAACCGAAAGACGTGTCCCGGGCCCGGCTGCGCCGGCCGCAGGCCGCGCGGCCTCGAGCGCCGCCCTCGAAGACGATCACTCCACCGAAGGCAGGGCCTCGCAGCTTGCGGCGTGCAGCCGCGCCGCCGCCGGTGGGCCTATGGCAAGGCGCGCAAGCCGGTCGCACCGGAGCATAGCCGTAGGCTATGTGAGGATGCGAACCGGCGCAGCGCAACGCAGCCAGAGGCCCGGCGCCGGCGGCGCCCGAAGCGTTGGCGATTCGCTTCAGAGAGACTTAGCGTAGATGCGGTAGGTCTTGGTGTGCTCCGCATCCATGAGCCGCACCGTCCTCTTCGCCAACTCGTTGTCCTCGAGGATCCACGAGTACTCGCACCATCTGTAGCCGTGGTCGAGCGCGGCCTTGAGTCCCTCGTAGAACATCACGCCCTCGATCCCGCGCAGCCGGTACTCCTCCTTGACGCCCATCGTGATCAGGCGCAGACCGACGCGCCGGCGGCCGATCATCACGGCCCGCAGCAGGCGGATCGGGTTCGCCATGCTGCCGTTGAGGGCGGCCAGGGCGGGGTTGGCGTCCGGGATCGCGAGCAGGAACCCCGCGGGCTCGTCGGCGACGAACCCGATGCGCAGCAGCGGCGGGTCCACCAGGGGCTTCAGGTCTTTCGCCAGCCAGCTGAACTCGGCCTCGCTGACGGGGACGAACCCCCAGTTCTTCTCCCACGCCCGGTTGTAGATCTCCCGAATGATCTGCACCTCGCTCGAGAATTCCTTGAGGTTGACCGGGCGGATGAACAGGTCGGGCTCGCGCTTGCGCGTGCGGTCGGCGAACTTCTCCAGGCGTTCGAGCGACTTCGGGTGGACTGGCGAGGCGTAGGCGTAGAGGTCCTTGGCCTTGGCGAGGCCGGTGGCCTCGAGCAGCTCGGCGTAGCGTGGCGGGTTGTACGTCATCATCACGGTGGGTGGCGTGTCGAACCCGTGCACCAACAGGCCGGCCTCGTAGTTGGTCGAGGGGTTCGCCGGACCGACCAGCGTGTCGCAACCGCGCGCCTTGACCCACGCCGCGGCGGCCGCCACCAGAGCCGCGGCGGCCTCCGGGTCGTCCTCGCACTCGAAGAAGCCGAAGAACCCGCACCGGTCGTTGTGGTAGGCGTTGTGCGCGCGGTTCATGATCGCCGCGGTGCGCCCGACCACGCGGGTGCCGCGCCAGGCGATATAGAGTTCGCGATCCGCGGCGCCGTCGGCGTAGAAGGGGTGCTTTCTGTCGAGCAAACCGCGGACCTGCTTCTTGAGCGGCGGCACCCAGCACGGGTCGCCGGCGTACAGGCGCCACGGCAGGTCCACGAAGCGCCGGAGGTCGCCGGCCGTCTGCGCCGGGACCACGCGGAGCGCCGTCGTGCTCACGGGATGATCCCGACTTCCCTGCCGACCTTGGCGAAGGCGGCCAGTGCGCGCTCGAGCTGCTCCCGGGTGTGAGTCGCCATGTACGAGGTGCGCAGCATTGCCCGCCCCGGCGGCACCGCCGGCGAGACGACGGGGTTCACGAAAACACCCTCTTCCTGCAGCCGCTTCGCCATGACGAACGCGGCTGTGTCGTCGCCTGCCAGGACCGGGATCACCGGCGTTGCGGAGACTCCCGTGTCGAAACCGAGCGACTTGAATCCTGCGGCCATGAAACGCGTGTTCTCCCACAGCCGTTCGCGGCGCTCCGGTTCGCGCTCGATGATCTCCAACGCCTTGAGCACCGAAGCTACAGAAGCGGGCGGCGCCGCGGCCGAGAAGATCAGCGAGCGGGCGTGGTGTTTGATGTAGTCGACCACCTTGGCATCGCCGGCGATGAAGCCCCCGACACTCGCGAGCGACTTGGAGAACGTTCCCATGACGAGGTCGACCTCGTCCTCGAGGCCGAAGTGCTCGGCGGTGCCGCGACCGTGCGCGCCGAGGACGCCGATGCCATGCGCGTCGTCGACCATCACGCGGCAGCCGTGAGCCTTCACGGCCTTGACGAGGCCGGGGAGGTCGACGATGTCGCCCTCCATCGAGAAAACGCCGTCCACGACCGCGAGGGCGGCCTTCCTGGAGTCGTGGACCTCGAGCCTCCGTGCGAGGTCGTGCATGTCGTTGTGGTGGAACTTCACGACCGACCCGAACCCCAGCCTGGCGCCGTCGATGATGCAGGCGTGGTCCAGCTTGTCGAGATAGACGACGTCGCCGCGCTCGACGAGACAGGAGATGACGCCGAGGTTGACCTGGAAACCGGTGGAAAACGTCAGGGCCGCCGGCTTGCCCATGAACGCGGCCAACTTTTCCTCGAGAGCGACGTGGATGTCGAGGGTGCCGTTCAAAAAGCGCGACCCGGCGCACCCGGTGCCGTACTTCGCGATCGCGTCCTGCGCCGCCCGCTTGACCTCGGGGTGGTTGGTGAGGCCGAGGTAGCTGTTGGAGCCCAGCATCACCACCAGTTTGCCGTCGATCACGACCTCCGGGTCCTGGCCCGAGGAGATCGTGCGGAAGTAGGGGTAGAGGCCAGCTCTCTTGATCGCGTTCGCGGTGTCAAAGCTGTAGCACTTCTCGAAGATATCCACTCGGCCTCCAGGCCCCCCGCGACTTCCGACAGTTACGTCCCGGGCATGGTATCACGCGACTTCACCCACCCGTGGCGCCGGTACCACGCCCAGGTTTCGGCAGCGCCGGCCGCCAATCCGACGTAGCCCTTCAGATCGAGCGCAGCGAGCGATTGCGCGGTCTGCGACGACCAGTGGCGCGCCACGAGCTCCCGCGCCTTGTCCGAGGTCAGGGCGATCCGTCGCATCCCGATCCTCTGCAAGACGTCGCCCCCGAAGCCCAGGAGGCGGACCATCCCGGCGGGGACGCCGACCACCCGGACCCGCACGCCGCCGCTCGCGGCCAGAGCGTGCACGAGGCTCCTCATGGTCATGGGCTCCGGCTCTCCGAGGTGGAGCACGCGACCATCGACGCGCCCGCCCGCCGCCGCGAGGATCCCCCGCACCACGTCGGCGACGTACGCGACGCTGACCCAGCGTTCACCCGCGGGGACCGGCACGACGCCCCTGGCGGCCAGTCGGAAGAACTGCAACACGTCGGTGTCGCGCGGACCGTAGACCGCCGGGGGCCGGAGGATCACCCAGGGTCCGGGAAACGAGCGCGCGGCGCCCTCTCCGGCGAGCTTCGATCGTCCGTACGCGGAGATCGGGTGCGGTTCGTCCTCGGGCCCGACGCCGCCAGTGAGCGGGCTCGGACCGGCCGCGGCGAGCGACGAAACGTGGACGAGGCGGGCCGCCGCAGCGCGGGCGGTCATCGCCGCGATCAGGTTCTCGGTCCCAGCGCGGTTGACCCGGTCGAAGCGCGCCGCACTCTCGGCCCGCACCAGGCCGGCCAGGTGGACGACCGTGCCGCAGCCGGAAACCAGCTCGGCGAGCGCGCCGGGGGCGTCGAGGTCGCCGCGCACGATTTCCCCTCCGGCGCGGACCCGATCCGAGAGACGGCCCGGATCACGCACCAGCAGGCGCGGCCTGATCCCGGCGGCAAGCAGCGCCTCGACGAGGTGGGCCCCGACGAACCCGCTTCCCCCGGTGACCGCCACCGGCTGCCCGATCGCCGGCGACCACGCATCCAGCTCGTCGGCGGCGACCTCGAGGGGAAGCGCGCGCCACCCCCCGCCGGCGGGCTGGCTCATCCCGCGGCTCCGCCGCCGGCCTCCGGCTCCTCCCCGTACTCCCCCCAGGTGTAGGGGGTCTCCCACACCCGGACCCGCTCCAGCCGGACCGTGTCCGGGACGCGGTACGTGGCCCCACCCGGCGTGCGCACCTCCATGCCGGGCCGGAACGCGGCGCCGACGGCGCGGAAGAGATGACGCGCGAGTACCTCGGTGGTGGGGTCTCCGTCCTCGAGCAGGACGACCCGTTCGGCGAACGGCGCGAACGCATCCTTCAACGGGTCGCTCGCCGCGAGCAGCATGGCGTGGTCGAAGCGTTCGAGTTCGTGCGCCACGACCGTCTTGAGCGCCTTGTAGTCGCACACCATGTCGTTCGCGTCGAGTGAAGCCGCCCACAGCACGACCTCGATCGTCCGCGTGTGGCCGTGGGGAAACCGACACTTCTCGGGGTGCTTGGAAAGCCTGTGCCCCGATTCGATCTCGAAACGCCTGGCAATTCGGTACGTTCCCAACTCGACCCTCCACACACGCGGAAGTCTACAGGAACGGCGTGGTCCGTGGTCCGTGGCCCGTGGCCCCCGGTCCGAGCCAGCTCCGCCGGCCGCAGGCCGCGCAGCCCCGAGCCCCTCCCTCGAGGACGAGGAAGCGCGCCCGGCGGGCGCGCCCCACATCTGAACCAACGACGCCGATAGGAAGGGCGTCGCAGCTTGGGGCGTGTAGCCGCGCCGCCGCCGTTGGGCCTATCGCAAGGCGCGCGAACCCCGCCGCACCGGAGCATAGCCGGAGGCTATGTGAGGATGCGAGCGGGGCGAGCGCTACGCAGCGAGAGGTCCGACGCCGGCGGCGCCCGCTGGCGGCGCCTTCAGTAGGCGAGGAGGTGCTTCATGGCGGCGAGAATCGTCTCCACCTGCGGGAGGATCACGTCCTCCAGCACCGGCGCATACGCCACGAAGGTGTCCTTCGCGGCGACCCGGCGGACCGGCGCGTCGAGGTCGAGGAAGAGCTCGTCGGCGATGCGGGCCGCGATCTCGGCGCCGTAGCCGAACGAGAGGCAGTCCTCGTGGATCACCAGCGCCCGCCCGGTCCGCTTCACCGAGGCTGCCACCGCGTCCCAGTCGTACGGCGCGAGGCTGCGGAGGTCGATGACCTCGACCTCGCCGCCGCCGGTGTCGGCGAGCCGCTTGGCCGCCTGCAGCGCGCGGACGACGGTGGCGCCGTAGGTGATCACGGAGAGGTCGCTCCCTTCGCGCACCGTCGCCGCCTTGCCGAACGGGACCGTGTACTCCGGTCCGGGGTACGGGGCCTTGTTGTGGGTCTGGCGGTAGAGATGCTTGTGCTCCAGGAAGATCACCGGGTCGTCGCAGCGTATGGCCGTGCGCAGCAGGCCGTTGGCGTCGAGCGCGTTCGATGGCATCACCACGCGCAGGCCAGGGATGTGGGTGAAGAGCACTTCCCCCGACTGCGAGTGGTAGGGCCCGCCGCCCTTGAGGTACCCGCCGGACGGCACCCGCACCACGACGCCCGCCGACCACTGCCCGGCCGAGCGCCACCGCATGTTCGCGAGTTCGTTGCGAATTTGCATGTAGGCGGGCCAGATGTAGTCGAGGAACTGGATCTCGACCACCGGCTTGAGGCCGCGCATCGCCATGCCCACGGCGCGGCCAATGATGTTGGCCTCGGCCAGGGGCGAGTTGAACACGCGCCGCCCGCCGTACAGGCGCTGTAGGCCGAACGTGACCTTGAAGACCCCGCCCTTGCCCTTGACCTCGGCGAGCGCCTGCTCGTGCGAGGCGTCGGCGACGTCCTCGCCGAAAACGACGATGCGTTCGTCGCGCGCCATCTCGTCGCGCAGGCAGGCGTTGAGCAGGTCCACCATCGTCTTCGGAGCAGGATCGGTCACCTCCGGCCGGCTGCCGAAACGGTCGGACGTCGGGTCCGGTTCCGACGAGTAGATCCAGTCCCCCCACCTCTCCGGCGCGGGCTGGGGCTGCTGGAGCGCGCGTTCCGCAGCCTCGTTGACCTCGGACTGGACCTCGGCGTCGATGCGGTCGAGTTCGTCGCCGCTCACACCGTAGTGCTCGACCAGCAACCTCGCCGTCGACCGAATCGGGTCGCGTTCGGCCTCCCGCTCGCGCTCGACGGCTGGCTTGTAGAGGCGCTCGTCGTCGGAGAGCGAGTGCGAGTACGGCCTCACGACGTGGGCGTGAACCAGCGCCGGCCCCTCCCCGGCCCGCACCTTCGACACCGCCTGCCCCGCCACCCGGTACGACTCCACGAAATCGCAACCGTCGACCTCGTAGACGGCGAGCCCTGGAAAGCCGCTCACCAGCTTGGAGATCGAACCCCCCGGCGTCTGCACGTCCACGGGGACGGAGATCGCGTACCCGTTGTCCTCGATGACGTAAAGGACCGGCAGCCGCTCGCTGCAGGCGGTGTTGAGCGACTCCCAGAACTCGCCCTGCGACGTCGTACCGTCGCCGAGGGAAACCCACACGACCTCGTCCGCCGCGACCGACGCGCGTTCGGCCGCCTTCTCCATCGCGAGGATGTAGCGCCCCGCTTCGGCGAACCCGACCGCCTGAAGGCACTGCGTCCCCGTGGGCGAGGACGGGCCGGCGAGGTGGAGGCGTTTCTGCCCGAAATGGTTGGGCATCTGGTGGCCGGCGGAGTCGGGGCCGGCGGCGGCTCCGGCGCTGCCGAGGAAGATCTCGTACGGCGTCATCCCGAGGGCGATCGCCAGCGCGCGGTCACGGTAGTAGGTGAAGAACCAGTCCTTCTCGGCCGACAGATGGCGCGCCGCCGCCGCCAGGAAGCCCTCGTGGCCGACGCCGTTGATCTGAAAGAAGACGAGGTTCTGCTGCTTGAGCTGGATCTCCTTGTCGTCGACCTTGCGCGAGGTGACCATCACGCGGTAGGCGCTCAGGACCTCGGTCAGCGGCAGTGCCCCGGGATCGTTCTTCGCGACCGTCGCCATCTCCACCCTCCTCACTGCACTGAGCCCCGGCGTCCGTCCGAGGGCCGGGAACCTCCTCGCGTGGGGTCCCCATTGTACGCAGAATTGCTCCCCCACCCGCTACATTCCCGGCCACTTGCGGCATCCCCGCCTCCGGACTACCTTGGACGCGAGGAGGTACGCCATGGTCAAACACATCGCCGTCGGCCTCGACGGATCCGCGAACGCCGCAACGGCGCAGCGGCTGGCGATCGGGCTGGCCGGCCGGGTGGGCGGCGTGGTGCACGGCATCCACGTGATCGACGCCACGTTCCTCGAAGGCGCCTTCATCACGGACATCTCCGGCTCGATGGGTTTCGAGCCGTTCCTGAACCTGCAGTCCCAGATGCGCGCCACCCTCGACGACGTCGCCGAGGTCATCCACACCGACTTCAGCGAGCGCTGCGCGGCGGCCGGCGTCGAGAGTCATTTCCACCTCGAGCGCGCCGGCGTCGCGCACGGCGTCCTCACCGCCTCCAAACTGGCAGACCTGCTGGTCGTGGGCCAGCGCGGCGTCAACGCGCGCTTCCACGAGGAAGCCCTGGGCGCCACGGCGGAGACGCTGCTGCGGCGCTCGGTGGTCCCGGTGCTGGTGGTGCCTCCCGAGGCCGACTTGCCGGCCCGGCCGCTCGCCGCCTACGACAGCAGCCCGAAGGCCGTGCGCGCGCTGCAGCAGGCCGCCGAGCTGGCGCGCGCGCTTGCGCTCGGCCTCACGGTCGTGGTCGTCGATCTCCAGGAGGAGCGCGGCCGGGCCCACCTGAGCGCGGCCGAGAGCTACCTGGCACCGTACGAGGTCCGGGCGGAGTACACCTTCGTGCACGGGGAGGCCGTCGAGCAGGAGCTCCTGGCGCTGCTGGGGCCCGACCGCCACGACCTCGTGTTCCTGGGCGCCCACGGGCACCGCCGCATCGTCGAGCTGGTGCTCGGCTCGACCAGCCAGTACCTGGCGAGACGGTCCCCGGTCCCAGTCTGGTGCGTCACCCGCGCCTGAGCGGGCGCCGCTGCCTGAACTCGACATTCGTCTCGCACCGCGGACCGGCCACCGTCCAGACGCCCGGCCGCCGCGGCGCGGCCCGAGCGAGGGCTAGAATGCGGCCCGGAGGGCGTCATGGAAGAACTGGAGAACGCAGCGCTGGTCGCCGTGCGCGATTGTCTCGGCCTCAAGCCGCACGAGACCCTTCTGGTCGTGACCGACCCGACCCTGGCGGCGCTCGCCCGTGTGCTGGCTGAAGCGGCGCGGCCTCTCGCGCGCGAGGTCCTGGTCCTCGAATACTCCGAGCGCGAGCTCAACGGCCAGGAACCGCCGCTCCCGGCGCCCGCGGCGATGGCGGCGGTGGACGCCGTTTTGGCCGTGACCGGCAAATCCGTGACCCACACCGCGGCTCGGCGCGCCGCGACCGCGGCGGGCGTGCGCGTCGCCACGATGCCGGGAATCACCGAGGCGTGCCTGGTCCGCACGATGAACGCCGACTACCGGGCGATCGGCGAACGCACCATGCGCGTTACCGAGTTGCTGACCCTCGCCCGGACCGCACACCTGACGACCGCGGCCGGGACCGACCTGGAGCTGCCGATCGCGGGCATTGCTGCGATCGCGTCCACCGGGCTGATCCGGGAGCCCGGCCAATGGGGCAACCTGCCGTCCGGCGAGGCGTACCTGCGCCCCGAGGAGGGCAAGGCGGAGGGGGTGCTGGTGGTGGACGGCGCGCTCGCCGGCATTGGAACCGTCGGAGAGCCCGTCCGCATCACGGTGCGCGCCGGCCTCGCCGCCGACGTCAGCGGCGGCAAGGAAGCGGCCGAGTTCGCCGCGATGCTCGAGAAAGTGGGCGACCCGGGACGCAACGTCGCCGAGCTCGGCGTCGGCACCAACGACCGCGCGGTGCTGACCGGGAGAATTCTCGAGGACGAGAAGATCCTCGGCACCGTTCACGTGGCGTTCGGCAACAACGCTTCGATGGGCGGCAGCGTCGACGTCCCCTTCCACGTGGACGGGATCGTCCTCAGGCCCACGCTCACCCTCGACGGCGAGGCTCTCCTCCGCGACGGGCGGCCGCTCTTCGCCTGAGTTGCGGGCGTGATCCGAAATTTCCGCGGTGAGTCGCCACAGCCGTGGGCTTCGGTCGACTCTTTCGAGCCAGGAGATCTTCTTACCTCGCGTGCCCTGCACGGGCGCCAACCGGAAATGACGAATCGTCGGCCTCCGAGCAGCGGCGTGAGTGGCTTCCCCCCCGGGGACGACGATCGAGGTGGCGTGGCGTCAGGCCTGGTTGCCGGAGAGGCGGCGCACCAGGGCGGCATCGGCGGGGGGCGTGGCGAGAGCGGCCAGCTCGGCGCGGGAGAACCAGCGCACCTCCTGGCCTTGCAGCCCGCGGGGCTCCCCTTGCACGATGCGTGCGACGTAGAACAACAGCACGACGTCCCGCCGCTCGTCGCGGTGGAACGCGAAGGTGATCGGGTCGCCCACCGCGATCCCGACTCCGAGTTCCTCGAGTAACTCGCGGGCAAGAGCCTCGGCCGGCATCTCGCCGTCCTCGACGGCGCCCCCGGGGAACTCCCACAACCCGCCCAGGTGAGCGCTCGGCAGACGCCGGGCCAGAAGCAAGCGGCCGTCGTCACGCTCGACGACGGCCGCCACCACGACACGGGCCTCGCGCTTAGGGCTGTTTGGGCGCATCAGTCGCGGGCTTGGCCGGGGTCGCCGGCTTGGCCGGGGTCGCTGGCTTGGCCGGCGCCGCGGAACCGGCCGGGGCGGCTCCCGGAGCCGCCATACCACCCTCCGGCGCGGCGGGCGCCGGAGGGGGCTCGAGCGCGGCCTTGACCGCCGGGTCGAGCGCCTCGATCTTCGCCTTGGCCCTGCGCTCCTGAATGACGTCCTGGATCGCGTCGTCCACCTTGCGGTTCTTGAGGAAACTCTCGAGCGAAGGCTTGACCTCGTCGAACGTCGTCTGGCCCGCCTCGCGCCGACTCTCCATCTTGAAAATGTGGTAGCCGTACTTGCTGCGCAATACCTGGCTGACCCCGCCGGGCTTGAGCGCCCACACCGGCCCCTCGAGGTCGGGCAACATGCGGCCCTTCTGGATCCAGGTCGGGATCTCGCCCCCCCTGGCCTTGCTGGGGTCGTCAGAGATCTCGCTCGCGACCTTCGCGAAGTCCTCGCCTCCGGCCACGCGCTTGTGTGCCTCCTCCGCGCGCGCCTTCAAGGCTGCTTCTTCCTTCGCGTCGGCGGTCGGGCTGACCTTGACCAAGATCATCCGGACCTTCACCTCCTCGGGATGCTGGAAGTCCTTCGGGTTCGCGTCGTAGTACGCCTTCGCCTCGGCGTCGGTGACGGTCGCCCTCTTGGCCATCTCGGTCTCGAGGTACTTCTGGATGACCATTCGATCGGTTTCCTTCTCGACCAGATCCTTCTCCGTGAGCCCCGCGGCCGCGAGAGCCTTTGCGAACGCTTCCGGCCCGCCGAGCTGACTGCGCTGCTCGTCGATGCTCGCCGCGACCGCCTTCGGGTCCGCCGTGATCTTGGCGTCGCGCGCAGCCTGCAAAACCAGCGTCTTGCTGATCAGCTGGTCGACCGCGTGGCGCGTCACGAGCGCGTCGTTCGAGGGCATGCCCTTCATCTGCATCGCGACGACCCTCTTGGCCATCGCGAGGTCGCCGTCGGTCAGGACCGTACCGTTGACTCGCAGGACGGGCGTTGTCGCGTACGCCGCCGATGCCGCCGCCGCGGCGATAATGGAAACAAGCCAGGATTTGCGCATCAAATGTCTCCCCGCTCCGGACGGAGCAAAAGCCCGACGCACCTTAGGCGTGGCGGGGAGAAATGTCAAATCATTCCGTGCCTGAACGTTCCGCCGCCTTGACCAGGTTCCAGAGGGCGTCCAGCTGCGTGGGTCCGAGCGCCGCGAGGGGGGCGCCCTGCCGCCGGGCCTCTGCCTCCATCGCTCCGAAGCGACGCGCGAACTTCTCGTTGGCCCCCTGGAGCGCCGCCTCGGGATCGACCCCGAGCTGCCGGGCCAGGTTGGCCATCACGAAAAGCACGTCGCCGAGCTCCTCCCTCACCCTCTCGCGAGACGCGTCGCCGGGTTCGGCGGCCAACTGTTCCTTGAGCTCCCCGACCTCCTCTTCGAGTTTGGCCACCACGTCCATGGTGCGCTCCCAGTCAAACCCGCGGGCGGCAGCCTTCTCGGTGATCCGCAGCGCCTTGAGGAGCGCCGGCAGCTGGCGGGGCACACCGGCGAGGGCGCCCCCCTCCCTCGGTTCCTTGGCCTTGATCGCCTCCCAGTTGCGCACGACGTCGGAGGCGTCCCGCACCTCCAGGTCCCCAAACACATGGGGGTGACGGCGGACCATCTTGGCGTGAACCCCGCGGCACACGTCGTCGATGTCGAACCGGCCCTGCTCGGCGGCGATCTGAGCCGCAAACACGATCTGGAAGAGGAGGTCGCCGAGCTCGCCGGCGAGCATGGAGGCGTCGGAGTCGGCAATCGCGTCCACGACCTCGTACGCCTCTTCGATGATGTAGGTCTTCAGGCTCTCCAGCGTCTGCTCGCGGTCCCAGGGGCAGCCGCCCGGCCCCCGCAGGCGCGCGGACAGCGCGCGCAACGCCGCAAAGGGATCGTCGTCGCTCATGGCCCGCGAGTATACCCTCGCAGGATGCGGCTGGGAGCTTGTTCCCGCGAAGCCAAGTGCGTAAGATGAGACGAAGCTCGCAGCGTGGAGGGGCAGGTGGCGGAGGAGAACGAAGGCAAGGTGAAGGTCGTCGATCGCCGGCGGTTCACCGTCGAGGGCGAGGAGATCGAGCAGGCGGCGACGCCCGGGCCGGCGCCGGCAACCGAGGAGCCGCCTCCCATCAGCCCGCCACCAGCCGCGGTCAAGACGCCGGAGCCGGATTCGCCCCCCCCGGCGATCGGATTCCTCGACCTCGTGGACTTCCTGGCGCAACAGGCGGCGGCATTGCTGTCCGGGCAGATTCCTGGACGCGGCCGCGACCCCCAGACCGCCCGTTTCTTCATCGATCTGCTCGCCGTCGTACAGGAGAAGACGGCAGGGCAGCTCTCCGGCGAGGAGGCTCGCTACCTTGAGGATGTCCTTTATCAGCTGCGCTCGCTCTTCGTGGCTGCGACGCGCTAGCGCGCTGGCGCTCGCCCTGCTCCCCGTTGCGGCCGCCGGGGCCGACCAGGGGCTGGGCGGCGGCGTCGAGCAGGCGTGGTTCCGGCTCGCCCAGGTTCTGGACCGCCCTGCCCCCGACGCCGTCCGGGAGCGCACGGACGAGCTCTTGCAAGCGGCCGGCAAGACGGGACTCGAACGTCTGACGCCGCTTGCGCTGGCGCTCGTGGTCCAGGCCAGGACGCTGTCGGGGCCCGACGCCGAGACCGTGCTGGTGCAAGCGACCCGTCTCGACCCCGGCAGCGCCGAAGCGTGGCTGGCGCTGGCCGACGTCCGGCTCAAGCACACGGATGTGGCGGCCGGCCTCATGGCGCTCGGCCGCGGCGCGGTCTGCCTCGTCACCGACCGACGTCTGCGCGGCTTCATGGCCGCGACCGCAATGCTCTCCGCGCTCGCCGGAGCGTTGGCCGCGCTCACCCTGTGGGCGTTGCTGGCGATCGGCAAGGTTCTGCCGAGGCTCTGGCATGACCTCGGCGAGACGGGAGCCCGATGGCGTCTCGGGCCGAACGGTGTGATCCTTTCCCTCGCGGTCATCGCACTTCCGCTCTTCCTGGGCGGCGGCCCGGTGTTGCTCCTGCTCTGGGTCTTCGCCCTGAGCTGGGCGTACTTCACGGCAGCCCAGAGGGTCCTGGGCGCCGCGGGCCTGATCCTCGTGGCGATCGCCCCGACCCTGGTCGAGGTCGGCTTTCGCACGGTAACTCACCCGCCCAACGTGGTCATCCAGGCGACGGAGGTCCTCGCGGACAAGCGCTACGAGCCTCAGATTCTCGACGAGCTCAAGGCCCTCAGCGACATCCTCGGCGACGAACCCGATTACTACCTGCTGGTCGGCGACGTCGACCGCCAGTACGGGCTCCTCGATCAGGCCACGCTGACGTACCGGGAAGGTCTGCGGGCGGCCCCCAAGAACGCGGCGCTCGCCCTTGCACTGGGAACCGTTCGCTACTCCGAGGGCGACTACAACGCTGCGCTGCAGTCGTTCCAAGCGGCACTGAACAACGGCTACGACCCCGCCGTCGCGAACTACGACCTCTCGCTCACGTACGCACAGAACTACCACTTCCACGAAAGCGACGAGGCCATGGCCGCGGCGCACCTGGCGGGCGGCGAGCGTCTCGCCGCGCTGGTGCCGGTCCACGACCGCGACATCATCCAGCCGGTCTTCTCCCCTGCCCAGGCGCGGGCCATGCTCGCGCGCAAGGACCCGCTCGTACTGCTCAACCGCGGGCTGCTGCCGCCCCCGCTGGCACGCGCACGCACGCTCACCCACCCTCTGGCGGTCGGCGCCGTCCTGGCGCTGATTGTCGCGCTCGTCCACCTTCTCACCCGCAGGCACTTCGGGGGGCTCGCCGCCTCCTGCCTGAAGTGCGGCCGGCCGTTCTGCAGGCGCTGCAAGCTGTCGCATGAGAGCCAGACGTACTGCACCCAGTGTGTGAACATCTTCCTCAAGAAGGACATGGTAGGGATCGAGGCGCAGCTGGCCAAGCGCCAGCAGCTCCTCCGCCGTCAGGCCGCCCTCCGGTTCGAACGACGTCTGGCCGACCTGGCCGTCCCCGGCCTCGGTGCCGCCCACGGCGGCAGGCCGGTCCTCGGCTGGCTGCTTGCCGTCCTCGGAGTGGGGGGAGCGACCGCAGCCTGCCTGTGGCTGCCCGCGTACGTTTCCCCCGCGCTGATGACGGTTCCGGTTTGGCCACTCGAAGCGGCACTGGCGCTGCTGTGGGCGGTGGCCGTCGGGGCGGCGCAGTTCCTCCGGGCGGAGTGGAGGTAGTCGTGGCGCTCGAAGGCACACTCCACGATTTCTCCCTCTCCGACATCTTCCAGCTCATCGGGTTGCAGCGGAAGACCGGCGTCCTCACCCTGCGCTCCAAAGAGGACGTGGTGACCGTTTCATTCCTCGACGGCAAGGTCGTGGGGGCCGACTCCCTCAACAAGCGGCTGGAGGATCGGCTCGGTCAGGTCCTCTTGAAGACTGGCACCGTCACCAAGCCCGAACTCGACGCCGCGCTGAAGACCCAGATGGAGACGCTCGAACGCCTGGGTCACATCCTCATCGAGCGCTCGGTCATCTCGCGGGAGGAGCTGAAGAAGGCGTTCGAGCAGCAGATCCTCCAGATCATCTACCGCGTCTTTCGCTGGCAGGACGGCGACTACCACTTTTCGCAGGAGACCAGCGTCGATTACGATGCCGAGCTCGTCACGGCGATGGGTTCGGAGAGCATCCTGATGGAAGGCGCGCGGATGCTCGACGAGTGGCCGATCATCGAGAAGGGCATCCCCCATCGCGGAGTCGTCTTCGTGGCGACGCCGGCTGCCCGCCAGGCCGAGGTGAGCGCGGAGCTGGAAAGCGACGACATCGAGGCGTTCGACATCGACCTCGAGCCGATCCTGCCCGCCCCGACGTCCGGCCGCGTCCGCATCTCGCCGGTCGAGCGCGACATCCTCGCGCTCGTCGATGGCATCACGACCGTCGACGAGATCGTCCGCACGAGCCCCCACGGCGAGTTCGACACCTGCAAGGCGCTCTACACCCTCCTCACGCGCTCGTTGATCCGCCAGGCCACGCGCGACGAGATCACTCGCGCGGCGCAACGAGCCGCCACCGCAGTCGCGCCGGTGCCCTCCTGGAGTCCCCGCGTCCCCTGGCTCGCCTTCGTCCTCCTGCCCCTTCTCGTCGCCACGGCGTTCCTGGCGCCGCGCAACCCGGCCAACCCACTTCTCGGCCCCGGACCGAAGCTCGTGCCGCCCCTGCGCTCCGCCGCTTCCTGGGCCAGGATGGCGGGAATCTGGCGCGTCCTGCAGTCGCGGGCGTTCCTGATCGGCAGTTATCCGGAGACCCTGGCAGAGCTGAGCCGCGAGCGTTTCCTCGCGCCGGGCGACCTTTCCGACCCGTGGGGCTGGTCGTACCGATACATTCTCCGCGAGCAGTCCGTCATGTTGGCCGGCAACAACGGCAGTGGAGCGCCGGATTCTAACCTTATTTTTTATCAGCACCTTCGGGGAGACTCGGAGGAGACGAACGCGGGACCGGGGGCAAAACTCCTGACGCCTTGACAATAACCGACTCAGGTCCGATAATGTCTTCGTGGTGTTGACCTGAGGAGGACTTCATCAATGTCAAAGATCGTGGGTATCGACCTCGGAACGACCAACTCTGTCGTGGCAGTCATGGAAGCCGGCAAGCCGGTCGTCATCGCCAACCAGGAGGGGAGCAGGACGACGCCGTCCGTTGTCGGTTTCGGCAAGAACGGCGAGCGCCCGGTGGGACAGGTCGCCAAACGCCAGGCGATCACGAACCCCGACAAGACCGTTTTCTCGATCAAGCGCTTCATGGGTCGCCGCTTCGACGAGGTCACGCAGGAGATCAAGATGTTCCCGTTCCACGTCGTGCGGGGCGAGAACGACATCGCGCGCGTGGACATCGACGGGAAGGTGTACTCCCCGCCCGAGATCTCGGCGATGATCCTGCAGAAGCTCAAGGCCGCCGCCGAGGACTACCTCGGCGAGAAGGTCGAAAAGGCCGTCATCACGGTGCCCGCCTATTTCAACGACGCACAGCGGCAGGCCACCAAGGACGCCGGCCAGATCGCGGGCCTCGAGGTCGTGCGCCTGGTGAACGAACCCACGGCCGCCGCGCTGGCCTACGGTCTCGACAAGAAGAAGGACGAGACGATCGCGGTGTACGACTTCGGGGGCGGCACCTTCGACATCTCGATCCTCGAGGTCGGCGAGGGCGTCGTCGAGGTGAAATCGACCAACGGCGACACCCACCTCGGCGGTGACGACCTCGACCAGCGCCTGATCGAGTGGCTGGCCGAGGAGTTCCGCCGCGACCAGGGGATCGACCTTTCCAAGGACCGCATGGCGCTGCAACGCCTGAAGGAGGCGGCCGAGAAAGCCAAGTGCGAGCTCTCGACCACCCAGGAGACCGAGATCAACCTCCCGTTCATCACCGCCGATGCGTCCGGCCCGAAGCACCTCAGCATGCGCCTCTCCAGGGCCAAGTTCGAGCAACTCGTGGAGGACATCATCCAACGTACGGTGGCGCCGTGCCGCCAGGCACTCAAGGACGCCGGTCTCGAACCCAAGGACATCGACGAGGCCGTCCTGGTCGGCGGCTCCACCAGGATCCCGCGCGTCCAGAAGCTGGTGCAGGACCTTTTCGGGAAGGAGCCCCACAAGGGCGTCAACCCCGACGAGGTCGTCGCGGTCGGCGCAGCCATTCAGGCGGGCGTGCTGGGGGGAGAGGTCCACGACCTTCTCCTCCTCGACGTCACGCCGCTCTCGCTCGGCGTCGAGACGCTCGGCTCCGTGACCGATATCGTCATCCCGCGCAACACGACGATCCCGGCTCGAAAGTCGAAAGTGTACTCGACCGCGGACGACAACCAGACGCAGGTCGAGATCCACGTCCTCCAGGGCGAGCGCCCGATGGCCCACGACAACCGCACGCTGGGTCGGTTCCACCTCGTCGGAATCCCTTCGGCGCCGCGGGGCGTCCCTCAGGTCGAGGTCACTTTCGACATCGACGCCAACGGCATCCTGCACGTTTCCGCCAAGGACCTCGGTACCGGCAAGGAGCAGAAGATCCAGATCACCGCGTCCTCTGGGATCAATGAGAGCGAGATCCAGAAGATGGTCCACGAAGCCGAGCAGAACGCCGACGAAGACCGCCGCCGGCGCGATGAGGTGGAATCGAGGAACCGACTCGACTCGCTCGTCTACTCCACCGAGAAACTCGTCAAGGACAATCAGGAGAAGTTGCCGGAGGCGCAGAAGAGCGAGATCGAGGCCGCGCTCGCGGAGGGCCGGAAGGCTCTCGAGGCCGGCACGAAGGACGGAATGGACCAGGCGTACGAGAACCTCACCAAGGCATCGCACCGCCTGGCGGAGGAGATCTACCGCAACGCCTCTGCGGCTACGGGCGCCTCTGGCGCCGAGGGACCGGCAGCCGCGGGGGGCCAGGCGCCTCCACCCGCCGAAGGGGACGTGGTCGATGCCGAGTACGTGGACGTGGAGTCCAAGCCGTCGAACTGACCCCGCCGCCGGCGGGGTCATCCCGAGCCCCGTCTTCGGGCGGGGAGAAGGGATCTCGTGGGGCACAAGGCCCGCGATTCAGGGCCTCACGGACCGCGAGAGGAGGACTTGATGGACGATCTCGACTGGCGGGCGGTGCGCGAGCTGATGGCGCTCGGGGCGAGACTGCGCGAGGCGGCGGAGCGCGCGCTCCTGCCGGCCTCGCCCGTTCCGCTCGGCGCCCCCGCCGCGTTCGAGCCGCCGGTGAACGTCTGGGAGAGCGAAGACGAGGTCACGGTCGAGGCCGAGCTCCCGGGCGCCCGCAGCAAGGACGTCGACCTTCGCCTCGAGGGCGAGACCTTGATTGTGGCCGGCGAACTGCCCCCCGAGAGCGGGGCCGCGGCGGGGGCCTACCTCCGCGTCGAGCGGCCGCGAGGGAGGTTCTACCGCGCGGTCGTACTACCGGCCGAGGTTTCCGGCGAGACGGCGGCAACGCTCCGGGGTGGAGTCCTGCGGGTCACTCTCCCGAAGGCGGGCCGCTCGCGGCGGCGCGTCGCCATCGCAGGGGAGGACGCGTGACCGTCCGCTCGAGGCGCTTCCACATGATCAGCTGGGTAGCCGAGCGTTACGAGATCCACCCGCAAACGCTCCGCCTGTACGAGCGCGAGGGTTTGATCCTGCCGTCGCGCAGCGTCGGCAACACCAGGCTCTACGACGACGAAACCTGCCAGCGCCTGGAGTTCGTCCTCACCCTGACCAGGGACCTTGGCGTAAACTTGGCGGGCGTGGAAGTCATCCTCAATATGAAGGATCAGATCGACGGTCTGCAGGCCGAGGTCGAGCACTTGACCGAACTGCTCCAACGTGAAATCGGGCGGCGCGGTGCCGTGCAACGCGAGAACGCGCTCGCCATCCGGCCACGGGGGGGACTGGTCCCGAACGAGGGCGAATGACGCGGGACGAGCGCCAGCGCGATCCCGAGGTTGCGCTGTTGCGGCGTTACCTCTACGAGATCGGGCGCTTTCAGCAGCTCACGCCAGCCGAGGAGCAGGAACTCGGCCGCAAAATCCAGACCAAGCAGGACAAGAACGGGGAGGCGCTGCGCCGCCTGGTCGAGGCCAACCTGAGGTTCGTGGTTGCGTATGCGAAGCGCTTTCATCACTCCCGCGTATCGCTGCTCGACCTCATCAACGAGGGGAACATCGGGCTCATCCAGGCGGCCAAGAAGTTCGACCCCGGCAAGAACGTCAAGTTCATCACCTATGCGGTGTGGTGGATCCGCCAGGCGATCCTGCACGCCCTCTCGG
This sequence comes from uncultured Acidobacteriota bacterium, assembly GCA_963789745.1. Classification (GTDB taxonomy): domain Bacteria; phylum Acidobacteriota; class Thermoanaerobaculia; order Thermoanaerobaculales; family Thermoanaerobaculaceae; genus RBG-13-68-16. Next base: position 306,843 of record CAWBLW010000002.1, on the reverse strand, counting down.
AGCACGGTGCGACGTTCCGGCTGCCGCAGAAGCAGGCCAACGTCCTCTACCGGCTCGAGCGCTCGCGCCAGGCGCTCGGCAGGGAGCTTGAACGCGCCCCCTCCGAGCAGGAGCTGGCCGACGAGCTCAGCATGAAACCGGGCGAGGTGAGGCTGTTGCTGTCCTCCAACCAGAACATCCTCTCCCTCAACGAGCCGGTGGATGAGGAGGGCGAAGCCGAGTTCGGCGACCTTCTCGAGCAGTACGTCATCCCCGACACCGACGAGGCGATCCTCCGGGAGTCCTTCGAGGAGACGCTGCGCGAGGCGCTGGCGCAGCTGTCGGAGAAGGAGCGCCAGATCCTCTCGCTGCGGTTCGGCCTGGGGGACGACAACCCACGGACCCTGCGGGAGATCGGCGGCGCGCTCGGAATCTCGCGCGAGCGCGTCAGGCAGATCGAGAACCAGGCGCTCGCCAAGTTGCGCCGGGGGGCGCAGTCGCGCGCCCTCGCCGGCTACTTGAACTGACAGGGCAGGCAGAAGCCGGGGTTCGGGACTCGGGGTTCGGGACTCGGATTCGAGTCAGCGCTGCTTGAGGTTGCCGGGGAGCTCCTCAACGGCAAGGCGCAAGGCGCGGGCGATTTCCTCGGCCCCCGGCACCTTCAGCAGGTTGGCCACGGTCGTCCGGTTGCGGCAGATCCACGACAGGCGCGCCAGCCAGCGCAGGTGCGCCATGTCCTTGCGCAGCGCCAGCAGGAAGAAGAGCTGCGTCGGGCGCTCGTCGGGCGAACCGAACGCGACCCCCTTGCCGGAGCGTGCGAGGAAAAGGAACTGCTTCGGGAACTTCTCGGCGGCCCGGTGGCGGGCGTGCAGGAACGCCACGCCGTTGGGCATCGCGGTCGGGACCATCCGCTCGCGCTCGGTGAGCGCGGTCTCGAGCCAGCGTGCGTCGCTCACCAGACCGCGCTGCGCGACGGCCTTCACGACCTCGGAAATGACGCCCTCGCGGGTCGTAGCCTTGAGTTCCGAGATCACGTGCGTTGGCTCGAACAACTCCGCGAGCGCAGGGTCCGAAGCCTCGACCAGCGCCGGATTCTCCCGATCTTCCACGGCAACCCCCTTGCCCGCGCAAGCGGGCATACGCATTGTAGTCCACCTTCGGCCGGACGGCGCGCTCCTGTGGCCGGCCACGGGGGCGCTCCCGCTGACCGGCGCGCCTCAAGTGCCGGGTTGCCTCCCGCCGAAGAGGGGCGCCAATTCCTGGGCGGTTGGCGCCGGCGTCAGAAGGCTCACGATCACGAGGGTGCCGATCGAGATCAGCGCCGCCGGATAGATGCTCGGAATCCCCCACGCGTCGGCCCCGAAGACCTGCGCCCCGACCTGACCCTTCGCCGCCTCCATGACCGAGGGCGCCAGGCGCGGGAGAACCAGCTCGAAAAACACCGTCGCGAGGGCGCCGCTGACGATCGAAGCGAGCCCTCCCTGGCGGGTGGCGCGCTTCCAGGTCAGCGCCGCGAAGAGCGCCGGCGTCACCGCGACGCCGTACATGGTGTAGGCGAAGTAGGCGTACTGGAGCACCGAGATCTGCATGTTGAGCACGGTGGGGACGAAGATCATCGCGAACGCACACACGCCCAGCGCGACGACGAACACCTTCTGCAACGCGACCATCTTGTCGGGGTCCGCGTCGGGATGGATCATCCGCTGGTAGATGTCACGCATGACGTTCGAGCTCGAGGAGAGCAGGTAGTTCATCCCGGTCGAGAGGACCACCGCGCACGCCGCGCCGAGGAGGAGCACCCCGACAGGGGCGGGCACCATGTGGCGCGCCGCGTTGAGCACCAACGAGCGCGGGTCCCAGTGGGTTTGGTGCTCGACGTTGTACGCCGCCGCGAAGACGGCGATCGCGATCACGATGGTCTCCACGACGATCGTTCCGACGATCCAGATCGCGACCGCGCGCTTGGCCTCCTTCGGCGTGCGCGCGGCGTAGAACTTCTGGTACATCGACTGCACGCCCAACAGCAATAGGAGGGTGGAGAGGAAGTAGGAGAATCCCTTGAGGGCTGGATACTTGCCGAAATCGGGTGAGAAGACCTCGAAGTCGCCGGGGGGGAGGACCTGGGCCGCGTGCGACCAACCTCCGGCCGCAATGACGACGAACGGCACCGCCAGGCAGCACGCCAGCACGATGATGATCCCGTTGGGCAGGTCGGTGTGAGCCACGGCGACCATTCCGCCGATCGCGACGAAGAGGATCACGAACGCCGCTGCGATCGTCTGGCCAAGCCCGAGCGAGATCCTGCCGTCGGTGGCGACGTTCAGGATGTACCCGCCGGCGCGGAACTGGTAGGCAACGATCGTGGTGAAGGCGACGATCAGGGCAAGGGCCCCGAACAAGCGGGCGAACTTCCCGTAGCGGACCTCCAGGATGTCGCCCACCGTGTACTGGCCGAACGTCCGGATCTTGCCGGCGACGAAGTAGATGATGGCGATGCCGAGGAATGCCCCCGCCGGCTGCCACAGCGCGCTCCAGCCCGCGTGGTAGGCGTACTCGGCGCCCGCGATGAAGGTCCCGGAACCGATCCAGGTGCAGACCAGCGTGAAGACCATGGTCGTCAGCGAGAGCTTGCGCCCCGCCACCATGAAATCCTCCTGCGTCTTGACGCGCTTGGAGCGGTACAGGTTGAAGCCCGTCAGGACCAGCAGGTAGCCGAGAATCACCCACAAGTACCAGCCCATCGTTCCTCCCACCCACCCCCGGGCTCAGGGCACCGGGCTCGGGGCACCGCTCGACTCGCGGCCCGCAACCGTCCACAGGCGAGGCGCACGGCGGATCGCTACGTCTTCCCAGACTCCTCGTCGTCGCCGGCTTCGAGTTGGTGCAGCTCGCCCGCCAGGAGCAGATCGCGGGCCTGGCGCTCGAACTCGCGGGGAACGACGATCCCGACCGAGCCGAGACCGTCGAGCGTCAGTCCGTAGACGCGACCGACGGCCTCGCCCACGACCGCCGCCGGGATGCCGTTGGCGCGAAACGCGGCCAGCACCGGCTCCGCGTTGATCGCGCCCTCGACCCGCAGGACCTCGACCTCGTCACCCTCGGCCATGCGCGCTCAACCGACGTCGATCAGGATCAGGTGCTTCTGCATCTCGCCCGCGACGTCCACCTTCCCGTCGGGGGTGATGAACACGTTGATCTCGGAGCGCGCCGCCATCTCGCCGGGAAGGTAGATGCCGGGCTCGATCGAGAAGCACACCCCGGGCACGAGCCGGCGGTCGTCGCGGGTCTCCAGGTTGTCGATGTTGACCCCGCTCCAGTGCACCTCCTCGCCGATCGAGTGGCCGGTGCGGTGGACGAACTGCCGCCCGTACCCCGCCTTCTCCACCACCGCGCGGCACACGTCGTCCACCTCCCAACCGTAGACGGGCACCGAGGCCGCGTACCGCGCCTGGATGAACTCGAGGGCGGCGTTGCGGCCGTCGCGCACGACGTTGAAGATCTCGACGTACTTTGCCGGCGGCTTGGTGCCCACGAACCCGCACCAGGTGATGTCGTAGAACACGGACCCGGGCGTGGCGAGCTTGGCCCAGAGGTCGATGAGGAGCGTGTCACCCTTCCTGATCGGCCTCGCGTTCTCCGGGGTCGGCTCGAAGTGAGGGTCCGCCGGCTGCTCGTTCGTGCCGACGATCGGGTACTCGCCCATGCAGTCGAGCCCCTCTTCGCCGAACCGCTTCACGATGAACTGCTGAACGTCGTACTGAGTGAGCGTGCGTGAAGCGCGCAACTCGCTGCCGACGAGGGCGAACGCCTCGTCCTTGATTCGCTGCACCCTCTCGCCGGCGTCGAGGTGTGACCGGTACGCGTCGTCGTCGAGCAGCGCCTGGAACGTCTGCACCAGCCCCGCCGAAGATACGACCTCGTACCCGAACGACCGGATCAGTTCGACCGTCCCGGCGTCCACGATCGAGACGTAGGGCACGTTCCCCTCGGGGGAGTACTGCATTGCCACCTTCGCGGCGGATCCCAACGTCTCCTTGAGGGCCGCGTGCAGCTCCCGCCACGAGAGGTAAACCCGCTTCGCGCCCGGCAGGGAGTCGAGCTTCGTGGACTCGACGGCGGAGACCAGCCGCACCGGTTCGCCCTTGACCGGGATCCAGTAGAACCAGCGGCGGGTCGTGAACTTCCCGAAGTCCATGCCGAGAACGCCGTACGCGATCGCGTCCCGGTTGCGGAAGTCGTAGAGCAGCCAGCCGTCTGCGCCGGTCGCCTTGAGTTCGCTTTGGATGCGTGCGATGTCGGGCACTGAGCCCTCCCTTGCGTGCGGTCAAGGTTGCACACCCCGGGCCTGCTCGTCAACTCTCTCCGGTGCCGACCGCGGACGCCCTTCAGTACACGAAACGCGGGCCGAGGTTGACGACAACCTTCGCGACCTGCGGGAAGCGCGAGGTCAACGCATCGCGGATCGCGGCGGCGGCGGCGGGCGCACGGCCGCTGTCCGCCTTGAGGTCGAAGATGACGTAGCAGGGAAGCCCCTGGCCGACGATGCGCAGCGCGTGGAACTCCTGGGCCCCTGCGACCGTGGGCAGCGTCGCGGCGAGAAACGAGTGGATCGCGGCGTACAGTGGGTGCTCCCGGTTCACGGGGTCCACGTGCACCACGGCCTGGCCCGGGAAGCTGTTCGCCAGCGCGTTCTCCACCGCCTCGGCCAGGTCGTGGGCGCTGGCGAGATCGAGCGCGTCCGAGACCTCGATGTGCAGCGACGTGACGAGGAAGCCTCCGTACCAGTGGACGACCACCTCGTGGACCTCTTCCACGCCCGGTAACGCCAGCGCGGTCTCACGGATCCGGGCGACGAGTTGCGGCGAGGGCGCCTGTCCGATCAGGGGGTCGAGAGCGTCTCTCGTCAACGCGAATGCGGCGGCCGCGATGAACGCCGCGACCGCGAGGCCGCCGACGCCGTCCACCCAATCCAGGCCGAACCTCCCGGCGACGAGCGACGCGATCACCACGCCCGTGGCGATGGCATCGCTGCGGTGGTGCAGGAAATCGCCCTTCAGCGCGCTCGAGTCGATTCGCCCGCCGAGGTCGCGGGCGAAGCGCGACAGCCACTCCTTGACCGGAAGCGTCGCGGTCAGCGCCAGCAGGAGCACGACGGAGGCGTGGACCGGGTGCGGGTGAAGCAGCCGGAGCACGGAGTTCTGGCCAATCTCCCAGGCGGCCACGAAGAGCAGGATGCCGACGACGAGCGTGGCGATGCTCTCGACACGTCCGTGGCCGAAAGGATGCTTGGCGTCCGACGGCCTCGCGGCCGCCCTGAACCCCCAGATGATCACCCCGGAGCCGAGGAGGTCGCCGAGAGAGTGCAGCGCGTCGGCGACAAGCGTAATGCTCCCGATGAGCAGCCCGGGGATGAGCTTGACGACGAAGAGCACGAGGTTGATGGCGACGCTCGCCCACCCCTCGAGCAGCCCGTAGGCCTCTCTGGTGCGCGGGTTCGAGACGTCCCCTGGAGTTGAGACGAACCTCCCGACCAGCCATTCCGTCAGCACCGGCGGAGCCTAGCACACGGCCGTTTGCCGGTGGTGTATTCTTCCCCGGCCCCAGCAGGGGCGGCCCGCGCCTCGCGGGCTGGGGGTTTGCGTGACGACAACCACAGTCCTCGACATGATCGGCAGCACGCCGCTCATCCCGCTCCGCCGCATGACGCAGCCTGGGATGGCCGCGGTCCTCATCAAGATGGAGGCCTGGAACCCATCCGGCTCGCTGAAGGACCGCGTCGTCAAGTACATCGTCGAGGACGCGGAGCGATCCGGCCTGCTCAAGCCGCACCACGTCATCATCGACGCGTCCTCCGGCAACACGGGCATCGCCATTGCGATGATCGCGACCCTCAAGGGCTACCGCTCTCGCATCTACATGCCGGAGACCAAGTCGGTCGAGCGCCGAAAGATCATGCGCATGTGGGGGACCGAGCTCGTCCTGACCACCGGCGCCGACCAGAACTCCCATATCTGGGCGGTGGAGGAGGCCGCGAAGGACACGGCGACCTTCTTCTACCTCAACCAGAACGGAAACGAGGGCAACGTCCTGTCGCACTACTTCGGCACCGGCGCCGAGTTGCTCGCCCAGACCCACGGCGAGATCGACTGTTTCGTTGCGGGCGCCGGCACCGGCGGAACGCTGATGGGGGTCGCGCGCTATCTGCGCGACCACGGCCGGCCGACGCAGATCGTCGCGATCGAGCCCGACAACTCGCATTCGAAGATCGAGGGGTTGCTGCACTTCGACGGCACGTTCGTCCCCCCGATCTGGGACGCGTCGCTGATCTCGGAACAGGTGCGGGTGAGCGACGAGGTGGCGTTCGAGACGACCCGGCGCCTGGCCCGCGAAGAAGGGATCTTCTGCGGCCCGTCCACCGGGGCGATCCTCGCTGTCGCTCTCGACAAGGCCCGGCAACTCGGGCCCGGGCACACCGTCGTGACCGTCGGGTGCGACCGCGGCGAGCGTTACCTCTCGACCAGGCTTGTCCCGGAGGATTGAGGCGAGGCGCCGGGGATCGGCCTGGAGCTTCTTCCGACCGGGCCTCCTGTATCCTCGACGCATGCGAACGCCCTGGTTCTCGGTCGGCGCGATCATGGTCGCCATCGCGGTCGCGGCCGGCGCGGCCGGCGCTCACCTGCTCCGCTCGCGCCTCGACGCGCCAGCCCTGGCGCTCTGGGAGACGGCGGTCCGATACCTCGTCGTCGGCGGCTTCGGCCTTATCGCCGCCGGTCTCGGGGCGCACGCCGCTCCGGCCCGGGGGTGGCGGGCGGCCGGGATCGCCCTGACGGCAGGCGCGGCGATCTTCAGCGGCACCGTCGCCGCCCTGGCCCTCGGAGGCCCGCGGTGGCTGGGAGCGGTCACGCCCCTCGGCGGCCTGTCGCTGATCGCGGGCTTCGCTGCGATGGCGGCGGCCGCCGTCAGGCGAGGCCGAAGCTCCTGAGGGCGGTCGCCGCGACCGTCGCCCCGATGCTGATCGATGCGGTCGCCGCGGGCGACGGGGCGTTGAGGACGTGCACCTGCCGCTCCCCCTCGACGATCCTGAAGTCGTCGAGCAGCCGGCCCGACGGGTCGAGCGCCTGTGCCCGCACCCCGGCGCCCCCGGGCGTCAGGTCGGCCGGCACGATCTCCGGGACCAGCGCCTGCAGCGCCCGCACGAAGGCGGGCTTGTCGAACGACCGCCAGTACTCGCCGAGGGCCATTCTCCAGTAGCTCCGCGCCATGCGCCAGAAGCCAGGGTAGGCGAACGTCACCGCCGTGTCGCGCGGCGAGAAGCTCCAGCGGGTGTAGCCCTCGCGTTTGAACGCCAGAACCGCGTTCGGCCCGGCCTCCACCCCGCCCCCGATCATCCTCGTGAAGTGGACTCCGAGGAACGGGAACTCCGGGTCGGGGACCGGGTAGATCAAGTTCCTGACGAGATCGTCCCGGCCCGGGGCCAGCCGGTAGTACTCGCCGCGGAACGGCACGATGAGGACGCCCGGCTCGACCCCCGCCAGGCGCGCGACCCGGTCGCTGTGCAGGCCGGCGCAGTTGACCAGGTAGCGGCACCGCACCTCGCCCTTGCCGGTTTCCAGCACCATTCCGCCGCTGTCGCGCGCGACCTTGCGCACCGGCGCTCCCAGCATCACCACGCCTCCGCCGCGCCGGACCTCTTCGGCGTACGCTTCGGTGACCCGCACGTAGTCCACTATTCCGGTCTGCGGCACGAACAGGCCGGCAACCCCGGCAGCGTGCGGCTCGATCTCGCGGATCTCCTCGGGACCGAGCCCGCGCAGCCCGACGAGGCCGTTGGCCTCGCCCCTGCGCCGCAACTCCTCGAGGACCGGAAGTTGCTCGGCCCGCGTCGCCACGACGACCTTGCCGCACCGGTCGGCGGGGATCCCATGTTCGGAGCAGAACCGCAACAGCGCCTCGCGCCCGGAGGTACAGTTGCGGGCCTTGAGCGAGCCGGGCCTGTAGTAGAGACCGGAATGGATCACGCCGCTGTTGTTGCCGGTCTGGTGTGCCGCGAGTCTCGGCTCCTTTTCGACGACCGCGAGAGAGACCCGCGCCCGGGCCAGCACGGCCATTGCGGTCGCGACCCCGACGATCCCGCCCCCGATCACCGCTACGTCAACCTTGGCCCCGGCCATCGCGTCTCCCCGTCTGCGGGATCATACGACGCTCCGCGAGAGCAGGCCTCAGCGCGGCGACAGGCCGGCCTCGCGCAGGATCGCCTCGGCGATGGGCGCGTAATCGCCGCCGAAGTGGTGTGCGCCCTTGAGCGCGAGGTCGGTGACCGAGCCGGCAGCGAGGGACGGGCAAAGCGAGTCGCGTTCCTCGTCGCCGTACACGCAAAGTACCTTGAGCCCCGCAAGCTTCTCGACCTCGGGCTTGACGGGCAGTTGGTTCTTCCCCCCGGAGCCGCCCAACCAGTCCCCGACGTGGAACTCGAACTCGACGCTGCCGGTGGCGCCGAGCAGCGCGACCAGGCGCACCCGCGCGCGCAGGTCCCCCGGGAGCCGGTCCGCCATGAACGGCAGGACCTCGGCACCGCGGGAGTACCCCACGAGGACCACGCGCTCCTTGTGCCACGCCGCCAGGTAGTGTCGGAGGATGCGCACGAGGTCCGCCGCCGCGATCTCGGGCGTCTTTCTGGTCCAGAAGTACTGCAGCGAGTTGAGGCCGACGACCGGTACCCCGCGCCCGGCGATCACCGTGCCGATCTCCCGATCGATCCCGGCCCATCCGCCGTCGCCCGAGACGATGACGGCGAGGGTGTCAGTTGCCGCACCCTTGGCCGGCACCTCGACCAGCGGGAGATCGCGCACGTCCGACTCCGGGGCCGGCGCCGGCGGGGCGGCTGCTGGCGTCACCGGTTCGCCGGGCACCGCCTCGCCCCGGGTGATGTGCGCGAACGCCTCCTTGAACTGCGGCATCCAGTTGCGCGGCACCGCGAAGCCGTGGCCCACCCTGGGCAGCATCACGATCTCCCCGCGGGGCACGCTGCGGACGAAGCTCGCGGTGGCCGGTGGGTCGCACACCTGGTCGATCGCCCCCTGCAGGGCGATCCACGGCGCCGGCAACGTCGCAGCCGGGAGGAAGTCCACGCCCTTCCCCTTCGCGCCCGGCTTCCAGGCGAGGCCGCTGCCCTTGCAGAACGGCCGCGTACGCGGAAAGTCCGGGCAGAACCCCAAGCTGATCGCCCCCTGGAACGTGTTGGGCGGACCCTGCGCCAGCACCGCGTACACCAGCGTGGCACCCGAGGAGTAGCCGACCAGGACGGGGAGCCGGTACGCCGGGAACCCCAGCTTCTTCTGGACGTACTGGCTGAGCGCCTCGAAATCCGCTGCCGGGTAGAGGCAAGGCTCGGTCGACGAGGCGAGTTGTTTCTCGTAGTGGACGATGTCGATGCCGACCACGAGAGCGCCGGTCGCGGCAAGCTCGCGGGCCATGTCCACGACCCCCTTGTTCCATCCGCCGTCGCCGGAGACGAAGAGCGCGACCTGCGCCGGCTGCGCCTCCTCCCGGTACAGGGTCACGGTTCCGAACCGCCCGAACTCGAGCGTCGCCTCGGCCGCCGCAAACCGTGGCGCCACCGCGAGCAGGACCGCCGCGACACCCAGGAATCGCCTCATTTCAGCACCACCCCTCTCAGCCCCCCGGCGATCAGCGCGGCTACGTTGGTCACGATGCGCGGGAGCGCGAGCCCGCCGGGCGACGCCAGGTACTTGGGCTCCCACACCGGGGCGAACTTATCCTTGTATTGCCGGATTCCCTGGAAGTTGTAGAAGTTCTCGCCGTGCCGGTACAGCAACGCCCCCAGGCGCATCCACAGCGGTGCGAGGGCGTGCTCCTGCATGCCGGAGAGCGGCGCCATCCCGAGGTTGAACCACCGGTAACCCTGTTCCTTCCCCCAAACCATCAGCTTGACAAACATGTACTCCATGACGCCGTTCGGTGCGTCGCGCAGGAAGCGCATCAGGTCGACCGAGAGCTCCTCGCGGTCCGCGGCGGTCCACACGTTGGCGAACGCCGCGAGGCGGCCCTCGTGCCGCACGATCGCCACCGCGAACTGCGACACGTACTCCGGTGAGAAGAGGCCGAGGGAGAACCCTTTCTCCCGCGTTCCCTTCGCTGCGAGCCAGGCGTCGGAGACGACCTTGAGGTCGGGGAGGATCGCGGAAACTCCCTCGCGCGCCACGATCTCGAAGCTGCACCCCTCCGCTTCAAGTCGGCGGTGCACATGCCGCAGCCACTTGCGTCCGTGGCCCTCGAGCGAAAACCCCTCGAGCCCGACGCGCGCCTCCTCGCCAAGCCGCATCACGGTGAGTCCGAGGTCGAGGTAGAGGTGGAGGTTGTTCCGCCCCACCTCGTAGAAGACCGGCCAGTCGGCGTGGCGGTCGCACAGTTCGCCGAAGCGCCACACGAGATCGGACATCGCGTTCGCTGGGCCCACGGGGTCGCCGAGCGCGACCCAACTCCGGCCGCTCACTCCGTACATGATGAAGGCGTCGCCGCCCTCGCCGAAGATGAACCTCTTGTCGCCGAGCAGCGCGAGGTTCGCCTGCGTCCGCGGCGAGCGTTCCACGATCGCGCGCACCCTCGCCAGATCGTCGCCGCCGACGTTCGCGGCTCCCGGCCGCGCCGGCCGCAGCAGGCGGGCCACCGCGAACAGCAGCGCGACGCCGAGAGCGCCGACCGTGGCACGCAGGAAGCGCGGCGCGTCGCCGGAAAAGGCAAACCTCCACCACAGGTCGTTGGAGTACTCGACGTGCTTGTAGGAGAAGAAACCCAGCCACACCGACGCGAGCAGGACGAGGGCGGTTGCAGCGATCCACGCCGGGCTCATCCACTCGCCGGTCAAAGACGCCGTGCGGTAGAAGTGCCGCCGGCTCGGGAGCAGCGCGGCGAGCATCAACGCCAGCGCCAAAGCCTCCTCGTAGTCGAGGCCCTTGAGCAGCGAGACCACCACGCCGACCGACAGCAGCGAGACGGCCGTCAGGTACGCCCCGTCAAGCCGCTTCTGGATGCCGTTGGCGAGCAGCAGGAGCGCGGCGCCGGCGACGCTGCCGACGAGGTGCGAGAGCTCCAGGACCGGCAGGGGGATCAGGGCGCGCAGCGATGCCAACCGCCACCTGGCCGCCGGAGTCGCCCCGGAGAACAGCAGGACCGCCCCACCGAGGAAGCAGGTGATCGCCAGCACGTGCGGAACGATGCTGGGCGCCCACTTCCCGAAGATGCGCGCGGCGCGCCGCACCCCCTCGCGCCGTCCGATCAGTTCGTGGGCCGCAAGCAGCGCGGCCGCGGCCGCGAGCGGCACCAGGTAGTAGACGACGCGGAATGCGAGCAGCGCCCCGAGCGCGGGGCCAGCCGGCACAGCCGGGCTCAGGAGAAGGAGCATCACCCCCTCGAAGACCCCGAGCCCTCCAGGGACCTGGCTCGCCACCGCGGCGATCTGGGCGAGGAGGTAGATGCCGAAGAAGGCGGCGAACGACAGGCGCGGCCCCGGTGCGAGCAGGACGTACAGCGCGGCCCCCACCGCCAGCCAGTCGAGGGCCGAGATCACGAGTTGCCCCGCGAGCAGGCGGGGCGAAGGGACCGGGAACTCGAGGCCGCGCACCAAAAACGGCCGGCGACGGCGGGCGCTTACGAACAAGACCGCCACGACCGCGACGAGAAACGCGACCCCCAACGGCCGCACGCCGGCGAACGGCAGGCGGAGAGCAACCGGAATTGCGAGCGGTTCCGCCGCGAAGACGACGCCGGCGACGGCCATGAACCCGAGCCAGAACGTCGCACCGCAGAAGGCGATCACCTTCGTGATCGCGAGCGCGGAAAGCCCCCACCCCGAGTAGAGGCGAAGCCGCACGGAGCCGCCGCTGACCACCGCCAGGCCAACCGCGTTGCTGAAAGCGTGGCCCACGAACGACGCGAGCGCCGTCCGGCGGTATGGAAGCGCGTGGCGGGCGTACACCAGGCCGAGGGTGTCGTACCCGGTGAGCAGGAGATAACTCGCAGCCGAGAACAGCGCGGCGAGCCAGATCCGCCTCGCGGGAAGCGACCGGAACTCGTGCAGGACCTCGTTGTAGCTGTAGTGCCGTAGCTCTACGTGGAGCACCCAAAGGGCAGCGGCGAACAGCGCGAAACCCAGCAGCGGCCCTAGAGCGCGGAGCGGGAACTTCCTCAACGGCCGCCCCGTCCTGCCGTCAAGGTGCCGTCCGGCCCCGGCCCCGCAGCAGCGAGGGAATGGTCCGCCCGGCTCACCGCGACCGCCGGAGATAGCGGCTGAGAACGAGCGCCGCCAGTAGACTGACGATGACGATCCCCGACGCGATCAACAGGTTCTCGTGGACCTGCGCCGAGACCCTCGCCCATTGCCGGCCGGCGAGTGCTCCCAACGCGACGAAGGTGAACGACCACACCAGCGCCCCGGCATAGGCGAAGACGGCGAAGTCGAGATACGGCAGCCGGGTCGCGCCAGCCACCACGGCCGTGAGGTGGCGAATCCCGGGGAGGAAGTACCCCACGAGCAGCGCCCAGTGCCCGGATCGCTCGAACCACGCCTCCACGCGCTGCATCTGCTCCGGCGTCACGCGGACCGCACGCCCGAGTCTGCGCGTGAGGACGCGCCCCACGCCCCGGCCCACGGCGTAACTCACCGTGATGCCGCAGCCGCTGCCGAGGAACGCCGCTACCAGCGTCGGCACGAGCTCCAGCCGGCCGTGGTACACCATCACGCCGGCAAAGGTCAGCAGCGACTCCTCCGGCACCGGAACCCCGATGATCCCGAACATCAACAGGGCGAACAACCCGAAGTAGCCGTAGTGGGTCAGCCAGTAGGCAAGGGTGTGGACCACGCGCCCGCCCGCCGGCCCGTTCCCTAGCTCGCGCCGCCGGTCACGCCGGCCAGCACCGCGGCCACCGAGCCACCGGCGAGCTCGACGCAGAGCCAGCGGCCCTCGCAACGCACGTTCTTCACCCTCACCTCGAGCCCCTCGGGGAGGAAGCGGCGGAGGTCCACGAGGACGATGCGGTCCTCGGGGTCGAACCGCACCATCCCGTGCCCCAATCGCCGGACCATGACGCCGACGAGCGCCAGCGGGAGGGGGATTCCCACCGGTCCGCGCAACCCCTCGACCCGGCAGCCGAAGACTCGGTGGTGCAGCCGCAGCTCGCGCACCTTCGCCGAGACGCGCGCGGGGGGGAGCCCGTGCCACGCCGCCTCGAGGTGCAGTTCGAGCTCCTCGCCTGCCCCGGTGACCTCGAGGCGCCGGAGCAACGGCGCACGGCGACCGAGCTCCCGGTTGGCGACCAGCTCCACCATGTCGAGGTCGATCCAGAGCGTGAAACCGTCCCACCGCACCAGCGGACGCGTCGCCAGACTCGAGGCCATATCACGAGTATAACCGGGCATTCGGAACCTCCGAACAGTTGGTGCCGGCGGGTCAGGCGCGGACCGCGGCGCGCCAGTACGCCAGCGTGTCGGCGAGCGTCCGCTCGAACTGGATCTCGGGACACCAGCCGGATGCGGCGCGGAAGCGGGACGCGTCGCCCGTCAGAGTCTGGATGTCGGCAGGGCGCAGCCGAATCGGGTCGAACACAACCTCGACGACGGCGTCCGAGAACGCCAGCAGGCGGTCGAGGATCTCGCGGATCGAGTGCGCCTCGCCGCTGGCCACGTTGTACGCCTGGCCGGGTTCCCCTTTCGTCGCCGCCAGCCAGTACGCCCGTACCGCGTCGCGCACGTCCACGAAGTCGCGGCGAACATCGAGGTTCCCCACCTGGATCCGGGGAGGGAGCAACCCGGCTTCGATTTCGGCAATCTGCCGGGCGAACGAGGCGATCACGAAGCGGTGAGACTGGCGCGGGCCGCAGTGGTTGAACAGGCGCAGGCGCACGGTGCGCAGGTGGAACGCCTGGAAGTACTGGAAGCCGAGCATGTCCGCGGTCGCCTTGCTGACGGCGTAGGGCGATACCGGCCGGAACGGTTGCTCCTCCCGAATCGGCAGCTCGTCCTCGCGGACCAGGCCGTACGCCTCGGCCGAGCACGCCAGAACCACCGCCGCGTCGAGGTCGAGCTGGCGCACCGCTTCGAGCAGGTGCAGCGTCCCGAGGGCGTTGACCTGGAGCATCTCGGAAGGCGTGTCCCAGGAACTCGCCACCGACGACGACGCGGCCAGGTGAACGATCGCGTCCGGCCGGCTCGCCTGCAGCGCCCGCATCAGTGACGCCGCGTCGAGCAGGTCACCCTCGACGATCCGGACGCCCGGGCCTGGCGCGGCCGACACCGGCGCCTCGGAACGCCACCGGCGCAGCCCGTACAACTCGAGGCCGGGGTGGTTCGCGCGCAGGTACTCGACCAGGTGCAGGCCCACGAACCCCGAGACCCCGGTGATCAGGATGCGCATGGAGCTATCGTAACCGATCAGAAAGGGGCGAAGCCGGAAGCCGCCTGGTTCTCGGCTCGCACCGAGTTGAACAGGCCTTCGAGCGCTTCGTAGTGCTGCTTCTCCCAGTCCGCCAGAAACGTGTAGAACCCCTTGACCTCCGCCTCGCTCGCCTGCTCCGCCGCCGACGAGAAGTAGCGGATCGCATTGCTCTCCAGCGTCATCCCGACAGAGAGCACGCCGAGCTCGAACTCGGAGGCCGCCGCCTGCTCGCGGAACCTCGCGGTGAACAGCGCCTGGCTGATCGCGCGCTGGTCCGGCGAGCGCAGGTTGAGCTGGAACGCGGCCGCGCCCTTCTCGTTGAGCTGTCCGGCCACACTCTTGAGGAACGCCTGGTGCTGAACCTCGTCCGCGGCCAGCTTGGCGAACAACTCGCGCACCACGTCCTTCTCCGCGCGGTCGGCGGTCATCGAGTAGAAGGTGTAGCCGTCGACCTCGATCTGATACGCCTTCCTGAGGATGTCGAGCATCTGCCCGCGGTCGCTCATCGCTCCCCCTCCCGCCCGTTCGTGGGCACCGCTGAGGGTCCGGACCCCGGGCCCCGGGATCCGCGCCCCCGCCGCGTCACACCGCCTCCCGCACCAGCGGCTCAGGCCGTGTCGCGGCCGCGTCCGCGGGAACGTATTCGAGAGCGTGCGTGGGGCAGAACGGGACGCACTTCGGATCGCCCCCGCACAGGTCGCACTTCTGCACGCGGTGATAGGCCTCGTCCCAGAGCATGTTGCCGAACGGACAGGCGGCCACACACATGCGGCAGAGGATGCAGCGCTCGCTGACCACCTCGATGGCGCCCGTCGCCTCGTTGCGGACCAGCGCCCGCGTCGGACAGATCGCGGCGCACGCAGCGTCGTGACACTGAAAGCACACCACCGGCGTGCCCAGCTCCGGCCCGCGGCGGAAGATGTTGATGCGCGTCTTGGACGGCGTCCCTTCGCTGCCGTGGGCGAACGCGCAGGCAAGCTCGCACTTGCCGCAGGCGATGCAGCGCTCGACGTTGACCCGGTAGATCATCTCCATCGCGGCCCCCTACTTCGCCAACGACAGCGTCGTGAACGTCGTCGCCATTTGCTTGCGCTTGCAGGCGTCGCAGGCCAGGAAGTAGCTCTCGGGGACGCCGCCCCGGCCCGCGTAGAACGTCGCCTGCTCCTTCGTGATATGGGCCCGGCCGCAGTTCGGGCAACGCACCATCTCGAACCGCCGGCCCCAGATCGTACGGCCCAGGTCCGAGGTCTCGTACGGGATGCAGTCGGTCGGGCAGACCTCGGCGCACGCCAGGCAGCCGATGCAGTCCGGCGGCGCCTCGTGGAACGGAGGCGAGACCTCCTTCCCGGCACCGCGGTTGACGGTGGAGATCGCCGAAACGCCGATCTCGTCGCACACCCTCGTGCACAGGCCGCAGAGGACGCAGTCGGTGCGCTCCGGGTTCTCCTGGTAGGACGTGCGCTCGATGCCGTACTCGCGGGCCAGGCTCTGGACCAGCGGCGCCTCGGGGCAGCGCGCCAACAGCAGGTCGAGGACCACCTTGCGCGTCGCCACCACCCGTTCGGTGGCGGTGATCACCTCGAGGCCTTCCTCCACCGGGAACATGCACGACACGACCATCTTGCACCAGCCGTTCCACTCCTTCTTCGTGACGTCCACCAGGCAGAGGCGGCAGCCGCCCCACGGCTCCAGCGCCTCGTGCTGACACAGCGTCGGGACGCGGGCCCCGACCGACCGCGCCGCGTCGAGGACGGTCGCGCCCTCGCGGACCTTCGCCACCCTGCCGTCGATCGTGAGGGTCACCATCGCCTCATTGCCTCCAGTCCGCGGCGCCGCGCCTCCTGGGCCCTCGTTGCCCGGACCCGCTCGCCCGACCACCCCGGCGCTCACACGGCCTCCCGGTCCGCCGCGGCGGGCCCCTTGGGGAAGAACCGCACGGCGCCCTCCGTCGGGCAGACGTCGTAGCACGCCCCGCAGGAGATGCACTTCTCCTGGTGGATCGTGTGCAGCTTCTTGGTCTCGCCGGTGATCGCATCGGCCGGGCAGGACTTGAAGCAGAGGTGGCAGCCGTTGCACAGCTCCGGCACGATCTCGTACGACGTCAGGTCGCGGCACATCCCGGCCGGGCAGGTCCGCGCGAAGATGTGTGCCTCGTACTCCGAGCGGAAGTACCTGAGAGTGGAGAGAACCGGGTTCGGCGCCGATTTGCCCAGCTCGCACAACGAGCCGAGCTGCATGCCGGCCGCCAGCGTCTCGATGCGCTCGATGTCCCCGGACTTCCCGCGCCCGGCGACCAGGTCGTCGTAGATCGCCAGCATCTGCTTGAGGCCCTCGCGGCACGGAACGCACTTCCCGCACGACTCCTCGGTGAGGAAGCTGAGGAAGTAGCGCGCCACGTCGACCATGCACGTGCGGTCGTCCATGACGATCATGCCGCCGGAGCCCATCATCGAGCCCGCCTCGGTGAGCTGCTCGTAGTCCACGGGGAGGTCGAGGAGAGACTCCGGCACGCAGCCGCCGGACGGCCCGCCGGTCTGTACGGCCTTGAACGGACGGTCGTCGATGATGCCCCCGCCGATGCCGTAGACGATGTCGCGCAGGGTCATCCCCATCGGCAGCTCGATGAGGCCCGTGTTCTTGACCTTGCCGACCAGCGAGAACGCCTTCGTCCCCTTCGACTTCTCGGTGCCCATGCCGGCGAACCAGTCGGCGCCGTGACGCAGGATCGCGCCCACGTCGGCCCAGGTCTCGACGTTGTTGAGCACCGTGGGCCGGTCGAAGAGACCCTTGTCGGTGGCGTGGACGTACTTCTGGCGGGGCTCGCCGACCTTTCCCTCGATCGAGCGCATGAGGGCCGACGACTCGCCGCAGACGAAAGCGCCGCCGCCCCGCGAGATCGCGAGGTCGAAGTCGAAGCCTGTGCCGAGGATGTTCGCGCCGAGGAAACCGTGCTGGCGGGCCTGCTCGATCGCGAGCGTGAGGTTGACCACGGCCAGCGGGTACTCGTCGCGCACGTAGATGAACCCCTCGTGCGCGCCGACAGCCCAGGCGCCGATGACGATGCCCTCGAGCACCGAGTGCGGGTCCCCCTCCATGATCGAGCGGTCCTTGAACGCGCCGGGATCGCCCTCGTCGCCGTTGCACACGACGAACTTGCGCTCGCCCTCGGCGTTGCGGCACGCGCGCCACTTTCGCGCGGTGACGAACCCGGCGCCGCCGCGCCCGCGCAGGCCGGAGCGCTCGATCTCGCCGATCACCCGCTCCGGGGTCATCTCGAACATCGCCTTGACGAGCCCCGCGTATGCGTCGTGGCCGATCGCGTCGGCGATGTCGTTCGGGTCGATCTTGCCGATGTTGCGCATGGCGACCCTGGTCTGATTGGCGTAGAACGGGACGTCGCCGTAGTGCTCGACCCGCTTCTTGTCCGCCGGGTTCCGGTACAGCAGGCGCGGGACCACTTCGCCCGCAGCCACCGTCTTCTCGCAGATCTCGGCCACGTCCCTGGGCTTCACCTGCGTGTACAGGATCCCGGCGGGCTGGATCACCACCAACGGCCCGCGCTGGCAGAAGCCGTGACAGCCTGTGCGCTTCGTGAACGTGCCGACCTCGGCGGTCAGGCCGCGGGCCTGAAGCTCCTTCGCAAACGTCTCGGCGACGCGCATCGAACCGTTGGCGAGGCACCCGGTGCCGCAGCACACCAGGATCTCCTGGCGACGGGCCGCGGCAGCGTCCTGGGCGCGTCGGCGGAAATCGTCGTACGCGGCGGCGGACTCAATTCTCATGGTCGGCCTCCGCCTCGGCCAGGTACTTCCCGACCTTCGCGGGTTCGGCGCCGCCGTGGTACTTCTCGCCGACGATCACGACGGGGGCCATGGCGCACGCCCCGACGCAGTTGACGGTCTTCAGGGTCAAACTCATGTCCTCGGTCGTCTCCCCGGACTTGATCTTCAGCTGGCGCTCGATCTCCTCGATGAGACGGTTCGCGCCGCGGATGTGGCAGGCGGTGCCGGTGCACACGCGGACGATCGTCCGCCCCTGCGGCACCAGCGAGAACGCCTTGTAGAACGTACCCACCGAGAACACCTTGGCGAGGGGCACGTCGAGCGCCTCGGCGACCTTCACCAGCACGTCGCACGGCAGATAGTGGTAGGCCCGGTGGACGTCCTGCAGCACCTGGATCAGCGCCGTTTCGGCCGCCGGGTAGCGCGCGAGGATCTCGTCGAGGGGTGCGGTGTTCACGCACGGCTGTCCGTTCATGCCCCGACCTCCTGCGGCACGGCTTTGCCGTCCGCCGCCTCCCGCTCCCCCAGCGCATACCCTTCCTGCAGCGCGGCGAGGTTGGAATCGATCACCTTCGCCTTCCCCGCGAACGTCTCCCGCACGAGGCCCTCGACGGCCGCGAGCGAGACCGCTCGGGTGGCGCCCAGGTAGGCGCCCAGCGCCACCATGTTGGCCGCGCGCGGGTTGCCGAGTCGGTTGGCGATCTCGTTGGCGGGAACCTTGACGACCCGCACGTCGGTCCGCTGCACCTCCCGGTTGATCAGCGAGGTGTTGACCAGGAGCAGCCCGCCCGCTTTGACCATCCCCTCGTACTTCTCCAGCGAAGGAAGGTTCATCACCATGGCGACCCATGGGCGCTCGACCACCGGGGAACCCACCGGTCGGTCCGCGATCACCACCGTGCAGTTGCACGTGCCGCCCCGCATCTCCGGCCCGTACGAGGGGAGCCACGACACTTCCTTGCCGTCGGCCATGCCGGCGTAGGCGAGCATCTTCCCGATGAGGAGCACGCCCTGGCCGCCGAATCCCGCGATGATGAGGTCGTTCTGCATCACGCCTCCACGGCCGGCGCCGGCCGGGGGGCACGATCCAGCCCGTCGGGCGTCTTGAACACGCCCAGCGGGTAGTACGGCACCATGTTTTTCTCCACCCACTCCGTCGCCTCGATCGGGGGCATGCCCCAGTTGGTGGGACAGGTGGAGAGCACCTCGACCAGCGAGAAGCACGTGCCCTCCGCCTGGTAGCGGAACGCGCGCAGGATCATCTCCTTGGCGGTGACGGCGTGGAGCGGGGTGTGGACGGCGGCGCGGGCGATGAACGCGGGGGTCCGCAAGGTGGCGAGCAGCTCGGCAACGCGGAGGGGGTACCCGGCCTGGCTCACGTCGCGACCGAGGGGGCACGTCGTCGCGACCTGGCCCGGCAGCGTCGTCGGGGCCATCTGCCCGCCGGTCATGCCGTAGATGGCGTTGTTGACGAACACGACCGTGATCTTCTCGCCGCGGTTGGCCGCGTGGACGATCTCCGCCATGCCGATCGAGGCGAGGTCCCCGTCCCCTTGGTACGCGAAGACGATGAGGTCCGGCCTGGCGCGCTTGACGCCGGTGGCGACGGCCGGCGCGCGGCCGTGCGCCGCCTCGTGGAAATCCGTGGAGAAGTAGTTGTAGGCGAGCACCGAGCACCCAACCGGCGCGATCCCCACGGTGCGGTGCGCCAACCCCAGCTCGTCCACGACCTCGGCCACCAGGCGGTGGATGACTCCGTGCGTGCACCCCGGGCAGTAGTGGGTGGGCACCGGGGCAAGCGCCTGCGGCCTTGCGAACACCACCGTTTCAGCCATGACGCACCTCCGCGGGCAGGCCCGAACAGATCGAGCCGACCCGCTCCGCAACCGCCTCGGGGCTGATGAGCATGCCGCCCTGGCGGCCGAGGAAATGGATCGGACGCGACCCTTCGAGGGCGAGGCGTACGTCCTCGATCATCTGCCCGGTCGAGAGTTCGACCACCAGCACGGCACGCGCGTTCTCGGCCGCCGCACGCAGCTCCGCGTACGGGAACGGGAAGAGCGTGATCGGGCGGAAGAGCGCCGCGCCCACGCCGTCCTCGCGAAGGTCCTCGAGCGCGGTGCTGCACACCCGCGCCACCGTCCCGTAGGCGACGACGAGCACCTCGTACGGGCGGTCGGTGCCGTAGCTGGCGCAGCGCACCTCGTCGCGCACCATGAGGTCGTACTTGGCCTTGAGCTTCTGGTTGTGGCGCTCCAGCACCTCCGGGTCGAGGAAGAGGGAATTGATGATGTTCGTGGGCCGGTCGCCGCTGCAACCGGTTGCGGCCCACGCCTTGGGCGACAACGGCTTGCACGGCGTGCGCTCGGCTTTGAACTCGACCGGCTCCATCATCTGGCCGATCAACCCGTCGCCCAGCACCATGACGGGGTTGCGGTAGAAGTCGGCGAGATCGAACGCGTCCTGCACCAGGTCCGAGGCTTCCTGCACCGACCACGGGGCGAGGACGAGGAGGCGGTAGTCGCCGTGCCCGCCGCCCTTGGTTGCCTGAAAGTAGTCGCTCTGGCTCGGAAGGATCCCGCCCAGTCCCGGCCCGGCGCGCATGATGTTCACGATGACGACCGGCAACTCGGACCCGGCGATGTACGAGATCCCCTCCTGCATCAGCGAGATGCCCGGCGACGAAGAAGACGTGAACACGCGCTCGCCGCTGCCCGCCGCCCCGTAGATCATGTTCGACGCCGCGACCTCGCTCTCGGCCTGGACGAACGTGCCGCCGACCTGGGGCAACCGGTGCGCCATGTACTCGGGAATTTCGTTCTGGGGCGTGATCGGATAGCCGAAGAACAGTTTGCACCCGGCCTTGATCGCCGCTTCGCCGATCGCCTCGCACCCCTTCATGAGCTTCTTTGCCATGGTTCGCTCCGTTGCTGGCGCCGCCCTAATACGCGAAATAGTGGTACATCGTGCCCGACACGCGCATCTGGATCGCCACGTCGGGACATGTGATGCAGCACAGGCGGCAGCCGATGCACCGCTTCTGTTCGACGACGGACGCGAAGAAGTATCCCTTCGCGTTGATCTCCTGGCCCAGGGCGAGGATCTTCTGTGGGCAGGCGTTGACGCACAGCTCGCACCCTTTGCAGAGGTCGCGATCGATGAGGATCTGGGGCACCGGGCTGGCTCCTTTCTCAGTTGAGCACGAAAAGCGGTCCGACCTTGCGCTGCTGGCGAGTCCCCTCGAAAGGGGGCCGGATCACCCTCTTGAGGACCAGGAGCGGGCACGGGAGAGCGTCCTCCGCCAAGCCGCGGGCAGTGGCCTCGTCGGCGACCGCCGCGACGATGGGCAGCCGCAACCTCCCCGCGGCTTCCTCCGCCATCTCCAGGCCGTCCAGCACGATCGCGGGCGTGGTCTCGGACATCAGGTGGGTGTTCGAGACGAGGCCGGTCACGCGAAGCCGCGCCGCCGCCTCGATCGCCCGCACCATCTCCACCGCCTCGCCGACCGTCTCGGTGTACGGACGGAAGAAGTTGAGCACGACGAGGTGCTCGGTCCTGTCCATGACGACGGCGTCGGACAGCGAGCCGAGGGCGCGCGCCCCCACCGGGTCGCCGCCGACATCCATGAGGACTCTGCCGTCGCCGTGCTGGAGGAGGTGGCGGATCGCCGGGAGGATGATGGGGAGATCGGCGTGGGCGTTCTCGCCTTCCGGGGCGACGAGGCGGATGCCGTTCGCCTCCAACTCTTCGCGCGCCTGCCGGCAGCGGAAGTACGGCTTGACCACGTCCAGGTCCACGACGCTCACCTTCTCGCCGCGGGCCCGGAAGCCGAGCCCGAGGTTGAGCGCGATCTCGCTCTTGCCGCTGCCGAAGTGGCCGACGAGGATGACCACGGGCGCGGCGAGGGCTTCGTAGACGTCACGGCGCCGGACGGGTGTGGTCATGGCATCCATACGCAAACGGTGAACAACCTCCGCTCCCCCCGCGGACAATGTATGTGAACCTCTTCACGAAATCAAGCGTGGAGAGTTAATTGCGACACATTCGCGCACGGCTGCGTGGGAACGAACCCTTCCCGCGGGCGGATCGCGGCTACGGGATCCGGACGACCAGCGGGGTGGAGGCGTTGTTGTCCTCGCGCGACTCCGCTACCGAGCATGGCGGCGCCTGGCCCGGGCGGCAGCAGTCCGCCACGGCGACCAGGCTCACGCCCGCACCGTGGGCGGCGCGGCTGAGCGGGATCGTCACCTTGCCTACGATCTCGATCGTCACTCCGGGCGGCAGCGACGAGACGGAGACCGGGCCCGGGGACGGTGGGACCCTTGCCCAGGCGAACGGCGAGGTGCACACCGTGAACGGGCCCGCTGTGACGTTTCCGGTGTTCTTGACCATCACCTTGACAGGGACCTCGACCACGACGCCGACGACAACCGGTTTGCCGTTCGTTGCGAACCCGGTCACTACGAGGTCCGGCAACCGGCGCAGCGCCACCGGCACCCGCGTGGCCTTGGCAGCGTCTGCAGGAGGCGAAACGTTGGCGGGAGCGACCGTCTCACCGAAACCGGTCGCGACGAGTCCGACCGTCAGAACGGAAAGGACCAGCACTCGTCTCATGGCGCCCTCCCCTTGTTCGCATCCGCGTTTGCTCGATGGTACCACCGGCCGCGACAGGGGTCGTGGGCGGCGACGGAGGCGCCGAAAGGGATGCCGGCGGCGCCCTGCCGGCTGGAAACCCGGCGCGCTGCAGCGCCGGACCCGTGCCGGCGCAGGGCAGTCGCCAGCGTCGCGGCCCCACCTCGTGGGGGTCGCCGGGCCCAAAGCGCGAGCAAGGCTCCTCGGACCGAGGTCGGCGCTCTCTGCAGCGGGTACGAAGCGCCCGCTAACGACCGACGAGAAGGTGGCGCGCGACCGCGTCCTGCCAGGGGGGAAGATCGGCGCCGACGATCCCGCGGAAGCGGGAGGCGTCCAGCACCGAATACGCCGGGCGGCGCGCCGGACGGGCCGCGTCCGCGGTGGAGATGGGCACGACCTCGGCGGCCGCGCCAAGTCGCCGCACGATCTCGACCGCAAACTCGAACCAGCTGGCCTGCCCCTGGTTGACCACGTGTACCACGCCGGCGGCTCCCGCGTCGAGCAGGCTGAGCAGCGCGCCTGCGAGGTCCGCGGCGTACGTCGGGCAGCCGCGCTGATCGGCGACCACCCGGAGCGTCGTCTGGCCGCTGTCGAGCTGGCGGCGTATCGCGGCGACGAAGTTGGTGCCGTCGCCGAACAGCCACGCCGTGCGGACGACCAGGTGCCGGCGCGCGAGCGCCGCCGCCCGCTCCCCCGCGAGCTTGGTGCGTCCGTACGCCGAAACGGGGTGGGGCGCGTCCTCTTCACGGTACGCCCGTGTCGAGGCGCCGTCGAACACGAAGTCCGTCGAGATCTGCGCCAGCAGCGCGCCGACCTCGTTCGCGGCCGCGGCAAGGTTCTCGACCGCCGCGCCGTTGACCGCGAGCGCCCGAGCTTCGTCGGCTTCGGCGGCGTCGACGGCAGTGTAGGCCGCGCAGTTGACGATCGCCTCGGGACGGATGCGCACCACCGCCTCGCGAACCGCGGCGGTGTCCGTGATGTCGAGCTCAGGCAGATCGTAGCCGGCGCACTCGTGTCCCGTGTCGGCCGCGACGCGCCGCAGCGCAAGGCCGAGCTGACCGCGACTCCCGGTCACGAGCAGCCTCATGCGCCTGCCTGCCCGAACCCCGGACCCCGAACCCCGAGCCCCGTCACTTCAGTCGTCCCCCGTACTGCTCTTCGTAGTAGCGGCGGAACTCGCCGTCGTGGTCCTTGATCGGGCGCCACCACGCCTCGTTCTCGGCGTACCAGCGCACCGTCTCGGTGAGTCCCCGCTCGAACGGCACCAGCGGCGACCATCCCAGGCCGCGCAATTTCGCGGCCGCCAGCGAGTAGCGACGGTCGTGGCCGACGCGGTCGGCGACCGGGCGGATCAGGGACTCCGGCTTCCCGAGCAGGCGCAGCACCTCGCGCGTGATCGCGATGTTCTCGCGCTCGTTGCCGCCGGCGATGTTGTAGACCTCGCCCTCCGCGCCGTGTTCGAGGACGAACAGGACGGCCCGGCAGTGGTCCGACACGTGCAGCCAGTCGCGAACGTTGCGGCCGTCGCCGTACAGCGGCAGGCTCTCGTCGCGCAGAGCGTTGGTGACGAACAGCGGGATCAGCTTCTCCGGGTACTGGAACGGGCCATAGTTGTTCGACGCCCGAGTGATCACCACCGGCACGCCGTACGTCGCCCAGTACGCGAATGCAAGCCGGTCGCCGCCCGCCTTCGAGGCGGCGTACGGGTTGCGCGGGTTGAGCACGCAGCTCTCGTCGAACGAGCCTTCCGCGATCGAACCGTACACCTCGTCCGTGGAGATCTGAACAAAGCGGTCGAGGCCGATCCGCCGCGCCTCCTCGAGGAGGACCAGCACGCCCTTCATGTCGGTGTCGATGAAGTGCGCGGCGCCGAAAAGCGAACGGTCCACGTGCGTCTCGGCGGCGAAGTTGACGGCCATGCTGCAGCCGTCCATCGCCTCGCGGACCGCGTCGGGATCGCAAATGTCCCCCTTGACGAAGCGATAGCGCGGGTCGCCTGCGACGTCGGCCACGTTCTCGAGGCGCCCCGCGTATGTGAGCTTGTCGAGGTTGACGACTTCCCATTCGGGGCGCTCGGCCAGCACCGCGCGCACGAAGTTCGACCCGATGAAGCCGCACCCGCCAGTGACCAGGATTCTCGTCATTGGACTGCCCTCGGATTCATGCAACGAAAGAAGTTCACGCGTTCATCGCCCTCGGCCCACGAACCCCGGGTCACCGCCCGGCAAGCAGCCCGAGCAGATACTCGCCGTAGCCGGACTTCGCCAACGGCTCGGCGCTGCGGCGGAGCTGCTCGTCGTCGATGAACCCCATCCGCCAGGCGACCTCCTCGGGACAGGCGATCTTCAGTCCCTGGCGCTGCTCCACGACCTGCACGAAGTTCGAGGCCGCCAGGAGAGATTCGTGCGTCCCGGTATCGAGCCAGGCGGTGCCGCGTCCGAACAGCTCGACGGTGAGTTCGCCCCACTCGAGGTAGCGGCGGTTGAGGTCGGTGATCTCGAGCTCCCCTCGCGCCGACCGGCCGAGGGACTTGGCGAGTTCGACCGCCCTGCTGTCGTAGAAGTACAGCCCGGTCACGGCCCAGTGTGAGCGCGGGCGCGCCGGCTTCTCCTCGAGCGAGAGTGGCCGGCCGTCGGGGTCGAGCTCGACAACGCCGTACCGCTCGGGGTCCCGTACCCAGTAGCCGAACACCGTCGCACCGGTCGTACGCGCCGCTGTGGCCTGCAACTGCTTCGCGAGTCCCTGGGCGTAGAAGATGTTGTCGCCGAGGATCAGGCACACGCCCTCTTTGCCGATGAAACGCTCGCCGATCAGGAGCGCTTCGGCGAGCCCGCCCGGGACCGGCTGCTCGGCAAAGGAGAGCCGGACCCCCCACTGGCTCCCGTCGCCGAGCAGGGCGCGGAACAACGGCGCATCGTGGGGCGTCGTGATCACCATGATCTCCCGCAAGCCCGCGAGCATCAGCGTCGACAGCGGGTAGTAGACCATCGGCTTGTCGTAGACGGGCACCAACTGCTTCGAAACCGCGAGCGTGATCGGGTGCAGCCGCGTGCCCGCGCCCCCGGCAAGGATGATCCCTCTCATTGCACGTACCGCCTCCCACAGCCTCAGGTCCGCATTCTACACGCCGGCCACCCCCGCGGCCCGCCCAGTCGCGTTCTGGAATACACTTGACCGCGCCGGCCTTGTGAGTTGGGCAGGGAGGAAACATGAACAAGACCCTGGTTCTGGGTTCCCAGCGCGAGTCCTCGATCTCCGACCGCGACTCGAACATCATCCCCAACGGGGAGGAGAAGGAGCGCGTCGGCCAGATCGCGGAGCACGTCGCGGCGATCCTCGACCTGCTCCACCTCGACCGGACGGACCCGAACCTCACCGGGACCCCGGAGCGAGTGGCAAAGATGTACCTCGAGATGTTTCACGGACTCGTGGAAGGGGCGGAACCGGAGGTCACGACCTTCCCCAACGAGGAGAACTACCGCTCGATGGTCATGGAGCGCGACATCCCGTTCTACTCGATGTGCGCGCACCACCTCGTGCCATTCTACGGCCACGCCCACATCGCCTACATCCCGAACCGGCGCATCGTCGGGCTGTCCAAGCTCCCCCGGATCCTCGAGTTCTACGCCAAGCGGCCACAGATCCAGGAGCGGCTCACGGAGCAGGCCGCCGACTACCTCTGGAACAACCTGCAGCCTCTGGGCGCCATGGTCGTGATCGAGGCGCGCCACCTCTGCGTCGAGATGCGCGGGGTCAAGAAGCCGGGTGCTCTCACCGTCACTTCGGCGATCCGCGGTTGCTTCGAGGACCGCAAGGTGCGTGGCGAGTTCCTCAGTTTCCTGGGCAGGACGAAGGAATGGTAGACGGGGCGCTCGCCGCGCGTATCGCCGCCGAGCTGCCCGCGTGGAGGATCGTCGGCGAAGAGCTTGTGGGTCGGTGGAAGTACCCCGATTTCGCCGCGGCGATCGCGTCGGCGGTGCACGTCGGCGCCCTCGCCCAACGCGCGGACCACCACCCGGAGTTGCGCCTCGGCTGGGGGTTCCTGGAAATCCGGCTGACGACCCACAGTTCCGGCGGACTGACCGCCCGCGACGCCGATCTCGCGGCGGCGGTGCAGGCGGCGCTCGGTTCGCCGCGCGCTGCGACCTAGAACGCGACCTGGACGAAGACGTACGCCCGTTTCGCCCCGGTCAGTGTCGCGGCCTCGATCGACAGCCTTTGGCTCTCGTGAAGCTCCTTGCCCGACTTCACCTTGAACGGATCGAGCGACACCCGTTCCAAGCCCCTGCCGCCGCCGTCCTCGAGGAGCAGCACGGCGGTCAACTCGGCCTTCTTCGCGGCCGTGTTGGCGCCTGCGAACGTCACCTCGCACTTGATCTTCTCGCCGTTCCTGATCTCGCCGATCGGGGTCACCGTTACGGCGTCGAGGTGAACTCCCAGGACATCGACGTGCAGCACGACGGGCTGTCCGATCGTGATTGCGTAGTCGCCCTGAAAGGGGTTCTCGCTGGGCGCGTACGCCGGCGTTTCCTGCGCGCACACAAACCCCGCGACCAACGCCGCCACGAACGCGAGCATCACCCGCTGCATACCGCCCCTCCCGAACGGGCGAGTCGAGGCTCGCCCAAGAGAATCTCCGATCAGTGTACACCGCCGGCCCGCGCCCTTCCCGCCCCCCGCCCTCACTGCGCCTGGCGCACCACCTCGCCGATCGCGGATGACAGCCCCTTCTCGGCGGCGCGTTCGACGCTGAGCGATGTGTACTCGATCGTCGCCCCGGGCGAGGTCCCCTTCGGCCGGCCGGTGGCCAGGTCGAAGCAGGTGAAGGTCACGCGCGAGGAGTACGCGACATCACGTCGTCCCATGTACGAGAGGGCGCGCTCGCCGGCAGGTTCGATCCGAACCACCACCAGCGAGGCCGCGTTGCTCGTGGCGACGGCGCGCACGAGCTCGCCCGAGCTGGGAATCTCGCGCCCGCGCAAAAGGTCCTCCGCCCCCGGCAACGACGCGGCGTCCACCGGCTGCAATCCCGCCGACGAGAGGTCCGACTGGACGAGGCCGGCAACGACGCCCGCAAGCGGCTGGTCGCCGACGATCGCGATCGCCACCCGGCCGGCCACGACGGCCCTCTCGCGGACCTCGCGCGCCGGACTCGTCCGGGGCTCACCGGACGCCTGGCCGGCGGCCCAGGTCCGCGCTCCGTGACCCGGCGCCGCGTTGGGATGGGCGACGACCGGGGCGCCCGCAGGACCGCTCCCCCCCGCGAGCGCCGGGACGCTGCTCTCCGTCCCGCTCGGCGCGGCTCCGGCGGCCGCCACGGACGCGGGTGCGGCGACGGCCGCGGCGACATCGCCGCTCGCTCCCGTTGCGCCCGTGCTGGCTGCGTCCCCGGCTGGCGTGCCGGACTCCGGCGGAGCCGCCGCGGGGGCACCAGTGGCGACCCGGCCCGCGCTGGCGGCGCTCAACCACGGGAGGTAGCGGCGGACGAGCGGCGACCGCAGGGCAAAGAAGGCCGAGACGCCCATCGCGACCAGCAGGAACGCCGCGACCCCGAGCACCACCAGCGGGAGGCGCGACGGCCGCGAGGCGGGTGGGGCGGAAGCGACCGGAACGGGCGCCGCCTGCGGGGCCGGCACCAGCGCCGAGCCGGCGACCGCCGCCGGCACCGTGAGGGGCGGGGGAGGTGCCGCGGAAGCTGCCGCAGTCCCGCCGTCGGAGGCGGCGGCCGAGACGGCGGCCGCAGGCGGTGGGGATGCCGCCCCACCGGCCGCCGACACCCCTCCGGGCGTGGGCCCTGGCGCGTCAGCCGGACCGGGAAGCCGCGTCGTCTGCTCGTCGCCGGCGGCGGCCATCGCTCCGGCTGCGGCGCCGCGCATCCCCGCGATGCCGGCCGGTGCGCGCTTGGCGCCCGCGGCATCGAGCAGCCGCTCCAGGTCGGCGGCCAGCTCGTGGCAGTCCTGGTAGCGCTTGCCCGGGTCCTTGGCGATCATGCGGTGCACGATCCTGCTCGTTTCCGGATCGACCGTGTGGCTCAACGACGCGATGTCCGGCGGTTCCTCTTCGAGGATCTTGCGCAGCAGCGCGAGCGGGCTGTCGGCGTGGAACGGCGTGTGGCCCGAGAGGAGCTCGAAGAAGGTGACGCCTAGAGAGTAGATGTCGGTCCGCCGGTCCACCGCCTCGCCCCGGCACTGCTCCGGGGAGAGGTAACCCGGAGTGCCCATCAACATCCCGGTCGCGGTCAGCCGCGTCGCAGCGTCCTGGGGAAGAGCGAGGCCGAAGTCGGCGATCTTGAGCAGGCCACGCTCGTCCACCATCAGGTTGGCCGGCTTGATGTCCCGGTGCACGAAACCCTTGTCATGAGCGACCGCCAGCCCGTTGGCGGCCTGCAGCATGAACTGAGCCGCCCGCGGGTTGTCGATGCGGCCTTCCTCGCG
This sequence comes from uncultured Acidobacteriota bacterium, assembly GCA_963789745.1. GTDB lineage: Bacteria > Acidobacteriota > Thermoanaerobaculia > Thermoanaerobaculales > Thermoanaerobaculaceae > RBG-13-68-16. Next base: position 277,566 of record CAWBLW010000002.1, on the reverse strand, counting down.
CACCATGGCGAGCAACGACTTGCCGGAGACGTACTCCATGACGAAGTAGTGGCGGCCGTCGTCCTCGCCGATGAAGAAGATCTGAATGATGTTCGGGTGGGAGATCGCCGCGGCGGCTTGCGCCTCGCGAACGAAACGCGCCACGAACGTCGGGTCGGTGCAGAGGTGCTCGCCCAGCACCTTGATCGCGACGAACCGGTTGAGCGATTCCTCGTGCGCCTTGTAGACGACACCCATCCCGCCGCGCCCCAGCTCGGAGACGATTGTGTAGTGGCCGATCTTCGACGGGGTCATCGCACCCACCTTCGCTTTTCAGTGCTCACGACAGCCTGCCATAGGACGCGCCGGAGCCGGAGGGACAACACCACCACAGGCTGGCGCCCGGAAGCGGGCGCCAGCCGTCACGAATGCACCGATGCCCACAAGACTCGGAGGATGGCCGCCGCCGTCACGGCAGCTTCACCATCATCCCCCGTTTGATCGCGGCCGCGTTGCCGCTCTTGACGGTGCAGATCGAGAGTTTCTCCTTGACCTGGTTCACCTCGAGCCGTGCAACCTCGTTGACGCTCTGGTCGAGGACCTCGCCGGTGTCGGGGTCGCGGATCACGTTCGGTTCCCCGACCACGAACTCCTGTCCGACGCTGACCCCCTCGCGCGAACCGCGGTTGACGTAGACCTTCCCGCCCGCCGCCTGAGCGACCGTGCCGGTCCACGGGATCTTGGGAAGTTGGGCAATGAGGAAGTCGACCCCCTCCTTGCACGCGGCGGTGACCGCCTTGCCCACGTTGTCCTTCTGGTAGCCGCCGGCGTCGGCGCCCCAGCCCGCGCCGCTGTACCCGAGGTCGAGACCCTTCCGGGTCGAGACCCCCGTCACGCTCTTGGACGCCAGCACCTGGCCGGTCGTGGAGTCGACGATGTAGATGGTTGCGTTGACCTCACCCTTGCCGCCGGCGCCGCCGATCCGGAAGCCGCCCACGTTCAGGCCCCCGTGGCCTCCGGCCGTGCTGTCCTGGACGTGGGTGATGGCGCCCTTGACCAGCAGCTGCGCGGGGGTCATCTGCCCGGTGACCGGCGCCTTCGCGCCGCCGGCGGCGCGTCCCGAAGCCGCGAAGTCCTGCTCGGCCATCGCTTCCTGGCGCATGTCCTTCTCGCCCAGAACGATGAACCTGCCGGTCTGGTTGAGCAGGTCCGTCATGATGGTGCCCCAGGCGTCCCCGATGTCCCACCGCCCCGCCCACCCGGCCTTGTTTTCGAACTTGCTGACGGTGATCGAGTAGCGCAGCCCACCGGCTTGCGCCAACGCCACCGCCGGAAGCGATAGAGTCAATATCGCAAGCCCAAGAACCTTGATACTCCGTTTCATTTTTTTGGCCTCCCCTGTGTCGTCGCTGCTTGTGAGCATGCTACGCGGAGGCCTTGCGGGCTGTCAAACGCCCGCCCCGGCGCCCCGGCCGCCCGGCTCGGGTCGGCCGCGCCCGGCCCCGAACACGCCACGGACCCCGAGCCGGAGCGCGGGGTCCGTGACCGAAGCGGCTTCGACGCTACTTCTTCTTGCTGCCCTTGGGGGCCTTCGCGGCCTGCTTCTCCTGCCTCCCCGCGGCGATATTCTGGGCCTTGAGCACGCACATGGCGGCCATGTTGACGATGTCAGGGACCTCGACGCCGCGCTGGAGCACGTGAACGGCCGCGTTGACGCCGCACAGGATCGGCCCGATCGTCTCGACCTTGCCCAGGCGCCAGAGCAGCTTGTAGGCGATGTTGGCGGACTCGAGGTCGGGGCAGATGAGCACGTTGGCGTCACCCTGGATCGCCGACATCGGGTAGGTCTCCCGGGCGACCGAAGGCTCGACCGCGGTGTCGGCCTGCATCTCGCCGTCCACCACCAGATCGGGCCAACGCTGGTGCACGATCTCGAACGCGCGCCGCACCTTCGTCGTCTTCACGTCGGTGTTGGACCCGAAGTTGGAGTACGACAGCATGGCGATCCTGGGCTCGACGTCGAAGTAATCCCGCGCCACCTCCGCGGCACAGTAGGCGATCTCGGCCAGCTCCTCCGGGTTCGGGTCGAGGTTCACGGTGGTGTCGGCGATGAAGATCATCCGATCCTCGAACAGCAGGAGGTAGACGCCCGCCGCCCGGCTCACCGCGCCCACCGTGTGGTGGATCTGCAGCGTCGGCCGGATCGTGTCGGGGTAGTGCATGGTGAGGCCCGAAATCAGGCCGTCGGCGTCACCTTCCCGCACCATCATGTTGCCGAAATGAACGGGGTCCTTCAGCACCTTCACGGAATCCTCGAGCGCCACGCCGTGCCGCCAGCGCATGGCGTGGAACTTCGCGACGTACGAGTCGAACTTGGCATACGCGGCAGGCTCCACGACCTCCACCTTGTCCTTCGGGACCTCGAACTCCCGCAACAACGCCTCGATCGCCGACCTGACGCCGACCAGGACCGGCCTGCAGATGCCGTCATCCACCAGGATCTTCGCCGCGCGCACGATCTTCGGGTGGTCGCCTTCGGCGAACACGATCCGCTTGGGGTCGGCCTTGGCCTTGTCCATGACGACGTGCATGACGCGGCGGATCCGCGACAACCGCGACTCCAGCTCCCGCACGTAGTCCTCCCGCGAGGACCACGGCTTACGCGCGACGCCCGAGGCGATCGCGGCACCGGCGACCGCGGGGGCTTCCCAGAGCAGCACGCGGTGATCGAACGGCTTGGGAATCAGGTACTCGCGCCCGAACTTGAACGGCTTCCCTCCGTACGCCCGGACGACGGAATCGGGCACGTCTTCCTTGGCGAGGGAGGCGAGCGCCTTGACCGCCGCCATCTTCATCTCCTCGTTGATCTGGCTCGCCATCACGTCGAGCGCGCCGCGGAAGATGAACGGGAACCCGAGGACGTTGTTGACCTGGTTCGGGTAGTCCGAGCGCCCGGTCGCCATGATCACGTCCTTGCGGGTCGCGACCGCGAGGTCGTACGTGATCTCCGGATCCGGGTTCGCCATCGCGAACACGATCGGGTCCTCGTTCATCGAGCGGAGCATCTCGGGCGTCACCACGTTGGCCCCGGACACGCCGACGAACGCGTCGGCGCCGCGCATCACGTCGGCCAGCGTGCGGGCGTCGGTGTCCTGCGCGAACTGCTCCTTGTACGGGTTCATCCCTTCCTTGCGTCCCTTGTAGATCACGCCCTTGGTGTCCACGAAGAACAGGTTCTCGAGCCTGACGCCGAGGCTGAGGTAGAGCTTGGCACAGGCGATGCCGGCGGCGCCGGCGCCGGAGAACACCACCTTGACGTCGCCGAACCGCTTGCCTGTCAGCTCGATGGCGTTCACGAACGCGGCGCCGGAGATGATCGCGGTGCCGTGCTGGTCGTCGTGGAACACCGGGATCTTCATCGTCTTCTTGAGCGTCTCCTCGATGTAGAAGCACTCGGGCGCCTTGATGTCCTCGAGGTTGATCCCGCCGAGCGTGGGCTCGATGAGCTGGCAAAACTTGATCACCTCGTCGGGGTCGTGGGTGTCGATCTCGATGTCGAAGATGTCGATGTCGGCGAAGCGCTTGAACAGGACGCCTTTGCCCTCCATCACCGGCTTGCCGGCGAGGGCGCCGATGTCCCCGAGCCCCAGCACCGCGGTGCCGTTCGAGATCACCCCGACCAAGTTCCCCTTGCTGGTGTACTCGTAGGCGAGCGCCGGATCGCGCGCAATCTCGCGGCACGGCTCTGCCACGCCCGGCGTGTACGCCATCGAGAGATCGCGCTGCGTCAGGCACGGCTTCGTCGGGACAACCGACACCTTGCCGTGCCGCTTTCCGGTGTGGTAGGCGAGGGACTCCTCGCGCGTGACCTTCCCTGTGCTCATGACGACCTCCACGCCCCCATCGGGGCTGCAAATGAACTAATTCACAAGTATATGGTACGGCCCCGCCGGCCCGCAATCAAGGCAGCTGCCGGAGGCAGAGAGTAGCAAAGAACCGGACGAAACGGTGACGAGGGGCCGGGAAACCGCCGTCCCGCGTTCGCCGCTCCCGGGTCGCTCGCCCGGGATCTCCTGCCTAATCCCCCCCCGGTCTCGCGCGTTCCTCGAGCGGTCGCAGCGCCGCGGCCGCCAGCCGCTCCTTGCGGGAGTGCCGGGTGAGGGCGAGTCCGATGAGGCGATCCAGGATCGCTCCGAGGCCGACCCCGGAGAGCCCCAGCAGACGCGGGAACATCGAGATCGAGGTGAACCCCGGAATCGAGTTGAGCTCGTTGAGGAAGAAGCGGCCATCACGCCCGTCGAGAAGGAAATCCGCCCTCGCCATGCCCTCGCACCCCAGAGCGGCGAAACCGGCGAGCGCGAGGCGCTGCACCTTGGCCACCTGCTCCGGCTCGAGCGGCGCGGGCGCCAGCAGCCGGCAGGCGTCGTCGAGGTACTTGTCGGCGTAGTCGTAGAACTCGTGCCCCGGCACCACCTCGCCCGGGAGCGAGGTGATCGGCGGGTCGCCGTCCAGCACCGCGACCTCGATCTCCCGCCCCGGAATCCCCTCCTCGACGATCACCAGGTCGTCGTAGCTCAGCGCCAACTCGACCGCTCCCGCGAACTCCTCGGCGCCTTTCACCTTGCTGATCCCGACCGAGGATCCGAGGCGCGCCGGCTTGACGAACAGGGGAAGCGGCAGCGCCAGGCAACGACTCTCGCAGCGGATGCGCTCGCGCCCCCAGTGGGCCGCATTCAGCGTCTCGAACCGCGGGGTGGGCAGGCCCGCCTCGCGGAACAGCCTCTTGGAGATGACCTTGTCCATGGCGACGGCACTGGCTGCGACGCCGCAGCCGGCGTAGGGAAGGTCCAGCACCTCGCACAGTCCCTGAACCGTGCCGTCCTCGCCGAACGGCCCGTGGAGGATCGGGAGCACCACGTCCAGCGAGCCGTCCTGCAGGCGCGGGTCGAGACGGGTGGCGCCGGCGAACTCCGGCACCTCGCCGGGCGTCGCGCCTCCGGCCGCGAGCACCGTGGCCGCGGTGACAGCGTCGGCCCACCGGCCGGCGCGGTCGATCGCGATCGGGACGACCTCGTAGCGGGAGCGGTCCAGCGCCGCCGCGACGGACCGGGCCGAGACCACCGACACCTCGTGCTCCCCTGAACGGCCCCCGAACACCAGACCGACGCGTAGCTTCGCGCTCATTCTTCTTCCTTTCGCCACACGCTCACCCGAATGTACCGGCCACGGGCCCATCGTAACGCCACCCGCGGCCGTGCCGCGCCAGCCACGCCGGGAGCTCGCCCACGCCCTCGAGCACCGCCGTCGCGCCAGCCGCGCGGAGCGCCTCGGCGGCAACCGGGTCCGCGCTGACGCCGACCACCGGGGTCCCGACGCCGCGGCCGGCGGCGACGTCCACCACCATGTCGCCCACCACAAGCGCCGCCTCCGGCGCCACTCCGAACCCCCGCAACACCGGCAGGAGCGCGCCCGGGTCGGGCTTGCGCACGCCGTAGGTGTCGGGGCCGACGACGGCCCGCACATGGCGCTCGAGGCCGGCGTGGCGCAGCCACAGGCGCGAAAGCTCCTCGTCCTTGTTGGACAGTACCGCGACTCGCCCCGCGGTCCCTGCCGCTACGAACGCGAGCGTCTCGGCGGCGCCCGGGAGCGGGGGCGTGTGATCGAGGTACGTCGCGCGGTAAAGCTCGAGGTAGCGTGCCGTCGTCGCGGCCAGGAACGCGCCTGCCGCCCGCTCGCCGATCGCGTCGCGCACCAGCTCCAGGGCGCCGCGGCCGACGTGGATCCGTACCCAGCCGAGGTCGCGCTCGGGGATCTCCGCCTCGGCGAGCGCCGCGTTGAGGGCCAGGCGGATGCCGGCGAACGAATCGGCGAGCGTCCCGTCGAGATCGAACACGACCGCCGCCGGCGTGGCCCCGGACTCCGGCGTCATCGGACCCCGGCGCCTTTCGGCGGCGGCGTACTCCCGGCCGCGGGCCGGCTCACAGCGCACGTACCGTAGCGTTCCCAGGCGAGCTGCAACACGCGCCGGGTGTGCTGGCGCGCCGAGAAGAGCACCTCGGCCCCCGGCACCGGCAACGGCGTCACGAACAGCGTCTGCTCTCCGGGCCGGGCCGGGCGATCGCGGGCGAGGTCAGCCCTTTCCATGTCCACGATCCGGAACCCCGCGCGGCCGAGCACGTACTCGACATGCGGAGCCGCAACGAAGTCGAACACCACCCGCGTCGTGGCCGGGTCGTAGTGCTCCCGAATCCAGGTGAGCGCCGCCCACACCGGCCCGGGGTTCTGCCGCTCGATGAGAGCGGGCGTGGTCCATGCCACCGCGGTCAAGCACCAGAGCGCCACCAGCGTCGCCGCCGTGCGCCGGGCCAAACGGCCGCGCGCCGCGAGTGCGCCCCCCGCGAGCAACGCCACGAACGGTACGGCCGGCATGAAGTAACGCAGCGAGACGGTCTCGTTCATGGTGAATACCGCGACCGCCAGGTACACCGCGACCGACGCGCCGGCCAGTGCGGCAAGGCGCCCGCGGCCGGTGCGTACGAGCGCGACCGCCCCGGCGATCACGAACGCCCAAAGCGGGAGCGCGAACTGCCAGCCGACGAACGAGCCCGAGAGCCACCACCGCGCGATGTCCGCCAGCTTCGCCCCGGGCAGGTGCAGCGCCTGCTCGACGGCGGCCATGTAGTGAACGAGCCCGGTCGTCGCCGCCCACCAGCGCCGGGGTCCGGTGACGAGGATCGCCGGCACCCAGGCTGCCGCGGCCACAGCCGCACCGGAAACCGCTCCCAGGGCAAGGCTCCGCCAGCGCCGCGCCCGGACCGCAGTCACCACTGCCCATACCAGCACGGGCACCAGAACGGCGCCGCTCTGTGGCCGGATCCCGGCCACGAGGCCGCACGCCGCTCCTGCCAGGGGCAACCTCGCAGGCCGCTCGACCGCCGCCACCAACGCGAGCGTCGCGACCACGCAGGCGGACGCCCCCGAGACGTCGGAAATCCCCACCGCCGCGCTGTAAAGGAACTCGGGGCTGGCCGCCAGCACCGCCGCGGCGGCAAGCGCCGCCGACGGCGGCGCTCCCAGCCGCCGGGCGAGCAGCCAGGTCGCCGCCAGCGCGGTCAGGGCCCAGAAGATCCCGACGACCTGGAGGGCGACCAGGGGGTCCCGCGCGACCACGTTGACCGCCTTTGCGGCGCCGATGTACGCCGGGAACCCGGGCGGCTGCGGCGAGTGGGTCGCCGGGTCGTACTTCAGCACCGCGCGCTGCGCCAACACCTCATCCCACTCGAACGGCGCCGCGGGCCGGGAAACCCACAGCAGGCAGGCGTACGCCGCGAGCGCCGCGAGCGCGAAGCGCGTGGACGCCGCCCCCCACCGTGACGCGGCCGCAGGTTGTCCCGTCTCGATTCCGTCCAGGGCGACCTCCCCGTTTCGACGTCCGAGCAGTACGGGCCAGCGCACCACCTGTCGGACGCGGCAAGTCTATACGAGACCCGCGGCCTCCGCGGCTCGCTCCCGAGATCCCTCACGGCATCGGGTAGAGCAGGTGCGGTCCCCGCTGCGCCGCAAACTCACGGCAGTGCGCGCGCCAACCGGCGATGATGCCGTCCGGATCGGCGCGCCCCTCGACCACGTCGCGCGCCGCCGGCGAGCCGGTGAGCAGGTCGATCGCGGGCACCCCGGCGACGAACTCGTACGCCTCGCGCCTCCAGGCGAACTCCTCCGGGTGCAGTGCCCGCGCCTGGGCGATCAGGTGCAGGCCCGTCTCGAGAGGACGCAGGCTCGCGCGGTCGGTCACGTGCCACTCGACCCCAGCGCAGACGCTCCCCGCGTACTTGCCGAACTGCGGACGGAACCGCGTCGCGCGGAAGCGCACGCCCGGGAGTCCGATCCCGCTCAAGCGGGCCGCGAGCGCATCGCCGTCCAACCACGGCGCGCCGACGAGCTGGAAAGGCCTCGTGGTGCCACGCCCCTCCGAGAGGTTCGTCGCCTCGACGAGGCACGCGCCGGGATAGATCGTCGCCGTCAGGAGCGTCGGCAAGTTCGGCGAGGGCGCCACCCACGGCAGACCGGTTTCGTCCCACCACGCTTCGCGGCTCCACCCCGCACACGCCAGCACGGCCAGCGAAAGTGCCGGGTGGCGCTCGGAGCGCAGCAAGAGCGCGATCTCGCCGAGCGTCAACCCGTGCCGCACTGGGACCGGCAGCTCCGAAACGAACGAGCGGCACCCGGCAGCGACACCGCCGCCCTCGAGCGCGACTCCCCCGAGCGGGTTGGGCCGGTCGCAGACGATCACCTCGACGCCGGCCGCCTCGCACGCTGCCATCGCGTACGCCATGGTGGCGGCAAAGGTGTAGTAGCGGCAGCCGATGTCGGGGAGGTCCACGACGAGGGCATCGAGCCCGTCGAGTTCGGCGCGGCGCGGCGCGAGCGTCGCGACCGACGAACCGTACAGAGAGACCACAGGGATGCCCACGGCTCCCTCGCGGCCCGCGTCCACCGCCTCCATGTCCTGCGCGACGCCCCACAGCCCGTGCTCCGGCGCGAAGATGCGCACGAGTTCTCCGCCCTTCCCGGCGAGCGCGCGCCACGCGGGCACCAGGTCCGCGGTCACCGCGGCCTGGTTCGCGAGCACACCGAACCGGCGCCTGCGCAGCAGCGCGGGGTCGTCCCGCAGCCGTTCGAGCCCGAGGGTCACGCGGGGGACGGTCACGGTTGGAGAGTATAGCCGGGCGTTGGCGAGCACCGGCTGGCGTATCCTTGCGCCGGCCAGGAGGTGGGAGTGGACCGCCAGGAGTTCATCCGCGTTGTCGAGCAAGCCAACCCGCACACGGTGTTCGCGCCACTCGGGATCACGGTCGCGAACTACGACCCGGACGAGATGCAGGTGGCGATGGAGATCGGCGAGCGCCACCTCCAGCAGCTCGGCGTGTTGCACGGCGGCGTTTCGGCGCTGCTCGCCGAGTCCGCCGCCTCGCTCGCCGCGGCGATGAGCGTGGACCTACGCACGCACACGGTCGCGGGCGTCGACCTCAACGTCACCCACGTGCGCGCAAAACGCAGCGGCACCCTCCTGGCGACCGCACGCCCGCTCTTCCGCGGGCGCACGACACAGGTCTATGCCGTCGAGATCACCGACGAGGACCGCGCGCTGGTGTGCGCCGCGCGGTGCACGATCGCAGTCCGACCGCGACGCGGCGCGGAACGTGCCGGGGGGGAAGAGGAATAGAGGTGCGCGGGCGAGGGCGCCCGCGCCACAGGACGCCGGGCGCCCGCGCTCACACCATGCGGAGCAGGTGCCCCATCTTGTTCTTCTTGGCTTCGAGGTACTTGCGGGTGTGCTCGGTGGGCGGCACCTCGAGCGGGACGCGCTCCACGATCTCGAGGCCATACCCCTCGAGCGCAACGTACTTCGCCGGGTTGTTGGTCATCAACCGCATCCGGCGAACGCCGAGGTCGTGGAGGATCTGGGCGCCCACGCCGTAGTCCCGCTGATCCGCCGCGAAACCGAGTTGCTGGTTGGCCTCGACGGTGTCGGCGCCGCGGTCCTGCAGCTCATAGGCGCGCAGCTTGTTGACGAGCCCGATGCCGCGGCCCTCCTGCAGGAGGTAGAGCAGCACGCCGCGCCGCTCCGCCGCGATGCGTTCGAGGGCGGTCTCGAGCTGTGCGCCGCAGTCGCAGCGCGCGGAGGCGAAGACGTCGCCGGTCAGGCACTGGGAGTGGACGCGCACCAGCACGGGCTGCTCCGGGTCGATGGTCCCCATCACCAAGGCCACGTGCTCCTCCCCGGTGACCGGCGAGCGGTACGCGTGGACTCGGAACTCGCCGTACCTGGTCGGCAGCAAGGGCGCCGCCACCCTCTCCACGATGAGCTCGTGGTGCATGCGGTACGCGATCAGGTCGCGCACCGTCACGACCTTGAGGCCGTGCGCTCCCGCAACCTCGAGCAGGCGCGGAAGGCGGGCCATCGAGCCGTCGCTGTCCATGATCTCGCAGATCGCCGCCGCCGGGACCAGGCCGGCCAGCCGCGCGAGGTCCACGGACGCCTCCGTGTGGCCGGCGCGCTTGAGCACGCCGCCGTTGCGGGCGCGCAGCGGGAACGTGTGCCCCGGCCGGAGCAGGTCCTGCGGCCGCGTCGCCGGGTCGATCGCGGCCTGCACGGTGGCGGCGCGGTCCGCCGCCGAGATTCCCGTCGTGACCCGTCCCCGCGCTTCGATGGACACGCAGAACGCGGTCTGGTGCGGCGAGGTGTTGTGCTCGACCATCGGGGGAAGCTGCAGCTCGTCGCAGCGTTGCTCGGTGAGCGCCAGGCAGATCAGGCCGCGCGCGTTCGTCGCCATGAAATTGATCGCGTCCGGGTTCACTTTCTCCGCTGCGATCGCGAGGTCACCCTCGTTCTCGCGGTCCTCGTCGTCCACGATCACGACGAAGCGGCCGCGGCGGAACTCCGCCGCGGCCTCCTCGATGCTCGCAAAGACGTTGCCGGCGTTCGCCACGTCCGCCATCTTACTTCTTGGACGCCGCGGCGGGGGCCGCCGCATCCTCCTTGATGACGGTGAACGGGATCTTCTGGCTGCGCGTGAGGCCGGTCTTGGCGTCGCGCAGCGTCACCTCGAGCTCGAACGCCGCCCCGCGCCGGAAGCCTTCGAGCGGGAGCATCTGGCCGAAAACCCAGACGTCGCGGAACACCTTCACCCCTTCGATGACCTGGAACGGCTGCTCGTCGTTCTTCTTGCCGCCCGAGTAGAGGGCGATCTTCAACTCGACTTGCGGCTGTCCCTGCTCGTTGAGGCTCGGCCGCACAACGTACGCGCCATACGTGATGTTCTCGTCGTGCTTGTAGAGGTTGTCGAGGCGCGGCAGCAGGTGCATGCCACCGAGGTGGAACGCATCGCCGAGGTGCGCGTTCGGCCCCTGGCGGACGTCGGCACCCCAGTAGATCGGCGAGATGTACGGCCCGTCCGAGGGCGCCGGCTCGTTCTTTGCGTCCACGGTTGTGATCGCGACCGGCCCGGCCTCGCCCGAGAGCGCGAGGTCAACTTTCCACTCGCCGGCTTCCACCGGCAACGAGAACTCGTAGGCGCGGCCTCCAGGGACGCTCAGGGCCGTCACCGGCGACACGAAGCTGCCGACCACGTCGCCGCCCTGCGCCTTGCGGACGCGCCCGACCGCCTGCGTCGCCGCTGCCGCCGCGTCCGGGAGCTGCACGTACACCCAGATCGGGTGGATCGTCTCGCTCTGCACGCCGGATGCGGCGAGCACCGTGGCGCCTTCCGGCCACGGGCGCGGCTGGGTAGCGAAGACCTCCTGCTGCGACTCGGTTGCGGCCTTGGTGCCGGGCAACAGCCCGACGCGCGGCACCTCGCTCAGCTTGGGATGAAGAAGGAGCTTCTCGACCTGCGCCGCGAGGACCTTCTGTGCCAGTGTGTTGCGCCGGTCGCTGCGGTCGAGGAGGAAGTCACCGTTGCCCACCCTCGTCTCGGAGAACACGAAGGGGACCACCTCGTCGGCTTTGTACGGCGGCTTGCACTCCTTGCCCGGCTTGCAGTACGTCCAGATCTGTGTGTTGCCGCGCTCGATGAAGTCGGGGCGCTCGCCCGCCGCCTGCGCCGCCCCGGCTGCGACCTGTTGCACGTGCAGGGGCTTGCCCATCAGGATCAGCACCTTGCCGCGGTCCGACATGCTGCCCTTGACCTTCCCGAACGAGAACTGCAGGTCGGCGGCCTTGACCCGCATTTCGAAGTCGAGCTTGAACTCGTTCTGGACCGTGTTGAGGTCCGGGTCCCGGCGGGCCCAGAAGAGGTCGATCCAGGCCTGGGCCTCGGCGTCGCTCTTGAGTTCCGCGTACTCTTGCTTCTCCCCGGAGGTCATCAGGAACCCGGCCGGACCTTGGGGGAAATCCAGGAAGCTCTGTGAAAGCTGGGCACCCGCGACGCCGGCGAACACCCACACCGCCAACGCAAGGGGGACGAAGGTACGGCGCATGAGCGAATCCTCTTTTCCACCCTGCGGGTCGCGCCGCGGGGCGCCATATCATACACCCCAGCCAGCCAGCAGCCCACGGTGAAGAGGCTTATGAGTAAAACGTGAGGAAGGAAGAGGGGAGAAGGAAGGACGACGACAAGACCGTCTTCCGTCTTCCGTATTCCTTTTCCCTCTACCTTTTCACTCTTCACTCTCCTTAGAAGGGGTTCCCGAACGAGAGGAAGAGCTCGCCCGGTGCCTCCCGCACGAGCGTCCCGTCCGGCGCGGTCCACGTGATCGGCTTGAACTTCCAACCGTACTCCAGTCGGAGCGGCCCGACCGGAGTGTCGACCCGAACGCCCACGCCCGCCCCCCACCTCATCCCCGCCACCCGGACCTCGCGCCACGCCTGCCAGACGTTGCCGCCGTCCACGAACACGTCGCCCCCGACCGGCCCGTACACCGGGAAGCGCCACTCCAGGCTGGCGAGCAACATCCCGGCGCCGCCGGCCGCGAGAACCTTGCAGCCGGGGGTGGACCCCGGTGGGTTCGGCTGGCATATCAGCGTCTCGTCTGGGATGCCCAGCATGTCGGTCGAAAACGCGCGGTTGGTGACGCGGCCGCCGGCGAAGAAGCGCTCGTTGATCGGGATCTGCAGGTTGTCCGGAACCCCGGGCACGCGGCCCCGCGGCTGGATCGCCCCCAGGCGGAGGCTCGCCGCGAGCACGCCGCCCTGCGCCGGTGCGAACGCCGATAGCGAGGCAGTGAGCTTGTCGAATGCGGCGTCCGCCTGAAACACCTTGAACGCGCTCTGCCAGGAGAGCGAAAGGTAAGCGCCACGATGGGGCGAGAAGATATCGTCGCGCGTGTCCCACTCGATGATCGGCGTGACCGACGCGATCCGCTCCTGCTGCTGGTCGTGCTCGAGCTGGCTCAGGATGTCGGGGGCCGCCGTCGGGTCCACGATCTGGTAGTCGTACCTGAGCAACGCCCGGAACGGCCGCTTGAAGTGGTCGCCCAACTCGACCCACATCCCGCGCCGGTACACGTCGTAGCTGGTGTAGTGCTCCTGGGTTCGGTACACCGAGACCCAGGTCGGGATCCCCAGCAGGCCGAGCCGCCCCGGCTCTCGATAGGTGAGCTGGAAGCGCTTCTCGAGGCTCGAGAAACGGCCCTCGACCGCAAGGCCGCGACCGGTGCCGAAGAGGCTGAGGTCCGACCACGTCACCGAGACGCGGGTCTTCTGCTCGGTGTCGTAGCCGAGGCCGAACGATACCGTCCTGGTCGGCGCTTCCTTGACGGCGATCACCAACCCGCGGTGCGCTCCGGTCGTCTGTCCGGGGATCGGGTGGATGTCCACCCGCTCGAAGATGCCGAGCGCGAGCAGCCGGCGTTGCGCTTCGAGCTGGGCCTGCGGCCCGACGACTGTTCCCTCCCGAATCCCGGCGACCCGGTCCACCACCCGGCGGTTCGTCCGCACCAGACCCGCGATCACGACGCGGCTGATCACCGAAGGTGCTCCCGGGTCGGCGAGAAACCTGACGGTGCAACTCCCCGCGTCGCACTCGTGCGAGGCCGTGACAACGGCGTCGGCGAAACCGGCATTCTGGATCGCGGCCTCGAGGGCGCCGCGCGCGTCGTCCTCGGCGCGCTGGCTCCACGGCCCCCCCTTGACCAACGCCAGCTTGGGTGTCTTCACGGCCGCCGGAACGCCCTCGGTCTCGAGCGCCGCAACGGTGCGCCGCGCCCCCTCCTCGATGGGAAACTCGACGTTGACGCCGTCACGCACCGGCACGATCCGGGGCTCGCCGACCCTGGCGTCGGCGAGCCCCGCGTCCCGCAGGGTCCCCAACAGCGAGGAGGCATCCGCCGCGAGCGTCTCCTCGTCCACCGGCTCTCCCCCCCAACGCCAGAAGTGTCCGGGCCGGGCGCCGACTCTCTCGCGCAGCAGCTTGACCGGCACTGCTTTCGCGCCCGGAAAGAGCACCGCGACGATCGGGGTGAGCGGTCCGGTCTGGACTGTAATCTGCAATACCTTGCCTTTGGCATCCTGCCCGACGCTGCCCGAGACCTTGGCGAGCAGTCTCCCCTCGTCCTGGAGGAACGTCCGCACTTGTGAGGTGACGAACTCCAGCGATGCCGGGCTGAACGCCTCGCTGCCGAGCACGAACGGCAACGCCGCGAGTTCGAGCGCCTTGCTCCGCTTCAGGCCAACGAGGTCGAGCTCCCAGTGCGCCCCGAGTTGGACGGGGAAGGTGACCGACGCCCCGCTGGTGGCGTCTTGCACCCGCGGGGAGTTCACCTCCGCCTCCCAGAATCCGTCGCGGCGCAGGGTTTCGGCGAGCCGCTTCCGCGCCGCTTCCAGGCTCGCAGAGGTCAATCTCTGGCCGGCCTTGAGTTTGCAGACGCGCCAAAGACGCGAGCCATCGATGCCGCTTCCGGCCGCCGAGAGCTCGCGTACCACGAGCGCCTGACCGAGAGTCGCGGTCAAGGTGACGGAGACGGTCGCGTCGCCGGGGTCGAAGTCGAGTTCGGGGTCGAGGGCCGCGTGCGGGTATCCCTCGTCGCGCAGTTCCTGGCGCGCACGGTCTATCGCCGCCTCGAACGCCTTCACACGCAACGGCGTCCCTCTGCCGAGGCCGAGCGTGGCCAGCACGCGCTTGGCGTCGCCGCGCGGCATACCGAGCACCGCGACCTTCCTGACCCGTGACACCGGCTGCACCTTGACCCTGATCACCGCGCCCGCTGCGGACTCCTCCACGTCGACGACGGCGTCCTCGACCTGGCCCGTGGCCAGCAACGCCTGCACGCCGCGCCGAATCTCGTCCCGCGACAGTGTTCTCCCGTCCGCGATACCGAACGCGTGTCGCAGGACGTACGGATTGGGAGCCCCGGGGGCGTCGATGACGACCTGCGTGACCGGCACCTTCCCCCACCCGAGGGCGGCGACCGCCAACAGGCTCAGTAGCGGCGTTGCCACTTCACCTCCAGCGAGTACGATCCGTCCACCTCCCGGTTGGCCTCCAGGTACACGCCCTGCCGCAACCGCCACTGGCTGGTGATCACCTCTTCGCGGTTGGCCGCGAGGTTGGTGGCCATGGTCACGGTCCAGTCTCGGTTCATCTGCTTGACCAGGGTGAGTCGGGCCGTGGGGCTGCCGGACTGCGTCGCGGCGAACGGGTCCACCCGCATCTGGTCCACGTCGAGAAGCGTCCGCGCGCGCTTGGTCACGGCGCCGGTGAGCTGGTCGGTGAGAAACGACGACGCGAGCGCCCCGGGGCCGGCTTGGCCGGCCACGTCGGCCCTCTGGCCGGTCGACACCAGGGAGATGACGTCCATCTCGGGGAGCGGCGGGTTCGAGGAGAACGTCGGCGTGAGACGGTCCAGGGTGCCGTTGAGCCCCACGGTCACGTCGTATGTCTGCACCGTCGTCCGGGCGAGGATGTCCAGGTGCGGTTCGATCCGATCAGGGCTGGTGAACGTCACGCTCGCGCGGTCGAGGTCGTAGCGGTTGCCGGCGAAATCCAGCTCGCCGCCGGGGAGGGCTTCCAGCCGACCCAGCACCCCGTACCGGGCTGTCGTGCCGACGATCCGCAGCTCCCCCCTCGCGACGAGCTTTGCAAGCGGGGTGTCGACCTCGAGCGTGCTGGGCACGTCCACCGCAAGGCTGAGCGCCATCGGCGAGCCCTCCGTCGCCCTGGCCCGCTCGGGTGCGCGGATCTGCTCGAGCACCAGCCTCTGCAGGTCGAGGTCGCGGCGGAAGACCGTGTGTTTGAGCGACGCCTTGCCCGAAAGCGACAGGTCTTGCAGCGTCCCGACCAGGCGCACGTCGCCCGAGAGGATAGGGGTCAGGCCGGTGATCAGCGGCCAGTGCACCGAGTCGAAGCGCAGCGCGAGGTCGAGCCCCAACTGCGGGCTCAACACGATGTTTCCGTCGCCCACGCCCGTACCCCCCAGGATCGAGAACGTGATCCCGTCGAGCTTGATCGCTTCCGGCATGAACTCCAGCACGCCCGCGATCCTGGTCGCGGGCTCTGGCAGGCCTGGGATTCGGAGTGAGCCGTCGCTCACTCGGGCCGTGCCCTCGAACCTCGGCGCCGCGTCAGTGCCCGAGATCTCGCCCAGCAGCTCGACCCGTCCTGACGGCCGCGCCTCGCGCCACACCAGGCCCAGCAGGACCCCCGGCAGTTCCCCCGAGACGTTGCCGGAGAGGGCGCCGGCCGCGCTACGCGCCGCCCGGACGAAGAGGTTCGACCTCGTGCCCGTCAGGGTGATGCCTTCGAGGCTCATCGCGCCGCCGTCCACCACGAAGCGGGCGGGCTGCTCGAGCGTGGCCTGCTCGCCTTCCACGGTGACCACCAGCTGCTGGATCACGCCGTCGATGTGGGCCGGCTGCGGCGGCGCGAATCGCACCTCCGCCTCGCCCGCCATCCGCCCCTCCACCGGGATCTCGACACCGGCCAGGTCCTGCGCGAGCAGGTGCCACGACTCCACCCCAAACCCGAGCTTCCCGCGGAACTCGCCCTTGCTGCGGCGCAGGTCGCCCGCGAGCCTCCAGACATTGGGGCGCGAAAGTTCGACGTGGACCCCCTGCGCGTCGAGCTCGACCACGCCGCGCGCACCCTTTGCGCTCGTGACCTCGAGCCGCCCGGCGGGGCTGTCGAAGGGGAAGGCGCCGTGCAACGTACAGTCGAGGGCGCCTCCCACCATCCGGGCGATTGGCGGCGAGACGGCGTCCAGGCCGAACCCCGAGAGCGTCGCGTCCACCACCGCTTCGCGCCGGGCGAGGTCGACCTTGGCCGAGGCCGTGAACGGACCGACTGCGACACGCGAGGCGCTCACGATCCCCCCCGCAAGCGTCACCGCGCCGCTGCCGTCGCCGAACGGGACCCCGGCGACCGTCACTCCAGTCATTTGGAGTGCGGCTTCGGCGCTCGGCGAGTCGAGCGTTCCCGCCACGCTGCCGGTGAAGCCGACCCTCCCGGCGAGCGGGGCGTGCACGCCGCCCCACGCGACCATTCGGGCCAGCGGCACGCCGTGGCCGGTGAACGTCAACTTGAGTCCGCCGCCGCTGCCGTACCGCAGCACGCCCCGGGCGGTCACCCGGCCTGGGCCGACGTAGACCACGGCCGGGTCCACCTCCAGCACCCCTTGACCGACGCGGAACGAGGCCTTCACGCCGTCCGTCGTGACCGGGCCGAACGCCACCGGCGCCAGCGCCACATCCCCGGCAACGGTCAGGTCGCGGAAAGGACCCGACAGGTCGATCGCCAGGGCCGCCTCGCCGGTGAGCTGGGGCGGCACCACGTCCACCCCCACCCAACCGCGGAGCAAGCGCGCAATGCTGGCGACCGGGACGCGTTCGCCCTGGATGTTCCAGCTCGGCACCCAGCTCCCCAGCGTCAACCGGCCGTTCCAGCGCACGGGCGCGCCGGCCAGGGTGGTGTTCTTCGCCGAGAAGGCAAGGGCGCCGTCGCGAGACAACGAAACCACGACCCGGCCGGCCACGGGCACGTCGCCGCCGCCGGCTTGGAGCTCGGCGACCGCCGTGCCCTCTCCCCGCTTGAACGCCGCGCCGTCCCACACCACATCGGCATTCACCCGCGCGCGCCCCGAGAGTCCGGCGTCCGGTGCCCGGAGTTGGCGCAGGAAGCCGGCGAGATCCACGCCTCGGCCCCGTAGCGCCACGCGGTGCCTCCACGGCGGCCCCAGCCTGCCGAGGGTGTAGGACCCCTCGATCTCGCCGCCCGCGAACGCCGCCCGCGCGAGGGTGGCTTCGAGTCCCTCCGGCGTCAGGTGAACGTCCCCTGCAAGGTCGCCGAAACGCAGCTCCGCGACCTCGAAGGCGGGGCAGGTCACATCGGCATCGACGCGAAACCCATGCTGCTTGACGGTCGCCTGCCAGCGCAGCTGGATGGTGCCGGCCAGCCCCGCCCCGATGTTGAGCGTGCGCTCCAGCTCGGCGAGCTCGATCACCGCGTTCCCGTCGGCGCTCCCTTCGGCCCCGGCGCCCCTGCCGCGGCCGTCCACCGACCAACCCCTCCCGCGGGCTTGCAACCGGCCCAGCTCCCAGCCCAGGTCCGTCTTACGGCCCCAGGCCATCACCGAGCCCGTGATCGGCTCCATCCCAGGGATCCGGGCCGAGACCGAGCCGGCGCGGAGGACCGCCGAACTGATCGGATGGCGCCGCGTCCCGTTCCAACGCGCCTCGACGTCGCTGGCCGAGAGGACGATCCCGTCGGGCAGCGCGAGCCTCGCGACCCGGAGGTCCTGCACTTCGAGCTGACGCACGAACACCCGGATCCAACCGGCGCCCGAGGATTTCGGTGGGGGAGCCGGCGGGACCTCCATGTCGACGACGACGCCCTTGAGACGGAGATGGTCGATCCCGACCTCCCGGCTCGCGATGAGCACGTCGCCGACCATCACCTCGGTCACCGCCACCCGCAGCATGGGTGCGGCCGCCGGCCCGACCCGCAGCCCCTCGATGACGAGGCGTGGGGGAGCGAGCGAGACCCGAACGTCGGCGACCTCGACGTTCTGGCCCGTCGCCGCCGCCAACCGCTGCGCGATCTGGCGCGCCAACCAGCCGCGCGAACCGGGCAGGTTCAAGGCCCAAACGCCGGCCGCCACCGCGGCCAGCCAGATGGCAACGGCGAGCAGCAGCCCGATCGTGGTGCGGGTCAGGTGGGGTCGCCGCCGAGGCACCTCACCCCTCCCGCTCGCCCCACTTCAGCTTCTGATGAAGGATGGAGAAGAAGCTCGCGGAAGGGACGCGAATGAGGGATAGCGGCTCGGTCGCCTTCCCTACCTCCACTCGCTCGCCGCCGGCAAGCGGCAGCCCCTGCTGTCCATCGATGGTCAGGTAGACCTCCTCGTCGCGCCCGTCCACCCAGATCCTGGTCCGCCACTCGAGCGGAACGACCAGAGGCCGGTTCGTGAGCGTGTGCGAGCAGATCGGGGTGATGAGCAGCGCGGAGAGTCCCGGGTGGACGATCGGACCGCCGGCGGACAAGTTGTACGCAGTGGAGCCGGTTGGAGTCGCGAGGATGAGCCCGTCGGCGTGGTAGCGCGAAAGAAACTCGCCGTTGATCTCCACGTTGATGGTGAGGATGCGGGCGAGTGCCGCCTTGTTCACCACGACGTCGTTGAGGGCAAGGAACTCCCGACGTGCAGAGTGGTCGCTCACGACCACCTGCAACCGGTCCCGGCGCTCGACCAGGACCCGCCCGCCGGCAAGATCGTCGAGCAGGGTGAACGCCTCTTCCCGGCTGTGCTCGGTGAGGAAACCGAGCGTTCCCATGTTGACCCCGGCGACCGGCGTCGCCGACGGGCACCCGCGGCTCACCGAGAGGAAGGTGCCGTCGCCGCCGAGGACGACGACGGCATCCACGTGCCGGCCCAGTTCCGCGCGCAGCGGCCCGGCCGCGACGCCAAGGACCCCCGCCGATTCGGCGTCGGCGACGCCCTCGATGCCGCGGCGCTCGAGTTCACGCAGGAACTCCTTCCCGAGGGCGATCGCCTCCGGGCTGGAAAGCTTGACCGCCAGCCCCACCCGCCTCGGGGGCAGCTTGGGAACCACCCCCCGCATGCGGTCATTCTAGCCGACGGAAGGCGCCCGATGCGTGCCGGCCGAGCGCGGCCCCCTCACCGTTCACTGCTTCCGAGGAGCGACACGACCTCGCCGGGCTGCGGGAAACGGCCCGTCTCGTGCTTCGAGAACACCTTGCGGCCGGCGACCACGACGTCGAAGACCCCCCCCGAGCCCTTGATCAACTCGACTCGGGCCCCGAACGCCTGTTCCAACTCGGCCGCCAGACCGGCGGCCCGGGGTTGATAGCCTCAACTCAGACAGTAGGTGATCTCGACGTTCATCTTCCCCTCCCGCCGGAACCATACGGCATTCCAAACACCCGCCGCAGGATCGGCATTTCGCAGCAGGTCAACGCGGCGGCGAGCGCGCACACCGCACCCGCGCCCACCGCAGTCAGCGGGGCGCCCCAACGCTCGGCGATCCACCCGGCCGTGAAACCGCCGATCGGGGACAGCCCGTTGAAGAGCCAGATGTAGAGCGAAATCACCCGCCCGCGCATGTGCGGTGGCGCCGTGGTCTGCAGGAAGCCGTTGGTCGTCGAGAGCTGGATCGCCACGCCGAGGCCGATCACCACCATCCACACGCTCGCCACCGCCAGGTTTCGGGTGAGGGCCAGGGCAACCAGGCCGAGCCCGAGCGCGCCCTGCCCCGCTGCCATGACGCCGCCCGTCCGGCGGCCTGAAGTGCGGGCCGCCGCCGCCACGGCCCCAACCACGGCGCCGAGGCCGGCGCTCGACATGAGCACGCCGAAGCCGCGAACGCCGCCGTGGAGAACGTCGCGCGCGAACACCGGCAGGAGCGTCGAGTACGAGAGCCCGAAGATCGAGGTGACGGCGATCCCGCCCAGCATCGTGCGGACCTCGGCGTTGCCCCAGGCGAAGCCCAGGCCCTCGGCCAGCTCGCCCCGCACCGAGCCGGTGGACTCGACCGTCGCACCGGTGCCGCGGATGGTCAGCAGCGCCCCCAGCACCGCCAGATAGCTGAACGCGTTGACGGCGAAGCACACCCCTTCCCCCCAGGCAGCAACGAGCACCCCGGCGAGAGCCGGGCCGACCATCCGCGCCACATTGAACGCCGAGGAGTTGAGCGAGACCGCGCTCTGCAGGTCCTCGACCCCAACGATGTCCACCTGCAGGGTCTGCCGCGCCGGCGTGTCGAGCGTGTTGACGATCCCCTGGAAGAGCGCCAGCAGGAGCACGTGCCAGACGCGAATCGTTCCGGAGAGCGTGAGCGCGGCCATGAGCGTCGCTTGCACCCCCGAGAGCGATTGGGTGACGAGCACCACCGAACGGCGCGGCAGCCGATCGGTGAACACGCCGGCGATCGGCGACCCGACGAGCGCCGGCCCGAAGCGCACGGCGGAGAGGACCCCCAGCATCAGGGGCGAGTCGGTGAGCCGGTAGATCAGCCACGCCTGAGCCGTGGTCTGCATCCAGGTGCCGTTGACCGACAGCCACTGGCCGATCCAGTAGATCCGGAACGGCCGGTGCCGCAGCGCCCGGAACGCGTGCGCCAAGCGTGACGGGAGGTGCATCGCCGTCACGGTAGCAGACCAGCGCCGACGAGCCCCTGCCCCCGGCGCCGCCGGCTCGGACCACGGACCACGTCCTTTCTGCGCCCCGTGCCCGGTGCTCCTCCTCTACCGTCGGGGGGGCAGCGTTGCGAGCAGCCCCGCGTTGCGCAGGGTGTCGAGGTCGGGGTCCAGCGCCAGGTCGAGGCCGTCGGCGCCGTACTGGTCACGCGCCCGCAACAGCCACTCGTACGCCTGCCCCGAGTCCCCCAACACGCTCCAGCCGGCCGCGATGTTGTACGCCAGCGTCCCGACCGCTGGGACCTTCCCCTCCCGCCACAGCGCGGCGGCGCGCTCGAGGGCGGCGCGGGCGCCCGCCACGTCCCCCGACCCGGCCCGGGCCCGGGCGAGCGCCAGGAACACCGCCGGGTCGGCCGCGTCGGCGCCGGCCAACGGCTCGAGGGCCGCGCCGGCATCGGCGAAGCGGCCGAGGCCGGCGAGGGCCTCACCGCGCGCGACTGCGAGGTCGTGGTCGCCGGGGGCGTCGCGAAGGCCCTTCTCGGCCTCGTCGAGCGCGGCCTGCCACTGCCGGCCCCGCTCCTCGTCCCAGCGCAGCAGTGAGGCCCAGTACTGGGCCACCTGACGCACGACGATCGGGCTCGTGCTCGTGAAGTCGAGGTGCTTGCGGATCGCCCGCACGAGCGCGTCGCGCGCCTGCGGCTCGCGGCCGAGCTGGTGCAGGGCAAGCGCGGCGAACAGCGGGTATTTGTAGCGCGTCGGGAAACGCTCCTCGCCCGCCGCGGTCGTGCGCAGCACGTCGTCCAGCCTGCCTGCCAGCAGCTGCGAGAACGCCAACTCTTCCCGCGTCGGGCTCCAGTCGGGCCGCCAACCGGAGCGCAGCAACCTCTCGAACAGCGGGATCGCCTCCGCCGGACGGTCCTGGAAGCGGTACGCCTGGGCGGCGCGGTACGTCAGCTCGCCGCTCTCGGGGAAAAAGGCGCGCGCCCGCTCGAACGCCTCGAGGCGGCGCTGGCTGTCCTCGGAGAGCACCGCTGCGACCTCCTCGAGGACCGCCGCCTCCCCCTGGTCCGGATGGGGCACGAGGCGACGCGCCGCTGCCAGCTCCCCCTCCCACTCGCCGAAGTGGCCTGTGGCCTTTGCGTTGAGCGCCAGGTAGAGGTGGGCCGGCCAGAACCCGGGGTCGGCGGCAAGCGCCCGCTTGAACGCCTGCCTCGCCTCGGCGAGCCGTGTCCTCGCGTTGAGCTGCACGCCGTCGCGAAACGCCGCGGCCGCATCGAGGACGCGCGTTCTGCGCGCCAGGAACGCGTGCAGCGGATCGGATCGCGCCAGCTCGCGGCACACCCCCTCGAGCTCGAGCTCGGCCGCGACCGCACGCGCCGCTGTCCCCCCGTCGCCGCCCCCGCCGCTTACCGGCAACTCCAGCGCCGCGATCACCGCGCCGGATTCGTTGTCGACCAGGGTGACGTGGAGTTTCGCGCCTCCCGCGCCGCCGACCGCGACGGGGTGGACGCGGATGTCGCTCCTGCCGGCGGTCACCAGCTCGAGCGTCCTTCGCCCGGCCAGGGCGCGCAGGAGCCCGTCGTCTGCGGCGGCTGCCACCCCGGCGGGAGGCGCCGGCGTGCCTGCCCGGACGGGGTCGAGCGCGACCCGCAACCGCGCGCCGGCCGGAGGTGCGGGGCGCGCCGGGGCGCGCGGGCGCGACGCCAGCCAGGCGACACCGGTGGCGGCCGCCACCGCGACTGCGGCCGCGGCCAGCCACCGGCGGCCACGACGCGCCGGCGCCGCCTCGCCCGCCGCCGTGACGTCAAGAGCCTCGGCCACCTGAGCCAGCGCGGGCCGTTTCGCCCGGTCGGCGGCGAGGCACGACACGAGGAGCTCCCGCACCTCCTGCGGCGTCTCGGTCGGGAGGCGCTCCAGGTCGGCTCTGCCGTCGAGCACCCTGCCCATGATCTCCGGCACCGTGGGCCCGGCAAACGCCCGCGCGCCCGTCAGCATCTCCGCCAGGCAGCAGCCGAACCCCCAGGCGTCGCAGCTCTCGTCGCACTCCTCGCCGCGGACCTGCTCGGGCGACATGTACGCCGCCGTTCCGACGACGCTGCCCGGCTCGCCGTGCCGAGCGGTAACGTCAACGTCCTCAGGCGGCCTCAGACCGGTCCGAAAGCGCGCGAGGCCGAAATCGAGCACCTTGGCCTCGCCCCCGGGGGAGAGCATCACGTTCCCGGGCTTGAGGTCGCGGTGGATCACGCCGCGAGCGTGCGCGGCCGCGAGCCCGCGGGCGATCTGGCCGGCCACGCGCAGGGCGTCCGCCAGCGGCAGCGGCCCGCCGCGCAGCCGGCGCGCGAGCGACTCGCCTTCGACCAGCTCCATCACGAGGAAACGCACCGGCACTCTCGGGACGTCGAACGGCGCGCCGCCGGGCCCCCCGTCCGGCACCGCCTCCCCCAGCTCGTAGATCTGCGCGACGTTCGGGTGGTTGAGGGCGGCGAGCGCTCGCGCCTCGCGCTCGAACCGGGCCACCCGGCCGGGCTCGCGCGCCATGTCCTCGGGAAGCACCTTGAGCGCCACGTCGCGTCCGAGCCGCAGGTCGCGAGCCCGCCACACCTCGCCCATCCCGCCCCGGCCGAGGACCGAGACCAGCTCGAAGCGCGACAGCAGCAGCCCGGAACGCAGCATCGTCACCATCGATGATAGTGCACGGGCCGGAAGATCAAGCAGGAAGCGAGGTGCGCGGGCGGGGGCGCCCGCGCCACAGAGAATTAGGCGGGGCGGCCCGCGCTACGGAGAAACAACCGGAGGGTACCCGCCCGGGAGGGGCTAGACCTCGGGCGGCAGCGGAGGGACCTCCCCCGGCGCCACCTCGGGCGCGGCCTCGCGGCCGGTGACCGACTGCAGCCGGTCACCGACCTTGCCGGCCAGGCGCTCCGCCTCCTCGTACTTCCGCTGCGCGTTGCCGAGGTGGGTGCCGACCAGCCGGAAGGTGTCGGCGAACTTGCCGAACTCGCGCTGGAGCCGTTCGAGCTCCCGCAGGATCTCGCGCGCCCGCTCCTCCACCTGCATCCCCTTCAACCCCGTGGCGATCGTCGAGAGGTAGGCGAAGAACGAGTTGGGCGACACCGGGACGACGCGACGGCTGGTCGCGTACGCCAGCAGCGACCCGCCCTCGCCCAGCGCCTCGTCCTTGATGATGACCTCGTAATAGACGTTCTCGGCCGGGATGTACATCAGGGCGAACTCGAACGTCCCCTCGCCCGGGCGGATGTACTTGTCGGCGATCTCGTCGATGCGCGCCCTGACCGAGCGCTCGAACTCCTTGCGCGCGCCGGCGCGCGCCGCATCGTCCGTGGCGGCGAGCATGCGCTGGAACGACTCGAGGGGGAACTTCGCGTCAACCGGCACAAGGTGGTCGCGCAGCCTGATCACGGCGTCCACGGTCTGACCGCCGGCGAAGCGGTGCTGGATCGCGAACGCTCCCGGGGGGAGCACCTGGCGCAGGAACTCTTCGAGCGAGGCCTCGCCCATGTTGCCGCGCAGCTTCGGCGCCTTGAGGATCCCCTGCAGCTCCTCGATCTCGCGCCCGAGCGCCTGCATCCGCGTCGCCATCTCCGCCACCTGGCCGAGCTGCCCCTTGAGCTCCCCGAACACCTTGGTCGCGCCCTCGAACTGCGCCCCGAGGTTCTGCTGCGACTGCGCCATCTGGGTGTTCACCGCCCCGACCAGCCCCTCGAGCTGGGCGGCCAGGGTGCGCCGCGCCTCCTCCAACCCCTGGCGCAGCGCCTCGCCGGTCGTCGCCTGCCCCCCCTGCACCTGCTGGCCGAACTCCCCCATGCGCTGGTGGAAGCGGTCGACGACGTCGGTGAGCTGGCGTCCCACCTGGTCGAGCGTCTCCCGCTGCGACTGCCCGAGCGCCGTCTGCACGCGCGCCAGTTCGTCGCGCAACGCCTGGTCCTGGCGCCGGCCGCGCGCCAGCTGCACGCCGGACAGCACGACGATCACCGCCGCCAGCGTCACCGATGCCACGAGCAACACCGTCATGCCGTTCCTCCCCCTGCCACGCTCCCCGACGGGAGGTCGAGCAACGCCCGCACTCGCGCCTCGGCCGCCGCCGCCAGCGTACGCCGGTCGACGTGCGGCGGCGGGATCGGCGCGCCGAACCGGACCTCGGCGATGACAAAGCGGTGCGACGCCAAGCGGAGCGCGTGCGCGATGAAGTTCTCGCCGCGGAACCACCCGATCACGTCCAGGTTGGCGGCGGTGACCGGCGCGCCGTCGATCTCGAGGTAGCGCACGGCGGCGGGCACGACCGGCGCCCCTGCGTCCACGGCCGCCTGGAACAACCCGCTGCGGAAGGGCAGCAGCTCCCCCCCGCCGGCCGACGTCCCCTCCGGGAAGCCCAGCACCGTGGCGCCGGCCGCAAGCGCCTGCGTCACCTGCGCAACCCCTCGCGCCCCGGCGCGAACGTTCTGCCGGTTGATGAAGATCGTCGCGCCCGACGCCGCCAGCGCCCCGAACATCGGCCAGCGCCGCATGTCGTGGCGCGCCGCGAACACCACCGGGAAGAGGCCGCCGATGGTGAGCACGTCGGCGTATCCGTAGTGGTTCGCCACCACCAGCGATCCCGGCGGGGGCGGGTCGCCCACCTGCCGGACCCGGATGCCGAGACAACGCGCGCCGACACGCGCCCAGCGCGCATTGTGCGGGCCGTTGCGCCGCCAGCGCGCGGGGAACCGCGACAGCACCGGGCCGACGGCCCGCGCCACCACCAGCCACGAGCCGATCACGAACGCAACCAGGCGTCCCGTCGCCCTCGCCCGCCCGACCAAGGTCATGCGCTCTTGTATCACAGAACGCATCGCCTCCCGCCGGGCGCCGCGCAGCCGGGGGTGGTGGGCCAAACCGCTTCGTGATAACTTTCACGCTGCAAGCCGGTTTCCCGGCGCCGGGAGGTTCCCGATGTCCGATGTCCGACCGTTCCGGGCCCTGCGTCCCCGCCCGGAGCTCGCCGAGCGGGTCGCCGCGCCCCCGTACGACGTGATCAACTCCGACGAGGCGCGGGAGATGGCGCAGGGGAACGAGATCTCCTTCCTGCACATCAACAAGCCCGAGATCGACCTCTCCTCGGAGGTGAGCCTCTACGACGATCGCGTGTACGCGAAGGGCGTCGCGAACCTGCGGCGGTTCATCGCCGAGGGCGTGTTCGTGCGCGAGCCGGAGGCGCGCTTCTACGTTTACCAGCAGCGTATGGGCGACCACGTCCAGGCCGGAATCGTGGGCGCCGCATCGTGCCAGGAGTACGCGGACGGCCTCATCAAGCGCCACGAGTTCACGCGCAAGGACAAGGAGGACGACCGCACCCGCCACACCAACGAGCTCAACGCCAACGCCGGCCCGGTGTTCCTCACCTATCGGAAGCGGGCCGAGATCGACGCGATCGTGGACGGAATCCGCAAGGGGCAACCGCTCTACGACATCGTGACCGCCGACGGCATCGGCCACACGGTATGGGGCGTCTCACCCGGGGAGACGGTGACGTTGCGGCAAGCGCTTCGGGCGGTGCCGGCGCTCTACGTCGCCGACGGCCACCACCGCGCCGCCTCGGCGGCGCGCGTCGGTCTCGAGCGCAAGGCCGGCAACCCGCGCCACCGCGGGGACGAGCCGTACAACTACTTCCTGGCCGTCCTGTTTCCCCACGACCAGCTGCGCATCATGGACTACAACCGCGTCGTCAAGGACCTGGCCGGTCTCGACGCGGACGCGTTCCTCGCCCGGATCGGCGAGAGGTTCGAGGTCGGCGATACGAGCGAACCGCGCCCGGATGCGGCGCACCATTTCGGCATGTACCTAGGGGGCCGGTGGCGGCGCCTCGAGGCGAAGCCGGGGACGTTCCCGGCCGATGATCCCGTACGCTCCCTCGACGCCGCGATCCTGCAGGAGAACCTGCTCGCGCCGGTCCTGGGCATCACCGACCCGCGCACCGACAAGCGCATCGACTTCGTCGGCGGGATCCGCGGCCTTGGCGAACTGGAGAAGCGCGTGGCTCAGGGGTGGGCGGTCGCATTCGCCCTCTTCCCCACCTCGCTGGACCAGCTCATGGCGGTGGCCGATGCCGGGCTGGTGATGCCGCCGAAGTCGACCTGGTTCGAGCCCAAGCTGCGTTCGGGCCTGCTCGTCCGAACCCTGGACACTTGGTAGGGGGCGTCACGCCCCGAAAGGAAGGGAGGCTGCAATGCTGATCTTGATCTGCGACGCCTTCGACAAGTCTCTCCCCGAGCGTCTCGCGAAGTTCGGCGACGTCACCGAGGACCTCGCCCGGCTTCCTCACGCCGACGTCGCGCTGGTGCGCTCGAAGACCAAGTGCACCGCCGAGTGGATTGCCGGCGCCCCCAAGCTCAAGCTCATCATCCGTGGCGGCGTCGGCCTCGACAACGTGGACCTCAAGGCGGCCAAGGAGCGCGGCGTCGAGGTGAGGAACACACCGGCCGCCTCGGCGGTCGCGGTGGCGGAGCTCGCGTTCTGCCTCATGCTGGCCGTGCCCAACAAGCTCGTCGAGGCGCACAACGCTCTCAAGGAGGGCAAGTTCCTCAAGAAGGAAATCAAGCGCACGGAGCTGTTCGGCAAGACGCTCGGCCTCGTCGGCCTCGGCCGCATCGCCTCCGAGGTGGCCAGGCGCGCCGCGGCGTTCGGCATGCGCGTGCTCGCCTACGACCCGTTCGTCAAGCGCTCAGACGTCGCCATCACGGTCCCGACGCTCAAGGAGCTGCTCGGCCAGGCGGACTACATCTCGATGCACGTCCCGCTCACCGACGAGACCAAGGGGATGATCAACCGGTCCGCCATCGCTGAGATGAAGGACGGCGCCGTGATCGTCAACACCGGGCGCGGCAAGTGCATCGCGGAGGAGGACCTCGCCGAAGCGCTCGGCTCCGGCAAGGTCGGGGCGTACGCCACCGACGTGTGGTACTCGGACCCGCCCGACCCGGCGAGCCCGCTCCTGTCCGCGCCGAACGTTCTCATGACGCCTCACATCGGGGCCAACTCCAAGGAGAACCTGCTGCGGATCGGCGACGAGGTCGTCGCGCTTCTGGAGAGTTGGGGGAAGTGACCGTGGTCCGTGGTCCGTGGTCCGTGGTCTGAAGGGAGGCTGCGATGAGTCACAGGGTCATCAACTTCTACGCCGGACCGGCGGGGCTGCCGCTACCGGCCCTCGAGCGCGCTCAGGCCGAGCTGCTCGACTTCATGGGGACCGGCATGTCGGTGATGGAGATTTCCCATCGCGCCAAGGAGTACGACGCGGTGCACAACGAGGCGATCGCGCTCGTCAAGGAGCTGCTCGCCGTCCCCGACAACTACAAAGTCCTGCTGCTGCAGGGCGGCGGCAACCTGCAGTTTGCGATGCTCCCGATGAACCTCCTCCACTCCGGGCGCAAGGCGGACTACATCGTGACCGGCTCGTGGGCGAAGAAGGCGTTCAAGGAGGCGAAGGCCGTCGCCGGCGAGGCCGCCCGGGTCATCGCGACGACCGAGGCGGAGAAGTTCAAGCGCCTTCCACGGCCCGACGAGGTCAAGGTCAACGCCGACGCCGCATACGTCCACTTCTGTTCCAACAACACGATCTACGGCACCCAGTGGAAGACGTTCCCCGAAACGGGAGGCATCCCGCTCGCCTGCGACATGTCGTCCGATTTCATGTGGCGTCCGTTCGACGTCAAACCGTTCGGCTTCATCTACGCCGGCGCCCAGAAGAACCTCGGCCCCTCCGGCCTGGTGGTCGCGATCATCCGCGACGACGTCCTGGCCATGTGCTCGGACAAGCTCCCTTCCATGCTGCAGTACAGGATCCACGCGGACAAGAACTCGCTGTTCAACACGCCGCCGTGTTTCTCGATCTACATCCTGCGCAACGTGCTCGCCTACAACAAGTCGATCGGCGGCCTCGCGGCGATCGAGAAGAACAACCGCGAGAAGGGTCGCCTGCTGTACGGCTGCATCGACGCTCATCCGGAGTTCTACAAGGCGTACGTGACGGCGCCCGAGGACCGCTCCTTCATGAACGCGGACTTCAACCTGCCGAGCGAGGAGCTGGACGCGGCGTTCGTCGCCGAGGCGAAGAAGAACGGCATGGTCGGACTCAAGGGCTACCGCGACCTCGGCGGCATCCGCGTGTCCATGTACAACGCGGTCACCGTGGACCACGTCAAGACCCTGGTCGCCTTCATGGAGGAGTTCGCCAGGAAGCACGCGTAGGTGAAAGGGCGTGGCCAGTGGCCCGTGGTCGGTGGCCGGTGGAGGCAACAACGAGGCGGAGGGGCGGGGTGAGGACCCCGCCCTTTTCGTTCCCTGCGACCCTACGGCTGCGCAAGGGCCAACCACGGTCCACAGCTATCGCCTCGACGGCGACGGCGCACAGACGACGCCCGCCGCGGTGCTCGATGTTGCCGGTGGGGTTCAGTAGGCGGCTATAGCGACCGCTTGCGCCCGCGGGTTCCGCGCCGGCTTCCCTTGGGCTTCGAAAAGCGCCCCTCGACAGGGAAGAAGCTCGGACCCGCCATCGGCTCGGGCGGTCCTCCGAACGAGCGGGGACCCGCCGGCCGGCGCGCCGGGCGCTCCTCGGCGAGGTTGACCTTCAGGCTCCGGCCGCCCACGTCGCGACCGTTGAGCTGCCGGATCGCCTCCTCGGCCTCGGCCTGGGTCGCGAACTCGACGAACGCGAACCCGCGCGGCTTGCCGGTGGCGCGGTCGGCTGGCATGTAGAGATCCACAACCGCTCCCGCTGCGGCGAGGAGCTCGCCCAGCTCCTCCTTGGTAGTGCGGAAGCTCAGGTTCCCGACGAAAATCTTTGCTGGAATGGCTCGTCTCCTTCTGTCACGCCCTCGCGTTGGCTGCAACCCGGCTTATCTGCCGAGGGGGGTATTGTACGCCGAGTTCTTTGCAAGCCAAGCGTCGGGCGGCCTCGACGCCTGCCGCAAAGGCGTCCCGCCTTCGACAGGGGGGAGTCGCCCCCTGCCTGCCGCCCCTCGGGCCGGAGGGCGCGCGCACACACCCGGGAGAAGATCTCGTGCGTTCCGGCCGGCCGCGGAGGGTCAGCGCGGTTTCGCCTCCTCGACGACCTGGAGAACGAACACTGCGCTGGTTGGGGCGAACGCGCCGCTCGCGCCATCCGTCGTCGACGGCGCCGGCTCGAAGACGGCGGAAGCTCGACTTGCCACGACCATGTCCGAGGGCTAAACTTTGCCGGCCACGGGCTTACCCATGGCCACCGGGCCCCGCGGCGTAACCGTCCCTCGGGCCTGCGGGCGTCCCGCCGGCGCCGCCACGAACCGAGATCGAAGGGGAAGAGAGGTGATCACGATGCCCATCAAACTGCGCACCATGACCTGGATCCTGCTCCTCACCTTGTTGGTCCCAGGGCTGGCATTCGCCGATCGAATCGCGACCGCCATCGGCAAGGTCCTCGACCCGGACGGGAAACCGATTCCAGGGGTGGTGGTGACCGTCACGTCGCCGCAGCTCCCGAGATTCAAGGACGTCGAGACCACCAACAAGCGGGGGATGTTCTCGGTGGACTTCAGCCAGATCGACGTGACCTATCAGTACCGCCTCGACATGCCCGGCTATCAGACGCTGGAGGTCAAGCAGGAGTGGCACCTGGCGGGCACCCAGGTCTTCGAGTGGACGATGCACCCGGCGGCGCCGACGGTGGTCGGCGGCGCCCCGCCGGCGTCGACCTCGGAGGCGGCGATCCTCGCCTTCAACGCCGGCGTCCTCGCGAACAGGGCCAAGGACTACGCGACTGCCGAGGCGAAGTTCAAGGAGGCCATAGGGCACGACCCCAAGCTGCGCCAGGCGTGGGAAGAGCTCAGCTTGGCCGAGGCGAATCTGGGGCACGACCAAGAGACCGCCGACGCAGCGGAGAAGGCCATCGCCCTTGGCTCCACCGACGAGTCGGTCCTGACCGCCCGGTGGCAGGCGTACCGCAACCTCAAGGACGAGACCAAGGCAGCCGAGGCGCTCAAGGACCTGCAGAAGATCGGCCGCCAGACCGAGGAAGCGAAGAAGATCCACAACGAGGGTGCGGAGCTCTTGAAGGCCGGCGACTACGCCGGTGCTGCGGCAAAGTTCCAGGACGCGCTCAACATCGACCCGAACCTCCAGCCGTCGCTGATCGGGCTCGCAACGGCCGACCTCAAGCTCGGCCGCAACGCCGACGCCGCCACGGCTGCGGAGACCATCCTGAAGGCGGACCCCAAGAACGAGCAGGCGATACGGATCCGGTACAACGCGTGCCTGGCCCTGGGGGACAAGGCACGGCTCATCGACGCCCTGGTGGGTCTCGCCGCCGTGGAGCCCGTCATGGCGCGCGATGGCCTCTTGCGATTGGCGTTCGACGCCTACGACGCCAACGACATGGTTAAGGCCAAGGAGAGGTTCGACAAGGCCCTGGCGATCGACCCGAACTATCCGCAGGCCTACTACTACCTGGCCCTCATCGATGTGGGCCAGGGAGCCACCGCAGAGGCAAAGAGCCATATCCAGCGCTTCCTCCAGCTCGCTCCGAACGATCCCGAAGCCAAGTCCGCGCGCGAGATGCTCAAGTATCTCGACAAGCCCTGAATCGCCCGAGGACACGGGGCCTGGCTCCGCGCCGCGACGGCCGCCCGGGCGCCCCGGGTGGCCGTGGCATCGCGCCCGATGCCCGGTGCGGCCGCCGTAACGGTCCTTCCACTCGCACCGGAACGCTTCGCGACAATTCGGGGAGCTGGCCCCGGCGGCCAGGATCCGCCAGCGATGCCGACAGACTTCGACGAGCTGCGGTTGCAGCGCGTCCGGCCGGGCCCGCCCAATGGCAGTGATCGGTTATCCGGAAATTTGGACGTGGGTTCGAGATATCGTGCAAATCGCTGCCGCTGAGCTTAACCCACCGTCCCAATCCCAGGCGCGACTCTTGCAAGACAAGCAACCCAAGATTAGGTCGAGTACTGCTTCGCGCATTTCCCGAGGTTCTGGAACAAGGAAGGAGGTGGGCAAGCCATCGAGCCGTGAGGCCGGTAACCCAGTTTCAATCGCTGTCATTGTCGCAAACGAAGGAAAGGGGGCTGTATGAAGTGCGTCAAGTTTGTTGTTCTTGCGCTTGCCGCGGCGCTGCTCGCCACGGGGGCGTACGCCCAAGCCACCGGGACCATCGAGGGCAGGATCATTGACGAAACCAAGGCGGCTCTGCCGGGCGTCACCGTCGAGGTGACCTCGCCGGAACTGGCGGAAGCAAGAGTCATCGCGAGCGACGCGCAAGGGCGGTTCCGGGTGACGCTGCTCCCACCGGGCACCTATGCCGTCAGGTTCACGCTGCCTGGTTTTGGCACCCAGGACCAGACCAACATCGCCGTGGGCGCGGCCCGCGTCGTCACCCTCCAGGTGCAGATGCGCAGCGCGTACAAGGAAGAGGTGTCGGTGACCGGGTCGTTGATCCCGCGCCCGACCCTGGAAGCAATGAGCCCGGTCACCACGATGGACGTCGAACAGCTCACCTACCAGGGCAACACCCGGCTCGAGGACCTCCTCATGAACCTGCCGCAGGTCTTCAGCGCACAGAACGCCTCGGTCTCGAACGGCGCGAGCGGCACCGCGACGGTCAACCTGCGCAACCTGGGCGACGTCCGCACACTGGTCCTGATCGACGGTAAGCGGATGCCGGCCGGCGACCGCTACGCCCTGTCGCCCGACCTCAACTTCATCCCGGCCGCGCTCGTCAAGCGCGTCGACCTGCTCACCGGCGGGGCCTCGTCGGTGTACGGCGCCGACGCCGTCGCCGGCGTGGTCAACTTCGTCCTCGACACCGACTTCGAGGGCATCAAGGCCGGCATCTCGGGCGGCGGCTTCCAGCACAACAACGACAACAAGGAGATGCAGGGCGTCCAGGCGGCCAGGGGCTTCTCCTTCCCGAACGGCCAGGCCTGGGACGGCGGCCAGTTCGACGCCTACGTGGCGTTCGGCGGCAAGTTCGCCGACGGCAAGGGCCATGCGTCCCTCTACCTCGACTACCGCCGCAGCGCGGCGCTCCGGAAGGACCGCCGCGACTACACGAACTGCTCCGTCCTCGGCCTCGGCGCGAACGGTCCGGCGTGCGGCGGTTCGTCCACGAGCCCGACCGGCCGCTTCTTCACCGACGACGGCGGCGACTACACGGTGGACCCGGCGACCGGGAACACCTTCACCGACTGGGCGGGGAAGTACGCCTTCAACTACGCGACGTACAACTACATGCAGCGCCCCGACCAGCGCTACGCCGCGGGCGGCTTCATCAACTACAAGTGGAACCAGCACGTCGAGGGCTACGGCTCGGTCATGCTCATGGACGACCAGACGGACGCGCAGATCGCGCCGTCGGGCGACTTCGGCAACACCCTCTACATCAACTGCAACAACCCGATGCTGAGCGCCGACCAATACCAGAAGATCTGCACCAACGCCGGGTACGGTCCGGGAATCATGGGGCCGGACGGCATCATGGGGGACGCCGGCTTGCAGATTCTTCGCCGCAACGTCGAGGGCGGCGGCCGGGACGACAACCTCAGCCACCAGTCGTTCCGTCTCGTCGGCGGCGTCAAGGGCGAGATCACCAAGGGCTGGAACTACGACGTCTATGGTCTCGACGCCGTGACCCGCGTCCCGGAGTCGTACCTCAACGACATGAACAGCCAGAGACTCCAGGAAGCCCTGATGATCGAAGGAACCCCGGGCGATCCGGGCACCTGGACCTGCCGTAACGGGAACGCGGTCGCCGAAGGCTGCGTGCCGTGGAACATCTTCTCCAAGGGCGGGGTCACGCAGGCCGCGCTCGACTACCTCCTGCTGCCTCTGGTCTCGACCACCGACCTGAAAACGCAGGTCTTCAGCGGAAAGGTCACGGCCAACCTCAAGGAGTACGGCATGGTCATCCCGAGCGCCGTCGAGGGGATCCAGCTCGCGCTCGGCACCGAGTACCGCCGGGAGACGCTGAACTATCAGACCGACCTCGCCTACCAGCAGGGCTGGGGCGCCGGCCAGGGTTCCACCCAGCTCCCGGTGGACGGTTTCTACTCGGTGAAGGAGGCGTTCATCGAGACCGTCATCCCCATCGTGCAGGGGGCTCGCGGGGCGCAGAACCTGACCCTGAACCTCGGCTACCGCTACTCCGACTACAACGTCAACGGCAGCCACCCGAGCTGGAAGGCGGAGGGCGCCTGGTCGCCCGACAACTCGTTCAAGTTCCGCGTCGGCTACAACCGCTCGACGCGCGCGCCGAACGTTGTCGAGCTGTTCCAGTCGCGCTCGCTCGCCCTCGGCGGCAGCACCGACCCGTGCTCGGGCGCGACACCGCAGTTCACCCCGGCGCAGTGCGCCAACCTCGGCGTGACCGCGGCTCAGTACGGCAACATCCAGCCGAACTCCGCGTCGCAGTACAACACCTACACCGGCGGCAACATGAACCTGAACCCCGAAGTCGCCGACACCAAGACCCTCGGTGTGGTGATCACGCCGTCGGGGCTTCCGGGTCTCACGGCCGCCCTCGACTACTACGACATCAAGCTCACCGACGCCATCGGCGCGCTTGGCGCGGACGACATCCTCAAGCAGTGCGGCCTCACCGGCAACGCCACGTTGTGCGCCCTCGTCCACCGCGACCAGTTCGGCTCGCTGTGGCGCACGCCGCAAGGCTACACGGAGGCGACCAACGCGAACATCGGCAAGCGTCACACCGAAGGCATCGACGCGAACCTCAGCTATACGCTGCCCACCAGCAACAGCATCTTCACCTTCAACCTCATCGGCAGCTACCTGATGAAGTCGGAGATCAACACCGGCCTGTACCAGTACGACTGCGTCGGCTGGTACGGCAACATCTGCAACGACCCCTACAGCGACCACATCTCGATGCAGCCCAAGTGGCGGCACATCTTCCGCGCGACCTGGGAGACCGGCAACACGTCGTTGAGCCTGGGCTGGCGGATGATCGGTGAGATGACGGCCGAAGAGGCGAGCTCGCAACCGGCGCTCTCCAACCCCGACGTCATTCCACAGTTGAAGCTCAACCACGCCTACCACTACCCCGCCTACAACTACATCGACCTCGCGGTGAGCTACAAGCTGAAGAACCACGTGCAGTTCACGTTCGGCGTCAACAACATCGCCGACAAGGAGCCCCCGTTGGGGGCGAACAGCAGCGCCAACGACTACGGTCCCGGCTTCTACGGCACGTACGACGCCTACGGCCGCTTCATCCACTCCAGCATCCAGTTCACGTTCTAGTCGTTCGGCGGAAGGTCGACACGGGGCGGCCCCTGCGGGGGCCGCCTTCTTCTTGTCCGTGCTCAGTGAAGGTCTCCCCCACTGCCCCGGAGCAGCGTGTCGATCTTTGTGGAATACTTGCGTTTCAGGGCGTCGGTCGCGGCCACTTCCTCCGCCCGGGCCAGCCAACGCCGGCCTTCCCGCGCGTCCCCCTTCCCCAGGTAACTCAACCCCATCAGGTTGCAGAACTGATCCTCTTTCGGCCGCTGGCGGATCGCGAACTTGAGATGGCCGATGGCCGCATCGTAGTGATGCGCTGCGTACGCTTGACGGGCCAGCTCGTAACGATAGTACGGGTTGAGCCAGCGGTGGCGGACCACCTTCTTCCGATACGCGGCGGCCAGCTCCGGCTCGCCGATGCGCTGGTAGAGGCGGGCCAGGTCGCTCATGGCAACGAGGTCGTCTTCGTCTTCCTTCAGAGCCTGAAGATAGGAAGCCTCGGCATGAGCCGGGTGGCCCTTTCGCATGTACAGCGTGCCCAGGTTGGTCCAGGCCGGCGAGAACTGGCGGTCGCCCTCGGCCACCGCCGTGCGGAAGCACGCGAGCGCCAAGCCCGTGTCCCCCGCCAGCATGCGCTCGACGCCGATGTTGTTGTAGTAGTGGGCCAGCGCCCGTGCGTCGGAGATCGTCCGCATCTCGTAGCTGGACCTGAAATCGGCGATGTTGAAATCCACCACGCGCACGCCCGCCTGCCCCAGGTCCACGCGGACGTTGACGTGTTGGTTTAGGACGTACGTGTCGTTGTCCAGCGTCCAGTCGGGCGGGATGTCCACTTCCTGGAACTCGACGTGCAGGCCCACGGCACGAGCCATGGCGACGAACATGCTGGAGAACGAGAGGCAGTTGCCCCGCTTGGCGCGGAACGTCTCCGAGGCCGTGCGGGTCCGGTCGTCGTACACGACCCCGAAGGTGCGCTTGTCCATGATCGCCGAGACCAACTGATCCAGCTTGAGGTTGTCGCTGTCCTTGCGGTTCACGTGTGCGTCGAGGAACCTCCGCATCTCGGGACTGACGGCGAGAACCTCCTCCTCGGGGACGACGGACGCGGGCGGGCCCTGCGCCAGGCCGAGGGATGCCCCCGCCAGAACCTCGTCAGGCGTGATCTTGGGATGATCGATGTTCCCCCGCAGGCTCGAACATGCGAGGGCAGGGACCACCAAAAGGACGAGGGAGGCGCCGAGCCACGTGGCCGAGGTCCCATTCGCACGGGCCGGAGGTCGAACCCGCGCAACGGTTGCCGGCTCGCACGGCCCGCTCGGGCAGGTGCTCATCACCCTTCCAGTATCCACCACGTTGTCCGCCTCAGGCAGCGCACACCGGCAGCCAGGCGCGTCAACAAAGCAGAACGAGATCCCTCTCCTTTGAATGCCCTTCGGAACCTGGCGAAGACCGGTAACCGGAGGGCCGCGTCCGGGCGGACAACGGTGAAGGCCGCAATGACACGCTGGCAAGCCATCCTCCGCGCCGATCAAGTCGCCCCGGAGGAGCGGGCATTGGCGAGCGCCGGGACACCGTTTATCCTCGCCCTGCACTTGTTTGGGCACGATTCCCAGCGGTTCGCGATTGGGGCCACCACAATTGGCTGGTAATGGCTGGTCATGGATTGGTGGTTGAAAGGTAGGAAATCGCGCCTAAACTGGGCTAAGGATCGGTCCAATTCCTGGACCGGGGGGCCTGCAGGCGAGAGGGGCGCGGCGGTGGACATCCGAATCGACAGGGAGTCCTCGGTTCCGATCTACCTCCAGATCAGCACCGGGATCCGGGAGCTGATCCTGTCCGGCAAGCTCCCGGAGGGGTTCCGCCTTCCCCCCGAGCGGCGGCTCGCCGGGGCGCTCGCCGTCAACCGCAGCACCGTGCTCGCCGCCTACCGCGAACTCAAGGCCGATGCGCTGGTGGACTCGCACGTCGGACGCGGGACGTCGGTGCTGAGCCGCACCCGCGCTGCGGCCACCAGTGGGGACGTGCCGCCGCTGCCGTGGCGGCAGTTGGTGCGCGAGGGCGCCATCGAGATGCAGGACCCCCTCCTGCGCGATCTCCTGGCCCTCGCCGAGCGCAGTGACGTGACCACGTTCTCGGTGGGCCTGCCAGCGGCCGAGCTGCTCCCACTTGGGACGCTGCGCACGGTGTTCGACGACCTCGCCGGCGAGGTCGGCCCGCAGATGCTGCTGCACAGCCCGACGGAAGGGTTGACCCAGTTCCGCGAGGCCCTCTGCCACCTCATGATCGCCCGCGGGATCCGGTACTCGCCGGCCGAGGTGCTGGTCACCTCCGGCTCGCAGCAGGGGCTCGACCTTGCGGCGCGGGTGTTCCTCGCGCCGGGCGACGCCGTCGTCGTCGAGGAGCCGTCGTTCTTCGGAGCGCTCCAGGTATTCCGGCGCGCCCAGGCGCGCTTGCTCGGCGTCCCCACGGACCGCGACGGGATGCGCACCGACGTCCTCGAGACCCTGCTCGCCCGCCAGCGCCCCAAGCTGATCTATACGCTCCCCACCTTCCAGAACCCCTCGGGAGCGGTGATGAGCCTCGAGCGCCGGCGGCGCCTTCTCGAACTGGCCTACCGCTTCCAGGTCCCGATCCTGGAGGACGACCCCTATTACGAGCTCCGCTACGAGGGCGAGGCGGTGCCTCCCCTTGCGGCGCTCGACGAGCACGGCTACGTGATCTACCTGTCATCGTTCTCGAAGGTGCTCTTCCCCGGCCTGCGCATCGGCTGGCTCGCGGCGCCCCGTCAGGCCGCGCGCCAGCTCGCGCTGGCGAAACAGGCAATGGACCTGCACTCCTCCACCGCGGGGCAGTTCCTCGTCGACCGCTTGATCCGGGGCGGCCACTACGCGCGCCATCTCCAGCTGGTCCGGCCCGAATACGCGCGCCGGCGCGACCTCATGCACGAAGCGCTCACCGGGGAGGCGCCGACCGGTGTGACCTGGACGAGACCGCAAGGCGGATTCTACTTCTGGTGCCGCTTCCCCGACTCGATCCGCCAGTCGCAGCTGCTGGCGAGGGCCGCCGAGCAGCGCGTGTCGTATCTGCCCGGCGACGCCTGCTTCCCGGACGAGCCGGGGGCGAACCACCTCAGGCTCAACTTCACGTTCCCTCCGGCGGAGGCGATTCGGCCCGGCGTGGCCCGCCTGATGGGAGCTCTGAGGACGGCCGTCCGCCGGCCGGGCGCCGGCGCGCATTACGGGGAGGCGACGCCGCCCATCGTATGACGCACCCGGACGTCACGGCCCCAGAGGGCGCGGCAAGAAGGAGGTTTCGATGGCAGTCCGATTCGCGCAGCGGATGAACGAGGTGAAGGCGTCGGAGATCAGGGAGATCCTCAAGCTCACGCAGCGCCCGGAGGTCATCTCGTTCGCCGGCGGCCTGCCGGCCCCGGAGACCTTCCCGGCCGAGGAGTTGGCCGCGGTTACGGCCCGTGTGCTCGCCGAGTCGGGGGCGCGCGCGCTGCAGTACTCAACCACCGAGGGGTACCCCCCGCTGCGGCGGTGGATCGCGGGCCACATGAACGAAACCCTCGGCACCACGGTGAGCGCCGACGACGTGCTGATCACCAGCGGGTCGCAGCAGGGCCTGGACCTCACGGGGAAGATCTTCCTCGACGAAGGCGACGTCGTGCTGTGCGAGAGCCCGACCTACCTGGGCGCGATCAACGCACTGCGCGCGTATCGGCCGCGCTTCGTCGAGGTGCCGACCGACGACGACGGCATGATCCCCGAGGCGCTCGAAACGATCCTCGACCGCGAGCCGCGGGCCAAGGTCATCTACGTCATCCCCGATTTCCAGAACCCCACCGGAAGAACCTGGTCGCTTCCCCGCAGGCAAGCGCTGAACGAAATCGTGCGGCGCCGGCAGATCCCCGTCGTCGAGGACTGCCCGTACGCCGAGGTGCGCTTCGAGGGAGTCCCCCTCCCCGCGATCAAGTCGCTCGACGAGGACGGCCTCGTGGTGTTCCTCGGAACGTTTTCGAAGATCTTCTGCCCGGGCATGCGCATCGGCTGGGTCGCAGCCGCGCGCCCGCTGTTGGAGAAGTACGTCCTCGGCAAGCAGGGCGCCGACCTGCAGACGGCGACGCTGGCGCAGATGCAGGTGGCGCGCTACCTCCAGGACTACGACCTCGGCGCCAACATCGAGCGGGCATGCGCGATCTACGGGGCGCGGCGCGCCGCAATGATCCGGGCGCTCGAGCGCGAGATGCCCGACGGCGTGCGCTTTACCAGACCGGCCGGCGGCCTCTTCCTCTGGGCCGAACTCCCCGCGGGTGTGGACGCCCGCGAACTGCTGCGCGCCTGCATCGAGCGCAACGTCGCGTTCGTCCCGGGGGGGGCATTCTTCCCCAACGGCGGGCACGAGAACACGATGCGGCTCAACTTCTCCAACATGCCCCCCGACCGCATCGAGGAGGGCGTGCAACGCCTCGCCACCGTGCTGCGGGAGTTCCTCAGGCGCGCCGAAACCGGCTCGATGCGCTGCTGCGGCGAGGCCGTAGGAACGTGAGACGGGGCCCGACGTTCGCGGGTTCGGAGCCCCGAACTTCTGCACGAGCGGGTGAACGGTGAGGGTTCGGGAGCGAAGTGGCCGGTGACGCCACGGCGCAGGGCGTGGAGGCGGAGATGAACCTCGAAGGGTTCGGGTTCCACACGACGGACTGGGGCGCCATCCCAGCCACGGAACACCCCGGCGCGACCGGTCTCGCGCTCTGGCGCACCGTTCAGGCCGGCAACGTCCGCGTTCGAATGGTGGAGTACTCCCCCGGCTATGTCGCCGACCACTGGTGCGAACGCGGCCACGTCTTGCTCGTGCTCGAGGGCGAGTTGCTCACCGAGCTGGCCAACGGCGAGCAGCACGTCCTCCGGCCCGGGCAGAGCTACCAGGTGGCCGACGGCGCCGCGCCGCACCGGTCAAGAACGAAGACCGGCGCCAGGTTGTTCGTCGTGGACTAGATGCCGATGGCGAAGCACGGCTCGACGTTCTCGAGGGTTCCGGACACGGCGGTCGAGCAGTTCGACCGCGGGTACAGCTGCGCCGAGGCGATGGTGCTGGCCCTCGCCCCGGACGCCGGGCGCTCGCCGGCCGACCCGCAGAGGACGGCAGCCGCGCTCGGTGGCGGGATCGCTCGCGCCGGCCTGACCTGCGGCTGCCTCACCGGCGCCGCGGTCGCCGTTGGGTTGCGACTGGGGCGGACCTCCCCGGACGACGAACGGTCGAAGGAGCGCGCGTACCGGGTCGCGGGGACCCTCGTCCGCCGCTTCGAGGCGGCGTTCGGCACCACGGAGTGCCGGAAACTCACGGGGCTCGACCTCAACAGCGAGCCCTCCCGGGCGGAACTCGACCGGGTGAACTCCGAGGTGTGCAGGAAGCTCGTGCGCTTCGTCGCCGAAACCGCCTGTGAGGGGCTTGTCGCGGCCGAGGCGGAGGAGGAGTGACCGTGGGCTTTCCGGCGTTCAAGGTCGATTCGTTCACCGCCGAGCCGTTCGCCGGCAACCCCGCCGGTGTGTGCCTGCTCACGGAGCCCCGCGACGAGCGCTGGATGCAGGCCGTGGCACGCGAGATGAACCTCTCGGAGACGGCGTTCCTGCTGCCGGAGGGCGCCGGCTTCTCCCTGCGCTGGTTCACGCCGGCGGTCGAGGTGGCGCTGTGCGGCCACGCGACGCTCGCCTCGGCACACGTACTCTGGGAGGAAGGGATCCTCGCGCCGGCGGAGACCGCCCGCTTCGCGACGGCCAGCGGAGAGTTGCGGGCCGCGCGCCGCGGCGATCTCATCGAGCTCGATTTCCCCGCCAAGCCGGCGGTGCCGGCCGACCCGCCGGAGAACCTCCTCGAGGCGATCGGCGCGAAGCCGATCTATCTCGGGAGGAACGTCTTCGACTACCTCCTCCTCCTCGACAGCGAGGCTGCGGTGCGCGCCGTAACGCCGGACTTCGCGCTGCTGCGCGCCGTGAAAGCCCGCGGTGTGATCGTGACGGCGCCGGCGACGACGCCGGGGTACGACTTCGTCTCGCGCTTCTTCGCGCCCGCCGTCGGCGTGGACGAGGACCCGGTCACCGGCTCCGCCCACTGCTGCCTCGGCCCGTTCTGGGCTGCCCGGCTCGGGAAGAGCGAACTGTCCGCGTACCAGGCCTCCTCCCGCGGCGGCGCGCTGCGAGTCCGCGTCGCGGGCGACCGCGTGTTCCTCGGTGGCCGCGCGGTCACCGTCCTGCGCGGCGAGCTCGCGGTCTAGAACGCCAGTTGGTCGCGCTCAGGCACCCTGCCGGCCGCACCCAATTCGGGGCGACTGGTCAGGACACCGGCAAACCCATGTGGCGCACGAGCTCCTGGAAACGCGGATCAGCGCGCAGGCCGTCCCAATCCCACCCCACGCCGATGTGATACAGGGGGGTCTCGTGCCGCTCGTACGCCTTCTTGAGGAATGCCAGGGCTCGCTCGTTCTCCCCCGCGTGGGCAAACACACGGGCGACCCGCACCGCGGGCACGTGGGTCCGCTCGGAGCGTGTCGCGAGCGTCTCCCCCGCAAGCCCCATGGCGCCGCGGTAGCCGGCTCTGGCCCAACCCACGTCGAGCGCGTCAACGACCTCGCGGTCGCCGAGAAGGGCGAAGAACTCCTTCGCCTCGGCGAAGGCGTCGGCATCCGCACCCTTCTTGTAGAAGGCGCCCCAGAGGCCCAGGTGCGCCGCCCGGAAGTCCGGCTCCGCCGCCACGACTCTCTTCAGCTGGGCCACGGCCTCGTCGTATCGCCGCTCGTATACCAGGTGCCACCCGTAGAACGTCTGCCAGAAGAAGTTGAGCGGGTCGAGCTCCAGCGCCCGGTGAATCTCTCCTCTCCACTCGTCGGTGCGCCTCATGGTGACCAGGTAGTCCGAGTACATGAAGTGCGCCTCCGCGGAGTTCGGGTTGAGCTCGATCGCGCGCCGAAACTCGGCGTCAGCCGTCGGCCAGTCCCATTCCATGACCTTCAGGTTGGCCAGCGTGACGTGGGCTTCAGCGAGCGAGTCGTCGAGCTCCAGGGCCTTCATGGCGGCCTCCTTCGCCTTCGGCAACGCCTCGCCTGCCGGCATGAAGCCGGCATCCGTGCGGCTAAGCCAGACGGTCGCCATGCCCTCGTGGGCCAGAGCGCAGTCAGGATCTTCCTGCAGGGCGAGTTGGAAGTACCGCTCGGCGATGTCCAGTTCCTCGCGGGAGAGCTTGTACCAGTGGAAGCGGCCCTTCAGGCACGCCTCGTACGCCTCCGGGTTGACCGGACGCGCACTTGCCAGCCGCGCGTTCTCCCGCAGTGTGAGCCGCAGCTTGATCTCGCGCGTGATCGCCGCGACGATCTCGTTCTCCAGCGTGAGGACGTCGCGCAGCTCGCGCTCGTAGCTCTTCGCCCACAGCTGCGCCTCGCTGGCCGGGTCCACGAGGTGCGCCGTCACCCTCACCCTGGACCCCGAGCGCAGGACCGCGCCGGTGACCAGCGCCCGGACCTTCAACTCCTGCGCGACCTGCCTCAGAGGCATGTTCGTCCCCTTGAAGCGCATCACCGAGGCCCGTGCAATCACGCGCCTGAGGCCGCCCAGTTGCGTCAGTCCGGTGATCAGCGCCTCGTGCATCCCCTCAGCGAGATACCCCTGCTCGGGATCGCCCGAGAGGTTCTCCAGCGGCAACACCGCGAGAGAGTCGATGCCGCTCGCCGCGACGCCCCCGAACAACCACCCGCGCAGCCTGCCCGCGTCGAGCGCCAGAGTGAGCGCCGCCACCGCCACCACCGCGTTCGCCGCCACCATCCACGGCCGACGGCGCAACGCTCGTCGGATCGAGGGCCACAGCGACGCCCCACCCTTCGCCTCCACCTCCTCCACCGCGGCCAGGAGGTCGCCGCCACCCTGGTACCGTCGCTCCGGCTCCTTCGCCAGACACCGGTCGATCAGCTCCCGGAGCCGGACCGGCACGCCCGCCGGCAAGGCCGGCGGCTCCTCCTTGAGGATCGCCGCGACCGTATCAGGCGCCGTCCTGCCGTGGAACGGCCGCCTGCCTGCAACCATTTCGTACAGCACCACCCCGAACGCGAAGATGTCTGCCCTCTGATCGACGGCCATCCCCCGCGCCTGCTCCGGCGCCATGTACGCCACCGTTCCCAAGACCCGCCCGAACTCAGTCGCCCCCGTCGGGGCGTGCGTGAGCGTCTCCGCCTCCCCTGCCGGCACGCTTGCCATCAGTTTCGCCAGCCCGAAGTCCAGAATCTTGACCCGACCATCGTTGGTCAGGAAGATGTTGCTGGGCTTCAGGTCCCGGTGGACGATGTGCTTCTCGTGCGCTGCCGCCAGGCCGCGTGCGAGCTGCACCGCGACCCCGATTGACTCGCGAATCGGGAGAACCCCTCGCTCGAGCCGATCCCTCAGCGACTCACCGTTGAGCAACTCCACGACCAGGTAGGAGACGCCCTCGAACGTACCGACATCGTGCACGTCGAGAATGTTGGGATGGGAGAGCGCCGCCATCGCCCTCGCCTCGCGCTCGAAGCGCCGCAGGCGCTCGGGATCTCCGGCGAAACCGGGCGGCAGAACCTTGATCGCAACGTCGCGCCCGAGCCGGGTGTCCCGCGCCCGGTACACTTCGCCCATCCCCCCTGCGCCGATGGCAGCGACGACCTCGTAGGGACCGATTCTTGCGCCCGGCTGCACTTGTGCGACGTCCTTGTTGAAATTATAGACCCGAGCGCAAGGCCAAGAGGCGTGAAGGCAGGGCAACGTTCCGGGCGTCACCTTGTTCGTTGGAGACCGCGCGAGCTCTCCACCCGAAGCCAACGAACGTTCGCGCCGGCCCGTTGGTGCAGCGGCACGGTTGCTGCAGCGACCGCCGGACCTGGGAGGTCCGGCCTTCGGCGCGCTATCGGGACACCGAGACAGACCGGGCGGCCTCACGGCCGCCCGGCAATTCCTGGAGACGTGGGGTTCTCAGGCGAGCTCTTGCAGCGTCGCGGTGAGCAGCGTGTAGAAGCGGCCCACCGTCGAGATCTGCACGCGCTCGTCCGGCGAGTGCGGCGACTCGATCTGCGGCCCCATCGAGACCATGTCCATCCCCGGGTACTTCTCCCCGATCAGGCCGCACTCGAGGCCCGCGTGGATCGCCTTCACCGCCGGCTTCTTTCCGAACTCCCGCTCGAACACCTTGAGGGCGCTGTTGAGCACGG
Source organism: uncultured Acidobacteriota bacterium (assembly GCA_963789745.1). Taxonomy (GTDB): domain Bacteria; phylum Acidobacteriota; class Thermoanaerobaculia; order Thermoanaerobaculales; family Thermoanaerobaculaceae; genus RBG-13-68-16. The sequence goes on along the minus strand of CAWBLW010000002.1, from coordinate 233,025 downwards.
GGGAGTTCGGGTTCGGCTTCCACCCGGGGTAGCCGTCGAGCTGTTCGACCTGGGCGCCGCCGAGCCTGAACGCGGCCCCGACCTGCTCGGTGGTCGCCTTGAGCGACGGCATCACCGACGAGCGGCTCGAAGTCACGACCTTGACCGCGTCCCCTTCCGTCGTCACGACCGCGAGGTTGTTCGACGTCTCCACGAGGCCCGGCACCGCCCGGCTCATCGCCAGCACCCCATGCGGGCACGCCAGAAGGGCGTCCACGATGCGGTCGTTGTCGAAACGGATGAACACTTTGCGGTTGTCGGGCCGATCCTCGAGCGCGACGCACTCGACCCGCTGGCCGGGATCGATCTCGCCGAACTCCTCCCGGAGGACGCGCGCGCAGTCGCCCACGGCTGCCTGCATCGCTCCCTCGCTCGCGGCGGCCACTCGCACGACCGCATCGGCCTCGCGCGGGATCGCGTTGTGCTTGCTCCCGCCCGCGATCGACACGATCCCGAACTCGACCCCGCTCTGCCGGAGCGCTGCCAGCGTGCGCACGAGGAACTTGAGGGCGTTGCCGCGGTTCTCGTGGATGTCGACGCCCGAGTGGCCGCCGCGCAGGCCCCGCACCGAGATGAGCACGGGCAGGGTCTGCGGCAGGGCGTCCTCGCGGGTCATCGTGAACGCCGCGTGCGTGTCGGCGCCGCCGGCGCACCCGATGTAGAGCGCCGCGTCCTCCTCGGTGTCGAGGTTGATCATCGTGCGGCCGGCCAGCAGCTTGGGGTCGAGCTGCATCGCACCGGTGAGACCGGTCTCCTCGTCGATCGTGAACAGCAGCTCGAGAGGCCCGTGCACCGCCTTGGGGTCCTCGGCGACGGCCATCGCGGTGGCGACCCCAATGCCGTTGTCCGAGCCGAGGGTGGTGCCGGTCGCGTAGACGTAGTCGCCCACGACCCGCACCTGGATCGCGTCCTTCTCGAAGTCGAAGGTCACGTCGGAGTTCTTCTCGGGGACCATGTCGAGGTGACCCTGCAGCACGATCACCGGGGCCTTCTCGTGTCCGGGCGTCGCCGGCACCTTGACCAGGACGTTGCCGACGCCGTCGCGCTCGGTCGCGAGCCCGCGCGAGGTTCCCCACGCGACGACGTGCTCGGCGATCTTCTCCTCGTGCTTCGACGGACGAGGGATCTGACGGATGGCATCGAAGTGCTTCCAGACCAGGCGCGGCTCAAGTTTGTCCAGCGGGCTTGACACGTTGCACCTCTCCTTTCGGGGCGCCGGCAGCGCTCCAGCCGGCGACGCGGCATTCTACCCCGGACACCGGGTCCGGCGCCCGAGCGACGGCCTCAGCGCGGCAGGAGATCCGGCCTCACCGCATCACCTCGAGGATGCCGTTCTCCTCCATGTAGACCGAGTCGATGAAACGGACGGTGCGGGTGGCGAGCGACATGATCACCGAGGCCACGCGCACACCGCCGCCGAACAGGCGCACGCCTTCGAGCAGGTCGCCCTTGGTCACCCCGGAGGCCACGAACAGCGCGTCGTCCGCGGAGGCAAGTTCCTTCTCGGTGTAGACGTGGTTGTGGTCCGTGATCCCGATCTCCTCGAGGCGACGGCGGTGCCAGTCCTCGAGCACCACGAGCCGGGCCTGCATCTCGCCGTGCAGGCAGCGGATCGCGGCGGCGGTGATGACGCCCTCCGGGGCGCCGCCGATGCCCATCAGGGCGTGGATGCCGGTGCCGCGAATCGCGGTGGACGCTCCGCCGGAAAGGTCGCCGTCCGAGATCAACTTGACCCGCGCTCCCGCGGCGCGGATCTCGGCGATCAGCTTCTCGTGCCGCGCCCGGTCGAGAACGACCACCGTCAGGTCCTCGACGTCGCGGTCGAACGCCTTGGCGATGCGCGCCAGGTTGTCCTTCACCGGCGCGTCGATGTCGATGCAGCCGCGAGCGGTGGGACCGACCACGATCTTCTGCATGTAGATGTCGGGGGCGTACAGCAACCCGCCCTTGCTCGCCGCCGCGAGCACCGCGATGGCGTTGTTGGACCCGGTGGCGCAAAGGTTCGTACCCTCGAGCGGATCCACCGCGATGTCGATCTCGGGATAACCGAGGGCCCCGTCCTTGTCGGCACCGACTTTCTCCCCGACGTAAAGCATCGGCGCCTTGTCGCGCTCCCCCTCCCCGATCACGATCTTCCCGTTGATCGCGAGGCTGTCCATCTCCTGGCGCATCGCCTCCACTGCGATCTTGTCCGAGTGCTTGCGGTCGCCGTAGCCCATGGTGCGCGCCGCGGCGATCGCGGCTTTCTCCGTCACCCGCAAGAAATCTGGCTCGAGATTGACGTCCATGGGGGTTCCTCCCTGGCCTTTGGCGCCCGGCAACTCGTTCTATGTTACGCCCCTACTGCTGGACCGTCAGCAGGTCGCGAACGTCCTTCACGCCCGAGGTGCCCCGGGCGATGCCCGCGGCGAGGCGCTTGCGGGCGGCGTCCGGCACCCCGCCGGAGAGGGTGACGACGCCGTCGGCAGCGTCCACATCGACCTTGAACGCGACCTTGCCGAGTTCCTCCAGCAGGCGCGCCTTGATCCTCCCCTCGAGCAGCGCGTCCCCGACCGAGCGCTCGACGGTCCCGACGACCCGCGCCACCGGCGGTTCCGGCCCTTGCGTGCCGTCGGCCACGGTCACCCGGTTGCGGACCGAACGCACGCCCTTGACCGCTGCGGCGGCTCGTGTTGCCAGCTCCACGCTGGAACGGTTCTTCACCACGCCGGACAGGTCGACAGTCCCGTCGTGCGTCGCGATCGACACGCGCAACCCGTCCTCCTTGAGGCGATCGAGCAGCGCCACGCGGACCCGCGTCATCAGGAGAGCTTCGCCGACGCTGACCGTGACCTGGCCCCAGGCCCGGTCGATCGCGCTCCCGGCGCGCGCCGCGGGGCCTGGCGTCGGGTTGACATCTCCGGCTGCACGGACGCCGGGCGCCACGAGCGCGACCGCAAGCGCCGCGCATCCCGCAGCGGCTCGCGTCACTGTTGGTCCTCCGGGTGAACGGAGGCCCTCGCGAGCGCATATCCGGCCTGGTTCGTGAGTTCGTCCCGCACCCCGACCGAGATTCGATACCGCCCCGGGTTGACGAGGAGCGACGTCGAGATCGTCATCTGCTGGCGGTGCGACTTCTGATAGTCGGCCGCCGCGATGCGGATCGCGTGCTCGGTGTGCTCCAGGTCCGACTGCTTGCCGTCGTCGTCGCGGGCGGCGTAGTAGACCATCACGTACCCGACCAGGTCTTCGCCGTCAGGGATGAGCGCCACCTTGTCGAACGGCACACCGACCTCGACCGGGAGAGTCCAGCGACCGTTGTCGGCAGGCGCCGGGGTCCCGACCTTGAGCTCGACACCGAGCGGGTTGTCGTTGAGGTCGAACGCCAGGCCGCTCATGACGCGGTCGCCGATCCGAGTCGGAAGCGACTTCTCGATGAAGGTGCGCTTGTAGACGAGCTTGTACTCGGGATGCGTCTTGAGCTTGACCAAGATTCGGTGCATGCGGTCCTCGCCGGACGGGATGAGCCTGTAGCCGAGCGAGTAGTAGGTCCCGATGTCGTTGGCGATCTTCTCGAGGCCGGGCGTCGGGTCGTTGGCGTTGAGGACTGCGATGCCGCCGGTCCGGTCCGCCATATAGATCAACGAGTCCTGGAAGTTGCTGGTGGCGATCGAAGCGGCCAGGGATGAGCGCGGTTGGCTGTTCTCGGCCTCGATGCCGAGGTCGGATTCCAGCCCTTTGGCATCGATCGTGTACAACGTCACGCCCGACGCGGTGGCCGTCCGGACGAGGCTGTCGAACAGGTCGGTCGAGTCGAACTCGTGCGACTCCGAGATCGCGCTCGGCGCGTTGAACGCGTCCTGGATCTCGTAGAAAAGCTCCGCTCCCGGCGTCATCGGAAGGCCGTCCGAGACGTAGATAACCGCCTTCTTGCCCGGCAGGCCGCTCATCATCCCGACCAGGTCTTGGAGCGCTCGCACGGTGAACGTCAGGTTGTTCCGTTGCTCCTTCGCGAAGCCGCGCGCCTCGTCCATCGCCTCGTAATAGGCGTTGGCGCTGCCGGAGCGCTGGCCGGAGTTCTGGCCCGAGTTCTGCGCGATGTAGTCCTCGACCCGTTTGCGGCTGCTGAGCAGGTCGGGGCGACCGCCGACGTACTTGCGGACCGACTGCAGCGCGAGGGCGATCTCGTCCGGGTCCGAGGTGAACGGCTGCAGGATCTTCATGCTGCGCTGGTACGACACCACCATCGCCTGGTCGGGAGCGGCCAGATTGTCCCGTATCCAGTCCGTCATCTTCGTCAAGACCCGGTTGCGGTTGAACGGCATCAGGTTCTCGTTGTCCACGTAGAACGCGAGGAAGCGGGGCTCGCGCTGCCCTTCCGGGGCCGGCGTCGCCGTTGCAGCGGGCGCCGCCCGATGCGGCACGGGTGACGCCAGCGCCGCCGCTTTGGCCTCCGCCGTCCGTGTGAACGCGGCGAAGTTCGTCAGCGGCTGGGGCTTGCCGTCCTGGTAGACCTCGAAATCGCCGGCACCCAGGCCGGTCACCGGGCCCTTCTTGTTCGACACCGACACGTCCACGTTCACGACGGTCAACTCGGACACGTCGAGGAACCGGAGTCCTCCGATCTGCCGGACCGGCGCCTTCGCGGCGGGGGGCTTCTCGGGCACGACCCTCTCGGCCGGTGGCATGGTCTGGGCGAACACCGCAACGGCCATCAACAGGAAGGGGACGTTCAGCAGCGACTTCGCTCTCGTGTGCAAGCGGTCCTCCAACCCTCCGAGTCTAGCAAAAGGCCCCGGCGCTCCCGTCGACCGCCCCCCCGGGAACTCAAAGGTCGAGGTCCGCGACGACCGCCGAGGTCGTGTGCGCCAGCATGTCGGCCACGCCGACACGGACCGAGCGCTTGCCGCCCTCCACCTCGAGGACGAACCGGTACGCGAAGTAACCCCGCCGCCGCGCCTCCTCGAGCTTTGCGGCCGAGATCTCGATGGGAACGCGCTGGTGGGCCAGGTCGGAGAGATTGCCCCGTTCGTCGATTGCCACGACGACGACCTGCACCTGCCCCCAGGCCATACCTCCGCGCCGCAACATCGTCAGCCGGGCGTAGGGGATGCGCACCTCGGCGTTCATCCGGTACAGCCGCATCCCCTGGGCGGAGAAGTGGAACCTGCTGGTGGGCTTGGCGAGGACGAGCTCGACGCCGAGAGGGTTCGCGGTGTCGCCCGTCAGCAGCGCCGCGCGTGTTCGCTCGGCCTCGCGCTGCTCTGCGGGCCGGTCCACGTAGCTCTCGCGGTAGGCGAGCCGCAGCCCGGGGTGGCCGCTCACCTCCACGCGCAGGGTGTGCTCCTTGCCGTCGCCGGCGTGGCCGGGCTGGAACGCGAGCGAGTAGTAGCTGGCGGTGAGCCGTTCGAGGTCGGCGAGCGCCGCGCCGCCGTCAGCGGTGAAGATCGCCTCTCCGCCCGTGAGCTGCGCCGCCCGGATCAGGTTGTCCTTGCGGTCGGCCTCGCGCCAGAACCGCACGTTGGCAACGTCCGTGAACCTCGGGGGCCGGCCCCGGCTCGCGTCCACGTCGTTGAAGTTGCTTCCCGAAGGGTCGAGCGTGTACATCGTGTACTCGAGCTCGCTCGCGAGCTGCGCCGCGTGCTCGATCAGCCCCACGTTGCGGTACTCGCCGGGCGAGGCATCGCGGAAGAAGTCGTACAGCCGGTAGATCGGGACGTTCTCCGCCCGCGGGAAGCCGGGCGAGATCAGCACGACGACCTTGCGCGCGCCCGGCGCCACCGCGAAGCGGTCGAGCGCCGCGGCGAACGCGCTTTGCACGGTTCCGACGATCCGCCGCATCTCGTTCCAGTACTCCTCGTTCTGCGTGTGGCGGAACTCGTACCCTGCGTAGCCTCCGCCCCCGCCGAGATCGTTCGTCCTGAACGTCGACAGCTTGATCTGGCGTTGCAGTCCGGTCGCAGGCAGGCGGTCCACCACCTTGAGGGCCTCCAGGAGCTTGTCGCGACTGGAGGTCGGCAGCGTGTGGACCCGCAGCGTTCCGTCGAAGCTGACCACGGCGATCGTCTGCGCCGGCGGCAGGCCGGCCGCGATCGCGCCCTCGAGCGACCGGACCACCGCGTGCTTGTCCGGCTCGATGAGCTGGTAGAGATCGAAGAAGAGCACGACCTGCCGCGGTTCCGGCTGGCCCACGACGCCGGCGTCGGAGGACGCCGCGACCCGACCCTCGGTCACGGCGAGGAAGTTGGTGAGGCTCTGCTCCTTGCCGTCCTCGAAGAGACGGAAGTCCTGCGGGCGCAGCCCCGCTACCGGGACGCCCCTGGCGTCCACGACCTTCACATCGACGGTCACGTTGTTCACCGTCACGTCGCTGGCGAAGCCCCGCGGGACCGGATTGTCCTGGCCGACCGCCGTGACGGCCGCCAGGAACATGCCGAGTGCGGCCCAGACCTTCGCGCTCATCGACACACCTCCATCGACTTCAATGCAAGCAATCGATATGCCGGGATGGATCCACATCGCATGGCGACTCGAGCCCGAGGCCCGTACCCTTCGATGACGGTGCGTCCCTCAATGGCGACACTTCCCCGAACCGGATGCCCCACACCAAACCTCATGGCGCCCCACCTCACCTTCCCTACACCGTGCTCTGGGGATCCACGTCCACGACGCGGTGGACACCCCCAGGAAGAGGGAGCGCCGTGACCGCAGTCAGCGCGGCGCGCAGCGGCGCCCGCGCCGGCGCGAGCAGGAGCATCTGCACCCGCCACCTCCCGCGCAGCCGCGCCAGGGGCGCCGGGGCAGGCCCGATCACGCGCAGCGCCGCCGGCGCCGGATCGAGCGACCGTGCCGCCGCCTGCGCGGCGGCGATCGCCGCCGTCTCGCTCGTCGACTCGAAGCGCACGAGCGCGAGGCGCGCCGCCGGCGGGTAGCGAAACGCGTTGCGGTACCGGAGTTCCTCCCGGGCGAAGCCGGCGAGGTCGTGGGCGAGCACGGCCCGGACGGCGTGGTGGTCGGGGTGGTAGGTCTGGATCACGACGGTGCCCGCCCGTTTGCCGCGCCCGGCGCGCCCTGCGACCTGGGTGAGCATCTGAAACGTACGCTCGGCGCCGCGAAAATCCGGGAAGCCAAGGAGGTTGTCCGCGTTGATCACCCCGGTGAGCGTCACCGCGGGAAAGTGGTGGCCCTTGGACACCATCTGGGTCCCGACCAGGACCTGGCTTGCCCCGGCGGCGAACCGCTCGAGCGTTGCGAGGAGCTGCGCGGGCGACCGGGCGGTGTCGCGGTCGAGGATGTCGATGACCGCGGCGGGGTGCAATCCCCGAACCAGCGAGGCGATCTTCTCGGTCCCCGCCCCGACATGGTCGAGCAACTCGCCGCCGCAGCGCGGGCAGATCGCCGGAACGGCCCGGCGGAAGCCACAGTAGTGGCAGATCAGGGCGCCCTGCCGGCGGTGGACGGTGACCGGGATCGAACAGTCGGGGCACGCCGCCATGTGCCCGCACTCTCGGCAGAGCAGCACCGGCGCCCATCCGCGCCGGTTCACCAGCAGGATTGCCTGCTCGCCGCGGGCGAGCGCTTGCTCGAGCAGGGCGCGCAGCCGCCGCGACAGGAAGCGCTGCCCGTGCTCTCCCGGTTCCGGCGGCTCGTCCTTGAGGTCGACGATCTCGACCTCGGGCAGGCGCCCGCCGGCCACCCGCTCGGGAAGCTCGAGCACCTCGATCCGCCCCTTCGCAGCCAGGGCCAGCGTCTCGAGCGATGGCGTCGCGGACGCCAGCACGACCGGCACCCCGAGACGCTGTCCGAGCGTGAGCGCGAGGTCGCGGGCGTTGTAGCGCGGTTCCTCCTCCTGCTTGTACGAAGCGTCCTGCTCCTCGTCCACGACGATCGCCCCGAGGCGCGGCAGCGGCGCCCACAGCGCCGAGCGTGGGCCCGCGACCACGTCCACCTGGCCGTGGCGGGCTCGCTCCCACGCGGCCGCGCGCTCCCCTTCGGCCATCGAAGAGTGCAGCACCGCCACCCGATCGCCGAAGCCGCGAGCGAGCTGGCCCGCGAGCGCCGGGGTCAGCACGATTTCCGGCACGAGGACCAGGGTCTGCAGCCCGCGCGCTGCCGCTGCGGCCGCGAAGCGCAGGTACACCTCGGTCTTCCCCGAGCCCGTGACCCCCTGCAGCAGGAACGCCCGGAACGCCGGCGGATCGAGGCCTGCGGTCAGCGCCGCGAGCGCACTGATCTGGTGTGCCGTCAGCTCGGTTGGCCGCGGCGGCGGCGCCAGCTCCCAGCGCCGGGTCGGACGCTGGCTCACCTGGCGGAAGCGGCGCAGCACGCCCTTGCGCACCAACTCACCGACGACGCCCGGTGAGCACCGGCACGCGCTCAGGAGCTCGCCCTCCAGCGCCGGCCGACCGAGTTCCACCAGCCATGCGGCGACCCTCGCCTGGGCGGGTGCGCGTCCCACGCGCCGGACCCGCTCCCCGGCGGCGATGTCGGCGAGCACGAGCGCCGAGGCGGAGGCCCCCGGCGGGACGCCAGCGGCGCGCTCCACGACCCTGAGCGCATGTCGGCGAGCGAGTGCCGGAAGGATCTCGGCGAGGTCGCTCGCTTCCCACCCTTCGGCGCGCAGGCGCGCCACCGAGATCCGCCCGGCCACGAGGAGACGCTCCAGCAGGCGCTTCTCGCGTTCGCCCGCGCCCGCCGCGATCTCGCTGGCGCGGGGCCCGACGTGCACGACCGGAGGCGGCACCCGCAGCAGCACGCCCGGGATCGCGGCCCGGACGACGCTCCCGATCGGGGCCCCGTAGTACTGGGCGGTAAAGCGGATCAGGTCGAGGACGTGCGGGGGCACGATCGGTTCCGGGTCGAGCACGTCCTCGAGGGGGAGCACCTTCTCGGGCGGGCACCCAGGGTCGCTCGTGACCTCGACGACGACCCCGACGCGTGCCTGGCCTCGCAGGCGGACGCGAGCCCGGACACCGGGGACCGCAATGGCCGCAAACGCCTCCGGTATCCGATACGAGAGGGCGTCGGGAAGCGCGGTGGGAAAGGCGATCCGGGCGTACACCGGTGCCGATGATACACTCGCGCTGTGGCCGGTCCGGAGGAGGAGGAACGCTGGCGCGGCATGCTCGCGCGACTGCAACGGGGCCCAGCGCCTGAGGGCGAGGAGTTCGAGCTCTGCCGCGAGGTGATCGCCGCCGCCCCGGGAACCGCCGAAGGCCGCGAGGCAGGGCGCCGACTGCTCGAAGGGGCCATGGCGGATGCGGCGACCAGCATCGCCGACGCCCAGGAGGTCATGCGCCTCCTGAAGGCCGCGAGCCGCGGCGCCGTGGACCTGTCCGACCTGCTCTCGCGGCGATGACGGCGTGACGGCGGCCGCAAGTCGTGGTCAGCTGACGTTACGTTTTAGTGACGTATTGCCGTTTCAATCACAATAACGTATTCTATGTGCCATGGGCGATCACGCTGCTCGGGAAGAGGCCATTGTCGCCACCGCGCTCGACCTCGCGGAGAGCCGCGGCGTCGGAGGGGTAACGACCGCGGCGCTGGCGCGCAACCTCGAGTTCACCGAGGCCGCGCTCTACCGCTACTTCCCCAGCAAGGGTGCGATCATCGCGGCGACGCTGCGCCACCTGGGCAACCGGCTGTTCGCGACCATGATGCTGGAACTCATGCCCGACGCGGTCGGACACGGCCACGCCATCCAGTCCCAGCTCGAGCGTCACATCCAGCGCTTCACCCTCAAGAGCGGGCTCCTGGTCGAGCTGCTGCTCTCGGCCGCCGGCGGCCGCGAGGTGGAACTCCAGGCCACCGGCTGTGACTTTCTGCAACGCTACGGGGAGCGGCTGACGGAGTACTTCCGGCAGCTGCAGGCGCTTGACCAGCTCGCCGTCACGGCGCCCCCGTCGGAGCTGTCGCGGCTCTGGATTTGCCAGCTCCTCGGCGGTTTCGTGCTCGCCCGCCTGGCGCGCGAGTCGTGGGACCCGGTGCGGCACCCGGGGTTCCAGGCGTTCGTCGCCACGCTGCACACGTCACACGCCCCCGCCAGCCACTGACCTCGGCGCCGGGATCGCATCGCGGGAAGACCTCTGCTAGGAGGCGGCGCGCTCGGTCCAGACCTGCAGCAGTTGGAGCGAGACCTCCGACGCCTTCGCCATCCATTCGAGCGAGACCCACTCCTGCACCGAGTGGAAGTTCTGGCCCCCGGCCCAGATGTTCGGCGTCAACAGACCCATGAACGAGAGCCTCGAGCCGTCGGTGCCGCCTCGGATCGCCCGGCGAACGGGCTCCAGACCCATCCTCCGCACCGCTTCGAAGGCGACCTCGAGCACCTGGGGGTCCTCGGCGATCTTGTACGCCATGTTGCGGTACGACTCCTTCACCTCGACCGAGATGCGGGCGCCGGGGTTCGCCTTGCCCACCTCGTGAGCGATCGCGCGCAGCGAGTCCTCGCGCGCGGCGAGTTCCTCTTCCGTGAACGCGCGCACCAGGAACTTGACCTCGACCCGCGTGACGTCGCCGCGGATGTCGTACGGGTGCAGATAGGGTTGGCGCAGCTCGGTGGTCTCGGGGAGGAACTCCCGGGGCAGCCGCTCGACGATCTCGGCAGCCACGCGCAGGGCGTTGACCAGCTTGCCCTTGGCGTACCCGGGGTGGACGTCGTGTCCCTCGACCACCACGAGCGCCGAGTCGGCGCAGAACGTCTCGTCCTCGATCTCCGCGATGTCCGAGCCATCCAGGGTATACGCGTACTTGGCGCCGAACGCCGCGACGTCGAAATGCTCCGTGCCTCGCCCGACCTCCTCGTCGGTCGTGAACCCGACGCGGAGGGGAGGGTGGACGAACTCGGGATGCTTCGCGAGCCACGCCACGACGGTCATGATCTCCGCAATGCCGGCCTTGTCGTCGGCGCCCAGCAAGGTGGTGCCGTCGGAGGTGATGAGCGTGTGCCCGATGCACCGGGCGAGGTTGGGGTTGTCGGCGAAGCGGATGACCTCGCGCGGGGCGCCGGGAAGGGCGACGTCGCCGCCCTGGTAGCTCTCGATGACCTGCGGCTTCACGCCCCCACCCAACGTGCCGTGGTAGGTGTCCATGTGGGCGATCAGACCGAGCGTCGGCGCGTTCGCGGCGGCGGAATGCGACGGCGGCACGTTGCCCGGGACGGTCGCGAACACGTACCCCCACTCATCCATGGCGGCGTCCGCGCAGCCGAGCGCCGCGAGTTCGTCGCGGAGGATCACCGCGAGGTCCTTCTGTTTCGCGGTCGAAGGGCTGGCGGTCGAGTTCTCGTCCGACTGGGTGTCGATCCGCACGTAACGCAGGAACCGCGCAAGCAGCTCCTTCCGGTCACTGGCATCGAGGGCGATCGTCGCCATTGCGTCCTCCCCGCGTGGCCTCGGCCACGCCGCCGCAGTCTACCCGCTGCGATCCGGGAAACAAAGCGGCTCGGGCGACTCTTGACCTCGTCTTTGAAATAACGCTAGGATCATGTGAATTTGGGCACGAGGGGGGGAGGGATGATCGCCCAATACATCCCGGTCGTTCTTGCGTTTGCGTTCGCGGCGTTGGTCGCGGTGGCGATGGTCGGCCTGACGGCGTTCCTCGGGAGGGGGCGCCTGGGCGGGTCGCGCACCCGGGACACGTTCGAAAGCGGCATGCCCCTGCTCGACAGCTCGCGAAAGCGCGTGTCGGTCAAATTCTTCGTGGTGGCGATGGTGTTCATCGTGTTCGACGTCGAAGTCGCGTTCCTGTTCCCGTGGGCGGTCTCGGTCCGCGGTCTGCTCGCGGAAGGCAACACCACGGTGCTGCTGGACGGTTTGGTCTTTCTCGTCCTGCTCGCCGTCGGCTATGCCTACCTGTGGCGCGAGGGCGCGTTCGACTGGTCGCACCGCGGGAGCCGATCGTGAGCACCCGGCCGATCGTCGCGGCGTCGCCGGAATCCCTGCAGATCGTGACCTTCGACGCCGCGATGGAGGCCAGCATCGCGGAGCTGTTGCCCCGCTACCCGACCCGGCGTGCTGCGATTCTTCCGGTGCTCTGGCTCTGCCAGGAGAGGTTCGGCTGGATCTCGCCGGGGGTCGTGCGCGCGGTGGCCGGGAGGCTCGGCGAGAGCCCGGCGTTCGTCGAGGGTGTGGTGACCTTCTACACCATGTACCAGACCGCACCGCCGGCCCGCTACGTGCTCCAGGTCTGCACAACCCTCTCCTGCGCCTGGTGCGGGGGCCGCGAGCTGGTCGCCCATCTGAAGGAGCGGCTCGGGATCTCCTTCGGCGAGAAGACGCCGGACGGCCTGTTTCAGCTCGTCGGCGTGCAGTGCCTGGGCGCCTGCGGCCAGGCGCCCGTGATCCAAGTCAACGACCATTACTACGAGAACCTCGACATTGCCAAGCTCGACGCGATCCTCGACGAGCTCGCGGGGAGGAGCTGAATGGAACCGGTCCTGCTGCGCGCTCGCGGCGTCCCCGACTCGCGCTCGATCGCCACGTACGCCGCGGCGGGAGGGTACGAGGGCTGGAAGAAGGCCCTCGGCATGGGTCCCGACGCCGTGACCAAGGAAGTCCTCGACTCCGAGCTGCGGGGCCGCGGCGGCGCCGGCTTTCCCACCGGCCGCAAGTGGAGCTTCGTCCCCAAGGACCACCCTGGGCCGCGCTACCTCGTCTGCAATGCCGACGAGTCCGAGCCCGGGACGTTCAAGGACCGCGAGATCATCGAGTACGACCCCCACCAGGTGATCGAGGGCGTCGCGATCGCGTCGTTCGCGATCAAGGCGAACACCGCCTACATCTACATCCGCGGCGAGTTCGTGCGCTGGGCGAGGTTCCTCGAGGAAGCGATCGCCGAGGCCCACCAGCGCGGCTTCCTCGGCAAGAACATCATGGGCAGCGGCTTCGACCTCGACGTCTGGGTGCACCGCGGCGCCGGCGCCTACATCTGCGGCGAGGAGACGGCGCTGCTCGAGTCTATCGAGGGGAAGCGCGGCTTCCCGCGGCTCAAGCCGCCGTTCCCCGCCGTGGTCGGGGTGTTCGGCAAGCCCACGGTGATCAACAACGTCGAAACGCTTGCGTGCGTGCCGCACATCATCGTCCGCGGCGCCGCCTGGTTCGCGTCGATCGGGCGCCCCAAGAACACCGGCCCGAAGCTGTTCTGCGTTTCCGGCCACGTGAACCGGCCCGGGGTGTTCGAGCTGCCCCTCGGCGTGACGTTCCGCGAGATCATCGAGGAGCACGCCGGTGGGGTCCGCGGCGGGCGCCAGCTCAAGGCGTTCTTCCCCGGGGGCTCGTCGGCCCCGATCCTGACCGCCGCCGAGGTGGACACGATGGCCGACTTCGACGCCTGCGCGGCAGCCGGCACCATGCTCGGTTCGGGAGGCATCATCGTCTTCGACGACACCGTGGACATGGTGGACGTCGCCGACAACGTCGCCCACTTCTACGCCCACGAGTCGTGCGGGCAGTGCACGCCGTGCCGCGAGGGCTCGGACTGGTGCATGGACATCCTCGACCGCATCGTGGCCGGTCACGGCCGCCCCGCCGATCCCGACACGCTCCTGCGGATCTGCCGGTTCTCGTCGGCCGGAATGACGATCTGCCCGCTGGGCGATGCGTTCGCCCTTCCGATCTCCAGCCTCGTCGACAAGTACCGGACCGAGTTCGAACGCCGCATCGCGTCCGCCACGCCCCTCCCGCAGAAGAAGTTTCCGGTGCTGCCGTGGGCCGGGCCCTGTCCCGGCTTCGGGATCTAGGAGGGATGGGGGTCATGCCGAAACTCACGATCGACGGGCACGAGGTCGAGGTCGCCGCGGGGACCAACCTGATCGAGGCCGCGCGCGCCGCCGGCGTCGCCATCCCCTACTTCTGCTACCACCCGTACCTGACGGTGGTCGGCCAGTGCCGGATCTGCATGGTGGAGATCACGGGCCAGCCCCGTTTGGCCCTGGGCTGCGCCACCCCGGCCGCCGACGGGATGGTGGTCAAGGTCGAAAGCTCGGAGCGCGCCCGGGAAGCCCGCGAGGCGGTGATGGAGTTCCTCCTCGCCAACCACCCCCTCGACTGCCCGGTGTGCGACCAGGCCGGCGAGTGCCTGCTGCAGGACCACTCGATGGAGGAGCAGGGTTCCGCGTTCGCCACTCACATGGCCGAGACCCGCCGGACGTTCCCCGGGTACGAGCGCCGCGTGATCGGCCCGCACGTGGAGCAGAACCAGAACCGCTGCATCCAATGCTCGCGCTGCATCCGCTTCACGCGCGAGATCTCGGGGACCGCCGCCCTCACCTACAAGTCACGCGGCAACTCCATGTTCATCGACACGTTTGACGGCTCGCCGTTCGACGACCCGATGTCCGCGTGCGCTGCGGACGTTTGCCCGGTCGGGGCGCTTACGGTGCGCGAGTTCCGTTTCCGCAAGCGCTCGTGGAAGCTGCGCTCGACGCCGTCGGTGTGCCCGGGGTGCTCGATCGGCTGCAACATCTTCATCGACCACCACGAGCGCATCGTCTACCGCTTCACGCCGCGCGAGAACCCCGCGGTCAACGCCACCTGGCTGTGCGACCACGGCCGCTTCCTCGCCGAGTCGCTCAACGAGCAGGCGTACCTCGATCCGCAGCACAGGACCGGCGGCCATTCCGTTCGCGTCGGCTGGGGCGAGGCGCTGGCCGGCATCGCCGCGGAGATCAAGGGCGCCACGGGGCTGCGGGTGGTCGCCTCGGCGAACCTTTCCAACGAGGAGTTGTTCCTCGCACGGGAGTTGTTCGGGCGGCACCTCAAGGGCGAAATCGCGGTCCCGGTGGCGCCCGGCGAGCCGCGCAAGATGCGCAACGGCAAGGGCGAGTGGCTGCACGCCACCGACCCTCACCCCAACTCGGCGGGCGCGCGCCGTCTCGGTCTCGACATCGTGGACGGCGAGGGCCTCTCGCGCTTCCTCTACGGCGGCGCCGGACTCACGCTCATCCTCGACCCCGGGGCGCACCCGTTCCTCGCGACCCCCGAGGCGCTCCAGCTGCTGCGCGTCGGGGCCACCGTGGTGTGGGCGCGCCGCGAGCACCCGGCCGCGCACGCCGCCACCTGGCTCCTGCCGACACCGTCGCTCGCCGGCAACGAGGGAACGTTTACCTCGTCCGCCGGCGCGGTGCAGCGCTTCGCCCAGGCGTTCACGGCGCCCGGCGCGGTGCACCGGACCCCAACCGGGGCCATGTCGCCGAGTTGCCCGACGATCGCCTCGCCGTGGGGCCCGCCCGGGGAGGCGCGGCCGCTCTGGCTCACGCTTGCGGCCTTGGCGCGCGAACTTGGCGTCGCCTCCCTCGACCTCGCCTCGCCCGCCGACGTGTTCGCCCTCATGGCCCGGAGCGACAGGGCGTTCGCAGACCTCGACTGGGAGACGCTCGGGGGGCCGCAACCGCACGACTCGTCCGTGGAGCGTCAGCATGTGGGCTGAGATCGCCGTCAGCGCCGCGAAGGTCGCCGTCATCGCCGGCACCGTCCTGACCCTGGTCGCCGTCATGGAGTGGGTGGAGCGCCGGGGGGCCGCGTTCATCCAGGACCGCCTCGGCCCCAACCGTGTCGGCCCGCTCGGGCTCTTCCAGCCGATCGTCGACGCGGTCAAGCTGCTGTTCAAGGAGGACCTGACGCCCGCCAGGGTCAATCGCGGGCTGTACCTGCTGGCGCCGATGATCTCGGTGTCCGTCGCCCTCCTGACGTTCATCGTGATCCCGTTCGGCGCCGGGAAGGACATCACCGTCTTCGGTGTGCCGTTGGGAGGCGTCGAAATCGCCCCCGACCTCGGGGTGGGCGTGCTCTTCCTCCTGGCGGTCGGCTCGCTCGGGGTGTACGGGATCGTGCTCGCGGGCTGGTCCTCCAACAACAAGTACTCGCTCCTGGGCGGATTGCGCTCCTCCGCGCAGCTCATCTCCTACGAGCTGTCGATGACGCTCGCGGTGCTGGGCGTTCTCCTCTCCACGGGGTCCCTGCGCCTGGATGCCGTGGTCGCGCGTCAGGGAGGGCAGTTCTGGCTCGGCGTCATCCCGCAGTGGAACGTCGTCCCGCAGCTCATCGGCTGCATCGTGTTCGTCGTCGCGGTTTTCGCGGAGACCAACCGCCTTCCGTTCGATCTCGCCGAGGCCGAGACCGAGCTCGTCGCCGGCTACCACGTCGAGTACTCCTCGATGAAGTTCGCGGCGTTCCTCATGAGCGAGTACATGAACATGGTGACCGCCTCGGCCCTCATCGTGACCCTGTTCTTCGGCGGCTGGACGTTCCCCGGCATGGGCCGGTTCTCGGGTTGGCCGCTGCTGGCGCTCTCGCTGGTCGCGTTCGGCATCAAGCTCGCGTTCTTCCTCTGGCTGTTCGTCTGGGTGCGCTGGTCGCTGCCGCGCTTCCGCTACGACCAGCTCATGCGCCTCGGCTGGAAGGGGCTGCTCCCGCTCGCGACCCTCAACCTGGTGTGGGTCGGCGTGGCGATGGCGATGGGGTGGATCCGATGACGACAGGGCACATGGCACCGGGCGCCGGGCACCGGAACGACTCAGGCAGGACGGTCACCGCGGCGCGGCCCACGAAGCCGGAAGCCTGCGCTCCGGCAGCGGGGGGGCGATGATGGCGGCGGTCGTCTTCTACCTGGTGGCGGCGATCGGGGTCGTCTCGGCGATCGTCGCGGTGTCGCACAGGAACCCGGTCGTCAACGTGCTCTCGCTGGTGGTGACGCTGTTCACGATCGCGGTCAGCTACGCCCTGCTCGGCGCCGAGTTCCTGGCGGCGGCGCAGATCCTCGTTTACGCCGGCGCGATCCTCGTCCTCTTCCTCTTCGTCGTGATGCTGCTCGGCGCGCCGGAGGAACCACCGGCCGGGGAGCGGCGCCCGTTCCAGCGCGTGGCAGGCCTGGCGCTGGCCGGCATCGCGGCGGCCGGGAGTGTCGCCGTGCTGATCGGCATCCGCGCGGCCGACCCCGCCGGCGCCACCCAGGGCACAGCCGAAGCCCTCGGGCGGCTCCTCGTCGGCCCGTACCTCTTCGCCTTCGAGTTCATCTCGGTGCTGCTGCTCGCCGCCCTGGTGGGGGCACTCATGCTCGTGAAAAGGAAGCACTGACATGACCGTATCCACGACCCACTTCGTGATCTTCGCCGCCCTGCTGTTCGCGATCGGCGCGGCGGGGGTGCTCGTGCGCCGGAGCGGCATCTCGATCCTGCTGGGGATCGAGCTGATGCTCAACGCGGCGAACCTGGCGCTGGTGGCGTTCGGGCGCCAGCACGGCCAGCTCGACGCCCAGGTGTTCGTGTTCTTCGTGATGGCGGTGGCCGCCGCGGAGGTCGCGGTCGGCCTGGCGCTCCTGGTGGCGATCTTCCGCAAGCAACGGTCGATCGACGTCGACCGCCTCAACGTGATGCGGTGGTAGGAGGGGCGATGCTCGACTTCCTCTGGATCGTCCCCGCGCTCCCGCTCGCCGGCGCCCTCGTCCTGCTCGGCGGCGGGCTGCGCTTCGGCAAGCGCACCACCACCGCAGTCGGTGTCGGCTCGGCCGGCCTCGCGCTGGCGGCGGTCGCGGCGATCTTGGTGCAGTACGCCGGCATGCACGGCGAGACCGTCGCCCGTCACGTCTTCAACTGGATCTCCGCCGGGGACGTGACCGTGGACTTCGCGCTTCGCCTCGACCCGCTCTCCGCGGTCATGCTCTCGTTCGTGACGCTCGTCGGCTTCGTGATCCACGTCTACTCGATCGGCTACATGCACGCCGAGGGGGACCGCGCCTACGCCCGCTTCTTCGCCTACCTGAACCTGTTCATGTTCGCGATGCTCACGCTGGTGCTGGGAGCCAACCTCGTCGTGATGTTCATCGGCTGGGAGGGGGTCGGGCTCTGCTCGTACCTCCTCATTGGCTTCTACTTCGAAAAGGAGTACTGCGCCGCCGCCGGGATCAAGGCGTTCGTGGTCAACCGCATCGGGGACTTCGGCTTCCTGCTCGCGATCTTCTGGGCATTCAAGGTCTTCGGCACCGTGGATTTCGCCGCGATGGCGGCGGCGCTGGCGGCCGATCCCGCCCGCTACGCGGCGGCGGTGACGCCGATCGCGCTGCTGCTGTTCGTCGGCGCAGTCGGGAAGTCCGCCCAGCTTCCGCTCTACGTCTGGCTGCCCGACGCGATGGCCGGCCCGACCCCGGTCTCGGCCCTGATCCACGCCGCGACGATGGTCACCGCCGGCGTCTACATGGTGGTGCGCTGCAACTTCATCTACCGGCTCTCCCCCACCGCGATGCTCGTGGTCGCGGCCGTGGGCGGCGTCACGGCCCTTTTCGCCGCCACGATCGGCCTCGCCCAGAACGACATCAAGAAGGTGCTCGCGTACTCGACCGTTTCCCAGCTCGGGTACATGTTCCTCGCCGCCGGAGCGGGGGCGTTCGCCGGCGGGATCTTCCACGTCTTTACGCACGCGTTCTTCAAGGCCTGCCTCTTCCTCGGCGCCGGCTCGGTGATCCACGCCTGTTCCGGCGAGCAGGACATGCGCAAGATGGGCGGGCTCGCGAGGAAGATCCCCGTCACCTACTGGACGTTCATGGCGGCGACGCTGGCGCTGTGCGGGATCCCGCCGTTCGCTGGCTTCTTCTCCAAGGACGAGATTTTGGGGCGGGTGTTCGCAGCCGGCGCCGGGAACTTGAACGGGTTCGGCGCCAGCTACCTCGTGCTCTGGGTGCTCGGGCTCGCCGCCGCGTTCCTGACGGCGGTCTACATGTTCCGCGCCGTGTACATGACGTTCCACGGCGAGTTCCGCGGCACGCCGGAGCAATGGCACCACGTGCACGAGAGCCCGGCCTCGATGACCTGGCCGCTGCGGATCCTGGGTGCCGGGAGCATCGTCGTCGGCCTGCTCGGGGTCGGCCGGGCGATCACGTTCGGTTCGGACCTCAACTGGTTCGAGGGTTTCCTCCACCGCGTCGCGCCCACGGTCGAGCTCGAGCACGCCCCGTCGCTCGGGACCGAGTGGGTGCTGATTCTCCTCTCGGTCGCGGTCGCGGTCGCCGGCATCCTGCTGGCGCGACGGTTCTACTTCGGTGCCGAGGCGTTCGTCGAGCCGAGACGGATCGCCGAGCGCGCCCCTGCCCTGTACGCCGCGGTCGCGAACAAGTACTACGTCGACGAGGCGTACGACCGCGCCATCGTGCGGCCGCTCGGGAAGCTCGCCTACTTCTCCTGGAAGGGGATCGACACGATCGCGATCGACGGCACGCTCAACGCCTCGGCGTTCTTCACCGAGATTACCGGCGACCTGCTCCGCTTCCTGCAGACCGGCAACGTGCGCAACTACGCCCTGTTCGTTCTCGGCGGCGCGCTCGCCGCCGCCGCCTGGCTGCTCCTATAGGGGGTGATGATGCCGACCGACTCCCTGCTCTCCGCCATCGTCCTCACCCCCGGCGTTGTCGGCCTTATCCTCCTCGCCACGCCGCGCGAGGCGGCGCGGCTGCAGCGTTGGGTGAGCCTGCTCGCCTCCCTGCTGACTCTCGTGCTGGCAGCCGTCGCCTGGTCGCGCTTCGACCCGGCGAACGCCTCGTTCCAGTTCGTCGAGGCGCGGAGCTGGCTGCCGAGCGTGGGCATCGGCTACCGCCTCGGGATGGACGGCATCTCCCTGGTCCTCGTGCTCCTCACGGCGCTGCTGCAGCCGATTGTGTTCATCTCCTCATGGCGTTCGATCCACGACAAGGTCAAGGGGTACGTCGTCGCGATGCTGCTCCTCGAGACCGGGGTCCTGGGGGCGTTCCTCGCCACCGACCTCTTCCTGTTCTACGTATTCTGGGAGCTGATGCTGGTGCCGATGTACTTCATCATCGGCGTCTGGGGCGGCGAACGGCGCATCTACGCGGCGGTCAAGTTCGTGCTGTTCACGCTCGCGGGGTCGCTCCTGATGCTCGTCGCGATCATCTATCTGAGCTTCGTCTTCCACTCGCAGACCGGGACATGGTCGTTCGCCTACGAGGACATGCTGCGCGCCTCGGTCCCGATGGGCCAGGGGTTCTGGCACTCCCCGCAGATGCTCCTGTTTGCCGCGTTCGCCCTCGCGTTCGCGATCAAGGTCCCGATCTTCCCGCTGCACACCTGGCTCCCCGACGCGCACACCGAGGCGCCGACCGGCGGCTCGATCATCCTGGCCGGCGTCCTGCTCAAGCTCGGGACGTACGGGCTGCTGCGCTTCAACCGGCCGCTGTTTCCCGAGGCATGGCAGCGGGCAACCCCTCTGTTCCTCACCCTCGCCGTGATCGGGATCGTCTACGGCGCCCTGGTGGCGTGGGCGCAGAAGGACATGAAGAAGCTGGTGGCGTACTCCTCGGTGACGCACATGGGCTTCATCGTGCTCGGGCTGTTCGCCGGCACGCTGACCTCCACCCAGGGCGCGCTCCTCCAGATGGTGAACCACGGCCTCTCCACCGGCGCCCTCTTCCTCCTCGTGGGCGTGATCTACGACCGCCGCCACACCCGGCTGATCGAGGACTTCGGCGGCCTCGCCGCGGTGATGCCGCTGTACACCGGGGCGTTCCTGATCGCCACGCTCAGCTCGATCGGGCTGCCGGGCCTCAACGGATTCGTCGGAGAGTTCCTGATCCTGACGGGGTCGTTCCCGCGCCATCCGGCCTTTGTCGCGGTAGCCGCGACCGGGGTCGTTCTGGGCGCCGTCTACATGCTCTCGCTCGTCCGGCGCGTGTTCTGGAACCCGCTCGCCATCGAGGCGAACCGCACCCTCCCGGACCTCAACTGGCGGGAGGCGCTGGCGTTCGCGCCGCTCGCGTTCTTCATGGTGTGGATCGGGGTCCACCCGGGGACGTTCCTATCGCTGTCCGAGGCGGCCGTGCGCCGGCTCATCGGAGGTTGAGCGTGAACCCGAGCGATCTCGCCGCGATTGCCCCCGAGCTCCTGCTGGTCGTCATGGGCGCGGTGCTGGTGCTCGCCGACGCCTTCGTGCCGGCGCTGCGACCCCGCTTCGGCGCGTTGGCAGCCGCGTCGGCCGTCGCCGCTGCGGCCCTGCGCTGGACTGGACCGCTCCCTGGCGCCGTCTGGTCGGGCGCGCTGATGGTGGACCCTCTGGCGCGGTTCGTGGACTCGTACATCCTGGCGGCGCTTGTACTCGTGGCCGTCATCGCCGGCCCGTATCTCACCCGCACCGCGGCCAGCTGCGGCGAGTTCTACGGCTTGCTGCTCTTCTCGGCGGTGGGCGCAATGGTCCTCGCCAAGGCCGACAGCCTCCTCGTCATCTTCATCGGCCTCGAGCTGCTCTCGATCTCCCTGTACGTCCTCAACGCGTTCCACCGCGACAGCGGCGTTTCTCTCGAGGCCGGGTGGAAGTACCTGGTGGTCGGCGCGTTCGCCTCGGCGCTCCTGCTCTTCGGCATCGCGCTGCTGTACGGCGCGACGGGCACGTTCTCGCTGGCGGAGACGGCCCGCGTCGTGGCGGAGCGCCCGCTTGCCGGCAACCCTCTGGTCCTCGCCGGCCTCGCCCTCGCGCTGGCCGGCTTCGGCTTCAAGCTCGCGCTGGTCCCGTTCCACGCCTGGGCGCCCGACGTCTACCAGGGCTCGCCGACGCCGGTGACGGCGTTTCTTTCCGTCGTCCCCAAAGGCGCCATGCTGATCGCGCTCGCGCGCGTGGTGGCGGCGCTCGCCCCGCAGGCGCTGACGCCCAAGTGGCTGCCGCTCCTGGCAACCGTCGCCGTCGCGTCGCAGGTGCTCGGCAACCTGGTGGCGATCGCCCAGCGCGACGTCAAGCGAATGCTCGCCTACTCGGGGATCGCGCACATGGGGTACGCCCTGGTTGGGGTCGTCGCCTTCGGCTTCGACGGCCTCGTCGGCGTTCTCGTGTACCTTGCGGCGTACACCGTAATGAACATCGCCGCCTTCGCCGTCGTGTCGGCGTTTTCCGAGAGCGAGGACGAGCCGCACCTGATCACCGACCTTGCCGGTCAAGGCTGGCGCCGCCCATTCCTGTCGTTCACGCTCGCCGTCGCCATGTTCTCCCTCGCGGGCATCCCGCCGACCGTCGGGTTCGTCGCGAAGTTCCTCGTGTTCCGCGCGGCCGTCAATCAGGGCCTCGCCTGGCTCGCCGTGGTCGGCGTCCTCGCAAGCTTCGTCTCGGTCTTCTTCTACGTCCGGGTGGTGTACTATCTTTACATGAAGCCCCTGCCGCAGCGAGCTCCCGCGTACCATGAGCCGTGGGCGGTGAGGGTAGCAGCGGGCGCCTGCGCTCTGGCAATCGTCGGCCTGGGCATCTTCCCCTCCTGGCTTTTGAACGCCGCCGAGACCGCGGCCAAGACCCTATTGAGGTGACGGCATGGCATTCAAGCGCTACATCCCGGTCGAGAGCATCTCGGAACTGACGATCAACCGCCTGTCGGTTTACCTGCGCTGCCTGCAGCAGCTGGAACACGAGGGCGGCACCACGATCTCCTCCCAGGAACTGGCCGACCGGTTCCACCTCAACTCGGCGCAGATCCGCAAGGATCTGGCGTACTTCGGCGAGTTCGGGATTCGCGGCGTCGGCTACAACGTCACCCAGCTGCGCGAGCACCTCGTCAACATCCTCGGGCTACACGAGGAGCGGCGGGTCCTGATGGTGGGCGCCGGCAACCTCGGCACCGCGCTCTCCCACTACTCGGGGTTCAACACCGGCGGCTTCCGCATCGTCGCCATTTTGGACTCGGACCCCCACAAGCTCGGCAAGCGGGTGCCGGGCGGTTTGGTCGTCGAGAACATCACTGATTTGGCGAGGATTGTGAAAGATAGGAAGGTGCACTTGGGGGTGATCACGGTACCTGCGAGTTCGGCGCAGCGAGTGTACGACGACCTCGTGAACGCCGGCGTGCAGGCCGTCCTCAACTTCGCCCCCGCCCAGCTCAAAGGACACCCGGAGGTCAAGCTCAAGAACGTCGACCTCAAGATCAACCTCGAGCTGCTGTCGTTCTTCCTCACCCACGCCGCGCGGATGGCGTCGGTCTAGCTGAAGCGTATTGATTTGACGATCGCTTCGAAATCGGGGCGGAACTTGTCAAGGCTGGCCCGCTTGCAGGTCGCCGTGACGAAGATCTGCTTGCCGTCCGGGCGCGCGAGCTGGTACTGCATGGTGACGGTCCCGGCGACGATCCCCTCGTACTCGACGTAGAACGTCTTCGCCGGCCCCACCGTGCGGGCCTCGCAGGTCGCCACCGGGAGGGTTCGCTTTGCGACCTTCGCGAGTGCTTGGGCGTACGCCGCGCACTTCGCCTTCACCGTCTCCGGGGTGGCTGGGATCGTCCCCCTGCCCAACCTCACGTTGATGTTGTCGCTGAACGTCGCATCACTGGTCGTGCGGTCGAAGAACATCTCGAACGAGCCGTCCTCGATCTTGGCCTTCAGGTTTTGGAGCACCTTGGGATCGATGTTCCCGACGTTCGCGCCGGTGGCGCCGGTGAGCGCCGAGTTCTCCTGGATCGCGAGCTTGGTCAGGGCAAGCCAATTGTCCGGGATGTCCACCGTGAACCCGAACGAACTCTGGTACTCCTTGGCCGACGCCGAGGCCGCAACGACCGCGAGCACGCCCGCCAGCGCAACGAATCTCCTCATATCGCCTCCCTGGAACCGGCCCGATCCGGGGTGACCACGCCACGCCCCCCCACCGCCCGACCGGATCCCCCTCCGTCAGCGGAAGCCGACATGATAGTCGAAGAAATTCCCTCGTCCAGCCCCGTCCCCCGCAGCACTCCCCGTGTGGGCCCGACGCCCCCCGGAAACAGGCGCCCCGCGACCGGGCTCAACGCGCCGGAGCGTGGGCCGTCGGCACGGTGGCCGGCCCGTTGACCGCCCTCTGCAGGAGTTCCTGCAGCCGGTGCTGGATCTTGTCCTGCCTGCCCTGCAGCGTCGCGATCTCGGCCCGCGCCGATTCGAGCACCTTCATTTCCTGGACTTGCGGCGCCGGGACCTGGCGGTCGCGATCGAGTCTGTCGAGCTGGGTTGAAAGCGCCTTGAGCTGCGCCTCGAGGAACTGGCGCGTGGCCGTATCGCCCGCCACTTTGAGCTGCGTCTCGAGGTCGTCCTTCGACCGCGTCAGCTCCGCCTGGAGAAGCCTCTGGTCCTCCTGCTGGCGCTGACTGGTGAGCAACCGTCCGATCTGGTCGCGGACCCATGTGAACCGCCGCCAATCGACGCCGAGTGCCCGGGCGGCATCCCGCTCCGCGACCGACAACTCCTGGACGTGCGCGAGAACGTCGCCACCCTTGCTCTCGACATCGGCGAGGGCTGTTTCCAGACGCTGGAGCGCCCTGGCGCGCACCGCGATGAACGCTTGCACGTCGGCGGCCGTGAGCGGGCTCTCCCCGTTCGCCCGGACGGCCGTCGGTGCCGGGCTGTCGGTGACGGCCGGCGGGCCGGCCGGCCCGCAGGTCGCGAGCACTGCAACCCCTGCCGCAACCACGGCGCAGAAGCGAACGAGGTGCCGCATGTTGCAAGGGTAGCATTCCGAAAGCAGTCTCGGCGGCGGCATGATCGGGGAGCGTCAAGCCGGTATAGAATCGCGACCACCCATGGAGACCGGCAACCGCATCGGAAAGTACGAGATCGCCGAGCAGATCGGGGTCGGCGGCTTCGGCACCGTCTACAAGGCGTGGGACCCGTTCATCCAGCGTTGGGTGGCGGTCAAGCGCTGCAACGTCACCGACAGCGAGGTGACCCAGCGCTTCTTCAGGGAGGCCCAGCTCGCGGGCGCGCTCCAACACCCGAACATCACGTTGATCTTCGACTTCGGGATGGAGGGGCCGACGCCGTACTTCGTGCAGGAGTTCCTTTCCGGCACCGATCTCGACCGGGTGCTCGCGACCCGCACGCTCAGCCTCGACGGGGTGTTGGCGATCCTGCTCCAGGTCTGCGCCGGTCTCGACTTCGCTCACTCCCGAGGCATCGTGCACCGCGACATCAAACCCGCCAATGTGCGCGTCCTCGAGGACGGCACCGTCAAGATCATGGATTTCGGCATTGCGAAGTCGCTCGAGGCCGAGTCGCGGCTGACGCAGACCGGAGTCGCGCTTGGCACGGCGGGCTACCTCGCGCCGGAGCAACTCTCCGGCAAGCCGCTCGACGCCCGCACCGACCTGTTCTCGCTGGGCGCGATGGCCTACGAGATGGTCACCGGCGCGCGCCCGTTTACCGGGCCCAACCTCTCCAACGTCATCTTCCAGATCCTCAACCAGGAGCCGGTGGCACCCCGCCAGCGCAACGCCGCATGCCCGGAGCGGCTCGAGCGCGCGATCCTGAAGACGCTCGCCAAGGACCCCGCCGATCGCTATTCGGCCGTCCGCGAGTTCGCGGCCGACCTCAAGGAAATTCTGGCGGCGCTGCCCGGCCACGGCACGCCGCGACGGGGCGAGACGACGACCGCGGTGGTCCGCGAGGAACTCGCGCGGGCCGCGCAGCCGCCCCAGGATCACCTCGCCGCCGCGACCCAGCTTGCGGTCCAACCCCTCGACCGGATCGCTGGCGACTCCCTCGGCTCCGATCCGCCGCGAACACCGCATCGCGCCACGGTCGCCGTCGCCGTCTGCCTCGCGTTGGCGGCCGCCGGAGCGTGGTGGTACCTCGCCGGCCCCGGCGCGGCCGCGCCTCCGCGTCGGACGCTCGCCCGCGGCGCCGGGCCCGCACCCACTCTCCCTCCGGCGGCAACACCGGTGCCGACGGCGACCCCCTCGCCCGTCCCGACGCCGGCCGAGGTCGAGGCCGATCTCTTCGTCGACCCTCCGTCGGACGTGGCGATCGACGGCAAGGCCCTCGGCAAGGTGCAGTCCGCGAGGGTGCGACTGGCCATCGGCCGACACACGATCACCCAGAGGATCCCCGGCTATCGTACGGCGACGCGCGAGGTGGAGGTGACGACGTCGGGCCAGCGCATCGCGATGCACCTGCCGCCCTTCGGGATCCTCTCCGTGGTCAACGATTTCAACGTCGCCGTTCAGGGCGCCAAGGTCTTCCTGGACGGCCGCGACCTCGGCGCCCTGCCGGTGCGCGGCCGCAAGCTCGAGGCGGGCACACACGAGATCAGGGTCGTGTGGCCGGACGGGTCGGAGTACCGCGACGCGGTCCGCATTTCGGCCGCCAGCTCCGTGACCCGCGTCGTCCGCCCGAAGTGACCCGGCGGCGGCGCGCCGCCAGCGGCGGAGTGGTATTAGACTCTGTTCATGCGCCTCAAGACCGTCGCCGCCGCGCTCATGGTGCTCGCCGCAACGTCGGCGTGGCCCCAAGGCCCGCTCACCGAAGCGGACAAGGCCTTCAGCAACGCCGAGTTCCAGAGGGCCGCCAAGCTCTACTCGGCCGCGGCGGACAACGAGACCGACCCCGGCAAACGGGCCGAGATCCGGGTCCGTCTCGCGGTGACCTACCTCAACATGCGGAGCCGCAGGAGGGCGGAGGAGGCCGTCGCAGCCGCCCTCAAGGACAACCCGCAACTCGAATTGGTCCCGGACTTCTACACTGCGGACTTCCTCGCGCTAGTCGCGCGTGTCAAGGCCAGGCTCGCCGCCGAGGCTCCCCCGACGCCATCGCCGACGGCAACGCCCCCGCCGGACTCGCTGCCGCAGGTCCGCCAGCGCCTCGCGCAGGCGGCCGACACCGCGGCCGTCGAGGCGCTCCTCCCGAGCATCCAGACGATCGAGTCCGCGGCGCCGGCGAACCAGCTCGCCAGCGTGCTCGACCTCAAGGCCGACGCCATGGACCGGCTCGGGCGCACAGGCGAGGCGCTCGAACTCCACGGGCGCGCGGCAGCGTTGCGGGCGGCGGCGCAAGCCACCCCGGGGACGTCCCCCGTGCCTTTGGAGACGCTGCTGGAGGCGCGCCGCCTACTGGCCGCGGGGCGGCCGATGGACGCCATCTCCCTCCTCCGCGGCGTGCTCGATGCGCAGCCGTCGTGCGTCCCCGCGTTCGAGGTGCTGGCCGAGGCGTATCTCGACGCCGGTCGGCTGGACGAGGCGTACAACGCCCTTCGCACCGCGCTGCTCGGCAACGAGAAGCCGGAGCTGCTGCTCGAGCTCGGCGAGGTCGAACTCCGCCGCGGCCGCGCCGAGGGCGCCCGTGACGCCTTCCGCCGCGCCGTGGAAGTGGACCCGGGCAACGACCGCGCCTGGGCCGCGCTCGGCCTGCTGGCGTCGAGGTTGGGCGATCTGGCGTCGGCCCGCGAGGCGCTCGACAAGGCGCTGGCGGCCAACCCGATGCTCTTTGCGGCCAGGGTGGTGCGCGCCGAGATCGCGCTCGCCGACGGCCAGCAGCCTGCGGGGCTTGCCCACCTGCAGCGCGCCCTGCAGGTCAAACCCGACGATCCCTGGGCTTCGGGCTGGCTCGGCGCCGCGTACCTCGCGGGCGGCGACGCGGGCGCCGCGGTCCCGCCCCTGACCCTCGCCGTCAAGAGCGGCCTCGGCCAGTTCACGCTGGCGCTCGCGGACGCTCTCAGACGATCCGGCAAGCCTGACGAGGCGCTCGCGACCCTCGCCGCGACCAAGGGGGACGACCTCCCCTCGGGTCTCGAGCGCGCCCGCTGCCTGCTCGACGCCGGCCGTCCCGCGGAGGCGCAGGCGACGCTCGCCCCGCTCGCCGCCGCCAACCCGGCCAACGTCGAGGCCCGCTATCTCCTGGGCTGGTCGCTGCACGCCCAGCGCCAGTGGCCGGCTGCGGCGCAGGAGCTCGCGAACGCCGCCGCGATGCCGGATGCCCCGCCCGTCGTCAAGGAGGGCGCGCAGCGCGCCGGCGCCACCCTCCGGGCGCAGGAACTGCTCGACACCGCCATCGCCGTTCCCGCGCCGCCCGCCCGTCGCTGAGACTGGCGACGCACGAGAGCCGCGGCGACAGAACGTCACCTCCCAGGCTGTTTCACCAGAGGATCATCCTGACGAAGAGGAAGACTCAGGCTGAGCGCTGCGCCTGGAGCAAGCATCCCTGTACTACAAAGATTGAAATTGGGGCGGGCCATTTCCTCCAAGATCGCCTCGCCCTCTTCCATGCGGGGAGTGCAGAGGTGGTAGGTTCCGGAAGGCGCCAGGGGTAGGATTACGAAATCACCTTGCCGCTGCGCCCCAAGTACCCATGCCCAGGCCTGAAGAACCCAGGACGGCACCGGTTCTCCATCCAGAAAGAGAATCGGGACAAGTCTGCCGGCCGGGGTCTCAATGACCAGCGCCTGAACAGCGGTCATGGGCACCCGGAGCAAACCGTTGGCGTTGCGCAGGTGAAGTTCCAGGAATTCTTCAGATTCCGGGAGCGGGATCACCGATTCCCTATCAAGAGAGAAGCCAGGCGCCAAGGCATAGGCCCGTACCCCGACTGAGCCCGGGGGGAGGGTCAAGAAAGCAGTACCGTCGCCACCTGTCACAACGGGAGGTAACGGAAGGAGAGCAAGAGGACGTGGACCCAGAGGTACCGCATAGACCGTGGCGCCCGCCACCGGTCCGATGTCACTCACCACGCGGAATGAAACGCTGCCTTCCTCCTTCAATGTCAAGACGAGTTCCGCCGTCTGCCTTTCAACCACGCTTACTTCCTGCATGCGACTGCTTGCCTTGGCCTTCTTGGCTTGGATCTGCCACTGTCCGGGAGCCAGACCCCTAAGCGAGAACGTGCCATCGCTGTCGGTCCTCACCTGGCCGAGTTTGCCGAAATCCGGTGGAAAAAGGGTCAGTTGGGCTTCCGGAACGGGTGCCCCTGCGGGAGACAACACTGTGCCCTTTACCTCTGTGTCGGGAAAGTGAATCTCAACTTCCTCGCCCGGCCGAATCTCCACCTCCAGGAGGTTTTGGGAGTGAAGGGACGGATGCGCAGTGTCGCCCGCCAGGCCAACTTTCCAACGCCCGGCTCGGGGGAAGAAAGCAGAGAACCATCCGCCCTCGTCGGTCTCGACCTTCCGGCGAGAAGCAGAGAGAGAATTGTCAAAGGTCAGTGTGCACGCGAAGGGCTGCTCGCCGAGGTACGCGCGTCCTTGGACCGTAAAGCCTTCCACGGGAATTGTCAGGATCTCGCCGGGCGACCTCAAGCTCACCTCTGCCCTACCTATTGTGGTCTCTTTCCCGTCCTGTAGCCACACCCTATACTCCCCTGACGGCAAGGGCTTGGAATGCCAGCCGTCGGTGCCCTTCAGCGTGCCCTGGGCAACTGGTGGCCCCATGGCCACGAGCCCAATTGAAAACACCTTCACGTCCCAGCCTGAATCAGGCACCAGTTCCGGTCGGCTCACCCGCACGGTCAATTCGCTTCCGCATCCTGCTGGCAGGGGATCGGTGAGATCCAGATTCTCCCCCTCTCCGAGCGAAAGCCGCTTGACCAGAGGTGTACACCGTCCCACCGCCACGGCGAGTTCATACGAACCGCGACCTAACTCAGAGAAGCCAAACCGCCCCCATGAACCCGGCCTAGCCTCCACGACCTTCAATGGATCTTGGCTGGCGGGTGCTGCAGGGAGCCCGGCGACCGGCTCAACAGGGGCGAGTCGCACTCGTGCGGTTATGGCTTCTTCTTCGACCTCAAGTTTGCCTCGAATGCTCGCCCCCGGTCGCAGCTCCACCCGACCCAACGACGCTTTCCCGGCGGCGGGCACTTCGAACTTGCTGAAAAAACAAGCGGCGAAGCCATGGACCGTCAACCTCGCCCGCCAACGCCCAGCCGGCGCCGGACAATCGAGGGCATCCCCTTCTCGCACCGAACACGAGAGTTCCACGTCATGTGGCTGGACTCGCTCCCCATCTGGGGCCAGAAGCCGCAAACGAGCCAGCTTCTCCCGGACCCTTGGATCCGGGAACGCGACGACCGCCGTAATCCGCCCAGCTGGCCAGACATCCCACGCGACGGGTTCCTTCGAGGGCGACGCAACCACCAGGGGCGCAGCCCATAGCCCATCCGACTCGAGAGAGAGTGTCCATGGTGACGCCCCAGGGGGCGCAAGTTGCTTCGTGAGACCGAGCACCTTAACTCGTGCCCTACTCAGCGCCCCGTCGCTCGATTCAATGCGAACGAGGAGCTCTCTCCGCGACGCCCCCGCGCGCATCTCCACGTGCAATGCGACCGAAGTCGTTCCCGAAGCCCATCCCAGGGCCGCTGAGAATAGCATGAGCGGGCCCACGACAACACGCGGCTTCAACCAGCCTGAACCGCCTCGGGCTCTTGTGGCTAGCCACGTCACCGCGTGCATAAGACGGTCCGCCGAACAGGAGTGAGAATCGCAGTCGATTGGCGCGAGGGCGTTGCTCCCGCCAACGCTGCCCATCGCATTGCGTCAGCTTGATCTGGCTTACCGGCGGGCAAAACAAGGCCCTGGTAATTGGGGTCGCACTTCGGGCCCGGGCAGCCGGAGCCTGCAACTGCGCATGGGTTTCCATACACGCATTCCCCACCGAGGATTATGCAGTAATCATACCCGGACGAGCCATTGTCGGCACAACCAGCCCAGGTGCAGCAATAGCAGAACGCCCCAGCGTCCGCTACCCCGACGAGAGCAAGCACGACCAGAATGAGACCAACCCTCCTGACCATAATGCCCCCCTTCTTTACGGTTTCTCAACGCCAAGATGGTTCCTCGAAGGGAGTTCGTCAATAGGTTGCGCCGTCTTGCCGATCGGTGTCGGGTAGGCCGGGGAGGGCAACCTCCCCTGCCTACCCGACACCCATTAGCTCCATTCGGGACACTATCAAGGAGCTACCATATAGAGTCGCACGCACAAAGACCCGCAGGCCTCTTGACACCATACAGCTAAAGAAAAATACTGGCCAAAGATATAACGGAATCCGCAGCTGAGGAGAAGCTCATCGGAGGAGCTATGAAGCGTCTCCCGCTTCGCACCGTGGCCATTGCACTTTCGGCGACCACTGTCGCGGCTGTGACCGCGGTCGTTGCGGCGGCAGGTCAGCCACTCGCCACGGTTGACCTCACTCCGGGGTCGCTCACCGCGAGCGACGGCCTCGGTGAGATTGCGGTGCTGGCCACTGGGAGCGACCGGCTCTGCTGGTGGACGCCGGCAGGAACTCCGCGGGGGTGCGTTCGCCTCCCGGGGTGCCGCCGAGGTGACTCCCCGACGGCTCTCCGTGGAACCGAAGGTCGCTTCCTGGCGTGCTTTGGCCGCACCGGGCCACCTCAGCGGTGCTTTGTCGTGAGTACTGCGACGGCCACGATCGTGGGCCAGTTCGAAATTGCCGATTGGCCAGCCAAGCTCTTCGCCACACCCCGCGGATGGCTGGTGGTGCCGTTGGTGCCCGAGCAGGGGCCCGGTGTTTTGCGGGAAATTGATGACTCCGGGCGAACTCGGCGCGAGATGACGCTGCCCGAGAGTTGGCAGGCCGAGATGCGGGCCGCGGGCGTGAACTCGCTGGCGTGGCTTCCGCGTGTGTTCGCGGCCGCAGGAGGGGTCTGGGCGAGTCCAGTCGGGCACTATGGGTTCTGGCACCTCGACGATCCCTCCGCGGCGGAGGCGAAGGTCCCGGTCCCAATGTTCGTTTCGTCCCACACCGTCTCCAGATCCGCAAGCGGGCGGGTAATACGTGGGGCTGAGTTGGCGGTGCACTTGGGTGACGTCCGTGACGTAGCGACCACCGGGAATCTCGCAGCAGTCCTCATCGCTGTCGACCCCGAGGCATTAGATGGCGCCTGCCGCCTCGATCTCTGGGACTTCCCATCCGCGCGCCTACGCGGCTCTACACCCCTGCCGGGCCCATGCCCCCAGAACGTCTTCTTCGGGACACCAGGGTTTTGGCTCCGGACTAGCGGTCGGTTCACCCAACTGATCCTGCCATCTATGACCACCTCTGGAGTGGGGAGATGACGGGCTACTAAGGTTCTGGTCTGCTCGCCGGACGGACCCAATGCTGGCCGGCTTCCGGGCTCAATCGAGCGGAGGAACCCAGGACGACAGCTCGTAACCCGTCGCGCCTCGATCGATGGCCACGCGGGCCACCTGCCGGGTCGACACCACGTTCGCAACGAAAGGCAAGGCTCTCAAGAGAATCATCACCATAGTGGCTCGCGAGGTTGTGAGGCCAAGGAGGGAGTTCCCATGATGTGCAAGACCATAAGCATTGTTTTCCTCGTGGCGGCCGTCCTGACCGTGCTCGCCTGGCCATCCGGCACTGCCCAGGCCTGCAAGGTATACGACACGGGCTGCGAGTACTGTGACACACCCTACTACCAGATAGGCGACGAGATCTGCATCACTCGTTCGTGGGTTTGCTGGGGTGGAGGCGGCTCCGACACTTGGTGCTGGTAGCGGTCGAGCACCACGACGGGGCCTCGACCTCGCTTTGGCCGGTTTCCTCTCACCTGGCCCTTGATGACTTGGGAGTAAGACGGATGCGGCCGATCAGGTTGCACTGTGTAGGCACGTTCGAAGAAGACTGGGATCGGAGGGGCGGGGGGCTCGCGGCCCTTGCGGCCCACCGTCCCGGAGTTGGAGATGTACACTTGTTTCAAGAACGAATGTGGGCGGGTCGAGCCGACGCGTGATGTCGACCCGGAAGTGGGGGATCCATGATGCACCGGGCGAGGCTGGACTTCTCGTGGTGGATCGGTGTCGCCGGGTTGAGCATCGCAACTGTGGCAGCGGCCGCCGATCGGCCGATGCTGGACGGGGCGCGAATTTCGCACCTCTTCCAGGTCAGTCGCGAGGGCTCCGGACGGGTAGCGACCTGGGATTGGGCCACGCACACAGTGAGGATATGGAAGGAGGATGGGACTCTGACCTCGCAGTGCACATTCAACGACCAGAGGTTGGGACACGAACCCGCCGGGTTCGCGATCCGGGGCGACTGGGCGCTCCTGACGTTCAACGACCCACCGGCCGGCGACGACAAGAGACAGCGCGGGATCCTTGTGGACCTCGGCCGATGCGAGGTCGTCAAGGAGATTAGGATGAACGGGGTCGTAGTCTCCGTCGAACCCTCCAACTCCGGATGGCTGCAGGTAATCAGCAAAGACCTTCTCCGCTCGGACCGCTACCAGCTTCTCGAAATCGACGACGATGGTAAGGAGGTCAGGGATTTCTCGTACGAGGAGCCACTGCGCCGGCTCGTTCGCGAGAGGAAGCTCGACGACCTTACCGGCCCGATGCTGGGCCGCCTCATCGCCGTGGGGAAGGACGCCTGGTTTCTGCCGCATGCGGCGTACGAGCTTTGGCGGCTGCCGCAGCATGGTTTGCCGCTGCGGAGGGTCAGCGTGCCCGACTGCCTTGCAGCCGATGGGCGGCGGATCAGCGGCGAGGAGAACGCGCGGCTTTACGACGAGATGCTGAAGAAGGAGTCCACGGAGGACCTCGAGGTGTGGCGCAAGGGAACGCCGAGCGACTCGTTCAAGTTCGCCACGACCTCGGCGGCCTCGTTCGACCGAATCCTGGCAGTCTCGGTGCGCGATCCGGCGCTTGGGGATTTCGAGCGCCTCGATCTCTGGGACATGGCAACGGAGTCGCTGGTGGCGATGGTCCCCCTCCCCAAGGGGACCTGGCTCGCGGCGCTGGGTAGCGACCACGCGTGGCTCATTCGGGGCGGGCGGGCCTTCGAACGGCTGCCTTTGCCAGATCTCACGACACCGATCGACAATGTTTGCAAGGCGCATGCTGCGCTCGTCGACGCGGCACACGCACGGCCCGAGGCCAGTGCGCCCGCGACCGCGCCCGATGAACGGTGAGACCCGTGTCGGGTAGATTTGGCACCTGGTATCGCCATCTCACCTTCTTCACCACGCCACCGGAGGCCACGGTAGCAATGGGTACCGTGTATGACGATCTCAC
This sequence comes from uncultured Acidobacteriota bacterium, assembly GCA_963789745.1. Taxonomy (GTDB): domain Bacteria; phylum Acidobacteriota; class Thermoanaerobaculia; order Thermoanaerobaculales; family Thermoanaerobaculaceae; genus RBG-13-68-16. The sequence goes on along the minus strand of CAWBLW010000002.1, from coordinate 199,281 downwards.
GATTGTCTTCGATGAGCGCTTCCGGGTTGCCCAACGGCCGCCTCCAGGCGCTCGCAATGACTTCGAGCCCCCGCTCCTCCCGCCGTCTCTCTCCAACGGGAACGGGTACCGTGTATGACGATCGTACGATTGTCTCCAATCAACGCTCCCGGGTTTTCCCAACTGCCGCCTCTAGGAGCGTGTTGCGCATAGATTGATGGGGTTGCAAGTCGCGGGGTGGGCACCGACACTTGAGGCATGAAGGTCTTTCGGGAGTGGAGCCCACGGCAGGAGTGGTTGCTGCCGCCGTCGCCGCACGATTGGTTGGCGCAGGGTCACCTGGTGTACTGCGTGCTGGACCTCATCGAGCAGCTTGACCTGAGCGGGATCGAAGGGTGCTACCAGCACCGGGACGCGCGTGGAGAGAAGGGGTACCACCCCGGGATGATGACGGCGTTGCTGCTGTACGGGTATGCGACTGGGGTGGCGTCGTCGCGGCGGTTGGAGCGGGCGACCTGGGAGGATGTACCGACGCGGATCCTGACCGGGGGCCAGCACCCGGACCACACGCGGATCTCGGAGTTTCGGCGGGAGCATCTAAAGGAGCTTGAGGGGCTGTTCATCCAGGTGCTGCGGGTGTGCCAGAAGGCGGGGATGGTCAAGCTGGGGCATGTGGCGTTGGACGGGACCAAGGTGAAGGCGAGCGCCTCGAAGCACAAGGCGATGAGCTACGAGCGGATGGTCAAGAGCGAGCGGGAGTTGATGGCCGAGGTCGAGGCGCTGCTGGAGCGAGCGGAGCGGACCGACACCGAGGAGGACGCGCGGTACGGCGTTGGGGTGCGAGGGGATGAGCTGCCGGAGGAGCTGCGGCGGCGGGATGAGCGGCTGGTGCGGCTGCGGCAGGCGAAGGCGGAGCTGGAGGCGGAGGCGGCGGCCGAGCGGGCGGCCCGGCAGCGGGCGAAGAACAGCGACCCGCCGGCTGGTGGAACTACAGGCGGTGATGCGCTACCGCGGCATCGGGTGCAACCGACCAAGGACGGCCGACCTCCCGGCAAGGCGCAGCGTAACTTCACCGATCCAGACAGTCAGATCATGAAGCATCAGGGCGGATTTCTCCAGGGCTACAACGGCCAGCTGGTCGTCGATGAGCGGCATCAGGTCATCGTGGCGCAAGCGTTGACGAACCAGGCTCCGGATGTCGAGCACCTCGAGCCGATGCTGGACTTGGTGGAGGCCGGCACTGGGGCGCGGCCGCGACGGCTGTCGGCCGATGCCGGCTACTGGTCGGAAGGCAACGCCGCCGTGTGTGAAGACCGGGGTGTCAACGCCTTCATTGCGACGGGTCGTCTCGCGCACGGGGAGGTCGTGCCGCCGGTGCGTGGCCGGCCACCGAAGGACCTCGACGCGAAAGGGCGGATGCGGCGCCGCTTGCGGACGAAGAAGGGCAAGGCGGTCTACTCGAGGCGCAAGGTGATCGTGGAGCCAGTGTTTGGCCAGATCAAGGGGCGAGGCTTCTGGCGCCTGCTGCTGCGTGGCCTGGAGAAGGCCCGTGGCGAGTGGGCGCTGATCACCACCGGGCACAACCTGCTCAAGTACTACCGGGTCGCCTGGCGCCCAGCGTAGGGCCTCACCCTCCCGAACCCCGCGCCGTCGGCCGGCCCACGGCCACCGATATGCCGACAATCCTCAGCGCTACCTCGAGCAACTGGCTGCAACCTGGCGAGCGTGGCGAGATGCTGAACTCCACAACGCCACCCCAAAGTCCTTCAAACTTCTGTGCAACACGCTCCTAGCCGCGCGCAATCGACTTCGAACTCCCTCTCCTCCCGTCGTCTCTCCCCCGCCTGCGACAGCCACCGGCTCACACTGCCCGGGTTCTTCTTCAAACGGACCGCAAGCTCCCCCACCTTCACACCGAAACGCTCCACACCGACGATCGCGATGATCTCCCGTGCCCGCACGCTCGCCGGCGCCTTGCCACGGGAGCTCAACTCCTCGCTGGTCACGCCCAGCTCCTTTGCCGACCGGCGGATGAAGCTGTCAACGTCGCGGACGGTGACCCGCTCGGCCATACCACGCGCTCGACCCGATGGCGGCGGCTCCCAGGCGCTCCCGTCGATCTCCTCGTCCCCGCCCCGGCCCCACCACGGCAGCCGGCCCGGTTGCTCGCCCACCCACGCTTCCCCACGCTCGCCCCGCAGCATCCGCACGTACACCCGCCGAGCGCCCGCCCGTTGCCTCCCGAACAGCGCAAGGGTCGCGTCCACATCCGCCAGCGGCTCCTCGCTCCGTCCCAGCAACTCCCGGTGTCCGCTCCACCGGTAGGCGCTCGGGTCCGTGACGATCCCTGCGCTCACCGGGTTGACGTGGATGTAGGCGATCAACTTCAGCAGGTAGCGGTCCTCCGCCACCGTCCGCACCTGGTACCGCCCCTGCCAGACCGGTCCGAACTGCCGCAGTCTCCGGTTGTGCTGCCACGCGAACCGCCACTGCACGAGGCGGATGCTCCGCCACAGCGGCACCCGATCGGTGCGCAGCGCGAGGTGATAGTGATTGCCCATCACACACCAAGCGAACACGGTCAGGCCGTCGCGTTCCTTGACGCCGCGGACGACCTCGATGAACCGCGCCGCTTCCCCGCGATTCAGGAAGACCATCTCTCCGCGCGCGATCCTGCCGTACACGTGGTAGCACGCCCCGTCGACGAAGGTCCGTGGCGCTCTCGGCACGCCTGCCCCTCCCGCTGACAATGTACCTCTACTCTAGCTCATGATCGTGAGATCGTGATTCACGGTACCCGTTACCCGTTGTGCTGTTCCACGTCATGATCGTGAGATCGTGATACACGGTACCCATTGTAAGGTCTTCCTGGACGGCCGCAACCTCGGCGCCCTGCCGGTGCGCGGCCGCAAGGTCGAGGCGGGCACACACGAGATCAGGGTCGTGTGGCCGGACGGGTCGGAGTACCGCGAGCCGGTCCGCATTTCGGCTGCCAGCTCCGTGACCCGCGTCGTCCGCCCAAAGTGACCCGGCGGCGGCGCGCCGCCCGCGGCGGAGTGGTATTAGACTCTGTTCATGCGCCTCAAGACCGTCGCCGCCGCGCTCCTGCTGCTCGCCGCCACGTCGGCGTGGCCCCAAGGCCCGCTCACCGAAGCGGACAAGGCATTCAGCAACGCCGAGTTCCAGAGGGCCGCCAAGCTCTACTCGGCCGCAGCCGACAACGAGACCGACCCCGGCAAGCGGGCCGAGATCCGGATTCGTCTCGCGGTGACCTACCTCAACATGCGGAGCCGCAGGAGGGCGGAGGAGGCCGTCGCAGCCGCCCTCAAGGACAACCCGCAGCTCGAGTTGGTCCCGGACTTCTACACTGCGGACTTCCTCGCGCTGGTCGCGCGTGTCAAGACCAGGCTCGCCGCCGAGGCTCCTCCGGCGCCCTCGCCGACGGCAACGCCCCCGCCGGACTCACTGCCGCAGGTCCGCCAGCGCCTCGCGCAGGCGGCCGACACCGCGGCCGTCGAGGCGCTCCTCCCGAGCATCCAGACGCTCGAGTCCGCGGCGCCTACGAACCAGCTCGTCAGCGTGCTCGACCTCAAGGCCGATGCCATGGACCGGCTCGGGCGCACGGGCGAGGCGCTCGAACTCCACGGGCGCGCGGCAGCGTTGCGGGCGGCGGCACAAGCCACCCCGGGGACGTCGCCCGTGCCTTTGGAGACACTGCTGGAGGCGCGCCGCCTACTGGCCGCGGGGCGACCGATGGACGCCATCTCCCTCCTCCGCGGCGTGCTCGACGCGCAGCCGTCGTGCGTCCCCGCGTTCGAGGTGCTGGCCGAGGCGTATCTCGACGCCGGTCGGCTGGACGAGGCGTACAACGCCCTTCGCACCGCGCTGCTCGGCAACGAGAAGCCGGAGCTGCTGCTCGAGCTCGGCGAGGTCGAACTCCGCCGCGGCCGCGCCGAGGGCGCCCGTGACGCCTTCCGCCGCGCCGTGGAAGTGGATCCGGGCAACGACCGCGCCTGGGCCGCGCTCGGCCTGCTGGCGTCGAGGTTGGGCGATCTGGCGTCGGCCCGCGAGGCGCTCGACAAGGCGCTGGCGGCCAACCCGATGCTCTTCGCGGCCAGGGTGGTGCGCGCCGAGATCGCGCTCGCCGACGGCCAGCAGGCCTCGGCCCTCGCCCACCTGCAGCGCGCACTGCAGGTCAAACCCGACGATCCCTGGGCGTCGGGCTGGCTCGGCGCCGCGTACCTCGCGGGCGGCGACGCGGGCACGGCGGTGTCTCCCCTGGCCCTCGCCGTCAAGAGCGGGCTGGGCCAGTTCACGCTGGCACTCGCGGACGCCCTCAGGCGATCCGGCAAGCCTGACGAGGCGCTCGCGACCCTCGCCACGGCCAAGGGAGACGACCTCCCCTCGGGTCTCGAGCGCGCCCGCTGCCTGCTCGACGCCGGTCGCCCCCCCCAGGCGCAAGCCGCGCTCGCCGGCCTCGCCGCCGCCAACCCGGCCAGCGTCGATGCCAGCTACCTGCTGGGCTGGGCGCTCCACGCGCAGCGCCGGTGGGCGGCCGCCGCGCAGGAGCTCGCGAACGCCGCCGCGATGCCGGATGCCCCGCCCGTCGTCAAGGAGGGCGCGCAGCGCGCCGGCGCCACCCTCCGGGCGCAGGAACTGCTCGACACCGCCATCGCCGTCCCTGCGCCTCCCGCCCGTCGCTGAGCCGGCCAGCGCCCGGACGACCTCGAGCAGCCCGGCTGCGGCACGCGCCGGCGTGTCGACAAGCGTGGAAGTGGTACCTCCGCGACCTGCAACGTACCGGTGTTCCCCGGGCTATTCGTGAGATCGTGATTCACGGTACCCATTGATGTGCTTTCCGCGATCAGCCGCACCCGCTGTGGGTTTGCCGCGATGACCTCGTGGCCGAGCTCCGCAAGCACCCGCCCCACCCACGGCGACAGCCCCGACGCCTCAATGCAGATCCGCATCCGCGCTCGACCCCCGAACCACCGCCGCAGGCTCGCTTCGGTCGTCGGAATCCTCGCCCGCTCGCTGGCCTCACCGCTCTCGTCCACCACATAGGCCTCGCTCGACTTCAGATGTAGGTCAATGCCACAATTGTCCACGGTCGGTCTCCCTTCGTCCTTGGGCCTCGAGCCCGTTCGATTCGACTGGCGAGCTCTGCGCTTCGCCGCAAATCGGGAGACCGACCTACTCATACAATCAGGTACCGATTCAAGCCTACGGATCCGAGCCAGAGAATTCTCGTGGTCAACGTCCGGGAAAAGCTGGTCGTTGTTCGTGGCGGTCGGGTATTCGCACCGGCAGGTGCGTGTTCCTCAACGGAAGCCGTCCCGAATCCGTATTCGACAGTGGACGCTCTTGATGTGGCTATCAGGGCCAATGCCCACTTGCACGACGTTCCCAAACGGTGAACACCGTGAACCGCGTAGGTTGGCGTCTGAGTGAGAAAGGAGAGCCCTATGCGCATCGGTGCTGCGTTCAAGTTCGCTTGCATCCTGTCCGTTTGCGTGACCGCCACCACGGCCTGGGGGAGTCTGGTGGGCGAGAGCGCTGTCACGCATCAGCTTCCGCTCCCAGCGGGGCGCGATAATCCAGCAGTAGTGAAGTTCCTCAGCGGGCAACTCGTGCTCATCTTCCGGAATGCCACGCGCGTTCCCGGGCCAGAAGATGACAGCGTGGTCGTTCTCGACCGGAACGGGCGTGAGTTGTTCGCGCGAAGCCCCGGCCTGGACGTGCCCGACACCAGGGTGGCCAACATCTACGATGCAACGCTGGGCGGAAACGGCGTGCTCGTGATTGCCATGGCGCTTGTGGACACCGGCGGAAGAGCCAGTTCGGCCCTGATGGAGTACCAAGTGACGGACGGGCACCTCCTGCGCATCGTAAGGACGAACCCCGTCAGGTGCAGGAGCGTCGCAGGGGATGGGGACAAGGTGTGGTGCCTTGGCTACAATGTCGAAAGCGAACACCTGGGCGCTATGGACTACGATGTCGTGTATTGCTTCGCCGGGTCCGGCGAACTCGTGCGGAGCCTCTTTCCCCGCAGTAGCCTCTCCCGATTCCCTTTCGCGTCGCGAGGCAGAACTCAAAGTCAACTGGTTGGTCTGCACGGTGAATTCGCCGCCTGGCTACCAGGAAGTGACGCGATGCTGCGCTGGCGCAGCGACGGGACCAATGCGCGGCAACTCTCGGCTGCGCCGCCCACGCCGGGGGACAGCAAGGCGGGCGACGAGATCGGCATGCTCGCCGATGGGCAGGTCATCGGGTTGTTGGCCGCGGGGCATCGGGCTGGGGAACCGCTACGGCCCGTTCGAACCGCTTACCTCCTGACCGACGCCGGACAGTTCTCCCGTCTGGCCTCATGGAGCGACGTGTCAGCGGGTGACACCCTGGCCGGCACCGACGGCACCAGCTTGGTGTTCTTCCGCAGGCAAACGCGCAGCGTAGTATGGCTGGACCTGACGACCTCACCCAGCAAGACACCAACGGTCGAGAAGCAACAATGACCCCGACAGCGGCCGACCATGCACCCATCGGTGCAACGTGGCCGACAATCGACGCACGCGCGCCTACGGCGGGAGGGACGCGCAACACCGAGCGCGCGCCCCTGGTGAAGCCACCGTGGCTGGTTGATTGGGCGCGGCACCCACTTCGGCAGCGCGGTCCTCGCGCCCAACGTTAGAGGGGGCCCCCGAGCGAGTTCGAGGCTCGGGGGCCTCTCGGGTGGGGCAATGGGTACTGATGGGTACCGTGTATGACGCTCTCACGATTGTCTTCGATGAGCGCTTCCGAGCTGCCCAACGGCCGCCTCTAGGCGCTCGCAGTCGACTTCGAGCCCCCGATCCTCCCGCCGTTTCTCCTCTGCCTGCGCCAGCCACTGGCTCACGATTCCCCGGTTCTTCTCTAAACGGCGGCTCGTCGAGGCTCCCTTTCCACTGCGTAGACGCGGGACCGACGAGGACGTTCGGCGGTCGCGGCGCGCAACCTCAGGATCGAACAGCCTCACGGAGCGACGCGGGAAAGCGCCCGCGCCGCCGCCAGCAACGCCGCCGCGGCCAAACGCGGCTCGTGGCCGCCGTCGACCCAGGCGTTGCGCGCCGCGTCCCGCGCCGCGGACCGTGCCGCCGCGCTGCCGGCGAGCGCGGCCGCCACCCGGACCAGGTCGCCGACCCCCGCCCGCCCCGGCGCGATCCGGGGCGCGGCGGCCGCGGGGAACTCGAGGAACTGGCGGTACCCTGCCACCGCCACCGGGGTCCCGGACGCCAGGAAACGCAAGGCGGCCGCCGAGGTCTCGCCGGCAGTCGGATACCTGGGGACCAGGCCGAGGTCGGCCGCGGCGACGATGCCGCCCAGATCCTCCTCGCTCGCGTACCCCCAGGAGCGCACCCGCTCCGACAGCCCCGCCGCGGCCACCGCGGCCGCCAACGAGGCCGCCTCGGCCCCCTCGCCGACCACGGTCAGGCGGATGGGGACCGCCAACTGGGTCAGGGCGGCCACGCCGCGCAGGATGACGTCGATCCCCTTCGCCGGCGTCAGGAACCCGAGGTGGACGAGCAGCAGCTCGTCCTCGTCGGCGCCCAGCCGCGCGCGCCACGCCGCACGATCCCCGGCCGGGAGCGCCGCCACCGCGAGCGGTACCCGGCGCACCGGCAGGCCGGGGCAATCGCGCGTCACGTCCGCCTCGGCCTGGCGGTTGTGCACGATCACGCCGGACGCGAACCCCAGCAAGGGGCTGCGGGCCGGGAAGAGGAACGGGTCCAGGCGCCCCGAATAGCCCCACCGGCGGGCGGCCGCGAGCGCGGCGCCGCTCGCGCCGTGCGCCTGCGCCATCTCCTCGCCGAAGCGCTCCCACGCCCCGTCGGCCGCGGCCTCCTCGACGAGGAGGTGGTGCAGCACGGTGTCGTGGAGCACCACCACGCCGCCCGCGGCGCGCAGGCGCTTGGCGATCCAGAGGTGGTACGGGTTGTTGCCCAGGTGCAGCAAGCTCACCGCCCCAGCGGGCGAAGCCGCGTCGTGGGGCAGTCGTTCGACGCCCTCGAGCCAGGCCGGTTCCCCGCTCGGCTTCCAGCCTGGTGGCTCGACGACCGCCACCCGGGTCGCGCGCGCCAGGTGCGGCAGCACCTCCGCGGCGTAATCCGCCACCCCGGAACGGGTCGGCGGCAGCGGCGAGGCCCAGAGAAGCCGGGGACCGGGGACCGGGGACCGGGGTCCGGGGTCCGGGGTTCGGTCGTCGCGGGGCGCGCGCGAGGAGCCCATCCGGCTCACCCCTCGGTCGCCGCCTGCGCCTTCTGCTTGAGGTACGCCTCGATGAAGGGGTCGATGTCCCCGTTCAACACCCGGTCGGCGTCCCCCACCTCGTGGCCGGTGCGCAGGTCCTTGACCATCCGGTACGGCTGCAGCACGTACGAACGGATCTGGTTCCCCCAGGAGATGTCCTTCTTGACGCCCTTGATCTTCTCCAGCTCCTCTTCCTTCTTGCGGCGCTCGAGCTCGAACAGCCGCGCGCGCAGCACCTTCGTCGCCTGCGCGAGGTTCTTGATCTGGGAGCGCTCGTTCTGGCAACTGACCACGATCCCGGTCGGCAAGTGGGTGAGGCGAACGGCGGAGTAGGTTGTGTTGACCCCCTGCCCCCCCGGCCCGGACGAGCAGAACCGGTCGATCCGGATCTCCTTGTCGTCGATCGTGACCTCGACCTCGTCGTCGACCTCGGGGTAGGCCTGCACCGAGGCGAACGAGGTGTGCCGGCGCCCCTGCGCGTCGAACGGCGAAATGCGGACGAGGCGGTGGATCCCGCTTTCGGACTTGATGTACCCGTACGCGTACTCGCCCTTGACGAGGACGGTGGCGGACTTGATCCCGGCTTCCTCGGCGTTCTGGGTGTCGAGCACCTCGGCCTCGAACCCGCGCCGCTCGCACCACTTGAGGTACATGCGCAGGAGCATCTGCGCCCAGTCGGCCGATTCGGTCCCGCCGGCGCCGGGGTGCACCTCGACGTACGCGTTGTTGGCGTCGTACTCGCCGGTCATCTTGGTCTCGAGTTCGATGCGCGCGAGCCGGGGCTCGACCCGGGCCAGGATGGAAATCAGCTCCGCCTCGCCGGAGGGGTCCTCCTTGGCGAGCTCGAGCACGACCTCGATCTCCTCGACCGCCTCGGCGAGGAAGTGGTCGTTGGCGAGCTTGGCCTCGAGGCCCCGCTGCAGCCGCATCACGCCCCTGGCGCGCTCCTGATTGTTCCAGAAGTCGGCGCGCTGGGTGTCTTCGGAGATCGTGTTCAGCTCGGCCTGCAGGCGGCCCGCGTCAAAGGTACCCCCGCACGCTCACCAGCGTGTCGCGGACCTGCTGCGCGCGGCTCATGACGTCTTCGAGCAAGGTGCCTCCTCGCGGGCCCGGCCTGCTCCGGCCGGGTCAGCGACCCTCTCGCCGGCGGCGGGCACCGAGAATCATAACACCCGCGGCCACAAGCACAACGCTCGTTCGGATCGCGCCGCTGTGCGACTCGGCCGGGGTGATGCCGGTCCCGGGCCGGATCTCGGCGGTGATCAACCCCTCGCGGTTGACGCCCAGGCGGGTGAGCACGCGCCCGTACGGGCCGATCACCGCGGAGATCCCGGTGTTGGCCGCCCGGACCAGGTAGCGCCGCGCTTCGGCCGCCCGCAGGATGGCGAGGGCGAGGTGCTGCCGCGGCGCCGCCGAGTCGCCGTACCAACCGTCGTTGGTGATCGTCGCGAGCACGGCCGCGCCGCGCACCACCTCGCTGGCGTACAGTGACGGGTAGGCCACCTCGTAGCACACCGCGACGCCGACCGGTCCGGCCGGTCCCGGCAACGGCTGCACGTGCGTTCCCGGCGTGAACGCGCCCACTTCGCGGACGAGCGCGCGCAGCGCCGCGACGCGGCCGACGAGCGGCACGTACTCCCCGAACGGCACCAGGTGAACCTTGTCGTAGCGCCACGGCAGCAGGCCCCCCGGCGACGCTTCGTACACGGAGTTGTAGTACTCGTCCTCGCCGGTCCCGAGTCCGATCGAGCCGAACAGCAGCCAGACGCCGCGCTCGCGCGTGAACGCCTCGACCTCGCGGCGGAAATCCCCGTCGCTCTCGAGGACGCGCGGCAGCGCGCTCTCGGGCCACACGATCCAGCGCGCCCCCGTGTCCGCCCCCCGTCGCGAGAGGCGCCACACCCGGGCTTCGATCGACGGCTCGTTGGCCGGGTCCCAACGGCGCTCGAGCGGCACGTCGGGCTGCAACGCCGCCACCTTCACCTCCGGCCCGTCCGGGCGGAACCGGGGCGCCAGCAAAGCGGCTCCAGACCAGCCGCCGATCGCCACGGCCAGCCACACGGCGCCCGTGCGCCGCAGGCCGGGCACGAGCAGCGCGTCCAGCGCGCTCCCGGCCAGAAACACCAGGAGGGACAGGCCGATCGCGGTGGTCACGGGAAGCGGGGCCAGCAGCGCCGGCACCGGCGTCAACACCGCCGCCGCCGGGTTCCAGGGGAAGATCCAGGGCGGGAAGCGCTGCAGCTCCTCGAACGCCGCGAGCCCAAGCGGCAGGGCCACGATCCGCAGCCTCTCCGGCACCCGGCTCGCGGCCCACCCCGCGATCGCCCAGGTCAGGCCGAGGATCCCCGCCATCAGGGCCACCGCAAGGACCGCCAGCGCGGCGTGCAGGTGGCCGTAGCGGTGCAGGACGATGAACACCCACGCCACCGCCACCGCCCACTGGGCGAACCCCGCGAGCCAGCCGATCCGGAACGCCCGCCACCCACGCGCCCCCGCGAGCGCCCGCCGCAGCAGACCAGGAACGACCAGGACGAGCGGCACGAGGCCGGGCCCGGGCAGCGCGAGCGCCATCGCGACGCCCGCGCCCGCCAGCCAGCAGCCACGGCGTGTGCCCGCGGGCGTTCACGGTCGAGATCCGAGGTGGTTCGACGGGGTCCGGCTCATGCCAGCTGCGCGACCTCGCGCAGGAAGCTCCCGCGCTGGTACTCTCGGGCGACGGCCTCGGCGAGGCGCTCGACCTCCCAGAACTCGTCCCAGCGCACCCGCAGGACCGGGATCAGACGGCTGATCTCGGCGAGGAACTCCTCGTAGTTCTTGTACAGGCGGGTGAGGTACTCGACGGTGATCCCCGACTCGACGCCGCGGCTGCGCAGGCGGATGCGCTCCATCGACTTCTCCGGCGTGACGTCGAGGTAGATGATGACGTTCGGCCGGCACATGAAGTTCGAGAGGTTGCGGAACAGCGTGACGTACGTCTCGTAGTCTCTGGGGTCCATCAGCTCCATGTCCCGCAGCGTCCGGGCGAAGATGGCGTCCTCGTAGATCGTCCGGTCCTGGACGCCGCCCCGGCCGCGCCAGATGATCTCCTGGTGCTGCTGGAACCGGCGGTTCAGGAGGTAGATCTGCATGGCGAAGCTGTAGCGCTTGGTTTCCCGGTAGAAGTCCGCCAGGTACTCGTTGTCGGTGACCGGCTCGTAGTGCACGTCGAGGCCCAGGTGTTGCGCCAGCGCGGTTGCCAGCGTCGTCTTGCCGGCGCCGATGATGCCGGCGATGCCGATGAACGCCTTGCCCAGGGGGCTGCCCTTGCTCCCCGCCGCGAGCCCCGACCCGCTTCCCTTGGTGTTCGTGGTCATCCGGCCTCCCCGGCTCAGCGTATCAGCACACGCCAGCCCAAGGAAGCGTGGGGAACCTCCACCCGCCGGCTGCCGTCTCCGCCCAGGCGGCGACGGTCAACGTGAGAAAGCCGCGCGGGCGGGTCCTACGACGTGAGGTCCTCGGCGCGCTCGAGAAGATGTGCAGCGAGCTCGGCGCGGCGGTCGCGCAGGAACAGGCGGCGCCCGTACGACCGGGGCACCTCGGCGAGGTCCAGGTCGGCGAAAAGGATGTCGTCGACGCCGCGCGGCGCACGCGCCACCACCGCTCCTGCCGGGTCGCAGACGAACGACTCGCCGGCGAATTCAAGCTGGCCCTCGACGCCGACGCGGTTGACAAGCGCCGTGAAGTAGCCGTTCTGGAAAGCGGCCGTACGCACTTCCGCCTCGTAGAGCCCGTCTGGCCACTCCCCCACCGCCCCGGCCTGCGGGATGACGACGATCTCGGCACCCCGCAGACCCAGAGCGCGCATCACCTCCGGGTAGTGCCGGTCGTAACAGATGGCGACACCGAGGCGCCCGGCAGCGGTCCGGTACACGGGCATGCCGCGGTCGCCGGGCGTGTAGTAACCCTGTTCGTGGAACCCTTCCATCTCCGCGACGTGCAGCATGCGCGTCACGCCGAGGAGGCAACCGTCGGCGTCGATCACCGGCGAGCTGTCGAACGCGCGACTGCCGTCGCGCTCGTACAGGTTGAGCACGAAAACCACCCCGAGGCGGCGGGCGAGCGCCGTGAAGGCCTCCGTCGTGGGCCCCGGAACGGTCTCCGCAAGGTCGAGCGGAGGCGCGCCGCACGACGGGATGCGCGGGTAGAACGGGGTGAGCGCCAGCTCTGCGAAGGCTACGAGCCGTGCCCCGCCCGCGGCGGCCATTTCGGCGGCGGCGAGCCCCCGGCGCAAGTTCTCGCCGGGATCGGGGCCTGCGTGTTGCTGGATCAGCGCGATGCGCACGGTCGCGTCACCGCCGACCCTGGCTTCCCGGGCCGGACACCCTGAGGAACGCCTCCTCGGCGTGGTAGGACGAGCGCACGAACGGGCCGGCGATCACCTCGAGACCGAGCGAGCGCCCGTACCCCTCGAGCCCCGCGAATTCGGCGGGCGTCCAGTAGCGCGCGACCGGGAGCTCGCGGGCGGTGGGGCGCAGGTACTGGCCGATCGTGACCACCTGGCAACCGGCCGCCTTGAGGTCGCCCAGCGTCCGCTCGAGTTCCTCCGGGGCCTCGCCGAGGCCGACCATCAGGCCGGACTTCGTGACCATCCCGCCGCCGTGCGAGGCGACGCGGCCGATCACCTCGAGCGCCCACCGGTACCGGCCCTGGCGCCGCACCGCAGGGTACAGGCGCTCCACCGTCTCGACGTTGTGGTTGTACACGTCGGGACCGGCGGCGACCACCGCGTCCACGGCCGCCATGTCCGCCCGGAAGTCGGGAGTGAGGACCTCCACGGTGGGGCGCGGGTCGAGCTTCTTGAGCTCGGCGATGACGGCGGCGAAGTGGGCGGCGCCGCCGTCGGGGAGGTCGTCGCGGTCCACCGAGGTGACGACGACGTGCTTGAGCCCCATCGTCACCGCGGCCCGGGCGACCTCGGCGGGCTCGCCGGCGGCGAGCGGCCGCGGGCGACCGTGCGCGATCGAGCAGTAGCGGCACGAGCGCGTGCAGACGTCGCCCATGATCAGGAACGTCGCGGTGCCGCGGGCGAAGCACTCGCTGCGGTTGGGGCAGCGCGCCTCGTCGCAGACGGTGTGCAGCCCGCCGCGGCTCATCACGCCGCGGATCTCGTGCAGCGCGCCAAGGTTGAGCTTGCGCTCGCGGATCCAGACCGGCAGCGGGACGGTGCTCACGTCACATGCCTCCGACGGGGTTCATTGCTTCGACCGGCGGTCATCGCGATCCGGTTCCTCCTCCCGGGATGGGGATCCTACTCGCCCGGCCTGGCAACGAACGCGCCGCCGAACCCTTCGGCCCGCAGCCGCGCCGCGACCCGGGCGGCGCTCTCCCCATCAGGGAAAGGCCCGACCCGGACGCGGAATTTCCCGCTCTCGGCCGGCTGGACCACCGCCTGCCGCGGCGTGAAGCCGAGCGCGACCACGCGGTTCCTGACACCCTCGGCCTGCTCGCGCCTGCCGAACGCCGCCACCTGCACCCAGCGCGCCGACGACCGAGAGGCCGGTACCGCCGCCTCCTTCGCCCTCGGCTTCTCGGTCTCGACCGGGGGCGGCGCGGGCGTCGCCGCCGGCGCCACCGTCGGCGGCGGTGCCGGCGTCGGAGCAGCCGTGGCCACGGCCACCGGGGCCGTCGCCGCTGCCGTTGGCACGATGGCTGGCGCCGCCGCGATCGTCTCGTGCGACACCGGCACGGCGGGTCGCAGCAACCGCACGCCGACGCCGAGGCCGAAGGCGACCGCGATCAGCAGCGCGACGCCCGCAACCAGCGCCGCGAGTTGGCGGCCGGTGATGATGATTTCGAAGTAGCGGCTCATCTCAGGCAGTCATCTCCCAGGGCGCGCCGCGCCTCTCCCCTACTTCGCCTCGGGGTTCAGCTTCGCGAAGAACGGGCGGATCAGGTCGATCGGCAGCGGGAAGATGATCGTCGAGTTCTTCTCGGTGGCGATCTCGGTGAGCGTCTGCAGGTAGCGAAGTTGCAACGTCGCCGGCTGCGAGTTGATGATTGCGGCCGCCTCGGAGAGCCGTTGCGCCGCCTGCGCCTCGCCCTCGGCGTGGATCACCTTGGCGCGCTTCTCGCGCTCAGCCTCGGCCTGCTTGGCCATGGCGCGCTGCATCGATTCCGGCAGGTCCACCTGCTTGACCTCGACGAGGGCGACCTTGACCCCCCAGGGGTCGGTGTGGCGGTCGATGACCTCCTGCAGCTTCTGGTTGAGCTTCTCCCTCTCCGCCAGGAGGTCGTCGAGGACCACCTCGCCGAGCATCGAGCGCAGCGTCGTCTGAGAGAGCTGCGAGGTGGCGTACACGTAGTTCTCCACGTCGATGATCGCGTGCACCGGCTGGACGACACGGAAGTACACCACCGCGTTCACCTTCACCGACACGTTGTCGCGCGTGATCACGTCCTGGGGAGGGATGTCGAGGACGACCGTCCGCAGACTGACCTTGACGATGCGTTGGACCGGCCAGAGGACGAAGATGATGCCGGGGCCCTTCGCCTCCTTCTCCACGCGGCCAAGAGTGAAGACGACGGCGCGTTCGTACTCGTTGAGGATGTTGATCCACTTGAAGAGCAACACCAGCACGAAGAACGCCGCCAGGAAGATGCCGATCGGGAACTGCGGAGCCATTTACGCCTCCCCTTCTCCCGGCCCGGGGTCAGCCCCGGCCGGTTCCACTTCCAGTCTCTTGCCCACGACCCTGACGATCCGCACGCGCCCCCCTTCGGGGACGGGCGAGTGCGAGAATGCGTCCCAGTACTCTCCGTGCACGAAGACCTTGCCGTCCGGCGCCAGCGCCGCCACGGCGTCGGCCGTCTCGCCGACGAGACCTTCGGCGCCCGTGAGCGGCTGCGCGCGGTGGCTGCGGAGGACCCGCGAGAGCAGGAAGATCACGATGAACGCGACCGCAAGCGCCGTCGGCAGCACGACCGCAAGGCCCACCCGCAGTGCCGGGAACGGCGAGCGGATCAGCATGAGCGAACCGAGCACGAAGCTCACCAGGCCCGCCGCGGTCAGCAGTCCATAGCTCGCCACCTTGACCTCCAGGACGAAGAAGCCGACCCCGAGGAGGATCAGCAGCACGCCGACGTAGTTGACCGGCAGCACGGAGAGCGCGAACAGGGCCAGCAGGACCGAGATGCCGCCCAGCACCCCGGGGAGCACGGCGCCGGGGTGCGAGAGCTCGAAGTAGATTCCCACCATGCCGAGCAGCAGGAGCAGGTACGCGATGTTCGGGTGCGCGATCGCGGAGAGCAGCTTGTCGCCGGCGCTCGGGTCGAGTACCACGATCTCCGGGGCCGGGAGCGAGATCGTCTCCGTGCGCCCGTCGAACCGCTTGACCGTCCTGCCGTTCAGCCACTTCAGGAGCTCGGCGCGGTCGAGCGCGATGACGTCGATGAGCTTCTTGTCCAGCGCCTCGCGCTCGGTGTACGAGAGCGACTCGCGCACCGCTTTCTCCGCCCACTCGCTCGAGCGACCGCGCTGCGTCGCGAGCGAACGGATCAGCGCCGCGGCGTCGTTGGTGACCTTCTCGGCCATCGTCTTGGACAGCTCCGCCCCCTCGCCCGCCACCGGGTGCGCGGCGCCGGCGTTGGTCCCGGGCGCCATCGCCGCCACGTCGGCGGCCATCAGGAGGAAGAACCCCGCCGAGGCCGCCCGCGCCCCGGACGGCGTCACGTAGACCACGACCGGCCGCCGCGCCCCCGTGATCGCGGTCGTCATCTGGCGCAGCGACGACAGCAGGCCGCCGGGGGTGTCGAGGTCGATGACCGTCACCGCCGCCCCGGTTGCGTCCGCGGTCGCAAGGCCCCGCTCCAGGTAGCGCAGCGACGCGGGCTGGATCGAGTCCGAGAGAGTTAGAATCACGACGCGCTGCCCGGCCGAAACGCCGGGGGCGAGGGCAACCAGGAGGAGCAGGGCGAAAAGCATGCGGCGGAGCACAGAATCCATCTTAGAGCCCCAGGCGGAGGCCCGCAAGGGACGCTTGCGAGTCTCGGAACTCGCTCTCCTGGCCGGACTCACGGCGATGACCGTCATCGCGCTTTGCCACCCCGGCCGGGTGCCGGTCATGGTCTGGTCCTCGTTCGTGACCGTCGGGGCGCTGTTCGCAGTCGCCGCGCTGGCGCTCGGCGAGGGCGGACAGGGGTGGCGCTACTGGGCGCGCGAGCTGCTGCCGGTGCCGCTGCTGCCGTACATCTTCTTCAACCTCGGGCACCTGATCCCGCTGGTGAACCCCCACATCCGCGACGGGGCGTTGCTCGCGATCGACCGGATGCTGCTCGGACCGGAGGCGCAGGCGGCCCTGTACACCCTCCCCCTGCCGGCCTGGCTGGTGGACGTCCTCACGCTCGCGTATTCGACCTTCTACTTCCTCGGCGTCGCCCTGCTCCTGACCCTGGGCGCCAGACGCGACCCGTTCCTCCCAAGGGTGGCGAGCGCGATCGTGATCACGTTCCTCGTGTCGTACGCGGGGTACTTCGTCGTCCCGGCGTACGGCCCCCGGACCACCATCGCGCAGCAGCGCTACGAGTCGCTCCCCGGCCGGGTGGGCGACGAGGTCAGGGAGAAGCTGGACCAGTGGGAGAAGACCAAGACCGACGCGTTCCCGTCCGGCCACACGATGGTGACGCTCGCCGTCCTGTTCTGCGCCCGCAGGCGCAACTGGACGCTCTACAACATCCTCCTCCCGCTCGGCAGCCTCCTGATCGCCGCCACCGTGCTGCTCACCTACCACTACGTCATCGACGTCCTCGCGGCGATCCCCCTCACGGCCGCCAGCATCGCCCTCTCCGCCTGGCTCGCCGGCCCGGTGCCGCCCGCCCGCCTAGACTCCACCCGCCCCGAACCCCCGCTCGCTGCGGCGTAGGTGCGCCTTCCACTGGGTGGAGACCTCTTGCTTGCCGGTCCGGCGGCCATTTTGGGTCTTCTCTTCACGGCGTGAGGCCTGTTCTCTTTGCCCGCGGGCTACGGTGCCATCGGCCTGGACCCGCTGGGTGGTTTTGGCCACCCACCCCCCGTCAGCCGGAGGTCCTGCTGTCGGCTTTGGGCTTTGACAGGATCCTCGGCGTGCAGCAGGGCCTCCGACTGGTGGGCGGGGGTGTCGTCCATGCGCCGGTGCCGCGGGTGGTCATTGGCTCCGCCGACCGCGGGTCCCGGACGGGCGAGCCGCGCTCGGGTGTCGCGGCCGCGGCTTCACGCGGACCGCGAGGAACCCCGGCGCGGATCGCCCTGTCCGGTCGCGGACGGAGGAGCATGCGGGCTCGGGCGCGGGGGCGCCCGGGCCCGCATCCGGCCACCCGCGGGACCGGCGAGCACGAGACCTCACGAGGCGAGAAGGAAAGGCCCAGGCCCGCCGCTACGGCGTTTTCAAGGCGCGCTCGACGGCGCGGACCGCACGCCGCACCGCTTGGCGCGGGGGGGCCGGCGCGCCGGCGTAGCGGCAGCGCTCGTGCTCGCGGGCGAGCCACGCGAGCGGTGCGGCCGTTGCGGGGACCGCCGCGGCCGCCGCGGCGGCAAACTCCCGGACCGTTGTCGCGGGCGCCAACGCGACGCCGCGGCGCCCCGCGGCGGCCATCACGCGGCGGAGGGCAAACGTGATGGCGGGCGCCTTCGGGTCCGGTACGGCGAGCCGCTCCGGGCGCCGCCTGCGCCGCCAGAGCAGCCACGCCAGGGCGGCGAACCCCGCGGCGCCCGCCGCCACCGGCACCCCCCGCCGCGCCCCGCTCGCCGCCGCCTCGACGAGGCCGCTCGCGATGTCGAGTTGGTCGGACAACGAGAACGTCAGCACCCAGCGGTCCCACGCGCTCTCGAAGCGGTCCCACGCTTCGCGCACGGACAGCGCCCCGCCGGCCGCCAGGATGCCGGGCCGTCCCTCCGGGGGCGTCGGGTCGAAGACGCGCCAACGGCCCTCCACGAAGGCGAGCACCCAGGCGTGGGCGTTGCTCTCGCGGACCAGGTAGGTCCCGTTCCCTTCGCTCTCGCCGCCGATGTAGCCGGCCTGAAGCCGCGCAGGGATCCCAAGCGTGCGCAGCAGCAGCACCATGCTCGAGGCGAAGAACTCGCAGTGTCCCTCGCGCGCGGAGAAGAGGAACCACTCCACCGGATCCTGCCGCACCGGCGCGTTGCTCCGCAGCGAGTACCGGTAGTGGGTCTGCAGGTATTGCTCGAGCGCGAGCGCCGCCGCCAGGCGGTTGGTGGTCCCCTGCGTGGCGGTGGTCGCGAGGTCGCGCAGGCGGTCGCTCCCGGGCGGCAGCTCAACGTCGGTGTCGTCAGGAGGGGGCTGCACGACGCGGGCCGGGTCGAACTCCACCGTGTACTCGAGCGGGAGCGGGGTGTGCCGCGGCACGCGGAGCGAACCCGAAGGGTCGCGAGAGAGAGCGACCTCTGGCTGCACGGAGATCGCGGTGGCGCCCAGCGGAAGGAAGAGGTTGCCCCCCTCGCGCTCGAGCACGATCTCGGCCCGCACCAGCCGGGCTGCACCCGGCCCCTCCGCCAGCGGGATCGGTCGCCCCCCCCGGCCGGAAAGGCGCTCCCCTTTGCGTTTCGCCTCCACCCATCCGCCGGCCCGGTAGCGGCTCAGCGTCGCCCCGGCCAGGCGCAGCCAGTCCGGACTCACGTGGCCCGGCTTCACCTCTGGGAAGCTCACCGTCAGCACCGTCCGGCGCGAGACCGCGATGTCGCCGATCCCGCGCAACGTCACCAGCGAGCGAAAGCCGCTGGCGGGCGGGGCGCCGAACGGGCTCCCCGCGAACGGCGACCGCAGCCGCGGCAGCAGCGCGAACAGCGGCGCCGCCACCAGAACCGCCGTGACGACGGAGGCCGTCACCAGCCGCGCGGGCGGCCATGCTGCCGCCGCCGGCCGCCGCCTCCCCCCCGGCATCAGGGCGACGCCGGCCAGCCGTCCGGCCGCGGCCACCACGAGCGCGAGCACGGCCACCAGGTAGGGCGCGAGCGCCGGGTGCGTCGAGGAGGCGATCCCTGCGATCCCCACCAGCGCCACCACCCCGCCCGTCAGGCGCGCCCGTTTCGGCTGTCCGCACCCGGGCAGCCGTACGGCGGCGACCAGCACGGCAAGCTGCGCGACCGGCCGCAGCACGCCGTAGCGCACGCCGCCCGCCGCCACCACCGCCGCCAGGATCGCGGGGGCGAGGAGGTTCTCGACCCAGGCGGGCAACGGCGCCAGGGGCCGGGGGCTCGCAGCCACCCACACCGCCGCCGCGACGTACGGGATCAGAAAGGGCCAGCTCACCACGCCGGTGAGCGGCAGCGGCACCGCCGCCGCGAGCGCGAGCACCGCGAGCCAGCGCTGGCGTTCGAGGACGGCGTTCACCGGGGCCCCACGAGACGGTAGACCGCGGCGCCGACAGCCAGCGGCGGCAGCGGGTCATCGCCCGGTCCGACCGCCTCGACGAGCGCCAGCCGCTCCAGGATGCGGCGCGCGTGCGCCGCGCCGGTCCCCGCCGGGATCACCCGGCTGCCGACGATGAGGCCGAGCGGCTCGCCGCGGTGCAGCCGCTGCAGCGCCACGGACGCGACCTCGCTCACCACATCCTCGAAGCGGCCGAGGAGCTCGGCGTCGCCCCGGCGTGGGAGCTCCCGGTCGAGCGCGAGGAAGCGCGACGGCAGCGAGCGCTCGCGGCGCTCCATGACGATGAAGCGTTGCTGCCGCGCGGTCTGCTTCCAGTGAATGTCGCGCCGGTCGTCGCCGGACCTGAACTCCCGCAGCTGCTCGACCTCGCCGCCGCGCCGGCCCCGCCCCGGCGCGGCCGCGTCGCCGCTGCGCACCAGGCCCGAGAACCGCGCCGCCCCGGCGTGGACACGGCGCGGGTAGACGAGCACCTTGGCGTTCTGCGGCCAGCGCACCGACTTGACGAAGAACCCCAGCGGCAACCGCACCTCGACCTGGACCGCCGGCAGGCGGCGGCGGCCGCGGCGACCGAACACCGTCGGGAGGGTCACCGTCACCGACGCGCCGGGCGGGACAAGGGGGACGACCACTTGGCCCGGCGCGCCGACGAGACGGCACACCACGAGCGCCGCCGGGAGCCACCGCGAGGTGTTCGCAACCTCGAGCTCCAGGCCGACCGCGGCCCCCGCGAACGCCTCCCGCGGCGGCGACAGCGCGACCCTGATCCGGCTCAAGGTATGACGCGAGAACGTCCCCGAGGCCACGAACGCCCCAAGAGCGAGCGACAGCAGCAGGTAAAGGGCATTGTTGCCGGTGTTGAGCGCCGCGACGCCAAGAACCGGCACCGCGACGATGAACACCCAGAACGCCGCCGTCGGCTTCAAGCCGAACCCCGGGAACGCCCGCCCGAAGCGTCCCGGCATCCGCCGCCGCTTCGCCTCCCCGCTCCCCGAGTCCTGGACTCCTCCGTCACCGCCTCGCACGTCAGGTCTTGCATGTAGGGGCGGCCCTTGCGGCCGCCCGACTCGGGCGGGGGCAAGCCCCGCCCCTACAACTTGGCGCGGTGGCGGTTGCTGAACCCTGGTCATATCGGGACGGGCGTCCCGTCGACGACTTCTTGGATGATGGCGCGCTCGGCCTCGCTGCGGCTCCAGCCCTCGCCCGCCTCGCCGCCCGCGAGCACCACCCGGTGCGCCATTACCGGCACCGCGAGGCGCTGGACATCGTCGGGGATCACGTACTCCCGCCCCTCGACCAGCGCGAGCGCCTGGGCGGCTCGGTGCAGCGCGAGCGCCCCGCGCGTCGAGACGCCGAGCCCGAGCGCCGGGTGGCGCCGCGTCCGGTGCACGAGCTCGAGGAGGTACGCGAGCAACGCCGGCGCCACCTGCACCTCGCGCACCCTCGCCTGCAGCTGCACCAGCTCGCTCCCGTCCAGCACCGGCTGCACCGCCTCCAGCTCCCCCTCGACGCCGCCGGCGCGCAACAGCGCCAGCTCCTCGTCGGGGGCGGGGTAGCCGAGCGAGATGCGCAGCAGGAAGCGGTCGAGCTGCGACTCGGGCAGCGGGTAGGTGCCGAGGTACTCGACCGGGTTCTGGGTGGCGAGCACCATGAACGGCTCGCGCAGCCGGTAGCGGGTCTTCTCGACCGTCACGGTGCGCTCGTTCATCGCCTCGAGCAGCGCTGCCTGCGTCTTCGGGGTGGCGCGGTTGATCTCGTCGGCGAGCAGTACGTTGGTGAACACCGGCCCGGGCAGGAACTCGAACTCGCCGCGCTCCGCCCGCCACAGCGACACGCCGATCACGTCGGAGGGCAGCGTGTCGGAGGTGAACTGAATGCGCGAGAACACCAGGTTGAGCGAGCGCGAGAGCGCCTGCGCCAGCGTCGTCTTTCCGACCCCGGGGATGTCCTCGATGAGGACGTGGCCGCGGGCGAGCAGCGCCGCGATGATCCAGTCGATCGCCTCATCCTTGCCGCGGATCACACGGGCGACCGAGCGCTTGAGACCGTCCAGCTGCGCGATGACGTCAACCAGTGGCACGCCGCACCTCACTCCAGCAATGTCTACGGGCGCGGGTGAATTCCGTTGCCGCGCGCCGCCCTGTCCACCCTATCCGCCCAGGCGACCGGCCGCGGGCGGGTCGAGCGGCGCAACCAGCACCCGCTTCGCGGCCACCGCCGCGCCCGCCAACTCGCCAAGGCGGGCCGCGTCCCCCGTCCCGACGACCAGGTCCACCCCGAGCGCGAACGCGCGGAAGCCGTCGCCGGTCGTGAACCCCTGTCCCACCAGGACCACGACGCACGAGCGCCGGAGCACGGCCGGCATCGAGCCCAGCGCCGCCGCCTGCGCCGAATCCAGGCCCGGCCCGCCCGGGCCGAGCACTACGACCGCCGCGCCGATCTCGACGTGGGCGCGGACGTCGGCCGCGCTGCCCGCGGCCACCGCTTCGAAGCCGGCGGCCGCCAGCGCCCCGAGGGCGGCCTCCGCCTGGAGCGCCGGACCGGCGAGGACGACCGCGCGCTTCACGTCCGCCCCTCCCGCACGTCGAGGAGGCGCAGCTCGAGTTGCTGCGGCAGCACCGCGCTCGACACGGCCGTGTCGAGGTCCACCTCCCCGGCCCGCACGCGCCGCTCCAGCTCGCGGTCGAACCCGATCTGGCCGTCGCGCTCGCCGTCACGCAAGAGGTCAGCCAGCGCCCCTGAGTCGAGCGGGCCTTCGGCCAGGTGCGCCGACGTCGCCCTCGTCGCGCGCCACACCTCGACCACCGGGCGTCGGCCGTCGCGGTGCGGGACGAGCTGCTGCGTGAACGACCACCGCAGCACGCGGGCCAGGCGACCACGGACGTCGTCCCGTTCCTCCGCCGGGAACAGCGAGAGGAAGCGCCTGACGGCCGATGCGGTGTCGAACCCCCGCAGCGTCGACAACAGGAGGTGGCCGGTCTCGGCCGCCTCGAGGACGAGCCGCGCCTGCCCGGCGTCCCTCGGCTCGCTCGCCAGCACCACCTGGGCTCCCTGCCTGAGGGCGTCCGCCAGTCCCGCCGCGAGCGAGGGCGTGTCGGCGCCGACCTCGCGCTGGTTGACCGTCGCCGCCCCGTGGCGGTGCAGGAACTCGATCGGGTCCTCGACCGTGACGACGTGGCACGAGCGCGTGGCGTTGATCTCCCCCACCAGCGCCGCGAGCGAAGTCGTGCGACCGGAGCCGGCCGGTCCGTTGACCAGCACGATGCCGTTGCGCTCGCGGCACGCCTCGCGCATCGCGTCGGGAAGGCCGATATCGGCGAGCGCCGGGACCCGCTCTGGGATCGTCCGCAACGACACCGCGAACGTGCCGCGCTGCGTGAACACGGCGACGCGGAACCGGTTCACCCCCGCCACCGAATAGGCAAAGTGGGCCGCGCCGTCCTGGCGAACCCGCGCCGCCGCCGAGGGCGGCGCCTGCGCCAGCAGGTGCAATACCACCGCCTCGGTCTGGAACGGGCTCAGCCGCTCGATGCCGCCGACCGACAGGCGCACCAGATCGCCCTCGACCTGCACCTGGGGCGGCAGCCCCACCGCCAGCAGGACGTCGCCGCCCCGCGCCGACGCCGCCACCAGCGCCCCGAGGAACCCCGGCAGGTCGAAGTTGAGCACACGTCAAGTATAGCGTCGCGGCCCCAGCTCGTGCGCCGCGCCGCTGCACGTTCATTCTGTCGGACCTGGCGCATCGTTCCCGGCGCTTCGTTCTTGACACCTGCCGGCGCCGGCTTAGACTCATTCGTGGTGAAAAGCGAACTGCCTGCACGCAGCCAACCGCGCCCCACCTTCCCCACGCACACACCCTCGACGAGCGCACCAGCCATGACCCGAATTGCGGCACACCGGCTGCCTGGCCGGCTCGCGCGCGGCGCGACGCTGCTCGGGGCCATGCTGCTGCCTGCGCTGACGCAGGCTCAGGCTGGGCCGCCCGCGTTCCAGATCGTGGAGAGCGTGCCGGTGGCCACCGATTACGGCCAGTCCGGGGTGCCCCGCACGCAGCAGGTGTGGCTGGAGCTGATCGACCACGCGCAGCAGCGTATCGATATCGCGGCCTTCTACATCAGCAACCAGCCCGGCGAGGCGCTGCAGCCGGTGCTGGAGGCGTTGATCCGTCGCGCCGCAGCCGGGGTGCAGGTGCGCATTCTGCTCGACGCCACGTTCATGAAGGAAAGCCGCGCCGCCTACGCGCTGCTCCAGGGCAAACCCAACTTCGAGATCCGCATCCTGCCGGTGGACAAGCTCACCGGCGGCGTGTTGCACGCCAAGTACTTCATCGTCGATGACCGCATCGTGTTCGTCGGCTCACAGAACTGGGACTGGCGCGCGCTGACGCAGATCCACGAGATCGGCGCAGTGGTGAGCGACGCGCGTTTGGCGCGCACCTTCGAAGCCGCATTCGATCTCGACTGGCATCTGGCCGCCGATCCCGACCTGCCTGCCGCCGCCCGGCGCGCGGTGCAGCCGCCGGACTTCGCCCCGGTGACGGCGCAAGACCCGGTCGTGATCGAGCAGGCTGGCGGCCCGCCGATAAGCCTGTTCCCGGCCTTCAGTCCGCCGGCCATGAGTCCGGCATGGCTCGATCGCGAGGAGCCGCAATTGGTGCGGTTCATCGATTGCGCCCTGCACACGCTCGACATTCAGGTGATGACGCTCAGCGCGTTCAAGGACTACGGCCCCAGGGGCTGGTGGCCGGCGCTCGACAGCGCGCTGCGCGACGCCGCCGCACGCGGCGTCAAGGTGCGCATCATTGTCGCCGACTGGTCGTTGCGCGAGCCGATGCAGACCTACCTGAAATCGCTGGCGCTGATGCCGGGCATCGAGGTCAAGTACAGCGCGCTGCCCGAAGCGCCACAAGGTTTCATCCCCTACGCACGCGTCGAGCACTGCAAGTACGCCGTGGCCGATGGCCGCGTCAGCTTCATCGGCACCGGCAACTGGAGCTGGAGCTACTTCGCCACCACCGTCGATGCCTCGCTGTTCATCGCCGGCGCGGGGCCGGCGCAAACACTGGCCGGTATCTTTGAACGGGATTGGAAAGGGTCTTACGTGCACCTCATCGAGCCGGGGGAGCACTACGCGCCACCGCGCGTGCAATAGCGGCCGGCTCAGCCGCTCATCGCACGCCGAGAGCCGTTCGATCGAATCGGCAGCGATCCCTGTCAAACCGGCTGCCCTGGAGTCTCGGCTATTCGACGCTCAGCAGGAACGCGCCGCGCAGAACGCGCACGACGGCGAGGCCCGGGATCGCCGGCTCGGCTTTCGGCGGGGCCTCGAGCACGACCTCGGCGCCGCGAGCCAGCACTCCTGCCTCGACCGCGAGCGTCAGGGCAGCCGTCCCGTCCTCCCAGGCGGCGAACGGCGGGTCGCACCAGGCGAAATCGAAGCGTAGGCCCCGCCTCGCGAGCCCGGAGAGCGCAGGGGTCGCGTCGCGGAGGATCAGCTCCCACGCGGCATCCGGCACGGCGAGCGCCGCGAAGTTGCGGCGAATGAGCTGGGCCGCGGCCTGCGCCCGCTCGACGAGCACCGAGCGCGCCGCGCCGCGCGACAGCGCCTCGAGCGAGTTGGCCCCGGTGCCGGCGTACAGGTCGAGGAACGCCGCCCCGGCCAGGCGCGGCCCCAGCACCGCGAATGCCTGCTCGCGCAGCGCATCCGGGGTGGGACGCAGCGGGGCGCCTTTCGGCGGCCCGGCGATCCGCCGCGATGCCCAGGCACCTCCGCTGATCCTCACTTCGCGACCCTGCGTACCGCGAGGCGGCGCAGCTCGCCGTCGGTGATGAAGAACGTGGACGGGCCGTCGCCGACCTGGAGGTGGACGACGAAGACGCCGTTGGGGTTCGGCGTCACGCTGAGAACCTTGACGATCCTCCCGTCCTCGAGCTCGACCCGGTCGCCGGCAGCCGGCTCCCAGGAACTCAGGTCATCGCGCGTCACCCTGGTCGCCACCAGCCGCGCCTCCAGGCCGTCAAGCGCGTGCGTGAGGCGCGACAGGGCGAGGCTGGGCGCGGCCGTGACCGCGTAGCGGATCAGCAGCGGAGCTCGGTCGGCAGGCGCCACGCGCAGCTCGACCCACCCCGGGCCCGGGGTGTCCCCCACGGTGCCGAACCGCGCAAGCTCCGGGTAGCACTCCTCGACAACCTGGGTGACGACC
This sequence comes from uncultured Acidobacteriota bacterium, assembly GCA_963789745.1. Taxonomy (GTDB): domain Bacteria; phylum Acidobacteriota; class Thermoanaerobaculia; order Thermoanaerobaculales; family Thermoanaerobaculaceae; genus RBG-13-68-16. The sequence goes on along the minus strand of CAWBLW010000002.1, from coordinate 173,421 downwards.
TTCATCTCGACCTCGGAGAGCGGCTGCCGCACGACGTTCTCCTTCTCGCCCGGGTGGCGGCGCGCGAGCACCGCCACGCCGTTGCGGAACACCGAGATGCGGGTCACGGCGCCGTTCAGGGTCACGACCCTCTCCACGACGTAGGTGGGCGCAGGGGTTGCCGCCGCCGCCAGCGCCACCAGGAACACTCCCATCACGGCCGGCCTCCAAGCTTCCCGGCGAGCTTCACCGCGTGGGCGAGCGCCGCCGCCGGGGTGACCTTGCCGTCCAGCACCGCGGCCCGCGTCTGACGCACCGCCGCCCCCAGCGCCGGGCCGGGTCCGACCCCGGCGGCGCGCAACGCCGCGCCGGTGACCGGCGCCGGCATCCTCATCCAGACGGTGAGCGCGCGGCGCAGGAGCCGCCGTTCCCGGGCGCCAGCCGACGCCATCGTGACCACCACCAGGGCGGGATCGGCGCGCTCGACCGCGGCAACGACCTCGCTCGGCGCCGCCCCCTCGGCGCACACGACCGCCAGGAGCTGCTCGGTCCGGCTGCGGGCGTGCCCCACCGCGGCCGCGACCTTGCCCGAGAGGGCGAGCCGGCGCGCCAGCTCCTTGCCGCCCCCCTCGCCCGCGCGCGTCGCCAGCGCCGCAAGGTAGACGGGCCAGCGCGGGCCGCGGTAAACCTCCTCGAGCTGCGACCACGACAGCACCGACTCCACCTCGTGGAGGAAGCGGCGCAGCGCGAGGCCCCACGCCACCCCCGGGAAGACGACCGGGAAGACGCCGAGACCGGCAAGCTCCGCCAGCGCCTCGACCGGGTGGCCCTCCTCGAACAGCTCCGCGATCTCGTCGCGCAGTCGCTCGCCGGAGAGGCGGGCGAACACCCCCTCGAGCACCGCGACTCGGACGAGGTGGCGCGTCTCAGCCGCGATTTCGAAACCGAGCCGCGCCGCGAAGCGGACGGCTCGGATCGCTCGCGTCGGATCGTCCATGAACGAAAGCGAGTGGAGCACTCGGAGCTGGCGCCGTTCGAGGTCGCGCTGCCCGCCGAAGAAGTCGACCAGCTCGCCGAAGTGCGCCGGGGTCAGGTTGATCGCCATCGCGTTGATCGTGAAGTCGCGGCGGTACAGGTCCTGGCGCATCGCCGAGGTCTCGACCTCGGGGAGCGCCGCCGGCGAGCGGTAGAACTCCGTTCGCGCCGTGGCGACGTCGAGGCGGACACCGCCGGCGAGGTTGACCGCCGCGGTGAGGAACGGCTCGTGCGGGTGCGAGCGCCCTCCGAAGCGCCCGACGAGGCGCTCGGCCAGCTCGACGCCGTTCCCCTCCACGACCACGTCGATGTCCTCGAGCGCCCGCCCGAGCAGCACGTCCCGCACCGCCCCGCCGACCAGGAAGGCGCGCCCGCCCGCCTCGTGCGCCAGCTCGCCGGCCGCGGCCAGGACCTCCAGCAGCTCCGGCGGCAGGCCGCGGCGCAACTGCCGGCCGACGTCGTGCACGACCGGCCGCGTCCCCGCCAACCGCCGGTCCACGCGCGCGCCCTCCGCGAGCTGGCGTTCGTACAGCCGGCGGAACAGGTCCATGCGCGTGATGATCCCCCACCCCGAGGCGAGCGGCACCACGACGAAACGGGCCTGGCCCTCCATGAACACCCGTTGCACCTCTTCGATCGGGGCATCGGCGCTCACCTGCGGTACGTCGGGCCGCATCACGGTCGTGACCGGCCTCTCGCCAAGGCCGCCCGCAACCGCGCTGTCCAGGACCTGGCGAGTCACCGTCCCGACGAGCCCCCCCGCGTCCTCGACCGGCATGGCGTTGATCCGCAGGCGTACGAGGCGTTCCTTGGCCTCGGCCGCCGTCAGCGAGGCCGGGCAGGTGTGCAGGTACGGCGTCGCGAGCGACGCCGCCGTCGAGCGCGACCCCACCGAGGCGGCGATCTCGCCCAGGAGCTGCTCGGCCACCTCGACCGCGCTCCGGCCGCGCAGGCGGGCGGCCGCGGCGGTGGCGTGGCCGCCCCCGCCGAGCGGGAGGAGAAGCTTGCCGGCGTCCACCCCGTGCACGCTGGAACGCGCGATGACGATGAGCTGCGGCGGCGCCTCGAGGAGGGCGATCACGACCGGCAGGTCGAAGATTTCGGCGTAGCGGTGGATCACGTACGCCGCCTCCTCGACCTGCTCGCTCGGCCGGACGACCGTGATCACGACCCGCACCCCGCCGACCTGGTGCTCGACGGCGCCCTCGACGAACTGGTTGAGGAGCTCGAGCTGCGCCGGCTCCAGTGGCCGCAGGACGTAGCGCCGCACCCAATCGAGGCGCGCCCCGCACCCGAGCAGCCACGCCGCCGCCGCGACGTCGGTCGGGGTGGTGTCGACGTAGGTCAGGCCGCCGGTGTCCTCGTAGATCCCGAGGAGCAGCAGCGACGCGCTCACGGGGTCGGGCGCGACGCCGCGCCGCTGCAGCTCGCCCACGACCACCGTGCACGTCGCCGCGACAGGGGCGGTCAGCACCCCGGTCGCGGCGATGGCGCCGGCAGCCTCGGGGTGGTGGTCGATGACCCGCACCGGGCACCCGGCCGCCGCGATCAGCTCCCCAACTTCCCCGAGCCGGCGCCACGACGAGCAGTCCACGACCGTGGCCTCGGTGATCCGCGCCCGGCGCAGCTCGCGCACCCGCACCTCCGGCAGCTCGATCGCCTCCGCCGCGAGGAAGCGGCGAACCGCGGCCTCCTGGGAGCCGGGGAAAACCGCCCGCGCCCCGGGCGCCAGCAGCAGCGCGCCGGCCACCGCCCCGAGGGCGTCGAAGTCGGCGCCGAGATGGGTGGTGATCACCCTCACCTTGCAAGTGTACTTCCCGCGGTCCCCGGGAGGACGGCGCGCGGCACCGGAATATCGCGCCTATGGGGTGGCTTGATATCATGGTGGACGGCAGGGAGGAACGATGCCTCGCAGGAGCTTGCTCGCGGTTGCAACGGTGTTCGCGGTCGCAGGAGCGGTCGCTCTGGCGGCCCAGGCGCAGGCGCCGCTCTCGTACGCGAAGGACGTCGAGCCGATCTTCATCAAGGCGTGCGCCGACTGCCACGGCGGCGACAACCCGAAGAAGGGGCTCGACCTCTCCAGCGGCAAAGGGTACGCGGACCTGACCCAGCACAAGAGCCAGGAGTCGCCGCTCATGGCGCTGGTGAAGGCCGGCGACCCGGCCGGCTCCTACCTCTGGCTCAAGGTCTCCCACACCGCCATCGAAGGCCGCGGCATGCCGCGCACCCTGTTCGGCTCGAAGAAGCTGCCGCAAGCCGAACTCGACACGGTCAGGGACTGGATCATCCAGGGCGCCAACCCGTAGAGACCGGGCACCGGGCACAGAAGAGACGTGGTCCGTGGTCAGTCGTCCGTGGTCAGAGGGCGACACCCCCAAACCAAGGCGACGGCAGGGCCTCGGCTCGCGGCGTGCAGCCGCGCCGCCGAGCGTGGGCCAGATGCAAGGCGCGTGAGCCGGTCGCACCGGAGCGTAGCCGGAGGCTACGTGAGGATGCGAGGCGGCGAAACGCAACGCAGCAGATGGTCCGCGATCGGCGGCGCCGGTGAGACTCAGACGAACGGGCGGCCGAGCAGGCCGGCGGCGACGGCGGTGACCCGCTGCCAGCGCGGCAGGTCGGTGCGGCGCCGGAACGCCGCCGCCGGATCGACGGCGACGCGATCGAGGACGCGGCGGTAGACGCCGCCCATCACCCGGACCGCCGGGCGCGAGCCGGCCTCCAGCATTGGCGGCAACAGGTTCGCGGCGCGGAAGTGCTCGCGCGCCCTGGCGCACTCGAACGCCATGAGCCCGGCGTAGGCGTCTTCCTCGACCCGTCCGGCCTCGAGGTCGCGCTCGGCCACGCCGAAGCGCTCCAGTTCGTCGAGCGGCAGGTAGATCCTGCCGCGGCCCACATCCTCGCCGACGTCGCGGCAGATGTTGGTGAGCTGCAGCGCCATCGCCAAGTGGCGGCCGGCCCCCGCCGCCTCGGCCCGCAGCACGCCGAAGATCGCGAGTGAGATGTCGGAGATCGTCACGGCCACCAACTCGCAGTAGCACTCCAGCTCGGCAAAGGTGCGGTAGCGGCTGCGCTCCAAGTCCATGCGGCAGCCCTCGACCAGGCCGAGCAGCGCCTGCTTGGGGACCGGGAACGACGGCAGGACCTCCGCAAGGGCGACGGTCGCCGCAGTCCCCGGCCGCCCGCCGTACGTGCGCTCGACCTCGTCGCGCCAGGCGTCGAGGCGGCGCACGATTTCGGCTGGCGCGATGCCCGGTCCGGCCTCGTCCACGATGTCGTCGGGGATGCGGCACGCCGCGTAGGCCGCGTACACCGCCCGCCGCTTCGCCGGCGGCAGCAGGCGGAACCCGAGCGAGAAGTTGGCGCCGCGGCGGTGCGCCAGCCGCCGCACGTGCGCGCGGCTGCCGCTCACCGCTCCCGCTCCCGGCACCAGCCGCACACGCTCGCGTGCCGGCAGCCGCGGCGCTCGCGCCACGCGTCCATCACCGTCCAGGCGACCGCGTCCTTGGCGAGGCCCGGCCGCTGCAGCCGCAGCAGCAACCGGCGGAAATCGGCGCGAGCCGCGCGCCGGCAGAACGCGGCGAACGCACGGCGCCCCAGCCGCTCGTAGAGGAAACGGGTCGCCACGGTCGTCCGCATCGGCCGCCGGACGGACGCCGCGAACGCGCGCGCGTCCCACCGCCCGGCGATCCCGGCCGCGGCCAGCCCGGCGGTCCGCAACGCCAGGCGGTTGCCGAGCCCGAAGAGGAAGTCCTGCACGCCGGCGGCCTCCCCGACGTACCAGCGCCCGTCCGCCGCGCGCAGGTGCGTCGGCACGGAGAAGTTCATGAACTGACCGTGCTCCCGCCCGTCGCGCACCGCGAACTCGCCCAACACCTCGCGGAAGCGGCGCCACGCAAGGTCCCTGGCCCGCGGGAGGCCCGAGACGCCACGCACCTGCGCCACGCCGAACGTGCCGTGCCCGCCGAGGCAGAACAGGTACGCGTACCCGGTCGGCGTGACCGTCGGGTCGAAGAGGACGGCGACGGTGTCGGCCAGGTCCGAGGCGAACACCAGCTCGCGCGCCACGCCGTCGGCCTGGCGCGGGCCGGTCGCGACGACCTCGGCGTCCGCCGGCGCCGCCACCCCCTCGTGCAGTGTCACCCCGGCCGCCAGCGCCAGCGAGCGCAGCCACGAGTCCAGGCTCCCCTCCGGCCCGCGGCGGACGAAGTAGGCGTACGGCACCTCGCTGGCGACCTCGTGCCGGCCGCCGCGGCCGTCGAGGAACAGCGCGCGGGTCGCGGGAACCGTCGCGAACGCGGGCTCCAGGCCCATGCCGCGCAGCTCGTCGAGGGCGTCGGCCGTGACCGACCCGTTCTCGAGCACCTGCCAGCCGCCGGCGAAGCGGCCGCCGCCGCCGCGGTGCCGGTCGAACACCTCGACCTCGAGCCCCCGCCTGGCGAGGTGGACGGCGGTGGCCAGCCCCGAAAGGCCGCCGCCCGCAATGCGGATCCTCCCTGACACGGTGGGATTGTAGCCCGCCGGCGAGGAGCGTCGAGGTCGCACTGGGGGAGCGGTTGTACCCTGTATGGCGGACCGCGGAGGTGGCGATGGCCGGGCTCGACGGCTGGAAGGCGCTACTCGCCGGGTACGGGGAGCCGGGGTCGAACCCCTTTCCCCTGCCCGCGTACTCGGAGTTCATGCCGGCCCCGCGGCTCGGCCGCAAGCCGTACGGCGAGCCCGATGTGGACCTCTTCGCCGAGGACGACCTCTGGGGGTGGCGGGTCTCCGAGGCCGAGCAGGCGTGGGAGCTGGCGCCGGGCCTCGAGCACATCGCCCGGGAGCTCTACACCTCCCTTCTCGCCCTCGGCCGCGGCCGCGGCCGCGAGGAGCACCTGATCCGCGGCCACGGCGGCCGCAACCTCGCCGGCAACCCGTACTGGCCGCCGGAGCTCGCCGCAGCTGCCGGCCGCCTCGGCCACGAGCGCTTCGTCAGCCTCCTCCCCCTCGCGCTCTCGCGCACGCAGGACGACAAGGGGCGGGTGCGCTGGACGCTGTTCGGCTCGAGCGAGCACGGCCCCGAGCGGGCGTTCTGGCGCAGCTTCGCCGCCCGGTCCGGCGCCGGCGAAGCCGATGCGATCGCGTTCCTCGCCCGCCTGCTGCGCACGGCGTACGGCGAGGAGGCGCACGACGCGAGCGAACTCGCGGCACTCGGCTTCCGCATCCTCCCCACAGGACCGTACCATCCGCGGCGGGAGTGGGCCGAGGAGCTGCCGGCGTGGGCGGCCGCGTTCGGCCTCGGCGACGGCGGTCCGTTCGAGGGCGTGCGCTACCTCCTCACCTTCCGGCCGTTCGCGACGCTGCCCGCCCAGGTCCGGGCGCTCTACCTGGACGGGAGGCTGCACCTGCTGCCGTTCCCCGGCAGCCTGGTGTTCTGGGGGATGCCGACGTTCCTCCGCCTCGCCGCGGAGCTGCCGGCGGGGATGCAGTTGCCGCTGCTGCGCCTGACCCGCCGTCATCGCGGGCACGGGATCCGCATCCCGCAGTCGGGGTGGCTGCACGAGCCCGGGCCGGAGAAGCTCGTGCGCGTGTTGCACGACGCCTTCATGCGCGAGTCGTTCACCCGCACCCACCGCTGGGACCGCGTGTTGCGGCACGAGAACGAACTCGACATCCTGACCCATGCGGACAAGGTCGTGCGCGTGCTCTTCGCCACCGACCTCGACGCCATGGGCCTGTACGACAAGCCGATGGCGCGCAACGTCCAGCTCTGGAGCGGCGACTTCCGCCTCGTCCTCGACGGTCCGGCCGCCGGCCCCGAGGCAATCGCGGCGGCGCGGACGCGGGTGCTCGCCGGCGGCACCTTCGGCTACCGCTTCCACTACCCCGCGATGCGGGTCGGCGACCACGAGGTCGTCTGGCACCGCCCGCTGGCGGCGTTCGTGGCGCCCGGTGCCGACACGCCCACGGTCCTCGACGACGGTCCCCTCGGCTATCTCGTGGCATCCCCGGACGCGGCCGGGGGCGAAGCGATCGAGCTCTTCCCCCGCCTGTTGCGCCGGCCGCTCGAGCTCGCTGCGGTCACCGAGCTCCGCCATGCCAACGGCGGCGCACGCGAGGCCACCAACGTGCTCGCGCTCGCCGCCGCGTGGCGCGGCCTTGGGGAGCGTCCGCTGCCGCGCTCGTTCGCGCGCCGGCTCCTCAAGCTCGCCAAGCACGAGACGGTCGAGGGGTGGCTCGACGCCCTCCCCGGCCGCGCCGCCGACCCGGCGACCGGCCGCCGGCTGCGCGAGGAGGCCGGGGCGCTGCTCGAGGCCCCGAACGCCGGCGCCGGCGGCGGCACGTCCTCGCTGACGTACGGTGTCACCGCGACCCGCGCGTTCGAAGAGGCGTACTGGAGCGACATCGCCACCCTCGCGCACGGCCTCTACCTCACCAAGGACAACGCCGACTGCGTCTCCGACCCGGCCACGCAGGGGCGCGTCCCCCACCAATGGCGCGACCTCGAGCCGCTCGGCGACTACCTCATCGGGCGCCACCGCGAGGCGATCGCCGCCGCCGGTATGGCCGGCAAGGCGCAGTGCGGCGAGCTGCCGTTCGCCTGGCGCACCGACTTCCCGTTCGCGGACTTCGGCGGCTGGCTCGCGAACCAACAGGGGCAGGCGCACGAGCGCGACATCGTCGTCGTGATCCCCGGCCGCGACCGCCGCCACGCCGTGATCCTCGCCGACCACTACGACACCGCGTACATGGAGGACGTCTACGACACGGCCAAGGGGGGGTCCGGAGCGCGCCTCGCCGCGCACGGCGCCGACGACAACCACTCGGCGACCGCGACGCTGCTCCAGGCCGCGCCGGTCTGCCTCGAGCTCGCCAGGCAGGGGCGCCTCGAGCGCGACGTCTGGCTCGTCCACCTCACCGGCGAAGAGTTCCCCGCCGACTGCATGGGCGCGCGCGCCCTCTGCCGGGCGCTCATGGAGCGCGCGATGGTGCTGCGCGGCGAGGACGGCGCGCTGGACCTTTCGCCCACGCGGGTCGTCGGCCTCGTCGTGATGGACATGATCGCCCACAACCGCGCGTCGAGCCCGTACGTCTTCCAGATCGCGCCCGGCGACGGCCCCGGCGCGCTGCGCGCCGCGCTGCAGGCGCACCTGGCCAACGAGGCGTGGAACGCCCTCGCCGAGACGCTCAACGCGGCGCCCGAGCGTCGCGGACGCGGGCCATCCACGCGCAGCGCCGACCCCGCCGTCATCCCGCCCGTGGCCGAGCACGCGCGCATGCGGGGCGAGGTGCGCCTCCACTTCGAGTCGAGAAGTTCGCTGTACAACACCGATGGCCAGATCTTCTCCGACGTCGGCGTGCCGGCCGTGCTGTTCATGGAGGACTACGACATCAACCGGCAGGGGTACCACGACACCCACGACACGATGGAGAACATCGACCTCGACTACGGCGCCGCCGTCGCCGCCATCGCCATCGAAACGATCGCCCGCCTCGCCACGGCGAAGGCAGCGCACAAACCGTAGGGCTCTGAGCCACACGGCGGAGGCAGCCACCATCGTTCGCGGGCGGTGGGCCGTGGTCCGAGAATGGAGAACGAACCGACAACCGCTGATCGGAGCCGTCGCGCGCCGTACACATTGGATTCCAGCGGGGCTTGAGGTGATGGAACGGTTCCCAGTCACGCCGCTGTCCTCTGCAAGTTCCGGAGACGGTGGCTATACTGAGAAGACGTGTTGCTTAAGGGGGAACGTGATCGAGATTGACCACATTGATATCAAGTACTTCCGCTCCATCTACAGGCTCGCCCTGAAGGACCTAAAGGACATAGTCGTGCTTGCCGGCGTTAACGATATTGGGAAGTCCAACGTCCTGAAGGCCCTCAACCTCTTCTTCAACAGCGAAGCGGGGTGGCGGGAGCCACTGAACTTCGATCGCGACTTCTCCCGGCGGCGCCTGCAGGAGGTCCGAAAGGAAACGATCAAGGGCAAGCAGTTTATCCAGGTTGGCGTGGGTTTCGTCCGGGGCAACCGGTTCGAGAAGAGCCTTCCGCAACGGTTTACCGTTACTCGGACATGGCACCGATATTCGACCGAGGGCGAGACGACAAGTTCGCTTCCAAGACAGCACAGGAAGGGAGAGGTGGCGACCACACTCGACCGGGCCCAGGCCGGCCTGCAGCGCTTTCTCAGTTCCATCCGCTTTGAGTACATCCCTGCCATCAAGGAAAGCGACTTCTTCACCTACATGCTGGGCCGGCTCCAGGACCTGCTGATCGCGAAGAACGCCGAGGAGTCGGACGTCGTCGGGGCCGTCGAACGCCTTAACACCACTCTGCAACGGGAAGCGGCTGGTCTTCAGTCGGAGTTTGAAGCGGTCGTCGGGATCCCGACAAGCGTTAGGCTTCCGGAAAAGATCGATCAACTGTTCCGTGCGTTTACCGTGGCCACGCGGAAGGACGACGAGGACTTCCCGTTGAGCGTACGCGGGGACGGCATTCGGTCGCGGTTCCTACCATCCCTCCTATACCACATCTCGAAGCATGCCAAACGACGCTACATCTGGGGGTTTGAGGAACCTGAGAACAGCATTGAGCATCGACTCTGTACCGCGCTGGCAAAGGAAATGGTGACGACTTACTGCAGGGAGGCCCAGGTTCTCATCACCTCCCACTCCCCAGCATTCTTCGGTCTCCGGGACCGCAATGTGTGCGTCTATCGTGTGCAACAGGACGTCGCGGGCACCTGCGCGACGTGCGTCCACCCCGATTCGGCCGGAAGTGGAAAGGGTCAAACTGGCATTCTCAACGTCGAGATGGGGCTAATGGCGCTCCAAGAGGAGCAGCAACGACAATACGAGAAGATGGTCGCGGAAATGGATGCGGTGCGACGAGCAAGCGAGACCGTGCTGGGGAAACTCCGGAGCGCGACCTCCCCGGTGCTCTTGGTTGAAGGGAAATGGGACGCGGCGATTCTTCGAGAAGCGTGGAGCAGGATCAATTCTGCCAAGGAACCGCCCTACAGAATCATCCCTTGTGGCGATAGTCTCCAAGGAGGCGCCGACACCCTTAGGTCCAGTCTCGAGACGGTCCTTCCCGACGAACCTCCTACTGTCGGCCTCTTCGACCACGACAAGCAGGGATTCGAGTGCTGTTTCTCCAAGCTTAACAGGACATTTGAGGCGCTTGGAGGCACTTCGATCCGACTTAAGAGCGACGGTGCGGCTGCGGCCGTTGTTCTTGAGCCGCCGCCTGATCGCGAGGACTTCGCAACCCACAATACGCTCACCATCGAATTCATGTTCGCGGACCGGTACCTCCGCACTCAGAAGGAGGGGCGTACGGCCCGGCTCTCTCCACTCAAAATCGCCCAAGTGATCGAGGCCACAAGCGAGAAGGTAAGCCGCGAAGACGCGACGGATCCTTCTCTGGTGTCGTTCTGCAATGACGACAAAGCGTGGTTCGCTGGGATATTGGTTCCAAGCCTGCCAGACGAGGCCTTTGAACCGTTCCGGGCCGTCTTCGACCTCATCCAGCGCGCCTTCGATGAAGCAAAGATGCGGCGGGCGGCCGCAAAACTGGGACCAGCATAGGAACTCCGCCGCCGAATGAAGCCTTGCTCCCTAGCGTGCAAGGGGAGCAGGCCCTCACAGGACGGCGTGCAGCGGCGCCGCCAGGCATGGCGTCGGGGCTTGGGGCGTGTAGCCGCGCCGCCGAGAGTGGGCCAGATGCAAGGCGCCCGAGGCGGTCGCGGCGGAGCGTAGCCGGAGGCTACGTGAGCACGCGAACCGCCGAAGGGCAACGCAGCAGATGGTCCGCTATCGGCGGCGCCCCAAGCGATGCCGGTCGCTACGGGAAGGCTTCTCTCCCTCCGTCGGTTACAATCCGCGGGGGGTTGGATTGACAGCTGAGGAAATTCGCGCCGCGCTCGACCGCATCCTGCCCGGCGTGCAGAAGCCCGGCCGCTACCTCGGCCTCGAGCGCAACATGATCGTCAAGGATTGGGGCGCGGTCGCAGTGCGCCTGCTCCTCGCCTTCCCCGACGAGTACGGGATCGGGATGTCGCACCAGGGGACGCGGATCCTCTACCACATCGCCAACGCGCGCCCCGACACGCTCGCCGAGCGGGCATTCGCGCCGTGGCCCGACATGGCGGCGGCGATGCGCGCCGCCGGCCTGCCGTTGTACGGGCTGGAGTCCTATCACCCGGCACGCGAGTTCGACCTGGTCGGCATCACGCTGCAGACCGAGCTCAACTACGTCAACGTGCCGTACCTCCTGGACCTGGCCGGGATCCCACGCTTCTCCCGCGACCGCGCCGAGGGCGATCCTTTAGTGGTCGGCGGCGGCCCGTGCATGGCGAACCCCGAGCCGGTCGCCGATCTCTTCGACGCGTTCGCGATCGGCGACGGCGAGGTGCTGCTGCGCGCGCTGCTCGACGCGGTCGAGGCCGGGAAGGCCGCCGGGCTGCCGCGCGGCGAGATGCTGCGCGCGCTCGCCGGCATCCCGGGGATCTACGTGCCGCAGCTGTACCGCTGGACACCGGCGGCGTCCCCGGCGCAGGGTGGCTCGTTCGAGGTTCTCGACGAGGCCGCGGCGCTGCCCGTCCTCAGGGTCTTCGCCGAGAGGCTCGACCCCGCCGACGTGCCGCCGCTGCCGATCGTGCCCGCCGTCGAGGTCGTGCAGGACCGGCTCGGGATGGAGGTCGTGCGCGGCTGCACGCAGGGGTGCCGCTTCTGCCAGGCCGGGTACTGGTACCGGCCGGTGCGCGAGCACGACCCGGCCACCGTCCTCGCCACGATGGAATCGCACGTGAACTCGACCGGCTACGAGGAGGTGGGCCTGCTGTCGCTGTCCACGGCCGACTACTCGCAGATCGAGCCGCTCGCGTACCACCTCGCCGAGACGCTGGCGCCGCGCCGGGTCGGTGTCTCCCTCCCCTCGCTCCGCGCCGACGCGTTCTCGGTCGCGGTCGCCGACGCGGTGAGCCGCGTGCGCAAGTCCGGGTTCACGTTCGCGCCCGAGACCGGCTCCGATCGGCTGCGGCGCGTGATCAACAAGACGTTCACCAACGCCGACATGGTCAAGGCCGCGGAAGTCGCGTTCGCCCGCGGCTGGAACCTGATCAAGGTGTACGCGATGATCGGCCTCCCAACCGAGACCGACGACGACCTCGAGGAGCTGGCGCGCCTCGCGGAGGGGATCCTCGAGGCGGCGCGCCGCGTGGGCAACCGCAAGGCCGAGGTCAAGGTCTCGGTGGGGCCGTTCGTCCCCAAGGCGTGGACGCCGTTCCAGTGGGAGCCGTTCGTGCCGGTCGCCGAGATGCGGCGGCGGATCGACCTGCTGCGCGCCCGGTTCAAGCGCATCCGCTGGTCCAAGCTGACGTGGAACGAGCCCGAGGAGTCGGCGCTCGAGGCGCTGCTGTCGCGCGGCGACCGCAGGCTCGGCGCCGTGATCGCCCGCGCCCACGACCTCGGCGCGGTGTTCGACGGCTGGGGCGAGTGGCTGCGCCTCGACGCCTGGAACCGGGCGCTCGCCGAGGCCGGCGTGGACTTTGCCGCCGAGCTCGGGCCCCGCGACCTCGCCGCCACGCTGCCGTGGGACGTGATCGACGCCCGCGTGCGCAAGGGGTACTTGAAGGCCGAGCGCCGGCGCGGGATCGAGGAGCGCGAGACCCCCGACTGCCGCTGGGGCGACTGCATGCGCTGCGGCATCCCCGGCGACGGCGCCGACACGCAGCTCGCGGCCCCGACGCTGCCGGTGGTCGGCGAGGAGGCGCCCGAACTCGCAACCGCGAAGAACGCCGCGTACCGTCTGCGGCCGCTGCCGCGGGTGTTGCCCGAGCCGCCGCCGCTCACCCAGCCGGAGCGCGTCGCGCGCGTCCGCTTCACCTTCTCCAAGCTGGGCGGCGCGCGCTTCCTCTCGCACCGCAACGTCATGGACCTGCTCGAGCGCGCCCTGCGCGCGGCGGCGATCCCGGCGCGCTACACCGAGGGGTACAACCCCCACATCCGCCTCTCGATGGGGCCGGCGCTCCCCCTCGGCGCGGAGGCGCTCGCCGAGCGCTTCGACGTCGAGTGCCACGGGGAGGTCGCGCCGGGCATGCTCTCGCACGCCAACCGTGTGCTCCCCGAGGGCCTCCAGCTCACCGCGTGTGAGCGCCTCCCCGAGGGCTCCCCGAGCCTCGGCAAGGCCGTCACCGCCTGCCGCTACCGTCTGCGCCGCCTCGCCGGAATGCCCGCGTGGCCGCACGCTCCGGCGCCGCTCGCGGACGGTCTCCGCGGCATCCTGGAGTGGCGCGTGGAGGGCAACGACCTATTCGTCACCGCCAACGCCCGCCAGAGCGACGGCCCGACCCCCGGCGCCAAAACGATCCTCGCGGCGATCGGGATCCCCGATGAGCGGATCTCCCTCGTCCCCGTCCTCCGCGAGGCCGTCCTCCTGGCTGAGCGTCCGGCCGCCGCCGTGGCGTAGCTGGCGCGGTTACTGCAGCCGGTCGGTCGCCTTGATGAAGCCGGCGACCGCCGCCTTGAACGCCACCAGCGACGGCGGGTGCAAGTACATCATGTGACCCGCTTCGAAGTACCTCATCTCGATGTTGCCGCGCAGCTTCTTCTCGAGCCCGAGGTGCTCCATCGTGTACTCGGTGCCGAAGAACGGCGTCGCCAGGTCGTAGTACCCGTTGAGCACCAGCACGCGCAGGGTGGGGTTGGTGGCGATCGCGTGCGCCAGGTCGATGCCGGTGTTCGGCAAGCCCCCAGCCGCGAAGTGCGAACCGGGTGTCTTGTGCTTCCAGTCCCAAATACGCCACAGGTCGGCTTCGACCTTATACGTCTTGCCCACCCCGAACTTCAAGTCCTCGTGCAGGTAGTCGAGGAACGCGGCGGTGAACGCCCCGGAGATCGCCGTCGCCTGCGGGTCCTCGTGCGCCTCCTCCGCCAGCCGGTCGAGCGCGACGCCGGTGAAGCGCGCGTCGAGGCGGCCGACGACTTCGGCGTGCTCGCGCAGCAGCTCGGCGGTGAACTCTCCCTCGCTGACTCGCAGGTTGGCCTTGTCGAGGTACGACGGCGACAGCCCGGTCAGGTGCGACATCGTGGCGACCACCGCCTGGCGTTCCGCATCGGGGAGCGCATCGCCCTTGGCGAGCGCCGTGGCGTACGGACCGGCGGCGAACGCGCGCGCCTGGGCGAGGAACGCGTCGAGCGGCGGCGCGTCCGGGACCAGGTGGTGGTACCAGGCGATCGCGGCGTAACTCGGCATGAACATCTCGTAGCCCGAGGTCGTTGCCCGGCATCGTGATGTCGGTCTGCGCGTTGACGAACACCGAGACCAGCACGACGCCGTTGAACGCCATGTTCCACTTGCTCTGCAGCACGTCGACGAGGCCGGCGGAGCGCATCGTGCCGTAGCTCTCGCCGAGCAGGTACTTCGGGGAGTTCCAACGGTTGTTGTCGTTGACGTACTGGACGACGAAGCGGGCGATCGAGTCGAGGTCCTCATCGACGCCCCAGAAGTCCTTGTCCTTCGCCTTCCCGACCGCGTGGGAGAGCCCGGTCCCGACCGGGTCGATCATGACGAGGTCGGTGGTGTCGATGATGCTCTCCTGGTTGTCCACCACCTGGTACGGGGGCGGCGGCGTTGGCGCCGCGTCGGTCGTCACGATCCGCCGGGGACCCAACGCGCCCATGTGGAGCCAGAGCGATGAGGAGCCCGGTCCGCCGTTGTAGGCGAACGTGAGCGGCCGCTTCGCGGCCTCGGCGCCGTCCTTGGTGTAGGCGACGTACTCGATCGCGGCGATCGGCTCGTCGCTGTCGTTGCGGATCAGGATCGTGCCGGCCGTCGCCTTGTACTTGAGCACCGCGCCGCCGATCTTCATCGTGTGCTCGGTGACCGATTGCTCCGCCTTCGGGACCGCCCCCGTCTCTTGCTTCGTTGACTCGCCTGGCCGATCTTTCTCCACGGCCTTCGGCGGTTCCGCCGCGACGAGCGCGGTCGCGCCGACAAACAACAATCCCAAAGTGAGCGTTACGACGCGTCTGGCCATCGGCACCCCCCCAGTCGGCGGGAGATTACACGAGAGCGCGACGCGCTACCAAGTGGCGACCCCGACGCAGTAATCGGCGGTCGCCGCCTCGCCGCCCAGCGTGTTCCGTCCTCGAACCCAGGATCGCCACCTTCCAGGGCATCACGCTAGACTTGCGCCAGACTCAGGGAGGATGACGGGATGCTTAATGCGGTCTGGATCGGACTGATCGCCGTGGCGGTCGTCGTCGGGGCGGCGACCGGCCGTCTCGATGCGGTGACGAAGGCGGCGTTCGACTCGGCGCGCGGCGCGGTCGAACTTGCGATCGGCCTCGTCGGCGTCATGGCGCTCTGGCTCGGCGTGATGAGGATCGCCGAAGAAGCCGGGTTGGCGCGGGCCCTGGCGCGCCTGTTGCGACCGGCGGCCCGCCGCCTGTTCCCCGACGTGCCCGCCGACCACCCGGCGCTGGCCTCGATCCTGCTCAACGTCAGCGCCAGCTGGCTGGGCCTCGGCAACGCGGCCACCCCGCTCGGCTTGAAGGCGATGGAGGAGCTGCAGACGCTGAACCCGGAGAAGGACACCGCCAGCAACGCCATGGTGACGTTCCTCGCGCTCAACACGTCGAGCATCACCCTGGTGCCGGCGACGATCATCGCCGTGCGCGTCACGCTCGGCTCGGCCAACCCGACCGAAATCGTCGCGCCAACCATCCTCGCGTCCGCGTGCGCCACCGTCGTGGCCGTCACCGCGGCGAAGCTCCTCGAGCGCCTGCCGGCGTTCCGGGCCTCGGGCGCGGCCGCGCGCGACGGCGCGCCGCCGAACGGGGAGCGTCCGTGACCTTCCCCGTGATCGCGAACGCGATCTCCACCGCCCTGGTCCCACTCCTCCTGCTCGTCATCCCCCTCGCCGGCGTCGTCCGGCGGGTACGGGTGTTCGACGCCTTCGTCGGCGGCGCGAAGGACGGCTTCAACGTTGCGGTGCGGATCATTCCGTTCCTGGTCGCAATGCTGGTGGCGATCGGGATGTTTCGCGCCTCGGGGGCGATGAACATCCTCGCGCGGGCGATCGAGCCCGCGACCCGCCTCGTCGGGATGCCTGCGGAAGCGCTCCCGGCGGCGCTGCTGCGCCCGCTCTCGGGGAGCGGCACCCTTGCTCTCGTCAGCGAGCTGATGAAGACGCACGGGCCCGACTCGTTCGTCGGCCGCCTGGCCTCGACGCTCTACGGCAGCACCGAAACGACGTTCTACGTCCTCGCAGTCTACTTCGGCGCCGTTGGCATCCGTCGCACGCGCCACGCGGTCGCCGCGGGACTGCTCGGCGACCTCGCGGGGGTCGCCGCCGCGCTCATATTCTGCCGCCTGCTGTTCGGAGGGTGATCCCCGCGCGTCAGCGCGCTGCGCACGACTCGACGTGCCAGTAGTAGTCCTCGCCGCGGCGCAGCTCGATGTACCGGCGCTCGAGCAGCCGCCCCGTGGGGTCCTTGCTCTCGAGGACGTGCCGCCCCGACCCGATGTTGTCGACGGTTCGCGTGCCGTTGGGCTCGACGGTCACCGCCTCCCACCCGTCCACGAACACGGTCACCGAGCACTGGCTGGTGTCGAGCACGACGAGGTCGCACTCGCCCTCCAGGGCGTGTGGGCGGCAGCCCGCAACGGCCAGCAGGACGAGCGGCCACACGGCGAGCGCGAGACGCGGGCGCCATCTCATGGCATCAATCTAACGCCCGGCGTACGGTGTTGCAACGCGCCAGTTGCCGCAAGGCGGGTCTTGCGAGCCCTCGCCCCCAGGCCGCGACCGGGCCCGGGCGATCCGCGGCGGGGTTCATGTCTCGAGCGCGACGAGCTCGGCGCCGACAGCGCCGCCCCGGACGCGCAGCAGGGCCACGGAGACCGGCAGGGCGAAGCGGCGGGGGCCTGCGCTGCCAGGGTTCACGTACAACACGCCGCCGCGTTCGACGATGGTTGGGATGTGCGAGTGGCCGCTGATCACCGCGGCGAAGCCGGCGGCGGCGGGATCGAGGTCGAGCCGCGCGAGGTCGTGCAGGACGTAGAGCTGGACGAAACCGATCTCGGCCACGGCGGTTTCGGGCAGGCCTCGCGCCCAGGCCTCCACGTCCACGTTCCCGCGCACCACGGCGACCGGCGCGACGCGCCCCAGTTCAGCCAGAATGCCGGGTGACCCGATGTCGCCCGCGTGCACGATCAGCTCGCATCCGGCCAGCGCCGCGACCGCCTGCGGGCGGAGCAGTCCGTGGGTGTCGGAGATCACCCCGACCAGGTGATCGCCCCCCTCGGACGGCTCTGGGTCTTCTGCGAGCGGGTTCAACGCGACCTTGAGCTGAGCAGCCGGTCGAGGGATAGGGCCCCGCTCCCCTTGATCATCACTGCGAGAGCGATCACGACGACCAGGATGTGGTACTCGAACCCCTCGCCAGCCTGATGGCCGGACCAGTTCATGAAGAACCCGTTCGCGACGTGGCCGCCGACGAACGCCGCGACCGCCATCTCGACGGCGAGCCCGAACGCGGCGACCCTTCCGAGCAGCCCGACGATCAACCCCAGGGAGCCCGCGAACTCGGCCGCAATCGCGAGCGCCGCAAAAACCGCCGGGATGTGCAGCTGTCCGGTCATGAACCCCCAGGTGCCGGACAGACCGTACCCTCCGAACCACCCCAGCACCTTCTGGGCGCCATGAGGGAACATGACGATCCCGAGCCCGAGGCGCAGCACCAGCGCCGCCGCGTCGTTCTCCGTCTTCAGAAGCTTGCCGAACATCTCCTGCCTCCCTGCCCTTGCGGGCGACCCACAGCCAGGGCCGCGCTTGGCTACCTCGGAGAACCCCGCGACCCGAGCTTCATTCCTCGCGCCCGGCCACCACGCCGCCGGTCGCGTCCGCCCCCACCCACGGCACGCCGCGAAACCGCCGCGCCAGGCCGACGCACGCGGCGAAGAGGACCACGCCCGTCGCGGCGACCCCGGCCCACAGCGCGGTCGGGCCGAGCCCCTGGTAAACGGCCGTCCCCACCGCCGGGGCAAGCACGAACGCCAGGGAGAACGACAGCGAGTAGGCGCCCATGTACCTGCCGCTGGCCGCCGCCGGAGCGCGGCTCGCCGCTACCGCGTTCGTGAACGGCAGCGACAGCATCTCGCCCACGGTCCACACGACGACCGTGACCGCCGCGAACGCCCGGCTCGAACCCAGCGGCAGCAGACCAAAGCCGGCGCACACCAGCAGGCATCCCACTCCCGCCAGCAGCAGGTGGTCGCGGTGCTCGAGGGCTCGCAAGAGGACCATCTCCACGGCGACGATGATGACGGTGTTGATCGCCAGCAGCAGTCCGATTGAGTCCTCGGCGAGGTGGTAGTGCTGGCGGAAGTAGAGCGGCATCGTGCTCGAGAGCTGGAAGAACACCGTCCCCAACACGACCATGACCGCCAGGAACCCGAGGAACGGGCCGTCCCTCCACGGCGAGAGCGCGCCGCCTGCAGGCGCGGCAGCTTCCTTTGGCGCCTCCCCTGTTCCGACGGCTGCGAGCCCCAGCACGAGCGCCGCCGCCCAGCAGGTCGCCGCGTCGGCGACGAAGAGCAGCCCGTAGTGATGGACCGCCAGCAGCCCCCCGACCGCCGGACCGACCGACATTCCGAGGTTGACGGCCAGGCGCACGAGCGCCAGCGAACGGGTGCGGACAACCGCCTGGCTGCCGCGCGCGATCGCGGTGAACAGGGCCGGCCGGAAGCACTCGGCGACGAGCGCGAGCCCGAAGACGGCGAGCGAGACCGCGAGGCGGCCGGTGAGGCGGGAGAGGACGAGGAAGCCGGCCCCGGTGGCGGCCAGGCTCGCCACCTGCACGCGAACCGGGCCGATACGGTCGGCCAGGGTGCCGCCGAGCCACGAACCGGCGATCGCGCCGATCCCGTACAGGCTGAGCACCTGGCCGGCCGCGATGATCGAGAACCGGAGCCTGGTGGTGAGGTACAGGCTCATGAAGGGAAGCACCATCGTGCCGCTGCGGTTCACGAGGGTCGCGAGCCCCTGGATCCAGACTTCGCGCGGCAGCCCGGAGAACGCCGCGCGGTAGGTGCCGACGATGCGCCGCAGCACGGCCTGCGCCCTCAGCGCTCGCGAGGCGCGGCCAGCGGAGCCCGGCCGGCATGCTCCCCGAGGCCCGGCGACTCGCGCACGACCCCGGCGCCGAGTCGCCGGGGCGAACGGGGCATGCGCGGTGTCATGGTGCCCATGGACTCCTCCCGATGCCGGCTCCGAGGATCGCGTGAAACGATCTCTCCGCGATTCTACTCGAAGCTACCACCGGCGCCTGAGGGGTTTCACCGGGACAGGGGCTCTGCGGCGAGCAGGGTTCCCGTCATGGGCGGCCGAGCGCGAGGCCCGCCGCGTACAAGAGCGCGAACGCGAGCTCGAGTCTGGCGGTCTCGGCGAGCGCGTCGTTGAGCGTCCCCCCGCGCTCCGCGAGGACGCGGCGGACCGGGACCACAGCGAGCGGCAGCGCCCCCAGCGTCAGCAGCAGCGCCGGCGGCGCCTCCCCCATGACCACCGCCACCGCCGGCGTGGCGAAGGCGGCGGCGAGCAACGCGAGGTACTCCGCCCGCGCCGCCCGCTCCCCCAGCCGCACCGCGAGCGTGCGCTTCCCCGCTGCTCGGTCGGTGGCGACGTCGCGCAGGTTGTTGACCACCAGGATCGCGGCGGCCAGCAACCCCATCGGAACGCCCGCCCACACGGCCGAGGCGGGCAGCGCCCGCGCCTGCACGAAGTGCGTGCCTCCCACCGCGACGAGGCCGAAGAAGAGGAAGACGAAGAGTTCGCCCAGGCCGTGGTAACCGAGCGGGAACGGGCCGGCGGTGTAGGCGAGACCCGACACGATCGCGAGCGTCCCGATCGCGACGACCGGCCAGCCCGCCACGGCCGTCAGGTACGCACCCGCGACCGCCGCCAGCGCGAACGCCGCCCACGCGCCGCGCAGGACCGCAGCGGGCGCGAGCAGACCCGCCTGCGTGACGCGGACCGGCCCGACGCGCTCATGGGTGTCGGTGCCGTGGCGAAAGTCGAAGTAGTCGTTCGCGAGGTTGGCCCCGATCTGGATGAGCAGCGCGCCGGCGAGCGCCGCCAGCGCCGGCCATGGCCGGAACGAGTGCGCCGCGTAGGCGGTCGCCGCGCCGACGAGGACCGGAGCGGACGCGGCGGGCAGCGTCTTCGGCCGGCTCGCCAGGACCCAGGCGCCGACCTTCGTCGGGCTGCGCGCAGCCGAGGCCGTCCGTTCCTCGCCGTCCATGTCGAACCCGACCCTGCAGCCCGGTTCAACCCGCGCTGAACCTGAAGTCGAAGCCGACGCGCGGCGGCTCGTGCCCGGGGTCGCAACGGTACGGCACGAAATCCGTCACGCCCTCCGACCGGAGGAAGTCCTCGTCGATCAGGGCGTGCCCGGTGAAGCTGCCCGGCTCCTTGGCGAAGATGCGCAGCGCCGCGTCGGCGACGATCTCCGGCTTGCGCCACACGCTCGCGTCGCCGAGGCCGAAGTTGATCGTCGCGTAGCTCTCGATCAACGTCGCCGGCCAGAGGGCGTTGCACGCCACGTTCTTGCCCGCCAGCTCCCCCGCGAGGCCGTGCGCGATCAGCGTCATTCCGAACTTGCTCACCGCATACGCGACCTTGCCAACGGCGGCGGCTGCGTCGACCGGGGGCGACATCATCAGGATGTGGCCGTACTTCTGCGCGATCATCGCCGGCAGCACCTCGTGGGTGCAGGCGAACGCCCCGCGCACGTTGACGCCCACGACGCGGTCGAAGCGCGTCATCGGCGTGTCGGCGACCGGCTGCCAGAACAACGCCCCGGCGTTGTTGACCAGGATGTCGATGCGGCCGAAGCGGTCGAGCGCCGCCTTGACGGCGTCGGCCACCGCAAGGTCGTCGCGCACGTCCACCTGCACGGCGAGCGCCCGCCGGCCGAGCGCCTCGACCTCCGCCGCCACGGTGTGGATCGTCCCCGGCAGCTTGGGGTTCGGCTCCACGGTCTTGGCGGCCACGACGACGTCGGCGCCGGCCCGGGCCAGAGCAAGCGCCAGGCAACGCCCGACGCCGCGCGAGGCGCCGGTGATGAACGCGACACGTCCCTCGAAAGTCATGGCACGAGGATACACGCGGCGACCCCGCGGCCCAAGGAAATTTGGATTATGATACTGAGGCTGTTGTGCGCCTTGGGCCGGTGCGGGGGACAGCGCCTCGCTCTCACTCGGCCCGGGCCGGGAGTTTTCTTACGACGCCTCTTGCAGACGTTGGTGCGTGCCACGCGCGGGCGGCCGGCGGCGAACGCCCCGGTCCCCCGGGCCGCACGTGCCGACACGACGTGGCCGTACAACCTCATTCTCGAGAGCGAAGGGAGAATTTCATGGGACTCAACGGCAACGGTTTCTCTTCTACAGAGCGGTCCGGGGCGCCTTGGCGCCGGTGGACCCGCGCCCTCGTCTTGGGCATGGCGACGCTGGCGATGCCGCTGGGCGCGGGGGCGGCGGAACACGCCCTCATGCGCTTCCCGACGCTGCACGGCAACACCATCGTCTTCTCCGCTGCGGGAAGCCTCTGGCGGGTGGACCGCAAGGGCGGCACGGCGCAGAGGCTCACCACCGACAGCGGCCTCGACCTCATGCCGCGCTTCTCCCCCGACGGCAAGGAGATCGCCTTTACCGGGGCGTACGACGGCAACAACGACGTCTACCTGATGCCGGCCGACGGCGGGCCGGTGCGGCGGCTGACGTTCCACTCCGACGTCGTGGCCGACGCTCCGATGCGCTGGGGACCGGACAATATGGTGGTGACGTGGACCCCCGACGGGAAGGACATCATGTTCCTGTCGCGGCGCACGACGTACAACTCCTGGTTCGGCCAGCTCTTCCTCGTCCCCGCCGACGGCGGGGCGGCAACTCCGTTCCCCGTGCCGAAGGGCGGCGTGACGTCGTTCAGCCCGGACGGGAGCAAGATCGCCTACAACCGCATCTTCAGGAACTTCCGCACCTGGAAGCGGTACGACGGCGGCCTCGCGCAGGACATCTGGATCTACGACCTCACCACGCACGCCATCCAGCGGGTCACCGACTGGAAGGGCACCGACACGTACCCGATGTGGTACCGAGGCACCATCTACTTCGCCTCCGACCGCGGCCCGGAGCAGCGGCTCAACATCTGGGCGTACGACCTCGCGAGCAAGAAGTTCAGGCAGGTGACCCAGTTCAAGGACTACGACATCGACTGGCCGAGCCTCGGTGACACCGGCATCGTGTTCGGCTGCGGCGGCGAGCTGTACGCGCTCGATCTGCCGTCCGAGAAGCTCGAGAAGGTCGCGGTGGACGTTCCCAACGACGGCGTCCGCACCCGACCGCGCTGGGTCGACGCCAGCAAGACGATCCAGGCGTTCGACGTCGCCCCCAACGGCAAGCGCGCGCTGTTCGAAGCCCGCGGCGAGATCTTCACGGTGCCCGCCGAACACGGCAACACCCGCGACCTGACGCAAACCTCGGGCGCCCGCGAGCAGGATCCGGCCTGGTCCCCCGACGGCGCGTCGGTGGCGTACGTGACCGACCGCACCGGCGAGGCCCAGATCGCGATCCGCCCCGCGGACGGGACCGGCAGCGAGCAGATCCTGACCGAACGGGGCAAGGGCTACCTGTACGACCCGACCTGGTCGCCGGACAGCGAGAAAGTCGCCTTCGACGACAGCGACCACGCGCTGTGGATCCTCGACGTGAAGGACCGCAAGGTCGTCAAGGTCGACGCCAACCCGCGCGCCGAGATGCACGACTTCGCCTGGTCGCCCGATGCCCGGTGGTTGGCCTACAGCAAGGCGGCCGACAACGACCTGCGTCAGATCTACCTCTACAACCTGGCCTCGGCCACCGCAACGAAGGTGACGAAGGCGTTGACCAGCGACTTCAACCCGACGTTCGACCCGCAGGGCAAGTACCTGTACTTCATCGCCCTCAAGCACGAGAACCCGGTGTTCAGCGAGAGCGAGTTCAACGTCGCGACGCTCAAGATGGGCGGGATCTACGCGGCGACGCTGCAGGCCGGCGAGCCGTCGCCGTTCGCGCCGCGCTCCGACGAAGGGACGCCGAAGAAGGAGGATAAGAAGGACGGAGACGACAAGGCCGAGGCCTGGAAGCCGGGCGCGAGCGCCCCGATCCGGATCGACCTGGCCGGCCTCGACGACCGCGTCGTGCCGTTGCCGATTCCCGCCGGGGAGATCGCCCACCTGAGCGCCGCGCGCGGCCGCGTCTTCTACCTGACGATGCCGGTCAAGACCTTCGAGACGGCGCTGCACGGCGAGAGCACCGAGCTCCACGCCTTCGACATGGAGAAGCGCAAGGACACGGTCCTGGTGAGCCCCCTGGACGAGTACGCGATCAGCGCCGACGGCACTTCCGTCCTCGCCAAGAACAAGGACGAGTACGCGATCAGCAGCACCGCGGTCGAGGCGAAGGATGCCGGCGGGGAGAAAGCCAAGGAGCTGGACCTCTCGCGCATGCAGGCGTTCATCGACCCGGTGGCCGAGTGGAACGAGATGTTCCACCAGGCGTGGCGTCTCGAGCGCGACCTCTTCTACAGCCCGAAGATGAACGGCGTGGACTGGCCCGCCATCCGCGCTTCCTACGAGAAGCTCCTCCCCGAGGTCGCGTGCCGCGAGGACCTCAACTACGTGATCGGCGAGATGATCGGCGAGCTCGGCAACTCCCACACCTACGTCGGCGGCGGCGACGAGCTCCACGGCAAGCGGGTACCGACCGGCCTGCTGGGCGTCGACTTCGGCGTGGACCAGAAAGCCGGCCGCTACTTCTTCAAGACCATCTACCCCGGCGATAACGCGCACGAAGGCTACCGTTCGCCGCTGACCGAGCCGGGCATCAACGTGAAAGAGGGAATCTACCTTATGGCCGTCGCCGGGCGTGAGCTGCGCGTGCCGGCCGACCCGTACGGCCTGTTCGTCAACACCCTGGGCGGCACGGTGACGCTCACCGTCGCGGATGACGCGGCCGGCAAGAACCGGCGCGACGTCACGGTGGAACCGATTCCCGACGAGCTGAACCTGCGCATGAAGGCGTGGATCGACCACAACCGCGAGGAGGTGGACAAGGCCTCCGGCGGCACCATCGGCTACCTCTACCTCGCCGACATGGAAGAGCAAGGCATGGACCAGTTCATCAACCAGTTCTACTCGCAGGTGCGCAAGCAGGGGCTGGTCGTGGACGTCCGCTACAACGGCGGCGGGTTCATCGACCAGATCGTGCTCGAGCGCCTGCGCCGCGTGCTCGTCGGCATGGACACCAACCGCGAGGGGGTGCCGTTCCCGATCCCACAGCAGATGGTGCACGGCTACATGGCGTGCCTGCTCAACCACTACTCGGCCTCGGACGGCGATATCTTCCCCTACTACTTCAAGAAGTACGGCCTCGGCCCGCTCATCGGGGAGCGGACGTGGGGCGGCGTGCGCGGCATCCGCGGCTTCTGGCCGCTCGCCGACGGCGGTTACGTCACCATTCCGGAGGACAGCCTCTACGGCCTGCACTCCGACTGGGTCATCGAGAACCACGGCGTGGACCCCGACATCGACGTGGACAACCTGCCCGGAGACGTCATGGCCGGGAAGGACGCGCAGCTCGAGACGGCGGTCAGGTACATCATGGCCAAGATCAAGGCGAACCCGATGACCTTGCCGCCGCCGCCGCCGTTGCTGCCGGCGTACCCGCCGGACGGGCGGTAGACTGGCTCCTCCTTAGAAACGACACGGGCGGGGCGCAGGCCCCGCCCTTTCTTCGCCGGGGGTGTGTGGTGGTCGGTCAGTCTGGTGGCGGTGGCCGACTAACCAACCATCACGAGCACCCCGCAGGTGGATCGTAGCGCCTATCACGGCGTGGGGACCGGTGCGAGCTGTGGTTCCTTGCGTAGCTGTGAGTTGAGTGTGTCCTCGAGCGAGCACGACTCGCCGAACGAGGCATCGAAGCTGCAGTCCGGCCTTCTGCCAACTTTGAGGGACACGAACCTCCCGGAATCGCACGAACCTGGGTGGAGGCCCAAGAGAGGCTGCGCGACTAGGGTGCAGAGGATTCCAAGTTCTCCCTCCGCCTCCGCCACTACTGCGATCCGTTGCAGGTCCTCTTTCAGATCTGCATCAACCACCGAACCGAGCCAATCCCGGGCCTCACCTGGCCGAAGACCGGCGACCCACTCGTCTTCTGGCACGACGAGCTTGCGGCCAGCGAAGTCGAACGTCACTAAGAGCTCCGAGTCGTCGGTCTGAGCAGGCGACGACCCACCATGCAAAGCGATGGCAGCAGCCATATCATGCGCCTTGGTAAAGCCCTCGACCGTCCACTTCATCGTGCGCTGGTGGCTCACGTCGCGCCAGATCCTAAGCGTGTAGGTACTCGTTCCGGATGCAAAATCCCGATCCTCCCACCAGCCGAACCGCAAGTGCTCCCCTTCGAGGTCGACCAGGGAAATGGCCTCGCGGCGTTGAGCGCCCTCAGTTGTCCAGCGGCCACCCTTAGGTGGCGGCGTCGCGTACCACGTTCTAAGCAGATATGTGGCTTCGATGGGGCCGGTGACGCTGCCCACACCGTTTACCGCAAGTTTCTTCGGAAGTGTGAGATCCGCCTTCACGGTAATGTGATTGCGGAGTTCAATAGAGGTCTCGGCGCAATGAACGACGCTGGCCCCGAAAATGAGACTAATGACAACCCCAAACAGACTTGCACTGTGCAAATGAATCTTCATTTGGTCACACCCTCTCGGCGACTAGTGTCAGTCGCAGCTAGGATCGTCTCCAATACAGAATCCTTCGCAAGCATCGTGGGAGTCGGAGCAGGATTCTTTACATGCCAAACCGTCGCCGCATGAGGCGTCGCAGCTGGCTTCTGCGTTGTCGCAGTCGGTCATGCATTGGCATTGGCCGCCGCCGCCGCCTGAGGCACAATCGTAAGGGTCCATCCAACAGGGGTTTGGGTAAAAGGTATTCGGGCTGATCGGTGAGGTCGAGCCCCTTACTGGCGCGGCACCGATTGAAGCGCCGGTGAGGGGAGGCGTCCCGCCTACCTGAGGCGCCCACGCCATGACCACGCACGATACCAGCATTGCGGCCGCGAGCCACGTGAAGTTCCCCTGCGGTTCTCGGGACACTTGGCACTTCCTTTCTTGATTCTGGCACAAGGTTATCCCCCCCCCCCCCCCCCGTGTCAAGCCCCCATTGCTGCCCCAATGCTGCGCGGGCGTCCATCGCTTGCCGAGATGCGGTATCATCCGCACGGGAGTTGACCGTGGACCTTCTCTCGCGCATGGAAAGCGAAAGCATCTACGTCATCCGGGAGGCCTACAGCCGCTACTCGAAGGTGGCGATGCTGTGGTCGATGGGGAAGGACTCGACGTCCCTGTTGTGGCTGGTGCGCAAGGCGTTCTTGGGCAAGGTGCCGATCCCCGTCATCCACATCGACACGAGCTACAAGTTCCCAGAGATCTACGCCTTCCGCGACCGCCTCGCCAGGGAGTGGGACCTCGACCTGCGCATCGCCCGCAACGAGGAGGCGCTTGCCGACGGGATGGGGCCGAAGAAGATCGACAAGTTCGCGTGCTGCAACGCGTTGAAGACGGTCGCGCTGAAGCAGGCGATCGCGGGCATGGGGTTCGAGGCGCTGTTGCTCGGCATTCGCCGCGACGAGCACGGCGTGCGCGCGAAGGAACGCTACTTCTCGCCGCGGGCGCAGGACTTCACCTGGAACGTAGGGGGGCAGCCCCCGGAGCTCTGGGACCTCTACGCCACCGTGGACGAGGCCGCGCACGACCGCATCCACCCGCTGCTGCACATGACCGAGCTCGACATCTGGCGCTACGTGCGGCGCGAGGGGATCCCCGTCAACCCGTTGTACCTGGCCAAGGACGGCAAGCGCTTCCGCAGCATCGGCTGCGCGCCGTGCTGCGCGCCGATTTCTTCGACCGCGACCACGGTGGACGAGATCATCGCCGAGCTCGAAGCTTCGCGCGAGCCGGAGCGCGCCGGCCGCGCGCAGGACAAGGAGAACGCCTTCACCATGCAGAAGCTGCGCTCGCTGGGGTACATGTGAGCCCGCTCGCCACCACCGCAGGCGAGAAACCGCTCCTCCGCATCGCGATGGTGGGGCACGTGGACCACGGCAAGTCCACTTTGATCGGCCGCATCCGCCACGAGATGTCGTCGCTGCCGGGGACCGCCGCCGTGGACGCATCGGTCGCCGGGAACTGGGCGTTCGTGACCGACCAGCTCCAGGAGGAGCGCGAGCGCGAGATGACGATCGACACGACGCAGACGTTCCTCGACACTCCCGTCTGCCGCCTCGTCTTCATCGACGTGCCCGGCCATCAGGAGCTGATCCAGAACATGCTCTCGGGCGCGACCCGCGCCGACGCCGCGGTGCTCGTGCTGGCGGGCGACGAGGGCGTCCAGGTGCAGACGCG
Organism: uncultured Acidobacteriota bacterium; assembly: GCA_963789745.1. Lineage (GTDB taxonomy): Bacteria > Acidobacteriota > Thermoanaerobaculia > Thermoanaerobaculales > Thermoanaerobaculaceae > RBG-13-68-16. Next base: position 145,924 of record CAWBLW010000002.1, on the reverse strand, counting down.
GCGGCACGCGCTCTTGCTGGCGATGCTCGGGATCAGGACCGTGATCGTTGCGGTGAACAAGATGGACACCCTGGGCCGCAGGGAAGAGGCGTTCCGGGCCCTCGAGCGCACCGCCGTCGAGGAGTTGCGGGCGCTCGGGATCGAGGTCTCCGGCGTCATCCCGGTGGCCGCGCGCGACGGCGACAACGTCGTGCAGCGCTCCGAGGCGATGGCCTGGTACGACGGCCCCTCGGTGATGGAGGCGATCGGCGAGCTGGAGCTGGCGGTCGCGCCGGTGGACGCCCTCCGCTTCCCGGTGCAGGGGGTCCTCCGCCACGACGGCCCGGCCACGGTCGTCGGCCGAGTGCTCTCCGGCTCGGTCGCCGAGGGCGACGCGTTGACGGTCTGCCCCGACGGAGCTGCGGTCACGGTGCGGGCGATCCGCCGGTTCCCCGAGGACCATGCCCCGGCCCAGACCGGCGAGTCGGTCGGCCTCGTGCTCGACGGCCTCGAACCCGGGCGCGGCGACGTGCTGGCGCCTGCGTGGGACCTGCCGCAGGTGACGCGGACACCCTCCGGGAGAGTGTTCTGGCTGGCGGAAACGCCGCTGGCGCTGGGCGAAGAGGTGACGTTGCGTTGCGCGACGCAGGCCATCCCGGTGCGCGCGGCGGCGATCGCCGACCGCCTCGACTCCGCAACGCTCGACCCGTTGCCCACCGGAGAGTCCCTGGCGGAGATGCAGCTCGCCACCGTCACCTTTTCGGCGGAGCGACCGGCGGTGGTGGAGGTGTTCGACCGGATGCCGGGCCTCGGGCGGTTCGTGCTCGAGCGCAGGGGCACGGCCGTCGGGTTCGGCATCGTCGGATGAGCGCGACCGCGCACGTCCGCCAAGGGGGGGCCGGGTGACGATCCACCCCGCGTACATCGACCCCGGCTCGCTCTACACCGTGAGCACGGGACTCGCGGCGATCGTCGGATTCGCCCTCTCGGCGCTCGCGGTGGTCGCGTTGTTCTTCCGGCGACTGGGGGCCTTCGTCAAGCGCCACTGGCTCGCGGTCACACTCGGCGTCGCGGTCGTGGCCGCGGCCTGCGTCGCACTCGTGGCCGTCGCGAATCGCAAGGGCGGGAACACTATGGCAGAAGACCGGATAGGTAAACGCCTCATCATCGTCGGCCTCGACGGGCTCTCACCGAAGATCATCGAGCCGATGATGGCCAAGGGCGAGCTTCCGAACTTCAAGCGTTTGGCGGAGCTCGGCGGCTACTCGCACCTCGGCACCACCAACCCGGCGGAGTCGCCGGTCGCCTGGACCGCCTTCGCCACCGGCCGCAACCCGGGCAAGAGCGGCGTGTACGACTTCATCCGCCGCGCCCCCGGCAGCTACCTGCCCGACCTGTCGTTGACGCGCCTCGAGGGGAACAAATCGCTCCCCGTTCGCAAGGGCAAGGCGTTCTGGCAGTACGGGCGCGAGGCCGGCGTGCCGATGACGATCCTCTCCTGCCCGGTCACTTTCCCGCCCGACGAGATCGACGGCAAGATGCTCTCCGGCATGGGCACGCCCGATCTGCTCGGCACGCAGGGGACGTTCTCGTTCTACACGACGGCACCGGAGACCGTGAGCCGCGAAACCGGCGGCGAGATCCACGTGGTCCCCGAAGCGAACCCGCTTCAGCTGGAGCTGCTCGGGCCGCAGAAGCAGGGGATCACCGGCAAGGTCGAGCGGCTCGCCGCACCGTTCTCGGTGCAGGTGAGTCCCGACCGTTCGGTCGCGACGATCTCGCTCCAGGGCCAGGACGTGACCCTGCGCGTCGGCGAGTGGAGTCCGTGGGTCGGGGTCGCGTTCAAGGTCGGGCCGTTGAGCCGGATGTACGGGATCCTCCGCTTCAACCTGGTGGAGCTGACCCCCTACGTCAAGCTGTACGCGGCTCCGATCGAGATCGACCCGCGCAAGCCGTGGTTCCAGATCTCCTACCCGGAGGGGTACGCCAAGGAGCTGGCTCACGACCTCGGCCTGTTCGCGACGCGCGGGATGCCGTTCGACACCTGGGCGCTCAACGAGGCGCGCCTGCCGGAGGAGGCGTTCATCGAGGAGTCGTTCGATCTCTACCACGAGCAGCTGCGGCTCATGGAGCACGAGCTGTCCCGCTGCGAGCGCGGCGTCTTCTACTGCTACTTCGAGTACCCAGACATCATCCAGCACATGTACTGGCGGTTCATCGACCCGGGCCACCCGCTCTACGACCCCAACGCCCCGCCTCGCCTGAAGGGGATGATCCACGACTGTTACCTCAAGATGGACGCGGTCGTCGGCGTCGCGCTCGCCGCGATGCGCACCGGCGACACGCTGATCGTGCTCTCCGACCACGGCTTCACGACGTTCCGCCGCGCCGCCCACATCGACTCCTGGCTGCGCGAGAACGGCTACCTCGTGCTCAAGGACCCGACCGCGACCGCGGGCGCGCCGCTGTTCGCCGGCGTCGACTGGTCGGCGACCCGCGCCTACGCGCTCGGCTACGGCGGCATCTACATCAACACCGTCGGGCGCGAGCCCGAGGGGATCGTCGCTGAGGGCCCCGGCAAGGAAGCGCTCAAGCGCGAGATCGCCGACAAGCTGAGGAAGTGGACCGACCCGAAGACCGGAGAGCCGGTCGCCCGCACCGTGTACCTGAACCAAGAGATCTTCCACGGGCCCGAGGCGCACAACGCCCCCGACCTCTACATCGGCTTCTCCGACGGGTACGGCGCGTCGTGGCAGACGGCCCTCGGCGCCTCGCCCGCGGGCCCGCTTGTCGAGGACAACCTCAAGAAGTGGAGCGGCAACCACCTGGTGGACCCGCCGCTCGTCCCCGGCGTCCTGTTCACCAGCCGCCCGATCAAGCCGGCGAACCCGACGCTCTACGACCTCGCGCCGACGGTCCTGGAGTTCCTCGGCTTCGACGACGCGCGCCTCGCCAAGGAGGACATGGACGGCAAGCCCCTGTTCTGACCCGCGCGACCGTGCGGGCCGGGCCCGGTGCCGTGCGTTGCGTTCAAAGCCCGTGCGGTATTAGAGTGTGGGCGTACACGATTGGTGTCAGGGAGGCGAGGGCCTTGAGACAGGACCAGGACCAGAACGTCGCTCCGGGAAGCGAGCGGGAGGAATCTCCCGACTTTTCCCACGCCAGCGTCGCCCTCGCCAAGCAGCTCATTGCCGCCGGCGAGCTGCGCAAGGCTCGACTCATGCTCGAGCAGCTCGTGGAGCAGGCGCCCGACGCCGAGGCCTTCGTCACGCTCGCGACGCTCGAGATCGACAACCCGAAGCGCCAGCCCGACGCCCTCGACCACCTCAAGCGCGCGCTCGAGCTTGTGCCGCAGCACACCGAGGCCTGGCTTCACCTCGCGAACTACTGGGGGCTCAAAGGGCAAGCGGAGAAGCAGCGGCGCTGCCTCGAGAAGATCCTCTCGTACGACAAGGCCAACCGCGACGCGCGCGACGCCATCGAGCTGCTCGTGACGAGGAAGTGAAACCGTCGGGCCGGCGGAAGCCCGGGCGAGTCGCCGTGGGCGCCGCGCGCCCCGCCGGCTCCGAACGGAGAGGACCAACGATGCCTGAGGAGCTTTCCTGGGTCGCCGAGCTGCCCGCATCGGTCACCGTCACCGACGAGTCGGGGGTGATCATCGCGATGAACGCCCGCTCCCGTGCCACGTTCGCCGCCGACGGCGGCGCCGGACTGCTCGGCACCAGCGTCTTCGCATGCCACCCCGAGCCGGCTCTCACCGCGATCCGAGCGCTCTACGAAACTCGGGCGCCGAACCACTACACGATCAGCAAGGGCGGGCAGAAGAAGATCATCCACCAGCTCCCCTGGTTTCGCGACGGGCGCTTCGCGGGGTTCGTCGAGATCTCGGTCCCGACCCCCGACACCCTCCCCCACTTCGATCGCGACTAGTGTGTCGTGTCTTCCTGGTGGATCAGGTACCTCTTGATCTTCTGCGTCGTCGTCTTCTCGAACTCCCTCTCCTGGATCTGCACGCGGCGGATCTGCTTGTACAGGGGGAGCCTGCGGTTGAGCGCCCGGACCTCCTGGTTGATCTCGTCCTCGATCCACCTGCGCGTGATCTCGGCGCCGGTCTTCAAGGCGTGCTGGTGGATCGTCTCGGCGTTGGGGACGACCATCACCGAGATCTCCTCGTCCCCGGACGGGCCCCTGGCGCCGAAGACCACCGACTCGAGCACGAGCGGGATCGCGTTGACCAGGTCCTCGAGTTCCTCTGGGAACACGTTCTTGCCGTTGGCCGCCACGATCACGTTCTTCTTTCGTCCCGAAACGTGAAGGAAGCCGTCGGCGTCGAACGCGCCGTAGTCGCCGGTGTGGAACCACCCGTCCTTGAGGACCTGGCGGGTCGCCTCCTCGTTCTTGTAGTAGCCGAGCATCACCGAGGGGCCGCGCACCAGGATCTCACCGCGCCCCTCGTCGTCGCCATCCTCGATGCGCACCTCGAGGTTCGGCAGCGGCAGGCCCGCCGCGTCGTCGCGGAACTTATGCAAGCGGTTGAGCGCCACGATCGGCGAGGTCTCGGTGAGCCCGTACCCCTGCAGGAGCGTGAACCCGAAGCCGCGCATCCCCTTCGAGACTTCGGGGTTGGGGGCCGCCCCGCCGACGATCAGGATGCGGATCGCGCCGCCCAGCTTGGCGTGGATCGCGGCGAACATCTTCCTACGCAGGCCCCCGATCCCAACGGCCTCCGTGGCGCTCGCGACGCCCGCCATTGGCTTGACGAGCAGCGAGGCGAGCCGCTTCTCGCGCACGCCCGCCTGGATGCGCTTGAACATCTTGTCGTAGAGCAGCGGCACCGCGAGCAGGACGGTCGCGCGCACGCGCTGGAGGTCCTCCACCACGGTCTTGAGCGACCGCGCGAAATGGACCGAGGCGCCGACCGTGAGCGGGCACAGCACGCCGCAGGTGCACTCGTACATGTGGTGGATCGGCAGCACCGAGAGGAATCGGTCGCTCTCCAGCAGCTCGACCATTGAGAGCATGGCCATCAGGTTGGAGACGACGTTGCGCTGCGAGAGCATGACGCCCTTGGCCCGGCCCATCGAGCCCGAGGTGAAGACGATCACCGCGACCGCGTCCGGGTCGGGCCGAGGGAACGGATCTCCCGGCGCCGCCGGCTCGCCCGCGATCATCTGCGCCATCGAGTGGACGCGGTGGCCCCGTTCGGGGAGGTCCATGTCCACGAGAACCTTGAGCCCCTTGACCGAGGGCGCGAGCGTGAGCACGGTATCGCGGAGCCCCTCCGAGAACACCACGGCCTTCGCGTCCGAGGCGTGGAGGATGGTGACGATCTCGTTTTCCTTGAGGCTCTTGTCGATCGGCACCACGACCATGTTGAACGTCGCCGCACCGAGGTACGCGACCACCCACTGGACCCGGTTCTCCGCGATGACGGCGACGTGATCGTGCTCGTCGAGCCCGATCCGGCGCAGCGCCCGCCCGAAGCGTGCCACCGTGTCGGCCAGCTCCTGGAACGTCAGGCGCCCGATCGGGGTCTCGTTGAGGTCCTCGAGCGCCAGCTTGCTCCCATGGCGCTGGGCCGAACCCCGCACCAGGTCCTGCAGCGAGTCCAGATGCGGCACCGGAAACAGCGGATACTCCTCGTTGAGCACCTTCATCGTCGCCTCCAGTGCCTCTTCTCAAAATTGCGAATCAGGCTACCACAGCCGCCCCGCCGATCGGCCCCCGAGGTGCGGGGGAGAGTTGAAAATCGAGGGTGAAGAGTCAAGGACAAGTTGGTGCTCCGCCGTACCGTCTACAACTCTTCACTCCCGACTCTTCACTGCTTCTCGTCGGAAAAAATAAGGGGGCCCGAAGGCCCCCGAGTGCCGCGATGGAACGGTAGCTAGAAGTTGATCTTCACAGCCAGCTGGAGCTGGCGCGGGTTGACTTCGCCGGAATAGCCCTGGACGAGGCCGAACGTGTTGAGCGCCTGGCCATTCACGGTGTTCGTGTACTTCGTGATGGTGTACTTGCCGGTCGACTGCGTGTAGGTGACCCTGAACAGATCCTGGTTGGCGCCGGTGACGACGCGCATGTTCTTGTTCAGCACGTTGAACACCTCGCCGAGCACCTCCAACCTCACGCCGTGGGTGAGGTTGAAGCTCTTCGAGAGGCGCAGGTCGAGGTCGTACACGCTGGGCTGGCGGTACGAGTTCCTTCGCTGAAGACGTGCGTTCTGCCCGGCGAGGAAGGCGGAGAACTGGGGCAGGGTCATCCCGTTGGCCCCCGTGATGTCGATGATGTTACCGCTCCCGTCCACGAAGACCGGGGTGTAGCTCGCCGTCGTGCTCGTCTGCGCCTGTCCGGTCAGGCTGTTGGCGGTGCAACCGCTGCAGCTGAAGTAAACGGCGCCGGTGTAGGGGAAGCCGCTGTGCCAGAACGCGATGGCGGATACCTCGAAGCCGTACGGCAGGCGGTAGATGAGATCGCCGACGACGCGATGCTTCACGTCGTTGTCGCTCGGGCCCTCGCTCAACTTGGGGTTGTTCGGGTCCATCAGGAAGGTGGTCGAGGTGGAACGTGTGTTCGTCTCGTAGTCGACCGAGTCGGCATGCGTGTAGCTGAGGTCCCAAGAGAGCTTCGAGTCGCCGGTGGCGAGCTTGTGGATCTCGAGCGTCTGCGCGCGGTACCACGCCTGCTCGTCGCTTGTGAGTTCGCGGATGTTGCCCATGTCGGCGTACGGACGGGCCGGGTTGCTCGAGCTGTTGTAGTCGTAGACCGGCATGTTGCCGAGCGAGTAGCCCGTGGGGACGAGGTTGATGTTCTTCGTGCCCTGAACGTGGTCCAGCTTCGAGTACACCGCGCTGATGCCCACGCTGTAGGTCTCGCCGAGGCGCTGTTCATACTGCAGGCTCGTACGCCACGCCTCCTGCGCCTGATAGCCCGAGCCGATCGTGACCACGTCGGCCGAGAGAGCCGACTTGGCCAGGAAGTCCGTCGGCGACAGGATGTCGGGGTAGTTCGGGCAGGGGTTCGACGGCGTGGTGTTGCAGGTGAAGGTGGTGGTGATCAGCGCGCCGCTGAGGCCCTGGATCGGACCCGCCAGCAGGATGTCCGGCATGTACTCGAAGAACTTGCCGGTGCCGCCGCGGAGAACGGAACGGCCGTCGCCCCGCATGTCCCAGGCGAAGCCGACGCGGGGGCCGAAATTGTCGGTGTCGTTCTTGATCTGGGAGAGGAACTCCGGGTGCTGCGGGAAGGCGTTGGTCGACGGCCGCGGAACCGCCTGGTAGTCGTAGCGAAGACCGGCTTCGAGCGTCAGGCGGGGACTGACGCGGAAGCTGTCGTTGACGTAGTAGCTCCACAGGTTGGTGTTCCACTCGACGTCGCCGTTGTTCGGACCGTACGCCTGTCTGAACGTGTTCGGCCTGTCGTTGAGGTAGTTGGCGAGGTTGCTGTAGTAGTAGTAGCCGCCCGCGTACCGCGGGAACGAGTCGAACAGGTTGCGGTGGAGCAGTTCCACGCCCGCCTTGATGGAGTGGTCCTTCCACAGGAACGTCACGGTGTCCTTAAGCTGGGTCTTCTTCTCGTCGGCCGTGTTCGGGGTGGTGTCGGTCGCGCCGAAGTACTGTGTCGTCCCGAAGTTGATGGCGAACTCGGTGCCGCTGTACTGGGCTGTGACCGGGCGCTGATCGCGGCCGACCTGGCCGATGAACTGGTTGAACAGGCTGTTCGTGAAGACCGAGTCGACTTCCACGACGGCCTGGTAGAACTTGTCGACCTCGTTGGTCTGGTTCAGGCCGAACGTGTTGGTGGACCCGCTGTTGTTGGTGTCGTACCTCGTGATGTTGTCGCGCAGCGACCAGTGGTGGTTCGAGCTGAAGTTTCCGTCCAGCTTCAGCAGATAGGTCTTGAGCTTGTTGTCCACGGTGTAGTTGAGGCCCGCCTCGTACGGCGCCCCCACCGCGGTCTGGATCTTCGAGAGCACCGTCTGCTGGTCGGCCGGCGACAGTGCGAGGAACTGCGAATACGTGCGCATGTCGTTGCCGATGACGGCCGGCTGGCTGGTCGTCATCGAGTCGAAGCCGACGAAGAAGAAGACCTTGTCCTTCACGATCGGCCCGCCGAGGACGAACCCCGGCTGGGAGACGTCCTTGGCGAGATAGCTGTCGGAGACCCGGAGCGGATACGAGGTGCCTCCGATGTTCGTGTCGAAGACGACCGAGCGGGAGGCGGACCACGATTCCTTCCGGTCGTAGTAGAACGCTGAACCGTGGAATTCGTTGGTCCCGCTCTTCGTGATCGCGTTCACCACGGCGCCCACGCCGCGGCCGTACTCCGCGTCGTACTGCGTCCTGATGACCTGGAACTCCTTGATCGCCGCCTGCGAGAAGGTGAACGGCGGCCGCGAGCCGCCTGTCTGCTGGCCGAAGAAGTCGTTGTTCGAGCTGGCGCCGTCGATGTTGTAGTCCGTGGACAGAGGGCGCGCGCCGTTCGCGGTAATCGCGTTGACATCGTACGAGCCGGCGCTGACGCCGGGCGTCAGCGCGGCGAGGGAGCGAAAGTCCCGCCCGAGGAGCGGAAGAGCATCGATCTGCTGGCTGGTCACCGACTGGGTCAACCCGGCGCGCTGCGTGTCGATGATCGGCGCGGCGGCGGTGACGGTCATGGTCTCGGATGCCTGCGGCACGAGCTTCAGGTCCGCCCTCGTCGTGGTGCCGAGGAGCACCGTCGCGCGCGGCACCTCGGATTTGCCCAACCCCTGCAGTTCCGCCTGGATCTTGTAGTGGCCGGGCGGCAGAAGCGTGAGATCGAACTCGCCACCGTTGCCGGTAAACGTCGTGCGAGTCAGGCCGGTGTCGAGATTGGTCGCCGTGACGGTGACGCCGGGAAGGCCGCCGCCAGTATTGTCACGCACCGTTCCGGCGATTGCACCGGTCGTGTAGTTAGAGGACTGGCCGAACGCCGCGACGCTCACCACGAGCGTGCACAACAGCGCCGCAAAGATGGGTCGGATACGAATGGACATTACGCTCCTCCTAGAACGGTCTCACGGCTCTTGACTGCAATGGTGACGCCCGGCAGCACGACGCCGTCAACGTCGGTGACGCTCCCGAGGACGATGGCCCCTGGCGCGGCGGCCGCTGGGGCCACCCCGGCGACGCCGACGTTGGGGACGGCTGGCAACGACACCGCCATCCACCCTGGGACTGTCGACCTTCTCCTCCCGTGCATGCGCACCCTCCTCCAAATTGTCGTGGCGGAGTCTACAAAGAGCGCTGTCTACTTACAAGCCCCGTTGCCCGAGATGTTGTCTCACCTTCACAATGTAAACGCGAACGCGCTGCCCTTGCACGCGATACCCGCCGCGGGCGGCACCCGCCCGTCCAGCGTTCCCCGCCGGAGGCGCACATCCCGGCCCCGAGGCGGCGACGCACGCCTGCGCAGCGAATCAAGACTACGGCCAGCGCTTGGCGCCTGCGCCGCCCCGACCGCGGACAAAAGGAAGGGGGGCCGAAGCCCCCCCCGGGGTGTGGTGCGAGTGAACCGGCGCTAGAAGTCGTAGCGGAGCGCGAGCTGGAACGTGCGCACGTAGCTGGTGGGGATCGTCGCCTGGTTGAAGTTCGCCAGCGGCGTCTGACCGTTGCCCCAGGTCGTGCTGGTAATGCCCCAGTTGGCGTTGTTGGAGCAGTTGAAGCACTCGACGATCGCGGCAATGCGGCCGGGACCCAGGTCGAACGCCTTCTGCAGCCGCAGGTTGAGGCCGGACTGATCGGGGTAGCGGAAGCTGTTGCGCGCCATGTGGACGCCGTTGATCGTCGGACGGTCGTAGTACATGCCGTCGCCGTTGGCGTCGGAGGCGGTCAGCGGGGTGAACGGCGCTCCGGTGTTGTACCAGTAGACGCCCGAGACGCTCAGCCCCCACCACGGGGTGTTCCACACGGTGTTGAGGCTGATCTTCCAGCGCTGGTCGCGGTCCGAGTAGGCCCAGCTGCCGTTGAGGTTGTACATGTCTTCGGGGGTGTTGCCGCTGTAGTTGCGCTCGTTGGAGCTGTTGTCCTTGTCGAACGAGTACGTCACGGCGAGGAAACCGAACAGGCGCTCCGTGAAGCGGCGCCGCAACGTCACGGCGAGCGCCTTGTACTCGGAGCTGGCGTCGGAGACATACTCGCGGACCGTGGTGTAGTAGTGGTCCGGGCGGGCCGCCGCGGAGGTCCCGGTGAACATCGGCTGGCCGTTGATCGGCGAGAGCTTGGGGCTGCCGTCTGGGTTGGTGGCGTACTGCAGGTTGAGGTCGGTGAGCCGCTCGAGCTGGTGCCCCTTCGCGTAGGTGACGTCGACGTTGATCGCGGTGTCCTTGAAGATCTGCTGGTCGAAGCCGAACGTCACGCGGTCGGTGTACGGGTTCTTGAAGTTGGACGCGATGGTGAAGACGCCGAGGCCCTTGGGGTCCGGCACAGCCGAGAAGTTGATCGGCGCGAGGATCGTCGGGTCGAAGGCGGCGCCCCACCCAGGCGCCAGCGGGTCGGTCGGCGCCACGCCCGCCGCGGTCGAGATGTTGTACTGCGTGCCCTGCAGGCCGTTCGAGGAGTAGAGCTGGGAGAAGAGCAGGCCAGGCGTGCGTGCCCAGAACCTCCCGACTGACAGGCGGAGCACCGTCGTTGCGGTGTTGCCCGGCGACCAGGACAGACCGAAGCGCGGAGACCACTGGTTGTTGGTGTCGGGGATGTGGCCGTTCAGGCTCCGCGAGCCGTCGGGGTTGATGACGTCCGGGTTGAGGATCGGGGCGTTGGGGTTGTCGAGGTTCTCCCAGCGCAAGCCCAGAGAGGCGGTCAGGTTTGGCGCGATGAACCACTGGTCCTGGAGGAAAAGGGCCAGTTCCTTCTGGCTGAACTTCACCTGGCCGGCCTGGTCGGCTGTAAGACCGTTGAGGCCGCCGAACTGGCGATACTGGGTCCACTGCCCGGCCAGGAACGCGGCCTGGTTCGGGAAGACGTAGACGCCTCGCCAGTTGCCCTTGAAGATCTGGTTGACGGAGGTGTCGTTGTACTCGATGCCGGCCTTGAGCACGTGGTCCTTGTAGAGGTACGAGACGCTGTCCTCCAGCGTCTTGCGCTGCACCTGTGTTGGGCTGATCGGCAGGTAGGAGACGCCGCCGAAGTCCGCGCCGCCGCTGAATACCTGGATCTCCGGGTACTCGTTGTTCTTGGCGATACGCGGCGTGTCCTCGATCGCCCACTGCAGGTTGCCGTCCTCGAGCCAGTTGTTGCCGAACGTGCCCGAGTACGACGCCACGGTGGACCGCAGCAGCATGCGTTCGATCCCGTTGTGCCCAGTCGTGTTGTAGCTGGCGCTGGAGGTGCCGTTGTCGCCGGTGTAGTCCGCGTAGTTGGTGCGGGCCGTCATCCGCTGCGCGTTCGTTATCTGGTAGTCGACGCGGCCGAACAGCACGCGCCCGTCCTGAGTCTGGTTGAAGTTAGTGCCGGAGGCGAAGTAGGGATACTTCGCCGCGACCGCCGGGTCGTAGCCGGTCGCGAGAATCGGGTAGTTCGTGCTTTGCTTCTGCTGGTCGTAGGCCACGAAGAAGAACAGCTTGTCCTTGACGAGCGGGCCGCCGAACGAGAAGCCGTACTGTTTCTTGCTCTGGTTGGGAAGGCTGGTGCCGTCGACGCGGTTGGCGACCAGCGGGTGCGGCTGCTGATAGTAGAAGACCGACCCCTTGAAGGCGTTCGTGCCGCTCTTGGTGATTACGTTGACGACGCCGCCGCCGGTGTGCCCGAGCTCGACCGAGGCGCCGTTCGTGATCACCTGGAACTCCTTGATCGCCTCCTGGGAGATCTGCAGCGGGGCACGGTTCTCGGCCTGCCCGAGGGCGCCGCCGAAGAACGGGTTGTTGTCGTCGACGCCGTCGACGACGATGCTCGTGTTGATCCCGCGCTGACCTGAGATCGACATGTAGCCCCGCTCGTTCTGGGTGGTCGTCTCGGGCATCGCCAGGACGAGGTTGCTGAAGTTCCTGCCCTGGATCGGCAGCTGTTGGATCTGTTCGCTCTGGATCGTCGTCGAAGCGGAGGTGCTGGCCACCTCGACCATCGGCACCTCGCTGGTGACGGTGATCGCCTCGGCCTTGCCTTCGAGTTGAAGCGTGAAGTCCACGGTGAGGGCGGACCCCAACATCAGCCGGACGCCGGTCCGGGTCGCCGTCCGGAACCCCGACAGTTTGCAGCTCACGTCGTAGCTGCCGATCGGGAGGTCGATGATCCGGTAGAACCCCTTGCCGTCGACTTCGGTCTGCACCAAGCGCCCGGTTTCCCGGCTCTTCACCTCGACCGTCGCACCCGGGACGACGGCGCCGTCAGGGTCTTTGACCGTGCCCGAGATGCGGGCGGTCGTCACGTCGGTCTGCGCCGTGGCCACGCCGGCCAGCCCGACAATCAGGACGGCGACGAACAGCAACGCCGCCCACCTCGCAAGCCTCAACCCTCTCACACGCATTTGGACCCTCCTCCAGGACCTCGCCGGGGAGTTTACAAAGACGCATCGAGCGTTACAACCGACTGGAAACACAGCATCTTCTCAACTCTCGCTGAATTTCGAGAAGACCTCGTAGACGGTGGATCCAATCACACGCCCGGCAGGCCGGGCCGATGGGGGGACACACCGTGCGGTGCGATGAACTGCAGCTGCGATGCCGAGGGCCGATTCGCCGTGCGCCACCGTCCCGGCGTCCCACCCGCACCTCCAGCTGAACACGGTGGCGCGCCTATACTCTCGCCCCATGAACCCGACAGTCGCCGTGGCGCTCGTGGTCTATGCGGTGGCGCTGCTGGCGATTGGCCGGGCCAGCCGCACGACCGGGCGACTCGAGTACCTCCTCGCCGGACGGCGCCTCACGACGCTGCCGTTCGTTGCGACCCTCGTGGCGACCTGGTACGGCGGAGTGCTCGGCGTCGGAGAGTACTCGTACCGCTACGGCATCTCCAACTGGCTGGTGATGGGCGTTCCGTACTACCTGGCGGCGCTGCTGTTCGCGCTCGGCCTCGCCCGGCGGGCCCGCGCGAGCGCGGCGCTCTCGATCCCGGACCAACTTACCGCCACGTACGGTCCCGTTGCCGGGCGGGTCGGGGCGCTGCTCGTGCTGTTGCTGGCGATCCCGGCGGCGTACGTGTTGATGCTCGGCGAGCTCCTAGGGATCTACCTCGGGATGCCGCTGGTCTGGGCGGTCATCGCCGGCACCGCGTTCACGATCGTCTACGTCGCCTCGGGCGGCTTCCGCTCCGTCGTGAGCGCCAACGTGCTCCAGTTCGTGCTGATGTACCTCGCCTTCATCGTCGTTCTGCCGGTGGCGCTGCACGCCGCCGGGGGAATCTCCGCCGTGTGGGCTTCCCTCCCCCCGGCCAACCGCACCTGGGACGGCGGCCTGGGCGCGCAGGCGGTGCTGGTGTGGTACTTCATCGCGATGCAGACGCTGGTGGAGCCGACGTTCTACCAGCGCTGTTATGCGGCCGACACCCCTGACGTCGCCCGGCGCGGCGTGCTGATCTCGGTCGGGTTCTGGGTCGTGTTCGACTTCCTGACCACCTTCACCGGTCTGGCCGCGCGGGCGCTGATGCCGCACCTCGCGGACCCCGTGCTTGCCTACCCCGAGCTGGGACGGCTCGTCCTCCCCCCGCTGGCCAACGCCCTGTTCGCCGTCGGCCTGTTCGCGACCGTCATGTCCACGGTCCATTCGTACCTGTTCCTGGCCGCGGCGACGATCGGCCACGACGTCGCACCGGAGCTCGCCGCCCGCGTGGACGAGCGGCGCTGGACGATGGCGGGTCTGGTGCTCGCGGGTTCCGGCGCGGTCGCGCTCGCCCTGGCGCTGCGCAGCGTGATCGCGATCTGGCACGACGTCGGAAGCATCGTGACCTCCGCGCTGCTCCTCCCGCTCGCGCTCTCCCATGCCCGGGAGCGCGCCCGGTTCCGCCGGCGCTGGGCGGCGGCGGCGATCGGCGCGACCGCCGTGCTGGCGACGGGGTGGATCCTCGCCCGCTCGGGGGGGCGCTACCCGCTCGGGATCGAGCCGATCTTCCCGGCGCTCGCGCTGTCCGCCGGGATCTGGCTCACCGACCACGCGACGCGGCGGAAGGTCTGACCCGAAACGTCGAGGGCGACGCTCACCGCGCCTGCAGCTCGGCGAGCTTCTTGCGAACCGCGTCCGCGTGCCCGGCGGCCTTGACGCTCGACCAGCGGAACGCGACCATTCCGCGCGGGTCGATCAGCACGGTGGACCGGATCACCCCCACCGAGGTGCGGCCGTACATGCTCTTCTCCCCCCAGGCGCCGTACAGCCGCATCACGGCGTGATCGGGGTCGGAGAGCAGCCGCACCTCGAGGCCGTGCTTGGCGATGAACTTCCGGTGGCTCTCCGGGGAATCGGCGCTGCACCCCAGCACGACCGCGTCGAGCCCCGCAAATGCCGCGATCCCGGCGGTGAACTCGCACGCCTCGGTCGTGCACCCCGGGGTGTCGTCCTTGGGATAGAAGTACAGGACCACCCACTTCCCGGCGATGTTGGACAGCGACACCGCCCGGTCGTCCTGGTCCGGCAACGTGAAATGAGGCGCCTTGGTTCCGACCTCGAGCACGCCTTCCGCCATGGTCGCACCCTCCCGCGTCAGGGCAACACGCCGCCCGTGCCGGCACTTCCCTTCGCGGCGCGGAGGCCCGGCCGCCGGCCGCAGGGCGCTACTCGACGACCCGGACGCGGTCAACGAAGTACCGCGTCTCCGCGAAGACGCTGGTGGGCACCCCGCGGTGCTCGGTGTAGTGCAGCGCCACGCGCTTGCCGAGCGACGCGGTGATCTCCTCGGCGACCTTGGGGTCCCGCACGCTGAAGTTCCAGATCGTGGGGGTAACGCCCGGCACGATCGACATCGCGAGCTCGCCCTCCCAGGTCTTGAACACCCACCCCTTGCGGGAGAACTTCTGCACGATCCCCGCCCGGTCGCCATCGGAGTAGCTCCAGTGCAGGGCGAACGCGACGTATCCGGCCGCCAGCAGCGCCAGCACCGCGAGAAGGGCGACCGCGAACGCCGCAACCCCGCCGCGCGAACGGTTGCGACCGGACCCGGGAACCGAATTCTCTCTTGTCATGTTGGGACGATCTTACACCGTGCGACTGGCCGCATTCGCGCTCGAGCTCAGTGCGAACCGGGGCCCCGGCCCGAGGGTACAGCAGGGACCGGGAACGCCTTGACCACGCTCGCCTCGCCTTCCGACGGCGTGATCCGTGCCGCACCCCTCTTTTCCACCTCGTCGATGCGGATCACCGCGTGGAGCGGGATGAACACCCGCTTCACGCCGGCAAACTCGGTCTTGAGCCGTTCCTCGGATGAGTCGACGATGAGCTGCGAGCGCTCGCCGAAGAGGAGCTGCTCGACCTCGATGAAACCGAACAGCTCGCCCTGCGAGACCGAGGCCGCGTAGATCTCGAACACCTGCCCCTGGTTGCTGAATATCACCTTGAAGGTTCGGGACTCGGTCCTGCGCTTCGTCATCGTCATGCGACCCATCTCGACGATATCACACGAGCGCCGCCACCCCTGCAGGCTTGGCCCTTGAGTCTGGCCCCACTCCCCCCTCACGGCCTCCACGCCAGCGCGAGCCACCCCTCGGTGCGGTTTGCAAACGGCGCGTCCAGGATCCGTGCGGCGCCGACGGTGAGGTGAAAGCCGGGCAGCTTCACCAGCGGGAGCGGGCCGCTTGCGAGGTCCCACTCGAACCCGACAAGGCGCAGCCAGTCGCCTCGCGGCGCGCCCCGGTCCCAGACGCGATGGCGTTCGAAAAACAGCGGCACCCCGTCGAGCAGGAGCGTTGCCCGTTCCCCTTCGTGGTCGTCCCCGATCATCGTGCCGGCGGGCAACGCGGGCACTATGACGCGGCCCGAGAGCTCGCTCGCCGGCAGCAGCGAGCTGTCCACTCCGCCGAGCCGCAGACGGTCGAGGCTGCTCGTCGCGTCGCGCACGGTCTGGCGCTGGTAGGCCAGCAACACGCCGTACGCCTCCCGGACGGCCCCGACCTCGAACGACCCGCCGTACCGGCGCCACGCGTGGTCGCTGGTGCGTCCTGCGTCGAAGCGCGCCTCCAGGCGGTGCGGGAAACGCCAAAGACCGCGGGAGGGGGTGTCGTCCACCCGCACGCTCACGAAGCCGGCCCGCCGGTCCAACGCCTCGGCGCCCACCGGCTCGAGCCTGGCGACGAGGCCGCCGCCGCCGACCCGCACCCCGCCCGTGTCCCATCGCCGCTCCCAGGCGGCCGCGATCTCGACGCCGCGGCGGTCGCAGTCGAGACCCGCGCCGAGGCCCGGCACCCGCAGCGGCTGCTGCGAGGGGCGCTCCCGCGTCTGGAAGAGCTGCAGCGAGAGCGTCACAGGCCACCCGCGCCACGCCGCCGCGAGCGTCCCCCCGCGCGGCCCGGCCGCATCCCCGACCCCGCCGATCGCCACGACGTCGAGCCGCCCCACCACGTCGCCGGCCCGGACACCCAGCTCCAACCCCCGGGCCGAAGGCGCCACGCCGCCCCCGACGATCGCCGCGAACTCCTGGCGGCCGATCCCGTACGGGCGCCCAGGCTCCACCTTCGTTCCGGCGAGCGGCGCCGGGGCCGCAGGCGGCGCCGGCGCCACGGCCGGCGCCAGGTCGGGCAGGATCGGGGGCGCGCCCAACTCCTGCGCCGCCTTCAGGTCCATCCGCCGCAGGGCGAGGCCGTCGGCCTCGAGCGAGAGGAAGAATACCGCCACCCCGTCCGGGGTCGGCGCCGGCGCCAGCGCGGCGCCGACCGTCCGGGTCAACTGGCGCACGGGGCCGCCGGTCGCGGGAATCGCGGCGATGTTGACGAACCCTCCTTGGCCGACCGACGCGAAGACGGTGGCCCCGTCCGCGCTCCACGCCGGGTAGGCAAACGTCGCCCCGGCCGGGGCGGGCAGGACGGTTTCGGCGCCGCCGGCGAGCGCCCTCACCACCAGCGTCCAGGCGCCGCCGCGGTGGCGCGCGAAGACGACCCTGGCGCCGTCGGGGCTCACTCGCGGCTGCGCGACGACATCCTCCACCGAAGGCGGCGTGAGGGCAGCAACCGCTCCGGTCGCCAGCTCGACCCGGACGAGCTGCGAGAACCCGTTGCGGTCGCGCACGGCGATCGCCCAAAGACCGTCCGGGGCAGGGTCCGCCTCACGAACGTCGGCGAAGCGGGTGAGGCGTCGCACGCGTCCGCTCTCGGGCTCCCAACGGAACAGGTCCGGGTGCAGGAACCCGTCGGCGTCCGTCTCGAAGCGCACGTACACGATCGCCTTGCAGCCCGGCAGCCAACGGGGCGTGAACGGCTCCTCGCCGTCCCTGGTCACGAGCTCGTGCAACGGCTGGCGAGGCAGCGGCGCCGTCCGCACGGGCGCGATGTCCTCCGGGTCACGACGAAGTTGCCGGGCGATCCGGTCGTTCCACTTCTTCTCCGCCTTCTCGTCGGCGCCGGTGGACCACACGACGAGCCGTGACGGCGCCTTCCGGCCGCGCAGCACGATCGCGAGCGTTGTCCCATCGGGCGACACCGCGGGCTCGCCGGTCGTCCACCTCAGGTCCTGCCAGAGTCGACCCTCGCGCGCCCCCGGCGCGATGAGCCGCTCGGCCTCCATCGCCCGCCAGGTCAGCACCGCGGTGAAGCGGTCGTAGAGCCGGGCGGGCGGCTCGCCGAACACGCCTTCGAACGCCGCGTCGAAGCTGCGGTCGGTGCGGGCCGTCAACCGCGCCCAAAGGTGCTTGAGGCTGTCGGGTCCGGTGCGCTCGACGAGCCATTCCAGGTACGCGGAGCCGGCGAGGTACGCCATCGACATCCCCATCCAGCTCTCCGAGTCGCTCGCGAGCTGCGCGTACGTGGGCAGCGTGCCGGCGCGGGCTCGCTGGCGCAGGATGGCCGCCCGCAGGTCACCGTTCGGGCGGCCGGAGCCCGTCAGCTTCCCTTCCACCAGCGTTGCAAACCCCTCATCGACCCAGCGCGGGGCCTCCAGGGCGATCGGCCCTACGGGCAGCAGCGCCTCGACCAGTCGCTGGAGCGGGTTGCGCGAGGGACGCAGCAGGTGCTCCAAGTGCGTTTCCTCATGCAGCGCGACCAGCTCGATCCAGTCGTTGTACGCACCGATCACGGAGGCCGGTCCCGGCGGGCTCGTCCACAGCACCATCCGCGGCGCGCCCAGGAGCGGCAGCGCCATCCCGTTCGCCTGCGCCATCGGGTCGGAAATGACGACGTCGATGATCTCCGGCGCGGCGTACCCGACCTCCACGATGACGCGCGAACGGATCGCCTCGAGCTTCGAGGCCGCATCGAGCGCCCACGCCTCCGCGGGCGCCGTGTAGTGCACGCGGAAGTGCGGGGTCGTCACCGTCCGCCACTCGGCGCTCGGACCCTGCGCGAGTGCCGGCACGGCGGCGAAACACGCCACGGCGACCAGGAGCCTGTCGAGCATGGAGGAAAAGTAACACGCCCGCGCTGATTCGGGCGCAACGCGAGGGGCGCGCCGAGGCGCGCCCCTCGCCGCGCCGACACGTCCGACTACCGCTTCCGCAAGCGCACGTCTCCCGAGAAGCTCTTCACCACGACCCTGGCCCCAGCGCCGGTGGAAAATGACAGTTCCTTCCCCGGACCGTACTCGCTGCTTTGCCGTGCCTGCGGCCCGAACTCGTTCGTGATGTTGCCCGAGAACGTCGTCACGTCGAAGTCGGCCGCCGTCGCCGTCGGAAGGCGGAGGTCGACGGTGCCGCTCACCGTCTTGGCGTCGAGCCGGCCGCCGGCCGCCATGCCGGCGTCGAAACGGATGTCGCCGGAGGTCGTCTGGACTCTCGGCACGCGAGACCGCGTCGCCCGCCACGGTGACCGCGCCGCTGACCGAACTCCCCTCGACGCTCCCCGCCACGCCCTTGAGCGCCACCCTCCCGCTCACCGAGCTTGCCTGGCCAGGCGCGTCCGCGACGGCGATCTCGATGTCGCCGCTCACGGTCTTGGCGTCGAATTCGCGGGGCGCGCCGCCGACTTCGACCCCGCCGCTGACCGACTCCAGCCGCACGGGACCGGAGACCGCGTCAACACCGATGTCTGCGCTCACGGTCTTCACCTCGAGGCGGCTGCCGGCCGGCACCTTGACCTCGAGGTCCGAGCCGTCCACGTGGTGTGCCCAGTGAGGCAGCACGACCCTCACCTCGGTCCTGCCGCCGCTGCCGGTGAGCTCGAGCCGCTCGCTCCCACGGCCGAGCGTGCCGGTCACGGCCACCTCGTCCCGATCCCATCCGGTCACCCTCACGGAGCCCGAGACGTTGTAAACCTCCACGACGCCGTCCCTGCTGGCTGGGCGCTTCTCGTCCAACTTCTGCTGTGCCATCACGGGCACAGTCGCCGCCAGCGCCATGACCGCCAATGCGATCCTCTTCATCTTCGTTCCCCCTTCCTCAGCCGCGCGCCGGGATCTGCGTGGCGCGTTGCAGCAGGTCGATCTCCTGTCGATAGGCGGTCACGAGCAGCGCCGGCAGTTCCCGGTTGCCGGGGTCGCGCGCGAGCGCCTGTTCCATCTCGGAAACGGCCGCGTCGATGATCGCGAGGTTGTCCTTGACCACCTTGAGCGTCGCCGGGGAAAGCGAGCCGCGGCGAGCGGCCAGCGCCGCGGGCGCAGGCCACAGGCGCCCCGGCGACCCGGCTTGGGCTCCCGATGGCGAGGTCGGCTGCCGTCTCCACGCTCGATTAGACGCCGCCGGGAGGCAAAGGGTTTAGTTCGGGCTCGGCTTTGCGGTCTCCACCGCAAACACGGGATCCACGTCCACCGGCACGGCGGTGAGGGACGCCAGCAGCTTGGCCATCGGCAGCGGGACGGTCCCGTACCGCCGCACCAACTCTTGGGCGCCCGTGTACGACCCCTGCGCTTCGATCATCAGCAGGTCGTGCGCCAGGTCCTTGATCCCCCCCGCGAACTTGGCCAGCACCGGCCGGAACCGTCCGTCGGGGGTGACCTCGATCGCCCCCTTGTCGAGGAGGTAACTGGTCTGGATCACGACGCCGAGGCCGTGCGCCTCGGTGACGCCGAAGCGGGCCGCGCGGAAGAGGCCGGCGAGGTACGTCCACGGCAGCCCCTCGACGACGGACACTGGCACCACCTTCCGGTTGGCGAGGACCGCAAGGTTGTAGACGCCCAGGACGTCGGCCTTGGCCTCCTCGATCGCCGGGAAGAGCTCCTTGAGCTCCAGCCGCACCTCGGTGTCGCGCCCGTGCACCTTGATCCGGCCCGGTCCGAGGCCGTGGGAGAGCTCGTGGAACAGGACGTGGTGGAAGTAGGCGTCGAAATCGAGCCGCGCCGCCTCGCCGGGGGCCAGGACGCGCGCCGCAACCGGCAGCAGGATGGCCTCGTACTTGGCGCGCATCATGTTCTTGAGCAGCACTTTCTTCGAGCCCTTGACCTCGCGCACCCGCTCGTCGTTGGGGAGGTTGAACGCCAGCGTCTGGACGCCGCGGCGCGCATCCCCGGCCGTGATCAACTCGTCCGCGACGCGAATCGGGGAGTCGCTGCCCCGCTTCGTGTTCTTGAACTCGTCCGCGATCGGCAACCGCCTCTCGAGGAACGGCAGTTCCTTCTTGTACTTGTCGAGCTGCGCCGAGTCCGCCGGCTGGTCGACGCAGATGAACGCTTCGAACGCGGCCTTGTAGCCGAACAGGCCGTCCTCGTACGTCTCGTACGGCCCGATCACGACCTCGAGCGGCGAGTCGAGGTCCATCCACGCCAGGTCCGAGGCGTAGTAGTCGTCGGAGAGGAACGCCTGCGCCCGCAGGGACAGGAACCTCTTGAGGCTCGCGTTCGGGGTGGCTGCGGCGGCGGCCCGCAGCTCCGCGGCCGCGCTCTCGAGCAGGCCGCGGTACTCCTGCGAGTACGGTACCGCGATCAGTCCCGCACCCTGGCGCCGGATCACCGTGACAGGCGAGGTGAACGCGGCACGGTCGCCCGGGTGCGCGGCAATCCACGTTTCGAACTCCACCTTGCTCATGTCCTCCGGATAGAATCCCGCTCCAGGCGGGTGCGGGGCGCTGCCGAGGAAAGGCTCGAACCCCTTGAGACGGTCCCACGGGCCCATCATGATCCTGAAGTAGTCCTTCGCCGCCTGAGCGTCCGGCCCGGTGAGAGCGGCAACGCGCGGCGCGAACGCCGGGTACCCCTGCCACGCCTGGCGCTGGAAGATCTCGTCGATGACCCCAGCGGCCCGCACGAGGTGCCCGAGCGCCTCCAAGTCGCCGGCCGCGAGCCCCGCCGTACCGGCGTCGAGCGTCTGCCGGACGAACTGGGCGCGCCGAGCCTGGATGTCGGGTGCGACCTTGAGCGGGCCTGGCGCGCTCCCAGCCGACGGGCCCGCGCCGCACGCCGCCACCGCGAGCAGCGCGGCGCACCTCGCAAAGCACAACCGAACGTTTGCGTCCATGTTGCACCTCCGGCAGGACGCAGCGTAGACGAGTTTCCCCCTCGCCGTCGACAGCCGGGTCAGTCCCTCCTCGGCGGTCCTTGCCGCGCGCCGCACGGGGACCTACCATGCCCGCAAGGGACGGAGATGGCGAAAGCGAAACATCCGCATTGAAATGCACCCGGGGTCCGCCGGGTTGGACGGTGCGTGATCGGGCGAAGGGAAGCGCGGTGAGTCTTTTCGGTAGACTGGAAGAGGTTGCGGTGCCGGAGATCCTCCACATGGTCTCGTGGGGGGAGAAGACCGGAACCCTTACCCTGACGCGCGGCCGGGCCGAAGGGGTGGTGATGTTCCGCAAGGGGAGGATCGTCCACGCCGCCTCCAATTCGCCCCGCGAGGCCCTCGGCACCATCCTCGTCTGCCGCAAGCTCGTGACCGAGGAGACCCTGATGCGCGCGGTCGAGGAGCAGCAGCGGTCCGACAGCGGCAGCTGCCTCGGCGCCGTCCTCATCGCCATGGGCGCGCTTTCGGCGAAGACGCTGGAAATCGTCGTGCGCCAGCAGATCGAGCAGGTCATGGCCGAGTTCTTCCTGTGGGAGTCGGGGCACTTCCGTTTCGAGCCGGTCGAGCTCCCGCAGCGCTCCACCCTCGACCTCGAGAGCAGCGACATCCTGGTCGAGCGCGGATTCAACACCGAGCAGGTCGTGCTCGAGGTCGTCAAGCGGGTGGACGACGCCCGCCGCCGCGAGGAGGAACACGCCGCCGCCAGCCACCGCAGCGCGCCACGGGCAAGCGGCGACGCGCGGCCTCGACCTCTCCCGCGCCCGGCGGCTCGCCCGGGCGCGGGCGATCTCAGGACGATCCTGGCCGAACTCCAGTCGCCGGCGCTTCGGGGCGAGGCCGTCCTCACCATCCTGCGGCACGCCCGGGGCCTCGTACGGCGCGGCGTCGTGTTCGCCCCGACGCACCGCGGCCTCGCGGGCATCGGCCAGTTCGGCGTCGAGATCGCCGGGGCCTCGGCCGACGAGCGGGTCCGAGAGCTCCTGATCCCGCTCGACCAGCCCTCCGTGCTCGCCAACGTGACGGCCAAGAAGGGAAGCTATCGAGGGATTCTGCCCCTGTCGTTCTGGGATGATTTCCTCGTTGCGCAGCTCGGCGGAGGAAGGCCGCGGGAGATCGTCGTCGTTCCCGCGGTCGCTGGCGCCGACGTGGTGGCGGTCCTGTACGGCGACAACCTCCCGGGCGACGCCCCGATCGGCCCCCTCGCGGGCCTCGAGGCGGCCGTGGCCGAGGCCTGCGCCCGCTACGTCGCGCCGCACCGGGCCCGCGGCTCCCGCGCGCCGTTGCGGTCCGTGTCGCCCTGAATCCGCCCCTCAAACCCGGCGAGGCGCCGCCCGTACAAGGGAGTAGGATCTTGCTCCGGCCGGGAGCGGGGGGTCCATGAACGAGGCGCTGAGGAAACGGTTGCTCTGGCTCTGGAACGAGTGGGTCAAGTCGCTGCTGATCGTGCTGGTCGTCGTCGGGGCGTTCCGCTCCGCCGTCGCCGACTGGAACGACGTTCCCACCGGTTCCATGAAACCGACGATCCTCGAGGGCGACAGGATCGTCGTCAACAAGCTGGCGTACGACCTCAAGGTGCCGTTCACGAGGTGGCGTCTGGCGCGCTGGGGGCGGCCGCACCGCGGCGACATCGTCGTCCTGTTCTCACCGGCGGACGGGCAGCGGCTGGTCAAGCGGGTCATCGGCCTGCCCGGCGACCTCCTGTCGCTGCGCAACGACCGCCTCTTCATCAACGGCACCCCGGTCGCCTATGAGCCGCTGACCGGCGTCCCGATCCGCGACTTCCAGCGCGAGGCGCGACCGTTGCGCCTGTTCGCCACCGAGGAGCTCCCCGAGCACCCGCACCCGGTGATGATCACGCCGGACGTCCCGGCGATGCGCTTCTTCGGACCGGTGAAAGTCCCTGCCGGTGATTACTTCCTCATGGGCGACAACCGCGACGAGAGCGGGGATTCGCGGGTATTCGGCGTCGTGCCGGGTGACCGCATCGTGGGGAAAGCGACCGCGATTGCCGCGTCGGTGAACCCGTCCGACCACTACCTCCCCCGCTGGCACCGCTTTCTGCGCGCGCTCCACTGACCCTGCCCCCGCCCGCCGGGCGGCCTTGGCCACCCACCCCCGCCAGGCGGAGTTCGTGCGTCGCCTGTTTGGCGTCAGTAGTTCCCTCGGCCTTGGGCAGGGCCTCCGACCCGGGGGAGGGCGGGTCGTCCATTTCGCCTGTGCGGCGGGTGGCCATCGACTCCTGCGCCCGCAGCACCGGCAAAAAAGACAGCCTCCACGCAGTGGAGATCAATCGGAGGCCCTCCCGCGGCCGGCGACGCGCCAGGCGAAGTACACCGGGATGCCGGTGAGGACAATGGCGAGCCCTGGCCACGTCGTCTGCGTCTTGTAGACGATCAGCACCGCAGAGATCACCGCGGCTGCCGCGATGTAGAGCCCCGGCACCACCGGATAGCCGAACGCCCGGTAGGGACGCGGGGCGTCGGGGAGCTTTCGCCGCAGGACGAACACCGCCGCGATGGTGAGAATGTAGAAGAGCAGGACCGCGAACACGACGTAGTCGAGCAAGTTCGAGTAGACGTTGCCGTACTGCGGCGCGCCAGCGGCGTCGCGGATGAGTTGGCCGCCCGCGTCCCGAAGCCGCGTACGCGGCAGCACGAGGAGAGACGCCCATACGCACTGCAACACCAAGCCGACGGCCGGCACGTGGTTCCGGTTCAGCCTGCCGGTCGCGCGGAAGAACAGGCCGTCCCTGGCCATCGCCCAGTACACCCTGGCGCCGGCCAGGATCAGGCCGTTGTTGCAGCCGAACGTCGAGATCACGATCGCGACCGCCATGATCGAAGCCCCAGCGCCGCCGAAGATCGTCTGCAGCGCCGCGGTCGCAACGCGGTCGTCCGGCGCGTGCTGGATCGCCGTGATCGGCAGCGTCACCACGTACGCGACGTTGGCCAGAACGTAGAGCGTGACCACGAGGCCCGTACCGGTCGCCATCGCGATCGCCAGCGTTCGCCGCGGGTCCCTTACCTCGCCGGCGGCGAACGTGATGTTGTTCCAGGCGTCGGAGGAGAACAGCGATCCGACCTGCGCGACGCAGAACGCGACGACGAGGCCGAACAGGCCGGACGCAGCGGTCACCGACGGCACGAAGCCAAAGTCCGGCGTGAACGCGGCCGCGCCGTGCGGCGTCCATGCCGCCGCAAAGTTGGCGCGGATCGCGCCGGAGTTGGCGCCGGCGACCAGTCCGACCACGATGAGCCCGAACACCGCCAGGGTCTTGGTGGACGTGAAGACGTTCTGGATCCACCTCGTGAGCCCCAGTCCGCGCGTGTTGGTCCACGTGAGGGCCACCAGCATGAGGATGCCGACGAATTGCTGCGTGGAAAGGCTCAGCGCATAGCTCGCCGAGAGGTCGATCGGCGGGACGATCCACCTGTCCGGCGAGACCGCCGGAACCAGCACGCCGAGGAACCTGGAGAACGCCACCGCCACCGCGGCGATCGTCCCGGTCTGGATCACCAGGAACAGCGTCCAGCCGTAGAGGAACCCCCAGAACGGCGAGTACGCCTCGCGTAGGAATACGTACTGGCCGCCGGCTTCCGGCATCATGGCCGCCAGCTCGCCGTAGGCGAGCGCCGCCGCCACCGTAAGCAAGCCGCTCGCGATCCACACCACGAGCAGCCACCCCGCCGAACCGACCTGGCGGGCGATGTCGGCCGAAACGATGAACACGCCGGAGCCGATCATCGAACCGGCCACGACCATGGTGGCGTCCCACAACCCGAGGCCGCGCACGAAACCAGAAGAATTCGGCTGCGACGAACCGACGCTGTCTCTCACTGCGTCCCCCCCGGATACACATCGCCGTGCTGGCGGCTCGCTGCTGCGAAGCGACCGCATCGTATCGACCCCCGCCGCGCTCCGTCAATGACAGAAAGCGCCTCGAGACGCGGACCGCGTCTACAGGAGCGCTTGACCCCGATACCGGGGGAGTCCTAGCGTATGCAGCGGGGGTCAACCCAGATGACACGCCCGCGCGTCTGGCACGCGCTCCTGCTTCTGCCGCTGCTCGCCGTCGCGGGTTGGATCGTCGAGCGCGGCCGCGCCGTTCGCGGCGACCCGGCCGCGGTGCTGGCGGCGTTGCGTGCGGCCGACGGGCCCTCGCTCCCCGCTCCGTCTTCCGCCGGCGCTGCCGCACGCTCCGAGCCCTCCTCGTACACTCGCGACTCGCTTTACGAGTACATCGACGGCGCCGCCGAGGCGTACCTCGCGCGCGGCTTCGAGCGCTGCGTGGTGGCGACCTATACCTTCCCATCCACGACGACCGACGCGCTCGACGTGACCGCCGAGGTGTACCGCTTCGCTGCGCCCGCCGGCGCGCGCGAGCAGCTGGCCTCGGAGCGGCCGACCTCGGCGGCCCCGGTCCCGGGGGTCGCGGACGCGTTTTCCGACCCCTCGACGCTGGTCGCCTGCCGCGGCCGCGACTACCTCAAGCTGACCGCGCTCTCGGCCGGGCCGGGCGCGGCCAAGGCGCTCGCCGGGCTCGCCGCGGCGTGGCAACGGGGACAGCCGTGAACGCGCCTGAGCGGCCGACGATCACGCGGCGCGAGGCGATGCTGCGAATCTCCTCGACGGTGGCCGCAGCAGCCGCGGTCGGGGCGGGCGTCGTCGCGTTCCACGACCGCCGCATCGTGACGACGGCCTCGGCTGCCATCCCGGACTGGCGCGTGCTCGCCGGGGAACATGCGCCGGCGGCCGCGGCCCGCGGCACCGACCCCGCCGCCAACGTCCGCCGCGCCGTCGCCGCGCTCGGCGGAATGGAGCGCTTCGTTCGCCCCGGCGAAAGCGTGCTCATCAAGCCGAACGTCGGCTGGGACCGCATCCCCGAACAGGCGGCGGACACCGACCCGAACGTCGTCGCCGAGCTGGTGCGCCTGTGCCGCGCGGCGGGCGCCCGGCGCGTCGTGGTGGCCGACATCTCGTGCAACGACCCGCGCCGCTGCTTCGCCAGCTCGGGCATCCTGGCCGCGGCCGGCGCCGCCGGAGCCGAGGTGCTCGACGCGCGGCAGTTGCGCCTGGTGCCGGCCGGGTTGTCGGGCCTCGCGGAGGGGCTCGAGGTCGTCGAGGAGCTGCTGCGGGCCGACCGCGTGATCAACGTCCCGGTCGTCAAGCACCACTCCCTGTCGCGCGTGACCCTGGGCATGAAGAACTGGTTCGGCGTGCTCGGCGCGGGGCGCAACCGGCTGCACCAGGACATCGACCGCGCGGTCGCGGAACTCGGCGCCACCTTCCTCCCGACGCTGACCGTCGTGGACGCCACCCGCATCCTCACCGCCAACGGGCCGGTTGGCGGCTCCCTCGCCGACGTGCGCGCGGTGGGTGCGGTGCTCGCAGGCACGGACCCGGTGCTCGCCGATGCCTGGGGTGCGGCGCTGCTCGGCCGCCGGCCGGACACGCTCGGCTTCATCACCCAGGCGGAGCAGCGCGGTCTCGGACGCGCCGACCTCGCCCTCGTCACGGAGCTCGGCACCGCATGACAAGGGTGGTCCGTCGCCCGTGGACCGTGGTCCGACCCGCCCGCCTCGCCACGGTCACGAGGCGCAGAAGAGCTCTCGCCCCATCCCGCCTACCGGCCGGGGCGTTCCGACTGCGGCTTTCGTGGGGCTGCGGTCCACGGACCAGGAACCATGGACCACGGCCATGACGTGGACGACCCGCATCCGCGCGCTCTACCAGGCGTTCTTCCTGCTGCTCTTCGTCTGGCTGCTGGCGCGCCTTGCCGCCGGCGACCCCCGTGCGTTCCCGTTCACCGTGTTCCACCACGCCGACCCGCTCAGCGCGATCGGGACGGTCCTCGCGGGCGGGACGATCCCGGGCGCGCTCGTCTGGGCGGCGGCGCTGATCCTGCTCACGTTGGTGCTCGGTCGCGTGTTCTGTGGCTGGCTCTGCCCGCTCGGGACGCTGCAGCAGTTCGCCAGCTTCCTTCTCTCGGGACGGACGCGGCGCGAGAGTTTGAGCGTGAACCGCTACCGCCGCTGGTACGCCGTGAAGTACTACATCCTCGCGGCGCTCCTGTTCGGCGCGCTCGCGGGGACGCTGCAGACCGGTCTCCTCGACCCGCTCTCGGTGGCGGGCCGGGGCCTCGCGTCCGGGCTGTGGCCGACGCTTCCCGGCGGCCGGCCGGCGCCGGGCGGCTGGCTCGCGGCCATCCTGCTCCTCGGCATCGTGCTGGCGAGCCGCTGGATCCCGCGCCTGTTCTGCCGCGCCTTCTGCCCGCTCGGTGCGCTGCTCGGTGTGTTCGCGCGCTTCGCGGTGTTTCGCATCCACCGCGGCAGCGAGGCCTGCACGTCGTGCACGCTGTGCGCGTTCGCATGTCAGGGCGCCGACGAGCCGCTCGGCCAGCACCGGGTCGGGGAGTGCATGGTCTGCCTGAACTGCGTCCCCGCCTGCCCCGAACAGGCGATGAGCTACCGCGCGCTGCCCCCGCTTCCGGCCCCGCCACGGCGGCCCGACCTGTCGCGCCGGACGCTGGTCGGGACCGTGCTGACCTCGCTCGCGATCGCCCCGCTGCTGCGCGCCACCGGCGGCGGACGCAACGTCGCCCGGCCGCGCCTGTTGCGGCCACCCGGCGCGCTCGGCGAGGCCGACTTCCTCGAGCGTTGCGTCAAGTGCTCCCTCTGCCAGCAGGCGTGCCCAACCGGCGCGATCCAGTCCGCAATCGGCGAAGCCGGGGTGGAGGGGTTTTGGACGCCCGTCGTGGTGCCTCGCCGGGGGTGGTGCGAGTTCGCCTGCACCCGCTGCGGCGAGGTCTGCCCGACGGCGGCGATCACGCGCTTGACGCCGGCGCGCAAGACCGGCTACGACGGCAAGCCCCCGGTGCGGATCGGCACCGCGTTCGTCGATCGCGGGCGCTGCCTGCCGTGGGCGATGCAGACCCCGTGCATCGTGTGCGAGGAGATGTGCCCGACCGACCCCAAGGCGATCTGGTTCGAAGTGGTCGCCGAGACGGCCCGCGACGGCACCGCGCGGAGGCTGCAACGCCCCCGGGTGGACGCCGCCCGCTGCGTCGGGTGCGGGATCTGCGAAAACAAATGTCCCGTCGGGGAGGAGGCCGCGATCCGCGTCACATCGGTGGGAGAAACCCGGGACCCGCTGAACCGCCTCCTGGCCGGGACCGCACCGAGGTGACCAGGGAGTTGCGTTTGCCCGCCCTCGGCTCTATTCCTTGTGGTATGCGACGCCGCTCGCTGGTCCTGGGTTGGCTCATGGGGGTGCTCATGGTGACGAACACGGTGCGTGCCGAGGTCCGCCAGCCGGCAGTGGCGGGCTCGTTCTACGCCGGCAACGCCGCGCAGCTCGAGAGCGACGTGCGCGGCTATCTGCGATCGGGCTCGGCGGCCGGGGGGCCGCCGGTCGCGCTGATTGCGCCCCACGCCGGGTACGTGTTCTCCGGCGCGACGGCGGGCAAGGCGTTCGCGGCGCTCGCCGGGGCGAAGGTCACGCGGGTGATCCTGCTCGGGCCGTCCCACCACGCCGATTTCAGCGGCGGTGCCCTGCCAGCGCCCGGGATCACGGCGTTCGCGACGCCGCTGGGCGAGATGCCGGTGGACCGCGATGCGGTGGCGCGCCTCGCGAAGGGCCCGGAGTTCGCCGGACCCTCGCGCGCTCACGACCGCGAGCACTGCCTCGAGGTCGAGCTTCCCTTCCTGCAGGCCACCGTCGGCACGGTACCGATCGTCCCGATCCTCGTCGGGCACGCGACCGACCGGGCGCTCGCGCTCGCCATGGCGCGGCGCCTGGCGGAGCTGGTCGGGCCCGGCACCCTTGTGGTGGCGTCCTCGGACTTCACCCACTACGGCGCCGCGTACGGCCATCGGCCGTTCTCCGCCGACCGCTCGCTTCCGGCCACGCTCGTTGCGCTCGCGCGCTCGACCGCGGGGCGCGCCGCGGCCGTCGACCCCCGCGGTTTCTGCGCAACAGATCGACGTGAGCGGCGACACCGTGTGCGGCGCGCGCCCGATCACCGTGCTGCTCGAACTGCTCGCCCACGCCTTTCAAGGCACGGGCGCCGTGGCCGACGTGACGACCTCGGCGGCGGTCAGTGGGGACCTGTCGCAGGTGGTCGCCTACGCGGGTGTGGACTTCATCGGGAGCTGGGGCGCCTGGCGCGAGGATCCGCCGCCGCCGCGCCTGACCACCCTGAACGCCGCCGAGCGGATGGCGGCGCTGGCTCTGGCGCGGGCCGCCCTCGCGACCCATCTCACGCACGAGGGGCAGCTCGCCGACTGGTTCGCGGCGCATTCGGTGACGGGCAACCTGGCGGCGCCCGCCGGCGTCTTCGTGACGGTGAACAACCGCGGCGCCAAAGCTCGCATCCACGGCAAGCTGCGTGGCTGCATCGGCACGATGGAGGCGCGCGAACCGCTCGCGGATGCGATCGTGGACGCTGCGGTCTCGGCGGCCCACGACCCGCGCTTCCCGGCGCTCGCCGAGTCCGAGCTCCCGGATGAGGCGCTCGAAGTCTCCGTGCTCTCGCCGATGCACGGCGTCGCCGGCCCGGACGACATCGTCCTCGGCACGCACGGGGTGCTGCTCTCCAAGGGTGGACGCCGCGCGGTGTTCCTGCCGCAAGTGGCGACCGAGACCGGCTGGGACATGCCGACGTTCCTCTCGGCGCTCGCGCAGAAGGCCGGGATGGCTCCCGACGCCTGGCGCCGCGGCGCCAGCTTCGAGGTCTTTACAGCTCAGGTGTTCGGCGAGGAGTGACCGGGGACGCCGGTCCCGGCCGGCGCTCTGAACGGCGGCGCGTCCGCGACCCCGCCTATAGGCTTGGGGGGCTGGCCGAACCAGCACTGCGGCGCGAGCCGCGCCGCCGCGGCATAGTGTTCCCCGGCCGCGACCCTGTCACCCGCGGCGGCCAGGGCGTCGGCGAGGACGCGCTGGGCCAGCGCCGTCCACAGGCGCGCCTCGATGTCGATGCGGCTCCCCGGCGCCAACGCGCCGAGAGCCGCGCGCGCCTCCCCCACCGCCGACACCGCGTCCCCGGCCTTCGTCTCGGCGCGGGCCGCGAGGAGCCGTGCGATCGGGCCGATCTCGTCGTCGTCGGCGAGGGCCAAGGCGTCGCGCTCGGCCCCCGCCGCGTCGCCGTCGCGTTCGAACTGGGCCCAGCGTTGCAGGACGCGGTCGGCGCGGAAGAGCGTGATGTCCGCACCGGAAACGTTGAACGACACGGGCGACCACACCCCCCGGCAGAAAGCCCAGATCGGCTCGAACAGGACCAGCAGTTGCGGCGCCTGGACCACGCCGGCGCCCGACACGCGGCTCACCACTCGCCGGTACAACGCCTCGTCCCCCTCGCGGGTGGCGAGCAGGAGCAGGTCGAACGCGGCGTCGAGCCCGCGCCTCCCCGCCAGCCGCGGGCGGACCGCCTCCGAGAGCGCGTCCACCGCCGCCCCCGTCCGCCCGCTCACCGCGAGCTGTTCGCCCAGGCGCAGCCAGAGATCGGACTCATCCGGCGTTCGCCGCACTGCGTCCTCGAGCATGGCCACCGCGTCATCGTGGTGGCCGGCGAGCGCCAACGATCGCGAGAGCATCAACGTGCGCGCCAGTTGCATCGGCGCCTCGGCCAGCACATCGGCGTTCCCCTGGTCGAGCGAGGCCACGACCCGGTCCGGGTCCTCGCGCCCCGCCTCGATTTCCAGGCATGCGGCGGCCAGGGAATCCCAGAACCGCCGCCGGGGCTCGGGACCGCGCCCGAACAGCGGCGAGGTGCGCGGGTTGCCCGAGGCGTCGAGCTTCAGCAACGTATCGCCGGCCCGCACCGTGATGCCCGAGCGGCTCGCCGCAACCACCTTGGTCTCGCCCCGGCTGGCTCCGAGCGGGACGTACGCGACCACCGGCGAGACCGAGGTCGCGTTGACGAACTCCCAGGCGGACGCCAGGTCCGGGGACGCCCCGGGCGACGGCACCGCGAGTCCGCCGCTGGACCCGGGATCGAGGATGACGGCGACCGCCTGGTACCCGAGACGATTGTTGAAACCCGTCGCGATCATCTCGGGACGCCCTCCGGCGAGGGCGGCGGCGGACAGGCCCGTGATGTGGCCCGAGTTGAACAGAACGGCCCCCGGCCGCGCCCCGCGCGCCGCGTCCCAGATCCCTACCACCGAGGGGAACCACGGAACCGAGGCGTTGGTCCATGCCAATACCGGATGCGCCAGACCGAGGTCGAGCGCGAACAGCGTCGCCATGTCGACCATCGGGCCGACCCCTGGGAAGTGGTTCGCCAGCGCCGCACGGCCGACCGAGGCGAAGCGCGCGCGCTCGCGCCCGTCCGCCCCGAACACGGCGATGTCCTCGGTGCCGGCCGGCTGCCCCCGCCCGGCGGGAACGCTGCTGATGACGACCTGAGGCTCGCCCTCCCCGAGAAAATCGCCGACGACCGCGTCCAACGCCGCGCCGGGAACATGGCGCCGCCAGAGCTCGTGGCGGTGCGTGTCGATCACGACGACCTGGTCCCGCGTGACCCGCACGGCGGCCGGCGCGCCGCGATGGGTTTCCCTCCAAGCGGTGGCGACGCTGCCCGACGCCAGCACCGCGGTCGCCACCAGCGCGGCGCGCCTCCAGAAGCGGGGAGACGCCAGCACCCGCTTGCGCCGCAACGCGTCGAGGGCGCAGGCGGCATCGGGCCAGCGGTCGCGGGGGGACTTCTCGACCAGGCGTCTGACGAAGCGCGCGAGCCAGGCGGGGCAGTCGGGCCGCAGCGAGCGCACGTCGGGGGGCGAGGCGTGCAGGTGCTGGTCCGCCACCTCGAAGCTCGAGTTCCCGTCGAACGGCATTCGGCCGGCGAGCAGGTGGAAGAGTGTCACGCCGAGGCTGTAGAGGTCCGTGCCGGGAGTGGGATCGAATCCGCGGATCTGCTCGGGGCTCATGTAGCCGGGCGTCCCGACCGCCATCGCGGGCGCGGTGAGGTCGCCGCTGCTTTCCAGCGGCCGGACCAGGCCGAGGTCGGCCAGGCGCACGGAGCCCTTGTCGTCGAGCAGCAGGTTCGACGGTTTGACGTCGCGGTGCACGATCCCCTGGCCGTGCAGGTACGCGAGGACGCCCAGGACGTCGTCCGCGACCGCGATCACCTGGCCGATCGGGAGGGGGCCGTCCTCCAGGCGTGCCGCCAGGCTTCCACCGCTCACCCACTCCAGGACGACCGCCAGGCGACCGCCGGCCTCGATCAGCTCGAACACCCGCACGAGGTTCGGGTGCGAGAGCGACCTCCCGAGACGAACCTCCCGGCGCAGCCGCCCGCGCTGCGTCTCGGTGAGGTCGTCGCGGAACACCTTGACCGCCACCCACTCGCCGAGCTCGAGGTCGCGGGCGAGCCACACCTCCGCCTGCCCGCCGGTACCGAGCTGGCGGGTCGTTTGCCAGCGCGGCGGCATGTTGAACGGCGAGGCAGGCGCCTGCACCTCGGCCCCGAGGAAGGTCAAGGTCTTGGACCGGTTGGGCCCGGCATTGCCCGGCATCGCGGAAGAATTATAGCTGGAGAGTCGCATTGTGCGCCGCCCGGGCGCGACGACCGGGGCGGCGGGCGGTTCCTACCAAGCGACCTTCACGCCCAGCTGATAGCGCCGCGGGGCGAGGAGGAGGCGCGGCGCGCGGTACGCGAAGTCCGGGCTGTCGTGGGCCTCTTCGATCCGGATGGGACCCTGGTTGTCGAGCGCGTTCATGGCGTCCAGGATCAGCTTGAATCGGACGCCGCGACGGACCGGGATGGTGCAACCGGACCTGCCGCGCGTTGCCGTCGAGGTCCCACGCGATCCCCAGGCGTGGGTAAACCCCCGGGGCCATCGCCAGGATCGTCGAGCCGTCCGAGGCGAAGCAGCGGATCCTCTCCACCCTCGCCCCTGCGGCGACCGACCACCGGTGAGGCGCCAGTCGTCCTGGAGGAAGAACGCCCAGTCGGTCGGGCCGACGTTGTTGACGCCGGCGTACTCCGGTTGCTGGCGCAGGAAGTGGACCCCGGCCAGGTTGCCCGCCGTCGAGCCGGAGGGGCGGCCGCGAACTCCGCCGGCGTCAGGACACCGTCGAGGTCGGCGTCGAGAGCGCCGAAGGCGGCGGACGTCGGCGCAAGCAGGAGCGCCCTGTGGACGACGTCGGTGCGCCGGAGGTCGGCCTGCGCGGCCGCCGTGAGGAGGTCCTCGCCGCCCGGACGCACCGTCAGCGTTCCGAGGCCGTTGGCGCGGCGGAAGTCGTACGTCTCGCGCCGCGGCGCCGGACTCGCCGAGGCGGAGAGCTCGAGGTCGCCGCAGTTGGTGCGCTCCTGCCCGGCCGCGAAAGACCACGCCCTGTTGCACACGAGCGAGTCGCCAGGGAGGCGAGTCAACGGGGATCTCGTTTCCATTATTGCGAATGAACATCCGTCGCAACACACCGGGAGGTCAACGGCCTCCGCGCCGAAGTTCAGGAGCGGCGCGGCCGGAGTATCCTCGCCGGGGGGACGAGGTGCGGGGCACGTTGAACCGTCGGGAACTGGCGCGGCTCGCGATCCTGAGCGCCGCGGCGGCGGTGCGTCCGCAGGCGGCGTCCGGCGCCTACCCGCCGCGCCGCGGCCGCGTCGGCCTCGCCCCTCTTGGGGAGGCGGGCGGGCGGAAGGTCGATCCCTCCGCGGCAAGGCGAGCGATCGAGGCAGCCCTCACCGCAGCCACTGGACTCGCGGACGCGCGCGCCGCGGTCGCCGCGCTGTTCCGGCCCGGCGACACGATCGGGATCAAGGTCAACTGCTTGGGCGGCCCGAACCTGTCGCCACGGGTCGAACTCGTGACGGCGCTCGCCGACCTGCTCGCCGAGCGCGGGTTTCACGCCGGAACGATCATCGTGTTCGACCGCTCCAGCCGCGAGCTCGCGCGCGCCGGCTACGCCGTGCGCCGCGAGGGGGCGCCGTTTCTCTGCACCGGCATCGACAACGACTACGACCGCGAGCCGTCCACCTCGGGCGGGATCGGTTCGTGCTTCGCGCGCCTGGTCTCCACGACCTGCACCGCGCTGGTCTCGTTCGGAGTGGTCAAGGATCACGACCTCGCGGGCGTCTCGGCCGGCCTCAAGAACCTCTACGGACTGATCCACAACCCCAACAAGTACCATGACCACAACTGCGACCCCTATGTCGCCGACGTCGCGAACCATCCCTTCGTGCGCGGCAAGCTGCGCCTCGTGGTCCTCGACGGCGTCGTCGCGCAGTGCCACGGAGGCCCGGCGTACCGGCCGGACACGGCCTGGCCGCTCGGCCTGGTCGCAGCCTCCACCGACCCGGTGGCGGCGGACGCCTGGGCGTGGAAGGTGATCGATGCGGAGCGCGTGCGGCGGGGACTGCCGACGCTCGCGGAGGCGAAGCGGCCGCCGCGGTTCCTGGCGACTGCCGCACGCTACGGGCTGGGCGTGGGCGACCCGGCGGCGATCGTGGAGGTGCGGGCGTGACCGCGACGATCACACGCCGCGACCTGGCCGTGGCCGCGTGCGGTGGAGCCGCGGCCGCGCTGCTCCCCCGTCCCGCCGATGCCGCACCCCCGGCGGTTAGCGCCCCCGTCCCGGTGGACGACGTGCCGGCCCGCGAGGCGTCCTGGTACCGCAAGCTCCCCGAGGGGCGGGTGGAGTGCCAGCTTTGTCCGCGCGGGTGTCAGGTCGCCGACGCCGAGCGCGGCGCGTGCGGGGTGCGCGAGAACCGGGGCGGCACGTACACCACCCTCGTGCACGGCGCCGCGTGTGCGGTCCACGTCGACCCGATCGAGAAGAAGCCGTTCTTTCACGTCCTCCCGGGCGCCCAGGCGCTGTCGTTCGCGACGGCGGGGTGCAACGTCGAATGCAAGTTCTGCCAGAACTGGGAGATCTCCCAGTTCCGTCCGGAGCAGGTCGCGTCCGTCTGGTTGCCGCCCGAGGCGCTCGCGGCGATCGCCCGGCAGAAGAACGTGCCGCTGCTGGCGGCGACCTACTCCGAACCGGTGGTGTTTTGGGAGTACGTGCGGGACGCCGCCGCCGCCTGCCGTGCGGCGGGGGTGCGCCCCGTCGTGGTTTCCAACGGCTTCATCCAAGAGCAACCGCTCAAGGACGTGTTGCCGCTCCTCGCCGCGATCAAGGTGGACCTCAAGGCGTTCTCGGAGCGCTTCTATCTGGAGGTGGTGCGAGGCGAACTCAAGCCGGTGCTCAAGTCACTCGAGGTAATCCACGCGAGCGGCGTCTGGCTCGAGATCGTGGTGTTGCTCGTGCCCGGCCTCAACGATTCCGAGGCGGAGGTGCGGGCGCTCGTCCGCTGGGTCAAGGCGAACCTGGGCGCCGAGGTGCCGGTGCACTTCACCCGCTTCCACCCCACCTACAGGCTCACGAACCTGCCCCCGACGCCGATCGCGACGATGGAGCGCTCGTGGCAAATCGCGAAGGCCGAGGGGCTGGCGTTCGCCTACCTCGGCAACGTGCCGGGGCACGCCGGCGAGAGCACGCTCTGCCCGGCCTGTGGTGTCCGCCTCGTCCACCGCATCGGCTTCGAGGTGCTGGAGAACAGGCTCGCGGGCAGCCGCTGCCCGGCGTGCGGCCGGACGATCCCCGGCGTTTGGGTCTGATCCCGCGGGCGATCCGCGCCGAGCATCGCCGAACGCGGCCGCGCCGGGATGTCCGCCCGTCGCAAGTGGGCATGCGCCTGGGCTAAACTCCCTTCCCGGAGGTGGCCGTGCAGCAGACCAACGAGGCGTTGCCTCGCGAGATCCTCGATTCCGGCACGAAGCTGCTCGTTGACCTGTGCTCGATCTCCTCGGCGAGCGGTGATGTCGCGGGCGTCCGGGCGGTTGCCGAGCGCATCGCGGCGGAACTGGCGCGCCACGACCTCGCGACCGAGGTGGTGACCGAGCCCGACGGCGATGGGAACCTGCTGCCCCTCCTGTTGGCGCGCGGGCCCGACGCGGGCGATCGCCCGCTCCTGCTGGTCGGGCACCTGGATACGGTGCTGGACGCCGTGCCGCCGCGGATCGAGGACGGCCTCCTCTGGGCCACCGGGGCGCTCGACATGAAGGGCGGCCTCGCGATGTTGGTCGCGGCCCTCGACCTGCTCGCGCAGCGCGGCGAGAAGCCACCCGCCGACCTCATGCTGGTCGGCGTCCCGGACGAAGAGGTCGGCGGCACGATCTCCGAGCGCGCCGTGCGACGCTGGGGCCAGGGCGCCCGCGCCCTCCTCGTGATCGAGCCAGGAGAGCGGCGGGGAGACGGGGAGACCCTCGTCGCCGGCCGCCGCGGCCTCTTCGAGTGGAAGCTCGAGGCGACCGGGCGCTCGGCTCACTCCGGGCTCGCCTACTGGCAGGGTCGCTCGGCCCTCGGCGCGGTCGCCGATTGGGCGGCCCAGGCGCAGCGCATGTCCGAGACCGGGCCCGGCGTGACCGTCAACGTGGCGAGGCTGGTCGCGGGCGACGCGGATTTCGTCAATGGCCTGGCGGCGAACCACGCGCTGCTCGGGACCTCACGCCGGCGCAACGTGGTCTCCGATCGCGCGGTCGCCGAGGGCGAGGCCCGCTTCCTCACCGCGGCGGACGGCTTGCGGATCCTCGGGCGGCTGCAGCGCCTGGCCGAGAGCACCGCGACGACCCACGACGTCAGGATGACGTTCTCACAGGGGATGAGCGTCCCGCCGGTCGACCCGAACGGCCCGGGTGCGCCCGTGGTCCAGCGTGTCATTCGCCTCGCAGCCGAGCGGGGGTGGCGACTGGAGGTCGAGGACGACCGCGGGGGCATCTCGTTCCCCAACTACGTCACCGACCCTGCGAAGGTCGCAATCGTGGACGGGCTCGGACCGGTCGGCGACGGGATGCATACGCGCGAGGAGTACCTCGACCTGCGGTCGTTCGAGCGCCGCATCGTCCTCCTCGCCGACCTCCTCGTCGCCCTCACACCGCGCGACTGACCGCGCCGCCCGGATTCTGCCGCCCCGGGACGGAGTTTTCACGCTCCGACGAGGAACAGCTCCGCGAACGCCGCGTCGGTCTCGGCCTCGAGCGCCGCGGCGTCGGCCTCCCTCGTGCGTGCGGCCTGATCGAGTACGAGCCGCACGTACGCCGGCTCGTTGGGCTTGCCGCGGTGGGGGACCGGGGCAAGGTACGGTGTGTCGGTCTCGAGGAGCAGGCGCCCGGACGGCACCGCCCGCGCGGCCTCGCGGATGTTCTCCCCCTTCGGGAACGT
This sequence comes from uncultured Acidobacteriota bacterium, assembly GCA_963789745.1. GTDB lineage: Bacteria > Acidobacteriota > Thermoanaerobaculia > Thermoanaerobaculales > Thermoanaerobaculaceae > RBG-13-68-16. Next base: position 108,236 of record CAWBLW010000002.1, on the reverse strand, counting down.
CACCATCCCCGAGATGCCGACGAACAGGCCGCGCCGCGTCATCTCCTCGACACCGGCGGCGCCTTCCGTGAACGAGTGCGCGACGCCGCGAACCCCGGGCACCGCGTCGAGCGCGGCGAGGAAGTCCTGCCACGCCTCGCGGTGGTGAAGCACGACGGGGAGACCGCGCTCGCGCGCCAGGCCGAGTTGCCACGCGAGGACGCGCCGCTGGTCCTCCCGCGGGGAGAGGTCGTAGTGGTAGTCGAGGCCGATCTCCCCGAGCGCGACGATCCCCGGCGACTCGAGCAACCGCTCCAACCGCCGCTGCCAGGTGGTGTCGCACGCGCTCGCCTCGTGCGGGTGGAAGCCGAGGGCGCCCACGATCCGGCCGTCGCCCGCCCCCGCAATCTCGGCGACCGCGTCGAGGTCCTCGCGGCCGGTGGCGGGAACGAGGATCATCGTCACGCCGGCATCGTGAGCCCGGGCGAGGGCCTCACGCCGAACATCGGGCTCGAGCATCGCCAAGTGAGCATGCGAATCGATCAAGGCTCCCTCCCCACGCAAGTGTAGCCCGCCCGCCGCTGCCCGAATGCCACCTTCGAAGACGAGAAGGTCAACGATAGGCAGGGCGTCCGAGCTTGGGGCGTGCAGCCGTGCCGCCGAGAGTGGGCCAGCCGCAAGGCGCGCGAGCCCCGCCGCGCCGGAGTGTAGCCGGAGGCTACATGAGGATCCGAACCGGCGAGCGCAACGCGGGGCGAGACGCGGCTGGGCCGCGGCTCGCCGGGGGGCTCGGGGGGTCCAGAGCGGCCGGGCGGGCGTTGGAGCGGCCGCGGGATCCCCCGCCCGGATAGATGGTCCGCTATCGGCGGCACCCGCCGGCGGCGCCCGGAGACTTGCCCCGGCGGGGCGTGCCGCGTACCCTCCCCCAATGAGCGAACCCTCCCCAATAGCCGTTGCGGTGGTGGGCGTCGGCCACCTGGGGCGCCATCACGTGCGCCTGGCGCGCACCCTCCCCGGCTGGCGCTGCGTCGGCGCCTTCGACCCCGACCGGGACCGGCTCGACGCGGTGTGCGCCGAGTTCGGCGCCGAAGCTCTTCCCAGCCTCGAGGAGGCGGTAGCGCGGGCCGAGGCCGTGGTGATCGCGTCACCCACCGTCACCCACCTCGAGATCGCCGCCGGCTGTCTCGCGGCCGGCCGCCACGTGCTGGTCGAGAAGCCGATCGCGGCCTCGGTGGCCGACGCGCGCGAAATGGTCGGGCTGGCCCGCCGCAACGCCGTGACCCTCGCTGTCGGCCACGTCGAGTTCTTCAACCCGGCCGTCCAGGCGATCCTGGCGCGCTCGCCGCGCCCCCGCTACCTCGAGGCCCAGCGGCTGTCCGGTTTCACCCGCCGCTCGATGGACATCGACGTGGTCCTCGACCTGATGGTGCACGACCTCCAGCTGGCCCAGGCCCTCAACCCGGGCTCGCCGGTTCGCGAGGTCAGGGCGGTCGGCGTTCCGGTCCTCTCCGCTCGGGTCGATCTCGCCAACGTGCGCCTGGCGTTCGAGAACGGGTGCGTGGCCAACCTGACCGCGAGCCGGGTCTCCTCCGAGCGCGTCCGCAAGCTCAGGCTCTTCGAGCCGGACGCGTACTACTCGATCGACTATGCCGAGCAGAGCGTTTCGGCCTACCGCCTCCTCCGCGACGGCGGCGAGGCGACGATCGCCCCGCTCGATGTCCCCGTCGAGAAGGGGGAACCCCTGGCCGCCGAGCACGTGGCATTCCAGCGCGCCTGCCGCGGCGAGGCGACGATGTTCGTCGATGGCGAGGCCGGGGCGGCCGCGCTCGCGACTGCCGTCGCGGTGGTGGACGCGATCGGGCCGCTCGACACCCCTTGACAGCTCAACCGGCGCCCCCCATATTTGTAGTGCCAAACCGGCCGCGGGCGTTCGACGGACGTTGCAGCCGCGAGACCCACTGCCAAGGTCCGGGCGGTCACTCCGCCAAGTCGAAACCCTGCCCTGCAGGGTTTCGCCGTGCCATTGGGGGCGCCGGACAGCCCCGGCAACCGATACCGTAGGCGGCGCCAAGGTTGACCGGGATCGACCTGCCCGAGTAGCCTGCGGACAACGCCATTCGGGAGGCCGCCATGTCCGACGCCGCCGTCCGCCACTTCCAACGCCTCCGGCTGGTGTGCTCCGGCATCCTGGCGAGCGTGGCCGTTTATGCGGCGATCGTGGCCGCGTTCCAGTGGCCGGTGCAACCGGCGCTGCCGCAAGGAGAACCGCTCCTCTGGGGGTTCGCGTTTCTCGCCGCGGTGAACCTCGTCACGATCATGCCGGTCTACCGCGTGATGCTCGCCGGTCCGCGCCGCGTCTTCGCCGTCAGCCAGCAGTCGGAGCGCCTGCTTGCCGCCCACTTTGCCGCCCATCTGACCGCGTTCGCCCGCCTGGAAGCGGTCGCCCTCTTCGGCTTGGTGCTGTTCGTCCTCACCGGCAGGCGCGACTGGTTCGCGATCTTCACGGGCGTGGCGGCACTCGGCATGCTGGTACTGTGGCCGAGACGAGCGAAGGTCGCCGCGCTGCTCAAGGCGGCGGGGCAGCTGCCGGAAGCGACCGCGCCGCAGTAGTGCCGCGCCTACTCGACATTCACGCCACCGCCCGCCTGCTTGGCCCGCATCAGGGCCGCATCGGCGATCGCGAACAGCTGCGCCGGCGTCTGGACGCCCTCGCCCATGCAGCCGATCCCGACCGAGAGCGTCACCGGCGGAGGCACGGTGCGGGCGAGTTCCCTCGCCACCCGGCGCGCCGCCTCGCCAGGCGTGTTCGGCAGGGCGATCAGGAACTCGTCACCGCCGTAGCGGGCGACGATGTCGGTCGTGCGCACCGCGTTGCGCAGCGATGCGGCCACCGCCACCAGCATCCGGTCCCCCTCGAGGTGGCCGAACCTGTCGTTGAACGCCTTGAATCCGTCCAAATCGACCATCAGCACCGAAAGCGGATGGCGGGCGCGCCGGCTGCGCGTCATTTCCCTGGTGAGGAACTCCTGCAGGAAGCGGCGGTTGTAGACGCCGGTGAGCGGGTCGGTTCGTGCCTCGGCGCGATCACTGGCCACCAGGCCCACGTCGTAGTTGACGATCACGGTGACGACCGCGAGGATGATCACGCGCGCCACCTGCAATTCCCATCGGAAGCTGCCAAGAATCGGATCCGGGTGCTGCGCCATTTCGACGTTTCGCCAGGCGACCGCCATGAAGACTACGAACGCGTACGCGGCCGGCACCGACCAGGTGACGATCCGCGACACCAGCGGGTCGCCGCGCAGCCCGGCCGCGATCACGATGAAGAAGTAGTAGAAGAAGAACGGCTGCGAGTTCGTCGCCACGATCGCGCGGTCGACAACCACGCAACCCAGCAGGAATGCGGTCACGACTGCGAAGTCGAACGCCACGACCCAGAGCGAGAGGCGGGGATCCCACGGCGCCCAGGCCAGATAGAGTTGGAGCGCGAGCCCACCGAACAGGAAGACGCCGAGGACGCCCAGCGCCAACGCATCCTCTGGCCGCGCGGGGGCGCCGGCGAGATCGCCGACCAGGATCGTGACCGCCAGACTGCCGAGCAGTGCGAGCCGCCAGAGGTTCAGGAAGCGCTCGAGATCCTTACCTCGGCGCTGAACCCGCCGGCTGACCGGCAAAAGGCGCGGGCTGGAGTCACTGTCCAGCTTGGGGGGCATCGGGTCCTCCTGGCACGTCGACCGCAACGGCGCTTGGCGCGCAGAGTAGGCTCTCGAGCCGCCTACTGGCAAGTCTCTGTGCAGATCGGGGTGCACCGGACCGTCGGCCTCGGGTCCCCTTCCGGCGCGCACGCGCCGACAGGACTACCGCGGTCCGGGGACGACATCCGCTTCGCCGCAGCGGGCACGGATGAGCGCCAGGAGCTCGCGGTGCACCGCGGGTGTTGCCGCGACCACGTTGCCGTGCGCGAAGATCCCCGGCCCGCCGTCGAGGTCGGTCACGACGCCGCCGGCCTCGCGCACCAGCAGGGCGCCCGCCGCGATGTCCCACGGCGCCAGGCAGAATTCGAAGAACCCGTCGAAGACCCCTGCCGCCGTATGGGCGAGGTCGAGTGCGGCGGCGCCGGGCCGCCGGATCGCAGCGACCTGCATGAACACGTCTCCGAAGATGCCGAGGTAGAGCTCGAGCATGCGATGGACGCGGAACGGGAAGCCGGTGGTCAGGAAGCCGCCGGCGAGCCCGGCGCGGCCGCTCACCGCCAGGCGCCGGCCGTTGCGCCACGCCCCGGCGCCGGCCACCGCGGAGAACATCTCGTCGCGAATCGGATCGTAAACCGCTCCGACCAGCACCTCGTCCCGCTCGACGAGGCCGACCGACACCGCGAAGTGGGGAAACGAGCGGACGAAGTTCGCAGTGCCGTCGAGCGGGTCTACGATCCAGCGGGCGCCTTCGCCGCCGCTGGCACCCCCCTCTTCGGCGAGCACCCCGAACTCCGGCGTCTCGGCCCGCAGGAACGAGACGATGACCTCCTCGCTGGCACGGTCCGCGGCGGAAACGAAATCGTTGTGCGCCTTCTCGCTCACCTGCCCGGGGGCCAGCGTGCCGAAGAATCGGCGCAGCACCTCGCCGCCGCGCTGCGCCGCGGTCACTGCGACCGCGAGGAGTTGGCGGTCCATCAGCGTGCGTCCCGTCGCGTTGTGATTCGGAGGCATTCGGGCGGCGACTGCAATTTCGGAAATGTCACCGCGCCACCTCCGGTTGGAGTGGGTGAATGAAGGAAGAGGAACGCTTGGGTGATGAGGAGGGGCGGCTGCGCCGGTTGCGGTTGCTTGTGGATGTGACCGCCCAGGTGCTCTCGGAGGACGAGAAGCTGACGTTCTGCGAGGCGTTGCGCCTGGTGGAGGCGGCGCGGACGGCGGCCCTCCGCCTCTTCCCCGACAAGAACGATACCTTCGAGCTGGTGATCCGCCCGCGGCTGGATCGGATCGTCCTGGAGCGGTTCCGAATCCCGATCCCCGCCCAGGTCAACTGACCCCCCGATACTCGGGGTACGCCGCCATTTCCTGCCTCGTGGGCTGGCCCTCCATCTCGAGGGTGACGTCCTCGCCGGGCTTCACGTCCACGCCGGGCACGCGCACCAGCAGGTGGCCGGGAGGACCGGGCGTCACTACGGAGACAGCCGCGCGGCCCGGCCTTGGCGGCAGGACTTTGAGCGTTCCCGGCTCGATCTTCGAGACATCGAGGGTCAGCGGCATCACGAGACGGTCCTTGCCGTCAGGTGCGGTGATGTGCAGCCGCATCGTGACGACCTTCATGCTCTCGTTGCCGTCGTTCGTCACCGTGAGGTCCATGACCAGAACCGGCTTGCCGTCGGGGCCTTTCTCCATCTCGAACCAGTTCGCGGCGACCTTTTGCAGCAGGCGCAAGCGGGTGACGCGCTCGACCGGCCGTTCGACCCGAGGCTTGTCGCAACCGGCAAGGAGTGCCAGCAAGGGCAGCGAGAGGGCGGCGAGAAGCCGCCGCCTGGCGATCATAGACCGACCCCCGCGCCGACGAAGAAACTCGTTGTCGACCCGCGCCGCGCCTCGGCGAGGAGGTGGAAGAGCGGCAGGAGCGTGAACTTGGCGCCCACCGCGCCGGTCCAACGCCCCGCGTCCACCCGGTGGTGCACCGGGACCGGGTCGCCGAAATCAGCCGCCGCAACCGTCCGCCGGAACCCGGCCGCAGCGAACGGCGAAACGATGGGAAAGCCCTTCGAAACCACGAACTGCGCCTCGCTCACGTCGAGCGCGACCGCCGAACCGCCGAGGCGCGAGTACGCGAGGCGCAGCGCCACGGCCGGCGCGAGAATGCCGCCGTCCCAGATCCCCCAACGCAGTTCGCCACCCCACATCTGCTCGCCGGCCACTCGCCCGACCTGGGCCCCGACGTCGAGGTGCCAGGGAAGGCCCTTGCGAACGATCCCGCGGTAGCCGGTGAGGACACCGCCGAAGGTCCGCGCGTCCACCCCGTTGCGCCACCAGTGGGCACCCGTATCGACCTGCGGCCCCCCCGCCGCGGCAATTACCTCGAACCCGGCGACGCCGGCGGAAGCAGCCGTCCCCAGGTTGGGGAACGAGACCGCGTCGCCGAACGCGTCGGCGAGATCCCGAAAGTCCCCCGGCGTGAAACTGGTCGAGAACGAGAAGCCGCCGGCACCGGCCGACCCTGCCAGCAGGGCGGCCAACAGCGCCATGGGCAGAACCCGTCTCATCGCCACCTCCCGAGGGGAGTGTACCGCGGAACGCGGCCAAGGTCCGGGCGAAGCTCACCAGATACGGGCGAACAGCTCGTTGGAGACGAGCCACCCCCGCGGCGTCAGGCGCACACGCCCCCCCGCGCGGCGAGCGAGTCCGAGCGTGAGGAAGTCCGCGAGCCCTTCGGCGAACGGCGGCGCAAGCGCCGAGCATGCTGCACACTCTTCCTCGGTGACCCCCCGAGCCAACCGGAGTCCCAGCATCGCCCGCTCCTTGACGACCTCGCTGTCGCCGAGCCTCCGGCTCCACGCCAGCGCGCTCCCGCCGCGCTCGACGGCATCGAGGTACGCCGGCAGCCCGTCGAGGTTGGCCCATCGCCGTCGGCCGCTCTGCCCGTGCGCCGCGAGTCCGGCTGCGAATACCGGGCGGCGGCGCCAGTAGCGCACGTTGTGCCGCGCCTCCCGTGACGGCAATGCGAAATTGGAGATCTCGTAGTGGCCGTACCCGGCGGCCACCAGGGTTCGCCCGACGGCGAGGTACTGGGCCGCTGCGGCGTCCGCATCGGGGAAGAGTTCGGGACGCCGCTCCGAGAGACGCGCCAGGGCGTGGGGCTTGTCCATTTCCAGGAGATAGACGGAGACGTGCCCGGGCCGCAGGCGGAGGAGTTCCGCCATCGTGACGCGGATCTCGTCCGGACCCAGGCCGGGGATCCCGAGCATCAGGTCCACCGAGACCGCGAACCCGGCGTGTTGCAGCTCTTGGACGGCTGCGCTCGCCTGGGCGGCGTCGTGGCGCCGGTTGAGCATCGCCAGCACCGTGTCGGAAAACGCCTGGACACCCACCGAGACGCGGGTGACGCCGAGGCCGGCCCAGGCGCGGGCCTTCTCGGCGGTCACGTCGTCGGGGTTGGCTTCCAGCGTCACCTCGGCGCCGGGGAGGCGCGGGAAGTGCCGGTCGATCGTCGCGACGAGGTCGGTCAAAAGATCCACTGACACCAGCGACGGCGTGCCGCCACCGAGGTAGAGGGTTGCGAGCGGGCGGCCGCCGCGACGCCCGAGAGCGTCGATCTCCCGGCCGACCGCCGCCATGACGCGCGGCACCAGGTCGAGTTCGGTCGAGGTGGCGAAGGTGCAGTAGGCGCAACGGCTGACACAGAACGGCAGGTGGACGTACAGTCCAGCGGCCCTCCGCGCCGGACCCCGAACTCCCTGTTTCTCCGGGCCCCGAGCCCCGAACCCCGAACCCCGATTGCCGTGCGTCCTGTGGCCTGGCCTCACTCGGCGACCCACCGCGCGAGCGCCTCGTCGAACGGTTCTCCGCCGCCGCCCCAGGCCGACCGCGCGAACGCCTCGACCCAGGGCGTGAACCCGGGGATGACCCTGAGGTTGTCCTCGGCGACGAGCCCGCCCGGATCGCGCCCGGAGGCGAGCAGCGCCTGCGCCGCCCGCCGGAGCTGCCAGCCCGACGAGCTGACGCCGTCGAGAAGGTCGAGACGGCGGGCCCACAGCAACAGCGTGGCGCTGGCGGCGAAGGTTGCCTGCGGCGTAAAGGAGGTCGCGGGCCCGGGCAGGGTCTCCGGCATCCCTAGCAGCCGACACGCGCGCGAGGCCTCCCGTTCCAGGTCCGCCGCGAGTTGGGCGAGGTCGGTGTGGAAGAGCAGGTTCTCCAGCGCCTCGTCGCCACTCTCGCCGGCCCGGCCGTCGTAGACCCGGTGGCGCTCCTCGGGCGGGACCGCGAGCGGGCACGCGAGCACGAACTCGGCGCCGGCGCCTTTCGCCTCCTCGACGGCCCGGCGAGCCTCGACGAGCGGGCCCGGCGACGGCACGAGCGCGAGCAGGACGCCGGCCGGGATCTTGCGGGCCCCGAACGCTGCCAGGGAAGGCAGCGCCGCACCGCCCCAGAACGCCGGCACCCGCGGGGCCAGCACGACCACCTGGCCCTCGACCGTCGGCGCCGGGAGGGCGGCGGGCGCCAGCCCGCCGTCGAGCACGACCAGGATTCCAGACCCCGCGCCGACCAACCGTTCGAGAAACGCCCTCTCGCGCAGGGCCGTCTCAGCGTGCAGCAGCACGCGCAGCGGACGACGCGGCAGACTTCGGTCGGCCGCCAAGCGCTGCCGGGTCTCCGTCTGACGGACCAGGCGCATCTCGACGGGGTCGAGGACCACGGCCCCGTCTTCGGCGGCCAGCGGCGGCGAACCGAGGCGATGGGACAGCGGCAGGAGGTCCGGGAATACCGGCTCAATCCGCCGCATCGCTCGACCCCGCCAGCAACCCCTCGATTCCCGCTCTCCGGCCGCCGGCGGCGCGGCGGACGTACTTCGCCAGCACGTCGGTCTCGAGGTTGACGAGGTCCCCAGCGCGCAACCCGCCCAGGGTGGTCCCGGCGAGCGTCGCCGGAATCAGCGCGACCTCGAACCATCCCTCCCCGAGCGCCGAAACGGTCAAAGAGACGCCATCCACCGCCACCGACCCCTTCTCCGCCACCTCGGGCGCCAGCGCGACGGGAACGGAGATCCTTGCCGTCGAGAACTCCTGGCCCCGGCGGATCGACACCACAGGGACGGCGGCGTCCACATGGCCGAGCACGAGGTGGCCGCCGAGACGGTCGGAGAGCCGGAGTGCGCGCTCCAGGTTGACCCTGGCGCCGGCGCGCAGCGCACCCAGCGTGGTGCGGGCGAGCGTTTCGGGCGAAAGGTCCGCTGCGAACGACGTTGGCGCCGGCTCGACGACAGTGAGGCAGGCCCCCTGCACGGCAACGCTCTCCCCTGGCGCCAGAAGCTCTCCCGGGAGTTCGCAGCCTACCTCGATGCGCGCGCCGCGCCCACGTCGGGCGACGCTGCGCACCTCGCCGCGCGCCGCGACGAGCCCGCTAAACACTTTCCACCTCCGCCTCCACCACCAGGTCGCCGTCGAGCCGGCGGACATCGAGGAACCGCAACCGCGCGGCTTCCTGCGGCGAACCGAATCCCGCCCCGCCGACCGAGGGCGTCGCCTCGCGACCACCGAGCACGAGCGGCGCCACGAACGCGTGGACACGTTGTGCCAAAGCCTCGCGCAGGAACGACCAGTGCACCTCGCCCCCCCCTTCCACGAGCACCGAGCTCACCTGGCGCGAGCCCAGCCAGCGCAGGGCCTGCCGCAGGTCGCACCGGCCGCGCTCGTCACCCCCGACCTCGATGACGGCGGCGCCCCGGCGCTCGAGCTCGCGCCGCCGCTCGGCGGGCGCGCCCTCCCGGCAGAACAGCGTCACGTCGCCGGGCTCGTTCCCCAGCAAGGCACACTCCGGAGGGGTACGCAACGAGCTGTCGAGCACGGCGCGGACCAGGTGGGGGCTGGGGTTGAGCCCGAGGCGGCGGGTCAGGCGCGGGTCGTCGGCGAGGATCGTGTTGACGCCCACGAGCAGGGCGTCGAACTCCTCGCGCATCGCATAACCTTCCCTACGAGAGGCTTCCGAGGTAATCCAGCGCGAACGGCCGCCGCGCGCCGCGAGCTTCCCGTCGAGCGTCATCGCCATCTTGAGCGTCACGAACGGCCGGCCGGTCGCGATCCAGTGGAAAAACCGGCGGTTCGCCGCCCGGCACGCCTCCTCCTCCACCCCCTCGATCACCTCGACCCCCGCGGCGCGCAGGCTTTCCACGCCGCGGCCGTTGACTGCCGGATTCGGGTCCCGCGTCCCGATCACCACCCGCGCGATGCCGGCGGCCAGGATCGCGTCGACGCACGGCGGCGTTCGCCCCTGGTGTGCGCACGGCTCGAGCGTGACGACCAGGGTGCCGCCCAGGGCCAGCGCCGCGCCGGTCGTGAGCGCGGCTACCTCGGCGTGCGGGCCGCCGCACGCCAGGTGCGCCCCCGTAGCCACCACCTCGCCGCCGGGCGCGAGGAGCACCGCGCCCACCATCGGGTTCGGGCTCGCGCCGTACCGCCCCAATTCGGCAAGCTCGAGCGCCTGCCGCATCAGCCCCGCCCAGCGCGCGCTCACGCGAGCGCCCCCAGAAGCGCCGCGGCGAACATGTCGGGCGCGAACGGGAGCAGGTCGTCGACGCCCTCGCCGACCCCCACCCACCGCACCGGCACCCCGAGCTCACGCGCGACCGCCAGGACCACGCCGCCCTTGGCGGTGCCGTCGAGCTTGGTCAGGGCGACGCCCGTGACTCCCGCGTGGGTGCCGAACTCGCGCGCCTGCACCAGTCCATTGGTTCCGGTGGTGGCGTCGAGCACGAGGAGGACCTCGTTGGGTGCGCCGGGGAGCGCTCTGGCGCAAACCTTGCGAACCTTCTCGAGTTCGGCCATCAGGTTGTGCTTCGTGTGAAGGCGTCCGGCCGTGTCGATGATCACGTCGTCCACGCCCCGGGCGAGCGCCGCCTTGAGCGCATCGAACACGACCGCGCCGGGATCCGCGCCGGGTCGCTGCGCGACGACAGGCACCTGCAAGCGGGCGCCCCAGCTCTGGAGCTGCTCGACCGCAGCGGCTCGGAACGTGTCGGCGGCGACCAGCATCTCGGCCCGTCCCTGCGCCTTCCCCAGGCCCGCCAACTTGGCCGCCGTCGTCGTCTTGCCGCTGCCGTTCACCCCGACCACCAGGACGACGTTGGGCTTGCCGGGCGGCGCCACGCTGCCCCCCACCGTCAGCAGCGCCTCGACCTCGGAGCGCAGCCACGCCATTTCGCCGCCCGGCGCCACCTTGCCTCGCCGGCGTGCGTCGTCGAAATTCCGCGCCACGATTTCGGCCGCCTCGACGCCGACGTCGGCGGCGAGGAGCGCCTCCTCCAGCGTCTCGGGGCTGACCACCCAGCCCGTGGCGGTGAACTTCTCACCGAGGAGCGAACGGGTCGCCCCCAGGCCACGGCGCAACCGCTGCAACAGATCCAACGCTCACCCCCTGCGTGGGTACCCGCCCGACACGCCGCTCACGGAATCTCCCGGTTGAACGCCTCGCTCGCCCGGGCGAGCGCCTCGCCGGCCAGCGCGGCCGGGGCGCCGGGGTCCATCACCAGAACCAGGTAGTAGCCGTCCTTGAGCACCCGGCTCATCACTTTCATCTGGGCTCCCGCGATCGCCAGCCGTTCCATTCCACCGGCGCCCATAAGGCTCGCGATGCGCGCCGCCTGCCGCAGGAAGATCCCGTGGTAGGCCCCTTCGAGCTTGAGCTCATACGGGGTCGCGCTCCTTGACACGAACTCTACCGACTCGCCCTCGTAATCGAGGAATATCGCGCCTTGCGCGCCCGGGACGTCGACCAGGAGGTTGTTCAGGAGGTACTGGAACGCCACGCGGTCACTCCAGATACGCTCGGGCCTGACGGGCCTCGACCGAGTTTGGGGCGAGTGCGACGACACGACGGAAGAGCGCCGCTGCCTCGTCCTTGCGCCCCTGGGACTCGAGCAGCTTGCCGAGGGCAAAGGCGACATCGGCCCGTTCCGGCGCCCGCGCCTCCGCGTCCCGGTACGCGGTTTCCGCGCGAGCCGGCTGGCCCAGCCGCTCCTCCACCTGTCCCAGCATGAAGTACGCCTCCACCGGGCCGTTGGGGACGGCGGCGCGGCGCAGGTTCTCCTCGGCGGCCGCAAGGTTCCCGCGCGAGAAGTAGAGCGAGCCGAGGTTGAAGAAGACCCCCGCCCGGTTGGGTTCCGTGGGATCGCCGAGCACCGCGAGGAAGTCGGCCTCGGCCATTGCGTACTGGCCGAGCTGCACGTACGCAGCTCCGCGATTGTTGCGGGCGTCCGAGTACTGCGGCGCCAGCGTCAACGCGTTGTTGAACGCCTCCAGGGCCTTGGCCGGCTTCCCCGCCTGCAGTTCGGCCATGCCGTAGAGGTTGTAGATCGTCGGGTTCTTGGGTTGGAGCGAGAGCGCAAGCTTGAACTTCGCCAGTCCGTCGGGGATCCTCTTCTCGGCGACCAACGCCTGCCCTTGCTGCATCAGCATCGTGGCGGCGAGAGGGTCGTTGGCGTCGATCCCGGGTGGGAGGTTCGGATGCGCCGACTTGCTCGACGCGCACGCCGCAAGCACCAGGAGAACCGCCAAGCGGGAAAAGCAACGAACTGGGCTTCGCATCGTCACGCCACCTCCACCTGGCCAAAGGGTACCAGGTCGCCCTCCTTGACGGCCGTGAAGAACGCTTTCACGACCATGGGGTCGAGCCGGGCTCCCGCCATGCCGCGCAAGCGGCCGTACGCAAGATCCGGGCGCAACGCCGTCTGGTACGGGCGCTGGGTCGTCATCGCGTCGAACGCGTCGGCGGCGGCGATGATGCGGGCGACGAGCGGGATCTCGTCGCCGGCCAGCCCGTCGGGGTAGCCGCCACCGGACCAGTTCTCGTGGTGGGAGCGGATGCCCGGGAGCATCTCCCGCAGCCGCTTCATCGGACTCACGATCGCGGCGCCCTTCACGGTGTGCACGCGCATCTGCGCAAACTCGGCGTCTGTGAGTGCGTCGGGTTTGGTCAGAATCGCGTCGTCGATGCCGATCTTGCCGACGTCGTGGAGCAGCGCGGAAATCTCCACCGTCTGCAGCTCCTCGCCCGAGACGCCGCAATGACGGGCGATCGCCACGGCGTACTGACTCACGCGCTCGGAGTGGCCGCGCGTGTACGGGTTCTTGGCGTCGATCGCCGCGGCGAGGGCGCGGATCGAATCGACCAGCAGCTCCTTGTTCTCCGCGAGCGCTTCCTGCAACGAGCTCACGGTGCGCTCGATCTCCACCGCCATGACGTTGAAGTTCTCCGCGAGCCGGCCCAGCTCGTTGCGCGAGGTCACCGGCACCTGGCGGGAAAAATCGCCATTCGCCACCGCGGTGCTGACCTCGGCCAGATGCCGCAGCGGCGTCGTCAACCGGCGCGCCAGCCCGATCCCTGCGGCCATTGCCACCAAACCGGTCACCAGCGCGAGCAGCGCGGTCCTCTCCGCCATGCTGCGCACGGCCGCGAACGCCACGCCGACATCGCGCGCGGTCACGACCGCCCACGGCGGGTTTTCGACCGGGCAGAGCGAACCCAGTACCTCGTCGTTGCCGGGCCTCAACGGGTCCCTGTACGTCTTCGTGAGGCGCACCGGGGCTTTGAGGAACTGGGCGACAAGCGGGTGCTCCGCGGCCGACTTGCCGACGTGACTCTGCTCGCTGGAGAAAACCACCTCGCCGGCGCGATCGACGATGTCCACGGTCACCCCGCGCCCGGTCTCCTCGGCGAGTCGCGCCGCCAGGCCCCCAAGCGAGACCACCCCCTGCATTGCGCCAGCGACGGCGCCCCCGGGGGTGCGCACGGGAAGCGAGGTGAGCACCATCGGGTCCTCGCCCGGGAGACGCAGCAGGTCGCGCCGCACCGATCGCCCGTCCAGGTTGGCGGTAAACGCCTCGCGCAGGACCGGTTCCAGCTCCTGCTCCGCCCTGGCGGACAGGCTGGGGTTCTGAAAGAACGACCCATGCCCGGTCGCGTCGAGCAGGCGCAGCAGCTCGATGTGGCGGTTCTCGTTGACGAGCTCGTTGAGGGTCTCGGACGCGGTCCTGGGGTCGAGCCGCCGGCCCTCGCCAGGCCGCAGCGCCTTCGCCATCATCTCGATCCGCCCCACACTGTCGAGAAAGTAGAGCTGGACCTCGCGCGCCAGGCCGACCGCCTGCCTGGTCAGGTACTGCATCTCGAGGGTGGCGACCTGCTCGCGGTTCGAGCTCACGAACCCCCAACCGGCGAGACCAACCGGGAGCACGGCGAGCGCCACAAGCAACGCCGTCAAGGGGTAGAGCAGCGAGCGCGAGAACGGCCAGCGAGGAGCCATGGGACCGTTTGGACTATATCATGCAAAGGGATGACAGGTGCGATGGATAGCAGGCGCCGTACCGCGGCCGCGCTCGAGGAGTTGGCGCTGCTCGCGGAGCTAGCGGGGGAGAACCCCTTCAAGGTTCGCGCCTACGCCAACGCGGCGCGCGCGATCGGGCGGGGCCCCGACGACCTCGAGGCGCTCGCGGCCCGGGGCGAACTCACCTCCCTGCCGGGGATCGGCAAGGGAATCGCAACGATCGTCGCCGAAGTGATCAGCGGCGGTGAGCCGGCCCAACTCGCCGCACTGCGGGCCGGACTGCCTGCGGGCCTCCCCGAGCTCGTCGCCCTCCCCGGCCTTGGCCCCAAGCGCGCTCGCGCCCTCTGGCGGGACCTGGGGATCGCCTCCCTCGGGGAACTCGAATACGCCTGCCGCGAAAACCGACTTGTTGCCCTGGCAGGCTTCGGCCCGGCGACCCAGAAGAGGATTCTGGACGCCATCGAGTTTTCCCGCCGCGCCGGCGAACGGCACCACATCTCCGACGGCTGGCGGGCGGCCGAGGAGACCGCGGCGGCGATCATGAAGGGCGCCCCGGGCGCGGTGGCTGCCGTGGCCGGCGAGGTGCGCCGCTTCTGTGAGACCGTCGCCGAGGCGGTGGTCGTGTGCGCCGCGCCGTCTCGCGGGCAGATTCTGTCCGCTCTCGTCGCGCCGCTGCAGGGTGCGGCGGCCGACGTCTCCGGCGGCATCGCCGGGCGCCACCCTTCGGGCGTGCCGGTCCGCGTCGTGGCCGTGCCGCGCGCCTCGTTCGGCGCCGCTCTCGCCTGGCATACGGGGAGTGCGCGCCACCTCGAACAGCTCGCCGCCCGTGCCGCGACCGGCGGCCTCGTCCTTGCCGCCGGCGGCCTCACCGACGCGTCGCGGCGCCCCGTCGAATGCGGGGAAGAAACCGACCTCTACGGAAAGCTCGGGTTGCCCTGGATCCCGCCCGAACTGCGCGAGGGCGATGGCGAGGTCGAAGCCGCCGCCGCTGGGGCCCTGCCCGAACTCGTCAGCGATAAGGACATCCTCGGCGCCGTACACGTCCACACCACCGACTCCGACGGCACCGCCCCACTCGAAATCATGGCGGACGCGGCCGCTGCTCTCGGCTGGTCGTTGCTCGGGATCGCCGACCACTCTCAGGCTGCGGCGTACGCCCACGGCCTCGATGCCGCCCGGCTGCGCGCCCAGGGCGAGGCGATCGCAACCCGCAACACGCGCGGGGACCCACCGTTGCTCCTGCGCGGGACCGAGGCCGATATCCTTGCCGACGGCGCCCTCGACCTGCCGGAGGGCGTGGCACTCGACTTCGTCGTCGCCTCGGTGCATTCCTCATTCCGGCAGAGCCTCGATGCGCAGACCGCGCGCCTCGTGCGCGCCGTCTCGCGCGGCCCTTGCACGATCCTCGGCCACCCCACCGGCCGCCTCCTCCTCGCTCGCGAGGGGTACCAGGTCGACCTCGAGGCGGTCCTTCAGGCGGCGGCCGCCAGCGGCGCAGCGGTCGAGATCAACGCGCACCCTTTCCGGCTCGACCTCGATTGGCGCTGGGTCCGCCGCGCGGTTGCACTCGGCGTACCGATCTCGATCGGCCCCGACGCCCACGACCCGGCCGGGCTCGCCGACGTGCGCTGGGGGCTCGGCATTGCCCGCAAGGGATGGGCCACCGCGGACCACGTGCTCAACGCCAAACCATGGCCCTGGTGGCGGTGACGCAGGGCGCAGGGCACAACCGGGGAGAACTCGCGGTCCGGCCCCCGCTTTCGTGCGAGCGCCGGCTCGCGGCCCGGCTCAGGCCGGATTCGACGCCGCGGACAGGGTCTCGAGGATGACGTCGGCGGCGGCTTCGATCTCGGCGTCGCCCACGTCGAGGTGGGTGACGAAGCGGATCGTGTGCGGGCCCTCGTCGAGGCAGAGAACGCCGCGCGAGGCGAGCAACTTCACGACCTCGACGGCGCGCAGGCCGGAGCGGCGGGTGCCGGCGAACACCATGTTGGTTTCGACCGCGGCGAGGTCCACCGCGAGGCCGGGCGCCATGGCGATCCGTTCGGCGAGGCGCCGGCAGCGCCGGTGATCGTCGGCCAGGCGCTCGATGTTGTGTCGCAGGGCGAACAGGCCGCCGGCGGCGATGATCCCCGCCTGGCGCATCCCGCCGCCCAGCAGCTTGCGGGCGCGCGTGGCTCGGCGGACGAACTCGGCGGAGCCCACCAGCACCGACCCCACCGGTGCGCCGAGCCCTTTCGACAGGCACACGCTCACCGAATCGAACGGCGCCGCGATCTCGGCCGGGGATCGCCGCGAGGCGACGACCGCGTTGCACACCCGCGCCCCGTCGAGGTGCAGGAGCAGGCCGTGGCGGTCGCAGAACTCGCGCACCGCGAGCACGCCGTCGGGGTCCAGCACGCGCCCGCCGCAGTTGTTGTGCGTGTTCTCGAGCGCCACCAGGCGGGTCGGCGCCAGGTGCGGGTCGTCGGCGGCGTGAACGAACTCCTCCATCAGGCCGGGGTCGAGCATGCCGTCTTCGGACGCGAAGCAGCGCGTCTGCAGCGCAGCGTGAACGGCCGCGCCGCCCTGCTCGTACATCAGGATGTGGGAGCGCTCGTGGACGAAGATCTCGTCGCCGCGCCTGGTGTGGGCGAGGAGAGCCGCCTGGTTGGACATCGTCCCCGACGGGAAGAAGAGCCCGGCCTCCTTGCCGAAAAGGTCCGCCGCGTACGCCTGCAGGGCGTTGACGCTCGGGTCGCCGCCGAAGACGTCATCGCCGACGGGCGCCTGGGCCATCGCGCGGCGCATCTCCGTCGAGGGTTGCGTCACCGTGTCGCTGCGCAGGTCGATCGGGCACATGTGGTGGTCTGGGCCTCCGCCGTCGTTTTCGCGCTGCCGCCTATCCCTTGCCCTCGTCCGCCTTCAGCCTCTCGCGAAGCTTCTTGAGATCTGCCCAGGACTCGCGCTTGGCGGCGGGGTTGCGCAACAGGTAGGCGGGGTGGAACGTCGGCAGCACGTCGCGCCCGGCCCACGTGGTCCAGCGGCCCCGGTAGCTCGAGATCGGCGCGGTCGTGCCGAGGAGATGGCGGGCGGCGACACGGCCCAGGCACACGATCACGGCCGGGTCGATCATGTCGATCTGCCTTTTGAGGAACGGCATGCAGGCCGCCGCCTCGTCCGGTTCGGGGTCGCGGTTGCCGGGCGGCCGGCACTTGACCACGTTCGCGATGTAGACATCCTCGCGCTTGAGGCCGATCGAGGGCAGCATCGCGTTGAGGAGTTGGCCGGCGCGGCCGACGAACGGCTCGCCGATGCGATCCTCGTCGGCACCCGGTCCCTCGCCGACGAACACCACTCGGGCCCTGGGGCTCCCGACGCCGAACACGACCTGCGTCCGCCGCTGGCACAGGCGGCACCGACTGCACGCCGCGAGCGCCCGCGCCATCGCTGGGAGATCGGCCGCGCCGAGAGGATCCTCCCCGCCGGCCGGGTCGGTCGCAGCCCCGGGGGAGGCAGCCGGGGCGAGCGGTCCCGGTTTTGGATCGGCCGCCGCGACGTCGCGCCAGGCGAAGTCCTGCAGGTACTCCAGCAGGTCGCGGCGGGTCATCGGCGCCGCGCCGCCACGATCTCGCCCGCGAGCGCCAAGAGCAGCTCCCGGGCGAGAGCCTCCTTGTCCTGCGCGGCGAACTCCCGGCGCGCGCCGAGGCGCGTCAAGACCACCGCGCGGTTGCGCGCCTCTTCCATGCCGAGCCCGGGCTCGTCGATCGGGTTGGCGACCACGGCATCGGCTCCCTTGCCCGCCATCTTTGCGGCCGCGCGCGCCTCCAGCTCGGCCGCGCGCTCGGCGGCGAAGATCACCAGGTACGGCCGCCCCTGCGCGCGCGGCATTGCCGCGGCCAGATCGGGAACCGGTTCGAGCGCCAGCTGCAGCCCCCCCAGCCGGCGGTCGAGCTTGCCGTCGGCCACCGCGGCCGGACGGAAATCCGCCACCGCCGCCGCGTGCCAGACGACGTCGGCGTCGGGGGCGCGTGCACCGAGCAGTCTTCCGAGATCGTTCGCCGTCTCGAAGCGTTCCGCCACGATCCCAGGCGGAGCCGTCACGCCCGGGCCGGCCAGCAGCCGCACCTCGGCGCCGAGGTCGCGGGCCGCCACGGCAAGGGCGACGCCCATCCGCCCCGAGGATCGGTTGGTGATCGCCCGCACGGCGTCGATCGGCTCCCGGGTCGGACCGGCGCTGACGAGCACGCGCACCCGCGCGAGCGCACCTCGCGGCGGCAGGGCGGCAAGCGCCGCCCCCACGATCTCGTTCACCGCTGCGAGCCTTCCGGGGCCAACCTCGCCCTCCGCGAGAAACCCGCAGGCCGGGTCGACGACGGCCACGCCGCGCTCACGCAACGTCGCCAGCGCCCGTTGCGTGGCCGCATGGTTCCACATCGCGGTATTCATCGCCGGCGCCACCATGTACCGCCCGCGATGAGCCAGCGCGTACGTCGTGAGGGCGTCGTCCGCGACCCCCGCGGCCATCTTCGCGAGAACGTTGGCCGTGGCCGGGGCGACGAGCAGCAGGTCGCTCTCGCGGCCGAGCGCGACGTGGTCCACGCCGGGGTTGGTCGGGTCGCTCCAGAGCGACACCTCCGCGCCCGCGTTGGCGAGAACGGCGAACGTCCGCGGGGCGACGAAGCGGGTTGCGTTCTCGGTGAGGATCACATGGACGCGGCTACCGGCCTTGACGAGGCCGCGCAACACCTCGACGGCGCGGAACGCCGCGATGCCGCCCGAGACGCCGAGGACCACCCGGCCGCGCACCTACTCCTCCGCTGGAAGATCCTCGGTCAGCAGCTCGTCCGCGACGGCCTCTTCCACGACCTCGAGGTTCTCGTCGAACTTGGGACCTTCGAGTTCCTCGTCGAGCTCGTCGTCCTCGTCCTCTTCCTCCAGGACCTCGGGCTCGACGACCAGCGGTACCACCGGCGGCACTGCCGGGAACAGTACCGGCGCGTGCTGCTCCTCCGCGTCGCGCGCTGCGACTTCCTGCTGCAGGAGCGCCTCGTACTCATCGGCGCTGACACTCCGCCAGGGAACCTTGTCTGCGGCCAGCTCCGCCAGCGCGATCGTCGTCGGCTTGACGTGGCGGCCCGTGACGCGCGGGCGCGCTCCGGAGATCAGCTGCTCCGCACGCTTCGCGGCGATCAGGATGTAACGAAACGTGCTCTCCACGCCCTGTGGCAACTCCGGCATCACTCCTCCTTCTTCGCCGCGCGCTCGAAGTCTTCGAGGATCGCCTGGACCCTCGAGCGCAGGCGGAACGGCCGCATCCTGGCGACCGCGACAACGCTCGCGAGGGCGCGAGTGGCGTCCTCGAGAGAATCATTGATTATAACGTAGTCGAACTCCGCGTACTCGCGCATCTCCCGCACGGCGTTTCTGATCCGCAGGGCGATCGCTTCCTCGGAGTCCTGGCGCCGCGCGAAGAGACGGCGGTGCAGCTCGGCGTGGGAGGGCGGAAAGATGAACACCTTGACCACGTCGGGCACCGAGGCTCGGACCTGGCGGGCGCCCTGGACGTCAATGTCGAGGAAGACGTCGCAGCCCCGCTCCAGCTTTCCCTCCACTTCGGCGCGCGAGGTGCCATAGAGGTTGCTGTGGACCTCCGCGAACTCGAGGAACTCCCCCGCAGCCGCCATGCGTTGGAACGTGGGGCGGTCGACGAAGTGGTAGTCCACGCCGTCGCGCTCGCACGAGCGCGGAGCGCGGGTCGTGTGCGACACGGAGAAGTGTGCCTCGCGCCCCTGCGCCTCGAGTTCCTGCATGACCCGCCGGATCAGCGTGGTCTTGCCTCCACCCGACGGCGAAGCCACGATGAACAGCTCACCCCTGGTCGTACTCACGTCGCCTCCCGCGCGGGAATCATACTCGGGTCCGCGCGGGACCGCACCGGAGGCGACCTTTCGGCGCTGGGCCGTCTCGCTCCGGGGTCCCGCGGGCGGCCGGATGCCGGCTCTCCACGCTCGCCCTCCGGATTCGCACGGGGGCCGTTACCGGCCGGCCGAGCATCGGGGCTAGACTGCGGCGATGGCTTCGGTGCTGCGCCGGCTGCGGGACGACCTCGCCTACCTCGGCATTCGCGCACTTCTCGGCGGCGCCCGCGTGCTGCCGCTCGCGGTGTTGCGAGGGAAGGGCCGCGCCGCGGCCCGCATGGCGCTGGCGGTCCCGGGCCGGGATCGAAACCGGGCGCGGCAGCACCTCGCGATCGCCTTCGCGGACCGCCCTGAGGCGTGGCGCCGGGCGGTGCTCGCAGCGTGCGCGGGGCACCTTGGCGCGGTGCTTGGCGAGGTGGCCTGGTTGTGGTCGGCGGCGCCGGCGGCGATCCTCGCCCGCACCGAGTTCGTTGGGCTCGAGAACCTGACCGGCGCGCTCGCCGCGGAGCGGGGGGCGCTCCTCGTGACCGGTCACTGCGGCAACTGGGAGTGGCTCAACCTCGGGCTCGGAGCGGCGGGCGTCCCCATGACCGTTGCGGCCCGTCAGGTGTACGACCCCCGTCTCGATGAGGTCGCCCGCCGCCTGCGCGGCCGCTTCGGCGGCGAAACCGCCCTGCGTGGCAAGGGGGCCGGCGCCAAGCTCCTGCACGCTCTCCGCCACGGTCGCGTGATCGGTTTGCTGATCGACCAGGACATCGAGGCGCCCGGGGCGTTCGTGGAGTTCTTCGGCCGCCCGGCATGGACGCCAACCGGCGCCGCGCTGCTCGCGGTGCGCAGCCAGTGCCCGGTAGTGACCGGTTTCGCAGTCCGGCGCGGCGACGGGGCGATGCAGTTGGAGTTCGACCCGCCGATCGCGCCGCCGGCGGGGACAGACCTGGATGCCGACGTCGCCCGGCTCACGGCAGCGCTGACCGCGCGAATCGAGCGCCAGGTGCGCACCCACCCCGAGCAGTGGGTCTGGATGCACAAGCGCTGGCGGCACCAGCCCGGCGAGGGCGAGACGGTGTGGCGGGACGCGCCATCGGTGCCGGCGCCGGGCACATGTCCGGCCGACGGCCGCCTGGGCTAAGATGGCAAATCGCGTCCGGGAACGGGGCTGCTGAACCCCCGCGGCTCCCGGTTCGCGCCTGAGGAGGTCGCATGAAAGGCATCCTGTTGGGGTGCGGGGTCGTCGTGGTCGTCGTCGCTCTCGTCGTCGGGCTGGCGGTCGCGGGGAGCTACAACCGCCTCGTCAAGCTGGACGAGAACGTCAAGAGCAAGTGGGGCCAGGTTGAGAACGTGTACCAGCGCCGCGCCGATCTCGTCCCGAACCTGGTTGAGACCGTCAAGGGCGCGGCGGCGTTCGAGAAGGACACCTTCACCGCGGTCACCGAGGCGCGCGCCAAGGTCGGCCAGGTGACCTTCAACAACGTCCCGAACCAGCAGGAGATGCAGAGGTTCCAAGCGGCGCAGAACGGCCTTTCGTCGGCGCTCTCGCGCTTGATGGTCGTGGTCGAAAAGTACCCGGACCTGAAGGCGACGCAGAACTTCAAGGACCTGCAGGTCCAGCTCGAGGGGACCGAGAACCGGATCGCCGTCGAGCGCAAGCGGTTCAACGACGCGGCGCAGGAGTTCAACACGGCGCGCCGACGCTTCCCGACCATGTTCATCGCTTCCATCTTCGGCTTCGCCGAGAGGCCGTACTTCCAGGCTGCGCCCGGCTCCGAGAAAGCGCCGCAGGTGAAGTTCTGAGCGCAGAGGGCTTGGCGCCGGCCGTCCGGGGCCGCCGCTTCGGGGCGGTTGCGGGCGCCGTTTGCGCCGCACTGTTCGCCGCGGCGGCGACGGCACTCGAGGTGCCGCCCGCGCCGACCGCGTACTTGACCGACCTCGCCGGAGTGATCCCCGCCGGCCAGGCCGCCGCCGTCGAGTCCCGGCTGCAGGGCGTGGAGGAACGCACCGGACACCAGGTGATCGCCGTGCTCTTCCCCTCGCTCGAAGGAGACGCGCTCGAGGACTTCACGATCCGCTGCGCCGAGAAGTGGAAGGTCGGCCGCAAAGGGATCGACGACGGCGTCATCTTCTTCGCCTTCATCCGCGACCGCAGGATGCGCCTCGAGGTCGGCTACGGGTTGGAGGACAAGCTCCCGGACGCTCTTGCGGGCCGGCTCCTCGACGAGTACGCCAAGCCCGCGTTCGCGCGGGGCGATTACGGCGGGGGCGTTGCCGCCCTCGCCGGCGCCCTCGACGCGACGTTCCGGGGTGAGCCACCGCCACGTGCGGCCCGCCACCGCGGTTCCGGCCCCCCTTCGCTGCCCCTGATCGTGTTCGTCGTCGGGGGCCTCCTTCTCCGGCTGTTGCTGGGGGGACGGGGGCGGTCGTGGCGGGGGGTCGGAGGGTGGTACGGCGGCGCCGGCTTCGGCGGCGGCGGGAGCTTCGGCGGAGGCGGATTTTCCGGCGGCGGCGGCTCGTTCGGAGGTGGAGGCGCGTCCGGGTCGTGGTAGCCCGCCCAGCAGCCGGCAGTTGACACCCAACAGCCCGAAGTCGGAAGCTTGGCCGCGCAGAATGGGATTGGATGCGTACCCGGGTCGGGGCTGCACGGGCCGGACCGTGGTATCGCGAGACCGAGGTGCGGGGAGGTAGCGTGGACGTTGAGCTGATCATCAAGGGCGGCACGGTCTTGCCGATGACGCCGGGGAGCGAACCGATCCGGGACGGAGCGGTGGCGGTGCGCGGCCGGGTGATCGCGGCGGTGGGCCCGGCAGCCGAGATCGCCGCCCTGGCTCCGGCGGCGGAAGTTCTCGACGCCGGCGGCGGTATCATCCTGCCGGGTTTCGTCAACACCCACACCCACCTGGCCATGACGCTGCTGCGCGGCGTCGCCGAGGACTTGCCCCTCAGGGAGTGGCTGGAGGAGCACATCTGGCCGGCCGAGCGCGCGCTGATGAACGCGGAAACCGTCGTGCTCGGCACCCGCCTCGCGGCAGCCGAGTCGTTGCAGGCCGGCGTCACCTGTGTGTGCGACATGTACTTCCACGCCGCGCGGATCGCCGAGACCGTGGCCGCGGCCGGACTGCGGGCGGTGGTTCCGGAGTCGCTGATCGACTTCGCCACCCCGTCGTGCCCGACCCCCGAGGTTGCGCTCGAGCGGCAGCGCGCCCTCCTCGAGCAGTATCGCGGCCACACGCTGGTGGTCCCCGCGGTCGCGTCCCACTCGCCGTACTCCGTGTCCGCCGCGAACCTCGTCAAGGAGGCTGAACTCGCCGAGGAGTTCGGCGCGCCGTTGGTGATCCACCTCGCCGAGACCCGCTGGGAGGTGGAGAAGCTCACGGCCGAGAAGGGCGTCACCCCCGTCGCGTATCTCGCCGACCTGGGAATCCTCTCGGACCGCACCGTGGCCGCTCATTGCGTGCACGTTTCCGAGGACGACCTCGCGCTGCTCGCCGAGTTCGAGGTAGGCGTCGCCTCGAACCCCGTCTCCAACCTGAAGCTCGGCAGCGGCGTGGCGCCGGTCCCGCAGATGCTCGCCCGCGGGATCAAGGTGGCGTTCGGCACCGACGGGGCGGCGTCCAACAACACCCTCGACCTGCTGCGGGACGCGCAGCTCGCCGGGCTGCTGTACAAGGGTCTCAGCGGCGACCCGACGTGCATGCCGGCCCGCACGATCCTCGAGATGCTGACCATCGGCGGCGCCAGCGTGCTGGGCCTTGCCGATCGCATCGGGTCGCTCGAGGTCGGCAAACGGGCCGACGTCATCTGCATCGCGCTCGACCAACCTCGCGCCGTTCCCGTCTTCGACCCGTTCGCTCACCTCGCCTACGCCGCGCGCTCGGCCGATGTGAGTCATGTGGTGGTGGATGGTCGAATCGTGGTGCGGGATCGTCAGCTCTTGACGATCGACGTGCCGGCGTTGCTGGCCGATGTGCGTGAGGCGACCGCCGCGGTGCGCGCGACGATCGCCGGCTAGTCGCCGTCCTTCGCGCCGCGGAGCACCCTGCGCACGTTCTCGGCGGAGATCCGGATCTTCACCCGGCCGGCTGGGTGCGGCGCCCGGACCACCGACGCCACGGCGGGCGGCGCCGGTTCCCCCTCGGGCGAAGGCGCGACCTCGGCGGGGATCTCCCGTGGGGCCGCCTTCTCCAGCACGCCCGTGACGACCTTGACGAGCGCGGCGGGCGGCGCTTCCTCGAACTCGAGGCCGGCGCGGTACAGAAGCACGCGCTGGTCGCGCTCGTCGAGGCCGAAACCCCACGCCCGGCAACGCCGCACGAGCCCCCGCACGGTCACTTCGCCCTGTTCGAGCTGGATTCGCAGGTCGCACGGGACCTGGGGCCGCAGGCTGGTCGCCAGCTCGATCTGCACGCCGCGCGACGACAGGTCCACGATCCGTGCCGGGAGGAACGCCTTGACCCGTGCCGACAGCGGCTGCTGTGGCTCAACCCTAGGCACGGACCTCCTCTCGCTCATCACACCCCCGATTCACGCCAACATGTGCACGACAAATATAGACGCTCCCGGCCCGGGACGCCAGGGGTCGGCCCGGCCGAACAGCCATCGCCCGGGACCGATCCGGCAGGGAATGGCCCCAGCCCGCGGCGGCGTTCACCGGAACGAGGGTCGAATACCAGACCGCGATCGGGTTCATCCGGCGCGGCCGAGAATACGGAGGATACAAGGATGACCAAGCTGACGCTCCCACCGCTGCCATACGGCTACGGCGCCCTGGAGCCCTGGATCGACGAGCAGACGATGCGGGTCCATCACGACAAACACCACCAGGCCTACCTGGACAACCTGGTAAAGGCGATCACGGGTACGGAGTTCGAAAACGTGGCTCCGGAGAAGCTCCTCGCCAGCCTCGGCCAGCTGCCCGAGAAGATCCGCGCCGCGGTACGCAACCACGGCGGCGGGTACGTCAACCACAACCTCTTCTGGGAGGTCATGGCGCCGCAGGCGGGTGGTGCTCCGTCCGGCGAGCTCGCCACCGCGATCGGGAAGGAGTTCGGCGACTTCGATGCCTTCAAGGAGAAGTTCGCGGCCGCCGCGGCGGGCCAGTTCGGCAGCGGCTGGGCGTGGCTCGTGGTCAAGCGCGACGGCGGTCTTGCCGTCTACAACCTGCCCAACCAGGACAACCCGGTCTCGGGCGGCGACACCGCGGTCCTCGGACTGGACGTGTGGGAACACGCCTATTACCTGAAGTACCAGAACCGGCGCGCCGAGTACATCGGCAACTGGTGGAACGTGGTCAACTGGCCGAAGGTCGGCGAGCTGTACGGGCGGGCACGGAAGTAGCCGCCGGTTTCGTCACGCCAGCGGCAGGTCCTTCGCGGTTCGTCCGACGCAATCGTACTCGAACCCGAGGGTGCGCATCTTCTCGGGTTCGTAGACGTTACGCAGGTCCACGACGCGCGGCGTGCGGACGGTCTGCTTCAGACGTTCGAGGTCGAGGGAGCGGAACTGGTTCCACTCGGTCAGGATGATCAGGCAGTCGGCGCCCGCTGCGGCTTCGAATTCGTCGGCGCAGTAGGTCACGCCGTCGGGCAGCACCTCGCGCGCCGTCGCCGTTGCGGCGGGGTCGAACACGCGAATCGCGGCGCCGTCGGCCGCCAGCGCGGCGAGGATCGGGATCGCCGGCGCCTCCCGCATGTCGTCGGTTTCGGGCTTGAACGAGACCCCGAGCACGCCGAGCGTGAGGCCTTGGACCGAGCCGCCGCAGATGGCGCGAACCTTGTCGGCCATCCGCAGCTTGATGCGCTCGTTGACCTCCACTACGGTGTCCACGATCTCGAACGGCCTGCCCGCCTGGCGGGCGATGTCCGAAAGCGCCTTGGTGTCCTTTGGGAAGCAGGAGCCGCCGTACCCCGGTCCCGGGTGCAGGAACTTGGGACCGATTCGCCGGTCCAGTCCCATCCCTTTGGCGACGTGGTGGACGTCGGCGCCCAGCAACTCGCACAGCTCCGCGACCTCGTTGATGAACGTGATCTTGGTGGCGAGGAACGCGTTCGACGCGTACTTGATCAGCTCCGCAGACTCGACGTTGGTGATCACGAACGGCGTTTCGACCAGATACAGGGGAGCGTAGATGTCCTTCATGATCGCGATCGCCTGGGCGTCGCGCGCGCCGATCACGACACGATCGGGCCGCATGAAGTCGCCGATCGCCGACCCCTCGCGCAGAAACTCGGGGTTCGACACCACCGAAAACGGCTGCGTCCCGTTGCGCTCGTTGATCACCCTCGCGACCAACTGACCGGTCCCGATCGGGACGGTGGACTTGGTGACGACGACCTTGTAGCCGTTCATGTGGTCCGCGATCGCCTCCGCCACCTCGACCACGTAGGTCAGGTCAGCCGAGCCGTCCTCCCTGGGAGGCGTACCGACCGCGATGAAGATCGCGAGCGATTTCTCGACCGCCTCCTTGAGCTCGGTGGTGAAGTGAAGCCGGCCGGATTTCTCGTTCTTCGCCACCAGGGCGTCGAGGCCGGGCTCGTATATCGGGATCTGCCCCTGCTTGAGCATCTCGATCTTGCGCACGTCGTTGTCGACGCAGGTCACGTCCATGCCGAAATCGGCCAGGCACGCGCCCGTGACCAGTCCGACGTAGCCGCTCCCTACCACCGCAATGTGCATGTTCCCTCCCGCTGAGCGCCCGGCGGCGCAGTCGCAAAGTCTAGCCGCAGCTGGCCTGTCCGGCAAGGCGGCGGCGTGCGCGGTCCCCGGCGGAGCTCAGGGCTTCAGCCGACGCTCGAAGTGGTCCGCGATGCGCCGGAAGAGGTGCGTCCTTGCCTCTCGCCCGAGGATCGAGTGGGTCTTGTTCGGGTAGAGCTGCAGGTCGTAGGCCTTGCCCGCCTTGTACAGCCGGTCCACGAACTCGAGGGTGTTCCCCCAGTGCACGTTGTCGTCGCCGGTGCCGTGAGCCAGAAGCAGGGCGCCCCCGAGGTCACCGGCGCGGTTCACCGGCGAGGAAGCGGCGTAACCGCCCTCGTTTTGCTCCGGCAGTCCGAGGTAGCGCTCGGTGTAGATCGAGTCGTACAGGCGCCAGTCCGTCACCGGCGCGACGGCGGCCCCGGCCGCGAAGACGCCGGGGGCGTTGGTGAGCGCGTAGCAGGTCATGAACCCGCCGTACGACCACCCCCAGATCCCGATCCTGGAGCCGTCCACGTACGGCAAGGCCTTCAAGTACGCAACCCCCGCGAGCTGGTCCTCGAGCTCGACCTTGCCGAAGCGGCCCAGGAGAGCCCGTTCGAACTCTCGCCCGCGCGCCGCCGAACCGCGGTTGTCGAGCGAAAAGACGAGAAACCCGCGCCCGGCGAGGACCTGGTGGAACAACTCGATCTGCTTCCCCCAGGCGTCCCGCACGACCTGCGCGTGCGGCCCCCCGTACACGTAGACCACGACCGGGTACTTCCTGGTGGCGTCGAAACCGGCGGGCTTGAGCAGCGACGCGTGCAGGGTCGTCCCGTCGCCACTCTGTACGGTGAGGAACTCGGTGGCCCCCACGGTGAAGCCGTCGAGCAACGGCGCCTGGACCGGCCGCACGGTCCGCACCACGCGGCCGTCGCCGGCGAGCACCTGCATCTCGGGAGGCCGCGAAACCGTTGAGAACGTGTCGAGGATGAACGCCCCGCCCGGCGCGACATCGGCGGAGTGGGTGCCGGCCTCCCGGCTCAGGCGGGCGAGCCCGCGGCCGTCGGGCCGCACGCGGTAGAGCTGGCGCTCGAGGGGGCCGGCCTCGGTGGCAGTGAAGTAGATCCACCCCCCGGCCGCTTCCTCCACCCCGTCAACCGAGGTGACCTCCCAGGGACCGCCAGTGATCGCGCGCGGCGTTCCGTCGGCCGCGTACATTACGAGGTGCCGATAGCCACCGGCCTCGGTGCTCCACAGCAGCCGGCCGTCCGAGAGGAAGCGCTGCTCGTCGTGGAGGTTGATCCAGGCGGCGTCGCGCTCGACGAAGAGCGTGGAGGTCGCGCCGGTCGCGACGTCCTCGCGCACCATCTCGAGCCGCCTCTGCTGGCGGTCGAGCAGCTCGTACCACACCGACCGGCTGTCCGGGGTCCAGCCGAACCGCGGCACGTACTCGGCGTTCCCGCCGCTCCAGACGCGGTCGCGGCGGGCGCGTGCGCCGCTGACACCCTCGACCTGGACGATCGCCACGCCGACAACCGGGTTCGGGTCGCCCGGTTGCGGGTAGTACTGCCAGGTTGTCTTCGGATGGACCTCGAGCCGGTCCTCGATCGGGTAGCGCGGCACCTTGGCGTCGTCGAGCGTCAAGTAGGTGATCCACCGCGAGTCGGGGGACCAGGCGTAGCCGATCGGCTTGCGCCCCGCCAGTTCCTCCTCGTAGACCCAGTCGAGCTTGCCGTTGCGCCGGTCGGCCGAACCCGTGTCGGTGAGGCGCGTCTCGACGCCGGTCGCGAGCTCGATCGCGAAGAGGTCGTTGTCGCGCACGAACGACACCCATTTGCCGTCGGGCGAGAACTCGGCGAGCTCCTCCTCGCCTGGAGTCGCGGTGAGGCGCCGAACATTTTTGGCCTTCAGGGTCGCGAGGAAGAGGTCGCCGCCGGCGGCGAGCAGGACGGCCGCGCCGCCGGGCGCGAGGCGATACCCGGCAAGGCGAGGCTTGACCGCGTCGTTGCCCTCACCGAACGACGGGAGGGAGTCGTCGTCGAAGAGCTCACTGCGCGCCCCCGTGGCGGCATCCTCGGCCCACAAGGAGGCCGGGGCGTTCGGGGCCGAGCCCGGTTTCGCGATGAACGTGAAGCGGGCGCCGCCGCGGAACCATTGGACTTCGGCCGGCAGAACGCCGTCGAGCGGCGGGTCGGCGCAGATGCGCCCCACCGTCAGCGCTCTCTGACCGGCGATGAGCGGGGCTGCAGACAACACGAGGATCGACGCGAGACGGCGCATGCCCACCTCCGACGCGGCGGCACAACGGCCTGACATGATACTCGCGCCTTGACGATCGCCGCCGCCCGGACGAGACTGGCGCCGTGTCACGTCCAACAGCAGAGGGCTGGCGCTGGGCCGGCCTCGCGCTCACCGCGCTCGCGCCGCGCGTCTGCGGCGCGCTCCTGCGCCATCCCTGGCACGACGAGTACTTCACGGCCTGGGCCGGGCAGTTGAGCCTCAGGGGTTTGGTTGCAGCCCTTCGCCTCGACTCCGGGCCGCCGCTCCCCTACCTGCTGGTGAAGCTCGGCGCCGGCCTCGGCGTTCCCCCGCTGGCCGCCGCCCGGGCCCTGTCGGTGATCGCAGGGACGGCTGCGGTGCTGCTCGCCGCGCGCGCGGCGCGCCGGGCGTTCGGGCCGCGGGCGGGATGGTGGGCGGGCGCGTTCCTGGCCGTCCACCCGCTGGCCGTCGCCTGGTCGTGCGAGGGCAGGGCGTACGCCCTCCTCTTCATGGCTGCCGCCTGGGCGTGGGAGAGGATCGAGACCCTGGCGCACGAACGACGCGGGGCGGTGGGCCTGGCCGCCGCCGTGGCGCTCGCGTGTTGGTGCCACGGTCTCGGCCTGCTGCTGGCGGCGGTCCTGGCGGCGGTCGCCCTCACGCTGCAAACCCCCACGCGCTCGCGGGCGCTGGCAGCCGTCGGCGCCGGTCTGGCGAGCCAACTCCCGTGGCTGCCGATCGCCATGCACCAGCCCCCCGCCGCCATCGCCTGGATGGCCGCCGCCTGGCGCGCGATGCCGCCGGCGGAGCGCTTCGTCGCACCGGTGCGGCTGCTTTCACCGCTCGGCGCGTACGCCTCGGCGCTCGATCTGCCCTCGTCCCCATCGTGGCTGGAGGCAGCCGCCGGAATCGTGCTGGTCGCGGTCGTCATCGCCGGTTGCCGTGCCGTCGGCGCCTGGCGAACGGCGATCGGGGCAGCGTTGCCCCCGGTGATGCTCGGGGCGCTGGCCGCCGCCGGCGTCCCCGCGTTCTACCCGGGCCGCGGCGAGGTCCTGGCCCTCGCGCCGCTGGCACTCCTCGTCGGCGCCGCCGCCGCGAGGTCGCGCACCGCCACCCTGGCGGTGCTCGCTTTGACGTGCGGCGCCGCCGTGACGTCGGCCCGCGCTCAGTTCGCGTGGGCGACGGCGCCGCCCAGCGGCGAGCAGCGCATCGCCGCGTGTCTGCGGCAGGCGCTCCCCGACGGCGGGACCGTGGTCATCGGCGGCTACTGGCGCCTCGGTGTCGCCTACCAACTGGGGGCATCGGCCCCCCGCTACTCGCTGGTAAACGTACCGGCCGAAGCGGCGCGCCACCCGGGTTGGTACGACCCTCGCGTCGATGCGCCCCGGAGCGGCGAGCTCGAGAATCTGGCGCAGCGGTTGCTCGCGTCCCCCACGCCGGTCGCGATCGTTGTCGCGCCAGGCATCGCCACCGCTCCGGCGCTCGAGCACCTGGCTCGTCGCCTCCACCTGCACCCGGCGATCGAGGTTCCCGCCGGCATCGTCTTCATCCCCCCCGTCACCGCGAGCTAGGTCGGCCCGGGGCGGACCTCGTCTCCTCGGAAGCGGCGTCCGGTGGGGGCAGGCTGGGCCGCCTTCTCCGCGCCAGGAGAACCAGCCCGGCGACGCCTGCGAGCGACAGTGTCATCCCGGCGAGGTCCTCAGGCAGCAGCGCCTGCCGGGCCACGACGCGATGCGTCCCGGCCGCGACCCCGACCGTGACCAGCCCGCTCCCGTCCGCCCACCCGACCCGCCGGCCGTCGACCGCGACCTCCCAGCCATCGGCGGCCAGCAGCGGGAGGCTCACGGGTCCCCCGACCCGGTGGGCGCAGCGGAACTGGAAGCGGTCGGGCGAGGAGGGTCCGACGGGGGTCAC
This sequence comes from uncultured Acidobacteriota bacterium, assembly GCA_963789745.1. Taxonomy (GTDB): domain Bacteria; phylum Acidobacteriota; class Thermoanaerobaculia; order Thermoanaerobaculales; family Thermoanaerobaculaceae; genus RBG-13-68-16. The sequence goes on along the minus strand of CAWBLW010000002.1, from coordinate 77,508 downwards.
CTCCGCGCGGGCGCGGGCTGCGGCGGCGAGCGCCTCCCGAAGGTCGACGCCGCGGGGAAGGTAGGCCGGAAAGGACGGCAGGATCGCCGGCACGCCGTAGCGGGCCGCGGCGCGGGCCACCGTGCCCGCGGAGTCGCCGGGCCGCAGCGGCTCCCCGGGAGCCAGCCGCCAGCGCGTCCAGCTCACGCCGAGGAGCGGGAGCAGAAGCAGGCCGATCGCCACGGCGCGCAACCCATTCCGCGGGGACCTCAGCGCCGCGAGCGTCGCCAGGCACGCCGCCACGCCGATCCACCGCCACGGGAACTGCAGCCACGCCAGACCCGGAAGAAATCGGTACAGCGGGGACGCCAGCGGCGTCGCCATGAGGCCGGTCGCAACCGCGGCCGCTCCCAGGCCGCGGGTCGCGCCGCGGCCGAACGCGACCATCGCCAGCCCCGCGGCCGCCGCTCCCGCCAGCGCGAGCAGCAACTGGCGCCGGAGCAGCGGGTCGTCGACCAAGCCCCCCGGCAGGAACTGCCCGCCGAAGTTGAACGCTCCTGCCGTGAGGAAGCTGGACGCGGTGCGACCGATCGCGGCGACGTTCGGCAGCCACGAGATCGCCGACAACCCCGCCCCCAACACCCCCGCACCGATCACCCAAGCGAGACGCCGGCGCTCCGGTCTCACCAGATGGAACACGGCAACCACGCCGCACGCCATCACGCTCAACGGGAGTTGGGTGGCGAGCAGCACGGCCCATGCCAGCGCCGCCTCGGCCGTTTCCCGCCGCGATGCCGGCCGCGGCGGTAGCGAGGTGTCCAGCACCCACGGGAGGATCGCCAGGCCCCACCCCTCGGCAAGCGAGACCCGCTCGTGCAGGGCGATCACCAGGTAGGGGCTGGCCGACCAGGCGGCCGCCACCACGGTTGCCCACGCCGGAGGCACGCCCATGCGCCGACCGACACGCAGCATCGAGCATCCCGCCAGGACGGCGATGAGCACCGTCGCCAGCGAGGTCGCCGCGACGCCATCGTTGAGCGCCAGGGCAAGAGCCGCGTGAAGCGAGAGTGGAACCAGGGGGTAGGCGCGCGGCTCGGGACCGCCCAACCCGGCGTTCAGATCAGGGTACCAGCGCGGCAGCACCACGCCGCCGAGCCAGCAGTGCGCATGCTGCTGGGCGCGCATCGCGTGGAAGTAGGCGTCGTCCCCGCCCGGCGGACCGACCAGCAGGGGCGCGCCGCCCACGGCCAGACCGCAACCGATCACCAGCAGCATCGGCCAGCGGCTCCATCCCCTCGCGCGGGTCCGGGCCGCGTCACGCATCGGAGCCGCCTCTCCGGCGCCGCCGGCCCAACCGCAGCCTTCCCAAGCCGAGCGCCAGACCGGTCGCGACGGCAACCGCCAGCCCGACCCGGGCCCACGGGTCGCCCGCCCAGCTGACCCGCACAAGGTGGCGGCCGGGCGGCACCGAAACCTCCACCACGCCGGTGGCCCCACGGACCGGCACCGCGACATCATCGACCGACGCCCGCCAGAATGGGTAGTCGAGCAGTCGCAGGGCCACGTTCGTCCTCTCCGTAACCTCGACCCGGAGGCCGCGATCGAGCGGCGCCCAGCGCACCACCGTGACGCGTCCGCCGGCGCTGTCGAGAACGGCGTTGCGGGCGCCGAAACGCTCCAGGTTCCGGGCGAGCAGCGCCCAGGAGGCGGGACGGTTCTGGGTGGCGTCTACAACCATCGGGTTCCCGCTGAAGGAGGCGAACACGGCACCACCCGCCTGCCTCCAGGTCATGGCCGCGGTCAGGCGGGGGTCGCTGGCCACTCCGCGCCATGGGAACGCCAGCCACGGCACCAGAAGGCAGCCCAGCGCCAACCGGCCGCCGGGGGACGCCAGCGCCCGCCGCAGCGGGCGTGCGCCGACGACCATGGCCGGCATGAGCCACCGCCACGGAAACTGCAGGATTGAGAGCGGCGACGGCGGCGCGTACAGGAGTGCGGCCAGCGGCGACGCCAACGCCACCGCCACGAGCACGGCAACCGTTCGCACCAGCTCGGTGCGCCACCAGCGCCCCGCAGCCAGCGCAACCAGGAGCGCGACGGCGCACCACCCGAGCCAGATGTTCTCCCCGAGGGCGTGTGCGGACGCAGAGCCCAGCACGTTGCGCGAAGCCACGAAGATCCCACCGGTCAACGCCCCCCGGTCCACCAGACCCACCTCGAACGCCAGCGGCAGCCAGTGCCACGCCGTCAGGCCGGCAGCCACCACCGCGGCCTCAGTCAGCTTGAGCAACCGCCGGGCGTCACGCGCCGCCACGCCGGCCACGCCCATCAGGACCAACGCCATGAGGGTGGTTGGGGCGTGCATGAGCCAGAGCAGGCCGAGCAGGACGCCATCGCGGCCGGGAGCCAGGTCGCCCTCGACCGCGACGTCGAGCAGCCACCAAAGCAGCGGAACGGCGAGAAATTCGGACCACGCGCCGCGGCCGAGCAAAGCGTAGACGACGATCGGCGACGCCACGAGGATCCCCCACTCGGCGGTGCCTTCCGCGCCGCGGCGACGCCGGACGGCGAGCAGGAACCCGCCCCACACCATCACCGGGACCGCGCGCAGGGCCGCTCCGGCGCCACCGAGCGTGAGTCCCACCACTCCCTGGAGGAACGGCCCCAGTGGGCTGTACAGCCGGATCCCCGGGCTGCCGAACCCGGCGTTCAGGTCGGGCAGCCAGACCGGCAGCGCGCCGGCCGCAAGGCAGCGCATCGCCTCCCAGCACCACAGCAGGTGGACGTAGAGGTCCGGCCCCGCCGGCAGGTATGGTACGAAGGCCGCGGCGCCCGCCGCCGCGACGATGGCCGGCGCCGCCACCAACCTCCCGCCCCACCGGTGCCCGGGCAACCCGACGCGCGGTTTGAGCACGGACGCATCATGCACGACGCGCGACCAGGAGTGAAGCTCGCGGGGCCGATGCCGGGCTGCGGGGCGCGCCCGAACACACGAGCCCAGGCGACGCGCGCCGCGGAGGCCCTACCGCAACCGGTTGGCCCGGAACCAATCGACGAAGCGCTCGATCCCTTCCTCGATGGGGACGCGCGGCTCCCACCCCCACAGACGCTTGGCCTTGCGCACGTCGGCGTAGGTGATCGGCACGTCGCCGGGCTGCAACGGCAGCTCCTCGACCCGCGGCTCGACCCCGAGTGCCCCCGCGACCAGCTCGATCAGCCGCCCGAGGGTCGTCGTCCGCGAGCCGCCGAGGTTCACGATCTCGAAAGCTGCGGCGGCGTCGAGCGCCGCCAGGGTCCCGGCCACGATGTCGTCGACATACGTGTAGTCACGGGCGGTCGAGCCGTCGCCGTAGCGCGGCACGCTCTGCCCGTGCGAGAGCTTGTCGGCAAACAGGCAGATCGCCATTTCCGGGCGCTGTCGCGGGCCGTAGACGGTGAAGAAGCGCAGGCAGGTCACCGCCAGGCCGTACAGATGATGGTAGGTGAACGCCATCAGCTCCGCGCCCCGCTTGGTGGCGGCGTACGGGGACACAGGGCAGGTGATCGGGTCCTCCTCGACGAACGGCACCTTGGAGTTGATCCCGTACACCGACGAGGTCGACCCGAAGATGAAGGTGTTGGCGCCGGTCCGGCGAGCCGCCTCGAGGAGGTTGAGCGTGCCGGTGCCGTTGACCTCCTGGTACAACCTGGGCTGCCGGATCGACGGGCGCACACCGGCACGCGCCGCCAGGTGCACCGTCGCCGCGACGCCGAACCGGCGGTAGGTGTCCTCGACCAACGCGGCATCGCGGATGTCCCCTTCGACGAGGCGAAAGCGCGGGTTGCCTCGGGACGGCTCGATATTGGCGCGTTTCATGGCCGGGTCGTAATAGTCGTTGAAGTCGTCGAGACAGACCACGTCGGACCCGCGGTCCAGGAGCGCCGCGACAACCCCTGAGCCGATGAAGCCGGCCCCTCCGGTGACCAGAATCGTCCCCATGGTCTACTCCTTTGCCTTCGGCGTGGGCACCCCTTCGGGGCCCAGGGCCCCGCTAGGCCTCGCCGCGGCCCGCTCTCCGGCGGCGCGGCGGTTGCGGATGAACCAGGTCGCGAGCTTCGAGTCCTGAACGCCGCGCACCACGTTCTCGAGATCGTTCACCAGGGTCGGATCGTTGATCAGCCGCGAAGCGCTGCCCTGGCCGTGGTCGAGCTTGTCCGCCACCTGGCGCAGCGAGTAGGTGAGCTCCGCGAGATCGGCGAGGAACGACCGCGCATACTCCCCATCGTTGAGAAGGCGCGGCAGCACGCCCTTGCCTTCGGTGAGATCCTTGCCGGCCGCGGCCGCCGCCGCTCCGGCCTCGGCGATGCTGTCGAGGGCGCGCTGCAGCCGTTGGCGCCCCTGCGGGTCCTTGAGCAGGCCCGCGGCGACCGAGTCGTCACGCGCCAGGTCCCGGGCGAGCGCGTCGCCAACCGCGCGACCCGCATGCGCCATCCCCGCGAGGTCGGCCACCAGCTGGTTACCGAGCTTGGGATCCGTAATGAGCTTGCCGAGCGCGCCCTTCCCCTCCCGGAGGTCCTTCAGGATGCCGTCGGTCTGCTCGAGGACCGAGCTCAGCCGGTCCACGACCTGGCGCCCGCTCTCGGGGTTCACCGTGAGCTCGCCCAGGACCCCCTCGCCGCGCTCCACCCGATCCAGGATCTTCCGCAGCGACGTCGAAATCGCGAGGACGTTGGTCATCGCGTCGCCGCCGCGCGAGAGCACCGCCGCGACGTCGGTCGGCTCCTCGCTCGGGATCACGCTGCCCGGGGGCAGGACCGGCTGTGAGGCGCTGCCGGAGGAGACCTCGAGGTAGCGGTCGCCCAGTAGACCCAGCGTGCGGATGCGGACCCGCGAATCGGCGCGGACGCGCTCGGCCAGGCGGGCGTTGATCCGCAGCACGACGGTGATCTGCGGCTGGTTGGGGTCGGACGGCAGCTCGACGTCGTCGACGGACCCGACGACGACGCCGTTGAGCCACACCGCGGCGCCAGGGATCAGGCCGCCGACGTGCTCGAAGCGCGCCTCGTACGTGACGTGGCGCTGGAACAGGCCCTGCTTCTTGCCGAGCATGATGACAATGAGACCGAGCACGACCAGCAGTCCCGCTGTGAACAGACCCACCTTCAGCTTCCGGCGACGATCAGCTTCGACCATGGACTCCTCCAGCCCGCACGAACGCCCCCACCGCCCCCTCCTGCCGTGCAGCGTCCTCGAGCGCCCCGGTGAACGCGAACCTCCCACCCGCGAGGAACGCCACCCGGTCGGCGAGTTCGGTTGCGACCGCGAGGTCGTGGGTCACCACCAGGGAGGTCGCACCCGTGTCACGCGTCACCTCCTTGATGAGCGCCACGATCGAGAGACCGATCAGCGGATCGAGCCCGGCGGTCGGCTCGTCGTAGAGGATGACCTCGGGATCGAGTGCGAGGCCCCTCGCGAGTGCCACCCTCTTGCGCATGCCGCCCGACAGCTCCGAAGGCGATAGTCCCTCGGTTCCGGCGAGCCCGACGCGGTCGAGCAGCGCCGCGACGCGCGACGCGACCTCCACATCGGTGAGCTGTGTGTGCTCCTGCAACGGAAACGCCACGTTCTCGCCCACCGTCAGCGAGTCGAAGAGAGCCCCCTGCTGGAAGATGTAGCTCACCCGCCGGCGCAGCTCCACGAGGGCGACCTCGTCCAGGCTCGACACCGGGCACCCCAGGACCTCGACCTCGCCGCTGTCGGGCTGAAGCAGGCCGTTGACGTGTTTGAGAAGGACCGACTTTCCCGCGCCTGAGCCGCCCAGGACCACGACGGTCTCGCCGGACGCGACCTCGAGGCTGACGCCGTCGAGGACCTGGTGCGACCCGAACGCCTTGCGGATCTGCCGGACCGAGAGCGTGCGGGGAGATCTCTCGCTCATAGCGCCAGGAACAGCTTCGTGAGGAAGAAGTCGAGCACGAGGACGGTGATTGCCACGCCGACGACCGTGTCGGTGGTGGCCTTGCCGACGCCGTCCGCTCCGCCGCGGGCGTTCAAGCCGTTGTACGAAGCGATCAGCCCGATTGCGAACGCGAAGAACACCGACTTGCCGAGGCCGGAGAAGAAGTCGCCGTAGGTCATCAGCCGCAACGTGTGGCCGAAGTAGAAGCCGGGCGTCAGGCCGAGTTCCCAGGTCGAGATCAGGAGGCCTCCAAAGATCCCCATGACGTCGGCGAGCACCACGAGCAGGGGGAGGCCGATCAGGAGCGCCGCCATGCGCGGGACCACGAGCTTGCGCAGCGGGTCGGCCCCCAGCGAGCGCATCGCCTCCACCTGCTCGCTCACGGTCATGCTGCCGAGTTCCGCGGTGATCCCCGCGCCTACCCTGCCGCCGACCATGAGCGCCGTGAGGACGGGCCCAAGTTCGCGCACGAGCGACAGGCCGACCACCTCTCCGATGTAGAGCTTGGCGCCGAACGCCGCCAGGGTGTATGCCGTCTGCAACGACAGCACCATGCCGGTGAACAGCGCGATCACCGAGGCCAGGTTCGTGGACTTGACGCCCATGGTGTCGAGTTGACGCACCACGTCCCGCAAGCTCCACGGCGGCGTGAACAGGCGCACGGTGATGGACTGTCCGAGCAGCACCACGGCACCGAGGTGCCGCACCCGTCTCCAGGTGAGGTCGTACAGTTTTCCGAGCACGCCCACCGCCCGATGGTACCAGCCGCAAGGCCGGTTCCGATATCCCGCGGCCGCCCGGTGGTATACGATGAGTTCATGGCGGCGCCCGACTACCTGATCTGCGTGGAATGCGAAACCCCGACCTACGTCTTCGAGTGGGGCGAAGGCAAGGTGCTCGAGGCGCTTTGCCCGGTTTGCGGCAACGAGGACCCGGCCTCGTTCCTCTCGGAGGACGAGTTCGAGGAGATGACCATGGGAAGGGGCGCCGAGGAGGAAGAGGAAGACGAGGAGTAGCGTTGTGAGGTCCTCGGCCGCGCTTCGCCCTGTACTCGCCCCCGGGGGGGTCCGATGGTCCAGATCCTGACCGGACCGCGGCTGGCGCGCGCTCTCAGGGCAGGCGCTCTCGCCGTCGCACGCGAGCAGGAAACCCTCAATCGCATCAATGTCTTCCCCGTCCCGGACGCGGATACGGGGGCGAACCTCGCCTCGACCCTACGCGCCGCCGCCGCGGCGCTCACGACGCCCAACGAGCTGACGGTCGGCCAGACTGCTCGCACCGCGGCGGACGCCGCGCTCGACGGGGCGCGCGGCAATTCCGGCGCGATCTTCGCGCAGTTCCTCCACGGGATGGCCGAGGCAATCGGATCCCGGGTCAGCGTCACCACGCGCGAGTTCGCGGCCGCCGCACGGCGCGGCGCCGACGCGGCGCAGGAGGCCCTGTCGCAGCCGGTGGATGGGACGATCCTCTCGGTCGTGAAGGCGTGGGCGACGGGACTCGATGAACAGACGGCCAGAATCCACGACTTCGGCGAGCTGCTCTCGAGCTCCCTCGTGCGGGCGCGCGAGGCGCTGGCCAACACCCCCAAGCAACTGGCGGTTCTGGCCAAGCACGGGGTCGTGGACGCGGGCGGGCAGGGGTTCGTGTACTTCCTCGAAGGGGTCTCGACGTTCATGCGCGACCGCAACGCGGCGAGCTGGCGGCGCGCCGGCCTTTCGCTCGCGCAGCCTACGCCGTTCGCCGCGGCGCACGCCGACCTCGACCTCTCCTACCGCTTCTGCTCGGAGGGTTTGCTGGCGGGGGATTGCCTCGACCGCAAGGCGGTCGCGCGCGCGGTGGAGCAACTGGGCGGCTCCCTCGTCGTGGCGGGAGGAGGCTCGCGCCTCCGCGTTCACCTGCACACCAACGAGCCCCAGAAGCTGTTCGCCCGGCTCGCCGAGTTCGGTACAGTCGAGCGCACCAAGATCGACGACATGGTGCTGCAGCAGCTTGCCGCCCGCGAGGCCACCGTGGCCGTCGTCACCGATTCCTCCTGTGACCTCTCGGAAGCCACCTCCCACGCCATCGGGCTCGTGCGCGTGCCGCTCACGGTCAGCTTCGGCGAAGAGACGTTCACCGACGGTGTGGACATCACGCCTCCACAGTTCTACCAGCGCCTCGCATCCTCGCCCGCGATGCCCAAGACGTCGCAGCCTGCAGTCGGCGAGTTCCGCTCCACGTTCCGGCGCCTGCTCGAGACCCACCAGGCGGTGCTCTCGGTCAATTTGTCCTCCGGGGTGTCCGGCACCTACCAGGCCGCCGCCGCCGCCGCCCAACAGGTCGACCCCCGCCGCATCCGCGTCGTCGACACGAAGCAGGTATCGGTCTCGCTGGGCCTTGTCGCCGAGGCCGTGGGCGAGGCGATCGATGCCGGCCTCGGGCTCGAGGACCTCGTCGGGGTCGCCGCGAGGACCAGCCGCGAGGTCAAGCTGTTCGCGTCACTCGCCTCGCTCGACATGATCGTGCGGGGAGGCCGCGTGTCGCCGGCGCAGGCCCGGATGGCAAGACTGTTCGGTCTCCATCCGATCCTCACCGTCGGCGAGGACGGCAAGTCCGCGAAGGCGGGGACCCACGTCGGCTTCGCCGCCTCGCTCCGCGGCCTCGTGAAGCGCGCCGAGCGGTTCGCCGCGGGCCGGCCCGTGCGCCTGCTGATCGCGCACGCCAGCGCGATCGGCGCCGCAGAATACGTCGCGGAACGCCTTTGTTCCCGGTTCGGGGTGGCGGACATTCCGATCGTGAACCTCACGGCGGTACTTGCGGCGCACACCGGCCCGGGTGCGGTCGCCCTGGGCGTGAGGCGGTTGGAGGGGTGAGGTTCTTGCATCCCGCGTTTGTGGTAGCTACATTTTGCAGCGACTGGCGAAGGACGGAACGAATGCGGCGGCAACGGAGGACCGAATGGCTCGACCAGACTATCTGATCTGCCTTGAGTGCGAATCCGAGGTCGAAGACTTCATCTGGCGGGACGGTGAGATCCGTCGGGCCACCTGCGAGGTCTGCGGCAACTCCGACGTCGACGCGTTTTCCCTCCCCGAGGAGTTCGAGCCGGAGGATGACGAGAAGGAGGAGGACCTCGAGGACGAGGAAGAAGACGAGGACCTCGACGACTACGGAGACGAAGAGGAAAAAGAAGAAGAAGAGGAAGAAGAAGAGGAATGAGGGGGACCGGAAACCCCGGCCAGCCGGCGGGTTCCGTCTCGGGAAGTGGGCAGGCCGGTATCGCGTCGGGCGGATGACGCAACCCGTTCAACTGCGCAGCCCAGGGTTGCCACCGGGCCGGATGAAACCCGTCAGCGAGCCGGGCCCCCGGATGGAGCGCCATCCAATCGCCGCGCCACCGCAAGAAGCCGCGCCATAAGCGAGAGTTCCCCGAAATCAGGGGTCGCGGAGCCGGGCACCAACACGAGCACCGGCAGTTCGGCCGAGTTCAGCGCCAGGACGTGCTGGCCGCCAAGTATCACCTCGAGACCCTCGGGCGACCCGGCGCCTCGGTTGCCACGCACCAACGTCGCACATTCAGGGTCCTCCAGCACACGACTCACCTCGCCGTGGGCGGCGACGACCGCCACCTCGCGCCCGAGCTTTTCGAGAACGGCGGCGCCCCGGAGCCCCCGGGAGCCCACGAGCCACTCCACCAGCCCAGCCTGGGCCCCCTGCCCGCCACCCGCCCAGCGCGCCAGGAGCAGGTCGAGGCTGTCGCCGACGAGCGCCGGCATCTGATCGCTGGTCGGCGACCTGAGGCCCGGCGCGGGGTCATCCGGCGCAACGCCCCTTGCGGTCGCCGCCAGCCGGGTGTCGCCACTCTGATCGCCGCCGGGCGGCACGAACTGCGCGAGGACGGAAGAAAATCGCAGCAGGTCTCCGGCGACCACCTCAGCCTCCTTGACTCGCCGTCCGTTCAGATAGGTCCCGTTCGTGCTCCCCAGGTCGAGCACGATAACCTTGCCTCCCCGGCATGCCACGAGCGCGTGGGTCCGGGAGACATCGAGGGCCGCCAGGCGCACCGAGCAGTGCGCCGCCGCCCCGACCACCAACTCCGTGCCCTCGGCGAGCCCAAAGCGCCGCTCGCTGCCGTCGAGCAGGATCAGTTCAAGCACTGCCCCTCCCTGGCGCGCGCGGCGCCGGTCCGAGCCGCACCGGATACGGGTCGCATTCCGCGTTGATGCGCATGGCGGGCGGTAGGCGCGCGAGTTGGCGCCGCGCGTGCTCGCGGTCGTCCGCGAGCGATGGCAACGCGCGGCTCAACCGGCCGGCGGTGATCCAGGGCTCCAGGAGCGGTTCCCAAGGCCCCTGTTCCGGTTCATCCCCCGCGGTCGCGATCAGATCCTCGACCATACCGCCGTCGATGCCGGCGCGGCGCCAGACCTGTTTGGCCCCGGGCGCCGTACGTTTGCCCGCCGATCTCTTGGCCACGCCGCGCACGGCCCGACCGGCCTCTTCAACAGCGACGAGCTTGTACACCGCCTGCAGCGACGGCGCGTCGGACGACGTCACCATCCTCGTCCCGACACCGAATGAGTCGACCGGGGCGTCCGCCGCCACGATCGCCGCGATGCGCTCCTCGTCGAGGTCGCCGCTCGCGAAGATCCGCACGTCACGCCGGCCCACGCGGTCGAGGATCGCCCGGGTCGCTCGGGCGAGGGCGACGATGTCGCCGCTGTCCAGACGGATCCCGACGAAACGGAGATCGCCGTCGGCCGCCGCACGCTCGACGGCGGAAACGGTGTCGAACGTGTCCACCAGCAGCACCGTTCGGTCCGGGAAGGTGCGAGCGTAGGCGTGAAAAGCCTCCAACTCGTTCGCGAACGCGAGTACGAACGAGTGCGCCATCGTGCCGGAGGCTGGGATTCCGAGTCGGCAGGCCGCCCAGACGTTCGAGGTGCCGTCGAGGCCGGCGAGGTAGGCCGAGCGTGCCGCCCAGCACGCAGCCTGGGGCCCGTGCGCTCGGCGCGAGCCGAAGTCCACGACCCCGCGGTGGCCCGCGGCGAGGCGCACCCTGGCGGCCTTCGAGGCGACAAGGGTCGAGAACGAGATCGCGGCCAGCAGGTACGTCTCCACGAGCTGCGCCTGCTCGATCGGCGCCTCGACCCGCAGCACGGGCTCTCCGGCAAACACCGGCGTGCCCTCGCGCACGCCCCACACGTCGCCTGTGAACCGGAGGGCCGCGAGGTCGTTGAAGAACCCCTCCTCCATGTCGGCAAACGCGTCGAGGCGCCGCACGGCGTCCACCTGCTCGGTCGGGAAGCGCAAGGCCAGCAGGTAGGCGATGGCGGCTTCCAACCCCGCGGCGAGGAGAAAGTTGCGGCCCTGGGGGAGGTCCCGGAACCAGAGCTCGAAACAACCCCGGACCCCACGCCGGTGTTCGCGGTAGGCGGCGAACATCGTGAGCTGGTAGAGGTCGGTGACCAGCCCGAGGTCGTCCTCGCACAAAAGCAGGGGGTTGGGGGCTTGCATACCTTCGTCGAGCCTAACACGCTCCCCGAGCGGGCGGGAAGCTCGGCCAGCGTCACGCCCGGCTACAATAGGCCGTGCCCGATTCGTTCTTCCCGGTCCGCCTGAGGGCCCGCTACGCCGAGACCGACCAGATGGGCGTCGTCCACCACAGCGTCTACCCGGTCTGGTTCGAGGTCGCGCGCACCGAGCTTTCGCACGCCGTCGGCCTGCCGTACGTCGAATGGGAGCGGCGCGGCGTTCTGCTGATGGTCGGCGAGCTGGCATGCCGGTACCGGCGGCCCGCCCGCTACGACGACGACGTCACGGTCTGGGTGCGTGTCGGCGAGATCGCGAGCCGACGCGTGGTGTTCGAGTACCGCGTCGAGGGAGCAGACGGGAGCCTCCTCGCCGAGGGGGAGACCCGACACGTCCTCGTCGACAAGACCACCGGCCGCCCGACCGTGATCCCCCGCGAATTTCGGGAGTCGCTTCGCCGCGCCCCTTTTACTTTTGACGCTTCTCCGGAAGCGAGAAGCCCACGAGCTTGAAGACCTTCTCGGGATACGCGGCGACCCAGAGCACCAGCGGGAGCGCGAACGTGACCGGGATGTCGAAGAAGTAGCGGAGCGTTCCGTACACGTTGCGGGCGAGGTTCGAGTACATCGCGCGGCTCCACGGCCCCATCGACAGCGCCTCGAGCGCCTTGATCTGCCAGACAAGTCCGAGGACGTGCGACGCTGCGAGAACGCTCAGCGCGACGAGCAGCCGGCGCCATCCACGCCCCGCGAACCACCCGGGCAGGGCGAACACGAGAGCGAGGAACGGCACCAGGTTGAAGTCGATTTGCGTCAACGGGAACCTCAGCCACTCCGAGGTCGCCCGCATGTCCGACCTGCCGAGGAGAGCGGCGTTCCCCTGGTGCACGACGAGCGAGGCCGCGGGAAACTCGCCGAATCGCGCCAGTCCCTGCGCGGCGGCACAAAGGGCCGGGTTGTACGCCGGCCTCGCGACCACCCAGATCGCCACCGCGGCCGCCAGTGCGAGCGGTAGCCGCTTCAGGAACGCGCGCAGGTCAGTGTTTGACGTCCGCGAGGGCATACCGCCGCACCCACACCAGCCAGAGCACCACACCGAAGATGATCACGAGCGACTGCCAGACGAAGACATGGGAGACGTCGAACCACGCCGGCCGGAACACCCCGATGTAGAAGAGCGAGACGACCCGGAGCACGTTGAATACCTGGATCGCGGCGAAGCCCAGGACCACGCCGACCACCTTGCGCCGCCACGGCGCCGGGAATGCGATCACCCCCGAGACGAAGATCAGGATCGCCTCGAGGCCGTTGCAGCCGTTGAAGATCGTGACCGAAAACCGGCTCGAGCTGAGGACCTGGCCGACGACCCGCGCGTGCTCGCCGAGAAGGTTGAGCACGACGCACGATTCGTCGGCCACGAACGTCGTGTAGGGGTTCACAACCCAGTTGTTGACCGGGCGCAGCGCCAACACCAGGAAGCCGACGCTGAGCACGAGCACATAACGGCCCACGAACCGGCCGGCAGGGGTGGAAAGGAAACTCCGCAGCCAATGCACCGTGGGATTATCGGGAGGTCATGGCCTGCGGTCAACAGCAGTCGCCGCCCGCGCCTCGATCTCGGACAGGTTGGCACCCGGAGATGACGGCTCGACCGGCATCTTCTCGCGCGAACACAATCGAACGTGGCACGCGTCTTGTACTATACCTTTCGATATGTTCGGCGCCCCCGACCGCGACCTCTCCGAGAACCTCGAGTTGCCCGAAGCGGCGCCGTCGCGGCTGTCCAGGCTGCTCGAGCCCGACGTGGACGACGCGCCATGGCCGTTGGGCAACGACCAGTCGGGCCTCTTCCTCCTCAACGAGCGCGTCTCCCCGCGCCCCCTGCGCCTGCGCGACCGCCCGCTCCTCCTCGCCCTCGTGATCTCGGTCCTCTTCCACCTGCTGCTCGTCACGCAGCTGCGCACGAACTCTCTGCTGCAGACGATCATGGGGACCGCGAGCCTCCAGGCCCGCCCCAAACCGCCGGCGGACAACACCCCGTTCTACGAGTTCGTCGAACTCCCCAAACAACTCCGCGAGAAGCCGTCGCGCCGGGCCCCCGCGTCCGACCTCGACCGCCGCGCTCACGGCGGCGTGGGCGCCCCCGCACTCACGCCCGGCTCGCACGGCAACACGCCCGAGCTGCGGCTCGAGCCCGCCGCCCCGCGGGAGTCGAAACCAAGCCGCCCGGGGGAAGGCGAGCGCATCGCGTCCCAAACACCGGGCCGCGGCGCCCAGACCGGCGAGGCGCCCGAACCCGAGACCAAGGTGGCCGACAAGGGTGCCGACGCAGTTCTCCTCCAGCCCAAAACGGGGACCGCCCGGCAGGGCAGCGAGGGACTGAAGGGCCTCACCGGCTACGGAGCGCTCGGCTCGTCGGGCGGCGCTTCGCCGGAGCGCCGCGGCGGGCAGGTGGACCTCGGGCCGCTCACCTTCGACACCCAATGGTACGACTGGGGACCGTACGCGGCGGAGATGCTGCGCCGCATCCGCTACCACTGGGCGATCCCCGAGATCGCCCAGATGGGCGTGCCCGGCGTCGTCCGGATCCACTTCTTCATCGAGCGCAACGGGACGGTGACCGGGATCGAGATCCAGCGCGGCTCCGGCCGCCCCCCCCTGGACTTCGCGGCGCACGACGCGATCCACGACGCCTCGCCGTTGCCTCCGCTCCCCGCCGACCTCGGCGGCGTCTTCCACGAGGGCGTCACCATCACGTTCTACTACAACACTCAGGTCCCCGAGCGCAGCGAGGGCGGGTGAACCTCGCCGTCGAGCGGGGCGTTGCGAGGGCCGGCGAGCCCGCCAGGCGACGCTGCTGGCCGCCAGCGGGGCCCTCAGGGCTTCAGACGTTTCCCTCGCACGCGGCCACGACACGGCGCAGCGCAGCGCCCACGCTGGCCCCCACGGGCGCGAGTTCGGGAACGCCGACGATCCCCATTACGCTCTCGGGGTCCATCGCCCGCACCACCGTCCGCCCCCCCTCGACCGACACGGCGACGTTGCACGGGAGCAGGACGCCGACCTCAGGTGCCGCGGCGAGCGCCCGGTGGGCCGACTGCGGGTGGCAAGCGCCCAGGATGAGGTAGGGCTCACCCTCGACGCCGAGCTTGGCCTTCATCGTCGCCTGCACGTCGATCTCGGTGAGCACACCAAACCCCTCGGCCGCCAGCACCTGTCGTACCTTCGCGACTGCCTCGGCAAACTTCAGCGCCGATACGGCTTCGAATGCGACGTTCGTCTTCTTCACGGCGTTCCTCCCGACCAGGCGACGGGCTCGACCGAGCCCGTGTCACGACGCTCAGGAAAAGCCCCCGCTGCCGCATGACGACGCGCTCGAGGCCCCGCAAGGCATCGTGCCCGAGCCGCCGGGTCCCGCCGTCGCGCTGGCGAACGTGGAGTACTGCTTGGCAACCTCGCGCCCACCGCACTTCGGGCACGCCGCCTCCGACGCGCCCGCCCCGACGCGCTGGAGCACCTCGAACCGATTGCCGCACCCTTTGCAGATGTACTCGTACAACGGCATCGTCACCCTCCACAGCTGGTCCAGAGGGAATTCCAAACGTCACCGGGAACACCCTCCGGAAAGACCTGGTCGGTCGTGTAGATCGCCGAGCAACTCTGGCACCGCCAGAGCAGCGACCCTCAGGTCGGCACCGGCAGCAACGGCTTGCCGCACGCACGGCAGCGCGCGAACCCCGACTCGTCGTTCGTCCTGTCCATCGGCTCTTCGTTCATGGCTTCAACTCGTCACCGCCGGTGGGCGCCGCGTCCGTTGCGTCCGGCTGCCCCGGTCCCGAGGGGCGGCATGCCTCATCCCCGTGCGTCCGCTTACCCGAGCCGCCGGCCGGGTTGGGCACCGCTCAGGTGGGCACCCCGAGCCTTGGAAGCACCACCCATTGAACGATCAGCCAGGCCGCCAGGACCCCGAGCAGGACGAGGGTGTCGCTCACGCCGGTCACCTCTGTCCCGCGAGCATCGCCGCCCGGCCCTGCTCGATCTCGCGCTTCTCGGCGTTGACCTGTCGCTCGAGCGAGTCGCACACCGTGGCGCAGATGGCGAAGACCGTCGGGTCCTCGATCCGGTAGAACATGTTGACCCCCTCGCGGCGACACTCGACCAAACCGACCCTCCGCAGCACCGAAAGGTGCTTCGATACGTTTGCCTGACTTCCACCGACGATGCCGAGAATATCGGTGACGCAACGCTCCCCGTCCTGCAGCACGTGCAGGATTCGCAGCCTCATCGGATCGGCCATCGCCTTGAGTCGGTCTGCGATCCTCTCAAGGAGCTGTTCCGATTCTGTTTGCACGAGCCCTCCCAGATGCAAGTATAACCACGATGGAATATACGAGCAAGCGGGCGGCGAGGCGGGGGGGGCGGGGTGCCGCGGGCGGCTCACAGCACCCCCTCGACGCCCCAGACGATCGCCTTCAGCTTCTCGCCGCAGTCCTCGCAGTGGACCTTGAGGTCGTGCACGAGGGTGTCCACGGCGGCCGCTTCGACCACCGTGAAGATCACAGCCGAGGTCTTGGGGAACGCGCGCGAGCCGAGCCGCGGTCCCGTCGTACCAACCCCGACCGCATGCGGGATCTCGGTGTATCCCACCACGCCGGCGCGGTTGAGGAAGACCTCGAGCTCTTCCTTCCGGCTCTCGTCGACGATCAGCATCAGGAGCTTCATCGCCCTACTCCTCGACGCCGAGTGCGCGCAGCAGCGAGATCATCGGGCACCACCCGGTGAACGCGGACTGCAGCAGGTTCGCGCCGACGAACGCGGCAAACAAGTAGAAGCCCGGGTGCACCCAGTGCCCGAGGGCGACGGACGCCATCACGAGCGTCCCGGCGATGGCGCGGAGCCATGCATTGATCTTCATCTCGAACCTCCCTTTCACTTCGCGTCCTCGTCGACGGCCACAACCTTCTCGACGCCGGCGGCCTTGACGTACATGTAGTAGAGGAGCGGGATCACCACCAATGTCAAGGCGGTGGAGACCACGACGCCGGAGATCAGCGCCACCGCAAGCCCCTGGAAGATCGGGTCGAACAGGATCACGAACCCGCCCACGACCAGCGCCGCCGCCGTGAGCACGATCGGCCGGAACCGCACCGCCCCAGCCTTGATCACGGCGCTCTCCAGCCTCTCGCCCGCCTGCAGCTCGAGGTTGATGAAGTCGACGAGCAGGATCGAGTTGCGCACGATGATGCCGGCGAGCGCGATGAACCCGATCATCGAGGTGGCCGTGAAGAACACACCGGAGAGCCCGTGCGCCGGCAGGATCCCGATCAGCGTCAGCGGGATCGGCGCCATGATGATGAGCGGCGTGACGAACGAGCGGAACCAGCCGACGACCAACAGGTAGATCAGTACCAGCACGGCGGCGAATGCGATCCCCATGTCCCGGAACACCTCGTAGGTGATCTGCCACTCGCCGTCCCACTTGAGCGCGTATCGGGTCGTGTCCTCCGGCTGATGGGTCGAGAGCACCTCGATCGGCTTCCCGTCGGGGCTTCGCAGCGCGTCGATCCGCTTCGCCATCGCCAGGATGCCGTAGATCGGCGCTTCCTCCCCGCCCGCCATCTCGGCGATGACGTACGTGACCGGGGCGAGGTTCTTGTGGTAGATGAAGCGCTCCCTGCCGACCTCGCGGGCGGTGACCAACTCGCGCAGCGGCACCAACGCGCCCCCAGCGCCGTGGACGTTGACGCCGAGCAAGCCGTCGAGGCTCGACCGCTGGGCCCGCTCGAGGCGCAGCACGATCGGGACCGGCTCGCGGGCGTTGTCGTCGTGGAGGAGCCCGACATCGGCGCCATGCAGCGCCACGCGCAGCGTGCGCACCACCGCTTCGGGGGTCACCCCCGAGCGCACCGCCCTCTCGCGGTCCACGTTGATCTCCCACATCGGGGCCTGCTTCTGCACCAGCCAGTCGGTGTCCACGATGCCGGGCGTGTGCTCGAAGATCTCCCGCACCTGACGCGCCAGCGCGACTCGGCGCTCGAGGTCGGGCCCGTACACCTCCGCCACCATGGTCGAGAGCACCGGCGGCCCCGGCGGCACCTCGGTAATCTTCACGTTGGCGCCGGTCCGCTCCCCGATCGGCGCCAGCAGCGCGCGCACCTTCTCGGCGATCGCGTGGCTGGCCCGGCTGCGCTCGCCCTTCGGCACCAGGTTGACCTGCAGGTCGGCCACGAGCGGACCCGACCGCATGAAGTAGTGCCGCACCAGACCGTTGAAGTTGAACGGCGCGGACGTGCCGACGTACACCTCCACATCGGTCACCTCGGGGAGCTGGCGGACCTTGGTGGCCAGCTCGCGGGCGATGCCGTTCGTCGTCTCGAGCGTCGTCCCCTCCGGCATGTCCACCATCACCTGCAGCTCGCTCTTGTTGTCGTACGGCAGCATCTTCACCGTCACGACGCCGACGGCGACCAGCGACGCCGACGCGACCAAGAGCACGACCACCCCAACGAGCAGCGCCCACCGCCGCCACGCCTTCTCGAGGAAGGGCGTCATCAACCGGGCGTAGAACCGGTGCAGCGTGCCTTCCTCCCGCGTCTCCTCGTAGGGCTTCGTGCCGGCGTTGGCGTGCTCCTCGGCAAACTTCCGGAACAGCCGGTAGGTGAGCCACGGCGACACGATGAACGCCACCAGGAGCGAGAACAGCATCGCCGCCGACGCGTTGATCGGGATCGGCCGCATGTACGGGCCCATCAGTCCGGAGACGAACGCCAGCGGGAGGAGCGCCGCGACCACGGTGAACGTCGCCAGGATCGTCGGGTTGCCGACCTCGTCGGTGGCGACGACCGTCGCCAGGCGCGGGTTGGCCCAGCCGAGCTCGTAGTGGCGGTGGATGTTCTCGACCACCACGATGGCGTCGTCCACCAGGATGCCGATCGCGAAGATCAGCGCGAACAGCGTGACGCGGTTCAGCGTGTAGCCGAACATGTACGAGGAAGCCAGCGTCAGTGCCAGCGTCATGGGCACTGCCACCGCCACGACCACCGCCTCGCGCCGGCCTAGGGCGAACGCCATCAGCAGCACCACCGCGAGCGTCGCAATCCCCATGTGCTCGATCAGCTCGGTGGCCTTCTCGTTGGCGGTGTAGCCGTAGTCGCGCGTCTTGGTGACGTGGATGTCGCCCGGGATCACCGGCCCCGAGAGCTTGGCGACGCGGGCGTCGAGATCGCGCACCAGTTCGACCGCGTTGGTCCCCGGCTTCTTCGCCACCGCCACCGTCACCGCCGGGACGTCGAGCCCTGCGGGCAACCCTTTGCCTGCGCCGGCGGCGCCGGCGTCGATCCACACGTATTGCGATGGCTCCTCGGCGCCGTCGCGGATCGTCGCCACGTCGCGCAGGTAGACTGGGTTGCCGCCGTATACCCCGATCACAGCCCGGCCGACCTCGTCAGCGGAGCGGAACAGCGATCCGACCTCGACCGGCAGCTCGGCGTTGGCCTCGGAGAAGCTGCCGGCTGGCAACTTCCAGTTCAGCCCGGCGAGCGCCTGGTACGCCTGCAGCAACGACACGTGGTAGCTCGCCAGGCGCTCGCGGTCGAACGACGCGAGCACCACCCGGTGGCGGCCACCGAGGACCGTCACCTGTGCCACCCGCGGGTGGCGCGTGAGCTCCACCTTGAGCTCGTCGGCGACGCGGCGCAGCTCGATCGGTGACGCCTCTTTCGACCACAGCGTATAGGCGAGCACCGGGACGTCGTCGATCGACCGCGGCACCACCACCGGCGGGAGCGCGCCCGGCGGCATGTTCGGCGCCTGTTCCGCGAGCTTGGTGTGCACCCGCACCACCGCCTGGTCCGGGTCGCTTCCGACCAGGAAGCGGACGATGATGATTCCGCCCGAGGGCTGTGTCGTCGAGTAGACGTACTCGACGTTCGGGATCTCCGCGATCACCTTCTCGAGCGGCGTCGTCAACCGGCGCTCGACCTCCTGCGCGGACGCGCCGGGCATCGCCAGCATGACGTCCACCATCGGCACCTTGATCTGGGGCTCCTCCTCGCGCGGCGTGACCATCACCGCGAACGTGCCGAGCAGCAGCGAGAACACGACGAGCAGCGGCGTGAGCTTCGAGTCGAGGAAGGTCCGCGCGATGCGCCCGGCCCCGCCCAGCGGGCGGCGCGTCATCTTGAGGCGCAGCGCCTCTCGCCGAGCCTGGTCCGCTGCAATCCGGCCTTCGTGTTCGGTGTGCTCGCTCACGACCGTGCCTCCAGCGGCGTGCCGTCGGGCGGGACCTGTGCCAGCCCGACCGCCACATCTTCGCCGGCGGCCAGCCCGGAGAGCACCTCGACCCGGCCGTCAGGGAGGGTGCCGCCGAGCGTCACCGCGCGCGACTGCGACAGCCCGTGGGCGTCACGAACGACCACCAGGTCAAGGCCCCCCATCCGCTGCAGCGCCGCCCGGGGCACCGCGACCGCAACTCGCGTGCCGACCGGGATCGCGGCGTGGCCCGATAGACCGGCCGCGACCTCGCCGTCGATCGCCACCTTCACCGTGAACGTGTGCGAAATCGGGTCGGCGCCCGGGTGGAGCTCGCTGACGCGCCCGTTCATCTCCTGGCCGGGCCGGCTGTCGAGCCGCACCGCGACCGGCATGCCGATCTTGAGGCCGGACGCTGCGAGCACGGTCTCGGGGACCGCCACCACGAGCCGCCTCCCAACCGCCGATTCGACCATGACGAGCGGACGCCCCGGCGCCGCGAGATCGCCGACCTCGACCAGCTTGGCCGTCACCCGGCCGGCGAACGGCGCCACGACCTTCGACTCGCGGGCAATCGAAGAGGTCGCCTCGACCGCCCCCTCGCCCTGGGTGACCGCCCCCTTGGCCTGCTTGTACTGCATCGTTGCCATGTCGAGCTCGAGCTGCGAGGCGGCCCCCTTCGCCGCCAGCGCCTTGAAGCGTTCGAGGTTGCGTTCGGCCAGGGCGAGCGCCGCCTCGGCCTGCGCGAGGCCGCCCTTCGCCTGCCCCTCCTGTCCGCGCGCGGTGGCGGGGTCGATCTCCACCAGCACCTGCCCCTGGCGCACCGAATCGCCCGGTTGCACCGCCACGGCGGTGACCATCGCCATCACGCGCGACGAAACCGCGGCCGTCCGCTCCGCCTCGACCGTCCCGTAGAGGTCGACGATCTGGGGCACCTGACCCGCCTCGACCTTGACGACCTGCGTCGCCACCGGCGCGAGCGGCACCGCGGCGCCCTTCGACCCTCCGCCGCACCCCGCTGCGGCGAACGCGACCACACCCAACAGCACGCTGATCCTTGTCATCAACCCCTCCAACGCTCCCCGCTCGCGGATCGCCGCGGACATCGCAGCGCCACACTCGCTCGTTTCCGTTGCGCTTCTGTGCCTCGTGCCCGGTGCCCTGTCTTCACCGCAGCGCGCTCTCCGGCGACCGTCCCGCCAGCACCGCCAGGCGCAGGCTCGCCGCGGTTGCGTCGGCCCTGGCCACCAGCTCCCTGGTCTCCGCCTCGCGCCGCGCCGTCGTCGCGTCGAGCAGGTCGATCATCTTCACCACACCGGTCTTGAAACGCTCGTCGGTGATCCGTTCCACCTCGCGGGCCGCAGCCAGCGCCTTCATCGCGGTCTCCTGCCGCTGCCGCGCGGTGCTCGCCTCCTCGAACGCCTGACGAACTTGCAGCCGGACGCCCTGCTCGAAACGCGCGACGTCCTCGGCGCCAGCCTTCGCCTCCCAGCGGGCCGCCGCCACCGCCGCCCGGTCCGAGCCTCCGGAGAAGACGTTGAGGGTCGCCACTGCCACAATCGAAGTCGACGTGCCGTGACCCCCGAACAGCGTGTCATCCACCCAGTCGCTCCGCCCCACTACGCCGACCTTGGGCAGGAACGCGGCCCGGCGCACCGCCGCTTCCAGTTCGCCGGCCTGCAGCCCCCGCTGGGCGGCCGCCAGGTCCTTGCGCGATGCGGCCGAGGCCAGCCACCCGTCGAGGCCTTCCGCCAACGGCGCCGGCGGCGGCAGGGGGTCCAACTCCCAGGCCAGTCCCTGGTCGGACCCGAGGCGGAACGCCAGGTTGGCCTCGGCGACCCGTTCCCGCCCCTGCGCCTCCTCCACCAGGTCGTCCAGCCGCGCCAGCTCGACCTCGGCCCGCAGCACCTCGGAGCGCACGATCATTCCCTGCTCCGAGTAGGCGCGGGCGATCTCGACGTGCGCCTTCACCGTGTCGCGCGCCCGTTGCAGCAGCGCCACGTACTCGCGCGCCTGCTCCACCGTCACGTACGCCTCGGCGGCGGCGAGCGCGGCCTGATCGCCGGCCCACCCGGCGTTGTCGGCGGCCGCCGCCGAAGCCAGCCTGGCCTGCGAAACCCGGCCGGACAGTTCTCCCCCGGTGTAGAGCGGCAGCGACAGCTCCACGCGGCTGATCGCCGTGTTGAGGAAATCCGGCCGGTTCGGGTCGCCGGCGGTGAACGCCGCGAACGAGAACCTCTGCTGGTTCAGCTGCAGGGCGAAGACCTCGGCCGGCGAGTCGGTTCGCATCCAGGTCTCCTGCAGCGACACCGACGGAAGCCGAAAGCCCTCGGCCTGCTTGAGGCGAGCCTGCGCCGCCTGTGCGCGGTCAGAGGCGGCCGTCGCCTCCTGGGCGTGCTCGCGCCCCCGGGTCATCGCTTCCCTGAGCGTGAGACGCTCCGTCGCAGCCGCAGGGAGCGCGGTGAGGACGAGCAAGACGGCAGTCAAGTGCAGGCGGCCACGCATAGCACCTCCATCGCCATATCGTTATATAAGAGTTTCCTTGGGGTGTCAAGCCCCACGCTCGCGACCGCATCATGCGGCGCGCCCGGGCCTCGTAGCGCGGTGCTCGGTGGGGGTCTGACACGGCATTCCATGCCACAGGCGGCCCGCCGGCCCTCACCGCGACCGCCATGTGAAACGAGTCTGTTCGACGGCAGTATAGGCCAGGGAATGAAAAACGGCGCCCGGGTGACCCCGGGCGCCGAGATGTTCCTACTCCGGCCGGCTCCTACTTGCCCGGTCCACTTGCCTCGGCTCTCGCGGCCGCAGGCGCCTTCTTCTTGCGCTCCTTCTTGGCCTCGCCCTCGGCCTTGCCCTTCCCTTCCCCGAGCCTGAAATCGACGAACTCGAGGATCGCGAGCTCCGCCCCGTCGCCGCGGCGGGGCCCGAGCTTCACGATGCGGGTGTACCCGCCGGGCCGGTTCACGAACCGGGGGCCGATCTCGACGAACAGACGGTGCACGAGGTCCCGGTCGGTCAGCCATCGCGCCGCGAGGCGGCGCGCGTGCACGGATTCGGCCTGGCGGCCGAGGGTTACGACCCGCTCCGCGATCGGGCGCAGCTCCTTGGCTTTCGGCAACGTGGTGATGATCCTCTCGTGCGAAATGAGCGACTTGAGCTGGTTCCGGAAGAGCGCGCGACGGTGCTCCGACGTCCTCCCCAGCTTGCGCTTCGACATGTTGTGTCGCATGACTCTCCTCCGTTACGGGCGCGGCAGGTCGAAACGCATGCCGAGGCCGAGTCCAAGTGCCTCGAGCTTCTCGCGAACCTCGGTCAGCGCCTTCTTGCCGAACCCGGAAATGTTGCCGAGGTCGTCCTCGCCGGCGCTCACCAGGTCGCGGACCGTCTCGATCCCCGCGTTGCGCAGCATGTTGTTGACGCGCCCGCCGAGCTCCAGGACATCAATCGTCTGGTCGAGTACGCTCTCGTCCTTGGCCGTCGGCGCAGCCTCATGGCTCTGGTCGAGGTTCGAGAAGATCGGGAGATGGTCGGCCAGCAACCGGGCCGCCTCGACGACCGCCGCGGCCGGCGTCACTGCTCCGTTGGTCCATACCTCGAACACGAGCTTTTCGTAGTCCGTGGCCTGCCCAACCCGCGCGGGTTCGATGCGGTAGTTCACCCTGCGCACCGGCGAGTACGCCGCATCGAGGTGGATGAAACCGACCCCGAGGTTCTCGGCGTCTTGCTCGTCCGCGGGCACGTACCCCCGGCCACGCCTGATCACGAGCTCGGCCTCGACCGCGCCCTCCTCGGCAAGCGTCGCCAGGTAGACCTCCGGGTCGACGACTTCCAGCTCCGTCCCGCCCTTGATGGCGCGCGCCTGGAGCACTCCGGGATCGCTCACCTCGATCGTGGCCGTGACGGTCTCAGGCCCCATCAGCCGCAGCGGGACACGCTTCAGGTTGAGGATCAGGTCGGTAACGTCCTCCATTACGCCCGGGATCGAGTCGTACTCGTGATCCACCCCGGCGAACCGGACGGCGGTGATGGCGCTCCCCTCGACCGACGAGAGCAGGATGCGCCGCAACGCGTTGCCGACGGTCACCCCCCACCCGCGCTCAAACGGTTGCGCTGTGAATACCCCATAGGTAGGCGTGCTGCGCTCAGCGTCCAACACGACCGCCTGGGGTCGATGCAGCTCCAATCCTCTCATTGCGACCTCCTCACCGCGAGTACAGCTCGACGATCAGCTGCTCCTGGATCGGCAAGCGAATGTCCTCGCGCGTGGGCAGCGCCAGAACCTTGCCCTTGTAGTTCTCCCCATCGAGTTCGAGCCACGGTGGCACGCCGCGGCCCTGGGCCGTGTCGAGCGCCTCGTTCACGAACGCGTTGGCGCGCAGTTTGTCCTTCAGCGCGACTTCCATGCCCGGCTTCACCTGGAAGGAGGGGATGTCGTTCCGCCGCCCGTTCACCAGCACGTGACCGTGCCGGATGAGCTGGCGGGCTTGCGAGCGCGACGACGCGAAGCCCAGCGTGTAGACCACGTTGTCGAGGCGCATCTCCAGCAAGCGCAACAAGTTCTCGCCGGTGACGCCCTTCTGCCGGGCGGCCTCGGCGAAGTAGCGCCGGAACTGCGCCTCAAGGACGCCGTACACGCGGCGGACCTTCTGCTTCTCGCGTAGTTGCAGGCCGTACGGCTGCATCTTGTTCCGGCGCTTTCCGTGCTGTCCCGGCGCGTAGGAACGCCTCTCGACGGCGCACTTTTCCTTGAAGCACCGCTCCCCCTTGAGGAACAGCTTCATTCCCTCGCGGCGGCAAAGCCGACAGACCGGCTCGTGATATCGTGCCACTAGTACCTCCCTATTGCCCTTACACCCGACGCCGCTTCGGCGGCCTGCAGCCGTTGTGCGGGATGGGCGTCACGTCCTTGATGCTCTTGATCTCGAGACCGGACGCGGCGAGCGCCCTGATCGCGGACTCCCGCCCGGCGCCGGGACCCTTGAGCTCCACGTCCACGGTGCGGACCCCGTGCTCCTGGGCCTGTTCGGCGGCGTTGCGGGCCGCCAGTTGCGCCGCGTACGGCGTCCCCTTGCGGGAACCCTTGTAGCCGATGCGCCCGGCCGAACTCCAACACAGGGCCCCGCCGGTCGGATCGGTGATCGTCACGATCGTGTTGTTGAACGTAGCCTGAATGTGGGCTACGCCGTGCGGCACGCTCTTGCGCTCGCGCCGGCGGGTGCCCTTCTTTGCAGCCTTGGTCGCCTTTGCCATGACGTGCCTTCCTCTGCCCTAGGTCTTCGTGGCCCGCTTCTTCTTGGCCACCGTGCCGCGCCGTGGGCCCTTGCGGGTGCGCGAGTTGGTGTGGGTGCGCTGGCCGCGCACCGGCAAACCGCGCCGGTGCCGGATGCCGCGATAGCTGCCGATTTCCATCAGCCGCTTGATGTTCATCGCGACTTCCTTGCGCAGATCACCTTCCACCTTCACGTCATCCTGGATGACGCGGGTGATGCGGCGCACCTCGTCTTCGGAGAGGTCCTTAACGCGGACCATCGGATCGACCTTGGCCTTGGCGAGCACCGCCAGCGACAACGAGCGGCCAACGCCGTAGATGTAAGTCAGACCGATCTCCACATGCTTGTTCTGGGGAAGATCGACGCCCACAATGCGTGCCACAGCCTACCTCCTCATCAACCCTGGCGCTGCTTGTGCTTGGGGTTCTCGCAAATCACGCGAACGACCCCCTTGCGCACCACGATCTTGCACTTGCTGCATATCTTTCGGACCGAAGAACGAACCTTCATACGCGTTAACCCCTTCCAAAGCCTCTTGCCGCCGCCACCTGCCACTTCCAATGGGATCCGTGTATCCGGCGCTGCCATCGCGCCACGGGACCCCTCGCTACGCTCAGGATGACTTCGAATCGCCCGGGGGGATTCGAAATCACTTGTACCGGTACACGATCCGCCCCCGCGTCAGGTCGTAGGGCGACAGCTCCACCAGGACCTTGTCGCCCGGCAGGATGCGGATGAAGTGCTTCCGCATCTTGCCCGAGATGTGCGCGAGAACCTCATGACCGTTTTCCAACTCCACGCGAAACACAGCGTTCGGTAGGGCCTCCACCACGGTGGCCATCACTTCGATGGCCTCCTCTTTCGCCATACCCTCTCCCTACCTTCCGGCCACGCCGAGAACCCAGGGGCCGTTCTCGGTCACGGCCACCGAATACTCGAAATGGGCAGAAAGCTTACCGTCTTCGGTGCGCGCTGTCCAGCCGTCGTCGTCGAAGGAGACCCCGGCCTTCCCCGCGTTGATCATCGGCTCGATCGCCAGGACGAGGCCGGGCCTGAGCTCCGGCCCCCTGCCGCCCGGCCCGTAGTTGAACACTTGGGGGTCTTCGTGCATCGCCCGGCCGATCCCGTGCCCGACGAGCTCGCGCACCACCGAGAACCCTGCGCCCTCGGCGTGCGCCTGAATCGTCTCCCCGATGTCGGTGAGCCGCTGCCCGGGCCGGACGAAATCCACCGCCAGATCGAGGCACTCCTTCGTCACCTGCATGATGCGCGCGGCCTCGGGCGGGACATCGCCGATCGCCACGGTCACCGCCCCGTCCCCCACGAACCCGTCGAGGACCACGCCGCAGTCCACCCCCAGGATGTCGCCCTCGCGGAGAAGCTGCGAAACCGCCGGGATACCGTGCACGATCACGTCGTTCGCCGAGGTGCAAAGCGTCGCCGGGTACCCGCGGTACCCCTTGAACGCCGGCTTGCCCCCGCGGGAGACGATGTGCTCCTCTGCCATGCGGTCGAGTTCCTTCGTCGACACCCCGGGCCGCGCGGCGGCCGCCACCAGGCGCAGCGTCTCGTGCACCAGGGCGTTGGCCCGGTCCATGATCGCCAACTCCTCGGGGGTCTTCAGGATCATCATGTCCGGACCGTCTCCATCGCCTCGCGGACCCGTGCGAACACCTCGTCGGGCCCCACCCCACCGTCCACCTCGCGCAGGATCCGACGGCCCCGGTACAAGTCGAGCAGCGGCGCGGTGTGCTCGCGGTACACCCGCAGGCGCTCGCGGACCACCTCCTCGCGGTCGTCCTCACGGTGCACGAGCGCTCCGCCGCACGAGTCGCACAGCCCCTCGGCCCGCGGCGGCTGGGCGGCCACGTGGTAGACCGCACCGCACGACGGGCACGACCGCCGGCCCGTGATGCGCACCAGGATGTCCTCGTCCGGGACGTTGAGGTAGAGGACGACGTCGACCCGGCGGCCAAGCTCGGCCAGCAGGCCGTCGAGCAGGATCGCCTGGGCCGCCGTCCTCGGATAGCCGTCGTAGACGCAACCGAGCGCGGCACGCTGGCTGTGCAGGCGCTTGGCGAGCATCTTGCCGACCACCGCGTCCGGGACGAGCTCGCCGCGGTTCATGTACCCCTTGGCCTCCTGGCCCAGAGCGGTGCCCTTGGCACCCTCCTCGCGGAGCAGGTCACCGGTCGAAATGTGCAGCAGCTCGAACGCCGCCGCCACGCGCTTGGCCTGCGTCCCCTTGCCGGCGCCGGGAGGGCCGAGCATCACCACATCGAGGGCTCGTGTCACCATACGTTCATCCCCTGCGGCCGCGCGTGCGGCGCCCCTTGACGAAACCGTCGTAATGGCGCATCACCATCTGCGCCTCGATCTGCTGCACGGTGTCCATGGCGACACCCACAACGATGAGCAGCGACGTGCCGCCGAAGTAGAACTTGATCCCCAGGCCCTCGGTGAACCACCGCGGCAGGGCCGCGTCGAGGGCACCGCCGATGAACGGAATCGTCGCCACCTTGAAGCCCGCGATCAGGATCTCGGGAAGGATCGCCACCAGCGCCAGATAGATCGCACCGACCAGCGTGATCCGGGTGAGCGTCATATCGATGAAATCGGCGGTGCGCTGGCCGGGTCGGATGCCGGGGATGAAGCCACCGTACTTCTGCATGTTCTCGGCGGTGTCCTGCGGGTTGAAGATGATCGACGTGTAGAAATAGCAGAAGAAGATGATGGAGACGAAGTAGACGAGGTTGTACAGCGGCTCCCCCCACTGGAGAGCGCGGGTGATCGACTTGATGATCGGGTTGTCCAGCATCTGACCGATCGTCTGCGGGAACGAGAGGATCGAGGCGGCGAAGATCACCGGGATCACACCGCCGGTGTTCAGGCGCAGCGGCAGGTACGTGCTCGCCCCGCCGTACATCTTGCGTCCGACGACGCGTTTGGCGTATTGCACCGGAATGCGGCGCTGGGCGCGCTCCATCAAGACGATCGCCGCCACCACGAGCACCGCGAAGACGATGAAGATCAGGGCCGTGAGGATCGACATGCTGCCCGTGCGCAGGTCCTGGAACGTGTTGATGAGGGCACCTGGCAGACCGACCACGATGCCGGCAAAGATGATGAGCGAGATCCCGTTGCCGACGCCGCGCTCGGTGATCTGTTCGCCCAGCCACATCACGAACGCGGTCCCGGTCGTGAGCGTCAGCACCGTCATGAAGCGGAACCCCCAGCCCGGGTGCGGAACGAGTGCGAGGCCGCCCGGGGCGGAAGTCTTCTCGAGGAAGAACGAGATCCCGAGCGACTGCACGATCGAGATCGCGACCGTCCCGTACCTCGTCCACTGCGTGATCTTCTTGCGTCCCAGTTCGCCTTCCTTCGACAGCTTCTCCAGGTAGGGCCAGACAACCGTCAGCAGCTGCAGGATGATCGACGCCGAGATGTAGGGCATGATCCCCAAGGCGAACACCGTCATGCGCCCCAGCGCGCCGCCGGAGAACAGGTTCAGGAATCCAAGGAGCGTGCCCTTCGCCTGGTTGGTGAACTCGGCGATCGCCACCGGGTCGACGCCCGGCGTCGGGATGAAAGCTCCGAGCCGGTACACCGCCAGCAGTAGGAAGGTGAAGATGACCCGCTTGCGCAGGTCCGGGATCGAGAAGATGTTGCGCAGTGTTTCGATCATCGCCCGATGACCTCGCAGGTGCCGCCCGCAGCCTGAATCACGTCCTGCGCCTTCTTGGAGAACTTGTGCGCGCGGACCACGAGCTTGCGCGACAACGACCCGTCGCCGAGGATCTTCAAACCGTCGCGCAGCCGCGAGATGACGCCCTCGGCGAGCAGCAGGTCCGGTGTGACCTCGGCGCCGGCCGGGAAGCGCTCCAGCTGGCCGACGTTGACGATCACGAACTCCTTACGGAAGATGTTAGTGAACCCGCGCTTGGGCATCCGGCGGACGAGCGGCATCTGGCCGCCCTCGAAGTTGCGCTTGTGGGTGTGACCCGACCGCGAAAGCTGGCCCTTGTGGCCCTTGCCGGCGGTCTTGCCGTTGCCCGAGCCCGGCCCGCGGCCGACCCGCTTGCGGTCCTTTCGCGATCCTGCCTTGGGTGAAAGGTTGTGGAGCTCCATGTCCTACTCCTCGTCCTTCGCCGCGGTGCGCGTGCGAGGGGCCCGGGTCGGGGTCTTGGCCGGTTTGCCGGCGGCCTCCACCTCGACGGCCTTCTTCTTGCGCGGCGCCTTCTCGGCGGTCGCCACCGCCGCGTCGACCAGCTTGTCGACCGCTTCCGGGACCTCGACCGCCGACGGCACGGGCTTGGCGGCGTGCGCTGGTGCGGCCATCTCCTCGAACGTCACGATGTGCGCCGCCTTGGCGATCATCCCGCGGGTGTAGGGGTTGTCGGGCAGCACGACCGAGCCGCCGATGCGGCCGAGCCCGAGTCCGTCGGTGACGACCCTCTTCACGCGTTCTTGATTGCCGATGATGCTGTGCACCTGCGTGATGCGCAGCGTCGCCGCCGTCGTCTTGCGTCGGGTCGTCATACCTCGACCTCCGGGAGCGGGCCGGTCACGAGCTCGGCTTCCTCGACGACCTCGGTCTCCCCGACGCCTCGCCGCAGCAGCGACACCTCGTCGGTCGTCGTGAGCTGCTCGAGCGCCTCGAACGTCGCCCGCACCAGGTTGTGGGGGTTGGTCGTGCCGAGCGACTTGGTGAGGACGTCCGCGATCCCCGCGGCCTCGGCGATCGCGCGCACGGCGCCGCCGGCGATCACGCCGGTGCCTGGCGAGGCCGGGCGGAGCAGGACCCTTCCGGCCCCGAAGTGCCCGATCACCTCGTGTGGGATCGTCGTTCCCTTGCGGCGCACGGTGATCATCACTCGCCGGGCCGCCTCGGTCGCCTTGCGGATCGCCTGCGGCACCTCGCGGGCCTTGCCCGTGCCGAAGCCGACCTTGCCGTTCCCGTCACCGACGACCACCAGGGCGGAGAACGAGAAGTTCTTGCCACCCTTCACGACCTTGGTGACGCGGTTGATGTTCACCACGTGATCGATAAATTGGCTATCCCGCTCGCTCATCGCTTTACCCCTAGAACTTCAGACCCGCTTCGCGGGCCGCGTCCGCCAGCTCCTTGACCACACCGTGGTACCGGAAGCCGGCTCGGTCGAACACCACCGAGGTGATCCCCTTGTCCTTCGCACGCTCGGCAATCGCCTTGCCGACGGCGCGGCCCGCCGCCTTGTTGCCGCCGTGGCTCAGTTCCTTGCGAAGGTCGCTCTCCACCGTCGAAGCGGCGACCAGTGTCGCGCCTTTCGCGTCGTCGATGAGCTGCGCGTAAACGTTCGCCAGCGACCGGAAAACCGCCAACCTCGGGCGCTCGGCGGTGCCGGCCACCGCCTTGCGGATCCGCATGTGGATGCGGTGGCGCCGCTGCCTTCTGTCCCTCAATTGCGCCATAGCGTTACGCTCCCGTCTTCCCGGCCTTGAGCTTCAAGACCTCGTCGGAGTACTTGACGCCCTTGCCCTTGTACACGTCGGGGGGGCGCACGCTGCGAATCTCGGCCGCGACCTGGCCGACCCTCTGCTTGTCGATGCCTTCGACGGTGAGCCGGTTGGCCTTCGCGTCGTAGCTGATGGCCACGCCCTCCGGCGCCTTGTACGTCACCTGGTGCGAAAAACCGAGTGAGAGCACGAGTTCGCGAGGGTTCTTGAGCTCTGCCTTGTAGCCGACGCCGACGATGTCGAGTTCGCGCTTGAAGCCCAAGGTGACGCCGCTGACGGCGTTGGCGAGCAACGCGCGGACGAGGCCGTGCAGCGCCCTCACGGAGGGCAAGTCGCCCGTCCGGGTCACCACGACCTGTTCGCCCTCGACGGCGACGTTGATCCCGGCGGGAACCGGGTGGTGCAGCGCGCCCTTCGGCCCCTTGACCTGCACCAACCCGTCCGCGACGGTCACCTGGACCGCCTTCGGGATCGGGATGGGGTTCTTTCCGATGCGAGACATGGCAGCCTCCCTACCACATGCGGCACATGACCTCGCCGCCGAGGCGCGATTCGCGCGCCTTGGCGTCGGTCATGAGCCCCTTGGAGGTCGAGATCACGGCTACGCCCATGCCGCCCCGAACTTCGGGCAGCTCTTCGACGCCGCGATACACCCGCAGGCCGGGCCGGGAGACGCGCTCCAGACCGTGAATCGCGGGCTCGCCGTCCGGCGAGTAGCGCAGGTAGAGCCGCAGCGTCCCCTGGGGCCCTTCCTCCAAGACTTTGAAGGTGCGAATGAACCCCTCCTCCTGGAGGATCTTCGAAAGCTCGAGCTTGACCTTGGACGCCGGCGCGTCACAGCGGTCCTTGCCCACGAGCACGGCGTTGCGGATCCGGGTGAGGAGGTCGGCGATCGGATCGGTCATCGTCATCACACACCCCCTACCAGCTCGCCTTGGTCACGCCCGGGAGGTACCCCTCCAGGGCAAGCTTGCGGAAGCACAGCCGGCACAGCTCGAACTTCCGCATGTACGCGCGCGGGCGGCCGCAGAGCTTGCAACGGTTGCGGTGCCGCACGCGGAACTTCGGCGGCCGCAGCGATTTGGCAACAAGACAGGTACGAGCCACAGCGCCCTCCTAACCTTTCACAAACGGGAAGCCGAGTTCCTGCAGCAGGAACCGGGCCTGGTCATCGGTCCTGGCCGTGGTAACCACGGTCACGTTCATTCCCTTGGGTGTTTCGACCTTGGTGTAGTCGATCTCCGGGAAGATCGAGTGGTCGCGGATCCCCATCGTGAAGTTGCCGCGCCCGTCGAAACCCTTCGGCGACAGGCCGCGGAAGTCGCGGACACGCGGCAACGAGATGTTGATCAGCCGGTCCAGGAACTCGTACATGCGGTCCCGCCGCAACGTCACCGCGCAGCCGATCTGCATTCCCGCCCGGAGCTTGAATTGCGCGATCGACCTGCGGGCCTTGCGGACCGTCGGCCGCTGGCCAGTGATCGCCGTCAGCTCGTCCACCGCCTGGTCCATCAACTTGTTGTTCCGCGGCGCCTCCCCCAGGCCGAGGTTGCAGACGACCCGGGTGATCCGCGGCACCGCCATCGCGTTGGAGATCCCGAACTCCTTCTCGAGTTTCGGGACCACTTCCTTTTCGTACTTCTCCTTCAAGCGCGCCATCGTACCCTCTCTTCCTTATTGGTCGAGAATCGCGCCATCGACCTTTGCGAGCCTGACCTTGTGGCCATCCTCGAGAATCTTGTAGCCCACGCGCGTCGGGCGGTTCGTGTCCGCCGAGACCACCATCACATTCGACACCGCGATCGGCGCCTCCCGCTCCACGATCCCGCCTGCCACACCGCTGCCGGGGTTCGCCTTGGTGTGGCGCTTGACCATGTTGACGTGCTCAACCACCAACCGGGCCGCCTTGCGGTCCACCCGCATGACCTTCCCCTTCTTGCCCCTGTCCTTGCCGGCGATGACCTGAACCTGATCGCCCTTCTTGACCTTGAAGCTATTCGCCATCGCCGCCTCCTAGAGCACTTCCGGCGCGAGCGACACGATCTTCATGAAACGTCGCTCGCGCAATTCGCGCGCCACCGGCCCGAACACGCGGGTCCCGATCGGTTCCTTCTGGGCGTTGATCAGCACCGCCGCGTTGTCGTCGAACCGGATGTAGGAACCGTCCTTGCGCCGCTGACTGCTGCGCGTCCGCACGATCACCGCCCGGACGACGGTTCCCTTCTTGACCTGCGAGTCGGGAACCGCTTCCTTGACGGCACAGACGATCACGTCTCCGATCCGGGCGTACCGGCCGGCGTTGGAGCCGCCGATCTGCCGGATCGCCTGAAGCTTCTTGGCCCCGGAGTTGTCGGCCACCGTCAGCATTGTTTGCATCTGAATCATGGCCGCCTCCTCACGAAGCCCGCTCGATCACGCGCAGGACCCGGAACCGCTTGCTACGCGAGAGCGGACGGCACTCCATGATCTGCACCTTGTCGCCGACCTTGCAGACGTTGGTCTCGTCGTGCGCCGTGAACTTCCTGGCGCGTTTCACGAAGCGGTGGTAGAGCTTGTGCCTTACGAGGCTCTCCACCCTGACGACGACCGTCTTCTCCATAGCGTCGGACACGACGGTGCCGATCTTCGTGATTCCCTTGGTCCTGGTCGCGTTGTCCATGGCTTACTCCGCTTCCTTGAGGCGCTCGGCGAGGATCGTCTCGGCGCGCGCGATGTCCTTGCGCACGAGACGGATCTTGGCCGGGTTTGCGATCTGACCGGTTGCCTTCTGGAAGCGCAGCTTGAAAAGCTGCTCCTTGAGCTCGGTCTCGGTGTTTCGCAGCTCCTGGATCGACTTCTCCCGCAATTCGTTCGCTTTCATCGCACTTGCCCCCGTGCCACGAAGCGGGTCTTGATCGGAAGCTTGTGAGCCGCCAGGCGCATCGCCTCACGGGCCACGTCCTCCGTCACCCCCTCCATCTCGTAGAGGATCCGCGCCGGCTTGACGACGCACACCCATTCCTCCGGCGCGCCCTTGCCCTTGCCCATGCGCGTCTCGGCTGGCTTCTTCGTGATCGGCTTGTCAGGGAAGACCCGAATCCAGATCTTGCCGCCGCGCTTCACGTGGCGCGTCATCGCGATTCGGGCCGCCTCGATCTGGCGGGCCGTGACCCAGCCTGGCTCGAGCGCCTGGAGACCGTAATCGCCAAACGACAGGTCACCGCCACGGGTCGCAAGACCCCTGCGGCGGCCGCGCTGTTGCTTGCGGAACTTGACTTTCTTCGGCATCAACATAGCAGCACCTCATCCCTCACAACGCGCGCCGGTGAGCCTTGCTCCGGTGCAACTCGCCCTTGTAGATCCACACCTTGACCCCGATCGCCCCGTACGTGGTGAAGGCTTCGGCAAAGCCGTACTCGATATCGGCCTTGAGGGTGTGGAGGGGGAGCCGCCCCTCCTGATACCACTCGGAGCGGGCGATCTCGGCCCCGTTGAGGCGACCCGAGCAACGGATTTTGACGCCTTGAGCGCCGAAACGCAAGGCGTTCTCCATCGAACGCCGCATCGCGCGCCGGAACGTGATGCGCCGGACGAGCTGGCTGGCGATCGATTCGGCGATCAACTGGGCCTCGATCTCCGGCCTCTGGATCTCCTGGATGTTGATGTGGATGTCCTGGCCGTAGACGGCGCGCAGCTCGGCCCCGAGCTTGTCGACCTCGGCGCCCTTGCGCCCGATGATGATCCCCGGCCGGGCGGAGAAGATGTTGACCCGGATCTTGTTGGCCGTGCGCTCGATGTCGATCTCGGCAACGCCGGCGTGCGACAGCCGGCTCTTGAGCGCCTTGCGCAGGCGGAGGTCCTCATGCAGGAGCTTCGCATAATCGGCGTCGGCGAACCAGCGCGACCGCCACGTCTTGTTGTACCCAAGCCTGAAACCGTACGGGTGCGTCTTCTGGCCCACGATCGCCTCCTACTTCTCGCGCTCCGCGACCTGCACGGTCACGTGGCAGAACTTGTGCAGCCGGGGGAAAACGCGCCCCATCGAGGCCGCACGGAATCGCTTCAGGGACGGGGCCTGGTTGACCTGGATGCTCGTGAGCACCAGCTTCCCGGCATCCACCCCGGGCATCTTCTGCTCGAGGTTGGCCACGGCGGAGCGGACGAGCTTCTCGAGGTCGCGCGCGCAGCGCTTGTGGGTCAGCCGGAGCATGGCCAGCGCCCTCGCGACACCCTGGCCGCGCACGACGTCGGCAACCAGTCGCACCTTCTGGGGAGAACCCTTGTAGTAACGCAGTCGAGCTTCGGCTTGCATAGCTTCCCCCTAGTGGGCGGCGCCCTTTTCCTTACGCGTCGCGGAGTGGCCGCGGAACGTGCGGGTGAGCGCGAACTCGCCCAGCTTGTGGCCGACCATGTTCTCCGTGACGAAGACCGGGACGAACTTCTGGCCGTTGTGAACGGCGATGGTGTGGCCCACCATCTCGGGAATGATGGTCGATCTGCGCGACCAGGTCTTGATGACCCTACGCTCGCGCGAGTCGTTGAGCTGCTCCACCTTCTTCAGCAGGTGGCCATCGATGAACGGTCCCTTGTGGATTGAACGAGCCATCCCGACCTCCCCTACTTCCGCCGCTTCACGATGAAGCGAGTGGTCCGCTTGCACGTCCGGGTCTTGTAGCCCTTGGTCGGCTGGCCCCAGGGGCTGACCGGGTGCCGGCCGCCCTTGGTCTTGCCTTCGCCGCCGCCGTGCGGGTGGTCGACCGGGTTCATGGCCGTGCCGCGCACGTGGCCGCGCCGTCCGAGCCAGCGGGTACGGCCCGCCTTGCCGATCGACACGTTGGAGTGGTCGGCGTTCCCGACCTGACCGACCGTAGCCCAGCACGTGGCGAGCACCAATCGCATCTCTCCGGACGGCAGCCGCAACGTCACGTAGGCGCCCTCCTTGGCCATCACCTGGGCGCTGGCGCCCGCGGAACGCACCATCTGCCCGCCGTGACCCGGCTTCAACTCCACGTTGTGGACCAGGGCGCCGAGAGGGATACTCTTGAGCGGCAACGCGTTGCCCGGTACGATCTCGGCCTTCTCAGCGGCCACGAGCGTGGTCCCCACCCCGACGCCGTCGGGCGCCAGGATGTAGCGCTTCTCGCCGTCCGCGTACACCAAAAGCGCGATGCGCGCCGACCGGTTGGGGTCGTACTCGATGGTGGCAACGCGCGCAGGCACGTCCCTCTTGTCGCGGCGAAAGTCGATGGTGCGGTAGCGCCGCTTGTGGCCGCCGCCGCGGAAGCGCAGCGTCTCGTGCCCCTCGTTGTTCCGGCCGCCGCTCTTCGTGATCCCGCGGGTGAGCGACTTCTCCGGCCGGTCCTTCGTGATCTCGCCGAAGTCCAGGCGAGTCATGAAGCGAATGCCCGGAGAGGTCGGCTTGAATGATTTGAGCGCCATGGTCCTTCTCCCTACACCTGGTCAAAGAAATCGGTGGTCTTCTCGCCGGCGGCCAGGCGCACGTAGGCCTTGCGCCAGTCTGGGCGCATGCCCGTGTAGCGGCCGAACCGCTTCTCCTTGCCGCGGACGTTGACCACCCGCACCTCGACGACCTTGACCCCGAACAGGGTCTCGACCGCCTTGCGGACCTCGATCTTGTTGGCGTTTCGCGCGACCTGGAAGCACACCGTGTTCGTGCTCGTCTTGAGGTCCGCGGTCTTCTCCGTCACGATTGGGCGCAGAACGATCTGGCGTGGGTCCTTCATGACGACAGCACCTCCGAAAGCTGCACCAGCGCACGGCGCGAGAAGACGAGTTGCTTCGCCCGCAGCACCTGGTAGACGTGGACGTGCATGGCGTCCGCGGTGTTCAGCTCGGGCCGGTTGCGGGTGGCCAGCAGCAGGTTGAGGTTGTCGTTGCTGTCGATCAGCAGGACCCTCTCCCCCGTCAACCCGAGCTTCTCCAGACGCGCCACGAACTCCTTGGTGCGGTGCGAGTCGACGTCGAGAGACTCGAGGACGCGGAGCTGACCGCCGGTCAGGCGCTCCGCGAGCACCGACTTGAGCGCGTTCTTCTTCGCCTTGATGTTGACCTTGGCCTGGTACGAGCGGGGCTGCGGCCCGAAAGTCGTGCCGCCGTGCCGCCAGAGTGGGGAGCGGGTCGAGCCGTGCCGCGAGCGCCCGGTCCCCTTCTGCTTCCAGGGCTTCTTACCGCCGCCCGAAACCATGCTCCTGGTCTTGGTCGCATGGGTTCCGCTGCGCAGGCCGGCCAGGTAGGCCTTCACCACCTCGTATACGAGATGGGGGCGGGAGGGGTACGAGAACACGTCCTGCGGGAGCTC
Organism: uncultured Acidobacteriota bacterium; assembly: GCA_963789745.1. Classification (GTDB taxonomy): domain Bacteria; phylum Acidobacteriota; class Thermoanaerobaculia; order Thermoanaerobaculales; family Thermoanaerobaculaceae; genus RBG-13-68-16. Next base: position 40,766 of record CAWBLW010000002.1, on the reverse strand, counting down.
GACCTCGCCCACCACTTCGTTGTCCCAGTTGTGCACGTCAAGTTTCATGGTCCGCCCCCTTACCCCTTCACGAGCCGCAACAAGGCGTTGCGGCCGCCAGGAACGGCACCCTTGAGGAAGAGCAGGTTGCGCTCCAGGTCCACCTTGACCACCTTCACGTGCTTCAGCGTGACCCTGTCGACGCCCATGCGCCCGGCCATCCTGGTGCCCGGGAACACTCTCGACGGGTATGCCGACGGCCCGATGCCGCCCGGCGCCCGGTGAAACATGGAACCGTGGCTGGCGGCGCCGCCGCGAAAGTGGTGGCGCTTCATCGCGCCCTGGAACCCCTTGCCCTTCGAGGTCCCGACCACCCGGATCACCTCCCCGACGGCGAAGATGTCGCAGAGCACCGTGTCACCCGGCTTCACCTCGGAACCGTCGGCCAGGGGAACCTCGGCCAACACCCGAGTCGGGGGGACGCCGGCCTTGGCGAACGAGCCCATCAAGGGCTTGCTGACCCGCCGCGGCGGCTTGCCCGCGACGAGCCCGATTTGCGCCGCCTCGTGCCCGTCGGTTGCGGTGGTCCGGCGCAGCACCACGACGCACGGCCCGGCCTGCACGACGGTGACCGGCACCATGGCGCCGGAGTCGTCGAACACCTGGGTCATGCCGATCTTCTTGGCGAGAATTCCTTGCACCATACCCGGCCTCACTTCTTCCCGCCGTAGGCCTTGATCTCGACATCCACGCCGGCAGGCAACTCGAGCTTCATGAGCGCGTCCACCGTCTGTTGCGTGGGATCGAGGATGTCGAGAAGCCTTTTGTGCGTGCGGATCTCGAACTGCTCGCGCGACTTCTTGTCCACGTGCGGCGAGCGCAGGACGGTGAAGCGCTGGATCTGCGTTGGCAGCGGGATCGGCCCCGATACGCTCGCTCCCGTGCGCTTCGCCGTGTCCACGATTTCCGCCGTGGACTGGTCCAGGAGACGGAAGTCGTACGCCTTGAGCCGGATCCGGATCTTGTCCTTGACCATGGCCACTCCTACTCGATGATTTCGGTGATGGTGCCGGCGCCGACGGTGCGGCCACCCTCACGAATCGCGAAGCGCAGCGCCTTCTCCATCGCGATCGGCGTGATCAGCTCCACCTCCACCGAGATTCTGTCGCCGGGCATCACCATCTCCACACCTGCCGGCAGGTAGACCGACCCCGTCACATCCGTCGTCCGAAAGTAAAACTGCGGCCGGTACCCCTTGAAAAACGGCGTGTGCCGACCACCCTCTTCCTTCGTCAGGATGTACACCTCAGCCTTGAACTTCGTGTGCGGCGTGATCGTCCCGGGCTTCGCCACCACCTGCCCGCGCTCCACGTCGCTCTTCTCCGTCCCACGCAACAGCAGCCCGATGTTGTCCCCGGCCTGCCCCTGGTCCAGCAACTTCCGGAACATCTCCACGCCCGTCACCACCCGCTTGATCGTCGGGTTGTACCCCACGATCTCCATCTCCTCCCCAACCTTCACCACCCCACGCTCCACCCGCCCCGTCACCACCGTCCCACGCCCCGAAATCGTGAAGACATCCTCGATCGGCATCAAAAACGGCTTGTCAATCGCCCGCACCGGCTCCGGCACGTACTTGTCCAGCGCGTCCATCAACTCCACAATGCACTGCGCCTCCGGCGCATCCGCCGACGTCGACGCCCCGGCCTTCAGCGCCGCCCCCCGGATCACCGGCACCTCGTCCCCGGGGAAGTCGTACTGGCTCAACAACTCCCGCACCTCGAGCTCCACCAGGTCCAACAGCTCCGGGTCCTCGACCTTGTCCACCTTGTTCAAAAACACCACGATGCACGGCACACCCACCTGCCGCGCCAGCAAAATGTGCTCCCGCGTCTGCGGCATCGGCCCGTCCTCCGCCGACACCACCAGAATCGCCCCGTCCATCTGCGCCGCCCCCGTGATCATGTTCTTCACGTAGTCGGCATGCCCGGGGCAATCCACGTGCGCGTAGTGACGCAACCCCGTCTGGTACTCCACGTGCGACGTCGCAATCGTCAGAATCTTCATCTCGTTCCGACGACCGTGCGCAATCGACGCCTTCGCCACCTCGTCGTACGCCTTGAACTCCGCCAACCCCTTCAACGACTGCACCTTCGTAATCGCCGCCGTCAACGTCGTCTTCCCGTGGTCCACGTGCCCAATCGTCCCCACGTTCACGTGCGGCTTCGTCCGATCAAACTTCTGCTTGGCCATGTCTGCCCCCTTTACGCCAGCCCCTTCGCGCGGGAGATGACCTCTTCCGCGATGTTCCTGGGCACCTCGTCGTAGTGGTCGAACTGCATGGTGTAGGTTGCGCGCCCCTGCGTCATCGAACGCAGTTGCGTCGCGTAGCCGAACATCTCCGCCAGTGGGACGAACGCCGTGATGACCCGCGAGCCGGCCCGCTGCTCCAGGCTCGTGATCTTGCCGCGCCGCGAGTTCAAATCGCCGATCACGTCGCCCATGTACTCGTCCGGGGTGACGGCCTCGACCTCCATCAGCGGCTCGAGCAGCACCGGCTGCGCCTTGGAGGCCGCGTCCTTGAACGCCATCGAACCCGCGACCTTGAACGCCATCTCCGAGGAGTCGACCTCGTGGTACGTGCCGTCGTACAGGGACACCCCCACGCCGATCATCGGGAAGCCGGCCAGGATGCCGTGCTGCAGCGCCTCGCGGATCCCCTGGTCCACCGGCTTCACGTACTCGCGCGGGATGCTCCCGCCGACGATGTCGTTGGAGAACTCGTACTCGGTGCCGTCCGTGAGGGGCGTCAGCCGGATCTTGGCATGGCCGTACTGGCCGTGACCGCCGGTCTGCCGCACGAAGCGGCCCTCGCCCTTGGCCTCCTGCTTGATCGTCTCGCGGTAGGAGACCTGCGGGCGTCCGACCGCGGCCTCCACCTTGAACTCGCGCACCAGCCGGTCGACGATGATCTCCAGGTGCAACTCGCCCATCCCCGAGATGATCGTCTGCCCGCTGTCGGAATCGGTGTGGACCCTAAAGGTCGGGTCCTCCTGCGCCAGCTTGGCCAGCGCGACGCCCAGCTTGTCCTGGTCGGCCTTCGTCTTCGGCTCGATCGCGACGTCGATCACCGGCTCCGGGAACTGCATCGCCTCGAGCACGATCGGCTCCTTGGGGGAGCAGATCGTGTCGCCGGTGGAAACGTTGCGCAGGCCGACGACGGCGACGATGTCCCCGGCGAAGACCTCCTTGATCTCCTCGCGCTTGTTGGCGTGCATCTTGAGGAGGCGGCCGATGCGCTCGTGATTGCCCGTCCTGGCGTTGTGGACCTGGTCGCTGGTGGAAAGCCGACCCGAGTACACCCGCACGAACGTCAACTGTCCCACGAACGGGTCGGTCATGATCTTGAAGGCGAGGGCCGCGAACGGAGCGTCGTCCTGCGGAGGCCGCGACTGGGGTTCGCCGTCGGGCGTGTGACCCTCGATTGGCGGCACGTCGAGCGGCGACGGCAAGAAGTCGACGACGGCATTCAACAGCTGCTGGACGCCCTTGTTCTTGAACGCCGAGCCGCAGACGACGGGGGCGATGTGATGCGCCACCGTCTGGGCACGCAGGCTCGCCCGGATGGCGGCCGGCTCCAACGTCTCCCCGGCGAGGTACCGCTCGAGAAGGTTCTCGTCGTACTCGGCGGCGGTCTCGAGCATCTGCTCCCGCCACTTCTCGAAAAGCTCCCGGTGCTCCTCGGGTACATCCCGGCGCTCGAAATCAGCCCCGAGGGTGTCGTCGAGGACCACGTAGGCGCAACCCTCGATGAGGTCGATGACGCCCTTGAACGTGTCCTCGGCACCGTACGGGATCTGCACCGCCACCGGGTTCGCGTGCAGCTTCTTCCTCATCTGCTCGATCGTGCCGAAGAAGTCGGCGCCGACGCGGTCCATCTTGTTGACGAACGCGATGCGGGGGACCCGGTACCGGTCGGCCTGGCGCCAGACGGTCTCGGACTGCGGCTCGACGCCGCTGACGGCGTCGAAGACGGCCACCGCGCCGTCGAGCACACGCAGGCTGCGCTCGACCTCGGCGGTGAAGTCGACGTGCCCCGGCGTGTCGATGATGTTGATGCGATGGTCGCGCCAGAAGCAGGTGGTGGCGGCGGATGTGATGGTGATGCCACGCTCCTGTTCCTGCTCCATCCAGTCCATGGTGGCGGTGCCGTCATGGACCTCGCCCATCTTGTAGTTCACCCCCGTGTAATAAAGGATGCGCTCGGTAGTCGTGGTCTTACCGGCATCGATGTGGGCCATGATGCCGATATTCCGAGTCTTCTCCAGGGGTGCAAGTCGTGGCATTTTTTCAAAGAACCTTTCAGTGCTTCTCGCTTCTCTCTGCTCTGCGCCGCCGGCACCGTTGCCAGCCGGCCCAATAGCTGTCAGCAGCCTCCTACCACCGGTAGTGGCTGAAGGCCTTGTTGGCCTCCGCCATTCTGTGCGTGTCGTCCTTCTTCTTCATCGCGCCGCCGCGGTTGTTGGCGGCATCCATGAACTCGCCCGCCAGCTTGTCGACCATCGACTTCTCGCCGCGCGCCCTGGCGAAGTCGATCAGCCAGCGGATCGAAAGCGAGAGCTGCCGGCCCGGCGGCACTTCGACGGGCACCTGGTACGTCGAGCCACCGACGCGGCGGGACTTGACCTCGAGCTGCGGCTTTACGTTGTCCATCGCGCGCTTGAAGACCTTCAAAGGGTCGTCCTGCGTCTTCGACTGGATGATGTCGAGCGCCCCGTAGAAGATGCCCTCGGCGGTGCTCCTCTTGCCCTGGCGCAGGATCGAGTTGATGAAGCGGGTCACGAGCTGCGAGTTGTAGACGGGATCCGGAAGGACCTCGCGCTTGGCGACGTAACGACGGCGCGGCATGGGCTACGCCCTCCCCTGTTGCTTCTGCCGCTTCGTACCGTACTTCGAGCGGCTCTGGTTACGACCCGACACTCCCTGAGCATCGACCACGCCCCGGATCACGTGGTAACGCACGCCCGGGAGGTCCTTCACGCGGCCGCCCCGGATCAGCACCACCGAGTGCTCCTGCAGGTTGTGGCCCTCGCCGGGGATATACGTCGTCACCTCGACGCCGTTGGTCAACCGCACGCGCGCGACCTTGCGCAGCGCCGAGTTCGGCTTCTTGGGGGTGGTCGTGTACACGCGTGTGCACACGCCTCGCTTCTGCGGGCACGCGGCGAGCGCCGGGCTCTTGGTCTTGACCTCGAGTTGTTGGCGTCCGTGTCGGACAAGTTGCGCGATCGTCGGCATCGTTTCCTCTCTCGACTCCAGGCGGCAAGGGCCAAGCGTGCTCCGGTGCTTGGCCCCGGCTGCGTACCTTCCGGCTATTCGCCGGTGAAGCCCGAAGATTCTAGTTAAGCGCCACCGAACTGTCAACTGCTCTCAGGGCGCGGGGGCAACAACTGGTTGAGCTCATCGTACTCTGGGGGCGCCTCCCCGGCAGGCTCCTCCGGCAGCGGCATCTCGTCCTGCGGCACGGGGTCGATCGTAAAGTAGTGATAATGCTTGGCTCCCGTACCGGCCGGGATGAGCCGGCCGACGATGACGTTCTCCTTGAGGCCGTACAGGTCGTCGACCCGGCCCGAGACCGCCGCCTCGGTGAGGACCCTGGTCGTCTCCTGGAACGAGGCCGCCGAAACGAACGACTCGGTCGCCAGGGCCGCCTTGGTGATGCCCAGAAGCACGGGCGCGAAGCGCGCCGGTTGCCCGCCGAGCCTCTCGATGCGCTCGTTCTCCTCCTCGACGCGATACCTCGGAACCTGCTCCTCGAGCAGGAACTCGGTGTCGCCCGGGTCGGTGACCTTCACGAAGCGGCACATCTGGCGGACGATTGTCTCGATGTGCTTGTCGTTGATGGTGACGCCCTGGGTGCGGTAGACCTCCTGGATCTTGTCCACCAGGTAGCGCTGGAGCTCGGCCTCGCCAAGCACCGCCAGGACGTCGTGCGGATCGACCGGACCGTCGGTTAGCGACTCCCCGGTCGCGACCCACTCGCCGTCCTGGACGATCAGGTGGGCGACCTTCGGGATCGTGTACTCGCGGGTCGTCCCCTCCTTGCCCTCGACGGTCACCTTCCGGGTGCCGCGGGTGGCCTCGCCCACGTGCACGACGCCGGAGATCTCGCTGACCACGGCCGCGTCCTTCGGGCGCCGCGCCTCGAAGAGCTCGACCACGCGCGGCAGGCCGCCGGTGATGTCCTTGGTCTTGGTGGTCTCGCGCGGGATCTTGGCGAGCACGTCGCCGGGGTTGACGGTGTCGCCTTCGCCTACCATCAGGTGGGAGCCGATCGCGAGCTGGTACCGGCGCTCGGTGGGCGTCTTCTTGTCGGCGGACCGGACCACGATCGTCGGGATCCGGCGGTCTGCGCCGATCGGCTCGATGACGATCTTGTGCGAATGACCGGTCAGCTTGTCGATCTCCTCGCGCACGTTCTCGCCTTCGACCAGGTCGACGTAATCGACCTTGCCGGCCACGGTGGTGAGCACCGCGGAGGTGAACGGGTCCCACTCGGCCAGGATCGCCCCGGGCTCGACGAACTGCCCCTCTTCGACCGCCAGGATGGAGCTGTACACCAGGTTGTAGCGCTCGCGCTCGCGGCCGCGGTCGTCCGAGATCGCGACCTTGGCGTTGCGGGACACCACGACGGTCTTGCCCTCGGTGTTCGTCACGGCCTGCACGCCGAACAGCTTGACCGTGCCCGAGCGGCTCGCCTGGTGGCGCGACTGCTCGGTGGCGCGGGTCGCCGTGCCGCCGTAGTGGAACGTCCTCATCGTGAGCTGGGTGCCCGGCTCGCCGATCGATTGCGCCGCGATGATGCCCACCGCCTCGCCGAGTTCCGCGAGGCGGCCGGTTGCGAGCATGCGCCCGTAGCACTTGCGGCAGGCGCCGCGGCGCGTCTCGCAGGTCAGCAACGAACGGATCTTGACCCGTTCGTACCCGGCGTCCTCGATCGCCGCGGCGAGTTCCTCGGTGACCTCGGTGTTGGCGTCGCAGATCGCAGTCCCCTCGAGGGGATCCAGCAGGTCCTCGGCGACGACGCGGCCGACGAGGCGGTCACGCAGCTTCTCGAGCACCTCGCCTCCCTCCGTGATCGCCGTAACGTAGATGCCGTGATCGGTGCCGCAGTCCTCCTCGGTGATGATCACGTCCTGCGACACATCGACGAGGCGGCGGGTGAGGTAGCCGGAGTCCGCGGTTTTGAGCGCCGTGTCGGCCAACCCCTTGCGCGCGCCGTGGGTCGAGATGAAGTACTGCAGCACCGACAGCCCTTCGCGGAAGTTGGCGGTGATCGGGGTCGGGATGATCTCTCCGGACGGCTTCGACATCAGGCCGCGCATCCCGGCGATCTGGCGGATCTGCTCCTTGGAGCCGCGGGCTCCCGAGTCCGCCATGATAAAGATCGGGTTGGGCTCGCCCGAGGCGTCGGCACGGCGGCGCATCTCGCGGAACATCTCGTCGGACACCTTCTCGGTGACCCGGTGCCAGATGTCCACGATCTTGTTGAGGCGCTCGCCCGCGGTGATGATGCCCCCGGAGCGTTGCCGTTCGACCTCCTCGACCTCCTTGAGCGCGTTGTTGATCAGGCCTTCCTTCGCACCGGGGACGATCATGTCGCCGGCGCCGATCGAGATGCCGGCGAGCGTCGCCCAGGTGAAACCGAGGTTCTTCAGGGCGTCCAGCAGGCGCACCGTCACCTCGTGCCCGAACCTCAGGTAGGTGAAGGAAACCAGGCTCTGCAGGCCGCCCTTCTTCAGCTGCGCATTGACGAACGGCAGTTCCGGCGGCAGCGCCGCATTGAGGATCGCGCGGCCGACGGTGGTCTCAAGGTGGAAGTTCTCGACCCTCTGCGGCTCGGCGTGCAGGAGGTCCTGCTGATCGGCCTCGACGGTCATGTCGAGCAGGTTGCCGGTGTACACGACCTCGATCGGCTGCAGCGTGTCGGCGCGGTCGTTGGCGTGTGCCAGCACCGCCTCGTCGAGGGACGCGAACACCTTGCGGCGCTGGCCCTTCCCGAGCGGGCGCTCCGACGTGAGGTAGTAGATCCCGAGCACCATGTCCTGCGACGGCACCGCGAGCGGCTTGCCCGACGCCGGCGACAGGATGTTGCGGGACGCGAGCATCAGGACGCGAGCCTCGAGCTGCGCCATCGGCGACAGCGGCACGTGGACCGCCATCTGGTCGCCGTCGAAGTCGGCGTTGTACGCCGCGCACACGAGCGGGTGGATGCGGAGCGCCTTGCCCTCGACCAGAACCGGCTCGAACGCCTGGATGCCCAGGCGGTGCAGCGTCGGCGCGCGGTTCAGCATCACGGGGTGCTCTTTGATCACGGTCTCGAGGGCGTCCCAGACTTCCGGCGTGCGCTGCTCGACCAACTCGCGGGCCATCTTGATCGTCGTGACCAGCCCCTTCTTCTCGAGCTCGTGGTAAATGAACGGCTTGAACAGCTCGAGAGCCATCTCCTTGGGGACACCGCACTGGTGGAGCTGGAGTTCGGGACCGACCACGATCACCGACCGGCCGGAGTAGTCCACGCGCTTGCCCAGCAGGTTCTGGCGGAACCGCCCCTGCTTGCCCTTGAGCGCGTCGGAGAGCGACTTGAGCGGGCGGCCGTTGGAGCCCTTGATCACGCGGCCGCGGCGACCGTTGTCGAAGAGCGCGTCGACCGCTTCCTGGAGCATGCGCTTCTCGTTGCGCACGATGACTTCGGGTGCCCGCAGCTCGAGGAGCTTCTTGAGCCGGTTGTTGCGGTTGATCACCCGGCGGTAGAGGTCGTTCAGGTCGGAGGTCGCGAACCGCCCGCCGTCGAGCGGCACGAGGGGCCGAAGCTCCGGGGGGATCACCGGGATCACCTCGAGGATCATCCACTCGGGGCGGTTGCCGGACTTGCGGAACGACTCCACCACTCGGAGGCGCTTGGCCGCCTTCTGGCGCTTGACCACCGAGGGCTCGGTCCGCATCAACAGGCGCAGCTCGCCGGCCATCTCGTCGAGATCGATGCGGCGGAGGAGCTCCTGGATCGCTTCGGCGCCCATCTTGGCCACGAAGCCCTCGCCGTGCTCCTGGCGGCCCTCGCGGTACTGCTCCTCGGAGAGGACCTGCTTCTCCTCGAGCGTGGTGTCGCCCGGGTCGATGACCACGTACGCTTCGAAGTAGAGCACGCGCTCGAGCTCGCGCATCGTGATGTCGAGCAGTTGGCCGATGCGGCTCGGCAACCCCTTGAAAAACCAGACGTGCGACACCGGGGCGGCGAGTTCGATGTGGCCCATGCGCTCGCGCCGGACCTTGGAGCGCGTGACCTCGACGCCGCACTTGTCGCACACGACGCCGCGGTGCTTCATCCGCTTGTACTTGCCGCAGAGGCACTCCCAGTCGGTCACGGGCCCGAAGATGCGGGCGCAGAACAGGCCGTCGCGCTCCGGCTTGAAGGTGCGGTAGTTGATCGTCTCGGGCTTCGTGACCTCGCCGTGCGACCAGGAGCGGATCTTTTCGGGCGATGCCAGGGACACCCGTATCGCGTCGAAGTCGTTGATCGCCTTCGGTTTGGTGAAAAATGGACGGCTCTCGCCGCGGAAATCGCTGCGGGGATCGCTTGGCATGCTGCTCATTCCAGCCCCCTCACTCTCCCTCGTGCTTGACGAGCTCCACGTCGAGCCCGAGGCTCTGGAGCTCCCGCACGAGCACATTGAACGACTCGGGCAGTCCCGGTTGTTCGGGGACCTTGCCCTTGACGATCGCCTCGTACACCCGCGAGCGTCCCTCGACGTCGTCGGACTTGACGGTCAACAACTCCTGCAGCGTGTACGCTGCGCCGTACGCCTCGAGCGCCCAGACTTCCATCTCGCCCAGCCGCTGGCCCCCGAACTGGGCCTTGCCGCCGAGGGGTTGCTGCGTGATCAGGGAGTACGGGCCGATCGAACGCGCGTGGATCTTGTCATCCACGAGGTGGGACAGCTTCAACATGTAGATGTAGCCGACCGTCACCCGCTGCTCGAACGGCACGCCGGTCACGCCGTCGCGCAGGACGGTCTTGCCGTCCTCCGGGATCCCGGCCCGCGACAGCATCTCGCGGATCTCCCCTTCGGTCGCGCCGTCGAACACCGGGGTCGCGAAGTGCAGGCCGAGCGCCTTGCCGGCCCACCCCAGGTGCGTCTCCAGGATCTGACCGACGTTCATGCGGCTCGGGACGCCGAGCGGGTTGAGCACGACCTCGACCGCGGTCCCGTCCTGGAGGAACGGCATCTCCTCGTCCGGGAGCACCACCGAGATCACGCCCTTGTTGCCGTGCCGCCCGGCCATCTTGTCCCCGACCTGGAGCTTGCGCTTCATCGCGACGTACACCTTGACCTGTTTGATGACGCCAGGGGGCAACTCGTCGCCCGCGGTCAGGAGCTTGATCCTCTCGTCGTTGAGCTTCTCGAGGACCTCGATCTGGCTCTCCGCCTGGTTGACCAGCATCCGGACGCGCTCGCGCACCGTTTCGTCGGCGAGCGGCAGCGCCAGCATCTCGGCGCGCGTCAACTCCGTCACCACCTCGGCGGTCAGCTTGGCGTTCTTCTTGGCCACCAAGTCGCCGGTGCGCGCCGACACGACGTCGGCGGTCACCTTGGCCCCGTGGAGCAGCTCGGCGAGCTTCTTGTTGCGCTCCTCGAGGACGATCCTACGCTCGTCCTCGGAGTTCTTGCGGATGCGAGCGATCTCCTCTTCCTCGATCGCCTGGGCGCGGACGTCCTTTTCCGTGCCGCGGCGGGCGAAGATCTTGACGTCGACCACGACACCGGAGATGCCGGGCGGGCACTTCAGGGAGGCGTCCCGCACGTCGCCGGCCTTCTCGCCGAAGATCGCGCGCAGCAGCTTCTCCTCAGGCGTCAGCTGGGTCTCCCCCTTGGGCGTGACCTTGCCGACCAGGATGCTGCCAGGGCGCACGTGGGCCCCGACGCGCACGATGCCGGCGTCGTCGAGGTCCTTGAGAGCGTTCTCCGCGACGTTCGGGATGTCGCGGGTGATCTCCTCGGGCCCGAGCTTCGTGTCGCGGGCCGCGATCTCGAGCTCCTCGATGTGGACCGAGGTGAAGTAGTCCTCCTTCACGAGCTTCTCGGAGACGACGATCGCGTCCTCGAAGTTGTACCCGCGCCAGGGCATGAAGGCGACGAGCACGTTGCGGCCGAGCGCCAACTCGCCCCTGTCGGTGTTAGGACCGTCGGCGAGCACCTGGCCCTTCACGACGCGCTGCCCGGGGCTGACGATCGGCTTCTGGTTCACGCACGTGTTCTGGTTGGAGCGGCGGAACTTCGTGAGCTGGTAGATATCGGCCCCGAAGTCGCGGGGGCGACCCGTCTCGGGGTCCTCGGCCTCGACGCGAACGATGATGCGCCGGGAGTCCACCGTGTCCACGACCCCGGAGCGGCGGCAGACGATGACGGAGCCGGAATCGCGGGCGACGACCGACTCGAGGCCGGTCCCGACGAGGGGCGCCTCGGAGCGCAGCAGCGGGACCGCTTGGCGCTGCATGTTGGATCCCATGAGCGCGCGGTTGGCGTCGTCGTGCTCCAGGAACGGGATGAGCGCGGCGGCCACCGACACCACCTGCTTGGGCGACACGTCGATGTAGTCGATCTTGTCCTGGTCGATGAGGACGAACTCGCCCGCCGACCTGGCGATCACCTTCTCGGACTGCAGGGCGCCCTTGGCGTCCACCTCGGCGTTGGCCTGCGCGATGTTCAGGGTTTCTTCGTCCCACGCCGACAGGTAGAACGCGTGAGGCACCCATCGGGCCGGCCGCTTCCCCTTGGCCTGCAGCTTCTTGTTGGCGGATTCGACCTCTTCGAGCTGCACGACCTGGTGGAGCTCGAACGACGAGTCGCCGCGCTCGGAGATCATCACATGCTCGAGCACGCGGCCCTTCTCGACCTTCTTGTAGGGGGACTCGATGAAACCGAAGTCGTTGATGCGCGCGTAACACGAGAGGGACGAGATCAGCCCGATGTTCGGGCCTTCCGGCGTCTCGATCGGACAGATCCGGCCGTAGTGCGTGGCGTGCACGTCGCGCACCTCGAATCCGGCGCGCTCGCGCGACAGCCCGCCCGGTCCGAGCGCCGAGAGACGACGCTTGTGGGTGACCTCGGCGAGCGGGTTGGTCTGGTCCATGAACTGCGAGAGCTGCGAGGAGCCGAAGAACTCCTTCACCGCCGCGATCACCGGTTTGGCGTTGATGAGGTCCCGAGGCATCGCGTTCTCGATGTCCTGATGGATCGTCATGCGCTCCTTGATGGCGCGCTCCATGCGGACCAGGCCGACGCGGAACTGGTTCTCGAGCAGCTCCCCGACCGCGCGAACGCGCCGGTTGGCGAGCGAGTCGATGTCGTCCAGACGCCCGATGCCGCGCGACAACTTCAGCAAGTAGCGCACGACGGCGATGAAGTCTTCCTGGTCCATCACCCGCTGCTTGAGGTTCTTCTTGAGGCCGAGCTTGACGTTGAACTTGAAGCGGCCGACCTCGGAGAGGTCGTACTTGCGCTCGTCGAAGAACAGACCGTCGAACAGCGTCGTGGCCGACTCCTGCGTCGGCGGGTCGCCCGGGCGCAAACGGCGGTAAACCTCCATGATGGCGTCGAGCTTGGCGCGGATCGAGTCCTTCTCGATGGTCTTGGTGAGGATCTCTCCCACCAGGTCCCATCCCGGGAACGCGAGCCTCAACTCCTTCTTGCCGAGCTCCTGCGCGCGGGCGAGGAGCTCCGGGGAGACCGTGGACCCGGCTTCCGCCACCAGCTCGCCGGTCGAGGGGTCGACGACGTCCTCGCCGAGCACTGCATCGACGAGCTCTTCCGCCCTGACGTCGCGCTTGACCTTGTCGCTGTCCTTGAGCGCCTTGCGCATCGCCGCGTCGAGCTTGAGGCCGGCGAACAGCTCGGGGGAAGCCGTCCGGCGCCCCACCTGCGCGATGGTCCGCTCCTCGTCGACATCGACCACGGTGCGGTCGATCGTGAGGGTCACCACGTCGTCCTTCAGCTTGGCCGGGAACAGGTGGTAGAAGATCTCGAGCAGCTGCGCGTTCGACTCCAGGCCGAGCGCCCGCAGGAATACCGTCCCCGGGAAGCGCCGCTTGCGGTCGATGCGAACGTAGAGGATCTGTTTCTTGTCGAACTCGAACTCGATCCAGGAACCGCGGTAGGGCACCACCTTGGCGAGCAGCGAGGTCGGCGTCTCGCGGGTGAAGGAGACGCCCGGCGAGCGGTGCAGCTGCGAGACGATGACGCGCTCCGTGCCGTTGATGATGAACGTCCCGGTCTCGGTCATCAGGGGAAGCTCGCCGAAGTAAAGCTCCTCCTCCTTGATGTCCCGGACCTGCCTGTCCGGTCCCGTGCCCTCGTCGAAGAGCACGAGCCTGAAGGTCACCTTGAGCGGCACCGCATAGGTCAGTCCGCGCTCCCGGCAATCGGTCTCGCTGTAGGTGAGACGGAGCCCCACGGGGTTGCCGCACGTCGGGCAGTGGGGTACGGCGTTCGCCGTACCCTGTCCGCACGACGGGCACACCACCGTGCTCTCGTGCGGCTCGGCCGCCTTGATTCGGGCGCCGCAGTGCTGGCAGGCGATCCGCAGGCGCTCCAGCCCCGAAAGGCGACCGCACTTGCACTCCCAAGTCCCGAGCTCGAAGCGCACGAAGTGGAGCTCGCACGAGGACCGGAAGTCCGAGAACGGGAACACGCTCGAGAACACCGCCTGCAGGCCCTTGAGCTCGCGCTCCTCGGGGAGCAGGTCCATCTGCAGGAACTGCTCATAACTCGAACGTTGAACGGCAATCAGGTTTGGCAACGGGATCGTGGTGCGGATCTTGGAAAAGTTCGTCCGCTCGCCCGTCTCGACCATCTGGGTCAGACTCATGGGCCCTAACTCCTTTTTCACGGTTCGCATCGTTGCCCGCCCGCGAAATCCCTCGCGCTCATCGGCGCGAGAACCTTCCCCGGCGTGCGACCTTCCGGCGCACCGGGGAAACGCCGCACGGGGGGCGACATGCCCCCCTTCCCGGGTTTGCTCGCTTCACGCCCGGGTGCGACCCGGCGCCGACGATGGGGACGCGCCCCACGCAGCACCGTACCAGTTTCGAGTACCAGCTTCCGTCGCTTCAGCCCCCAGCAGCGGCGGCCTACTGAACCTTGACCTTGGCGCCCGCTTCCGTGAACTTCTTCTTGATGTCCTCCGCCTCCTGCTTGGAGACGCCTTCCTTCACCTTGGTCGGAGCGGCCTCGACCAGGTCCTTGGCTTCCTTGAGCCCGAGCGCCGTCACCTCGCGCACAGCCTTGATGACGTTGATCTTCTTGTCCCCGGCGTCCTCGAGGATCACGTCGAACTCCGTCTGCTCCTCGACCGGTTCGGCCGCTGCCGCAGGCCCTCCGGCCATCGCCATCGGCATCACCGCCGCGGCCGCCGAAACCCCGAACTCGGTCTCCAAGGCCTTGACCAGCTCGTTGAGCTCGAGCACCGTCATTGCCTTGATCTGCTCCACAAACTCTTGCGTCTGTGCCATTGTCAGTTCTCCTTTGCCTGGTCTCTCACGCCTTCGTCCGGCGCTTCCTTTTGATCCGCGATCTGCTGCAGGCTCACCGCCAGTCCCTTGACCGGGGCGGCGAGCACCGTGACCAACCTGCGCATCGGCGACTGAAGCAGGAACAGCAGTCTTGCCACCAACTCCTTCTTGGAGGGCAGCGTCGAAACCTGCTTGGCCTGCACCGCGTCGAGCAGCTGCCCCTCGACGAGGCCGCCGCGAAACTTCAGCTTGTCGTGGGCCTTGGCAAAGTCGGCCAGGGCCTTGGCGAGAATCACGGCGTCCTGGCTCGTGTATGCCACGGCCGCCGGACCCGAGAGGAGCTGCTGCAGCGATTGGTGCGAGGTCTCGGCAAGGGAAAGCTTGGCCAGGGTGTTCTTGACCACCCGATAGCTGCCGTTCGCCTCCTTCACCTTGCGCCGCAGTTCCGTCACCTCGCCGACGGTGAGCCCCGTGAAGTCCATCACGAAAAGCCCGCTCGCCGGCGCCAGCGTGGCTTTGAGGGCCTCGATCTGCTCTTGCTTCTGTGCCCGCGTCAACATGGCAAACCCCCTACTTCGCTTCCAGCGGCGCGATGTCCAGCGCCACGCCAGGGCCCATCGTGGAACTCATGAACGCCGACTGCACGTACTTCCCCTTCGCGCTCGTGGGCTTGGCCCGCAGGATTGCAGTGATCAGCGAGCGGGCGTTCTCCTCCAGCGCGTCCACGCTGAACGACGTCTTGCCCACCGGTGCGTGGATGATGGCGGTCTTGTCGACCCGGAACTCGACTTTCCCGGCCTTGATCTCGCGCACCGCCTTGCCGACCTCCGGCGTGACGGTGCCCGTCTTGGGGTTGGGCATCAGGCCGCGGGGACCGAGAATCTTCCCGAGCCGAGAAAGGCCGCGCATCATGTCGGGCGCAGCCACGATGGCGTCGAACTCCAGCCAGCCGCCCTGGATCTTCTCGATCGCATCCTCCCCCATCACGAAGTCGGCGCCGGCTTCCTGGGCTTCCTTCGCCTGATCCCCGGCCGCCACCACGAGCACCTTCTTGCTCTTGCCGGTGCCGTGCGGCAGCACGACGGTGCCGCGCACCATCTGGTCGGCGTGCCGCGGATCCACGCCGAGACGGAGGGCGACCTCCACCGTCTCGTCGAACTTGACGTAGTGCAAGTCGCGCAC
The DNA here is from genome assembly GCA_963789745.1 of uncultured Acidobacteriota bacterium. Classification (GTDB taxonomy): domain Bacteria; phylum Acidobacteriota; class Thermoanaerobaculia; order Thermoanaerobaculales; family Thermoanaerobaculaceae; genus RBG-13-68-16. The sequence goes on along the minus strand of CAWBLW010000002.1, from coordinate 25,036 downwards.
CAGCTCCACGGCTTCGCGGAGCTGATAGCGGCGCTGCTCCACCTTCGCCTTAGCCTCTTGGTACTTCTTCGAATGAGCCATGCCCCACCCCCTTACGCCACGACCTCGATGCCCATGCTGCGCGCCGTACCTTCGATGATCCGGATCGCGGCATCGAGCGAGGTGGTATTGAGGTCGGGCAGCTTGGTCGTGGCGATCGCCTCGACTTGCGCCCGTGTGATCTTCCCGACCTTGTTGCGGTTTGGCTCGCCGGAGCCCTTCTCCACCGCCGCCGCCTGCCGCAGGAGGAACGATGCGGGCGGCGTCTTGGTGATGAACGTGTACGTGCGGTCCGAGTACACGGTGATCACCACGGGGATGATGGTTCCTGTGAGCTTCTGGGTCTTCGCGTTGAAGGCCTTGCAGAAGTCCATGATGTTCAGGCCGTGCTGGCCCAGCGCCGGACCCACCGGTGGCGCCGGGGTCGCCTGACCCGCCGGGATCTGCAGTTTCACGTAACCAGTGATCTTCTTTGCCATCGCCTACCTCACGCGGTCTTCTGAACCTGGCTGAACTCGAGCTCGACGGGGGTGGAGCGCCCGAAGATCGTCACCATCACCTTGAGCGTGGAGCGGTCCAGGTTGACCTCCTCCACGACCCCGGTGAAGTTGGAGAATGGGCCGTCCGTGATCCTCACCGGCTCCCCCTTCTCGAAGATGTGCTTCGGCCTCGGCTTCTCCTTCGCCACCGTGACCTGGTGCAGGATCTGGTTGACTTCCTCCTCGGTGAGCGGGGTCGGCTTCTTGCCGGAACCGACGAACCCCGTCACCTTGGGCGTGTTGCGCACCAGGTGCCAGGACTCGTCCCCCTTCTCGCCGGTCAGGTCGATCTGCACCAGGACGTAGCCGGGGAAGAACTTCCGCTGCACCTCGCGACGCTTGCCGGCGCGAATCTCCACCACCGTCTCCGTCGGGATCCGAACCTCCCCGAAGAAATCCTGCATGCCGAGGGCGTCGATGCGCTGCTCCAGCGTCTTCTTGACGCGCTCCTCGAACCCCGAGTAGGTGTGGATGATGTACCACTGCTTCGGCATTCGTCACTTCCCCCGTCTACGAGAGGAACTTGGTGACCCAGGCAACGAGCCGGAAAAACGCCAGGTCGCAGATATATAGGAAAATTCCGAAGATGAACGACGCGATGATCACGACGACGGTCGTGGATACGACCTCGTCGCGGCCCGGCCAGGTGACCTTCTTCGTTTCGACGACCACCTCGCGGAGAAACGTTTGCAGCCTATGCCACCAGTTCATCGGGCGCGCCTCCCTGGCGCTGGGAGTACCTGGCAGGCCAGGAGGGACTCGAACCCCCAACCACCGGTTTTGGAGACCGGGACTCTACCAATTGAGCTACTGGCCTGCACCGGACCCAACCTACTTCGCTTCCTTGTGCAGCGTGTGACGGCGGCAGAACTTGCAGTACTTCTTGACCTCGAGCCGTTCCGTCTGCTTCTTCTTGTTGCGGGTCGACGTATAGTTCCGCCGCTTGCACTCGCCGCACGCCAGTTGAATGTTGTCGCGCATCGCCGCACCTCACTCGATGATTTCGGTGATGGTGCCGGCGCCGACGGTGCGGCCACCCTCACGAATCGCGAAGCGCAGCGCCTTCTCCATCGCGATCGGCGTGATCAGCTCCACCTCCACCGAGATTCTGTCGCCGGGCATCACCATCTCCACACCTGCCGGCAGGTAGACCGACCCCGTCACATCCGTCGTCCGAAAGTAAAACTGCGGCCGGTACCCCTTGAAAAACGGCGTGTGCCGACCACCCTCTTCCTTCGTCAGGATGTACACCTCAGCCTTGAACTTCGTGTGCGGCGTGATCGTCCCGGGCTTCGCCACCACCTGCCCGCGCTCCACGTCGCTCTTCTCCGTCCCACGCAACAGCAGCCCGATGTTGTCCCCGGCCTGCCCCTGGTCCAGCAACTTCCGGAACATCTCCACGCCCGTCACCACCCGCTTGATCGTCGGGTTGTACCCCACGATCTCCATCTCCTCCCCAACCTTCACCACCCCACGCTCCACCCGCCCCGTCACCACCGTCCCACGCCCCGAAATCGTGAAGACATCCTCGATCGGCATCAAAAACGGCTTGTCAATCGCCCGCACCGGCTCCGGCACGTACTTGTCCAGCGCGTCCATCAACTCCACAATGCACTGCGCCTCCGGCGCATCCGCCGACGTCGACGCCCCGGCCTTCAGCGCCGCCCCCCGGATCACCGGCACCTCGTCCCCGGGGAAGTCGTACTGGCTCAACAACTCCCGCACCTCGAGCTCCACCAGGTCCAACAACTCCGGGTCCTCGACCTTGTCCACCTTGTTCAAAAACACCACGATGCACGGCACACCCACCTGCCGCGCCAGCAAAATGTGCTCCCGCGTCTGCGGCATCGGCCCGTCCTCCGCCGATACCACCAGAATCGCCCCGTCCATCTGCGCCGCCCCCGTGATCATGTTCTTCACGTAGTCGGCATGCCCGGGGCAATCCACGTGCGCGTAGTGACGCAACCCCGTCTGGTACTCCACGTGCGACGTCGCAATCGTCAGAATCTTCATCTCGTTCCGACGACCGTGCGCAATCGACGCCTTCGCCACCTCGTCGTACGCCTTGAACTCCGCCAACCCCTTCAACGACTGCACCTTCGTAATCGCCGCCGTCAACGTCGTCTTCCCGTGGTCCACGTGCCCAATCGTCCCCACGTTCACGTGCGGCTTCGTCCGATCAAACTTCTGCTTGGCCATGGTTCCTTTGCCTCCCTCTCCCCTGATCCACCGTTCGGGGCCACCTCGGCGGCCCTGGCCAGCGAGGTGACTGGCCTGTCAGTTCCCTTCGTTCAACGCACTTCCACGTCCACACCGGTTCGGACAGTGGAGCCCAGGACCAGATTTGAACTGGTGACCCCGTCCTTACCAAGGACGTGCTCTACCGCCTGAGCTACCTGGGCCCACGAAGACGCCTGCAAAGCATTGGAGCGGGAGACGGGATTCGAACCCGCGACCAACAGCTTGGAAGGCTGTGACTCTACCCCTGAGTTACTCCCGCAGGTACGAAAGGGTGGTGCGGGCGGATGGATTTGAACCACCGTAGGGCATTGCCCGGCAGATTTACAGTCTGCTGCCATTGACCGCTCGGCCACACCCGCACGCGTGAACTCGCCGAATAGGCGCTTTGCGCCGCGCACAGGCTGCCGTAGCTCTCTGGAGCTGGCGATGGGACTCGAACCCGTAACCTGCGGATTACAAATCCGCTGCTCTACCAGTTGAGCTACGCCAGCCTGTGCGGGAAGGAGCACCCGTCTGTCCCCTCTTGCCAAAGATCTCCCCCCGGCGCACACGTACCCCGGAGGGGACGGAGATGATACCACGGCGGAATGGAAAAGCAAGACCCCGGGGAACAGCCGCCGGCCTTCTCCGGCCCCCGCCCCGCCGCCGGGCGACCGATTACCGTCAGCCGCCGGCCACGACCGGGAACCGGCGCCGCCACGCCCAGGCGAAGATGCCGGCCGCGACCGCGAGGTTGAGCGACTCCACCTCGGGCGCGATCGGTATTGCGACCGTGCCGTCGAGGGCCTTGCGCGTCTTGGCGCGCAACCCCCCGGCCTCGGCCCCGAGGCACAGCAGCAGGCGGTCGGGCAACTCGACGCGCTCGAGCGGGGTGCCGCCCGCATCGGCGCCCCACACCCAGAACCCGGCGTCCTTGGCCGCCAGGGCGAAGTCGCCGAGCGAGCCCACGTGGGCGACACGGACGAGGGAAACCGTGCCGGCCGCCACCTTGGCGGCGGCGCCCCCGAGCGGCGGAGGGTGCGGCCCGGCAACGACGATGCCGCCGAGCGAGAACGCCGCAGCGGTGCGGACCACGGCGCCCAGGTTGTGGCCGTCCTCGAGCGAGTCGAGACCGACCACGCACGCCGGCCCGGCCGCGGCCAGCAGGGATCCAGGGTCTGCGAGCGGCGCAGGCGCGAGACGGGCGGCGGCGCCGTTGTGGGCGACGCCCTCGGCGACCTCGTCGAGCTTCCGCCTCGGCGCGCGGGCGTAGCGGACCCCGGCCGCCCGGGCGGCATCGAGGAGTTGTCGGGCCCGCCCCCCGGCGAGGCCGTCGGCCACCCAGACGACCTCGACGCGGGCGGGCTCACGCTCGAGCGCGGCGATCACGGCGTGGAAGCCGACGATCCACTCCACCGCAACGACCGGGGTCCGGGGCCCGGCCTCCGGGGTCCGAGATGTGTCGGGTCGTCGCATCAGGAACGCACCGAGGACTCGAGCGTGACGAGAGCGAAGGCGACGATGCCTTCTCCTCGTCCGACGAAACCCATCCCCTCGCTGGTCGTGGCCTTGATGTTGACCTCATCCTCCGCGAGGCCCAGGAGCGAGGCCAAACGCGCCCGCATCGCCCCGCGATGAGGCGCGATCTTCGGCGTCTCGGCGAGCAACGTCAGGTCGCACCCCGTCAAACGCCAGCCGCGCTCGCCCGCGAGGGCCAGCGCGTGCCGGACGAACAGCTCGGAGGGGGCGTCGCGCCAGCGCTCCTCGGTCGGAGGGAAGTGCTCGCCGATGTCGCCCGCACCGCAGGCGCCGAGAATGCCGTCGGCGACCGCGTGCAGCGCCACGTCGGCGTCGGAGTGCCCGGCGAGGCCGGGCCCGCCCGGCAACTCCAGGCCGCAGAGCCAGAGCGCGCGGCCCTGCGCGAACGCGTGGATGTCCATGCCCTGTCCTACCCGCGTCCGCCGGCCGAATACCCCGGCAACGACATCGAGGTCGTCCGGGTGCGTCACCTTCACGTTGCGGGGGTCACCCGGCACGGCCGCAACCGGCCCCCCCCAGCGCTCGACCAGCGCGGCCTCGTCCGTCCAGTGCGCGTCGCCGGCGGCCGCCCACGCGGCGCGCAGCGCGCCCGCGCGGAACGCCTGTGGCGTCAAGGCCCGAGCGAGCCTGTCGCGCGGCACCGTGGCCTCGACCGTGCCGTCGGCCCGCAGCCGTTTGACCGTGTCGACCACGGGCGCCACCAGGAGCGCGGCGCCGGCGGCGGCAGCGCCCGCCACGACCCGCGCCACGTCGCCCGCCGGGACGAACGGCCGGGCGCCGTCGTGCACGACGACCACCGTGTCGTCGGCCGGGTCGAGCGCGGCGAAGCCGTTTCGCACCGAGTCCTGCCGCCGGGCGCCGCCGGCCGCCACCAGAACGCCGCGTTCGTCCCAGCGGGCCCGCGCGGCCTCCAGCTGATCGGCGCGCACGACCAGGGCGAGCCGCGCGGCCGGCAACGCCGCGCGCATGGCCCCGACCGCCCGCTCGAGGACCGGCCGCCCCCCGACCAGCACACCGAGCTTGTCCCCGCCGAACCGCGTTGACGACCCGGCCGCGACCACGATGACGGCGACCTCGGGTTCAGGTGTGCCCATCACGAAGGCCCCCGCTCCGCGCGCCGGCCGCGACGCTCGCCCGCCACCTCGGAACGGCCCCGGTCGACCCTGCCTCTTGCGTCTTCACAAGATCCCCCGCTGCGCTCGGGATGCAATCCCCGCCCGCCACGGCGGGCGGGGATTACACCTCCATGATCTCCTTCTCTTTGGCGGCGAGGATCTCGCCGATGTGCTTGATGTGCTCGTCGGTGAGCTTCTGCACCTCGTCGAGGCCGTGGTGCATGTCGTCCTCGGAGATCTGCTTGTCCTTCTCGAGCTTCTTGAGCTCCTCGTTGCCGTCGCGCCGGACGTTGCGTACCGCGGTCCGGGCACGCTCCGCGTACTCGTGCGCAACCTTGACCAGTTCCTTGCGCCTCTCCTGCGTCGGCGACGGCACCGGCAGCTTGATCGCCTTGCCATCGTTCATCGGGTTGAGGCCCAGGTTCGCCTTCTGGATCGCGTGGTCGATGGCCGAGATGAGCGTCGGGTCCCAGGGCTGGATCACGATCAGCGTCGGTTCAGGAACCGACAGGTTCGCGACCTGGTTGAGCGGCGTCGGGGTCCCGTAGTAGTCCACCCGCACCCCGTCCAGGAGACCGAGCGACGCCCGCCCCGTGCGCAGGGTCCTGAGCTCGTCGCGGAGCACCTCCACCGCCTTGTCCATGTGCGCCTTCGTGGTTTTGACCGCCTCGCGCATCGTCGCTCCCTTTCGCCGGCCCGTCTCAGCGGGGTCCGTGATGAGATGCCACCGCGCTCCATTGTATCCGCTCAGGGAGAGCCGGCGGCCGTCCCGACAACCCACCGGCTCACGGCGCCCCGGCCGGCCCAGCCAGAGGCGCTGGAACGAACTCGACGTCACCGTTTGGAGGTCTCTCAGGAGACGGTGGAGCCGACGTCCTCGCCGAGGACCACGCGCCTGATGTTCCCGGGCACCCGGATGTTGAACACCCGGATTGGGATCCTGGCATTCTGGCAGAGCGACACCGCCGCAGCGTCCATGATCTTCAGGCTGTGCTCGAGCAGGTACTGGTAGCTCGCCAGCTTGAGCAGCTTGGCTCCCGCGTCGCGGACGGGGTCGGCCGTGTACAGGCCGTCCACCTTGGTGCCCTTGAGCAGGGCGTCGGCGCGAATCTCGGAGGCCCGCAGCGCGGCGGCGGAGTCGGTCGTGAAGAACGGGTTGCCGGTTCCCGCGGCGAATATCACCACCCGGCTCTTCTCGAGGTGCCGGATCGCCCGCCGGCGGATGAACGGCTCGGCCACCTCGCGGATGTCGATGGCGGTCAACACGCGGGTGAAGCAGCCACGCTGCTCGAGGGCGTCCTGGAGTGCCAGCGCGTTGATCACCGTGGCGAGCATCCCCATGTTGTCGCCCGTCACGCGGTCGAGCCCCTGCTCCGTTGCGGCGATGCCGCGGATGATGTTGCCGCCCCCGATCACGATCGCCACCTCGACGCCGAGGTCGCGCACCTCGGCGATCTCGGTCGCCAGGACGGGGAGCACCTCGGGGGCGATCCCGAACGGCTGGTTGCCCATCAGGACCTCGCCCGAGAGCTTCAGGACGATGCGCCGGTACGCCGCAGGGCCGGTCACTTCTCGGCCGCCACGGCCCCCTCGCCGAGCTTGAAGCGGAGGAAGCCCTTCACGACCGCGCCGTTGCGCTCCGCGAGGACCGCCGCGACCTTCTTCGTCGGGTCCTTGACGAACGGCTGCTCGACCAGACACGCCTGCTCGTAGAACTTGGCGACCTTGCCCTCGGCGATCTTCTCGATCACCGGCGCCGGCTTGCCGGAGCCGGCGGCCTGCGCCCGGGCGATCTCGCGCTCCTCGTTGACGGCCTCGGCCGGCACGTCGGCGGGCGACACCCAGCGCGGTTCGGCGGCCGCGATCTGCATCGCGACGTCCTTGACCGTCTCATCGTCGGCGCCGGCCGAGATCTCGACGAGCACGCCTATCTTGCCTCCCATGTGGAGGTAGGACCCGATCCGCATCCCCTCACCCGCGGCCATGAATCCGGCCCGCGAGAGCTGGATGTTCTCGCCGATCGTGGCGATCTGTGAGGCGATCACCTCCGCGACGGTGTGCAGCGGGTCGGCGATCGCGCGGGTCGCCTTGACCTTCTCGGCATCGCCGACCCCGTCGGCCGCCACCTGATCGGCCAGGGCCTGGACCAGGGCCTGGTACTGCTCGGTGCGGGCGACGAAGTCGGTCTCGCAGTTGAGCTCGACCACGCCGCCGCGGCGGCCGTCCTCGATCACCGCGATCGCGACCAGGCCGTCCTTGGCGGTGCGGCCAGCCTTCTTGGCCGCGGCCGACAGCCCTTTCTTGCGGAGGATCCTGACCGCCTCCTCCATATCGCCGTTCGCTTCGGCGAGCGCCCGCTGGCAATCCATCATCCCGGCGCCGGTCTTCTCTCGTAGTTCCTTCACCACTGCAGCAGGAATCGCCATGTCGACCCTCCATGAAAACGGCCAGGAAGCGCACCCCCCTGGCCGAAAGCTACTCTGCCCCGGGGCCTGGGATCGGGGATCCGGAGTCCGGACCCCGGGGCCCGGGCCCCTGTCGTTCTAGCGCTTCTCGTACTGCTCCGTACCCTCGTCGTACTCCTCGAACGTCTCCTCGAGCGACGGCAGCACCGCTTCTTCGGCAGGAACCGCGGCCTGTTCCGGCGCATCCGCAGGAGTCGCGACGACAGGGGTGGCCGTGCTGGCGGCTGCAGCCGATCGAACCAGCGCCGCCTCCGACTGGGTGCGACCCTCGACCATCGCGAGGCCCTCGAGCACGGAGTCGGCGACGCGCGAGGTGAAGAGCTTGATCGCGCGGATCGCGTCGTCGTTGCCGGGGATCGGGTAGTCCACCACGTCCGGGTCGCAGTTCGTGTCCACCACGGCGACCACCGGGATGCCGAGGCGGTTCGCCTCGTGCACCGCGTTGTGCTCGTGGTTGGTGTCGATGACGTAGAGCGCGTCTGGCAGCGACTCCATGTCGCGGATGCCGCCCAGGTTCTTCTCCATCTTGGCGCGCTCGCGCTCGAGATGGACGCGCTCCTTCTTCGTGATCTGCGACTCGGCCGCCGCGAGCTGGCGCTCGATGTCCTTGAACCGTTCCACCGAACGGCGCAGCGTCACGAAGTTGGTGAGCGTGCCGCCCAGCCACCGGTGGGCGACGTAGAACATCCCGCTCCGGGTGGCTTCTTCCTTGACGACGTCCTGCGCCTGACGCTTGGTGCCGACGAACAGCACCGTGCCGCCGGACGACACCAGGTCGCGCACGAAATTGGAGGCTTCTTCGAAGAGCTGCAGCGTCCTCTGGAGGTCAACGATGTAGATCCCGTTACGCTTCCCGAAGATATACGGCCGCATCTTCGGATTCCAGCGCCGGGTCTGGTGACCGAAATGGACGCCAGCCTCGAGCAGCTCTTTCATTGAGATGGAAGCCAAGAGCGTTTCTCCTTTCAGGCTTTCCTAGCGCTTCGAGAACTGGAACCGCTTCCGCGCCTTCGGCTGGCCGTACTTCTTGCGCTCGACCTCGCGTGCGTCGCGCGTCAGGAAGCCGGCGCTCTTCAGCTTCGGCCGCAGTTCCGGGTTGAACTCGAGCAGCGCGCGGGACAGACCGTGGCGAATGGCACCGGCCTGACCGGTCATGCCTCCGCCCGCGACGTTGACGACGATGTCGAACTTGTCGGAGGTCTCGGTGATCGCCAACGGCTGGCGGATGACCATCTTGAGCACGCGGTTGGGGAAGTAGGTCTCGAAGTCGCGCTTGTTGACCTTGATCACCCCGGTGCCCGGACGCAGGTAGACTCGAGCCACGGCGCTCTTGCGCCGGCCCGTCCCGTAGAACTGGATGCTCGCCACGACTCTTCTCCTTACCCTTCCGCCTTGATGCCCTGCGGCTGCTGCGCCTGGTGCGGGTGCTCCGCCCCGGCGTAGACCTTCAGTTTCTTGAGCAGTGCGCGGCCCAGCCGGTTCTTGGGCAGCATCCCCCAGACCGCAAACCGGACCAATCGCTCGGGGGATTTGTCGCGCAGTTCCCGGGCGGTCTCCTGGTGGAGGTGACCCGGGTCGCCGGAGTGGCGGTAATACCGCTTGTCCTCCCACTTGTTCCCGGTCAGCTTCACCTTGTCGGCGTTGACCACGATGACGAAGTCACCGGTATCGAGGCCCGGCGTGAAGCTCGGCTTGTGCTTGCCGCGCAGCAACGTCGCCACCTTGGTGGACAACCGTCCGAGCACGACATCGGCGGCGTCGATCACGTACCAGTCGTGGCGGATCTCATCCTGTTTAGGCACATACGTCTTCATCGTCGCTCTCCACTCGCCCACACGAAACCCCGGCGAGGCGTACCCCGACTCGCAAGGGGACGGTGATCGTACCCCGCAGGCGCCGGACCTGTCAAGCGTATCCGGGCCCCGTTCGCGTTTCTCGAGCGTCCCCCGGGGCCAAGCTGCCGCCCTGCCGGGGCCCCGTGGTGCTATAAATGCGCGCGCCGGCCGTTCGGCGCTCGCGAGCGATGCCTCCACAAACCCGCATGCCGTTTGCGACCAAGCTGCGCGGCCTCGGCCGCGCACTGAGGCATCGCAACTACCGCCTGTTCTTCTTCGGCCAGAGCATCTCCCTGATCGGAACGTGGATGACACGGATCGCCACGAGCTGGCTGATCTACCGGCTCACGGGGTCGGCGTTGCTGCTCGGGGTGCTGGGGTTTGCCGGACAGGTGCCGACGTTCCTGCTGGCGCCGGTCGCCGGGGTGCTGGTGGACCGCTGGAACCGGCACCACGTCCTGATCGTCACGCAGGTGCTGGCGATGGTCCAGTCCGCGCTCCTGGCGGTGCTGGCGCTCACCGGAGTGATTACCGTGACCCAGGTCGTGATCCTGAGCGTGTGTCAGGGCCTGATCAACGCGTTCGACATGCCGACGCGCCAGGCCCTGGTGGTGTACATGGTGGAAGATCGTTCGGACCTGGCCAACGCCATTGCGCTCAACTCTTCGATGGTCAACGCCGCCCGGATGATCGGGCCGTCGATCGCCGGAGTGCTGATCGCGTGGGTCGGAGAGGGCATGTGCTTCCTCACCGATGCGATCAGCTACCTCGCGGTGATCGCGTCGCTGTTGGCGATGCGGCTCGTGCTGCCGAAGCGGCCGGACAGGCCGGCGAAGGTGCTCGGCGAGCTTGTCGAGGGCTTCCGGTACGCGATGGGTTTCGTGCCCATCCGTGCGTTGCTCGGGTTGCTGGCCCTGGTGAGCCTCATGGGGATGCCCTACGCGGTGCTGATGCCGATCGTCGCCACCCGGGTCCTGCACGGCGGTGCGCATACACTCGGATTCCTGATGGCGGCGTCGGGGTTCGGTGCGCTCGGCGGTGCGCTTTACCTGGCGTCACGGCGCAGCGTGCTCGGCCTGGACCGGTTGATTCCGATTGCGGTGTGCGCGCTCGGCATCGGGCTGATCGGCCTGTCGCAGTCGCACCTCCAGTGGCTCTCGCTGGCAATCATGCCGGTGATCGGCGCCGGGATGATGGTGCAGATGGCGTCCAGCAACACCGTGCTGCAGACCATCGTCGAGGAGGGGAAGCGGGGCCGGGTGATGAGCTTCTATGCCATGGCCTTCGTCGGCATGACGCCGTTCGGCAGCCTGCTCGCCGGTGCGCTGGCGCAGCGGTTCGGCGTATCGCTTGCTTTGCTCGTCGGCGGCCTGGTGTGCATCGCGGGAGCCGGCGCGTTCCTTTCGCGGCTGCCGGCCTTGCGCCTCCTCATCAACCCGATCTACATCCAGCTCGGGATCATCCCGGAGATCGCCGCGGGGTTGCAGAGTGCCTCGCAGTTGACCCGGCCTCCCGAGGAGTGAGGCTGACGCCACCTCCTCGGGCCCTCATCCAGGGCCGGTTGGACTGCCCGGAACCGGGAGGACGGGGTTCCGCGGCGGGGCCGGGATGACGTGTTCGCCCTCCGGCGCCAGCGCCGACCCGCGGAAATGGCGAGGCGGCGAAAGGGCCCCGCCTCTCCCGTCGGAGGCGTGCACCGATGAGGCGCCCCGACCGATCCTCCTCGTGGCGGTGGCGGCTCTTCTCTGCCGCCCCGCCGTCGCAGGTCCGCCCTTCCTCGGCGACGATCCCGGGCCCTGACCCTACTTCAGCCAGCGGTCCAGCCACCCGATGACGGTGTCGTGCCACATGATCGAGTTCGCCGGCTTGAGCACGAAGTGGTTCTCGTCGGGGAAGATCAGCAGCTCGGACGGGATCCCCTTGCGCTGCAGCGCGGTGAACGTCCCGATCCCCTGCGGGTACGGGATGCGGAAGTCCTTCATCCCGTGGATGACCAGCGTCGGGGTTTTCCAGTTCTTCACGAACTCGATCGGGTTGACCTTGGCGTAGCCTTCGGGGTTGGCCCACGGCGTCCCGCGGTGCTCCCACTCCGGGAACCACAGCTCCTCGGTGTCGTAGTAGGCCATCCGCTCGTCGATGTTGCCGTCGTGGCACACCAGGCACTTGAAGCGGTCGGTGTGACCGAGGATCCAGTTGATCATGTAGCCGCCGTACGAGGCGCCCAACCCCCCGACCCGTTCCTTGTCGAGGAAGGGGTAGTGGGCGAGCGCGTAGTCGAGGCCCTTCATCAGGTCTTCGTACGGCGCCCCACCCCAGTCGTCGTTGATCGCGTCGGTGAACGCCTGGCCGTAGCCGGTCGAGCCGTGGAAGTCCACCATCACCGCCGCGTAGCCGGCGCCCGCGTAGGCCTGCGGGTTCCAGCGGTAGTGGAAGTCGTTGCCGAACATCCCTTGCGGGCCGCCGTGGATCATGAACGCCACCGGGTACTTCTTCGCCGGGGTGAAGTCGACCGGATAGACGATGTAGCCCTCGACCCGGTCGCCGTGAGCGCCGGTGAATGCGAACCGCTCCGGCGCACCGAAGCGCGCCGCCGCCACCTTGGCGTCGTTGAGATGCGTGACGCGGGCGATCCCCTTGCCGTCGCGGCCCACGGTGTACAGCTCCTCGGGGCCGAGCAGCGAGTTCATGCCGTAGAGAATGCGATCGGCGGCGACGGACTGCGGGCCGTCGATCGTCCCCTCCCCCACCACGACCCGGCTTGCGCCGGTCGTCGGGTCAAGAGCGAACAGGGCGTGCTGGCCGTAGCTGTCCGCGGTGCAGTACAGTTCGCGGCCGTCGCTTGCCCACCTCAACTCCGAGGGGGAACGGTCGCCGCGCGGCGAGGCGTCGGCGCGCAGCGTGAACCTGCGCTCACTGCCGCTCGCGAGGTCGCGCAGCACGATGTCGAACCGGTCCGACTCGTAGCCGGGGCGGCTCATCGCGAGGTACGCGAGGACCTTCCCGTCGGGCGAGAAACGCGGCGTCCCGTCCCACGCCGGGTTGGTCGTGATCCTGACCGGCGCGGACGATCCGTCAACCGGGGCCCTGAACAGGTCGAAGTTCGTGGACCACGCCTCCTCCGAGGGGTTTGCGCCCATGTCCTTCGCGGAGAACACGACGACCTTGCCGTCCGGCGAGATCGCGTAGTCGCCGCTGTCGCCGAACGGCTTGGTGGGACAGTCCGCGGCCATCCCTGCCATCAGGTCGGTGGCCTTTCCGGCGGCCAGGTCGTAGGCGAACAGGTGGTTGCGGGTGCCGTTCTCCCACGTGTCCCAGTGGCGGATGAAGAGGTGGTCGAACAGCATCCCGCTCGCCTTGTCCTGCGCTTTGGCGTCCAGCGCCTGCCGGGTTTCCTCCGGAGTCTTGCCGGGGAACACGGCCATGCTGAAGACGAGGAGCTTCCCTCCCGGGCCGACCTCGAGCGCGTCCACGTCCAGCGGCACCCTGGTCACCTGTTCGGCCTCGCCGCCGTCGAGCGCGATCCGCCACACCTGCGCCGAGCCCGAGCGCGAGGACACGAAGTAGATCGCCTTGCCGTCGGGGCTCCAGCGCGGCTGCGAGTCGCTCGCCTCGGCAGCCGTCAGTCGCCGCGCGAACGAACCGTCGGTGGCGGCCAGGTACAGGCTCGAGTGCCGCTTGTTCTTCGCCAGGTCGGTCACGCTGACCGAGAACGCGACGAGGCGGCCGTCGGGGGAAACTCGCGCCTCGGCGATCCGGTTCATCGCGAGCATGTCGTGAACCGAGAACGGATGGGTTTCGGCGGCGGCGGCCGCGCCGGCCGCCATGCCGCACAACAGGGTGAGAGAAAGCAGCCGCAGCATGTCGTCCTCCCGCCCGCGGGCGCGGGCCGTGCCGTATCGTACACGCAAACCGGCCTCGACCGCCCGGGGCGGGGCGGCGGGGCGCGCGATCACGTACGATTGACCGGTGAGCGGTGCGAGGAGGGTTGCCGTGTTCCTGACCATCGTCCTTGGCGTTTGGACCATGATGCACGCGTACGTGTTCTGGCGGGCGGCTTCCGTCCCGGCCATCGCCGGACACGTATCGCGCGGCGCCCTGCTGGCGATCGCCGTGGCCCTGTGGCTCTCCTACCCGCTGTCGCGCCTGCTGGATCACTGGCGTCTCGGCGCCGCGGCCCGGCCTCTCGAGTTCGTGGGCGCGACGTGGATGGGCGCGCTGTTCCTGGCGTTCGCCGTTCTGATCGTGCTCGACGCGGTCACGCTCGGCGGCATACTCCTCCCCCGGCTGGCGCCGGCGCTGCGCGGCTGGGGGCTGGCGGCGGCATCCGCTCTCGCCATCATCGCGCTTGTCCAGGGGCTCCGGCCGCCGATCGTCGTGGACTACGAGGTCAAGCTTGCCGGGCTCCCCGCGGGACGCGACGGGACCGTTCTGGTCGAGCTCTCCGACGTGCACCTGGGCACCCTGATCGGGAAGCCGTGGATGGCCCACCTGGTGGACCGCATCGAGGCGATGAAGCCCGACCTGATCGTGGTGGACGGCGACCTCATCGACGGCAACGTCGCCAGGGTCGAGCCGATGGTGCCGGTGCTCCGGCGCCTGTCTGCCCCACTCGGCGTCTGGGCGGTCACCGGCAACCACGAGTTCTACGCCGGCCTGGCGAGGAGCGTGAAGCTCTTCGAGGACGCGGGCTTTCATGTCCTGCAGGACCGCTGGGCCGAGGTCGTTCCCGGCCTTGTGATCGCCGGGGTGGACGACCTCACGGCCCGCCGCCAGTTCGGCCTCGACGGAGCGCCCGTCCAGCGCGCGCTGGCGGGCCGGCCACCCGGCGCCACCGTGCTGCTCTCGCACACGCCGTGGCAAGCGGAGCGGGCGGCGGGCCTGGGGGCCGGCCTGATGCTGTCCGGCCACACCCACGACGGCCAGATCTGGCCGTTCGGCTATCTCGTCCGGCTCACCTATCCGCTGCTCGGCGGCCGCTACCGGGTCGGCGGCATGACCGCGATCGTGTGCCGGGGCAGCGGCACGTGGGGGCCGCGCATGCGCCTGTGGCGGCCCGCCGAGATCGTCCGGGTCACGCTCAGAGCTGGGGCGTAAGGTAGAGGGAAGAAGGTAGAAGGTAGAAGAAAGGCAGGGCCCGCCCTCCTCTTCCGTCTTCCCTCTTCCGTCTCACTTCTCCCACTGCTTGAGGAAGGCGATCAGCTTTGCTGGGTCGTGACCCGGCTTCTTCGCATCGCCGGTCTCGAACGGCCCGCTCGCCTGGGTGTGCAGCACCTCGAGCTGCGGCGACAGCACCACGAACGACGGGAACCCGAGCTTCTCCGGGTTGCCGAGATGCGCCATCGCTTCCGCGTTCTTGTTCTCCTTGGAGTAGTTGAGGTGCACCAACTCGTAATTCGCCGCCACTTCGCTGCGGAGCGCGGCGTTGTCGGTCATGAGGCGGTCGAGCGCCCGGCACCACGGACACCAGTTGCCGCCGACCACCACCAAGACGCGCTTCCCGGCGCGCGCCGCCGCCTGGGCGGCGGCCTGCACCTGCTTCCAGCCGTCCACGGCCGGATCGTATGGACCTTTGACGGGCGCGGCGGCCTTGGCGGCGGCGCTTCCTACAGTGACGAACAGCCCCAGAACGACCACTGCTGCGAGACGCCTCATGGATCCCCCGGCCGCGCGGACGCGCGGCACCGCCATGGTAACGCGGGCGAGGGCGCCCGCGCCACAGGAGCCGGGCGCGCCGCTCCAGCACCAATGATCAAGCTGTGGGGCGGGCGCCTCGCCCGCCCTGCGAAGGTCGAGCGACAGGTGGGTGTTGACCGCGACTTGGGGCAGGCGTCACGTCGTGCCGCGATAGCGAACCACCAGGAGCGTGACGTCGTCCTCGGCCTCGCGCCCCGCGCGAAAGGCGGCGGCTGCCCGGAGCAGCGCCTGCGCCACCTCCTCGGGGCCGGCGCCGGCGAGACCGCCGAGCGTACGTTGCACTCCCTCCACGCCGAACTCCTCGTCGGTGGGGGAGAACGACTCGGACACCCCGTCGCTGTAGAAAATGATCGACTCCCCAGGGGCGAGGCGCAGCGTGTCGGTCCCCCACACGGCGTCCGGCAGGAGCCCGAGGATCGGTCCTTTGGGGGAAACCAGCTGCACCGTGCCATCGCCGCGCAACACGGCGATCGGGCAGTGGCCGGCGTTGGCGAGTTCGAGCGTGCCGTCGACAGCGAGCACGCCGGCGCCCAGCGTCAGGAAACGGTTGCCGGGGTTGTGCTCGATCAGGCTGCGGTTGAGTGCCGGCAGGACGGATGCGATGGGCTGGCCAAGCTCGTGCAGGAGGCCGAGGAGGCCCTGCACCATCGCCATGATCATGGCCGCCGCCACTCCCTTCCCCGATACGTCGCCGAGAGCCACCGCCAGTGCGCCGTCCTCGCGCACCGCCGCGTGGTAGAGGTCGCCGCCGACGATCCGGGCCGACTGCGAAAAAGCGAAGATGTCGGCGAACGGAACCTGCGGCGGCGGCTGCAGCAACGCCGTCTGGATCGTACGGGCGAGCTCCATCTCGTGGTCGGTCTTGGCTTTCTCGCGGGTCTCCCGATACAGGCGTGCGCTGTCGACCGCGACCGCCGCATCAGCCGCAAGTGATTCCAGGACCGCAAGTTCTTCCTGCCCAAACCGCTGGCCAACCTTCGAACGCTCGACCATGATGCCGCCGATGACCTCGACGGTGGCCACGAACGAGGCGTCCTGCGCCGGCCCGATCGGGCGCCTGGCGACCACGAGCGGCGCCGCGACCGCAAGAACCGCCCCGCGGGCGACCATGGACGTCGACGGCGACAACTCCACCCCGGCGTGCACGACCCGGCGTTCGGCGAGCGCCCGATCGAACAGCGAGCTGCGCCCAGCCCAGGTCGTCTCCGGCAGCTCGCGCGGATGGCACGCCACCGTCCGGCGCACTCCGCCCTCGATCAGGATCACGCAGCCCCGGTCCGCCCGCAGCAGGCGCACCGCGGCCTGGAGCACCACGTGAACCACCTCCTCCAGCACGGTCGCCGCGTTGAGGGCGCGCGCGACCTCGAGCAACGTCTGCAGGTGGCGAACCCCGCCCTCGTCGCCCCCGCTCTGCTCGGCCGCAATCTCCAGCGCGCTCGAGGACTCCTCCGACTGCGCCAGGTACTCGGTGCGCGGTCCCAGGCGCACCACGTCGCCGGGGTGCAACGCGGAGCGTTGCACCCTGGCGCCGTTGACGAAGGTCCCGCCCGAGGAGCCGAGGTCCTCGACCACGAGTTCCCGTCCGTCCCAACTCACCTCGGCGTGCCGGCGCGACACGGTGGGCTCCGCGATCACGACGTCGCACGAGGGGTCGCGGCCGAAGCGGAGCGCTCCAGGGTGCACCCGCACGCGGGCCGCCGCTGTACCCGGGTCCCGGGGTATGAGGGCCGGAGCCGAACCCCATTCCGTGCGCGTTCTATCCGTCACCTGAGAAGTGTAGCAAAGGAACAGGCTTCCGGCACTCCCGGCCGGCCGATTGAAGAAACCGTGTATACTCCGTTCTGCGCCGTTGGCGCCCAGATGAGGACCGTCACCTATTTGACCCGCAGGAGCATGCTGAAGAACGGCACGATGGCGTTCGTCGGCGGGGGCTTGCTCGCCCGTTCGGGGTGGCTCGAAGCCACCGAACTGCCGATGGTGCGGCGCGTCACCCTCACCCACCCGCTGGTGCCGAAGGCGTTCGACGGGCTCCGCATCGCCCAGGTCTCCGATCTGCACGCGGGGCCGTTCATGCCGCCCGAGCGCCTCGCCCGGGTGCGGTCGCTCGTCGAAGGCCTGGCGCCCGATCTCGTGGTGTTCACCGGCGACCAGCTCGACCGCCGCCAGGTCGACGCCGACCTTTTCGTCCAGGGGTTCGCCGGCATCGACGCCCCGCTCGGCACGTTCGGGATCCTCGGCAATCACGACCACCTCGCCGGCCCGCGCGCCGGACTCGCCGCGCTCGAGGCGGTAGGCATCACCCCCCTGGTCAACGAGACGGTCACACTGCAGCGGGGCGGCGCCCGACTGATGCTCGCGGGTGTGGACGACCTCGACGCAATCCCCGGCTGGGGACCCAATTTCGCAGTCCTCGGGCGCGACGACACGACCTTCCGCCTCCTGCTCTGCCACCAACCCGGCGGCTGGCGGCTGGCACGCGCCGCCGGCGCCGACGTGACCCTCGCGGGCCACACCCACGGGGGCCAGATCGCGCTCCCGACCCGCGGCGTCAACCTCGCCCGCCTCTCGACACCGTACGTCGCCGGCCCCTACCAGCGCGGCGAGCAGCTCCTCTACGTCTCCCGCGGCATCGGCGTCGGCGCGATCCCATTGCGCTTCGGCGTGCCCCCCGAGGTCGACCTGGTCACCCTCCGCCGCGGCCCCGCATCCGCCGTCTGACCCTCCGCCCCGACCCCGGATCTTCTCGGTAACAGACTCATCCCAATCCGGCTGGATCTATCTTTCCCTGGTGGAGGCCGGCCTCTCTTGACGGTACCGCGAGCGCCGCGGCGAGCGCGCCCCACCGTCCCGGCGGATCGCATCCCCGCGCTCGAGAGTCACACAGCCTGTGGACGGTTTAGACGGACTCCGAGTGGGCCCATCCCGCACGGCTCCTCAACCTCTCGGGAAGCGTATAATTCGTACTATAAAGAGGTTCGGAGGGTTTCATGAGCGCAAGCCGAGGACGCAAACCAAGCTCTCTGGGCTCGGTTTGCCCATTTCCAATAGTCCATCTAATTTGCGTTAGGCGTTGCATGCGATGAGGTTCGAGTGAATCCCGCCACTATCCTTGCTGTCGTAGTTGTCTCATGGGTCTCTCAGGTGAGCCCTCATCCAACGCCCCAGGCGTCGGATCGATACGTTTACGAGATCGCCCGCAGCGACGGAAGACTCGTCGCCGTCTGTAGGACAGGTTGCGCCTGGTCCACCCTCTCGTTCACTCCTCGTGCCGGTCTGCCATTCGCGTTCTCTATCAACAGCCGCGGTGTGGGCTCCCCGCCGACCGCTGGCGAGGGCCTGGTCCTGCGGCCGCATACTGATATGCGTCAGGTAGAGTTCATCTGTGAAGCCCCGACATGCGTTCTCCGCTTTTGCCCCGACTCTGAGCCTGCTTGTGTCAGGAATTTGAAGGATGGCGAGAGGACTGTCGGCACGCTACCGGCGACCGTCTCCCTCGCCCACGAGACGGTCCCCCCTGGCATGGAACGCAGCGAGTTTGTGCGATGCCCGGTCCACGATTGTTGCTTGGTGCCGGTCGAGACGACAGTTCACTATGGCCTGCCTGGCGGCCGACCGTCGTCTCCGGCCATCGAGCCGATCTGGGAGGCGTGGGATCAGGAATGCGCGACTGCAAGACGACGACTCTTCCCATACGCATGCATCGAGATGAGTGGCGGCTGCGTGGTGTTTCCTGACAGTCCGAGAACTGGAAGGCAGTGGTGCTGTCCGGTATGCAATGAGGTGGAGGCATGGTTCTTCAGCGTCAACAGACCGCCGTTTGGCTACTAGGGACAACGCTGCGTCGATCGAACATGCGGCACACTAGTGCGCTCGACAGCGCCTAACAGCGCGCTGGACCTGACGGTCCGTCCTGTCACGCCCGTTGCAGGGGCGCAACGGGCGCGCCAGTCCGTCCCGCAGGTCAGCGCGAGCGTTAGGCGCACAGATGAGCCATCAGACATTACGTAGGATCGCTTGGGGCGTCGCGGGCGTTTCTGTCTGCGCTCAATGGCTGTTCTTCCTGGCATCGCCCCTGATCCTCTTTGCTCATCGGCTGGGCATGACGGGGCTGCACGCAAAGTGGTTCGGTGCGGTCAGCATGTGGCTGATCATTGGGTCGGCTTTCTGCAT
This sequence comes from uncultured Acidobacteriota bacterium, assembly GCA_963789745.1. Taxonomy (GTDB): domain Bacteria; phylum Acidobacteriota; class Thermoanaerobaculia; order Thermoanaerobaculales; family Thermoanaerobaculaceae; genus RBG-13-68-16. Next base: position 5,420 of record CAWBLW010000002.1, on the reverse strand, counting down.
TGCCGTTTTGAGCCTCAGGCCGCGCTTCCATTCCCTTCTGCTAACTCTCGGCTTGGCGCTACTCGTCGCTTTAACGGTCTTCGTTGCCTACGGTTTGTTGCTGTATGTAGCCTTCGGTCCCGGTCAACTGCTATGGCGCCGGCCTTAGTGCCATTGTGGGCCACCCCACTGACTGAGCCTCGGCGCTTCGGAGCCGCCCTACGTGAAGTTCCCGAGTGCCTAACAGGCGCTTGCAGGCGCCGCGCCCGGGGCCGTGCTGACGGGGAGGTATGAAGGTGGTGCATCATCGTGCCATGTGGGCAGCCGAAAGGTTAGCGGGCGCGCGCCTGAAGCGGGGCGTTAGACGGCAGTAGCGCCTCCAGGAGCCTGCCAAGGCTAAATGACCGACGACCGACCGAACCGCTCATCCGTGGTTGAGAGCCTTGCCGGGGCGACTCTCGGGGGAGTCCTATTAGGCAGCATCACACTCTTGGTCTACGGCCCTCGCCGCGTTGCCCTCCTTTTGCCCGCCTGTGCCGCAGGGGTTGCATTTGCATGGGTTATGGTCATCAGCGGTCTGCTTATCGGCAGGCGAACGAGGGGGTTCTTCTCGATGCTCTTCGTCTCCGCTGGCGCGGTCGCTGGACTGGCGTGGTCTGCGGTCAGCCCCGAACGTGTCAGCCCTGGCCTTGCGTGTGGAGTTGGGGCTGGACTGGCAGCCGTCTATCTCCTGGTCGATCGTGCTATCCGGCATGAGCGTTCGTAGCCTGCCGTCTAACAAGCCGTTGCAGCCGCCCCACTCGGCTGTCACGCGGCTTGCGTGCGCAACCCGCGCGCCAGCCGGCGGGCGGCTGAACGGCGGCGTTAGGCCGCAAGCGGGAAGAAGGGTGTAGACTTACAGCATGGAGCGGGAATTCGACGTCATCGTGGAGCGGGACGCGGACGGATTCTACGTGGCTTCCGTTCCTTCGCTGCGTGGCTGCCACACGCAAGCGCGCTCGCTGGACGAACTCATGGAGCGGGCCCGCGAGGCGATCCGGCTCTGCCTGGAGGTCGAGGGCGAGCCCGCGGAGTCGCTCGACTTTATCGGTGTGCAGCGCGTTCGCATCCCCGCATGAACCCCTATCGAGCGCTTAGTGGCAAGGAGATCGTCGCCGCGCTGAAGCTTCATGGGTTCGAGGTGATCCGCACCCGAGGCAGTCATCAGTTTCTGCGTCATCCCGACGGGCGTGCCACGGTGGTGCCCGTTCACGCGGGGGAGACTATCGGTCGGGGGCTGATGGCCAAGATCCTTCGCGACACCGAGTTGTCTCATGAGCAACTCGTCGCGCCGTAGGTTGCGGCCTAACAGCGCGCTGGACCGGGCGGTCCGTCCTGTCACGCCCGTTGCAGCGGCGCAACGGGCGCGCCAGTCCGGCCCGCTGGTCAGCGCGAGCGTTAGGCCGCAAGCGGGAAGAAGGGTGTAGACTTACAGCATGGAGCGGGAATTCGACGTCATCGTGGAGCGGGACGCGGACGGATTCTACGTGGCTTCCGTTCCTTCGCTGCGTGGCTGCCACACGCAAGCGCGCTCGCTGGACGAACTCATGGAGCGGGCCCGCGAGGCGATCCGGCTCTGCCTGGAGGTCGAGGGCGAGCCCGCGGAGTCGCTCGACTTTATCGGTGTGCAGCGCGTTCGCATCCCCGCATGAACCCCTATCGAGCGCTTAGTGGCAAGGAGATCGTCGCCGCGCTGAAGCTTCATGGGTTCGAGGTGATCCGCACCCGAGGCAGTCATCAGTTTCTGCGTCATCCCGACGGGCGTGCCACGGTGGTGCCCGTTCACGCGGGGGAGACTATCGGTCGGGGGCTGATGGCCAAGATCCTTCGCGACACCGAGTTGTCTCATGAGCAACTCGTCGCGCCGTAGGTTGCGGCCTAACAGCGCGCTGGACCGGGCGGTCCGTCCTGTCACGCCCGTTGCAGCGGCGCAACGGGCGCGCCAGTCCGGCCCGCCGGTCAGCGCGAGCGTTAGGCTTCACAAGGGAGTGACATGAGCAAGAAGCGAAGTCATGCGGAGAGCGAGGGCACTTTGTTTGGCGTCGCCTACTACAGCCGGTGCTCAATGGCCGAAGCTGACTTGCCGCGGCCGCGGATCGTGACGGTCCTTCGAGGATACGCACGACGAGTGGGTAGCGTTCTACAACTCCACCGTGGCGAAGCTGGGCGCCGCGCGGTGGCAGGTCGGTCCGGGTGCCGATCGACGTCGATGAGTTGGTCGCGTGGTGTGTCCAGCAGGGAAGGCCCCTGAACGGAGCGACCCGAGCCGAGTTCACGGCGCTGAAGACCCGCGAGTTGCACGGAGGCAAGAGTGAAGCCTAACCAGCGCGTTGCAGCCGCCCCACTCGGCTGTCACGCCGCGTGCAGTGCGCACGCGTCGCGCCAGCCGGCGGGCGGCTGAACGGCAGCGTTAGACGCGCCTGAGAGACAGATGATGGACATCTTGGAGGATCTTGCGAAATGGTTCGCCGCTCACTGCGACGGGGAGTGGGAACACACGTCCGGGGTGAAGATCGACTCCTGCGACAATCCCGGGTGGTGGGTGAAGATAGACCTCGTCGGTACGGAGCTCGAAGGTCGGCGGTTCGAGAGCGTCCTGCGGGGTGATGTTGTCGGCAACACCGACCCGCAACCGCCCTGGCTGCATTGCTACACCGAGAACGGCGTGTGGAACGGCGCCGGCGACTCGAGTACCTTGGCTGAGATCCTCGCGACCTTCCTTAGCTGGGCAAAGGGCGTCTAACAGCCGCTTGCAGGCGCCGCGCCCGCGAGTATGCTGGTTTGGAGGCAAGAACGTGGTCGAACGTGGTGAGCTGCGGGCAGCGTCCAGGGCAATGGGCGCGCGCCTGAAGCGGGGCGTTAGGTGCACCTGGGGTACGGTTGACAGGAGGCAATGGTGGACAATCAGAGCGCTGCCGCGATAGTGGAGGGCATCTGCGCGTCGCTGCAGCACGACCCAGGTCAGTTTCACCTCGCTATCAATGTGACCGGGCAGGCGATCTCCGTCCAAGGTGGCACCGGCTTGGTCATTAGTGCCCAGGGGGGTGGGCCTGGCTCCACAACCGTTGGCCAACAGCTCACGCTGGACGGCGGCCGCGTCGAGATCGCACGCCAGGCCGGCCTCCAAGCCATGGATGCCCAAATGGAAGCCCTCATTACCTCCCTCGGCAAGGTCGCTGCGGAGCTCCGTTCTCCGACACCACGAAAGTCGGTTGTCGAACGCCTCGTCTCCTCTCTGACTGGCACCTGGGTTCCAGGCGTCATCACGTCGGTACTTGGTAACCTTCTGACCATGGCGGCCTTTTGACGCGGGCACCTAACAGCGCGCTGGACCGGGCGGAGGACGTTGCCCCGATAAAGTAGACACTCTGGCCTAACAGGGGTTGGAGGTCAGAATGGCGAAGATCCTCGGTCCGAAGAAGGTCCAGCGGTACAGCGTGGAGTTCAAGCTCAAAGCGGTGAAGCTGAGCCAACTCAAGGGCGTCCAGGTGCAGGACGTGGCCGACGCGCTGGACATCCACCCGTTCATGCTCTCGAAGTGGCGGAAGCAAGCGCGGGAGGGGCTGCTGAAGGCGCGGGTTGCGGTGGCGCCCGCGGCGCGAGCGGAGCGGGAGGTGAGGCAGCTTGCGGAGCTGAAGCGGCAGTACGCGCTCTTGAAGGAGGAGCACGAGCTGCTAAAAAAAGCCATTCGGTTCTGTTCCGCTCGAAGAGCGAGGTCTTCGCGTTCATCGGGGCGGAGCAGGGCCGGTTCGAGGTGAAGGGGCTGTGCGAGCGGTACGGGGTGACGCGGGCGGGGTATTACGCGTGGCGGCGGCGTGGCATCTCGCGGCACGAGCGGGTGGACGAGCGCCTGTCGGCGCGGATCGCTGCCGTGTGGAGGGCGAGCGACGGCACCTACGGCAGCCCGCGGATCCACGCCGCACTGCAGGAGGCCGGGCACCGAGTGGGCCGGAAGCGGGTGGCCCGGTTGATGCGGGAGGGTGGGCTGAAGGCGCGCGTGGCCCGGATCTACCGGCGCACGCGAGGGACGCGGGCGTTCTACGCGGAGATCCCCAACCGGGTGTTGGGGATCACGACCAGCCGGCCGAATCAGATCTGGGTGGGTGACGTGACGTTTCTGAGGACCGGGCTGGGATGGTGGTACCTGGCGGTGGTCATGGACCGCCACTCCCGGCGGATTCTGGGGTGGAGCCTGAGGGCGCGGCGGGACCTCGAGCTCACCCTGGCGGCGCTCAACCACGCCGTGCGGCGCCGGCGGTCGGTGGAGGGACTGACATATCACTCGGACCGCGGCTCCGAATACGGCGCGTATGCCTTCCGCGCCCGGCTGGCGGCGCTCGGGATCACCCAGAGCATGAAGCGCCCGCGGGAGCTCGGTGACAACGCCTTCATTGAATCGTTCTTCCACTCGATGAAGGGGGAGGCGATTCATGCCAAGACCTTTTCGACCGAAGGTGCGCTCCGTCACGCGGTCCGGCGCTTCATCTGCCGATACAACCGGAGCCGACTGCACTCGAGCCTCGGGAACCGGACACCCATTGACTATGAACGTGCCGCAGCGTGAGGATTGCTCTGTGGAGTGTCAACCAAATCGGGTCAAGATCCCGGTGCGTCCTGTCACGCCCGTTGCATGGGGGCAACGGGCGCGCCAGTCCGTCCCGCAGGTCAGCGCGGGCGTTAGACGCCGGAAAGGTCGCCTCTTGACATTCGCGCCGGTATGACCAACAGTACTACCGGAGGTGGCGAATGCGAGTCGCCAAGGTCGCGGTCAGTCTCGGTGAACAGGCCCTTGCACGAGTCGATCAGCTCGTCAAGGAGGGCAAGTTCCCCAGTCGGAGTCGTCTCATCCAGGACGCGGTGGCCGAGAAGCTCGAACGCATGCGTAAGACTCGCCTCGCGGCCGAGTGCGCAAAGCTCGACCCCACCTTCGAACGTGCCATGGCCGAGGAGGGGCTGTCCGAGGAGGTCGGCTCGTGGCCCGAATATTGAGGGGCGATATCTATTGGGCGAACCTCAGCCCGACCCGCGGCCACGAACAGAGCGGCCAGCGACCGGTGCTCGTTTTGAGCCATGGGGTCTTTAACGAGCGTTCCGGGACCGTGATCGCGGTGGCGATCACCAGTCAGCCCCAGGAGGTCGGTTTCCCACTGGCACTCGAACTCGAGGGATCCGGCCTGCCAAAGCGCTCTTGGGCGAAGATCAGCCAGATCCGCACTCTCGCGGTCGAACGGCTTGGCGCAAAGGCCGGCCAAGCCTCAGTCGAGCAAATCGAGGAGATCGTGGCGGGCCTCAATGAGATCGTCGGCGTCTGACAACGCGCTGGACCGGGGGGTTCGTCCTGTCACGCCCGTTGCACGCGCGCAACGGGCGCGCCAGTCCGTCCCGCAGGTCAGCGCGAGCGT
>CAWBLW010000001.1:0-44515 GCA_963789745.1 uncultured Acidobacteriota bacterium | reverse complement strand
CGCCGCTCTGCCAGCTGAGCTAACGGCCCGGATGGAGGGTAGCGGCGGGGGGAACGGGCGTCAAGGCGGAATCACGGCGGCGCCCGCGCGCCCGGCACGTCGGCGGCGGCGCAGTTGCCGGAGGCTTGGGCCGGTGCGATGATCCGGCGCGATGACTCGACTCGTTCGGTGCACGCTCGGAGTGCTGGTGTCGCTGCTGCTGCTGGCCGCATGGGCCTGCGGGCCGCGGCCCAGCGCCGAGGACTCGATGCCGATCGACGTGTCGATCCCGCCGGAGCAGACCCCGCTCGACGGCGCGGAGCCGATCCGCGTCGACGACGGCGGTTGGCAGTTCGTGATCACGCCGCTCGCGCGCTACGTGCTGCGCGGGGTCGTGGTGTCGCGGGAGAACTACCGCTTCGACTGGAACACCGGACTGTCGCCGTGCGACGTCGCAATGGTCTGGGGCGAGCTCGAGGCAGGCGACGCCTGGCGCCGGCTCGACTGGTCGCAGAGCGGGCGCTGGTACTTCTGGCGCTGGAGCGGCGAGGCGCCGTTTTCGAACGAGACCGTGGTCCGGGACTCCTCCAATACCCACATCGTCCCGGCGGACTCCAACCTGGCGCGCGCCGCGCGCTCCCTTTCGGAGGGCGATGTCGCAGAGCTTGCCGGGGAGCTGGTGGCGATCGAGGGGCGCAAGGGCGGGCAGACGGTCAGATGGAGGTCGTCGTTGTCGCGGCAGGATACCGGCGACGGCTCGTGCGAGATCCTCTACCTGCGCCGGCTGCGGGTGGCCGGCAAGGTGTACGAGTAGCGCTCAGAGCCCGACGTTCCAGCGGGAAAGGGGCTCAATCCGGCGCACGATCGTCTCCTCGCGCCGTGGCCCCGTCGAGATCACGACAAACGGGACGCCGAGCAGCTCTTCGAGCCGCGCCACATACCGTCGCGCCAGCTCGGGGAGCTTCTCGGACGCGGTGACGGCGGAAGAGTTGGCCTGCCACCCGGGGAGCGTCTCGTAGACCGGGGATGCGGCGCCCACCTCCTCGACGTCGTCGGGGAACTCGGATGTCGTCTTGCCACCCACCTGGTAGGCCGTCGCCACGCGGATCTCGGCCAACTCGTCGAGGACGTCGAGCTTGGTGAGCGCCACGGCCTCGATGCCGCTCCAGCGCACCGCCGCCCGGGCCGCGACCGCGTCGAACCAACCGGTCCTGCGGGGGCGGCCGGTGGTGGTGCCGAACTCGTTGCCGCGGCGCCGGAGGTGCTCGCCGGTGCCGTCCGCGAGCTCGGTGGGGAACGGGCCGCTGCCGACGCGGGTCGTGTACGCCTTGAACACCCCGAGCACGCCGCCGATCGCGCGGGCGGGCAGGCCGCACGCCGGGGCCGCGTACCCCGCGAGGCATCCCGAGGAGGTCACGAACGGATAGGTGCCGTGGTCGATGTCGAGGAGCGTCCCCTGCGCCCCTTCGAACAGGATCGGCCGCCCGGCGGCAATGGCTTCGGCGAGCTCCCGCGAGACGTCGCCGAGGAGGGGCGCGAGCGCGGTTGCCGCTTCCACGGTCCGCTCGACGTCCTCGGCCGCGGGGATTGCAGCCCCCGGGTAAATTGCGAGCGCCTTCTCCAGGTCGGCGCTGGCGCTGGCGACGGCCTCCTTCAAACGCCGCGGGTTGCGGGCGAGGCCGATGCGAACGCCGGTCCTCCGCGCCCGCCCCTCGTACGCCGGCCCGATCCCGCGGCCGGTCGTTCCCAGCTTGGCGGCGCCGCTCGCCGCCTCGCGCGCGAGATCGAGGGCGCGGTAGCCGGGAAGCACGATGTGGGCGCGCGGGGAGACGATCAGCCGGGACCGAACCGACACCGCCTGGTCCTCGAGCATGCGGATCTCCTCGAGGAGTGCCGTCGGGTCGATTACGACGCCCGGCCCGATCAGGCAACGGCAGGCGGGCTGGAGGATGCCGGAGGGGATCAGGTGGAGAGCGAAGTGGCGGTCGGCGAACTTGACGGTGTGGCCGGCGTTGTTGCCGCCGTTGAAGCGGACGACGTTGGCGAAAGCCGGGCACAGCAGATCCACGACCTTTCCCTTGCCCTCGTCACCCCACTGCCCCCCGACGACCACGACGTTCGCCATCACCGCTCCCTGCGCTCTCACGCGAACCGTAGTTTGTACCAGATCGACCCGGCAACCTCAAGAGAGACAAGGGCTCGCGCGATCCTGCCCGCGCTTCCCGGCGTCTTGCCCGTGCGCATCGGCCGGCACCTCACCGGGCGCTGGGCTCGATCCCCATCTCGCGCATGATCCAGTGGGCCCTGTCCACGTAGTCCATGCACCAGAGGACGTACCGGATGTCCACGTTGATCGTCCGCGAGAGCGCATCGCTGTACATGTAATCGGAGGTCATCGACTCGTAGTCGCCGTCGAAGGCAAGCCCGACGAGCTCGCCGTTGCCGTTCATGATCGGCGAGCCGGAGTTGCCGCCGGTGATGTCGTTGGTAGAGAGGAAACACGCCGGCACGTCGCCGAGCGGTGCGGCGACGTACGGACCGAACGTGCGGCAGGCGGCGGCGTCCACGAGCCTGGCCGGACAGTTGAACGGCTCGACGCCGGTGCACTTCGCGATGACGCCTGAAAGCGTGGTGAACGGCTCGTAGTAGACGCCGTCGCGCGGCGAGTACCCCTTCACGGTTGCAAACGTGAACCGGATCGTGGAGTTCGCATCGGGGTACAGAGGCGCCCTGCGGAAAGCGGCGAGGGCGTCGATGTAGCGTGGCGTCAGCTCGATCAGCACACCCTCCGAGACCCTCCTGTGGTCCTCGATCGCCTGCAGGTCCTTGCGCAGCGCAAGGGCGAACACGAGCATCGGGTCGTGCGTCGCGGCGATGCCCGCCTCGTTCAGCCGGAGCAGTGCCATCCGCGCCTTCTCGTCCGTCAGGGTGGTCCTGCCCAGGGTTTCGTCGAGCAGGGCGGAGATGGCGCCGTCGCCGGTCTTCCCGGTCGCCGCGAGCGCCGCGTCGACCGACGCGAGTCGCTGGCCGGCCGGCAGCGCGGCCGCGCGCCTGAAGAAGTAGGTGAGCACGGCGCGGTCGGTGGCCACGTCGAGGTTCTTCTGCATCGTCGCGAGGCGCATGCGGATGGTGCGCTCGTCGCGCGCCTGGTAGTCCAGGTCGCGCTCGACGTCGGGCTTGCCGCTCTGCTGCGACCAGCGCACGATGGTCAGCGCCGCCGGCAGCAGGGATCCGGCCCGCGGCAGGTACCCGGCGAGGAGGTCGCGCTCCCGCGTCGCGGCATCGGCCGCCGCCTGGGCGTCGAGCGCGGCGAGGACGCCGCCCCACTTCGCCTTGCGCGCGGGGTCGGCGTCGATCCATGCCTGCAGCTTCGCCTCGTCCGCACGGCGCCGGCCGGCGAGGTTCGCCCTGGTCAACCCCTCGAGCATCCCCTCGTCCTTCTTCATCGCATTGGCGAGCCCCTTGACGACCGAGGCGACCTTGATCTGCACGTCCTTGCCGGTTGCGGCGCGCTGCTCGAGAACCGCCATCCACTTCTTGAGCAGGTCGATCTGGTAGGGGTAGTTGAAGTCCGTGTCCTGCGCCACGAGCGCGGCGATGCGGTAGCGCATCGTCCGCCCCGGGTAGCCGATGATCATGGTGAAGTCGCCGTCCTTGACGCCGCCCTCGGCGAGCTTGAGGAAGCGGTCCGGCTTGTACGGCACGTTTGCCGGCGAGTAGTCGGCGGGCTTGCCGTCGGGGCCGACGTAGGCGCGGAAGAACGAGTAGTCGCCGGTGTGGCGCGGCCACATCCAGTTGTCGACCTCGCCCCCGAACTCGCCGATCGCCCGCGCCGGCGCGTAGACCAGGCGGACGTCGCGGATCTCGAGCTGGCGGAACATGTAGAAGTTCCTGCCGCCGTACATCTCGGCGATCCTGCAGTGCAGCCCCGATCTCTCGCACCCCGCGACCAGCTCCTTCTCGCGGGCCTCGAGCGCCCTGATCCGCTGCTCCGGCGGCGCGGCGGCGGGGATCGCCGACCTGACCTGGGCCGTGACGTCGTCGTACCCCTTGAAGACGTAGACGCGCTGTGCGCGAGCGGGCAGCTCGTCGGCGCGGCTCGCGGCAAGGAACCCGTCGGTGATGTAGTCGTGCTCGGGCGTCGAGTTCATCTGAACCGCGCGGAACGCGCAGTGGTGGTTGGTGATGATGAGGCCATCCGGAGAGACGAACGAGGACGTGCAGCCGCCGAGCCACGGGATCGCCGACGCCAGGCCCGTGTTCGTCGCCGGGTCCCAGATCTGCTTCGGCGAAAGCTGCAACCCCATGGCGCGGAGATGGGCATCCAGCTCCGGGAGCTGGTGGAGCATCCACATGCCCTCGTCGGCGCGGCCGGGCGCGGCCGCCCCTACGGCAAGCGCCGCAACAGCCAGGACCCTCAAGAGAGCTCGCATCGATCTTCCTCCGTCCATCCGGCCGCCGGGGCCGAAACGCCGGGATTGTGACACATCCGTCACGCCGGCGACGGTTTCGGGCCCGTGTCTGGCGCGAAGGCCGTGAACGCTGGTATGGTTACCGACCGTGAGCGATGCCAGCTGGGCGGAGCGGTGGGACGAGTTGATCACCGGAGGCGATTCCGCGGCGATCGAGGAGTTCTGGATGGCGCGCCTCGAGACGGGCGTGAGCGACGGCTCCCCCTTCGTCGAGGCGCTCAAGCGGATGCGCTCGGCAGGCAAGAAGACGCTCGCCGCGACGCTCTTGGAACTCGCTGCGGACCAAGCCCTTGCGGACGGCGCGTGGGAGGCTCGCAAGCGCTTCCTCGTCGAGCTGATCCGTCTCGGGCTCGGCGACGGCGAAAAGTGGCGGGCGGGCCTGGTGGAGTGCCTGCGGCGGTTGTGGGCGGCCTCTCCCTCGCTGGAGAAATTGCTCAAGCACTTCGCCCTGTCGACGGCGCGCAAGCCGCTCGAGACCCTGGAAACCATCGAGACCTGGCTCGCGTACGACGTCGGCGGCGTGTTCGCGATGGCGGGCCGGGGTCCGGGGCGGGTCGTCGACGCCAACCCGCAACTGGGGCTGCTCCGCCTCGACTTCGAGAAGGAGAAGCGCGTCCCGATGCCGATCGACGCGGCGCGGAAATACCTGACGCCGCTCCCCGCCGGTCACTTCCTGCGCCGGCGCCTCGAAGAGCCGGAGGTATTGGCTGCGGAGGCCGCGAGCGACCCGCAGGGGACGCTTGCCGCGATCTTCGAGAGCTATGCGGTTCCGATGGCGGTTCCGGAGATCAAGGCCGCGCTCGCGGGCGTGGTGGCTGAGGAGCAGTGGACGAGCTGGTGGAACCGCGCGAAGAAGAACCAGCGGATCCTCGCCTCCGGCAGCGGCACCCGAGTGCAGTACCGGCTCGCCGCCGGTGCTGGCGCCGAGGAGGAAATCCGCGCGGAGTTCGCCGCGGCCGCCCTCCCGCAACAGCTCGACTTGGTGCGCCGCCATGCCGGCCGCGGTCGTGAGCTGGCCGCGTTCTTCGGCGCGGCGCTCCTCGAACGGGCGGCGCAGGTCGGCACGCCGCCGGCACAGGTGTGGGAAGCGCTGATGCTGGCCGCCCGCACGGGGGCGCCGGCGGCCGTCGTGGAGGCCGCTCGCGCCGCCGTCCTGGAGAACGTCGGTCCTCTCGACCTCCTCGGCGAGCTGGGCGACGCCCAGCAGCGCGAGATCCTGCTCGATTTCGTGCGCGAGCACGATCCGGTCGGGTGGGCGCCCGTGTACGAAGCTTGGCTCGACGGCGAGCCCAGCCCGAAGCTGCTCTCGACGATCGCCAACACGCTGGTCGCGGCCGGGGAGAGCGCCAGGGTGCAGTCGTTCCTCGACCGGGCCCTCCTGCAACCGGCGCGTCACCCGTCGGCGTTGGTCTGGCTCTGCGAGGAGGAGGGCGCGGCGCTGCGGCCGCTCCTCGAGGAGCGCCGCGGCGGCGCCCTGCTCGTGCGCCTGGTCGAGCTCGCCGAGCGCCGTGCGTTCAGCCCGTACCGGTCGCGGCTGAAGGAGATCCTCTCGGCCGGCGGGCTTGCCGGCCGGATCGTCGGTGAGAGGCTCACCGTGGACCAGGCGCGGCGCGTGGTGCAGATCCTCGAGCACCCCGGCGAACTCGCCGACGAGCGGAACTGGCTGCGCCGCGCGACGACGGCACGCTTCCCCGAGCTGCGGCAGGCACCCGAGCCGGACGTGGTCCCGGCGCTCGCGGCTACCGTCACGCGCCTGCAGACGGAGCTCAAGAACCTCCTCGAGAAGGAGATCCCCGAGACGTTGCGTGCCATCCAGGAGGCGCGCGCCCACGGCGACCTTTCCGAGAACTTCGAGTACCACGCGGCCCGCGCCCGGCAGGAGTTCCTCTCGGCGAGGGCCTCGGAGCTGCAGGCCGATCTCGGAAAGGTCCGGATCATCGATCCCCGCTCGGTGGACACGACCCGCGTGCGGGTCGGCACCCGGGTCTGGTTGCTGCCCCAGGCGGGAGGGGAGCGGCGGCCGATCGTGATCCTCGGACCGTACGAGGGGGACCCCGAGAGAGGGATCCTCTCGCACGGCTCGGAGGCGGCGCAGGGGCTCCTGGAGAAAGCGGTCGGTGACGCCGTCAGCTTCGACGGCGCGGCCTGGACCGTGGACCGAATCGAGCCGGGTCTCTGACCGCATCCTCGGCGCCGCCGGGCGCAACCGTTTTGAGATCATGTAGATAAACAAAGGGTCGCGGGACAGGCTCGGCTCGGCGGGGCGAGGGCTTGACTCGTCTCGAAGCCCTGACTAAGATTTCGTCTCATGACCGGTGGCAAGGATTGGGCCGTGTTCGTGTTCCCAAAGTGGACCAACGCGCTGAGGCCCGTTCTCGCAGCCGTGTTGGTTCTCGTGCCGGCGTACGTCGTGGTGCTGCTGGCCTACGGCGCCTCGCCGCGAACCACGAACGTCGGGTATCGGCCGGTGCAGCCGGTACCGTACAGCCACGCGCTGCACGCGGGCCAACTCGGGATCGACTGCCGGTACTGCCACAACACCGTCGAGGTGGCGGCGCACGCGGCGTTGCCGCCGACCCAGACGTGCATGAACTGCCACGCCAGGATCCGGACAACGAGCCCGAAGCTGCTGCCGGTCCGGGAAAGCTACGCGACCGGGCTGCCGATCCCCTGGGTGCGTGTGCACGATCTCCCCGACTACGTCTACTTCAACCACTCAGCGCACGTGCGGCGCGGCGTCGGGTGCGTGGAGTGCCACGGTCGGGTGGACACCATGAACGTGGTGAGGCAGGTCCACCGCCTCTCGATGGGGTGGTGCCTCGATTGCCACCGTCACCCGGAGCCACACCTGCGGCCGCCGGACATGGTGACAAAGATGGACTGGGTCCCGCCCGAAGACCCGGAGGTGTACGGCCGGCAACTCCGGAAGGCCAACAACATCAACCCGCCGACGGATTGCTGGACGTGTCACCGATGAGACCGGGGAACGGGCCCAGCGGGCAGAAGAGGCGTCCTTCGTGGTCAGGGGTCGGAAGAGAAGTGGCGTCCGTGCCGTTCCCGCGGAAGCGGGAACCCGGGCGTGGGCGTAACGGTGTCGGATGCGCGGTGCAACTGACGGAGGGGGGTCGGCGGGCGTGGTGAAGGGGCCAATCGTGGGGAAGGAGCACTGGCGGAGCCTGGACGAGCTGGCCGACACGCCGGAGTTCCGCGCCCTGGTGGAGAGGGAGTTCCCGGGGCTCGCCGAGGAGCTGCTCTCGCCGCAGAGCCGACGTGCGTTCCTGAAGGTCATGGGCGCCTCGCTGGGGGCCGCGGGCCTCGCCGCCTGCCGGTGGCCCAAGGAGACGATCCTCCCGTTCGCCAGCCGGCCCGAGGGGCGGATCCCGGGTGTCCCGCAACAGTACGCGACGGCGATGGAGCTGAACGGTGCGGCGGTCGGCCTGCTGGTCACGAGCTACGACGGACGGCCGGTGAAGATCGAGGGAAACCCGCTCCACCCGGCGAGCCGCGGCTCGGCGAGCGCCCTCGCACAGGCGAGCCTGCTGGAGCTTTATGACCCCGACCGGAGCCAACGCGCGATCCGGCGGGACGGCGCCCAGGTCTTCACCTCGAGCTGGGACGAGTTCGCGGCGTTCGCCGGCCCACACTTCTCGGCGTTGCGGGCGAAGAGGGGTGCCGGCCTCGCCGTCCTGTCGGAGGACAGCTCCTCGCCGAGCCTCGCCCGGCTGCGGCAGCGCTTTGCCGGTCTGTTCCCGGAGGCGATGTGGGTCTGCTGGGAGGCGATCCCCCGCGACGACGGCCGCGGCGCGGCCGAGCGCCTGTTCGGCGCGCCGTTGCGCCCGTTGCTGCGTCTCGACCGGGCCGACGTGATCCTCTGCCTCGACGCCGACCCGATTCTGGATCACCCGGCCGCGCTCGCGTACGCCAGCGACTTCGCCGCCCGCCGGCGCGGCGAAGGCGGCACGATGAGCCGTCTCTACTCGGCCGGCGCGGTGATGTCGCTGACAGCCGCGGCGGCCGACCACCGCCTGGCCGTGCCCTCCTCGCGTGTCGCCGGAGTGGCCGCGCGGGTGCTGGTCGAGCTCGAGAAGCTCGGCGTAGCCGTGGCCGCAGGTCGCGAGTTCGGCCGGCTCGCAACGGCGGAGCCGGGGGAGGCCGCCTTCGCGGCGGCGGTCGCGGCGGACCTCGCGACCGCTCGCGGCCGCGGCCTCGCCGTCGCCGGTCCGGGCCAAACGGTCGCGCACGATGTCGCGGCGGCGATCAACGTCGCCCTCGGCAGCGTCGGCGAGACGGTCGTCTACGTCCGTGACGACCTGCCGACGGCGGCGTCCGCCTCCGATGGACTCGAGGCGCTCCTCGCCGCGGCCGATCGGGGCGGGGTCCACACGGCGCTGGTCCTCGGCGGCAACCCTGCCTACGCCGCTGCGCCGTCGCAGCGCTTCCTCGAGCGCTACCGGCTCATCCCGACGCGAATTCACCTGAGCCTGTTCGACGATGAGACGTCGCGCGCCTCCACCTGGCACCTGCCGCGCGCCCACTACCTCGAGGCGTGGGGTGACGCGCGCTCATGGGACGGGACGTACTCGGTGCAACAGCCCCTCATCGAGGCGCTCTACGGCGGGCGCACCCCGATCGAGGTGGTGGCGTCGCTTCTGGGCGAGGCGAACCCCGCGGGGTACGAGGTCGTCCGCGCAACGTTCAAGGGACTGGTGGCGCCGGACGGGTTCGATGAGACCTGGCGAAAGACGCTCAACGACGGCGTGCTCGCGGGAAGCGACTTCCCCGAGGTCAAGGTCGATGCGCCGCGGGCAGGGAACGGGGTCGCGGTGGCGACGGCGGCGGGCGGAAGCGAGGCGGCGGCCGGGTTCGAGGCGGTGTTCGTCACGGACGCGAGCGTCCACGACGGGAGGTTCGCGAACAACGCGTGGCTGCAGGAGATGCCGGACCCGCTCAGCAAGATCACGTGGGACAACGCGGCGCTGCTCAGCCCGAGGACTGCGGCTGCGGCCGGGGTCAAGCACGGCGACGTCGTGAGGGTCGCACGCGCGGACAGGGCGGTGGAGATCGCGGTGTACGTGATGCCCGGGCAAGCCGACGGCACGGTCGTGCTGCCGCTCGGTTACGGGCGGGTGGCAGCCGGCAACGTCGGCAACGGCGTCGGCGTCGACACCTACGTCCTGCGCGCGCCAGGCGCGCTGCACTTCGTGGGCGGCGTCGCGATCGAGAAGACAGGCCGCACCCACACGCTCGCCTGCACGCAGGACCAACAGGCGATCGACCGCGTCGGGTACGAGGCGCGCGGCCAGCGCATCGCCGAGATCGTCCGCGAGGGGACGCTCGCCGAGTTCGTGGCCGACCCCGCGTTCGTGCGGAAGCAGGACGAGCTGCCGGCGATGCTGCCGATCTTCACCTCACCGAAGCTGACCGGCGAGCACCAGTGGGCGATGAGCATCGACCTCTCGGCGTGCATCGGCTGCAACGCGTGCATGATCGCGTGTCAGGCCGAGAACAACATCGCGGTCGTCGGGAGAGAGCAGGTGATCCGCCACCGTGCGATGCACTGGATCCGCGTGGACCGTTACTTCTCCGGCAAGCCCGAGACGCCTACGGTCGCGTTCCAGCCGATGGCGTGCCAGCAGTGCGAGAACGCGCCGTGCGAGCAGGTCTGTCCGGTGGCCGCCACCATGCACTCCGACGAGGGGCTCAACGAGCAGGTGTACAACCGCTGCGTCGGCACCCGCTACTGCTCGAACAACTGCCCGTACAAGGTCCGGCGCTTCAACTTCTTCAACTACTTCAAGAACGTGCCGCAGACCGAAAAGATGGTGTTCAACCCCGATGTGACGGTACGCGGCCGCGGCGTGATGGAGAAGTGCAGCTACTGCATCCAGCGCATCGAAGCGGTGAAGATCGCGGCCAAGAACGACCGGCGGCCGATCCGGGACGGGGAGATCGTCCCGGCGTGCGCACAGACCTGCCCAGCCCAGGCGATCGTCTTCGGTGACATCAAGGACGCCGCGAGCCGGGTCTCGAGGTTGCGGGCGGCAAGCCGGGCGTACTCGGTGCTCGGTGAGCTGGACACGAAGCCGCGAACGACCTACCTCGCCAAGCTGCGCAACCCTTCCCCGAAGGTCGAAGAGGGTTGATGAGCGCGGCGCCCTTCCTCCCCGACAACACCATCGAAGCCCCGGGCACTCGCGCTCCGCTCGTGCTCGGCGGCAACGACTTCGCGTCCGTGACCGAGAAGGTCTGCGGGATCGTCGAGCGGCCCAAGCCGCCGCGCTGGTGGTACGTGGCGCTCGCCGTGTCCTCGGCTTTCACGGCGGCGCTCCTCGCGATGCTCGCCTACCTGTTCCTCGTCGGCATCGGCGTGTGGGGCGTGATGATCCCGGTCGGGTGGGGGTTCGCGATCGTCAACTTCGTCTTCTGGGTCGGGATCGGCCACGCGGGGACGCTGATCTCGGCGATCCTGTTCCTCTTCAGGCAGAAGTGGCGCACCGGGATCAACCGGTTTGCCGAGGCGATGACGATCTTCGCGGTCATGTGTGCCGGGTTGTTCCCCGCGATCCACACCGGCCGCCCCTGGTTCGACTACTGGCTCTTCCCGTACCCCAACCAGATGTACGTGTGGCCAAACTTCAGGAGCCCGCTGCTGTGGGACGTCTTCGCGGTCTCGACCTACTTCATCGTTTCGCTGCTGTTCTGGTACTCGGGGATGGTCCCGGACCTGGCCACGCTGCGCGACCGGGCAAAGACTCGGGCGCGGAAGATCGTGTACGGCGTCCTTAGCCTGGGCTGGCGCGGCTCGGGTCGGCACTGGCACCGGTACGAAAGGGTGTACCTGATGCTGGCGGCGCTGGCCACGCCGCTCGTTCTGTCCGTCCACTCGGTAGTGAGCTTCGACTTCGCCGTCGCCCAACTGCCCGGGTGGCACTCGACGATCTTCCCGCCGTACTTCGTTGCCGGCGCGATCTTCTCCGGGTTCGCCATGGTGATCACGCTGATCGTACCGGTGCGGTCGTTCTTCGGGCTGCAGAACCTGATCACCGCCCGGCACCTCGACAACATGGCCAAGATCACGCTGGCGACCGGCCTGATGGTCGCGTACTCCTATGCGATCGAGTTCTTCATGGCCTGGTACTCCGGCAGCCAGTTCGAACGGTTCGCCCTCGCGAACCGGGCGCTCGGCCCGTACGCCTGGGCGTTCTGGATCATGATCGCCGGCAACGTGGTCGCGCCGCAGGCGTTCTGGTTCAAGAAGGTGCGGACGACGCCGTGGATGCTGGTGGTCGTTGCGCTCGGCGTCAACGTCGGGATGTGGTTCGAGAGGTTCGTGATCGTGGTGTCGTCGCTGTCGCGCGACTACCTGCCCTCGAGCTGGGGCTACTACAAGCCGACCTGGGTCGACTTGCTGACCCTCGCCGGCTCGTTCGGCCTGTTCTTCACGCTCTTCCTGCTGTTCCTGCGTTTCGGACCGATGATCGCGATGGCGGAGGTCAAGAGCGTGATGCCGGCGGCCGGCCTCGACCGGGGGCCCCACCATGGGCACGGGCAGTACTGGGGCGAGATCCCGCACCAGCACGACCGCCAGAAGGGGGACGCGAGGCCATGAGCGAGCCACACGCCGGCACCGCGGCTGGAGGGCCCAGGCGCTGGGGGTACCTGGCGGAGTTCGACTCGGTGGGGGCGCTGCTCGCGGCGGTCGAGAAGGTGCGCGACGCGGGGTTCGTGAAGTTCGACGCGTTCGCGCCGTTCCCGATCCACGGTCTGGACGAGAGCATGGGGATCCGTACGAGCCGCCTGCCGCTGGTGGTCCTGGGCGGCGGCATCACCGGGGCCGCCGCGGCGCTCCTCATGCAATGGTGGATGAACGCCTTTGACTACCGCTACATCATCAGCGGCAAGCCGTTCTTCGGCCTCCCCGTGGCGATCCCGATCACGTTCGAATTCACGATCCTGCTGGCGGCGGTCGGCGGATTCCTCGGCTTGTGGATCGCCAACCGGCTGCCCGAGCTCTATCACCCGGTGTTCCAGAGCGCCCGCTTCCGCTCGCGGGCCACGACGGACGGGTTCTTCATTACCGTGCAGGCCGACGACCTCAAGTTCGACCTCGCAGGCACGAGAACATTCCTCGAGACCCTTGGCGCGCGCCAGGTGGAAGAACTGGAGGAGGAATGATCCCGCGCGGGCTCGTCTACGGCGCCGTCCTGCTGGCCGCCCTCGCGCTCATCCCACTGGCGCTGATCGCGCGCGCCCGCGTCACCACGTCGGACGTGCCGCGGATCCAGCTGATCCAGGACATGGGCCGGCAGCCGAAGTTCAAGACGCAGTCGGCCGACCCGATGTTTGCCGACGGGCGCGCGATGCGGCCGGAGGTGCCGGGAACCGTGGCGCGCGGCGAGCTGCACGCGGACGGCGCGTACTGGGCCGGGCGCACCGCCGACGGGTGGGTGACGGCGTTCCCGGTGGCGGTCACCGACCGCTTGATGCGGCGCGGCCAGGAGCGGTACGACATCTTCTGCGCCCCCTGCCACGGGCTGGCGGGCTACGGGGACGGGGCGGTCGCGAAGCGCGCCGACGCGTTGCAGGAAGGCACATGGACGCCGCCGTCCTCGTACCATACCGATCTCGTGCGGCAGCGGCCGGTGGGGTTCATCTTCAACACGATCAGCAACGGGATTCGCAACATGCCGGCGTACGGCCCGCAGATCCCGGTGGCGGACCGCTGGGCGATCGTGGCGTACGTGCGCGCCCTGGAGCGCAGCCAGGACGCGCACGTCACGGATGTGCCGCGCGAGCTGCAGGGGCAGCTCAGGTAGGGGTGAGGGGATGATGAGCCAGGTGCCCGGACCCGTCCTTGAAGAGCGTCGCCTCGGGGCCATGGGCGAGCGCCTGTGGCGGGGCGCCGCGCTCGCCGGCATCCTCGCGATCGGCGTCAGCCTCGGGGTCGCTGCCGTCACGCCCGACGGCTGGCACCGCTTCTTCTTCGCCTACCTCCTGGCCTTCGCCTTCGTTCTCAGTCTCGCCCTCGGCTCGCTCTACTTCGTGCTCCTCCACCACCTCACCAACTCGGGCTGGAGCGTGGTGCTGCGGCGGATCGCCGAACTGTTCGCCGGGACGCTGCCGTTCCTCGCGGTGCTCGGTGTGCCGCTGTTGTTCGGGATGGGGGAGCTCTACCCCTGGGCGCGGGATGGGTACGCGGCCGCACACGCCAAGGCCGCCTACCTCAACGTGCCCTTCTTCGCCGTTCGAGGGGTGATCTACTTCGCCGTCTGGGGCTCGCTCGGCCGTTTCTACCTGCGGAGCTCGTCGGCGCAGGACGTCTCGGGGGATGTGTCGCTCACGGTGACGATGCGCCGGTGGTCGGCGCCCGCGATGATCGCGTTCGCAGTCACGTTGAGCTTCGCGGCGTTCGACTTGTTGATGTCGCTGGACCCGGGGTGGTACAGCACGATCTTCGGCGTGTACTACTTCGCCGGAGCGGCGGTGGGCGTGTACGCGCTCCTGACCGTGACGGCGTTTCTCCTCCAGCGTGCCGGTTTCATCCGCCGGTCGGTGACGGTCGAGCATTACCACGATCTCGGCAAGCTGCTCTTCGGTTTCGTGGTCTTCTGGGCGTATATCGCGTTCTCGCAGTACATGCTGCAGTGGTACGCGAACCTCCCGGAGGAAACGCACTGGTTCGTGGCGCGCCAGAGCCACGGCTGGGGGTGGGTCGGCCTGGCCCTCGTGTTCGGGCACTTCCTGATCCCGTTTGCGGCCCTGCTCTCCCGCGCGCCGAAACGCCGGCCGAGGTACCTCGCAGCCATGGGCGCGTGGATGCTCGTCATGCACTGGGTGGACCTTTACTGGCTCGTGATGCCGGCGGCGAGCCCGGCCAGCCCGGCGCTCCACGTCGTGGACGTGACGGTCGTTCTCGGGTTGGCCGCCCTTCTGGTGGCGGCGGCGGCGTTCCTGGCGCGCGGCCGGGCGCTGGTGCCGGAGGGCGACCCGCGCCTTGAAGAGTCGCTCGCGTTCGAAAACGCGTGAGGACGGAGGCAAGCGTGCGAGAGGGCGGCGAACCGAACACCCCGCTGACGGCGCTGGTCGGCATCGTCTTCGCGATCGTGCTGTTCGTGGTCGTGGTCTTCCTGCAGGCGTTCTTCTATCAGCAGCAACAGGCGGAGAACGATCGCAAGGTCGTGGCCGTGGCCCCACAGGAGCTTTCGCAGCTGCGGTCGCAGCAGCTCGGGGAGCTGCACGGCTACCGTTGGGTGGACGAAAAGGCGGGTGTCGTCGCGATCCCGATCGGCCGTGCCATGGAGCTGGTGGTGCGCGATGGCGGGAGGTCGCCATGGCCGTCCGTGCAGCCCCCCCCTCCCAGCCCGCCCCAGGCGTCTTCGCCCCGCCCCGCCGCGCCGAAGGGATAGCTGGAATTGCGCCGGGCCCAGAGCGTTTCTCATCTGTAAGGGCAACACATTCCGCGCGCTGCCGGGGTAATCCCGGGATCCGCGGTGGCTTTGCTAGGGGGGGCGGCGATGACGGTGCGGTGCGGCGTGTTGGCGGTCGTCACGATGGTGGCGTTGGCGGGGCCGCCCGGCGGGGCCGAGGCGGTGCAGCGCAGCGAGCCGTTGCCGAAAGCGCTCGAGGGAGTAGGTATCACCGAGCACCTCGGGGCACGCGTGCCACTGGGCCTCGAGTTCACCGCCGAGGACGGGACGCCGGTCCGGCTTTCACGCTACTTCGACGGCAAGAAGCCGGTCATTCTGACGCTCAACTACTACCGCTGCCCGATGCTCTGTGGCCTTCTCCTCCACGGCCTGGTGGACGGTTTCAAGGCCCTGTCCTGGACCCCCGGAAACCAGTTCGAGGTGATCACGCTCAGCTTCGACCCGCTGGAGACCCACACGCTGGCGATGCTCAAGAAGGAGAGCTACATATCGGAGTTGGGACGCCCAGCCGCCGCCGCCGGCTGGCACTTCCTGACCGGAAGCCAAGCGAACATCAAGGCGCTGACGGACGCCGTCGGGTTCTCGTACCGGTACGACGAGGAGCGCCAGCAGTACGCCCACCCCACCGGGATCTTCCTCCTGGCGCCGGACGGCCGGATCACGCGCGTCCTCTACGGAGTCACATTCCCGTCGAGGACCCTCAAACTGGCACTGACCGAGGCCGGGGAGGGGAAGGTCGGTTCGGCCGGAGACCAGATCCTGCTGTACTGCTTCCACTACGACTCCAACGCGGGGCACTACGTGGTCGCGGCCGGCAACCTCATGCGGCTGGGCGGCGTCGCGACGCTGCTCGTGGTCGGGGTCTGGTTGGGGGTGGCGTGGCGGCGCGGCGCGAGCAAGAAGGCGGACTCGGGGCCGGGGACCGATGCTCCCGGCCTGTGAAGAAGGACAACGTCAAGGCCCGAATGCAGGCTCCCCCGTCGCGGTCGGGGGAGCGGCGGAGGGCGGGGGAGCGGCACCTTGAACCTGGGGCGTGATCTCGTAGGCAGGCTCTTCTCCTGGGCGGGCGTCCAGGCGGCGGGCGGATTCTGGATGCCGGTCGAGGGTTCGACCGGTGCGGCGGCGGTGGACCACCTCTTTTCCTTCATCCTCTGGGTTTCGGTTCTCTTCTTCGTGATCATCGTGGGCCTGATGGTCCTGTTCGTCGTGCGCTACCGGCGGCGGCCGGGGCGCCTGGAGGCGGAGCCGGCCCCGGCGCACAACACGGCGCTCGAGATCACCTGGACTGTGATCCCGATCCTGATCACGATTGCGATCTTCATCTGGGGGTTCAAGGCCTACCTCGACGTCAACACGCCCCCGGCGAACTCGTACGAGGTCATGGTCACCGGGCAGAAGTGGAAGTGGCTCTTCACGTACCCCAACGGCCACGTGGACGACAACCTGCACGTGCCGGTGGACACGCCGATCCGGCTCGTCATGACCTCCGAGGACGTGATTCACGGGTTCTTCGTCCCGGCGTTCCGCCTCAAGCGCGACGTCGTGCCGGGACGTTACGTCAAGGTCTGGTTCCGGGCCGCGAAAGCGGGCGAGTACCAGATCTACTGCACCCAGTACTGCGGGACCGGGCACTCGGACATGTGGGCCAAGGTCATCGTGCACGAGCCGGGCGGCTTCGAGCGCTGGCTCGAGCAGGCGAGCAACTTCATGAAGACGATGCCGCCGGCGCAGGCGGGGGAGTTGCTCTACCGCACCCGCGGATGTGCGCAGTGCCACACCGTGGACGGAACGGGGGCCACCGGCCCAACCTGGAAGGGACTGTTCGCGAGCCACGTGCCGATCGAGGGCGGACGAGTGATGATCGCCGACGAGGACTATCTCCGGACGTGCATCCTCGACCCGACCAAGAACGTTCCGGTGGGCTTCCAGCCGGTGATGCCGACGTTCAAGGGACGGCTGAAGGACGACGAGATCACGGCGATCATCGCGTACATCAAGACGTTGAAGTAGGCGGAAAGGCGGGTCGGGAATGACGGGTATCGAGAGCGGGGCGGCCAGGCTCGGGCAAGGGGGGAACGCCCTCGGGCGCGACAACTACCTCAACCACGAGCGCGGCATCAAGTCGTGGCTGTTGACCCGCGACCACAAGCGCATCGGGGTCATGTACCTGGTCGTGATCCTCTCTTCCTTCTTCCTGGGCGGGATCTTCGCGGAGCTGATCCGGACCAAGCTGCTGACGCCCGGCAACAGCGCCCTGATGAAGGCGGACACCTACAACCAGATGTTCACGCTGCACGGTGCGATCATGATCTTCCTCTTCGTGATCCCGGGGATCCCGGCGTCGCTCGGGAACTTCGTGCTGCCCCTGATGCTGGGAGCCAAGGACGTGGCGTTCCCGCGGCTCAACCTCGCGAGCTTCTACCTCTGGGTGGGGGGGGCGACGCTGGCGCTCGTCTCGATGGTCACGGGGGCCGTCGACACCGGATGGACGTTCTACACTCCGTACAGCACCACGACGAACACCAACGTCATCCTGATGGTCGCCGGGGTGTTCGTTCTGGGGTTTTCGTCGATCTTCACCGGCCTCAACTTCGTCGTCACGATCCACAAGCTCCGCCCGGCCGGAATGACCTGGTTCCGCATGCCGCTGTTCCTGTGGGGGATCTACGGGACGGCGATCATCCAGATCCTGGCGACGCCGGTGCTGGGGATCACCTTGCTGCTGCTCATCGCGGAGCGCGCGCTCGGCATCGGCATCTTCGACCCGGCGCTCGGGGGCGACCCAGTGCTGTTCCAGCACTTCTTCTGGTTCTACTCGCACCCGGCGGTGTACATCATGATCCTGCCGGCGATGGGGGTGATCAGCGAGCTGGTGTCGGTGTTCTCCCGCAAGCACATCTTCGGCTACTCGTTCATCGCGATGTCCTCGATCGCCATCGCGGTGCTCTCGTTCCTGGTCTGGGGCCACCACATGTTCGTGGCCGGGCAGTCGACGCTGGCCAGCATGATCTTCTCGTTCCTGACCTTCATGGTGGCGATCCCGTCGGCAGTCAAGGTCTTCAACTGGCTGGCGACGATGTACAAAGGCTCGATCTGGCTGGCGACGCCGATGCTGTACGTGCTCTCGTTCCTGTTCCTGTTCGGGATCGGCGGCCTGACCGGCCTCTTCCTCGGGGCGCTCGCCGTGGACGTCCACCTCCACGACACCTACTTCGTCGTCGCGCACTTTCACTACGTGATGTTCGGCGGCACCGTGATCGCGTTCCTGGGCGGGCTGCACTACTGGTGGCCGAAGATGTTCGGGCGGATGTACAGCGAGTTCTGGGGGCGCATCGGCGCGCTGCTCGTGTTCGTCGGCTTCAACACGACGTTCTTCACGCAGTTCGTCATGGGCAGCCACGGCGCGCCGCGACGCTCGTACCACTACCAGCCGCAGTTCGAGGCGTACCACCGTCTTTCCACGGTCGGCGCGTACATCCTGGGCGTCGGTTTCGTGGTCATCGCCGTGTACCTCATCCACTCCCTACTCCGCGGCCGCCCGGCCCCGGCGAACCCCTGGGGTGGTGCGACGCTGGAGTGGCAGGCGAGCTCTCCGCCCCCTCACGACAACTTCGAGTCCACGCCCGCGGTGGGCGACCCGTACGACGTCGAGGCGTGGACATGGGAGGACTCGGTTGGCGGGTTCGTGCACAGGGCGCCGGCCGGGCAGCCGGCGGAATCGTAGGGGGCCGGCATGGCGGCGGGAACGACCGGCGAGGGACGCGTGGCGGGGGCGCACGCGCACGAGGTGGCGCATCACTTCGACGACGCCGAGCAGCAGTTCGAGTCGGGCAAGCTCGGGATGTGGATCTTTCTGGCAACCGAGATCCTGCTCTTCGGGGGGCTGTTCTGCGCCTACGCGGTGTACCGCTCCAACCACCCCGAGGTATTCGTCTACGCCCACCGGTTCCTCGACGAGACGCTGGGCGCGATCAACACCGCCGTCCTGATCTGCTCGAGCTTCACGATGGCCCTCGCCGTGCGCGCGGCGCAGTTGGGGCGGCGGCGGCAGCTCGTCGGTTTGCTCGGCGCCACGGTCGCGCTGGCGACGTGCTTCCTCGGCATCAAGGGGGTCGAGTACGAGACGAAGTGGAAGGAGGGCCTACTGTGGGGCGCGCACTTCCACGCGAAGCTGGCGCCGGCGCCGGCGGCGCTGCCGCAAGCGCTGCCGCCGGTCCCGGTTGCGGCCGGCGAAGAGCGTTCGCTGATCCCGCCGGCGGCGATCGGACCGGCCGGCCTCGCGCGGCCCGGGCATCCGACGGTTGCCGAGGCTGCCGAAGGGCCGCCGCACGACGTGCAGGTGTTCTTCGCGGTCTACTTTCTGATGACCGGACTCCACGGCGTCCACGTGATCGTCGGGATGGCTTTGCTCTTGTGGATGATGGTGCGCGCGGGCCGGGGCGAGTTCTCGCCGGCGTACGTCACGCCGGTGGACCTGACCGGCCTCTACTGGCACCTCGTGGACTTGATCTGGATCTTCCTGTTCCCGCTGCTGTACCTGATCCGGTGAAGAGACAGGGCACGGGGCACTGGGCGCAGGGCACAGGGGGGTGCGATGAGAGAAACGGCACATCGGGATGGGGCGGAGGCCGGTGAGACGGCGGCGGCCGGGCATATCGTGCCGCTGCGGGTGCTCGCCACGGTGTGGGGTACGTTGCTCGCGCTGACGGCGCTGACCGTCGCCGCGGCCGGGGTGGATCTCGGGAGCTACAACCTCGGTGTCGCGATGCTGATCGCGACCGTCAAGGCGACCCTGGTGCTGCTGTTCTTCATGCACCTGCGTTACGACCGGCCGATCCTCGCCATCGTCTTCGTCACCGCGCTGCTGTTCGTCGCGCTGTTCGTGTCGATTGCGCTCCTCGACTCGCATGCCTACGCCCCCCAGCTGATCCCGGGGTACGGCCCGGCGCTCCCGAAATGACCGCGGCGGACGCTCGCGACTCGAGCCGCGACGAGCCCGCCCCGATCGCGACCGGCAGGTTCGGCATGCGCCTGCTCGTGGCGGCACTCTCGATGCTGTTCGCGGCCAGCCTCGTGGCCTACGCCTTGATCCGCTCGCGCGCGGCGGTCTGGCCCCCGGCCGGGGTGCCGGCCCTCCCCGACACCCTGTGGATCTCGACCGTTTTGATCCTCGCGAGCAGCGTCACGATGCAAGCGGCGCTGCGCGCGGCGCGAGCGGGACGCGCGGGCGCGCTGCGCACCGGCATGCTGCTGACGACCCTCCTCGGCATCCTCTTTCTGGTGTCGCAGACGCTGAACTGGTTCTCAATGGTCGCGGCACATCTCACGGCGAGGACCGACCTCTACGGCTTCACCTTCTTCATCCTGACCGGTTTGCACGCCGCCCACGTCGTCGGAGGTCTGATCCCCCTCGCCGTGGTCACACGGCGCGCGTTCCGCGGCAGGTACTCGGCGGCGTTCCACCCCGGGGTGGAGTACTGCGCGATCTACTGGCACTTCCTCGACGTGGTCTGGCTCGTGATGTTCGCGATACTGATGTTCCCCGCTTGATGGCGCCGGCGGCGTCGGACCTCTCGCTGCGTTGCGCTCGCCCCGCTCGCGTCCTCATGTAGCCTCCGGCTACACTCCGGCGCGGCGGGGTTCGCGCGCCTTGCGATAGGCCCAACGGCGCCGGCGCGGCTACACGCCGCAAGCTCCGACGCCCTTCCTCTCGGGGTGGTTGTCTTCAATGTGGGGCGCGCCCGCCGGGCGCGCTTCTTTGTTTTCGAGAGGGGCGCTCGGGGCCGCGCGGCCTGCGGCCGGCGCGGCCGGTCGGACCACGAACCACGTAGCTACTGTGCCATATTCTCGCGGACCCACGTGGTTTCCGTCGAGTGCATGGCGTACCAGGCGAAGTAGGAGGCGTAGACGACGGCGGTGCCGGGCGGCAGTCGGTCGGTGGCCACCGCGACCGTCGGCCCGGCGGGACGGA
The DNA here is from genome assembly GCA_963789745.1 of uncultured Acidobacteriota bacterium. Lineage (GTDB taxonomy): Bacteria > Acidobacteriota > Thermoanaerobaculia > Thermoanaerobaculales > Thermoanaerobaculaceae > RBG-13-68-16. The sequence goes on along the minus strand of CAWBLW010000001.1, from coordinate 23,666 downwards.
AGCTCAGGGCCGCGGTCCCCGGACTGGGTGGCGCCTGCTGCAGCGCGGGTCGGGCCGCCGACTGCGCGAGGGCCGGGAACGGGAACGCCGTCCAGCCGGCGGGACCGCCGAGGGCAACCACCGGCGTCTTGGGCGGGAAGCGGGAGGCCGCTGGGAGCGGCGCCACCGGGAAGCGCAGCAGGTCGTTGCTGGAGTAGCTCGCGTACGGGTCGCTGCTGTAGCGCTCCGCCATCAGGCGTTCGGGGGCGGGTACGGTTGTGTCGGGGTGCTCGCGGCGCCAGTCGGACCACGTCTCGACGGAAATCGGCAGCACCTCGAGCGCGTCCCCCGCGGCGGCGGCGGGACCGGCCACCGCCCGGAACAGCAGTTGGCTCCACAGGCTCTCGCCCTTGCCGCCGGCCCGCCGGTCGTACATGAGGAGGTTCGAGTCGAACAGCAGGCCGCTGACGCCGAAGGTCAGTCGCTCGCCGCGCACCTCGCGGCGGAAGGCAACGGCGCTGTCGCAGAGCGGGTCGTAGGTGACGGCGACCGGGACGCCTCCCAGTGTGTCGTTGACAACCTCGTGCCAGACGAGGACCCGCAGGGGGTACGCGCGGGCGGCGCCGCCGAGGCGAACCCCGATCACGCGGTCGCCGGGCACGAGGAACTTTCCGTGCCCGAGTGTGGCGGCGTCAACCTGGGCGGCCGTCCACAGCGGCAGCGCATCGAGCGCGGCGAAGCCGTCCTTCGGCATGCCCGACGCGACCAGCCGGTCCCTCGGCACCAAGCACGGGGCAAGCGAGAAGCCGTAGGTCGCGACGCTGCTCCCGTCGCCGATCGGATGGGTCCGGTGCCGCACGAGGCGGGCGGCGTACAGAGCGAAGGCGACGGTCGCGAGCGCAAGCGCCGCAACCACTACCCAGCCCCCCCGGCGCAGGAACCCCGCTCCGTGCCGGTCGGGCGCGGTCATCGGCCGGCGGCCAGCAGCGCGACCGCGAGGTCCTGGGGCGACGGGAGCCGGTCTGCGACCATGAACCCGAGGAGCAGCGGCAGGTAAATGAGCGTGGCCAGGAAGAGACGGCGGGCGACGGCGTCGCTCTTCTTCGCGGCAAGCGCAAGCGCGAGCGCCACGAGACCGCCGGCCAGGACGAACGACCCGGCCGCGAAACTCCAGCCCGTCATGCCGCCGAGAGCCGCGAGCACCCCGACCGGGAGGAGGGCCATCGAATAGAGCACGGCCGCCTGGCCCGTCGAGCGACCGGAAGCATCCACCACGGGAAGCATGCGAAACCCGCCGCGAGCGTAGTCATCGCGGTAGAGCCAGGCGAGCGCGAGGAAATGGGGGATCTGCCAGAGGAAGAGCACGCCGGCGAGGAGCCAGGCGCCGAAAGCCAGCGGCGTCCCGGTCGCGGTCCACCCCATCATCGGGGGGATCGCGCCGCAGACGGCGCCGGCGAGGGTGCACAGCGGCGAGCGGGACTTGAGGGGCGTGTAGACGAGCGTGTACACGAGCACGACCGTGAGGCCGAGGGCCGCGGTGAGCGTGTTGGCCGCGATCGCGAGGATCGCGAGGCCACTCCCCGCGACGACGACGCCGAACACGAGGGCGTGGCGCGCCGTGAGCACCCCGGCGGGCAGCGGCCGGTTTCTCGTGCGCTCCATGAGGGCGTCGCGCCCGACCTCCATGACCTGGTTGAGCGCCATCGCGCCCGCGGCCGCGAGGGCGGTGCCGAGGACCGTCCAGGCGAGACTCCAGCCCGCCTGCCTGCCGCCGCCCGCCATCAGAAACCCGACCGCCGTCGTCGCGACAACGAGACCTGTGAGGCGGATCTTGGTCAGTTCGGGGTAGGCCCGCAGCACAGCCAGCGCTCGCCGCGCGCCCGCGCCGTTCGTCCGTGCTCCGGTCTGGACATCGTTTTTCATACCAGAGTTCCTCGCGCCCCTCGGGTCAAGCCCGGTTTCGCCGCTGCCTCGGCCGCCGGTACTGACCGCACCAGCTCGTTGTCTTCGCAAAACAGCGAGACGTTGCGGACATTCCCCGCCGCCTTTGAACCGTGCGGCTCACTGGCTCATACTAAGCCGGGTCGGTCGGGAAGGGGAGGCACGCATGGCGGCGAGCGGGACAGAGAGGCTGCGCGGCGCGGAAACGTTGGCGCTCGGGTTCGGGACCAGCGTGGCGATGTGGTTCGTCGGCTACCTCTGCCGGCTGCCGCCCGCCGTCGTGCCGAGTTGGCTGCTCGCCCTGTTGCTGCTGGTTTGCCTTGCCGGCGGCGGATTCGTCGCCGGGCGACTGGGATCGCGCGGGTGGCGGAGCGGCCTCGCGGTCGGGCTGCTCTCATCGGTGGTCAACCTCCTGATCCTTGGCAGCTTGCTCGGCGGGGCGCGGGTGGACCACATCGTCCCTTCGGCGCTGTGGTGGCTCCCGGGCTCTCTGCTCCTTGGCGCTGCGTTGGGGAGCGCCGGGGCGGCGGTCGGGGCTGCGACCCGCGCCGGCGGTGCGAAGTCGGTGAACTGGACCGGTGCGCTCGCGGGCGTCGCGGCGTCGGCCACCCTGCTGCAGCTGCTCGTGGGCGGTCTGGTTACCAGCGAAGGGGCGGGTCTTTCCGTTGTGGACTGGCCGAACTCATTCGGCTACAACATGTTCCTCTATCCGCTCTCGCGCATGACGGGCGCGGTCTACTACGAGCATGCACACCGTCTGTTCGGGAGCCTGGTCGGCCTGACGACCGTCGTGTTTGCGGCGCACCTGCTCGTGGCCGAGCGGCGGACGTGGGTGAAGCGACTCGGGGTGGCGGCGGTCGCGACCGTGATCGTGCAGGGCATCCTCGGCGGCCTGCGCGTCACCGGGGGCTTCACGCTCTCCACCTTGCGTTCGGCGATGGAGCCGTCGTCCGCGCTGGCGGTCGTCCACGCCACGCTGGGCCCGGCGTTCTTCGGCTTGATGGTTGCGCTCGCAGCCGTCACCTCGACCGCGTGGACCGCCGGCGCCGGGCCGGTGGCGAGTCCGCGCGCCCGCTCGCTGCGGGCGTTCGGCGTGTTGCTCGTCGGAGCGGTCGTTATCCAGCTCCTGCTCGGCGCAATCCAACGCCAGCTCGCGCGTGACCTGGCGGTCCACGTCGCCTTCGCGGTGGTCGTGCTCGCTCTGGCGCTGGCTTTTGGCGCGCGACTGTCGGGTCTGGGCGGCGAGCAGCCGCTTCTCGGGACGCTCGGGCGCGTGATCACGGCGGCTGTGACCGTGCAGGTGATGCTGGGCCTGTCGGCGTTGTTCGCCGTCGAGACGCGAGTCCCGAAAGCGCCGCGCGCCGCGTGGGACGTCCTGCTGACCACCCTCCACCAGGCCGGCGGCTCGGTGCTGCTCGGGTGCGCCGTTCTTGCCGCGGTTTGGTGCCGACGCCTCCTCCTCCTCCAGAGCGAGAGCCCGGCGCAGCCGGCGGCCTAGGCATGGTCATCGCGGAGACGTTCACATCGATCCAGGGGGAAGGGACGCTCGCGGGCGTTCCCTCGTTCTTCATCCGGACCTCGGGGTGCAACCTTCGCTGCGCCTGGTGTGACACCCCCTACGCGTCGTGGCGCCCCGAGGGGTCCCACTGGACGGTGGCCGGATTGGTAGCCGCGGCCTCCGGGTCCACGCACGTGGTGATCACGGGTGGCGAACCGCTGCTGCAGCGGGAGCTGCCGGCCCTGGCCCAGGCCCTCGCCTCGGCCGGGCACCACGTCACGGTGGAGACGGCCGGCACGCTCGCGCCGGATTTTGCGTGCGACCTGCTCTCGGTTTCTCCGAAGACCTCCAACTCCGACCCCGAAGGCCGGTTCGGAGGCAGGCATCGGGAGCTGCGCGCGCGTCTTTCCCCGCTGCTCGAGCTGCTCCGCCGCCACCCCGAGCACCAGCTCAAGTTCGTCGTCCGTGGCGAGGGGGACCTTCGCGAGGTGCTGGAACTGGTGGAGCGCCTCGGAGCCGAGCGCCGGCGGGTGCTGCTGATGCCGGAGGGCCGCACGTCGGGCGAGGTGGCGGCCCGCGCAGCGATCGTCGCGCGCCTGTGCTTGCAGTACGGCTTCCGCTATTCGCCCCGCCTCCAGCTGGACCTGTTCGGCGGCGGCCGCGGGGTGTAACCGGGGGCGGGGCCCCTTCGTCTCTCTGGTGGCGGATGGGCATGCGACTCTTGACGGTGCGAACTATTCGTACGACAATGATTGCGGAGGCAGGAATTGCCGACGCAAGAACCGATCGGACTGCTCGTGGCGGTGGTACGACGCCGGATCAAGCAGACCGTAAGCACGATGGTGGGGGAACACGACCTGTCGCCGCAGCAGTTCTGGACGCTGGTCGCGGTCGCCAGGAACGAGGGCGTGTCGCTGCGCGAGCTCGCCGAGGTGCAGCGGATGGACCAGCCGACCGCGTGCAGGGTGGTGGCGGCGCTGGCGCGGCGACGTCTGGTGCACAGCGGGGCGGACCCTGCCGACCGGAGGCGGTCGCGTCTGGTGCTGACACCCTCCGGGCGCTCGCTGGCGGAGCGGCTCGCCCCGGTTGCAGACGCGATCCGGTCGGCGGTCGAGGCCGGGCTGACGCCGTCCGAGCGGGCGGCGGTGGTGGACGGTCTCCGGAAGGTCATCGCCAACCTCGAGAACTCCCAAGCCGGGAGCTGCAAGGGCAACGTCTTGGCGGGGGCCGACAATCGATGAGCGCTCGGCGAGGCCGGCGCAAACACTCCAGGGGTGACCGGCGCGAACAGGTTCGCGCCGAATGGAACGGGCCCGGATCACGGGCCGTATCTGCGTGAGGAGATCAATGTTCAAGAACAAGTGGTTCTGGGTCGTGGTGACTGTTGCGTTGGTCGTGGGCGGGTTCGGCTGGTGGCGGATGCGCCAGGCGAAGGCGAATGGAAAACTGGAGTTCGAGACGGTCCGCGTCGACCGGGGCAAGATCGTCGCGAAGGTGACCGCCTCCGGCTCGCTCTCGGCGCTCGTCACGGTGCAGGTGGGCAGCCAGGTCTCCGGCCGCATCGCCGCCCTGTACGCCGACTTCAACTCGAAGGTGAAGAAGGGTGAGCTGATCGCCAAGATCGACCCGCAACTGTTCGAGGCGAACGTGGCGCAGGCGCGGGCGAACTACGTGGCCGCCCAGGGCAACCTGGCCAAGGCGAAAGCGCAGGCGCTCGACGCCGAGCGGCAGTACAAGCGCAGCGTGAAGCTCGCGGATCGCAAGCTGATTGCGGTGGCGGACCTCGACACGGCCCAGGCGACCGCCGACGCGGCCAAGGCCGGAGTCGACGCCGCAGCCGGCACCGTCGAGCAGGCCAAGGCGCAGCTGCACTCGTCGGAGGTCAACCTGGCGTACACCAACATCATCTCGCCCACCGACGGGGTGGTGATCTCCCGCAACGTCGACGTCGGCCAGACGGTGGCGGCATCGCTGCAGGCGCCGACGCTCTTCCTCATCGCGGAGGACCTGCGCAAGATGCAGGTGGACACGAGTGTCGCCGAGGCCGACATCGGCCAGCTGCGGACCGGGATGCCCGCCACGTTCACCGTGGACGCCTATCCGACGGAGACGTTCGTCGGCACGGTGCGGCAGATCCGCAACGCGCCGCAGACGGTGCAGAACGTGGTGACGTACGACGCGGTGATCGACGTCGACAACAGCGCGCTCAAGCTGAAGCCCGGCATGACGGCGAACTGCACCTTCGTCTACGCGGAAGATGACAACGCGCTGCGCGTCCCGAACGCGGCGCTGCGCTTCCGTCCGCCCGCCGAACTGCTCGCGAGCCTGACCCCGAGGGGGACGGCCGGTGGTCCGGCGGCGCGCGGGAAAGGCGCGGCGGGCGCACAGGCGCCAGGGACGGCGGGCGAAGCGCCGGCGAGAGCCGGCGGAGGCGCCGACCGCAAGACGGTGTGGGTGCTGCGCGCCGGCAAGCCCGCGCGGGTTGCGATCCGGACCGGGGTCACGGACGGCATCAGGAGCGCGTTGGTCGAGGGCGATCTGTCCGAGGGCGACGCCGTGATCACCGACGTGTCGGGCGGCAACGCGGCGGGTCAGCGTGGGTTCGCCGGCCGGATGTTCTGAGGACGCAATGGCGAACGGATGGAAGTTGCTGCAGCTGGAGGACGTCACCAAGGTGTACCGGATGGGTGACGTCGAGGTGCACGCGTTGCGCGGCGTTTCGTTCGGCGTCGCGGAGGGCGAGTTCGTCGCGATCATGGGCGCGTCCGGATCCGGAAAATCGACGCTCATGAACATCATCGGCTGCCTCGACCGCCCCACCACGGGGCGCTACCTGCTGGCCGGCGAGGACGTCTCGGGCCTCGACCGCAACGCGCTCGCCGAGAAGCGCAGCCGCACGCTCGGCTTCGTCTTCCAGAACTTCAACCTGCTGTCGCGCACCTCGGCGATCGAGAACGTCGAGCTGCCTCTCCTGTATGCGGGGGCGCACACACACGAGCGCCATGAGCGCGCCAACGCGGCGCTCGCCCGCGTCGGTCTCGCCGACCGGGTCCACCATCACCCGAACCAGATGTCGGGGGGACAACAGCAGCGCGTCGCGATCGCGCGGGCGCTGGTTTCGAACCCCAAGGTCATCCTGGCCGACGAGCCGACCGGTAACCTCGACTCGGTCACCAGCGTCGAGGTCATGGCCCTGTTCCAGGAGCTGCGACACTCAGGCATCACGGTCGTCCTCGTGACCCACGAGCCCGACATTGCGAAGTATGCGGCGAGGGTCGTGGTGATGAAGGACGGCAAGCTCCAGTCGGACCGCCGCCAGGAGCCGCAGCTGGCGGTTCCCGTCAGTGCCGAGGACGCTGCAGGAGGCCAGCCATGAACCCGCTGCAGACGCTCCGTGTCGCGATCCGCGCGCTGTTCCGCAACAAGATGCGCTCGTTCCTCACGACGCTCGGGATCATCATCGGCGTCGCCGCCGTGATCTCGATGGTCGCCATCGGGGAAGGGGCGAAGGCGATGGTGGAGCAATCGTTCGCCGCCATGGGGTCCAACCTGCTCATCGTCCTTCCCGGCAGCACGACGGCCGGTGGCCAGCACGGCGGCTTCGGCAGCATGCCGACCCTGACGTGGGACGACCTGAAGGCGATCCGGACCGAGGTGCCGAGCGTGAAGTATGCGGCGCCGCAACTCAGGACCGTCGCGCAGCTCGTTTCCGAGGACCAGAACTGGAGCACCAGCGTCTACGGGACGACACCGGACTACTTCGCGATCCGCAACTGGCCCATCGCGCAGGGCGCGCCGATGACCGAATCCGATGCGGAGGGCGGCGCCAAGGTCGTGTTCCTCGGGCAGACCGTCGTGGACAAGCTGTTCGGCCCCAACGCCAACCCGGTTGGCCAGCTCATCCGCATCAAGAACATCCCGTTCCAGGTCCAGGCGGTCCTCGCGAAGAAAGGCCAGTCGCCGATGGGCCAGGACTACGACGACGCGGCGATCATCCCCCTGAAGACGTTCCAGACCAAGATCCAGGGCGGGCTGCAGCAGTTCATCTCCGGTGTGATCTTCATTGGGGCGAGCTCGCCCTCGGGGACCGTACGGGCCGAGGCGCAAGTGAAGAGCCTGCTGCGCGACCGGCACCACCTCGCACCGGGGGCGGACAACGACTTCTCGATCCGCAACCTCACCGAACTCGCCAGCACCCGCGAGCAGAGCACGAAGACGTTGACGACGCTGCTCGCCAGCATCGCGGCGGTCTCGCTCCTGGTCGGCGGGATCGGGATCATGAACATCATGCTGGTGTCGGTCACCGAACGCACGCGCGAGATCGGCGTGCGGATGGCGGTCGGCGCCAAACCGCGCAACATCCTGGCGCAGTTCCTCGTCGAGGCGCTCACCCTGTCGTTCGCGGGGGGCCTCATCGGCGTCGTCCTCGGGTTGGTTACCGCCCAGTCGCTGGCCAGTCGGTTCCATTGGCCGATGTTGATTCGCCCCGACATCGTTGTCATCTCGGTCGTATTCAGCGCTCTGGTCGGCGTCGTGTTCGGGCTCTACCCGGCGCGGAAAGCGTCCCGCCTCGATCCGATCGAGGCCTTGAGGTTCGAGTGATGATCGCAAACCTTGCCATGATCGTGCTCGCGGCGGCGGCCCCGGCCGCACCTCCGCGCATCCTGACCCTCGACGAGGCGCTCGCCACCGCCCGTGCGCAGCAGCCCCAGGTGCGAGAGGCGGCCGCGACGACACAGGCGGCGCTCGCCCGCGTCGACGTGGCGCTGGCGCCGTTGCTGCCGCAGGTGGCCGGGAGCGCCAACTATCAGCGCGCCACCTCCAACTATGCCAGCCGCCCGGGGTCGCTGCCGAGCCAGATCTCGAGCGGGAGCCAGAGCGAGAGCTGGGCGACCTCGAACTACTTCAACCTCGGTCTGAACGCGAACGTTCTGCTCTACGACTTCGGGCAGGCCCGTTCACGGTGGCGGTCCTCGCAGGCGAGCGCGGCGTCGCAGCGGAACAGTGAGCGCTCGACGCTCGAGCAGGTGCTGTTCTCCGTCCGCACGGCGTATTTCGAGGCTCGCGCGGCGAAGGGGCTCGTCACCGTCGCGCGCGACACCCTGGCGAACCAGCGCAAACACATGGAGCAGACCCAAGGGTTCGTCGAGGTCGGGACACAGGCGGAGATCGCCCTCGCCCAGGCCAAGACGGCGGTCGCCAACGCCGATGTCGCACTCATCACCGCGCAAAACGGCTACGAGACGGCAAAGGCGCAACTCAACCAGGCGATGGGCGTCGAGGGGTCCACGGACTACGACGTCGCCGACGAGACGCTGCCGCCGGTCCCCGGCGAGGACGGCTCGACCGGCGTTCTCCTCGACGAGGCGATCAAGGCGCGGCCGGAACTCGCGGCTCTGGCGGATCAGGTCCGCGCGCAGGAGCTGACGGTGCAGGCGGCCCGCGGTGCGTACGGCCCGACGCTGGGCGCCTCCACCGGCTTTTCCGACGCTGGCGTGCACCCGTCCAACCTGACGTGGAACTGGAACGTGGCGGTCGGTCTCACCGTGCCGATCTTCCAGGGCGGCCAGACCAAGGCGCAGGTGCGCGAGGCCGAGGCGAACCTCGCGGCGGTGCGCGCGCAGGCCGACGCCGCGCGCCAGCAGGTCCGGTTCGAGATCGAACAGGCGCGCCTGGCGGTTCGCGCCGCCAAGGCCGCGCTCGGAGCGAGCGGCGAGGCCCTGGTCAACGCGCAGGAGCAGCTCCGACTCGCCGAGGGGCGCTACGAGACCGGCGTCGGGAGCATCATCGAGCTCGGCGACTCGCAGGTCGCCCTCACCAGCGCCGCGCAGCAGAAGGTGCAGGCCGACTACAACCTCTCGCAGGCGCGGGCCGGACTCCTGAAGGCCCTCGGCCGCGAGTGAAGGGGCCGGTGGTCGAGGCGGTTCTCCTCCCGGCGCGCCGCCGGCCGCCCTGGCGTGGCCGGTCCCTGTTGCTGTGACCGTTGCGCCACCGTCGCGGCGCGAGTGTTCTCGCTGTGGCGCGGGCGCCTTGACTGTGGCGCGGGCGCCTTGACTGTGGCGCGGGCGCCTTGACTGTGGCGCGGGCGCCTTGACTGTGGCGCGGGCGCCTTGACTGTGGCGCGGGCGCCTTGACTGTGGCGCGGGCGCCCTCGCCCGCGCACCTTTATCTTTCTCCTCGGGTTTGCGGTCCCCTCATCCTCCCGCCGGTCTTGCTATGCTGTGGGTGGAGAACCTGGCAATGGTACGCACGCGTAGCGTCCGCAACCCCGGCGCGCGGGGTGTCGCGCGGCTCGGTACGGCGCTGGTCGCCGCGCTGCTCCTTTGTGCCCTGGCGGCGGGAGCGGCGCCGCGGTACGAGGTCGCACGCCACGAGACGATCAACCGTGGCCTCGGCCCGCCGCCGCCGGAGGTGGCGCGCAGTTCGCCGGCGGCCGCGTGGCACTCGTTCCTGGCCCTGGCCAGGGGTGGGAAGTTCGACCTGGCCGCGCACCTGCTCGACCTCAGCGACACGCCGCCTCCGCAGCAGCCGGCGGTTGGTGCGGAGAGAGCGGAGCAGCTCTACAAGCTGCTCATGGTGCTCAAGGCGCGCGAGGACGCGGTCACAACGGAGGCCGAAACCGGCCCCGCCATCGGCGGCCAGGTCACCAACGAGGTGATCGCGGTTCGGTTCGACAGGAGCGGCATCAGCGGTGAGATCCGGCTGCGTCACACGGTCGGCGCCATGCCGTACGAACTCGCGTGGCTGGTCTCGCGCGAGACGGTGGCCAGCGTGCCGTTCTGGTACCGCGTGCTCGTCAAGGGAGAGGCGCCCCGAGGCGCCGAGCCGCTCGACATCGGCCTCGGGCCGATCCCCGCCGACGTTCAACGGGGGACCCCCCGCGAGGCGGTCGCGGGTTTTCTCGCCGCCTGCCAGGCGGGGCGTTTCGGCCTCGCCTCCTTCTACCTCGACCTCGGCGAATTCCCTCCCGAACGACAGCGCGCCGAGGGCGAACGGCTCGCACGCCGGTTGATGCTGACCCTGCAACGGACCGGCTGGGTCGATTTGGAAAAGCTCTCGAACGACCCGCTCGGCTCTCCGGAGGTTGGCGTGCCCGAGAACGAGCAACGGATGGGGGTCGTGAAGGTCGGACACCAACCGGTCGAGCTGCTCCTGGCCCACCGGTTCGATGCGGAGCTCGGCCACGTCTGGACCGTCTCGCAGGGGACGGTGGCGCAGATCGACCGGCTGTACGACGCGCACGGCTACGGCTGGCTCGGCGACCACGCTCCGGCCGCCCTGTTCGCCGTCAGTCTCGCGGAGCTGCAGCTCTGGCAGTGGCTCGGCATCCTGGTCGGCCTCCTCGCGTCGTGGCTCGTGAGCCGGTACCTGGGGAGGTGGGTGGTCCGGTTGTTGCTGCATTTCGCGCGGCGCACCGCCATGCAGTGGGACGACGCCGTAGCCTGGGCGTTGGACGGGCCGGCGGGTTTCCTGCTCTGGGCGGCGATCCTCCTGCTCGTGGCGCGTTGGCTCGGGCTGACGCCTGCGGCGTGGGTCGTCGCCCGGTACCTCTGCAAACTGCTGGCCCTCGCCGGCGTCGGATGGTTCGTCGTGCGCCTGGTGGACGACGGCGCGCGCCGCACCCGCGAAACCGCGAAGGAACGCTACCTCGTCGGTTTCCTTCCCGTGGCCACGCGAATCGTCAAGGCGCTCGTCGTCGCGTTGGTGGGTCTGGCGGCGCTCGACGTGATCGGGCTCAACGTCGTGGCCGGGCTCGGCGCCCTCGGCATCGGTGGCGTCGCGCTCGCTTTCGCGGCGCAGAAGACGCTCGAGAACCTTTTCGGCACCGCCGCGATCGCCGGCGACCGGCCGTTCGAGGTCGGCGATTTCGTCGCGATCGGGCCGGACATCGGTACGGTCGAGGATATCGGCTTCCGCTCCACGCGGCTGCGGACCGTCGCCCGGACCCGGGTCACGATCCCGAACGGCCTGATCGCAGCCGGGCGGATCGAGAACTACACCGCGCGCGACCGCATCCTCTACAACCCCGTCCTCACCCTCGTCTACTCGACCACCGAGGCACAGCTCACTGCGGTGATCGAGGGGGTGAAGCGGCTGCTCGGTTCCCACCCGAAGGTGTACCAGGGGGAGTACCGCGTCCGCTTTGCGGCGTTCGGCGAGAACGCGCTGCGCGTCGAAGTGTGGTCGTGGATCGCGACCAGAGTGTATCTCGAGTACACGGAGGTCGTCGAGGAACTCAACTTCGCGATCGCCAAGATCGTGAGGGAGGCGGGAAGCGACTTCGCGTTCCCGAGCCGGACCGTGTACATGGCCGCGGCCGAACCGGCCGAGGCGGGAGCGGTGGGCGGAAGCGGCCGCAATGGAACGGTTCCCGGCACGAACCGGCCCAACGGTTCGGGATGACGTTCCCCACCGCCGGCGTGGGCCAGCCGGTCAGCTCCCGATGCGGTGCACCCGCATCAGGTTGGTGAGCGGCCGGGCGACCACCGGGGCCCCGTGCGTGACGACGAGAAGGCCGCCGGCCGCGGTCAGGCCCTCGCGCAGCGCCTCGCGTTCTGCCAAGCGCACGATCTCCTCGTGGTCCTCGGGCTGCTCGGCGACGACTCGGGAGGTCACCCCCCAGACGAGGGAAAGGGCGCGCGCGACCTCGGGGTGAGGCGTGAGTGCGAGGACCGGCCTGGCCGGCCGGTGGCGGGCGAGGAGCCGGGCAGTCCTGCCGCTCCGAGTGAAGCAGACGATCGCGGCGGCGCTCAGGCGCTCGACCGCGGCCGCCGCCGCCTCGGCGACGGCGTCCGAGACCGGATCGGCGAGGTCGAAATCCGGGGGAGAGACGGCCCAGCTCGTGCGGAACTCCGGGTGGCGTTCGGCCTCGCAGACGATGCGGGCGCACGCTGCCACCGCCGGCGCCGGGTGGTCGCCGATCGCGGTCTCGGCGCTGAGCATCACGGCGTCGGAGCCGTCGAACACCGCGTTGGCGACGTCGCTGGCCTCGGCGCGCGTCGGCCTCGGTTCGTGGATCATGCTCTCGAGCATCTCGGTGGCGGTGATCGTCGGGACGCCGGCGGCGCGCGCGGCCTGGAGGATGCGCTTCTGCAGCACGGGCACCATCTCCGGCGAGGTCTCGGCGCCGAGGTCGCCCCGCGCGACCATGACCACGTCGGCGGCGACGAGGATCGCGGCGAGCGCATCCGGGGCGACGGCCTGCGCCTTCTCCAGCTTCGCGATCACGGGCACGGCGCGACCGCGCGCGGCGATCTCTCGTCGCAGTTCGGCGACGTCCTCGGCGCGGCGGACGAACGACAGCGAACACGCGTCGATGCCGGCGTCGAGCGCGGCCGCGATGCAGCGCAGGTCGTGCTCGGTGAGGGAGGGGAGCGACGTCTCGACGTCGGGGAGGTTGACGCCCATCCCGGGGACGGCGTTGCCGCCGCGGGCGACCTCGGCTCGGACCGTGCTGGCGAGCGCTGCGGTGACGAGCAGCGCGATCTTGCCGTCGTGCACGAGCACGCGCGAGCCTGGCGGGCACTCGCGCACGGGGTCCATGCCCTCGACCTGGACCGTGGCGCCGCTGCCGTCGGCGCCGATGGTGACGGCCGTCCCCTCGACGAGCACGGCTGGTGCGGTTCCCTTCGCCACCCGGAGCTTGGGTCCGGCGAGGTCGCAGAAGACCGCGAGGGGATGGCCGATCGCGGCCTCGGCGGCGCGGACCAGAGCGACCAGCGGTGCAATCTGGTCGGGGGTCAGGTGGGCCGCGTTGAGGCGGAAGACGTCGGCCCCCGCCCGCGCCAGGCCCCCGACGCCCTGGGGGGTCGCCGAAGCCGGCCCGAGCGTCGCCACGATCTTGACCCTTCGCGCGTCCTTACCCGGGTGGTCCATTCCGGCTCGCCCCCTTGGTCTCGCGTCCTGCGGTCGACTCGATGATCTCAAGGTACCACGCCGACGCGGCCGGCAATGAGAGCGCAGCGGTGCGCACGGAGCATCGCAGGGTTCAGACCTCCAGGCGGTCCCCTTGTCTGGCCACGAGCGCGTAGAGGACCGGCATGAGGAAGACGCTGACGAGGAGCCGGGAGAACAATCCGGAGACGATCACCAGCGCGAACGGCCGCTGCGAGTCGGTGCCGACGCCGGTCGCCATCGCTGCGGGGAGGAGGCCCAGCGCCGCGACCAGGGCGGTCATCATGATCGGCCGCAGCCGCAGTAGCGCGGCCTCCCTGGCCGCTCCGGCGATCCCCATGCCGGCGAGGCGCAGCTCGTTGGCGTAGGAGATGTAGACCACCGCCGTCTGCACGGAGACCCCGAACAGTGCGATGAACCCGATCCCGCTCGATACCGAGAACGGCGTCCCGGTCAGCCGCAGCGCGACCAGGCCGCCGATCGGCGCGGAGAGCAGCACGCCGAGCACGGTGATGACGGGGAACTTGAAGTTGCTGTACAGCGCGAAGAGGAGCAGGAAGATGACGAACAGGGTCAGCGGCAGGACGATGGCCAGCTGCCGCCGCGCCGCCGTGTACTCCCGGTATTCGCCGCCCCACAGGACCCGGTACCCCTCGGGAAGGGTGACGCGCGCCGCCACCTGGCGCTGGGCGTCCTCCACCGCGCCGGCCAGATCGCGTCCCTCGACCGAATACTGCACGCCGATGTAGCGCGAGTTGTCTTCGCGGTAGATGAACGACGCGCCGCTCACCACCTTGATGTCGGCGAGCTCCTTCAGGGGTATCTCCTGGCCGCCCGGGGTCGCGACGAGGATGTTCCCGATCTCCTCGGGCGTGCGCCGGAACCGCGGCTCGAGACGTACGACGAGGTCGAAGAGCTTCTCGCCCTGCACCACCTGGGTCGCGGCCGTGCCGCCGACGGCCGCCTCGATGAGGCCGTTGATGTCGGCGACGTTGAGGCCGTAGCGTGCGATCGTGGCGCGGTCGGCCGTGACGGTGAGGCTGGGTTGGCCGAGCTCCTGGACCAGCGTGATGTGGTCCATGCCGCGGACCCCCTCCAGGACCCGCTTGATCTCCTTACCCTTTTCCTCGAGGACGGCGAGGTCCGGCCCGAAGACCTTGACCGCCAGGGCGCTCTTGAGGCCGGTCTCCGCCTCGTCGACGGCGTCTTCGGCCGGCTGGGTGTGGTTGAAGACGATTCCCGGAAACGCCTGCAGCTTGGCCATGATGGCGTCGGTCAGCTCGTCCTTGGTCTTGTAGGGGCCCTTCCACTCGCGGTACGGCTTGAGGCCGACGTAGAACTCGACGTTGAAGAACCCGGTGGGGTCGGTGCCGTCGTCGGGGCGGCCGTGCTCGGAGGCGACCACCGTGACCTCCGGAAACGACCGCAGGATCGCCCGCACCTGCGGCGCGATCTTGCGCGACTCCTCGAACGAGATGGTGTACGGCATCGTACCCCGGATCCACAGGGCGCCCTCGTCGAGGTGAGGCATGAACTCCGCGCCGATCCCGGGGATGAGCAGCAGCGAGCCGCCGAGCAGCGCGACCGAGGCCAGCACCGTGACCCAGGGGCGCGCGAGGCAGACGTCCAGGCCCTTCGCGTAGGCGCCTTTCACGGCCTCGAACGCCGCGTTGCGCCGTTCCCGCACCCCCTTGCGCAGCGCCCACGAGCACAGCACCGGCAGCAGCGAGAGCGTCACGACGAGGGAACCCACCAGGGCGAAGATCATGGTGTCCGCCATCGGCTTGAAGAGCTCGCCGGAGGGCCCGGAGAGGACGTAGATGGGCAGGAAGCCGGCGACGATCACGGCGACCGCGAAGAAGATCGGCCGGTCCACCTCGGCCGCCGCGGCCACGATCACCTCCCGCACCTTGAACTTCTGCCCTGCGCGGGCCGCGAGCTGGCGGAAGATGTTTTCCACCATGACGACGGCGCCGTCCACCAGGATGCCGAAGTCGATGGCGCCGATCGACAGCAAGTTCGCCGGGATGTGCTTGAGGTCGAGGCAGACGAACGCGAAGAACAGCGAGAGCGGGATCGTGACGGCCACGATGAGGCCGGAGCGGACGTTGTACAGGAAGAAGATGAGCACCACGACGACCAGCACCATGCCGCGCAGCAGGTTGTCCTCCACGGTGCGGGTGGTGAGCGCGATGAGGTCTTTGCGGTCGTAGAAGGGGTGGATCTTGACGTCCCTGGGTAGGATCGACCGGTTGAGCTCGTCGGTCTTCTGCTCGACGCGCTTGAGCACGACCTGGGCCTGCTCGCCCTTGCGCATCAGGATCACGCCCTCGACCGCGTCGTCGCGGCCGTCGAAGCCGAACTGCCCGAGCCGGGGCGCGTGGCCAATCTCCACGCGGCCGACGTCCCTCACGAGCACGGGCGTGCCGTTGTGGACCGCGAGCACGACATCGCCGATCTCCTCCGGCGTGTGCAGGCGGCCCAGGCCGCGCACGTAGTAGAACTGGCCGCCTTGGGAGTAGAAGCCGCCGCCGGAGTTGCCGTTGTTCGCGGCCAGCGCCGCCGCCACCGCCGGTACGGAGAGACCGGCGCCCGCGAGCTTGGCGGGGTCGAGAAGGACCTGGTACTGCATCGTCTCGCCGCCGAAGCCGGAGTCGTCGGCCACGCCCGGGACGCGCTTGAACTGGCGCTCGACGATCCAGTCCTCGATCGTCTTCAGCTCCATGGGCGAGCGGTCCGGGCTGTCGATGACGTAGCGGTAGATCAGACCGGAGGGAGAGAAGAGCGGCGCGAGGGAAGGCGTCACGCCGTCGGGCAGCGACACGCCGGCGATGCGCTCGAACGCGAGTTGTCGCGCGAGGTAGTTGTCGCTGCCGTAGTCGAAGGTCATGCGCACGTCGGACAACCCGTAGAGCGAGATGGAGCGGAGCGTCGCCATGTGCGGGATCCCGTTCATCTCCACCTCGAGCGGGACGGTGATCAGGCGCTCCACCTCCTCGGCCGCGTGGCCGGGCCACTGGGAGATGAACTCGACCATCGGCGGGGAGAGGTCCGGGTAGGCGTCTACGGGCAGGCGCGAGAACGACCAGATGCCGGCGGCGGCCAGGAGCGCCGCGAGGAGAACGGTGAGGAACCGCTGCCGCAGCGCCGCCGCCACGACGCGGTGAACGAAGGAGCCAGCGGGGGGGCGGCCGTCGGGCTGGACCGGGAGGTTCTCGCTCATTGGCTCTCCGCGAACTGCATGAACAGTCCGCCCTCCACGACGACCCGATCGCCGGCGGAAATCCCGGACGCGATCTCCTGGCGGTCCCCCCAGCGGTACCCGATGGTGACGCGGTGGCGCGCGAAGCTGCCGTCCGGGTTCTCGACGAAGACGAACGGCAAGTCGACGTCGTCGCGCAGAACCGAGGAGACCGGAAGCATGATGCCGGTGCTGTCGTGGCGCGAGTGGATCGCGACCCGGACGTACATTCCCTTCTTGAGCGTTGCCTCCGGGTTGGGTGTCACGATGCGGACGGCGACCGCCCGCGTGGTGGGGTCGACCAGCGCGGAGATGTTCCCGACCGTACCGGTGAGCGTTTCCCGGGACGAAGGGCTCGTGACGTCGGCCGGGTCGCCGACGGCGACGGACGGCAGGTCGCTCTCGAAGATGTCGGCCATGACCCAAACGGTCGACATGTCCGCCACCGTGAAGCAAGGTGTCGCTCCCCCCTGGAGGAGCTGGCCCGGAGTGATCAGGCGCTCGACGACCGTTCCCTCCAGCGGCGACCGGATCAGCCCCGAAGGTGTGGTCATGGCGCGGTCCTGGCGCAGCTGCTCGATCGCCGGGTCGCCGACACCCAGGGAGCGCAGCTGCTCCAGGGCGGCGTCGCGGTCCGCCTCGGCCGATACCGCGTCGGTCTCGGCCTGCTCCATCTCACGCCGCGCGATCGCGTCGTTGGCGAAGAGCTGCGCGTCGAGGTCGGCGATATGGCGGGCGTTGGCCGCCGTCGCCGCGGCCTTGCGGTAGGCGCTCACCGCGTTGGCGAAGTCCGGCGAGACGGCAGCGGCCAGCGGCTGACCGCGCCTGACCCGAGCGCCGAGGGGGACGAGGATGCGCGAGACCGGACCCGAGAAGGGCGCAAGCACCTGCGTCGCACGGTCGCTGTCGAACTCGACCGTCGCGGTGGATTCCACCGTTCGGCGGAACGGTGTGAGTCTGGCCACCTCGAGATGGATCTTTCCGCGCTGTGCGGCCGGGAGCATGAACGCCGACGGGGTGGGCGCGGGGTCAGCCGGGGTCGTCCGGCCGCGCGGGCACGCGGCCAGCAGGCAGGCGGCGGCTCCGGCGCCGATCGTGGCGAGCAGGATGCGGGCGCTACTGGTCATGGGCGTCTCCTGGGGGCGCGGGCAGCGGCGCGCCGGCGGCGCGCTCGAGGTCGGCGAGCGCGTCGCTGGCGGCGCCTAGCGCGTCGGTGTACTGGCTCTTGGCTTCGAGCAGCGTGCGTTTGGCGTCGAGCAGATCGAGCGCGGAGGACCCGCCGAGTCCGTAGCTGACCGACGCGATCCGGTACGCGTCGGTGGCCTCCGGGAGCAGCTCGTCGCGGAGGAAAGCAGCCTGGCGCACGGCCGTGGTGGCCGCGGCGTAGGCGGTCCTGACGTCGAGGCTGACCGCGGCTCTCAGATCGTCCGCGGTGGCCGCCAGCTCGGCTTCGTGGTGGCGGGCCTCGGCGATGAAGCCCTTGTCGTGCTGCCAGAAGAACAGGGGGATGTTGACCGATGCCGCGGTCGTGAACGCGGGCGGGCTGCCGGCGGTGAAGTTGCGGGATAAGGTCAAGCTGAGGTCGGGGAGCCAGTAGCGCCGCGCGAGCGTCGTAGCGTCGCGAGCGCCCGCGCGGTCGGCGGCGAGGCTCCGGATTTCCGGTCGAGAGGCGAGCGCGAGGCGCTCGATGGAATCCAGGTCGGGTACGCGCAACGGCGCGGCGAGGTCGTCGGTGGCCTCGACGGGGGCGCCCAGCGGACGGGCGAGCAGGCGGTTCAGCCCGGCGCGCGCCGTGGCGACGGCGCGATCGTTGGCGATGAGGTCGTTCTCGGCCTGGGCCAGATCGACCTTGGCTTTGATCACGTCGAGCTTGGCGGCCGTCCCGGCGCGGTAACGGGCCTGTGTCTTGGCGAGGAAATCCTGCGCCAGCGCCTTCGCCTCGCGAAAGTCCTCGCCGTGGCGCGCCGCAACGAGGACCGCGTCGTACGCCTGGGCGGTCGCGAACGCGATCTGCTGGCGCAGCTGCGTGAGCGAGAACTCGGCCGATCGCAGCGCCGCGCTCGCCACCTTGCCGGAGAGACGGAGCTTGTCGGGGAAGGGGAGGGTCAGCGCCAGCCCGATGTCCTTGGTGGTTGCGGATCGCGGTTGGAGAAAGCCTTGCTCCTGCTCGAGCGTCGTGGCGATCGCCGCATCGGGAAAGGCGGTCGCCTCGGCGACGCGGGCGCGGGCCTGCTCCACCTGCTCCGCGGCGGCGGCGACCGCCGGGTTGCCGGAGGTCGCGAGTTCCACGGCCTGCGCTCGCGACACGCGCAACGGCTCCGCGGGCTGAACGCCGGCCGGCGGAGATGTCGCCGCCGAGGCGGCGCAGGCCGCGGTCATGGCGAGAACATGAACATAGCGGGTTCGGATCACGACGCCTCCTTCTCTCATCTCGAGGGCGAACTTAAGCGCTGCCGCCTGGCGGGGTGTCTCAGATGTCGCGAAGGAAGCAGGGGGGGGCGCGCGCTGCGCAGCCAGGCGCGACCCACGACCGCGACATCCGAGCGGCGGGCGCGGTCATGCGAACTCCGTCGCGCGGAGCCGCCTCCATGAAGACGTCCGCGAGCGCGCCGGCCGCAGCCGGGCCTGCCGCGCATGCCGGGCACTCCGGTGCCGGCAAGGTCCGAGCGGGGTGCAGATGAGGCGTTTCGCTGCCGGCCGTACAGCGATGGCCGAGATACGACACGAGGGCGGAGGGTTGTGGGCCGTGGTTGTGCGTGGGTGGCGGCGCGATCAGCGCCAAGACCAGGACGCCGACAGGAGCGCTCAACATCCGCCAGAAGATGCTGCGACCAAGTCCCATCCGCGCGCACGGTAGTTTAGTTCGGGCGCTGCGTCAAGGACGGTTCGCGCCTGCGATCAAACGTCCGTTCCTCGTTTCGGCCGGTCGCCACAGCGGCCGACAGGCCGCGATGAACTTGGAGAAGGCCGGCGTCTGCGAGCCAACGCCGCTGCGGAAACAACGACGGCGCGCCAGCTGTCGCGCCCCACAGCACTCTCGGGCCGCGGCGCGAAGCGCGCTCCGCGAGTGGTCGTCTGGAAACCGGAGGAGGAGATGTTCAGCGCCGGCGAGGGCGCCCGCGCCACGAAAGGTGTGCGGGGTGCCGTGCCTCGTGACGATCGGGCCGGTTCAGTGGCCGGCGCGAGTAGGGTCGCTGGAGACGGCGAAGGCGGCCGGTGGCCGCCCGTGATGCCGAATCTGAGAGAGGACTCCAGAACCTTCCGGCGTCTACCGGGGGAGCACCCCGCGACCGGAAGACTTCGACCCGAAGGAGACACCGCGTGCGCCGACCAGAGAACGAAGCGGACGGCGCTCGCGGGCCCGCGAGCAGAAGGCTTACTTCTTCGCGGCCTTCTTGACGGTCTTCTTGGCGGCCTTCTTCTTCGGGGCGGCCTTCTTGACGACCTTCTTGACGGCCTTCTTCGGAGCGGCCTTCTTGACGACCTTCTTGACAGTCTTCTTCACAGCCTTCTTAGCAGTCGCCTTCTTCGGTGCAGCTTTCTTCGTTGCCATTGTGCTCCTCCTTATTTCGATTATACACACGGAGCGCGTTTGTCAAGCCCGCGGCACGATGCCGCGATTCCGACCACGCCGTCCCCCGAGTGTTTCGCGCGCAGATGTTCGTCGAGAGCATGGACGGTTCGAGAGTGTCGGTGTCCCTTCGAGGAATCTTCCACCGAGGTCACGACACGCGGCGGCGTGGCCTCGCGAGTTGCCGGTGCAGTGCGGCGCGACGACGATGGTTCAGCGGCGAATGCGGTCGGTACATCGACCCGTTCCTCCCGGCGGGCCGTGTCGCGATGATCGTTTCGTTGTCGTGAAGTGGCGGCGCGAGGTGAGGGGATGGGGGCGCCGCTGGCTGATGTTGTTGCCGCGATCGCCACTCCGCTTCTCACCGCCTCTGGCAATCCGTTCCTCCGTCCCGCGTGTCTTGTTGATAATGTCGGCGAAGGCGGCGCGTCTGTCAAGCCCGGTCGCCGAGAACCTTCGCGGGTCGCCGCGCGTAGAGTGGGTGGGGAGGTGCACGATGGCAGCGGTCGCCCAGAAATGCCAGCGGTGCCTGAGGGACGTGCCGGCGGACGCGCGCTTCTGTCCGGTCTGCGGCGCGCGGGTCGCGGGCGCGCCGCGCCCGTTGCGCCGGCGCCGCGATGCGGAGAAGCTCGCCGGCGTGTGCGCCGGACTCGCCGACTACTTCGACCTCGACGTCACGCTGGTGCGGGTGGTGTTCGCGGTGGCGGCGTTCGTAACCGGCATCCTCCCTGGCGTGATCCTCTACGTGGTCCTCGCCCTTCTGATCCCCACGGACTGAGCGCGAGGGGCGCGGCCGAACGGATGCGGGCGTCCGCTCGTCAGCGCCCGCACGTTTCGGATATGACCTGATCCGAATCTTGCGCGGGGCGCTATTGTGGGGACATGAACGCCGACCCCGTCCTCGCGCCGCACCGATCGATCCGCGTGTTCCGCCCGGATGCCTTGCCGGAGGGCACGATCCAAAGGCTCGTGGCGGAGGCGCAACGTGCGCCCACCGACGCCACCGGCCAGCTGTACTCGTTCGTGCGAGTCCTCGACCGCGCCCGGCGGCAACGGATCGCCGAGTTCTCGGGCGACCAGCAGCACGTGCTCGACGCGGCGGAGTTCCTCGTGGCCTGTGCCGACGTGCACCGCCTCGCGCTGGTGCTCGGGCTGCACGGCTTCGAGGCGGGGAGGTGCCCGGCCACGGGGCTGCACTTCGCCGTCATCGACGCGACGCTCGCGACGCAGCGGTTCATCGACGCGGCAGAAGCGATCGGCCTCGGTACCGTGTGCATCGGCGGCATCCTCAACGGCGTCGGAGAGCTGATCGACTTTCTCGCGCTGCCCCGGGGCGTCCTGCCCCTGTTCGGGGTCTGCGTCGGGTGGCCGGCGGAGGAGCCCGTCGTTCGGCCGCGGGTGGCCCTGGGCTCAGTGCTGCACGCGGAGACGTACCACGATTTGACGCCCGAAGCCGTGGCGGCCGACGTGGCGGCAATGGCGCCGATCTCGCGGAGCGGCGACTGGCTTTCGGTGTTGGCGCGCTATTTCGCGGCCGGCGGCACCATGGAGGAGCGCGAGCCGGCGCTGCGCCGCGCCCTCGAGCGTCAGGGCTTCGCCTGGAAGTGAGAGAGAGGCCGGCGATCGCATCGAGCGCAGGAGTGCGAGTTTACGCGCTGCACCTTCCTTCACGGACCACGGACCACGGACCACCAGCCCCGCTATACTGCGCGCGTGACGCCTCCCCTGATCCTCGTGAGCAACGACGACGGCTACCACTCCGAAGGGATCAGAGTGCTCGCCGATGCGCTGGAGAGCTTGGGCGAGGTGTGGGTGGTCGCGCCGGACCGCGAGAACTCCGCGGTGTCCCACGCCCTTACGCTTTCGCGCCCGCTGCGCCTCACCCAGCTCGCCAAGCGCGGATTCGCCGTGGACGGCACGCCGACCGACTGCGTGACGCTCGGCGTCGGCCACGTGCTCAGGGACCGGACGCCGGACCTCGTCGTCTCCGGGATCAACTTCGGCGCCAACATGGGCGACGACGTGCACTATTCGGGAACGGTCTCGGCCGCCTTCGAGGCGGTCATCCTCGGAGTCCCCGCGATCGCGGTCTCGCAGGTGATCTGGAGCGAGTTCTCCTACGCGTTCGCCGGGCGGTTCGCGCGGCTGATCGCGACCCGCGTGCTCGAGCGCGGACTCCCTCCGGGAGTGTTGCTCAACGTCAACATCCCGCCGGACCGTCCCAAGGGCGTGCGTTTCACCCGTCTCGGCAAGCGCACGTACGGCGAGGGCGTCGTCGAGGACACCGACCCGCGCGGGCGGAAGTGCTACTGGATCGGCGGCGGGGAACCGGTGTGGGAGGACATCCCGGGGACCGACTTTGCCGCCGTCGGCGCCGGCTACACCTCGATCACGCCGTTGCAGCTCGACATGACGGACCGCGAGCAGCTCCTGCTGCTCGAGAACGAGGTCGCCGCATGGGACCTGGAGGGCTCCTGAGGTGATCGCCGCCGTCCCCGTGCGCCGCAAAGTGCTGATCGACTACCTGCGCGAGAGCGGCATCGCGGATGAGCGCGTCCTGGCCGCGGTGGCGGCCGTGCCGCGCGAGCAATTCGTGCCGGCGGCGCTCCGCCATCAGGCGTACGAGGACTACCCGCTCGAGATCGGCGAGGGGCAGACGATCTCGCAGCCCTCGGTCGTGGCCCGGATCACGGAGCTGGCCGCGGTGACGGCGCGCGACCGCGTCCTCGAGATCGGGGCAGGCTCGGGCTACCAGGCGGCGGTGCTCGCGCAGCTCGCGCGGTTCGTGTTCACCGTCGAGCGCCTGCCGCGGCTCGCGGAGGCGGCGCGCGGACGGCTTGCGGAGCTCGGGTATCGGAACGTATCGGTGCAGGTCATGGACGGCACCCTGGGGTGGCGCGCCCAGGCGCCGTTCGAGGTGATCGTCGTCAGCGCCGCAGCCCCGGCGATTCCGAAGGCCCTCGTCGAGCAGCTCACCGACGGCGGCCGCCTGGTCATCCCGATCGGCGAGCTGCGGCGGCAAGAGTTGGTGCGCGTCGTCCGTCGCGGTGACCGCTTCGAGGATTCGCGACACGGCCCGGCGACGTTCGTTCCGCTCGTCGGGCGCGACGGGTTCTAGAGGCAGATGGCCGCGAAGAGCTTCATCGTCGGGGGCCGGGTCCAGGGCGTGGGTTTCCGCTACTTCGTGATGCGCGAGGCACAGGCGCTGGGGCTCGCGGGCTGGGTGCGCAACCTCCCGGACGGCCGCGTCGAGGTGCTGGCCGCGGGCGAACCGGGATTGATCGACGCGCTCGAGGGCCGGCTGTGGCACGGCCCGCCGCACGCGCGTGTCACCGAGGTCGGGGGCAGGGAAGCCGAGCCTCCCGCCGCGTCCAAGTTTCGGGTACTGCCGACGTCGTGGTGACGAGGTCGGTCGCGCTGCCGGGGTTGTGATTTCGGCGCCGCGCGACTAGCATCCGCTCGGCGCGGGGCTGTAGCTCAGTTGGATAGAGCAGCGGTTTCCTAAACCGCGTGTCGGAGGTTCAAGTCCTCTCAGCCCCGCC